>NZ_WNHC01000001.1:0-40173 GCF_009718865.1 Alcanivorax sp. VBW004
GAGCTACGAGCTACGAGCTACGAGCTACGAGCTACGAGCTACGAGCTACGAGCTACGAAAAATAGACAGAGAGTGGCGGAAAAGTTCCCTTCACCCGGTGCTTTCAATCAAGCGCCTAAAGCCTTTTTGATGTTTTTCTAGAAGCTAGAAACTAACCGCTACTGCTTTTCAAATACCGATCTTTCAACCGCACATAATTGCCGGCTACATAAGGCAAAAACGCTTTCTCTTCTTCGCTCAGCGGGCGCACCTGCCGCGCGGGTTGGCCGCGATACAAATAACCACTTTCCAGACGCTTGCCTGGCCCGACCAGTGAGCCGGCGGCGACGATGACATCGTCTTCCACGATGGCCCCATCCATGATGATCGCCTGCATGCCCACCATCACCCGGTTGCCCAGCGTGCAGCCGTGCAGCATGGCCTGGTGCGCGAGGGTGACATCGTCCCCGATCTGCAGCCCGAAGCCGCCGGGGTTGAAGGTGGAGTCGTGGGTAATGTGCAGCACCGCGTTATCCTGAATGCTGACCCGGGCGCCGATGCGGATGGCATGCATGTCGCCGCGGATCACTGCCTTCGGCCACACGGAACAATCGTCTCCCAGAGTGACCTCGCCGATCACCGTAGCGTCCTCGTCCACATATACCCGTTTCCCCAACTGCGGGGCCTTGTCTTCAAAGCGGCGAATCCCCATCACTGATACACTCGATAGTTCAAATTCATGGTTACAGGGGCACCTTTTGCAGACGCCCGCTCGTATACTGATAGCCATATTGATCTTGCTTGGCGTTTTTCTGCTAAGCAAGTGGCTGATATTCCAGACGCTGTTGCAGCCGGACGATACCGCTCGCCATCGGCTGCCAGCCGCACAGACACACGCTGAACCCAGAGCAGGACAGGACACCCATGAGCAACAACCCGCTGATTGATTACCCGGCACTTCCTCCTTTTTCACAAATCCAGCCCGAGCACGTGCTTCCTGCCGTGGAGCAGCTGGTGGCAGAGGGCCGTGCCCGTATTGAGCAGGTGCTGGCGGAGGGAAACTTCGACTACGCGCATCTGGTTCAGGCACTGGACCAGGAAGATGACCGCCTTGGTAAAGCCTTTGGTCCGGCCGGGCATTTGAATGCCGTGGCCCAGAATGAAGCCTTGCGTAATGCCTACAACAGTTGCCTGCCCCTGCTTAGCGAATACGGGACAGAGGTGGGACAAAATGCGGCCCTTTGTGCTGCTTACCAGGCACTGCGCGACAGTGAGCAGTGGTCAACCCTGAACGAAGCCCAGCAGAAAGATATCGACAACACCTTGCGTGATTTCCGTTTGTCGGGGGTGGATCTGCCGGAGGAAAAGAAAGCGCAATACATGGCGAATTCCAAGCGCTTGTCTGAACTGACCAGTCAATTCTCGGACAACGCCCTTGATGCGACCCAGGCGTGGAGCAAGCACATCACCGATGAAAGCGAGCTCGATGGCCTGCCCGACAGCGCCAAGGCCGGTGCTGCCGACCGCGCAAAAGCTGACGAAAAAGACGGCTGGTTGCTGACCCTGGATGCCCCGGTATTTATTGCGGTGATGAGTCACTGTAAGAATGCAGAATTGCGCAAGGAGATGTACACCGCCTGGACCACCAAGGCTTCTGATCAAGGGCCGCAGGCTGGCCAGTTTGATAATGCGGCGATCATGGATGAAATCCTTGCGCTGCGGCACAAGCAGGCTCAATTGCTGGGCTTCGCCAATTACGCGGAAGAATCCCTGGCCACCAAAATGGCGCGGGATGTGAATGAAGTCGTACAGTTTCTCGAAGACCTGGCCCGTCGCGCCAAGCCCCAGGCAGAACAGGAACTGGCAGAACTGAAAGCCTTTGCGGCCGAGCAAGGCGCCGGTGATTTGAACCCCTGGGATATCGGTTTCTGGAGCGAACGTTTGCGTGAAGCACGCTACGATATTTCCGAAGAAGAGCTGCGTCCCTGGTTCCCGGCGGACACGGTTATCAACGGCATGTTTTCTGTGGTCGGAAAATTGTTCGGCATTCAGTTTAAACAACGCACGGATGTGGATACCTGGCACGATGATGTGCGCTTCTACGAATTGGTGGATGACGATGGCAGTGTCCGTGCGGCGTTCTATCTGGACATGTATGCCCGCACCGGGAAACGCGGTGGCGCCTGGATGGACGATGCGCGCATTCGTCGCCGCCAGCCCGACGGCAGCCTGCAAACGCCCGTTGCCTACCTGACCTGTAATTTTGCGCCGCCGGCGGGTGGCAAGCCGGGCCTGTTGACCCACGACGAAGTGGTTACCCTGTTCCACGAATTCGGCCATGGCCTGCACCACATGTTGACCGAGCAGGATGTGTCCGGTATTTCCGGTATCAATGGCGTGGCCTGGGATGCGGTGGAGCTGCCCAGCCAGTTCCTGGAAAACTGGTGCTGGACCGAGGAAGGCATCGCGCTGATTTCCGGCCATTACCAAACCGGTGAGCCGCTGCCGAAAGAAAAACTGGAAAAGATGCTCGCCGCGAAAAACTTTCAGGGTGCTATGCAGATGGTGCGGCAGATCGAATTTTCCCTGTTCGATATGCGAATCCACGCGGAGTATCAGCCCGGCCTGAATATTTATCAGGTATTGAATGAAGTGCGCGAACAGGTGGCCGTGATTCAACCGCCCGCCTTTAACCGTTTCCCCAATAGCTTCGGGCATATTTTTGCCGGTGGTTATGCGGCCGGTTACTACAGCTACAAGTGGGCAGAAGTCTTATCGGCAGATGCCTATTCCCGCTTTGAAGAAGAGGGCGAGTTCAACGAAGAAACCGGTCGCGCATTCCGCACGGAAATTCTCGCCAAAGGCGGCAGCCGCGAACCCATGGAGTTGTTCAAGGCATTCCGTGGCCGCGAGCCCAGCGTGGAGCCACTGCTGCGTCATTGCGGTATTAATGGATAAGACGCCTGATGCCCGACACCTGGATCCTAACGTAGTACGTCAGGATCCAGGCGTTTGGCGTTAGGCGGAGAGAGATTATGAAACGCCAATTTATCGCCGGTGCTACCTGCCCGGAATGCGGGCAGCAGGACAAGATTCAACGCATCATTGATGGCGACATCCAGTGGATGGAGTGCGTGGCCTGCGGCGCGAAAAAAAATCTGGACGACAAGCCACCAGAAACCACTGATGCGCTGGCTCAGCCGGTCACCTTGCAGCCGGGCCCTAAAAAATAGACTGTTTCTGATTTTTGAGACGGACGGAGGGCGCAATGCTCTTCGTCATTCTATGACGTTAGCCCATTTAATGACCCGTAATTCCCAGGCTTTCAACAAGGCGGACTGCCGCTGATTGGGTGTTGGTGATCCTGCTCCCCATACAAGATGAACCAAAAATTAACGCAGCAACGCACAATTATACGGTAGGGTTATCTTTCTGGCGCAGCAGCGCACCATGAATTGGGGGAAGGAATGGGGTTAATCACACGATGCCGATTTGCCTGCGTGGCAGGCGTTTCCATGCTGGTGCTAATACAGGGCTGTTCTCTGCTGGAAGTGCCCATGGTGGCGGCGATGAAAGCGCCGGACCATGTTTATATCCACGAGAATGCCAAAGTGGGTGACAAGTCGGTTATCAAGAATCCAGCGCGAGGTCACCAGATCATCATCTGGGAAGTGCTGCAGGAATTTGACGACGGATATGAAGTGGGTCTGTCCTGGCAGGATGAAACCGGACGTGTGATGGCACTGGGCATGGAACCGGGGCTGCGGCGGCAATTTGTCATCGATAAAGAGGGCAACGTGAAATCCGCCAAGGCGAAATCGGTACGCTTCGGACTTGCCTTGCCCATGGCGGTGGCGGCACCGGGGACTTACGTTAAGTCACGAGAAAAAATCGAATTTGAAACGCCTCAGGTGATCACGACTCCGGGGGGGAAATACACCGTTACCCACGCCCTGGTGTCAGAGTTCGATACCATGTTGCTGGATAACAAGACCATCGACCTGATAGGTCCGGACGTGAGTTTTGGTGTGGTGCACAGTGACCAGAATATCTCCAGTAATGTGCTGGCGGCGACCAATCTTTATATCGAAATCGCCAAATTACAAACCCAGGCTTTCGATCCCACACGCCTGGATGATGTACTCACGTCGATTCGTGAGGGAGGCAAGATCAAGCAGAGTTTTGATCTGGTCGAAGTGGAATAGTTTTGTGCCTGATGCCTGATGCCTGATGCCTGATTTCTGATGTCATAGACACAACCTTTTTCGGATTGCATCTATGATTTTTCAGGGTCAGGCATCCGGCGTCTGGCCTTCGGCAAATAGCAAATCAGGCCCAGTCACCCAGCCACTTTTTCTTCGCCTTTTCCACCAGATCGCGGGCATCGTGCTGCCACGGGTGGAAGCGTGGGCTGTAGAACTTGAAGTAGGACGGCAGCAGTTTGCGGAAGACGCCGGGTTTGCCCCACATGTAGTTCAGGCCGCCGAGCCAAGATTTCACATTGGTCAGCTCACCCTGTTCCTTCATAAGTTGCGTCAGATGCAGAGTGGAAAACAGCGGGAATAGAACGCTAACCAGTGCCATCTCTGTGATGCGGGTAAACTCGCTGCCGCCGATGTGCTTGTACACATCAAACGCCACGGCCTTGTGCTCGGACTCCTCGATGGCATGCCAGGCCCAGATCGGTGCCATGCGCGGATCCATTTCATCCAGGGCGTCATATTTGAGCAGAAATTCTTCCGCCATCAAGGCGGTGAAATGCTCCACCGCCACGGTGTGCGCCAGTTGTCGCTCCGGTGACAGGTTCTTGCGCATCCAGTCCATGAACGCCTGAATTTCACGATCCAGACGGCCAAGGCCGACGCCCCGTTCTTCCAGGTAGCCATTGAGCAGCTTGTGCTCCTTGGAGTGGTGGGCTTCCTGGCCGATAAAGGCACGCACGGCTTTTTTCAGTTCCGGGTCGTCGATGCGGTCCTGAAAGTGGCGTACGGAATCGATAAAGAACCGCTCTCCGGCGGGGAAGCTGGCGGAGAGTGCGCCCAGCAGCAGGGTTTTTAGCGGGTCATTGTCCCACCAGTATTTGGGCACATCGTCGGCCAGGTCGAAGTCCGGCTGGCGGACGGTGGGAATAACCATGGCCGGGCGGGCATCGGTCGGATTGTTATGAAGCTGTTTTGCCGGTGCATTCATTTTGAGCCTCCTGGCGAAAAGGATACGTTGACGCTTGGCCCATACGGTACTGGTGAGTGCCCGGAGTGCGTGAGATGCTGGGCGGACAAAGCACTTGTCATTGGTGGCCAAATTGTCTGAATCCTTCACCCTGATCGACTGGAGCCGTTTCCCTGACTGGACCCGCCAGCGCAGCCAGGCGGTGACCTATGTGCGCATGTTTGTGGAGGTAGCGACGCAGCGAGGTGTTTCCCGCGAGACCTTGCTGTCCACTGCGGGGGTGCCGGCAGCATTGCTGGAGGACCCATCCGGGCGGGTGTCCCTGCAGGAAACGGTGCAGGTGTTTGCGGCCGCTGCCGCGCTGACCGGTGACGCGGCCATCGGCCTGGAGGTGGGGCAGCGGATGCCGCTCACGGCCCATGGCAGCCTGGGCTATGTGCTCATGTGCGCGGGCAGTGCCCGCGAGGCTATTGGGCTGCTGGAGCGGTTCTGGCACCTGCGGGGCCGCAGTGTCGTTCTCAGCGTAAAGGAGGAGCGCGGCGGGCTGTTCTTCGAGTTGGTGCCGGAAGTGGTGTTGCCCGCTGCGGTACGCGATGTGCTGCTCAGTTCCATGCTGGGCAGCATGGCCAGCGGCATGCAGTTTATTCTCCCTGACCTGTCCCTGGTGCCGGAAATCTGGCTGCAGGGCGAGCCCCCAACCGCTGGCCGGACCATGGATGACGGGGCGGTGCTAGTGCGTTATCGCCAGGCACGGGCAGGCATCTGGGCGCCGGAAGCGGTGCAGTGGCTGGATAGCCCGCTGCCTACCGCCAATCCGGAAGCGTTGAGTCAGGCCCTGGTCCAGTGTGAGCGGGAAAGTGCCTTGATGGCCCCCGGTGATACTTTGCTGCGTCAGGTGCGTGAGCTGCTGGTGCTGGGCGCGCACGGCTATCCGGCACCGGAGCAGCTGGCCGAGCGCCTGCATCTGACCCCCCGCACGTTGCGGCGCCGCTTGCAGGAGCGGGGGCAGGGGTTCCAGTCGTTGCTGGAAGAAGCCCGGCACCGGGACAGTCGCCACCTGCTGGCCAGTTCCGATATGGAAATTCAGCGTATCAGTGAGCTGCTGGGGTTTGCCGACCCGGCCAATTTTACCCGCGCGTTCAAGGGCTGGATGGGCATGACGCCTAGCCAGTGGCGTTATCAACAGGCGGGCCAGGATTGAGTCGGCCCTCGTCATTGCCGGGCGTTTCGGGAAAGCAGTAAGGGGGCGTTAACGCAGCAGCCCGGTTTTCAGGCCAGCGATGGTTTTTGCCATTTGCAGGCGCATCCAGGGCAGGTGGTTCAGCAGTGGAAACAGCAGGTCGCGGCCGGTCGCGACGATACGACTGTGCGACTGGAAGGCGGGTGTCAGCCAGCGACTCATGCGTTGGTAAAAGCGAATCTGCGGGCCGCGTTGCTGGTGATAATGCGCCCAGACCTGATGCCAGTTATCCGCTTGCTGCATGGCGTCGCCCAGAGCCCAGGCGTCCAGCAAGGCCATGTTTGCGCCCTGGCCCAGTTGTGGGCTCATGGCATGGGCGGCGTCGCCAATAACGCCCAGTCGGTTGTCTCCCCATTTCGACATGATCACATCGCGGTAGGTGGCGGGGGTTAGCTGCTGCGCCTGGGTCAGCGGTGTCAGCACCTCGTCCAGTTGCGGCCAGAAGGTATGCAGTGCGCCGCGCCATTTTTCAAAAGGCGAGGCGGCAAAGTCCGGTTGTTGCCAATGGGCGATCTCGGTGACCGGCAGGCTCCAGAAAAAGCTGGCTAGCGGTGTCTCCGGCTGGTCGGGCCGGCTGCCGGTGGGAAGAATGCCGGCCATGGCGCTGGCCCGGTGATAGCGCTGTTGCAGCAGAGGCACATCAAACGGGGCGGTCATGGGCAGCATGGCCCACATGGCGCCCCAGGGGTACAGGCGATCGTAGCGCGTCCAGGCCGCCGGTCGTAGCTGGCTGTGGCTGCCATTGGCAATCAGCACGGCATCGAAGGTGAGGGTTTGTGTGCCTGTTCGGTTTTCATGTTTTTGTTCGAGCGTGACCGTTGCCTGCTGGGGCTGGCTGTCCACGGCGATGACTGTACTGGCCATGCGCCGTTGATGCGGCAGGGTCTGCAGGTGGCTATCCAGCACGTGGCACAGGCTGGCGCGGTGGATGCCCAGGCCGTGGGCCTGTTCGCCAAGGGGACGATAGTGGCTGTTCATGATGGCGCGGCCGGAACAGGTATGTCCCACCAGGGCATCGATATGCGCGCCGTAACGGCACATGGCCTGATAGAGGCCCATGCGGTGGAGGACGCTGAGCCCGGCGGGCTGTAACAGCAACCCGGCACCCACCGGTTCCAGGGCGGGGGCGCGTTCTATCAGCGTGATGGCGTGGCCCTGTTGGGCCAACAACGCGGCAGTGGCGAGCCCGGCGGTACCGGCCCCGATAATGGCAATGGATTGTGGTTGCACGGCTGGAACATTCTCTTCCCCGAAAAGGCTAGTGGAGAGTAGCAGACTGGGGCGTAGAGAGCCGGCCGGAGATAAAAAACGGGCCGCGAAAGCGGCCCGTAGCGTGTTGCATCTGGCGTGAAGCCTGCGGCGTCTACTTTTCCACAAACGCCCGCTCAATCACGTACTCACCCAGTACCCCGCCGCGGGTTTCCTTGAAACCCCAGTTGTCGAGGATCTCGGTGGTGTCCTTGAGCATGGCCGGGCTGCCGCAGAGCATGAAGCGGTCGTTTTCCAGGCTCGGGGTGGGCAGGCCCAGGTCCGTGAAGATTTTGCCGCTGGTCATCAGGTCGGTGAGGCGCCCTTCGTTGCGGAACGGCTCACGGGTCACCGTGGGGTAGTAGAGCAGTTTGCCACTGACGAACTCACCGAAGAACTCGTTGTTGGGCAGCTCATTCTCGATAGTGTCCTGGTAGGCCAGCTCGGACACATGACGCACCCCGTGGGTCAGAATGACGCGGTCGTACTGTTCGTACACTTCCGGGTCCTTGATGATGCTCATGAACGGCGCCAGGCCAGTGCCGGTGGAGAGCAGCCACAGGTTTTTGCCCGGCAGCAGGTGGTCGGCTACCAGGGTGCCGGTGGGCTTGCGGCTCACGTAGATCTTGTCGCCCGGCTGGATGTTCTGCAGCTGGGAGGTCAGCGGGCCGTCCTGCACCTTGATGCTGAAGAACTCCAGTTCTTCTTCATAGTTGGCGCTGGCAATGGAATAGGCGCGCAGCAACGGGCGGCCGTTGTCCTGCTCCAGGCCAATCATGGTGAAATGTCCGTTCTTGAAACGAAAACCCGGGTCCCGGCTGGTCGTAAAGCTGAACAGGGTATCGTTCCAGTGGCGAACGCTTTTGACGGTTTCGGTATTCAAATTAGACATAGTTAAATCAGCGCTTATTCCAAAATTCTAGATGGTGGAAATTTAACCGAATGGCATTTATCGGTAAAATGGGTTATTCCGATAGTTGATATCGAGAAAGCCGATATTAAATGCTGCACACAGTTAGTAATGATTCTCATTTAATCATGGATAGGTGCTCATGCGCTACACCCTCAGGCAACTGGAAGTCTTTCTCGCCATTGCCCACTTTGAAAATGTGAGCCATGCGGCCAATCACCTGAGCATGTCCCAGTCGGCGGCATCCGGGGCGTTGAAAGAGCTGGAAGGGCTTTACGACGTGAAGTTCTTTGAGCGGGCCGGCAAGCGGCTGAAGCTCAATGAGCTGGGCCGGCAGTTCTGGCCGCGGGCGGAAGCGCTGCTGGCCCAGGCCCGGGAGCTGGAAGCGGACCTGCAGTCCCACCGGGATCTGGGGCGACTCAATGTGGGCGCCACCCTGACCATCGGCAATTACCTGGCGGTGGCGATCATGGCGGATTATATGGCTCAGCAGCCGGGTGCGCGGGTGCATCTGGAGGTGGCTAACACCCGCTCCATTGTGGATCGGGTGCTCACCTTTGAGCTGGATCTGGGCTTGATTGAGGGCGAGCTGAACCACCCGGACCTGGAGTTGTTGCCCTGGCGCGAGGATGAGCTGGTGGTGTTCTGCAGCCCGGAGCATGCGCTGGCAAGTAAGGAAGCGCTGACTGACGACGATTTGCGGGCGGCGCACTGGATTGTTCGTGAGTCGGGTTCCGGTACCCGGCAGACCTTCGAGCGGGCGCTGCACGGGCTGGTGCCCGAGCTGGACCTGGCCCTGGAGCTGGAGCATACCGAGGCGATCAAGCGGGCGGTGGAAACCGGCCTGGGGATCAGTTGCCTGTCGCGGGTGTGTTTGCAGGAAGCGTTCAAGCGGGGCTCGCTGGTGGAGCTGGCGGTGCCGCACCGGGATTTCAGCCGGGAATTCTATTTTGTGCTGCATCGCCAGAAGTACCGCAGCCCTGGCATTGAGAGGTGGCTGGAATTATGTCGCGAATCCGTACTGTAATTGGTCGTGGCCTGTGGCTGCTGCTGTTTGTGCTGGTGGCAGGCTTGCTGCTGCCGGAGGCCCGGCAGGTGCCGGTGCAGGGTGCAGACCGTAATGACTGGCACCCGCAGACTTTCTGGTATCACCCCTGGGGCAAGTCCGGGGTCCACAAGGGCGTGGATATCTTTGCTGATGCGGGTACGCGGGTGATCGCCAGCAGTGGCGGGCTGGTGCTGTATCGCGGGGAGCTGTCGCGGGGCGGCAAGGTGGTGCTGATGTTGGGGCCGAAATGGCGGTTGCACTACTACGCCCACTTGCAGGGCATCGCCGACAGTGGCATTTGGCTGGGGGCGGGCGCCCCGGTGGGCAGCGTGGGGGACAGTGGCAATGCGGCGGGCAAGCCGCCGCATCTGCACTATTCCCTGGTGAGTCTGTTGCCGATGTTCTGGCGGGCTGACGAGGCGCCGCAGGGCTGGAAGAAGATGTTCTTCCTCGACCCCACCACGCATTTTGTTATCAGGCCGGGGGCCTGATTCAGTCAATTTTCTCGAAGTAGCCCAGCACTTTCATGGCGGACAGGGTGCTGCCGTCGATGTCCAGGTCGTCACCGGCCAGGGCGGTGGCCGGGTTCTGGATGCCGGCGGCAATGGCCTTCCACGTGGCCTCGGTGGTGTCCAGTGTGGCAACCACGTCGTCATCGATGCCGTCGTGTACCTTGGCGACCCCACGACGGATACGCAGGGTGAACTGCTTGTTGCTGTCGCGGAAGGCGTAGCCCAGGGCGATATTCTCTTCCAGCGTTTCTTCGGCCTTGAGCAAGGCGGGCATGGCGTGCAGGAAGTTTTCGATGGGCAGGGTGGCGAGGAAGTCATCGCTCATCTGTGTGCGGAAGCCGGGTTTGAGCCCGTCCTGTACTTCCCGGGCCACGGTGAAGTAGTAGTTGCGAGCGTTGGGGTTGGCTTCTTTCTCGCCCAGCTTGCGGAGCGCATCTGTGCGCAGGGTTTTCACCGCGTCGTTGTCCGGCATCAGGATCATCAGGTGGTCACTGAGATCCAGCGCCCATTGGGCATCGTTATCATTCAGCGCTTTTTGTGCGCTCTCCAGCAGGGCGTCGTTGCCGCCGGCCAGGGTGGCCATGCGCCGGGCTTCTTCCGGTTCGGCCAGCGGTTGCAGTTCGCTGGGGTTGCCGCTGAACCAGCCCAGGTAGCCATCGAACACGGAGCGTACGGACCAGCTGACCTTGCCGTAGAATTCCTGCAACCAGGGGTTGCTGGCCAGGTGTTCGGGCAGCTGCACTTTCTCGACGATCTGGTCCGGCGTCAGGCCCAGGTTCATGTAGCGCAGGGTCTGGTCGTGTACAAAGTTGATGGCGTCGCTGTAGTCGGTGAGTAGCTCAGCCACCTTGTCCTGGCCGTGCACCGGACGGGTGTGGCTGGGCACCAGGTGCTCGGCGCCCAGGGCACGGATCTGGTCCAGGCTGTTGGCCCACTGTTTCACGTCGCGGTAGTAGGTGCCGCGAATGGTGTAGAGATTGGGGAAGGTCTGGTAAATGTTGTCACCGGTGAGCACGGTCTGTTTTTCCGGCAACCACACGTACAGTTGATCCTCGGTTTCGCCGGGCGCATGGACCAGCTCGATCTGGATGCCGGCGATGTTGAGCGACATGCGGTCATCGAAAGTGTGGGTGGGCGGCAGGGCATAAAGTTCGCTTTCCGGGGTGATGCCCAGATGGGGGCCGATACCATCATTGATATGCTCGCCATGGGGCAGATGATTGCCGAACATGCGCATGGAGCGGGCAGTGATGATGGGGCGAATCTGATTGACCACCCGGTTGATGTAATAGCTGGTGCTTTCGTGGGCGTAGACGGAAATGTCCTTGCCCTCGGCAAAGCCGGCGGCGCCAAACACGTGGTCGGTGTGGTTGTGGGTATAGATGATCGCTTTCACCGGTTTGTCGGTGATTTTGCGAAATTCTGCCAGCACGGTGCGCGCCTCGTCAGCGCTTTCCATGGTGTCGACGATGATGATGCCGTCATCACCTTCCAGCATAATGGAATTGGCGAGCCCGTAGCCGATCGCTACATAGACACCATCGGTGACTTTCTCCACCCCCTTATGGAACAGTTCGCTGTGCGCCTTAAGCGCATCCGGAGCCAGCTGGGTGGTACTCTTGAGGGGTTGCTCTTCCCCGCATGCCGCCAACAAGGCGGCCAATAAAACAAACAGGTAGCGCATGGTGTTCTCTTTTCTTGTGGATGATCCTGGCAGGCTAGTACTGGCTCGACCGTTGGCAAAGGTTGCTGCTGGCCAGAGTGCGGTGCTTCGTGGCCACTGAGCGCATGGCATCCACCACGGTAGCGGCGTGGCCGTTGGCGGTACTGGAAACCCTTAACGGTTACGGGGTGGATGGGCCGGCTCTGTTGACGCAGGCCGGGCTGGACCTGGCCGTATTGCGTGCCAACCCCGGTGGGCGGGTACCCACCGATGCCATGACCCGACTGTGGACCCTGGCCATCGCGCAGAGCGACGACCCGGCCATGGGGCTACGGGTGGGCAAGACGTCCCTGCCTATGCATCTGCGGGTGATGGGCTTGTTGATCCAGACGGCACCAACCCTGGGCCACATTCTGGATGTGGCGGTGCGCTATCAGCGATTGATTTCCACCGGGGTGATGGTGCGGTTGCAGCAGCGCCCGGATGCGGTGGGCCTGGAGATCTGTTACCTGCCGGATGTGGCCTTACACCCGGCGTCTATTGATGCCTTCGTGGCCGCCCATGTGAGCAATCTGCGGCGCCTGTCGCCAGAAGGGGGCGTGCAGCAGGTGATGTTGCAGCGTTCCGCTCCTGCGCAGGCCGAGCCCTGGCGCCAGATACTGGACTGCCCGGTGACATTCGATCAGCCCGGCAATATCGTCTGGCACCACCGTGACCGGCTGGAGACGCCGTTGTTGCTCGGAGATGCCGGGCTGTGGCGCCAGCATGACGCGCTGGCACGCCAGGAACTGGAAGCCCTGGATGCCACGCCCCCACTGATCCAGACCCTGCAGGGGATACTGCGCGCCCAGGGGGATGTCTTGCCGGGGCTGAGTGAGCTGGCCGCTGCCGTGGCCATGAGTGAGCGCTCCCTGCGCCGGCGATTGTCCGAGCTGGATAGCGGTTACCGGCAGCTGGTGGATGCCTGGCGGGCAGAGCGCGCCGGCCAGCTGGTCCGCAGTGGCGACAGTCTGGCAGAAGTGGCGCACCGGCTGGGCTTTTCCGATGCCAGCAATTTCAGCAAGGCGTTTCGTCGCTGGTACGGGATGAGCCCCGACAGTTATCGACAGCAGGATGGATAAATGACGCAGCCGGCAAACAATCACCGCCCGCATCAGGTTTCTGTGCAGAGTGAATGGCAGGCGTTCTGGCTGGCGGTGGGATTTCTGACCCGCGTGCCCATGCTGGTGCGTATTGATTACAGCCAGACACTGATGAACCGTTCCAGTGTGTATTTTCCGCTGGTGGGGTTGCTGTTGGGTGTGCTGTACGCGGGGCTGTTCGTGGTACTGGATGGCTACTGGAATACCGGTATCAGTGTGGCACTGGTGCTGGCATTCCACCTGTGGATCACCGGGGCTTTCCACGAAGACGGGCTGGCAGACAGTGTGGATGCGCTGGGTGGCGGCTATACCGTGGCACGCCGTCTGGAAATCATGAAGGACAGCCGTATCGGCACCTATGGGGCGGTGGCGTTGATCATGGCGCTGGGTTTGAAGGGATTGTTGCTGGCGGACGCGAATTCCGTTTGGCTGGCCCTGTTGCTGAGCCCGGTGATCGGCCGTTTAACGCCGCTGTGGTTGATGCGGTTTCTGCCCTACGTGACCGACCCGGACACCAGTAAAAGCAAACCCGTAGCGGAAGGCTTCAGCGCACAACGCCTGGCTGTCGCTACCGCGATGACGGTGACAGTGGCGGCCCTGGCGGGGGCGTTGGTGCCTGCACTGTTATCTGTTGCGCTGGTGGCGTTGCTGTGGGGTGGGTATCTGTGGCGGCAGTTGCGGGGGTATACCGGCGATGCGTTGGGCGCCAGCGTGATTCTGGCGGAGCTGGTGTTCCTGTTAGCGTTGGTGGCTGCCTAGGATAGGGAAACCGTTGCGAGTGACGAGAAGCGAGTTTTGAAAGGCAAAAACATGAGCGCCTGGCTGTTTTGATCTTCGCTCTTCGAAACTCGCTTCTCGTAACTTGTCACCGCTGTGGCAAATATTGCCCGCGCACAATGCCTTCCAGCTCCGCATAGGGAATTGTCAGGGTGGGCTGGCCCATGGCGTAGGGCGCGATGTGGTACACGTTATATTGCAGCACCATCCCCTTGTCATTAAAGAAGATGTTATCGGTCTTGTCGAACGGCCAGCTGTCACGGAAAGTCTGGTCCAGGCTTTCCTCATCCAGCCAGGCGGTGTGTTGTTCGCGGGCTTTTTCCCAGAAGGCAGACTGCTGGCCGGGCACCAGCAGGTCGCCCAGTTTCACGCTCTGTTGTTTGGCCAGATCCCAGTGAAAGTACTGCACGCTGGGCAGGCCGTGGGCGCCGCCGGTGTATTCATAGGTTTCCATGGACAGGGTCACCAGGTCGCCGCGTCGGCCCTGTTTTTTCACCGTGGCATTAAGCTCCCAGCCCTGTTCCGAGGCCATGGCCATGTCGGACGCATCCTGCAGAAACGCATCGGCCAGCCCTTCGATGGTGCCATCGTGGGTCGCGTTGCCTTCATCCTGAATCAGCATGGCGGCCAGCTGTTGGGTGATGGCGTCGTTCAGCTCCGGCTGGTTCTCAAAGGTAAGCCATTGCAGGTCCACTTTCGGGCAGCCGTTAGCGTCACACTGCTCATCGGTTTTATTCAGGGTATGGACGATTCGCACCAGGGTTTCCGGGGCGGCCCCGGTTTGTGCAGCGTCGCTCTTGTCGGTGATGGCCGGTTTGTCAGCGGGCTTTGCCGGCGCGTCCGGGTCGTCGCAGCCTGCCAGCAGCGCGGTGGCGAGCAGGAGCAAAAGTGTCATACGCATGGCATACCCTTCCTGAAATCAATGAGAACGAATGGGGGCATTTAACGGCAGCCACCGCCCCGGTTCAAGGTGTAATGGGGTCCCTGGCTGCAGCGTTCTGCACAGTAGTTACTTTCTTGCTTGCCGGTTCCGTTGATTTAGCGTCAGGCATCGAGCGTGTGACGTTCTGCAAGGTGGCTTTTGCAATCCGGCGGGCCTATCCTGCCGTTTTTCAGAATCAATCGGGAGAATCACCATGAGTTTCTGGACCGTTTACCTTTCCGGGGAAATTCACACCGACTGGCGCGAGCGCATCGTGCAGGGTTGCGCCGAGAAAGAGCTGGATATCGAATTCAGCAGCCCGGTGACTGACCACGAGGCCAGCGACAAGGTGGGGGTCAATATTCTCGGCGCGGAAGAGAAGCGTTTCTGGGAGGATCGCCTGGGAGCGGGTATCAATGGTATTCGTACCCGCAAGCTGATTGACGAGGCGGACCTTGTAGTAGTGCGGTTTGGCCCCAAGTATAAGCAATGGAATGCGGCATTTGATGCCGGCTACACGGCGGCTTTGGGCACACCGATGATCATTTTGCACGATGAAGAGCATGATCATCCGTTGAAAGAGGTGGATACCGCCGCCGATGCGGTAGCGCGCACGCCGGAGCAGGTGGTGGAGATGCTGGCGTATATTCTCAACGCATGAATTCCCCGGTAAAACGGGGCATTCTGGCCTCGTTTTACGGCTTTTTGCATCATCGGGGGAGCGTTTTGCCGTCTGACTTGTCACATTCCTGTACAGGCATAGCCAGATTTGGCACAAAAGGCAGAACGAGGAGTTGTCCCGATGACACACCGATTATTGGCCGCCGCCACCCTGATGTTGGTCACCACCGCCACGGCGTGGGCTGAGACCGAAGGCGTTCCCAACGTGAAAACGCCGGAACCGGAAAAAGTGGAAACCCAGATGGAAGAAACCCTGGACGATATCCAGAGTTATTCCGTGGAACAGAAAAATCAGGCCATGCGAGTGGCGCGTCACGCCATCGATGACCTGAATCAGCAGATCACCCTGCTACAAGGCGACATCAACAGCCAGTGGCGCGATCTGTCCCAAGATGCTCGCCTGCAGAAGCAGGAGGCGCTGACCGCTCTGAAAGAACAGCAGGCCCAGCTGGAAACCCGCTATCAGGCCCTGCAGAATGCGAGTGAGGACAATTGGGATGCGGCCAAGGTAAAATTCCAGCAAAGCTGGGAGGCCGCCAAGCAGGGCTGGCAAAGCCTGACGGCGCCCGCGCCGGAACAGGAATAGCGCCCGCTACTCATTGCGGCAGACACCATTTGCGGCAGACACAATGACGTGTCTGAGCGTGCGCCGTGCGAATCGACGCCGACGCACAGGGCAGGCACGACAGGGACGGGAGACGGACCATGCTGACGTTGATTCCTTTTGATGACGACCGGGTTGTGGGTGCACGTATCTCCGGCAAGATCACCCGCGAAGAATTCGATTCTGTGACCACGGCGCTGGAAGCCGCCCTGCAAAAGCATGAAACGGTACGTTTCTATGCAGAGATGGAAACCTTTGGCGGGGTGTCCATGGATGTGTTGTTTCAGGATCTGAAATTCGGCCTTGCCCACTGGAAGCATTTCGACCGCGAAGCCGTGGTCACAGACAAGGACTGGATGCGCCGCCTGTCGGTACTGGCGGACAAGCTGCTGCCGTCCATTGATGTGAAGGTGTTCCCCAGCGATGACGTGGATGCCGCCAAGGCCTGGATCTGCGAGCCCTGATCGCCACTTCGTGACGCCTTGACCCCAGCGTTATCCCTGCTCGGGTTCTTGTTCCAGCGTCAGGTTCTTTACGTCTGGTGTTCGGTCAGGCGTGAAACCCCTTCTCGACGATTGAACAGGCACGGTGTTGGGCCGAGGAGGGGCCGGGCCCCTCGCCGCCGATAGTCTGTGCATCGTCTTCGCTGTCATCTTGCCAATCATCGTATTCGTTCAACGCCTGGCGGGTTGCCATGCGTGGACGCAGGGTGTTGCGGGCTTCCTGGTGGGCGCCGCCTTTTCGCATCAGCGGGTCCATGGCTGCCCAGTTGTGCATGGGCTTGGGGCCTTTGGCCATCGATCTTCCTTATGGTGAATCACTGTTCGCCCTCGTGGGCGGCGGCGATATTACGCCGGATTTTTCCGGTGTCCAGTGATTGATGCGCTTTGCCTCTTGTTCTGATGTTCGCGGGCGGTTTACAGCGACCAGGACAGGAAAAGGTTGGCGCCGCTGAGTCGATTGTCGTAGCGGAAGGTGTATTGCGGCGCCGTTTCCGTGACATTCAGATTGCTGGTGGCAAGGCCCACGCCCACCCCCAGATTGCGCCATACGTTGTATTCCATGCCCACCTGCATTTCAGAGAACAGGCCCTTCCAGTCGTCGTACTCCAGGTAAAAGCCTTCGGCTTTCAGGAACCAGTACAGCTTCGGGTTGACCCGATAGTTAAGCCCGAATCCCACGGTGGGTAGAGGAACGGTGTGGGCAGCGTCACGGGTCTCCTGGGCAGAGACGCTGCCGCCCGGGTCTGTCTTTACATCCAGATCGATATCGAACCTGGAGACGTGCAGCCCGCCCCCGGCCATCAGCTCGACTTTGTCATTGTGATAAAACGAATAGAAGTAGCTGGCTTTCATGATCTCGTAACCGAGGGAACTGGATACCGTGCTGCCAGCGGCTACGGTAGTGGTATTGCCGCTCTGGTCTACCCAGTCGATGTCTTTCTGCAGGACCTTGGACGCGTCCGATTCCACCTGGAACCAGGAGGCAACAATCTGGGAGCGAGGGGTAAATCGGTAATGGCCTTCCAGTCGCAAAACCGTTTCTTCCAGATCCAGGCCAAGCGTATCGCCCGGGCGGATGGCCGCGCCGGCCCCCACATTGCGTTCCACCAGTGACAGGGTGGTATCGGCACGGAACACGCTGTAGCCACCCGCAGAGAGGTACCATTTTTCGTTCATGGCATGTTTGTCATCAGCGTGGGCGGCGGTGACCGGCAGCAGGAGCAAGCCTGCAATGGCGGTCCCAATGGCTGCGCGGTAGTGGGGGTGATGGCGAAAGGTTGCAGTCATAACGTTTTTCATCCCTGAAAATGTATCAACGCGGCGTGTGGCCACCTTTTTCTTTATCGTGCAGAAATGTGCGCCTTTATTCCAGCATCCGCGGATGACAAATCCGCGTCGCAGAGTCGCTCATGGCTACGACTGTGGCGGTTTTCCTTAAAACCGGGCAGTCTAGGCTGTGATCGCTCACTGCAAGGTACAAAGACAAAATAATAGTGTGTGCCGGTGAGGGCGCGATAGAGGGTCGGGACTGACCCGGTTATTGTGGGGGTTTTTCTGCACTACATAATTAAGGGGGGTATGTGTTGACGTTACCGTTGGGGGTACGGATCAGGATCGGCGTGTCCGCGATTATCTGCTTCGTTGTGGGGGTGGCTTTCCTGCTTGGTTTGCCTGTGTTGTTCAGCATTTCCCTGTGGGTGTTACTGGCCGTTGCCGCCTTGGCATTGTTGCTGGGCTTGCTGCTGAACGGAACGCTGCGTTTGCTGTTCGGCAAAAAAAAGAATCGCAGCCTGCTGAAATCCGTGGGCGTTTTTTTCTGTTTGTTGACCATTGCCACTGCGTTGCCGATTTATTATCTGGCGTACAAGGTGCAGGCCGACCCGCCACTATTGCCCCAGGCGACGCTGACGAATGGTCAAAAAACCGTGGTTTTTCAGGGCATGATCCATGTGGGTATGGAGAGTTTCTATAAATCGGTGGTCTATGATCTGGAAGAGGCACTCAGTGACGGCTACCGGTTGTACTACGAAGGCGTACAGCCTTCACCCGGGGAAGGCGATGCCTGGTTCGCCGAACAGCTTGCCGGTGGCGGTGACCTGGCAGAGAACTACAAGGTCCTGGCGGATGCCTGCGGGGTGAAGTTCCAGATCGATTACTTTGGCCTGATGGAGCGGGATGCGCAGCAGCATCCAGAGCGTCACGTGGCGGCAGATGTCACCAGCCTGGAAATGAAACAGGAATACGATCGTTTGATGGCCACGGACCCGGCTTTCGCCGAGCAGGTGCGTGACCGGGAGGCTCCCGCTTCCACGTATACCAGTGATCCAGTTGCCGCCCTGCTGGATTGGCATGCTTCTGCCACCGATGAACAGAAAAAACTGATCGGTATTTTGTGTCGCGGTGCCTTTGCCATTGCGCTGGGCGATCAGAGCGAGCATGAGCCCCGGCCGCTGGATAAAGTCATTCTGGATTTCCGCAACCGCCAGCTGGCGCAGCGGATTATCGCTGATGACAGCCAGCGCATTTACATCACCTACGGTGCGGCCCATTTGCCCGGTGTGCTGGCAGCCCTGCAAGCCGCAGATCCGGACTGGCAAATCACTACGGTGAAATGGATGCGGGGCCTGGCGACCCCGGAACATCTTGAAGGTGTCCTGCCGTCCATGCCCTAGTGGGAAAGGAAGGCAGGGCCGGTGCGAACATTGATTTCAAGCAGACAACAGGATGCACAAAGAATGATGAAACGAATGGGATGGATGCTGGTGCTGGCGGTGGGCCTGCTGGCCGGCTGCAGCAGTAATGGTCATGGTGAGCTGGAAGGCGAAGCCTTGCGGGTTGGTGTCATGCCCGATTATCCGCCGCTGGTGTTTCGCGAAGAAGGCAAGTTGGTGGGGCTGGAGCGGGATTTTGCCGAGCAGTTATCACAGGACCTGGAGCGCCCCTTTTCTCTGCATGAATACACGCAATTGAGTGACTTGTTTGCGGCGCTGAAAAATAACGAAATCGATATCATCATGTCCGGCATATCCATAACGCCTGCCCGCCAGAAGGCGTTTGCATTCAGTTTGCCGTATACCACGATCGGCCAGATGGCGATGATCCGTCTCGACGATGCTGCCCGGCTGGCCACGCCCGGCGCCTTGTTTACCGGGCAGTACCGGGTGGGTTACAAAAATGGCACCACCGGTGAGGCGTTCGTGAAAGAGACCATGGATGCGCAGACCCGGGGATTCAACAGCAATACTGAAGCGACCCAGGCCCTGGTTAACGGTGACATTGATGCGTTCATTCACGATGCGCCCACGGTCTGGAACCTGGCTAACAAGCGAGAGTACCCGGTGAAGTTGCTGGGCCTGTACAAGCCCCTTACCAAGGAACAGCTGGCGTGGGTAATGCGCAAGAATGACAGCGAACTGAAACAGCAAGTGGATACGGTGCTGAAGCGTTGGGTAAATAACGGTTTTCTGATGCAGACAAAAACCCAATGGATTCCGGTGAAAATTCTTTCCGGGCAATGATTTTTTGTAGGTCGGGTTAGTCGCGTAGCGACGTAACCCGACTAAATTCTTTATTCAGATATCTGCGAAATTCTCCCCACCTTTCAACCAACGACGCAGCAGCGGCTCAACCCACTGTGGGCAATCGTGCATCAGTTTGTTGGCCACGTCTTTGGCCGGTTCCATCAGGGCTTCATCGCGGACCAGGTCGGCGATGCGAAACGCCAGGTCCCCGGTCTGGCGAGTGCCGAGCCATTCCCCGGGGCCGCGTAGTTTCAAGTCCTCTTCGGCAATAATAAAACCGTCGGTGGTGTCGCGCATTACCGCCAGCCGCCGTTTGCCGGTGAGCGACAGCGGGTTCTTGTACAGCAGCAGGCAATAGCTTTGCTCGCCGCCTCGTCCCACACGTCCGCGCAGCTGATGTAATTGTGCCAGGCCCAACCGCTCAGCATTTTCCATCACCATCAGGGTGGCGTTGGGAACATCCACACCCACTTCGATCACCGTAGTGGCGATCAGCAGTTGCGCGTCGCCCCGGGAAAAGCGGGCCATTCGCTCGGCTTTTTCTTTTGCTTTCATGCGGCCGTGGACCAGCTCTATGCACAGGTCCGGCAAGGCGATCTGCAATTCCTCGAAGGTTGCTTCCGCCGCCTGGGCCTGCAGTTCTTCGGATTCCTCGATGAGCGTGCAGACCCAGTACGCCTGGGTGTTTTTCCTGCCGCTGTCAGGGCGGCAGGCATCGTTGATCCGTTCGATCACCTGGGGGCGGCGGCTTTCCGGTAGCACCAAGGTATCGATGGGCTTGCGTCCCGGCGGCATTTCGTCGATCACCGAGGTATCCAGGTCGCCGTACACGCTCATGGCCAGGGTGCGGGGAATGGGAGTGGCGGTGAGTGTTAGCTGGTGGGGCACCTGGCTGCCGTTGACGGTATCAAAGCGGCCTTTTTCACGCAGGGCCAAACGTTGCTGCACCCCGAAACGGTGTTGCTCATCAATGATGGTGAGTCCGAGCCGGTGGAATTGCACCGCCTCCTGGAACAAGGCGTGGGTGCCGACGACAATCCGGGCGCTGCCATCAGCCAGTGCGGCATTGGTTTCCCGGCGGGCTTTGACGCCCAGGCTGCCCGCCAGCCAGTGCACCTCGATGCCTAGCGGCGCCAGCCAGTGGCGAAAATTGTCCCGGTGCTGTTCGGCCAGCAGTTCGGTGGGCGCCATCAGGGCCACCTGGTAACCGGACTCCATGGCGGCGAGGGCCGCCGCCGCTGCCACCAGCGTCTTGCCGGATCCCACGTCCCCCTGCACCAGCCGTAGCATGGGATGGGGCTTGGCCATGTCGCCCATGAGCTCGCCGATGACGCGCTGCTGTGCCCCGGTCAGGGCAAAGGGCAGGCTGGCCTGGAGTTTTTCAAACAGTGTCTGGCCGCTTAATCGCGGGGCATGGAAGGCTTTTTGTCCGGCCCGTTTTTGCAGCATGCCTAACTGGTGGGCGACCATCTCTTCCATGACCAGCCGTTTCACCGCCGGGTGCTTGCCTTCCAGCAGCAGGTTCACCGGGTCATCCGGGTTAGGGTTATGCAGCTTGTTTAGCGCCTGGGTCAGGCTGGGTAATCCGCTCTGATCCAGCAATTGCGCGGGGATTAATTCCTGGGGCGGGTGTGCCTGCAAGTAATGCAGAGCCTGGCCGGTAAGGTTGCGCAGGGTTTTCTGGCTGACGCCATCGGTGGTGGGGTACACCGGGGTCAGGGCTTTTTCCAGTGGTGGCAGGCCGCTGTCGGCATAATCCAGCTGGTATTCCGGGTGGTAGAACTCCAGGCCGGCGGAGCCGGGGCGGGGCTCGCCGTAGACGCGAATGGTCCTGCCGCGCTCCAGGTTGTTCTTCTGGGCGGCGGTGAAATGGTAGAAACGCAGCGTCACCATGCCGGTGCCGTCCGCCACTTTGCACAGCAGTGAGCGGCGGCGGCCAAAAATCACATCGGCGGCCATCACTTGGCCTTCGATGACGACACCGGTTTCCGGGCGCAAACTGCCGATCGGGGAAATGCGGGTGCGGTCTTCGTAGCGAAAGGGCAGGTGGAAAAGCAGATCTTCCAGATTATGCAGGCCCAGCTTGGCCAGTTTCACGGCCGCCGCCGGCCCCACGCCTTTGAGGCGGCTAAGGGGCAGGCTGGAGAGGCTGTCATTGGCCATGGTTGGGCAACACCGCTGTAGGAGCACCTCTCGAGGTGCGAATCTGGTTCCAGCGTCTTACCTGGGTAGGGTTCGCACCTCGAGAGGTGCTCCTACAGGGAGAAACCTTCCTGCCCATCGTTATCCCGACAGTCCTTCCTTGGGCACGGCTTGGCGCAGCACTTCGATGGCCTTGGGCCGAGGGAAGCTATCGCGCCAGACCAGGGCGATGGTCCGGGAAGGGACCGGTTCTTCAAACGGACGCACCGCAAAGGTGTCCTTGTCGTAGCCATGCTGGTGGAGAGCCGAATTGGGCAGCACGGTAATGCCCAGCCCGCCGGCGACCATATGGCGCAGGGTTTCCAGGGAGCCGCCTTCGATCTGTACCAGGTTGCGCTGGTGCTGGGAGTCGATGGCTGGACACAGCTCCAGCACCTGGTCGCGGAAACAGTGGCCTTCACCGAGTAGCAGCAGGGTTTCGTCGAGCAGTTGCTCCGGGGCGATTTTTTTCTGCGCCGTCCAGGCATGGTCGCCGGGTAGCAGGACAGAGAAGGATTCCTCGTACATGCGCGCCCGCACCAGGCCGCCACCGGAAAAAGGCAGTGCCACGATAATGGCATCCAGCTCGCCGTGTTCCAGCTTGCGGCGCAGCACATGGGTGTAATTTTCTTCGATGAACAGCGGCATTTCCGGGGCGGCTTCGCGCACCCGGGGCACCATGGTCGGGAACAGATAGGGCGCGACGGTAAAGATCGCTCCGACCCGCAGCGGTGAGCCGAGCTGGTCGCGTTGGCTCATGGCCATCTGCGAGAGCAGATCCGCCTGTTCCAGCACACGCTGGGCCTGGGCGACAATGGGCTCGGCCTGGGGCGTCACCACCACTTCACGGGGGCGTCGCTCGAACAGGGGCATACCCAGCTGCTCTTCCAGCTTTTTAATGGCGGCGCTGAGGGTGGGCTGGCTGACGTTGCAGGCCTGGGCCGCGTGGCCAAAGTGGCGCTCGCGGGCCAGGGCGACTAGATAGCGAAGTTCTGTTAGTGTCATGGCGTCGATACATTAAACCGATGGTTTCTGCATTGTGCACCTCTGCCAAGAGGGATGCCAGAGGGGGCATTAGTTAATAATGAATAGTTAAGGAACCTCTGAATAACTCGCGGGTGTGGTGCTGGCGGAGTTCCGTGGTTAATTATTCATTATTAACTATTAATTGATTTTCTATGTCTCATATTCTGATTGCCGGGCTGGGGGATTTGGGCGCCGGCCTGGCCGAACAGTTAATCGCTAACGGCCACCGCATCAGTGCCATCCGCCGCGGCGCGCAGGCGCCAGCCGGAGTGGAGCTGTACAGCCAGGATCTCACCGAGGGTGCAGCCATGCTGCCTCCGGACCCGGTGGATTTGCTGGTTATTATCATGACGCCCTCCGAGTACAGCGAAGAAGGCTATTTGCAGGCCTATGTGCGGGCGCCGCTGACTTTGCTGGAGGCGTTGGGACGCCAGCAACCGCTGCCTCCGGTGGTCTTCGTATCCAGCAGTGCGGTGTTCGGCGATGTGGACGGAGTGGTGGATGAGCTGACGTCGCCACGGCCGAGCCGGTATAACGGCAAGGTGTTGCTGGCGGCAGAAGAGGAAATCAGCACCCGCAGTCTCAGTACCGTGGTGCGTTTCACCGGCATCTATGGGCCGGGCCGCTATCGACAGATCGACAAGGCGGCCAGGCTGGCCCGGGGTGAAGAAAGCCTGCCGGCGCCCCAGTGGACCAATCGCATTCACCGCGACGACTGCGTGGGCCTGCTGCACAGCGTGGTGCTGGGCTGGCTGGAGGGCCGGGACATGCCGCCGCTGGTGATTGGCACCGATGCGGTGGGCGGCCGCAATCTGGATGTGCTGAAATGGCTGGCGGATCGGCAGGGCCTGACGCTGGCCGTGCCGGATGCACCGGCCGCCGGCAAACAGGTGCGCAGCCTGTATATCCAGCAAGGGCACTACACCTTGCGCTATCCGGGTTACCCGGAGGGTTATGCACAGGTGCTGGCGGATAGATGAGCGACAAGCCCCAAGCTACAATCTCCTACGGCTGGGGGCGTAGAAATGTGTTTAACGCGCTGGCTTCACCGAAAGCTGGACGCGGGCATGGCGCTGAATGGTCTACGGCCATTTTTCGCGTTGTAGCTTGCCGCTTGAAGCTTGTAGCTTCTCTGCAAAGCGCATTCCCGGCCAAATCACGCTAAAATCGCCCATCTGTCGGCCGGGAACGTCATCATTGGTTGTTTTTTCGCCGACAGACTTGCCTCCGGCGCTGGCATTAGTAAAGTGTGCGCCTCAAATTTTTCTGTGTCGGTGCCGGGGGTGATCCCGATGCGCCGCAAAAGCCCGTGATGGGCGCGATGGAGTAACGCGAATGAGCACGCCGGTTGCCGTGGTAATGGGCTCCCAGTCTGACTGGGAGACCATGAAAGAAGCCTGTGACGCCTTGACCCAGTTCAATGTGGGTTGGAAGGCCGAAGTGGTATCGGCTCACCGCACCCCTCAGCGCATGTATGACTTTGCCAAAAGCGCCCACGAGAACGGCTACAAGGTGATCATTGCCGGTGCCGGGGGCGCGGCCCACCTGCCGGGCATGATTGCTTCGCTGACACCGCTGCCGGTACTCGGTGTGCCGGTGAAAAGCCGTACCCTGTCTGGCTGGGACAGCCTGTTGTCCATCGTGCAGATGCCCAAAGGCGTGGCCGTGGGCACCCTGGCCATCGGCGCGGCGGGCGCCTGGAATGCGGGCCTGCTGGCTGCCCAGATGCTGGCGGCGGACAACCCCGAGCTGCTGCAGCAAATCGCCGACTGGAAAGCGTCCCGTGCGGATGAAGTGTTGGCCAATGCCGAGCTGGGGCAGGGCTGATTCCCCGGCGCTGTTCTTTTCCCTGTTTGCTCTGACGGATCTGCTATGAATCGCGTACTTGTTCTTGGTGGTGGCCAGCTTGGCCTGATGATGGCAGAAGCCGCAGCCCGACTGGGGCTGGTGGTGGACCGTTACGATCCGGAACGGGCGCTGCTGTTGCCGGGCACTTCCGACCTGGCTGTGCCGATCAGCTGGGAAGAGTGTCAGGAGCGTTACCCGGTGATTACCGTGGAACGTGAAGCCTTCCCGGACACCGGATTTTCCGCGGAGCTGGCCCAGAGCGATCGTTGCGTCGCCCGGGGTGCCCTGCAAGTAATCCCCGACCGCTTCACCCAGAAGTCCATGCTCGACAAGCTGGGTATCCCCACCGCGCCCTGGGTGACCCTGGACAAGACTGACGATCTGCAGGCCGCTGTGGACCAGTTTGGTGGCGTGGTCGTGAAGGCCCGTAGCGGCGGCTATGACGGTCGTGGTACCTGGATTGTGGGCGAGGGGGGCGACCTGTCCGCCGTGCCCGCCGCCGAGCTGGCCGGCCAGGCGATTGTCGAGAAAAAGATTCCCTTCCGCCGTGAGTTGTCCATTGTCGGTGCGCGCAGTATTACCGGTGAGACCCTGTTTTACCCGCTCACTCGCAACTGGCATGTGGACGGCATTCTGCGCCTGAGCCTGGCCCCGGCCAATGCCTGTGCCGACCTGCAAAAGCCGGCGGAGCAGATGCTCAAGGGCATCATGGAAGAGCTGGACTATGCCGGTGTCATGGCGGTGGAATTCTTTGAAGTCGATGGCCAGTTGATGGTCAACGAAATTGCTCCGCGAGTGCATAACTCCGGGCACTGGACCCATGAAGGGGCGGACTGGTCCCAGTTCGACCTGCACGTTCATGCCCTGGCCGGTGTGCCCCTGCACGCCCTCAACGTCCATGGCCCCTCCGCCATGGTGAATCTGATCGGCACTCCGTTCGAAAGTGCCTGGCTGCAGCACCCGGGCGTGGTGCACTGGTATGGCAAGAGCGTGCGTCCGGGCCGCAAGGTGGGCCACGCCAATCTGGTGGCCGATACTTTGGACGGTCTGCGTCAGGGGCTGGATGCCTGGGCCGATGTGCTGCCGGAAGGCTATCAGGCGGTGCTGGAGTCCGAGCTGGATCTGGGGTGATTTTGGGGTGCTTGTGAGCCCAACGTTTAACGTTGAAATGCGCGGCATCGCCGGGAGCCATGCGAAACAGGCTCTAGCCGCGCCGCAGTACCGGGAAATAATCTACATTCAAACTCATCGCGGGCACCACGCTACTTGGCGGGCATCTCACGTATCCTGCACTTTTCAACTTTCAACTTGAAACGTCCCCCCTTCACGTTTTGCTGGCCGTGCCGGCTTACACTGTCCATAGTGCGAGGCAAGAAAAGGCAAAACGGTTGTGATGATGACACTTTCTCTGGGGCGCTATCGGCGGCTGATCATGCTGGCCATGGTGCTGGCGCTGGTCCTGATTACGGTAGAGCTTACCGGCCTGCGTGAGCAGCTGTCGGTGTCGTTCCTGCGCGCGCAACTGGAAGCCAACCCGATCACCGGTCTCATTGCCTTTGTGGTGGTCTTCGTGATCGGTAACCTGATTCAGCTGCCCGGCTGGATCTTTCTGGCGGCGGCCATCCTGGCGCTGGGAACGGTGATGGGCGGGCTGGCGACTTATATTGCCGCCTGTGTGTCCTGCCTGGTGACCTATGTGCTGGTGCGCGGACTGGGCGGCAGTGCCCTGCGGGATATCCAGAGCCCCCTCGCCCGCAAGATTCTGGCGCGGCTGGATAGCCACCCGGTACGCAGCGTGGCCTTGTTGCGCCTGTTTTTTCAGACCATGCCGGCGTTGAATTACACGCTGGCGCTCAGCGGGGTGACGTTACGCCACTACATGATCGGCACGCTGATCGGTTTGCCGGTGCCGCTGCTGCTTTATTGCATCTTCTTCGACCGAATACTGCTGCTGTTACCGATCGGGTAAGGCCGGGCGCATAACCCGCCTGCAAGGGATTCGCATGTTTGAAGGTAGTTTCCACTTGCAGGCGCGCCCTGCGGCAACCAAGCTTTTCGTCACGCGTAGCCCGAGGCTGTCGTCAATGCCTTAACAGGGCGCTCAGCGTATCCACAGTCTCTGCCCACTCCGCGTCTTCGCGAACCGCCTCGGCGAGAAATCGTGCCTGGGATTCATTCCAGAACGGTGCCTGATGCAGGTGCATGCTGTCGGTGAGTGTGCCGCCATGCTGGTGGATGAAGTCTTCGATATCGGGGTCGCTGCTGGCCAGGCCGAGCTGATCAAACAGGGTGTTGAGGTCGTGGGTCGCGGTATCCATATCGCTCTCCCTTATGTTGCGAAAATAAGTGTTGCGGGATTAACGCAGGCGGACATCTGCCCGCCCACCGTCTGTTCGATGGTGCGCTTTTAAAGTCGTTCTGTCTCCCCTCCTTTCGGAGGGTCGCACCAACAAAAACGCCCGCACAAGGGCGGGCGTGTTGCATGGCGCGTGGTGCGTGCAGCGGATCAGGCAATATCCAGAATACCGTCCATTTCCACGCCGGCGCCCTTGGGCAGCGCCGCCACGCCGATGGCTGCCCGAGCCGGGTAAGGCTGGGTGAAATGCCGTGCCATAACCTCGTTGACCAGCGCAAAGTGGCTCAGGTCGGTGAGGAAGATATTCAGCTTTACGATGTCCTGCAGGCTGCCGCCAGCGGCTTCACACACCGCGATCAGATTGGAAAACACCTGCTCGATCTGCGCCTCCATGTCGCCTTCAATCAGCTCCATGGTTTCCGGCACCAGTGGAATCTGGCCGGACAGATACACGGTAGAGCCAGCCTTGATGGCCTGGGAATAGGTGCCAATGGCTTGTGGAGCCTTGTCGGTGCTGATTACGGAATGGTTGGACATGATCGTTCTTCATTGGTTGAGCCCCGGCCATGGCCGGCAGGCGAAAATAGGGAAGCGGCTATGCTTGCACGGGTTAATGCTTGCACGCAACACGCTGCACCCACTCAAGCAGTGGGGGTGGCGTGCCGCGGTTATCAAAGCCGGTGAATGCGGACGATGCTGTCCAGGGTGCGCAGCTTCTTGATGATGCGCGCCAGGTGGATGCGGTCTTTCACCGTCATGGTCACGTTGAGGATGGTGAGGGTGGGATCTTTCTCGGCCATGTCGATGGTGTCGATGTTGGAGCCCAGTTCGGACACGCTGTTGGCCAGGGTGGCGAGTACGCCGCGCTTGTTGATCAGCTCGATGCGCAGGGCGGCGGTGAATTCCTGCTCCACCTGTTTGTCCCAGCTTAGCGCGATGCATTTTTCCGGAGCGTTGCGCATTTCCGCCAGCAGGTTCTTGCAGGTATCCCGGTGGACCACGATGCCGCGCCCGGCACTCAGGTGCCCGATGATGGTGTCGCCGGGCAGCGGGCAGCAGCATTTGGCGTAGCTGACCATCAGGCCTTCACTGCCGCGGATGGCCAGCGGCCGGCGATCGTCTTCGTGCTGGCGCTCGTCGTCATCGCGGGCGCCGGCCAGTTTGCGCGCCACCAGCGGCGCCAGGCGGTTGCCCATGCCGATGTCTTCCAGCAAATCGTCCAGTTCCAGATAGCCGTTACCGGCCAGCTCGCTGACTACCCGCTCAATGGGCAGGTCGTCCAGGCCCATGTCATAAGAGTGCAGGGCCTTGGCCAGCAGCCGCTCGCCCAGCTCCACCGCGTCTTCGCGGCGTTGGTGTTTGAGGAAGTGGCGAATGTTGGTGCGCGCCTTGCCGGTGACTACGAAGTTCAGCCAGGCCGGGTTCGGGGTGGCGTTGGGGGCGGTGATGATTTTTACCGTCTGGCCGGACTCCAGGGGCGTTGAAAGCGCCGCCAGCTTGCCATCGATGCGCGCCGCCACGCACTTGTTGCCCACCTTGGTGTGCACCGCGTAGGCAAAGTCCACGGCGGTGGCGCCACCGGGCAGTTCCTTGATGTCGCCTTTGGGGGTGAACACATAGGCTTCGTCCGGGAACAGGTCCACCTTCACGTTCTCGATGAACTCCATGGAGTTGCCGGCTTTTTGCTGCAGCTCCAGCAGCCGCTGCATCCAGCTCTGGGTGCGGCTGTGGGTGGGCGAGCCGGGTTCGTCATCGGACTTGTACAGCCAGTGGGCGGCGATGCCGTTGTTGGCCATGGCCTCCATTTCTTCGGTGCGAATCTGCATTTCCAGGGGAATACCGGAGCGGGCCTTCAGCGTGGTATGCAGGGACTGGTAGCCATTGGCCTTGGGAATGGCGATGTAGTCCTTGAAGCGGCCGGGAATGGGGGTGAAATAGTTATGGGTGGCGCCGAGCACGCGGTAGCAGGTGTCGACCCGGTCCACGATGATGCGGAAGCCGAACACATCCATGATGTCGGAGAAGGGTTTGTGCTGCTCCTTCATCTTGGTGTAAATGCTGTAGAGGTGCTTTTCGCGGCCCAATACCCGGGCTTCGATGCCTTCTTCTTCCAGGCAGTGTTCCAGGCTGGTCTTGATGGTGGTGAGGATTTCCTTGCGGTTGCCGCGGGCCTTTTTTACGGCCTGGCCAATCAGCTTGGCGCGCATGGGGTAGATGGCGTGAAAGGCCAGATCCTCGTATTCCACCCGCATGTTGTACATGCCCAGCCGGAAGGCGATGGGGGCGTACAGTTCCAGGGTTTCGGTGGCAATGCGGCGGCGCTTTTCGGCGCGCATTACATGCAGGGTGCGCATGTTGTGCAGGCGGTCAGCCAGCTTGATGAGGATGACGCGGATGTCCCGGGTCATGGCCAGCATCATCTTGCGCAGGTTTTCCGCCTGCTGCTCGGCTTTCGATTCGAACTTGATCTGGGCGATCTTGGAAACGCCGTCCACCAGCTCGGCCACCTCCTCGCTGAATTCGTTGGCCAGCTGCTCTTTACTGAAGCCGGTGTCCTCGATCACATCGTGCAGCATGGCGGCCATGAGCGAGGCATGGTCCATGTGCATGTCGGTGAGGATGTTGGCCACTGCCAGCGGGTGAGTGATGTACGGATCCCCGGTGCGGCGGTACTGGCCTTCGTGTGCTTGCTCGGCAAAATGGTAAGCGTGTACGACCTGGGCGATCTGATCATCGTCCAGGTAACTGCGTAACCGTTTTTCCAGATTATGGATGGTGGGCAAAAGGCCTCGTCACGCCCTTGGCGAGTAGCAGGTTCGAAGATGACTCTTAGCTTAGATTTGAGGGCAGGATTTGTCTATGACAAGGAGATAAGCACAGACGATTGTTTGGCTGGGAGAAAACGATACCGGGTGGCAAGCAAGACGCGAAAAAAGGGGGGGGCTGGAAAACAGGAGTGAGGGGCAAGTGCCAGATGGCAAAACGCAGAGGCCGGTCGGCCTCTGCGTTTGCTTGTTTTGTTCCCGTCGCCCCGTTTGGGGGAGACGGGGCCGGCAATTACTCGCCGAAAGACTGAGTCAGCAGGGCCAGCTCGTCCACGTCAGCACTGCGGTCCGCGATGGGGTTATCCACGGATTCAGCGGTCACGTGGCCTTCTGCGATTTCACGCAGGGCGACAACAGTGGGTTTGTCGTTTTCCCAGGCTACACGTGGCTCTTTACCGCCGCTCTGCAATTGGTGGGCGCGCTTGCCGGCAACCAGTACCAGCTCAAAGCGGTTATCCAGTTTTTCCAGGCAATCTTCTACGGTAACTCGTGCCATGCTGCTCTCCTGACAAGCTGACGGGGCCGGTTCGACATGAACCAGCACCGCCTGATAATTCGCAAGGAGGCGATTTTACGGGCTGAGGGCAGGGCAAGTCCAGTGCCAGCCGCCGAACGGCGGTGCCGGGGCTGGCCCCGACGGTGGCGATCAGCGGGGCGCGAGCAGGTTCTGCAGGGTCGCGGCCTGGCGGGCAGACTGCCGGCTTGTCACCAGCCGGCGAGCCTCGACGATGGCTTCCAGCTCATACAGGGCACGCTGGAAATCATCGTTGACCACCAGATAGTCGAACTCGCCGTAGTGGCTCATTTCGTCCTGGGCGCCGTCCAGGCGTTGCTGGATCACGGTTTCGTCGTCGGTTTCGCGGCCCCGCAGGCGGTCGGCCAGAATCTCCAGCGAGGGCGGCAGGATGAAGATGCTCACCGCATCCGGCAGCTGTTTGCGAATCTGGGTGGCGCCTTGCCAGTCGATCTCCAGAATCACATCATCGCCGCCCCGCAGGGTCTGGGCGACCCAGTCGGCGCTGGTGCCGTAAAGGTTGCCGAACACTTCCGCATGCTCGAGAAAACGGCCCTGTTCCACCTGACGGACAAAGCTGTCACGGTCGGTGAAATGGTAGTTCACGCCGTCTTCCTCACCGGGGCGCATGGCGCGGGTGGTGTGCGAGACGGAAATGCGGACCCGGGCAAGCTTGTCGACCAGGGCGGCCACCAGGCTGGTCTTGCCGGCGCCGGACGGGGCGGAAATGATGTACAGCGTGCCTTTGTCGGCCATAAAGAGAATGTCCTGTTCGCGATCCCGGTAAAGCGCGCATTATAGGCGTAAAGACCCGGGTGCGTCATATGCACCCTGACCCGGAGACAACGGACTCACTATGCAGGACAGCGCGATCAGCGCCACGGTGGATTTCCACCTGGACGGCGTACAGCACGGTTTCCTCAAACTGCCTTATTCCCACGACCAGTCCGCCTGGGGCAATGTGATGATCCCGGTGACGGTGATCGGCAACGGCGAAGGGCCCACTGCGCTGCTGACCGGGGGCAACCACGGCGATGAATACGAAGGCATCACCGCCCTGCTCAAGCTGGCCAACCGGCTGCAGGCGCGTGATATCCGTGGCCGGGTGATCATTGTGCCGATGATGAATCACCCGGCGGTGCAAAACGGCACGCGCACCTCCCCGCTGGATGGCGGCAACCTGAACCGGGCCTTTCCGGGCGACCCTGCCGGCACTCTCACCGAGAAAATTGCCGATTACTTCACCCGTTATCTGGTGCCGCTGGCCGACGTGGTGCTGGATATGCACTCCGGTGGACGCACGCTGGACCTGTTGCCTTTTGCGGCCACCCATCGCCTCGCCGATGAGGCCTTTGGGGCGCGCTGCCTGGCCGGGGCGGAGGCGTTTGGGGCGCCTTACACCCTGTTTATGGCGGAGCTGGAGGAGGCGGCCCTGTTCGACAGCGTGGTAGAAGCCCAGGGCCGGGTGTTCATCAGCACCGAGCTGCGCGGCGGCGGCACGACTACCCCGGATACCGTGGCGCTGGCAGAGCAGGGCGTGGACAACGTGTTACGCTTTGCCGGCATTCTGCCCGGCGACCCGTTGCCGGTAACATCGCAGGCGCTGGAGATCCCCAGCGCAGACTATTACCGTGTCAGCGAGCATCGCGGCTTGCTGGAATTTGCGGTGGCGCTGGGCGACTGGGTGCAGCAGGGCGAGGTGCTTGCCCGCGTGCATAGCCTCGACCGTACCGGCCAGCCACCGGTGGATTATCGGGCGCCGTTTGCAGGCATGTTGATTGGTCGCCGTCACCCGGCCCGGGTAGACATTGGCGACACCTTTGCCGTGCTGGCAGTGAAGCGCTAAGGCGTTCTTCCGCGGCGCCCAAACTGAAAAACCAGGAGAAACTATGAGTGACTCAAAGGGTGATCCGCGTCGCCGCCATTCAGCAAAGGTCGTTGATGGCCCCGGTAAATCCGCCAGCCGGGCCATGCTGCGGGCGGTGGGATTTACCGATGAGGATTTCCACAAACCCCAGGTGGGGATCGCGTCCACCTGGAGCCAGGTCACACCCTGCAACAGTCATATTGGTGAGCTGGCCGACAAGGCCTGCGAAGGGGCTGATGCCGCCGGCGGCAAGGGCGTGATTTTCAACACCATCACTATTTCCGATGGCATCGCCAACGGCACCGAAGGAATGAAGTATTCGCTGGTCTCCCGCGAGGTGATTGCCGACTCCATTGAAACCGTGGCCGCCTGCGAAGGGTTTGACGGCCTGGTGACCCTGGGCGGCTGCGACAAGAACATGCCCGGCTGCCTGATGGGCATGGCGCGGCTGAATCGCCCCAGTGTGTTCGTCTACGGCGGCACCATCATGCCCGGCAAGGGCCACACCGATATTGTCTCCGTGTTCGAAGCCATGGGCGCCCATTCCCGGGGCGACATGGACCTGATCGAGCTCAAGCAGATTGAAGAAACCGCCATCCCCGGCCCGGGTTCCTGTGGCGGCATGTATACCGCCAACACCATGGCCTCGGCCATCGAAGCACTGGGTATGAGCCTGCCCGGCAGCTCGGCACAGAATGCGGTGTCCGAGGAAAAACGGGAAGATTGCGTGCGGGCCGGCGCCGCTGTATTAAAACTGCTGGAACAGGACATCAAACCGTCCGACATCATGACCCGCGCGGCGTTCGAGAATGCCATCACCGTGGTGATTGCCCTGGGCGGCTCCACCAATGCGGTGCTGCACCTGATCGCCATGGCGCGCACCGTGGGCGTGGCGCTGTCACTGGATGACTTTACCGAAATCGGCAAGCGGGTGCCGGTGCTGGCGGACCTGCGCCCCAGTGGCCACTACATGATGAGCGAACTGGTGGCCATTGGCGGTATTCAGCCGCTGATGAAAATACTGCTGGAGGCAGGATTATTGCAGGGCGATTGCCTGACGGTGACCGGCCGAACGCTGGCGGAAAACCTGGCCGATGTGGCGCCCTATCCCCTGGATCAGTCGATTATTGCGCCCCTGTCCGAGCCTCTGAAAGCGGAAAGTCACCTGCGCATTCTCTATGGCAACCTGGCGCCGGACGGCGCGGTGGCCAAGATCACCGGCAAGGAAGGCACCCACTTTTCCGGCCCGGCACGGGTGTTCGGTTCCGAAGAAGAAGCCCAGCAACGGATTAACGACGGCACAGTGGTGTCTGGCGACGTGGTAGTGATTCGCTATGAAGGCCCCCGCGGTGGGCCGGGCATGCGTGAAATGCTCACCCCCACCTCTGCCATCATGGGGCGTGGCCTGGGCAATGAGGTGGCGCTGATCACCGATGGCCGCTTCTCCGGCGGCAGTCATGGTTTTGTGGTCGGCCACGTGACCCCGGAAGCCTTCGATGGCGGCCCGCTGGCGCTACTGGAAGACGGCGACCTGATCACCATTGATGCGCAAGCGAACACCCTGGTTGTGGACCTCTCCGATGCAGAGCTGGCACGCCGGCGAGCCAATTGGAAGCAACCGGCACCACGCTATACCCGTGGCGTGTTGGCCAAATACGCACGGCTGGTCGGCTCCGCCAGCGAAGGCGCGCTGACGGATCAGGATTGATCTGTCAGGTGAGATTCTCTTCGTCGGCTTGAGGGCTCCCTCAAGCCGACCCCTTCCTTATCGTTGCTGCGTTTTTACTTCCCGTCTTTTGTGTCGGTGAGCGGCATTTTTCGGTGCCCCATTCCCTTTTTTTCCTTCCCCATTCCGCGTACTGAAATATTGATTGTTGTATGAGATGGATCGCGCAACGCAGAAAAGTGTGTGGTTTAGTTACACTAAAAATTTAAACGTTCGTTTTAAATTTTCTACAGAATTGCACTCATAAATAGGGCCGTATTAACCCTGTTCATGGTGCCGTCTTTTTACGCCCTAAAAGGGAAACTAAATAGCATAATTTGTATATGGTGCGGCTGCGCTATTCTTCTTCCTATCCACAAAAAATCTCACTTTTTTAATGGAATCATCGAGTTATGAATGGATTTAGTCGATTCTTCAAAAAATAAAAAATAGTTCGAAATTCCCTGAGCCAGCCGGTAGACAGCAGGAAAATGGCTGATACATACTCGTTGGTATGTGAAAAGAGATGGCGGGATATTTTGTTTCGCCTCCTGGAAAAAAGAAAAGATAAACACCGTTATTGACAGCAATAACGCATAAAAAAAGACAAGCGTGTGCGCATTGCCATGGCGCCATTGGCGTGATGGCAATAACAACAAACAGGGAGAGCAACATGATGAAAACGTTTCTGGCCGGCGTGGTATCAACGCTGCTGCTGGCCACTGCGGCCCAGGCTGCAGAGCCGGTAAAGATTGCATTGATTGATCCGCTCAGTGGGCCCATGGCATCAGCGGGTCAGCCTGCCTATGAGCACCTGAAATTTGCCGCTGAGCGAATCAATGCCAACGGCGGCATGAATGGTCACCCGGTCGAAATCGTCGGCCTGGATAACAAGCTAAGCCCCCAGGAAAGCCTGGTTCAGTTGCAGAAAGCCATGGATAACGGCGTGGATTTTATTACCCAGGGCAATGGTTCCTCGGTGGCCTCGGCACTGATCGCCGGTATCGAAAAGCATAACCGCCGCAACCCGGGTGACGAGCGCCTGTTCCTCAACTACGCGGCGGTGGACCCGGTCTTTACCAACGAGCGTTGTTCATTCTGGCATTTTCGTTTCGATGCCAATTCCGACATGAAGATGAACGCGCTGACCGATTATCTGGCCGGCCAGAAAGAGATAAAAAAGGTCTACCTGATTAATCAGGATTACAGCCATGGCCGCTCTGTTTCCACGCAGGCTCGCAAGATGCTGAAAGAAAAGCGCCCGGACATCGAAGTGGTCGGCAATGACTTTCATCCGCTGGCAAAAGTGAAGGATTTCACGCCGTATATTTCCAAAATTCAGGCATCCGGTGCCGACGCGGTGATTACCGGTAACTGGGGCCAGGACATGACGTTGCTGGTGAAAGCGGCGGCAGACTTTGGTCTGGATGCGCCTTTCTTTACCTACTACGGCGCCAGCTCTGGCGTGGCCACCCAGCTGGGTGAAAAAGGCGTGGACCGCCTGTATCAGATCAATGAGTACTACGGCGATTTTGAAGACCCGGAAATGGCGCAGCGCCAAGTCGATTTATACAAAAAAGCCAACTGGGATTTCTACTATCTGCGTTTGAGCAACATGCTGGACATGCTCAAGAAAGCCGCTGACCAGGAGAAAAGCGTAAACCCGGTGGTCATTGCCAAAGCGCTGGAAGGGATGACGCTGACCAGCACCACTGGCGAGCTGGTGATGCGTGCTGAAGATCACCAGATCCAGTTGCCCATGTTTATCTCGGTGATGGATGACGGCATGAAATACGGCGCCGAAGGCACCGAGTTCAATTTCCACAAAGTGGCGCGGATCGAACGTGATGACGTCACGCTGCCTACCACTTGCCGCATGCGTCGTCCGAAATAAACGCCGGACAACGCGCAATGGATTGATCTTGTTGGATTGAGTCGAAGCAGCTGCATTCCGCGGCTGCTTCAGGAGCTTTTGCATGCTCGAAATTATTATTTTTTCCACGCTGAACGGCATTTTGTACGGCTTGTTGCTGTTCATGCTGTCCAGCGGTTTAACGCTGATTTTTTCCATGATGGGCGTGCTCAATTTCGCCCATGCCAGTTTTTATATGCTTGGTGCCTATGTGGCCTACAGCCTGGGGATGGTGGTGGGTTTCTGGCCGGCCCTGTTTCTGGCGCCTCTGGTCGTGGGGCTGTTGGGCGCGTTGGTTGAAAAATACGGCCTGCGCCGCGTCCATGAAAACGGCCACGTGGCCGAATTGTTATTTACCTTTGGCCTGGCCTATGTGATCAACGAACTGGTGCAGTTGATCTGGGGGCCGGTATCCGTGGCGTACCGTGAGCCGGCTTACCTGCGCGAGCCGCTGTTCACCCTGATGGGCACGGATTATTCAATTTTCCGGGGCGGGGTGATCCTGATTTCCGCGCTGATGCTGGTGGCGCTCTGGTACCTGCTCAAGAAAACCCGTGTCGGCCTGATGGTGCGGGCCTCGTTAACCCACGGGAATATGGTGGGCCATCTGGGCCATAACGTGCCGCGCCTGTTCATGGGTGTGTTCGGGTTTGGTTGTGCCCTGGCTGGCCTGGCCGGGGTGATGGGCGGGCCATTGCTGGCCACCGAACCGGGCATGGCAGAAAGCCTTGGGCCTATCGTCTTTGTGGTGGTGGTCGTGGGCGGCATGGGGTCCCTGTTGGGAGCGTTCTATGCGTCCTTGTTGATCGGCCTGATCCAGACCTTCTTTGTGGCCATGAATGCCTCCGTGGGCGATTTGCTCAACGGCATTGGCATGAACGTGGATCCCTACGGAGAAATCACGGGCATTACTCTGGCCAGCTTGGCGCCAATGACGCCCTTTATTCTGCTGGTACTGATTCTGATTTTCCGCCCACGCGGTTTGATGGGGGAGCTTGAGCCATGAGTGAAGCAACTGCAGTGGCAACATCATCTCCGTCCATGCCCTGGCGTTCGCTGATGCCCTGGGTGATCAGCTTGGCAGTCATGGCGGTGTTACCGTTTTTATTCGAAGGCGGCACCGCCTTCACCCTGATGAATGTGATCGGTATCAATATCGTGTTCGCCATGTCCTACAACATGCTGTTGGGGCAGGGTGGCATGCTGTCGTTTGGGCATGCGGTGTTCTTCGGCATGGGCAGCTATGCGGCCATGCATGCCATGAATGCCATCGATGAAGCGAGCTATACCGGTGAAGGTTTCTGGGCGCATATCCCGGTAGTGAGTATGCCGTTGGTGGGCATGATCGCCGGTGGGCTGGTGGCGCTGGTGATCGGTTGGCCGTTCTGCCGCCGCGCCGGTACCGCCTTTGCCATGATCACGTTGGGCCTGGGGGAATTGGTGGCAGCAGCCGGGCAAATGTTCCCGTCCCTGTTTGGCGGCGAAGCCGGCATCTTTGCCAATCGTATGGTCGGGCCGCAGTGGTTCGGGCTGGAACTGTCCAGTGCCCGGGATGTGTACGGGTTTATTGCCTTCTGGACCCTGGTGGCGGTGGCTGCCATGTGGGCCTTTACCCGCACGCCGCTGGGGCGCATGTCCAATGCGGTGCGTGACAACCCGGACAGGATGGCCTTCATCGGTTACCAACCGCGCAATATTCGCTATCTGATCTTTATCGCTTCCGGTGCCTTCGGGGGCCTGGCTGGCGGCATGGCGGCGGTGAACTATGAAATCATTACGCCGGAATCGTTAGGGCTGATTCCTTCCGGCATGGCGCTGTTAATGGCGGCAGTGGGTGGTCTGGGTGTGTTCTATGGCCCCATCGTGGGTGCCATCGTTGTCACCCTGATCAACTCCATGCTGAGCGACTACACCGATGCTTCCATCCTGTATGTGGGGCTGATTTTCCTGAGCATTGTCATGTTCGCCCCGCGCGGTCTGGCCGGTGGTATCGAACAGGTGCGTGTGGCCTGGCGCGAGGGCCAGCTGACGTCGTGCCTGCCGGGCTGGTTGACGGGTGCAGCGGCAGTGGTGCTGATTGCCACCGGGCTGTCACTGGCGGTGGAGCTGTTGTTCCACTGGCGTCACGGCAGCGACAGCATTAGCCAGTTTTTTGGCATGACATTGAATGAAACCAGTGTGTGGCAGTGGGGCGCCGTGGTGGCGCTGGTGGCCAGTGGCATCACGCTGATGCGTGCCACCCGAACCCTGCGGGAGAGCGAATAATGACAGCGCTATCGATCCAGGCATTACGAAAAAGTTTTGGTCCGGCGGATATTATTCGCGGTGTGGACCTGGAGGTGAGCAGTGGTGAAATCCACGCGATCATTGGCCCCAACGGGGCCGGTAAATCCACCTTCTTTAATCTGCTGTCCGGCGCCTTGCAGCCCTCCAGTGGTGACATGGCGTTGAACGGCACACGCATTAATGGTCTGTCGCCGGACAAGATTCAGCAGCTGGGCCTGTCGCGTTCGTTTCAGGTGAGTAATGTGTTCACCAACTTGTCCGTGTTTGAAAATTTGCGTTGCGCCTGCCTGAAGAACAGCAAGGCCGGATATGTCTTCTGGCGGCCGGCCGCCGGCATCCGTCAGGCCAATCAGCGTGCCGAAGAAGTGCTGACACTGATCGGCCTGCAAGCGTTACGCGAGGTGCCGGCCGGGGCATTGCCCTATGCCAGCCAGCGGGCGCTGGAAATCGGCATGACCATCGCCTGCGATGCGCAGGTGGTGCTGCTGGATGAGCCCACGGCCGGCATGAGCAACACCGAAACCGAACAGGCCGTGGGCATGATCCGCAAGGTGGCTGCCGGGCGCACCTTGATGATTGTGGAGCACGATATGGGCGTGGTGTTCGAACTGGCCGACCGGATTTCGGTACTGGTCTATGGCGAAATCATTGCCACGGGCACCCCGGAACAGATTCGCAATGACCCGAGGGTGAAAGAAGCCTATCTGGGTGAGGAGGCCGCCTGATGTTGGACGTACAGGATTTACATGCCTACTACGGTAAAAGCCATATTCTTCAGGGGGTGAATTTTTCCCTGCAGGAAGGCGAAGTGGTGTCGTTGCTGGGGCGGAACGGGGTGGGCCGCTCCACCACGGTGAAGTCCATCATGGGTGAAGTGCCGCCTACGGGTTCCATCCGTTTTCAGGGTACGGAGATTGCCGGCTGGCCCAATCACCGGATTGCGCGGTTGGGGCTGGGCTATGTGCCGGAAGACCGGGATATTTTCCCCTCTCTTACGGTGCGACAGAACCTGGAGCTGGGCCTGAAGAACCCACGCAAACCCGGGAAGTGGACCGTGGAAAAAATGCTCGACATGTTCCCCAATCTGGCCCGCCGCGAACACTCACCGGCGGGGGTGCTGTCCGGCGGCGAAAAGCAGATGCTCGCCATGACCCGCACCCTGATGGGCGACCCGTCCCTGATCATGATCGACGAACCCACCGAAGGCCTGGCCCCGCTCGTCGTCAAACAGATCGCCGACCTGATCTCGGAAATCGCCAACGCCGGCGTCTCTATCCTGCTGGTGGAGCAGAAACTCTCCATCGCCATGGATATCTCCCACCGCGTCCTGGTCATGGGCCACGGCCAGATCGTCTTCCAGGGCACCCCGGACGAACTGCGCAACGATGACGCCGTGCGCAAGGAGTGGCTGGAGGTGTAAAGCTAGCTGTTAGGCAGCGTTAAAAAGCCGGCGTCATGCCGGCTTTTTTAGTAGTGAGGCGCCACATGAAAGCGTTACTCGATATTCTGAATCTGTTTGTTGGTTAAGAATTAAAAATACTTGAAAGTCAATTGGTTGCCTGTGTTTTTGCATGGCGGTTTTTGCTTTGCCCACCATGTTGCCCACCACTTTTAAGTCCTTGATTTAGCTTAATGAGCAAATACGCGGGGCCTTTTGGAGGAGGGTGGGTTGCTGAAAAGGCGGGGTCCACGTGCCCGGTTTTTCAGGTCGTGACGATAGGGTTTCTGGTGAAT
>NZ_WNHC01000001.1:40273-1363745 GCF_009718865.1 Alcanivorax sp. VBW004
GTAGCTCGTAGCTCGTAGCTCGTAGCTCGTAGCTCGTAGCTCGTAGCTCGTAGCTCGTAGCTCAGATCTGCCACATGAAGGACATGTTGCCGAAGCTGAAGGTGTCATCGCTGCTACGCAGGGGAGAGGTGGAACTTTGCAGTGTCAGGGTGAAAGAAAAATTGTCCCAGCGCACACCGCCTCCCACCACCAGAGCCAGCACACCATCGCGGGCTTCCACATCGTATTCCTCGGCATGATGTTCCAGGTAGGAATAACCGATATATTCACCAAAGCTGCCCACAAACGCTTCCCAGCCAAAACCACTGCCATCAAACAGGCCAACCAGCGAACCGGCTGTGCCGATACCGGCATAATCGGGAATAAAGTTGCGCGGCAGGTTTCGGCCCAGCCGGAAAAAACCGCCAGCCGTTACGGTCCCATGGAAATTGTTGGCATCCACACCCCAGGCATAACCCAGCTCGCCCTGCAGCCCCGAGTCCCACTGAAACTGCTGGAAACGGCGGGCATTGATAAAATACACGCCGCCGATCAAGTCTGTCCCCAGCTGGTTATCCCAGCCTTGCGGCTCGGTGGAACCGGTTATCTTGTGAACCAGTTTCTGGCTTTGCTCCGCCCCGGACTCCGGACCAACGACACCCAGACGCGCGCCATAACCAAACAGGCTGTCGCCGTTCCAGCTGAACAGCCCCATCTCCAGATTGCTGTAACCCGCATAGGGAAGATCATTGTAATCAGGGGCGCTTTGGCTGATATCCGCCGGGGTAATCATGACCTGTTCCAGACTGAGCGTCAGCGCATGCTTTTCATCCTTGAGGCTGATGCCGGGCAAGGGAGACAGCGCGCTCGCCAGGCCGCAGGTAACACTGCCATTGCGTTCGCAATGGTCATGGGCATCACCCACCCAGCTGATCCGCACACCATTGGTGTACTGCCCATCGGCACCGACGAACAGATCGTTATCCCAGGAAAAACCTACCGTGGCAGCCAGCACAGGCAGCGGTAAAAAAACGCTTAATAACAGAGTAAAACGCAGGGACATACTTCACCCAGTGATAACGGGCCCAAGAGCCCCGAGCACGTACGACGACGTCGAAACGTGATTAAAAGCGCCAGCGGCGCTGCATCACCAGAAACGCAAACGACGCAGACCAGGTGATGAGTATCAAACCATTCAGCGCTTGCACCCCGGCAATTAAACGCAGGGTACCCACCGGGAACAGATCCCCCAGCCCCAGAGAGGTATAGCAAGCGGCAGAAAAATACAGGTGGTCAAGAAAGCTGCCGTTCACCGCCCCACCAATACCCATGGCGGTGTCTCCCACATCCAGCAGCAGGTACACCCAGGCATAGAGGCTGATTTCCACCATATGGGCGGCAAACATGGCGATAACGACCACCAGGATTTCACCCCGGAAATTTGGCCAGCGCTTGAGCAGGCGGGACAGGCCCGCCAGCGTCCAGTAATGCAACGTCACCGTGGTCAGCACCATGGCCAGGCTGACCACGGAGGCATACACCACTTCGTACATGACCGCGCCTTCTGCCATGACAGGCTAACGCAACAAGGCCATGACAGGCGCCGTGTCCGGACGCCAGCCACGCCAGATTTCAAACGCTTCGGCGGCCTGCTCAACCAGCATACCCAAGCCATCCGCGGTGGCGTTGGCGCCCTGCTGTTCTGCCCAGCGCAGAAACGGTGTCGGTTCATTGCCATAAATCATGTCGTAGGCCACCGCACCGTCTGCCAGCAAACCATCCGGCAGCGCCGGCATTTCGCCCTGCAAACCGGCAGAGATGGCGTTGATCACCAGATCGAACTGCCCCATGAGATTATCCAGGCCACCCCCCAACACCGGAGGGCCTTCGCCTTTCATTACGTTGGCGGCCAGCGTTTCCGCTTTCTCTTTGGTTCGGTTGGCAATGCGCAACAAGGTGGGCTCTTCCGCCAGCAACGGGCCCAGCACACCGCGTACCGCACCGCCTGCGCCCAGGATCAGCACCCGTTTCTTGCGGATGTTCCAACCCTGATTATCACGGATATCTTTCACCAGCCCGGCGCCATCGGTGTTATCGCCGTGCAGCTGCTCGCCATCCCACCACAGGGTATTCACCGCACCGGCCTGGTCGGCCCGCTCGGTGATGGCATCGCACAATGCAAAGGCCAGCTCCTTGAAGGGCACCGTGACATTGGCGCCCAACCCGCCAGCCTCACGGAAGGACTGCACAGCGCCGGCGAAATCATCCAACGGCGCTTCACGCTTTTCATACTGCACAGCGTCGCCACGCTGAGCGGCAAACGCGTGGTGAATATCCGGCGAGCGGGAATGACTCACCGGATTGCCAAAAACACAATACAACCCGGCTTCTAACGCGGTTTTCTCAGCAGTCATACCCACTCCCGGTGAATCAGAAATTTCTGGTAAAGCTCAATCTCGGCACTGTCCGGTTCGGGGTGGTAGTCGTAGTCCCAACGCACCAGCGGCGGCAGTGACATCAGGATGGACTCGGTACGGCCGCCAGATTGCAGACCAAAAATCGTGCCGCGATCGTAAACCAGATTGAACTCCACATAACGGCCGCGACGGTACAGCTGGAACTGGCGTTCGCGCTCGCCATAATCGTGATCTTTACGGCGCGCCAGAATCGGCTGATAGGCGGGCACATAAGCGTCGCCCACACTGCGCATCAGGGCAAAGCTGGTGTCGAAATCAAAGCGGTTCAGGTCATCGAAGAACAAGCCGCCCACACCACGGGGCTCATCCCGGTGCTTGAGGTAAAAGTAGTCATCACACCAGGTTTTGAATTCTGGGTAGATCTCGTTACCGAACGGTTCACAGGCGTCGCGGGCCGTCTGGTGCCAATGCACCACGTCTTCTTCAAACCCATAGTAGGGTGTCAGATCGAACCCGCCGCCAAACCACCACACCGGGTCTTCACCGTCTTTTTCCGCCACAAAAAAACGTACGTTGGCGTGGCTGGTCGGCGCATAGGGGTTTTTCGGGTGGATCACCAGCGACACGCCCATGGCCTGGAAACTGCGCCCGGCCAATTCGGGACGGGCCGCCGTGGCGGATGGCGGCAACTGATCGCCAAACACATGGGAAAAGTTCACCCCGCCTTTTTCGATCACCGCGCCATTTTCCAGCACCCGGCTACGGCCGCCGCCGCCCTGTTCGCGCTCCCAGCTGTCTTCACGGAAGGTGGCGGAGCCATCTTCGGCGCCCAGTGCGTCACAGATACGGTCCTGCAGATCCAGCAGGTAGTCTTTCACCGCCTGCAGTGAAACCTCTGACATGGTGCTTTCCCCGGATGCGGTCGGTGTGTTCACGGGCGCAAAATGCGCCCGCTTTCCAGATCAATAATGGTAGAGGGTTTGCTCGCCCGGTCACAGGCGCCGCTGACAATAAAGTCGAGTTGGTCACCCAGCTGCCGGGCCACCTGATAGCGATTGCAGGCAGCCGGGCGGCCGCTGATATTGGCACTGGTGGAAATAATCGGTTGCCCGGCCAGCCGGCACAGCTGGCGAGCCAGCGGATGGTCCGGCACGCGCACCGCCACCTTGCGGTGCTGCCCACGTACCCAGGCAGGCAGATGCTCATTGGCCTCAACCAGATAGGTCACCGGCGCCGGCCATTGCTGCTGCAATCGGGCCGCCTGCTGGTCGTTCAGGCGCAGATACGGCGCCAGCTGCGCCAGGGTTTCACCAATCAGAATCAGCCCTTTGCTCACCGGCCGTTGTTTGATGGCCAGCAACTGCATCACCGCGTCCTGGTTGAACGGGTCGCAGCCAAGGCCGTAGACAGACTCCGTGGGGTAGGCGATCACGCCGCCCGCCTGAATAATCTGTGCCGCGCTGAGCAGATGCTGGTCCATGACGAAGCCCTGAAAGCAAAAGCGGCAAATTACCCTGCACGGGCCGGCGACTCAAGTCTGCCGATCAGCAGACGGCTCAGGCTTCGCTGGTCTGGCGTTTCAGATAGCCGCCCGCCACCCGCTCCACCCAACCCTCCAGCTCCAGATCCGCCAGCTGCCCGGCCAGCTCCGGCATGGGCATTCCGGTGCGCTGCTGCAACGCATCCAGCGAGTTCAGTCCACTGGTCAGGTGGGCAAGCAAGGCCGGAGGGTCGCAACGAATGCCGCTGGCTTCCACGCTACGCTGGAAATCCCCAAAGGCCTGGAAAATATCGTCCACGGATTCCAGCCAGCTGGCGCCATCGCGCAACAACTGGTGGCAACCCTTGCTAAGCGGATTGTGGATACTGCCCGGAATCGCAAACACCTCACGGCTCTGGGACAGCGCCGTGCGCGCCGTGATCAACGAGCCACTCTTGATGGCCGCCTCCACCACGATGGTGGCCAGGCTGAGCCCACTGATAATGCGATTACGCATGGGAAATTGAGCAGGTAGCGGGCGCGACCCCGGCGCGAATTCCGACACCAGCGCCCCGCCGGCTTCCACAATCTGGCTGGCCAGCAGGCCATGGCGCGGCGGGTAGATACAATCCGGACCACTCCCCATGACCGCTACCGTGCGCCCGGCACTCACCGCACCGCGATGAGCGGCCGCATCAATGCCCAGCGCCAGGCCACTGACAATCACAAAGCCGCTACCGGCCAGCTGGCGGGCAAAGCGGCGGCTGTTGTCGAGGCCGTCCGCAGAGGCATTGCGCGCGCCCACCATGGCCAGCGAAGGCGCATTCAATGCCTCAACACTACCGCGCACGGCAATCACGCCGGGCGGGTCGTTGATCTGTGCCAGCAGCGGCGGGTAATCCGCATCCCCCAGCGCAATCCAGCGCCAGCCCTGCTCACGCAGTTGCTCAAAGTACACGGGCAGCTTGCCGGTATTGTCCAGCAGCCGGGCACGCTCTTTCAGGCCGGCCGGTAGCAGGGGAAGAAAATCCGATACCGGTGCAGACGCAATCCGGTGTTGTTGCAGGGCGCGGCCAAGGGCCGCTGACGACGGGGAAAACAACGCCTGCAATAGCAGGCGTTTAAATTGTCCGTCCATTCGCCCACCTCCTTGTGTGCGTTGACGGTTTTGTCGGGCGCCTAAGCGCCGGCAGTGAGCGCTACCGCAGAGAAATCAGTAGCTGCCCGCCGGGCTTTCGGCGATGTCGTTCATATAGATAGGCCGCATGGACTCCATGATCAAGCCGTAGCTGACTTTGTCGAAGACCCGGAAGATCACCATGGAACCGGTTTTCTCACGGGGCAGCTGGACCATGTCACCCTGCTGGCGATCGCGGACCACTTCGCCCTGGCCATAGATATCCAGCACGTTGCCTTCTTTCAGGCCGTCACGCAGTCCCTTGTTGATCACCACCACGTCGTTACGGGCCACACTGTTAAGGCGGTCAAAGAAGCGAATCACTTTCGCCTCAATCTTGGTGTCCGGTGCCGATGGATACAACACGGCACGCACGCGGCGATCTTCGGTGGAGAACAGGCGATCATCAATACGCAGGTCTTCACTGGAATCAGTGACCCGCAGGGTAATCATGTCGTCATCGTGGCTGGCCACCCGGCCCAGGCCGATCTGGCGGGCTTCGTAACCCAGCACTTCATTGGTATCCGGGTCCACATATTGCTCGCCGGTGCGGTAGAAACCGTAACCCTGATCCAGGTCTTCCCATTGGGTCACGGTATCGCGGGCGTAAACGGTATCACCTTCACCGAAGATCACACGGCGATCGCGGCCACCCACCAAGTAGGGGGCTTCGACGATTTCCTTGCGGTCTACCACCAGCCCTTCCTTCAGGTAAGACTGGATTGCACTGGCAGGAATGGCCGGAATCGCTTCGTCATTGGCAATTTCACGCACCCGCGGGGTGAGTTTCACTGTACCATTGGACATCACGGTCTCTTCCACGCCCCGTTTTACCGACAGGCGCGGCTCACCGTTAACGTAGGAAAGCCGGATTTCGTCGCCGGGATAGATCAAGTGAGGGTTACTGATTTCCTCATTGATCTGCCAGATTTCCGGCCATTGCCACGGCTCTTGCAGAAAACGGCCGCTGATATCCCAAAGGGTATCGCCGTTTTTCACGAAATACTTGCTGGGGTGCCCGTCTTTGAGCACCACCGCTGCGGAGGCCATACCGGACACCGCCAGCACCAGGCCAAAGGTCAAGGCGCGCTGGACCGATTTCATCATCATCGGATTCCTTTTATCATTATTGGACTCATCCCCGAGAGCGGCCGCGATCCCTTATTGTAGACGCGGTTCCTTTTGGATATTAGCAATGCGATCATATATTTAGCAACCGAAATTCGAGTACTACCGCAACTTCCGAGAAGGTACATGGCTAAACTGGAAATACTGGAATTCCCTGATCCCCGACTACGCACAGTAGCAAAGCCGGTGGAAAAGGTAGATGACGAGCTTCGCAAACTGATCGACGACATGATCGAAACCATGTACGACGCCTCCGGCATCGGCCTGGCGGCCACCCAGGTGAACGTGCACAAGCGCCTGCTGGTGATGGATCTGTCCGAAGAGCGCAACGAGCCCAAGGTGTACATCAACCCGCAGATCACGCCACTCACCGATGAGCTGGCACCCTACGAAGAAGGCTGCCTATCGGTGCCCGGGTTCTATGAGAAGGTGAAACGCGCGGCCCGAGTGCGGATTAATGCCCTGGACCGGGACGGCAACGCCTTCGAAGTAGAAGCGGACGAACTGCTCGCCACCTGCATCCAGCACGAGATCGATCACCTGGACGGCAAGCTGTTCGTGGACTACGTCTCCCGACTGAAGCGTGACCGCATCAAGAAGAAGCTGGAAAAGATCCACCGCCAGCAGGCTTAAGAGAGAGGCAAGTTGAAAGTTCAAAGTTGAAAAGCCCGAAACGGCTTTCAGAATAGCGAATCGCCATGCCCGCGATTCCAGCCCTGCGGCGCGGCCGTGGCGTTAGACGTGTGGCTTTCTCGAGGGTTCGCGTTTGAACTTTCAACTTTTCACTTTCAACTCACCTCTCTGCTCCACCACTTACCGACCCAGAGGCCGCTCATTGAAACCCTTACGCCTTGCCTTCGCCGGCACCCCGGACTTCGCCGCCGCCAGCCTGCAGGCCGTGCTGGATAGCGATCATCAGGTCGTGGCTGTGCTCACCCAGCCGGATCGCGCCGCCGGGCGCGGCAAGAAAGTGCAGCAAAGCCCGGTCAAACAGCTGGCGACAAGCCACGGGATTGCCGTGCTGCAGCCGGAAAACCTGAAGGGTGAAGACATCCGCCAGCAGCTGCGGGACCTGGCTCTGGATGCCCTGGTGGTAGTGGCCTATGGGCTGATCATTCCCCAGGCGGTGCTGGACATCCCCCGCTTGGGCTGCCTGAACGTGCACGGCTCGCTGCTGCCGCGCTGGCGTGGGGCCGCCCCCATTCAACGGGCCATCACCACCGGCGACACGGAAACCGGCAACACCATCATGCAAATGGAAGCCGGGCTCGATACCGGCCCCATGCTGCTCAGCGAACCCCTGCCCATCGGCGAGAGTGAAACCGGCGGCGAACTGCACGACCGGCTGGCCGCCCAGGGCGCCCGCCTGCTGGTGACCGTGCTGAACGATCTGGAGCACCACCTGGCCAACGCCACCCCACAGCCGGACGAAGGCGTCACCTACGCCCACAAGCTCAGCAAGGCCGAAGCGCGGCTGGATTTTCGTTTGCCCACCCGTGCGCTCTACAACCGCATTCGCGCCTTCAATCCTTTCCCGGTGAGCTGGGTGCCCCTGAACGGCCAGCCCATGCGCATCTGGCAGGCCAGCGAAAGCCCGCAACCGGGGCAGGACAACGACGAGCCCGGCCATATTCTGGCCGTGGACGACCAGGGCATCCATGTGGCCACCGGCGATGGCGCCCTGATCCTCGAAGAACTGCAGCTGCCCGGCAAACGGCGCATGGCGGTGTCCGACCTGCTGCGCGGCAACCCGGCCCTGTTCACCGTTGGCGAACCGCTGGGCGATGCCATTGCCGATGCGTCTGGTGATCAATGTGGCAACGCCTGACCCGCGCCTGAGCGCCGTGCGCGCCCTCAACCGGGTGCTCCCCGGCAAGGGCGACGGCGAAAGCCTGCGCGAGGTGCTGCGCGACTTTCCCCTGCAAGGCAGCGACGGCGGCCAGATGCGCGATATCTGCTTCGGCGTGTGCCGTCACCTGCGCCCTCTCAATCACTGGCTCAACCAGCAACTCTCCAAGCCCCTCAAGGCCAGCGCCCAGCCGGTCCGGCTGGCACTGCTGGCCGGCCTCTATGAACTGTGGTTCAGCGACCGCCCGGCCCACGCCATCGTCAATGCCTACCCGCAACTGTGCCGCAAGCTGAAAGCCCCCTGGGCCGCCGGCCTGAGCAATGCGGTGCTGCGCAAGGCCAGCCAGATTACCCTTGAAGAGGCTGTGGCCGACGCCCCCGCCAATATCCAGCTGAGCCTGCCAGACTGGCTGTTTAAACGCTGGCAAAAAGATTGGCCCGACGACGCCGACGCCATGGCCCGCGCCAACCTGCAAACACCGCCGTTCACCCTGCGGGTGAATCGTCAGCAGCAACAACGCGCCGATGCCCTCACCGCCCTGGGTGAAGGCGCCCGTGCCGGCAGCGCTGCCCCTTACAGCATTTACCTGCAACCCGCTCGGCCGGTATTTCAGCTGCCCGGTTTTGAGCAAGGTGCCCTCTCGGTGCAGGACGAAGCCGCCCAGCTGCCCGCCGAATTGCTGCAGGCCCCGGCCAACGGTCGCATCCTCGATGCCTGCGCCGCCCCCGGCGGCAAAACCGGGCAGCTGCGCGAGAAATTCCCCGCCGCAGACCTCACCGCCCTGGAGCTGGAAGGCAAACGGCTGGCCCGCATCCGCGAAAACCTGGCACGGCTGGGCACTGACGTCACCCTGCTACAAGGCGACGCCAGCGACCCGCACTCCTGGTGGGACGGCACCCCCTTCGATGCCATCCTGCTGGACGCCCCCTGCTCCGCCACCGGCATCCTGCGCCGCCAGCCGGATGTGAAATGGCACCGCAAGGCCTCGGACATCGCCGCACTGGTTGATTTACAAGCGCGCATGCTGGATGCACTATGGCCGCTGCTCAATCCCGGCGGCATGCTGGTGTATGCCACCTGTTCGGTGCTGCGCGACGAGAACGACCATCAGGTTCGTGACTTCCTGCAACGCCAGCCACAGGCCCGGGATGTGACGCCACGGCCGGAAGGGGCCACAATGGTGGACGCAGGGTGGCAGCTGTTCCCGGAACAACACGGTCCGGACGGTTTCTACCTGGCTTGCCTGCGTAAAGAATCGGGGGCCCGACTCAGTTCATGAAAATCATTATTCTCGGTGCCGGCCAGGTGGGTGGCACTCTGGCCGAAAACCTGGCCAATGAACGCAACGACATCACGGTCATCGACACCGATGATGAACGCCTGCGCGAGCTGGGTGACCGCCTGGATATCGGCACCGTGCGCGGCATGGGCTGCTACCCGGCAGTACTCAAGGAAGCCGGCGCCGAAGACGCGGACATGCTGATCGCAGTGACCAACTCTGACGAGGTCAACATGATCGCCTGTCAGGTGGCCTACTCCCTGTTCCGCACCCCCTCCAAGATCGCCCGCATTCGCACCGCCCACTACACCAGCCGCTCGGAAAAACTGTTCAACGAGAACGCCCTGCCCATTGATGTGATCATCAGCCCTGAACAGGTGGTGACCGACTACATCAAGCGCCTGATCGAACACCCGGGCGCCCTGCAGGTGGTGAACTTCGCCGGTGGCCGGGTACAGCTGGTGGCGGTGCGCGCCTATTACGGTGGACCGCTGGTGGGCAACGAACTGCGCGAATTGCGCAAGCACATGCCCAACGTGGATACCCGCGTCGCAGCTATTTTCCGCCGCGGCCGGCCAATCATCCCGGAAGGCAACACCGTGATCGAAGCCGACGATGAGGTGTTCTTCATCGCCGCCAAGAACGATATCCGTGCGGTCATGAGTGAGCTGCGCCGCCTGGAGCATAACTACAAGCGCATCGTTATCGCCGGCGGCGGCAACATCGGTTACCGCCTGGCCAAGACCATTCAGCATCGCTACAACGTCAAAGTCCTGGAGCGCATGCCCAAACGGGCGGAATGGCTGGGCGAAAAACTGCACCAGACCGTAGTGCTGCAAGGGCTGGCCACCGACCGGGACGAATTGCTCAAGGCCAACATCGAGAACACCGATGTGTTCTGCGCCCTGACCAACGATGACGAAGCCAACATCATGGCCTCACTGCTGGCCAAACGGCTCGGTGCTCGCAAGGTAATGACGCTGATTTCCAACCCGGCCTACGTGGACCTGGTGCAGGGGCACGACATCGATATCGCCATTTCGCCCCAGCAATCCACCATCGGCAGCCTGCTCAGCCATGTGCGCCGGGGCGATGTGGTCAACGTCTATTCCCTGCGCCGGGGTGCAGCGGAAGCCATCGAGGCCATTGCCCACGGGGATGCCAAATCGTCCAAGGTAGTGGGCCGGGCCATCGACGAAATTGATCTGCCGGAAGGCACCACCATCGGCGCCATTGTGCGCGGCGAAAAAGTGCTGATTGCCCACGACCATGTGGTGATCGAACCGGACGACCACGTGATTTTGTTCCTGATCGACAAACGCCGAACCCGGGACGTGGAGAAACTGTTCCAGGTCGGCTTTACGTTTTTTTAGGAAACGCATGCACGCAGACACGCAACCACGCACCACGCAACAGGCAGCACACGACCATGCCGGGCTTCGGCGTGATACGTGGTGCGTGTCGGCCTGCCAGCGGGAACCCTCATGCACTTCGCGCTAATTTCGAAAATTCTCGGCCTGCTGCTGGTGGTCTTCAGCTTTACCATGATGCCGCCGGTAGCCGTGTCCTACTGGTATCAGGAAGGCAGCGAAACCCCGTTCCTGATCTCCTTTGTCATTACCCTGGCGCTGGGCTTAAGCCTGTGGCTGCCGTTTTTCCGCAACAAAACCGAACTGCAAACCCGCGACGGTTTTCTGGTCGTTACCCTGTTCTGGTCCGTGCTCGGCGTGATCGGCGCGCTGCCGCTAATTATCAGTGACGATGTTCCGGTGGGCTTCACCGATGCGGTATTCGAATCCGTTTCCGGCCTCACCACCACCGGCGCCACCATCCTGTCCGGCATCGACTTTCTGCCCAAATCGGTACTCTTCTACCGCCAGCAATTACAGTGGCTGGGCGGCATGGGCGTAGTCGTTTTAGCGGTGGCCATTCTGCCCATGCTCGGCATCGGTGGCATGCAGCTCTACAAAGCTGAAATCCCCGGCCCCATGAAAGACGCCAAACTCACCCCACGCATCGCCGAAACGGCCAAAGCCCTGTGGTTTATCTACCTGTTTATTACCATTGCCTGTGCCCTGCTGTACTGGGCTTTCGGCATGAGCGTGTTCGACGCCATTTGTCACAGCTTCAGCACCGTGGCCACCGGCGGCTTTTCCACCCACGATGCCTCCATGGCCTACTGGGACAACCCACTGATCGACTGGACCGCCACCCTGTTCATTCTGATTGGCGGGCTCAACTTTGCCCTGCATTTTGCAGTGTGGCGCGGCCGCTCCCTGTTCGCCTACCTTCGTGATCCGGAGTTTCGCTTTTTTATCAGCCTGTTCCTGATCTACACCGCCATCATCACCGCCGGCCTGCTGTTCTTCCATTACGACTTCGAAGTGGACGATGCCCTCCGCCACTCCGCGTTCCAGGTGGCGTCTTTCAGCACCGGCACCGGGCTAACCAGCACCAATGCTGCTGCCTTCCCCGGCTTTATCCCCTATCTGCTGGTACTCACCAGCTTTATCGGCGGCTGCGCCGGTTCCACCGGCGGCGGCATGAAGGCCGTGCGCGCCGCCCTGGTGTTCCACCACAGCATTCGCGAACTGCGCCGTTTGATTTACCCCAACGGCGTATTCGCCCTGCGCTTTGGGCGCCAGTCCATTCCCGACCGGGTGCTACAGGCCGTTTGGGGGTTTGTCGGTGTTTACATCACCATTTCGGTGATCTTCACCCTGCTGTTCACCATGACCGGCATGGACCTGGCCACCGCCGTCAGCGCCGTCGCTGCCAGCCTTAACAACCTGGGGGTTGGGATCGGCCAGGTGGGCGGCGGCTTCGCCAACATCACCGACAGCGCCAAGTGGATGATGACCGTACTGATGGTCGCCGGCCGTCTGGAAATCTTTACGCTGCTGGTCCTGTTCACGCCGATGTTCTGGAAACAATGAAGTAAGGAAGTGACGCGAGGAGGGGAGAACCTGTCATGCCTTACCGCCTCGTGCTTCGCACGGTTCGCACCCTGAACGGTGCTCCTACAGCGACTTCGTTGAAAGCGTGCCAGCGACCATAAAAAAGCCCCGGCATTGCCGGGGCTTTCTTGTTCTAGCTGTTAACTCTTAATTATTAACTGTTAACTGCTCTTACGCGATATTGTTGACTCGCTTGCTGTCACGGAACAGCTGGTCCAGCTCGCCTTCGTAATAGGCTTCCACCCGCGGGTTCATCACTTTTTTCCACAGCGGCGGGATCATTGCCAACACATACATGGTGGCGTAACCCGCCGGTAGCTGGGGGCTTTCCTCGTAGTGACGCAGCACCTGATAACGACGCTTGGCGTAGGCGTGGTGATCACTGTGACGCTGCAGTTGGAACAGGGCCAGATTGGTCAGCAAGTAGTTGGAGTTCCAGCTGTGGGCCGGAGTCACCCGCTCGAAACGCCCTTTCTCATTCACACGACGGTGCAGGCCGTAGTGCTCAATGTAGTTGATGATTTCCAGTGCCAGCGCCGCAAAGAAGCTCTGCCCCAGGAAGAAAACCACACCCATCCAGCCCCACAGCAAACCAAAGGTCACCGCGAACAAGGCAGAAATGCTGTACCACCAGATCAGCTCGTTGTAGATGCTGATATTTTTCTTGCCCTTACGCTCCAGGTATTTCTTTTCCAGGCTCCAGGCATTGATGAAGTTATGCACGAACGCCTTGGGAAGGAAGTTGTACAGGCTCTGGTTGTAACGGCTTGAAGAGGCGTCATCCGGAGTAGACACGTGCACATGGTGACCGCGTACGTGCTCCACCTTGAAACCCGCATAAGTCACTGTAGACAGCAGCAAACCGCCCATCCAGTTTTCTACTTTGGGATCCTTGTGGATCAGCTCATGGCCCAGGTTAATGGCGATAATGCCACCCACCGTGCCGATGGACACGATCCAGCCAATCTTGCCCAACAACCCATAGTCATTGGTCATGAAGATATGGCCGGCGTAGAACAGCACCGCAATCCACACAAAGCCCATGGCAATAGCCGACACCCGGTAAAAGCGCTCTTCACTCATGGTGGGCACCTGGACATCTTCGCTGGGGTTGGTCGGGTCTTTACCGATCAGGTAATCCAGTACCGGGATCACGCCGAAAATAAACACGTACATAAACCAGGCCCAATAATCCTGGGTCCCGCTTTCCACACCCACATAGGCAGAAAAAGGCACCAATGGAACCATAATGGCCCAGAAACTCAGGTAGCCGTATTTTTTCATTTTTAGCATTACATCGGCATTCATATTCTCGAACATGGCTCACACCTCGCTAGTTCAAGCCAAACAGTAACAGTCATCAATGTGAAGGTCACATTATCCATGATTTCCTGAATTGTCAAACAACTCAATTAATGACATATTTATCCCGATCGCGGATAATAGCCGCACGCCACACTCGCCTTACCAAGGACTCCAGCATGTCGCTACAAGCGGTCAGCCTCAGCGAGCAAATCGCCCGACACCTGGGTGAGCAAATCATTACCGGTGAGCTCGCCCCCGGCAGTCGCCTGCCGGAAAACGAACTGGCCAAGCAGCTTGATGTAAGCACTAACTCACTCCGTGAGGCCTTCAGGCTGTTGGAAAAGCAGCACATGATCGAGCTCCAGCCGCGCAAGGGCGCCCGCGTCTGCGAGGTCACCGATGAGCAGGTTCGCGACCTGTATGAGTTCCTGTTCATGCTGCTATCACGGCTGGCCGGGCTGGCCGCTGCCCGCTGGCAACCCGGTGAAATTGAGGATCTGGTGGAGATGCTGCCCCAGCTGGAACAGCACTTTGTGAATGACGACCTGCGCGCCGCGCACCAGCTGGCCTTCCGGTTTGTGGAAATCGCCACCGTGCGTTTCGCCCACAACCGCTACCTGGCCACCGATATTCAGGACCTGATCCCCCTGCTCAAGCGCTATTCGTTTATCGCCCTGCAGGAAGACACCTCGGAATTCGACGTCTCGCTACAGATCTTCAAGCGCCTGCTGGTCAACGTTGTCGGCCGCAATGTGGCCGACGCAGAAGCGGATATCCGCGAATACGGCGACAACCAGTGCCAGATCGTCCTGCGCGCCATCGCCAAACGCAGCGCGGCGTAAGAAGGCAATGAAGAGTTAATAATGAATAATTAATAACGCGCGAAGCTGGTGTCTCTGTTTTTCCAATGCATGAGGCCGCGTCTACGGGGAAGGCGCGGCCTCATGTGTTTGCTCTTGGTGCTCACGTCAGGTCGCGAACTATTAATTATTCATTATTAACTATTAATTGCTTCCCCACACAATCCCCATAAAGCGCCCTTATCCCCTTGCCATGCTGGCCCTCATCACAAGGAGGCCACCATGAAACTGACGCTTTTCTTCTCACTACTGCTACTGACGTTCACCGCCCAGGCAAACGGGCAACGCTGGCAGGACGAGGCTGCCACCGGCGCCTTGCTGCTGGTCGATGAACAGGGGCAGATTCAGCCCGCCACCCTGCTGGACACCGACGCCCGCATTACCGTCAGCGGCCCGGTGGCAGAGGTCACGCTGACCCAGCGTTTTCACAATCCCAGCCAGCAGTTTCGCGAAGGGCGCTACCTGTTTCCGCTGCCGGAAAACGCCGCCGTGGACGGCATGGTGCTGACCATCGGAGACAGGCGCATCGTCGGCCGCATCGACAGGAAGGCCGAAGCAGAAAAGACCTACCGACAGGCCCGCGCCAGCGGCAAGAAGGCCAGCCTGGTCAGCCAGCAACGCCCCAACCTGTTTACCACCGCCGTGGCCAACATCGCCCCCGGCGAAACGGTGCAAGTGGAGCTGCATTACCAGCAGACCCTGAATGTGGATGGCCACCGCTTCCAACTGCGCCTGCCCCTCACCCTGACGCCGCGCTTCACTCCGCCCACGGAAGCACCCCACACACTGGATTCCCTGCTACGCAACACCGTAGCGGCCCCCGGCGGTACCGCCGAGGCCGGCACCGCGTCCGTCCATATCGATCTGGATGCCGGTGCGCGGCTGGCCACGCTGGGCAGCCCCAGCCACGCCATCCACTACCAACGGCACGGGCGGCGCTACAGCATCACACCAAAAGCCGGCGCCATCGCCATGGATCGGGATCTGCTGCTCAACTGGGAACTGGAAGACACCGGCGAACCACTGGTTACCCGCTTTCACGAAGAAATCGACGGCGAGCACTATGCCCTGCTGATGGTGGTTCCGCCGGAAACCGGCCAAGTGACAGCGCTGCCGCGGGAAACCCTGTTCATCATCGACAGCTCTGGCTCCATGGGCGGCGCGCCCATGCGCCAGGCCAAGGCCAGCCTGCACTTGGCCCTGCAGCGCCTGAAGCCCGGCGACCGTTTCAACATCACCGACTTCGACAGCCAGCACACCCTGCTGTTTGAAACGCCGGTCACGGTCAGCGATAACAGCCGCCAACAGGCGCAAGATTTCGTGGATGGCCTGCAAGCCAGCGGCGGCACTCACATGCTGCCCGCCCTCAGCGCCACCCTGAGTCAGCCCGTCAGCGACGGTTACCTGCGCCAGGTGATTTTTATTACCGATGGCGCCGTGGGTAACGAGAGCAGCATCTTCCGCGCCCTGCAGCAACAGCTCGGTGAAGCCCGCCTGTTTACCGTGGGTATCGGCTCCGCCCCCAACAGCCATTTCATGACCCGCGCCGCCCAGTTCGGGCGCGGCAGCTTTACCTACATCAACGACCAAAACCAGGTGCAACAAGGCATGGACACCTTGTTTCGCCGCCTGGAATCGCCGCTGATGCGCAACCTGCAGGTGCAACTCCCGGACGGCATCGTCACCGAGCGTTGGCCGCAAAAGCTGCCAGACCTGTATGCCGGTGAGCCCCTGTTGGTAGCCATGAAGCTGTCCGCGCCGCCGGAACACATTACCGTCAGCGGCTACAGCACCCAACACTGGCAACAACCGGTCACCCTGCCCACCAACAACAACCACCCGGGCACCGCCAGCCTGTGGGCCCGGCGCAAAATCGCTGACCTGATGGACCGCATCACCCTGGGTGCTGCGGAAACGGATATCGCCCCGCTGATCACCGACGTGGCCCTGCGCCATCAACTGGTCAGCCGCTACACCAGCTTCATCGCCGTGGAAGAAACGGTCTCCCGGCCCGCCCATGAACCCCTGCTGCACGACACCGTTCGCAACCAGGCACCGCACGGCACGCAACACACTGCGGCCTGGCCAGGCACGGCCACACCGGCGCCGTTGTTGTGGCGGCTGGCTGGCGTGCTGCTGATGGTCTGCCTGCTGCTCTGGCTTCGTCAGCGGAGGCTGAACCATGGCGCGGCTTGAACGCGGGGCGCTGACACTCAGTCTGGCGGGGCTTCTGGGGCTCGCAGGCTGGGCCAGCTGGCTGGACGGCAAGGCCTGGCTGGCCCAGCACCTGATCGCCCACGCCTGGCAAACCACCCTGGAACAGGGCGCACCCCAGCGCCCCTGGCCCTGGGCAGACACCTGGCCGGTGGCGCGCCTCACCACTCCCGCCGGGGAAACCCTCTATGTGCTGGAAAGCACCAGCGGTGAAGCCCTGGCTTTCGGGCCCGGCCGACTGGCCGGCGGCATCGGCAGCGACCAGGCCCTCACCCTGGCCGGCCACCGCGACACCCACTTCGCCTTTCTGCAAACCCTGAACCCTGGCCAGCCCCTCGCCGTGCAATTGGCCGACGGTTCACAGCAGCATTTTCAGATCAGCAGACAACAGGTCATCAATAGCCAACAGCATCCCTTACACATCCCCCGGGACGACCAACAGCTGATACTGATCACCTGCTACCCCTTCGGTGCCCTCACTCCCGGCGGCCCCCTGCGCTACGTGGTCACCGCCACATCGGCACCCACCAGCAACGCGGCAAATAACCATGCTGAACAATAAACAGACCAGGAAAAGGCAGAAAGGGAAAATGAGAAGGAGAAAGGAACAGGCCGAATGGCCAGCAAGGAAGGTATCAGTCAGGCGCGAGGCGCAAACATGATGATGGCCATCCCCAACAATGCCACACCGGAACCCAGCAAATCCCAGGCTGTCGGGCGAATACCGTCCACCGCCCACAACCAGAAAATCGCCATAAAAATATAAACGCCCCCGTAGGCGGCATACACCCGGCCCGCAGCAGTGGGGTGCAAGGAAAGCAACCAGGCAAACAGCGCCAGACTTAGCGCGGCTGGCACCAGCAACCAGATCGACTTGCCTTCACGCAACCACAGGTACGGCAAGTAACAGCCCACGATCTCGGCGAGCGCCGTAATCACAAACAACGCAAACGTCTTTATTTCCGGCACAGTTCAGCCCTTTTTCTGCTCATCCATTCACTCCGGGGCATAGGCCACGTCATGACGCATTCCGGCAAACAGCCAGCGTCGCCTGCGCAAGGTAATCACAGAACGCAGCCACATCCGGATTACTAAACTGGCTGGAAATGAACTCACCCGGAATCAACCCTTCATCCCAGCGCGTCGTCACCAACAGAGGGTTGCCCCCATCATCGCCCGGGAAAATCTCCACCACCGCGTGGGTCTGGTGAATATAGATATCACGGAGATCTTTGCGGCAGCGAAAGTCCTCCGTATCGGAAGTCGACCTGCACTGGTAGCCCGCGTCAGTGAAAAACGCATTAGCGCTGGAGAACAACGCCGCGCGGTCGAGAGGAGCGGACGACACCGGACTCAAGGTTCTGGTGACATCACCGGCCACATTGGTACAGCCGGAAAAAATTGCGGGCAGAAGAAGGAGAAAAACCTTGGAGAGCTTCATAAATCACATCTTGACGATTTAAATTAAAGAAACGAAACACCATAAACATGGAAATCTCATCACACAGGAAAACGCCGGGAATAGATCCGCTTCTACTCCGCAGCTTTCGCTTTTACATAGTTTCCAATGCCTATCACGACGACATAGAGGTAATAGATCCAGTAAACAGGAACCGGCGCAATTAGCATCAGCACCATCCAGACATATCTCTTCTTTTTGACTGCTTCAGCGATCAAATAGGCGCCATGAATAATAATCGCTACCACGAAGACCAGAACGAGCCTTAACCGGTACTCATGCAGAACATTATCTGGCGATGCGATTTCATTAAGATAGCAAAACAAACCCAGAAGGATGATTCCCATCAACCCCAGCGCATTAAAAATTAAAAAACCGGTTTTCCTAATTTTACTCTTCCTGTTGACACATTAGTCACTAACTCTTGTTAATCGCACACCATCAACAGTCATTTTCCATGCACCACCAATTTCATGCGGCGGCTCCGTGACGTCGAATGTGGTAGTCATGAAAAACACCCCCACAACAAAGTTGTCGCCCTCAAAACGTTTTAAAGGTCCACTTACGGAAGTGGTTGCCCCTCCCTTTAGCCGCTTATAGGAAACAGATCCATCAGCAAGAATCAGCAGACCCATTTCGTTACTGCGCCACTCTCCTACATAGTCCAGTCTGTCTTCGGGCAGTGGATCCGCACACCCTGACAGGAGAATGATGAAGAACACTGGCAAGTACTTTTTCATTAATTTAATCCCTATAAAGATTCTATCAGCAGATATTTCCCCGAGGAAACGAGCACCATACACTGAAAAAAGGCCAGGCCTCTCGTCCCCCACAATCCCAGCGGAACCGAAAAAGAAAACCTGGAACAGGCTCCCTCATGCACATCTCTGACGGTCTCCAATCATCAGCTTTGACCAGTACAAAAACGCAACTATCTTTCCAAGTATACATTTTCTTTGTATTTCAATAACCCATCATCTATCGCGATTACGGATTTAGTCAGCCCTGAGCTAGAAATGACCTGGCGGAAACCTCCAACTTCTATGAGAAGCTTTGTTTCATTTTCCAGGATCAACTCTGCTGAACTTCCATCCTTATAAATTGACAGCGAAATTATTTTTGAAGAATGCAGCAAATTAGATGCATTAATAAATGCAGAGGAAATATCAGTAACTACGTCTCTCTTCCCAATAGTTTTTCCATTCCTATCTTTCCCCATGAAGTCATCCGCGAACAGCAAGGAAAACCCTGAAACGTCCTTATTCTGTATAAATTTTTTCTCTTTATATAAAAACTCCTCGACCATTTCTCTATCAATGACATCAGATGAAAAGCAACTCAACGGGAGAATTAAAATAAAGCAAAATACAATTTTCACTACCACCCCCCTAGAACGGAACTTAAATTTCAAATAGAACACCATTCCACATCCACCTAAAACGTGGAAATAAAATTGGATTCAGTTTTGAGGATTGCGCCTGACTTAATGCGAGGGAACGCCCCTCCCGAATCCCTCGCATTACTGAGAATTTTCCTCTTCCCTTTTTTTCGCCTTAATACTGGAAGCAAGCGCAAAAACGGCTGCCATGTCGCCAAAAACCAAAGAAAAACAGAGACGCAATTAGGCTAACAATCACATTACCACTGGATATAACCCCATTAGCGGCACATATGATCTGCTACCACTTTCATGGACACAGAGAGCTAGAGAACGTTGAGAACTTATCTCGTCTGACAAAAGTCAAAGCAGCGATTTATTTCCTGAGTTTCCCCAACCCCTCCCCCAATGAAACTCACTTTATATCAACCGCTTAGCTTTTTATGTAAGCCATATACTACAAATAAGCCGGGTTTTCTGTTGAGCACGGGCTAGTCAGGGTTTGGCTGCACTAAGGTTCGCACCTCAAGAGGTGCTCCTACAGAAAAGCAGGGACAAAAAAACGCGGCCGAAGCCGCGTTTTTGTGAAACATGAAAGGAAGCGATTAACGCCCGATAATCTCCCGGGAGATGATTTCCTTCATGATTTCGCTGGTACCGCCGTAGATGCGCTGGATGCGGGCATCCACGTAGTCGCGGGAGATGGGATATTCCTGCATGTAGCCGTAGCCACCGAACAGTTGCAGACATTTGTCGGCAACCACGCCTTGCAGCTCGGTGGTGGTGAGCTTGGCGATGGAGGCGTTGGTGGCGGTGAGTTCGCTGCGATCGTACTGGTCGATGCACTGCTCACCGTAGGCGCGGTTGACGACGACCTGGGCGTGCAGGTCCGCCAGCACGAAGCGGGTGTTTTGCAGGCTGGAGATCGGCTTGCCAAACGCCATGCGCTCTTTGGTGTATTCGATGGTGCGCTCGATCATGCCTTCACAGGCAGCGATGGCGCCCAGGGCCAGGATCAGGCGTTCGCGGGGCAGTTCGTTCATCAGGTTGGCGAAGCCTTTGCCTTCACCGCCGAGAATCTGGTCGGCGCCCACTTTCACGTTTTCGAAGAACAGTTCAGAGGTGTCCGCCGCGTGGTGGCCCATTTTTTCCAGGTTGCGGCCACGGGCAAAGCCATCCAGCGCGCAGTCCACGGTGAACAGGGTCATGCCTTTGGAGCCGGCATTGGGGTCGGTCTTGGTGGCGAGCACGATCACGTCGCAGTGCTGGCCGTTGGTGATGAAGGTTTTCTGGCCGCTGATGCTGTAGCCATCGCCGTCCTTGTCGGCACGGGTTTTCATGCCCTGCAGGTCTGAACCGGCACCGGGTTCGGTCATGCCGATGGCGCCTACGGCTTCACCGGTGACCATTTTCGGCAACCAGGTTTGTTTCTGCTCTTCGTTGCCCAGGTGCAGGATGTAGGGAGCAACGATGTCGGAGTGCACGGAGATGTTGGAGGCCAGGGCACCGAAGCCGGCCCGGGAGGCTTCTTCCACAATCACTGCGGACAGGCGGAAGTTGGCGCCGAAGCCGCCGTATTCTTCCGGTACGTCCACACACAGCAGGCCATTTTCGCCCATCTTGTTCCACAGCTCGCGGGGGAACATTTCGGCTTTTTCCCACTGGTCGTAGTAAGGAGCGACTTCGTTTTCGAGGAATTTTTTGACGTTATCGCGAAACAGTTCGATTTCGTTCTGATCAAGCATGTTGGCTAGTCCTGTGAGTGAACGGCAACGACCCACGCAGGGTGGGCCGCGAAACAATGGTCCACATTCTAGCCATAAGGCGTGACGGTCACATCACTGCCGGGTGACTGTCCGGTCCCGACGGGTGAGGCGAATCGATGCCTTTGACCTGCGCCGGCAAATCTGGAGTTTGGGGGTTTACGATTGGCGTACGGGGGTTCGCGCCCTGGAAGGGCGCTCCTGCAGAATCCGTCAGGCTTGAGGGAAACCCGGTCGACTAGACTGGCTCTATGCGCACGTCCGCCTTCAGGGAATTGGCCACGAAGCAGTTGCGATGGGCGCTGTCGTGGAGCTTTTCCAGGGCATCGCCATCCGGTTCCTCGCCGTCGAAGACGACTCGGGGGCGCAGCACGATCCGGGTAATTGCCATGCGGCCTTCCGGGTTCTTTTCTACCGTGCCTACCGGCTGGTCAATATAGCTAAGGACGTTGAGGCCACGCTTGGCGGCGATGGACAGGAAAGTCAGCATATGACAGCTGGCCGTGGCGGCAATGACGGCTTCGTCCGGGTTCACCCGGTTGGCGCAGCCGTAAAACTCCGGGGAGCCGGAGGCCTGCACCACTTCGCCGCCGGCGAAGGTCCACTCGTGGTCCCGATTGAAATGTTCATAATCGAATTCAGTGCCCCGCTGCAGGTGCCAGGCCACTGTTGCGCCGTATTCACTCATGGTCAAACTCCCTCTCTCGCGTGATCACTTTCACCATGATCCGGCAAGAGAGGAAAGGCAACCATGTTCCAGATCAATGTCTGATCAGCTGTCCTTCACCGGGGCCAGAAGGCAACGCTCCACCTGATCCATCACCCGCGTGCTGTACAACAAGGCACAATGGCCCAGATACGGGACATGGATATTTTCTTCCGCACCGTGCAACACCGCCGTGGAGACCGGCAGCACAAAATTATCCATGTTGGAAAAGATGGAAAAGTACCGCGCGCCACCCGGGCAGGTTGTTTCAGTGGCCAGCTCCCGGATAAAAGGGCTCTGGTAGCGCAGCTGGGCGGCAGCGCCCAACGGCGGAAACAGGCCGGCGACCCGCGAACCATAGTGCGGACTACCCAGGGTGATCACCCGATCCACCTTGCCGGCCAGGCCCAGGTTTTTCAGGGCGTACCGGGTCAGCGGGCCGCCCATGGAGTGGCAAACCAAGTGCGCTTTTTCCGCGCCCGTGGCCGCCAGGATACGCTCCACATGGTCCACCACCTGCTGGGACAGCTTGCGGGCATTGATGTGTGGCGGGGTATAGCTCACGGAATAGACGTTGGACCAGCCCCGCCACTTCAGTCGCCACTGCATAAACAGGAAGTTGGCGCTGTTACCGCCATAGCCGTGGACCAGAATCACCGGTGGCTCACCGTGATGGCGGCTGCGCGCCGGCGAGGTATCGTGGATCAACCGCAACGGATAACTGAACACCAAAACCGTCAGCGCGGCGGCTTCCTTGGCCATGCCCAACATGGCGGGCACCAGCCGTAGCGGCTGCTCACCGGGCAGCTCGGCCTGTTGCGGAAAACTGCGGCGGTCGTAGTACCAGCACAGGTAGAACAGCAGGGTGATGGACACCGTGGCGAGCACCGCCAGTGCCAACAGAAAAATGATCAAACCCATCCCGTGATTACTCCGTTGTTGTTTTTACTGACGCTAGGCCAGTGCCGGGGAGGATGAAGCGGGGCTGGTATGACTGTCGGACAAGGCGTGAAGAGAATTCACAATTGACCACCCATCATTCCACACCTGCCTGGTGCAGCCCCTGCTCGTGCAGCCAGCGGGTGCAGTGCTCTACCGCTTCAGCCAGTTTGTCGTTCTGGCCAAAGTAATAGTGATTCGCACCGGCCACTTCTCTCAAGGTGGCCTGCCCTGATTGGAAGCCATCGAAGAGCCGTTGGGTATGGCTGGGGGTACAGGCATTGTCGGCAGTGTTGCCGATCACCAGGGCCGGCACCGTGATACGCCCGGCACAGGCCGGGCCATTGGCGCGGGAATCGTCAAAGCTCCACTGGCTCAACCAGCCACGCAGGGTGTTGAAGCGCGCCAACGCCACCGGGCCGTTGTTCACCGTTTGCGGGTCGCCGAGATAACAGGTGCCGGGGGCACGGTCATTGCTGTCCTGTTTCGGATCCAGCCAGCGCACGTCGCACATGGTGCGGTGCACGATGAAGCCGTACTCCTCCGTGTGCAGGCCCTGGCTACGGAAATCTTCCAGCTTGCCCTTCACCCAGGCTGTGATGCGGCGGTTGCGGTCGATCTGCGCCTGACGGAAACGGGCCACGAACGCAGCACTGTAGGGCGGCTGGTTGGGGCAATCCGGGTGGTAGATATCCAGCTCCCGATCCCGATCCTCCGGGTTGGTTTCGTCCTTCACGGAGGGGTCCAGCCATTCGGTCATGGTGATGGCGCGGGACACGTGGGCCGCCAGCAGCATGATGCCGTCCGCCGGGATCAGCTTTTGCGCGGTGAGGTCATAAGGATCCCCCGCCGGGGTGTGGGTAATCTGTGGGTCTTCCGCTTCGGCCTGATACAGCAGGCTCAGGGAGCCGCCACCGGACCAGCCCGCCAGCACCACCTTTTCAAAACCCAACCGTTCTTTGGCATCGCGCACGCAGGCGCCCAGATCCGCCACCACTTTTTCCATCAGCAACGCGCTGTCGGCCCCGCGGTAACGGCTGTTGCAATAGATAACGGAGAGCCCCGCTTTCGCCAGCGCCGAGACCATGGGCAGGTAAGCACCTCCACCCACCGGGTGCATAAAGATCACCACGGTTTTGCCCGGGCCGCTTTTCGGGGTAAGCAGGTGGGATTCCAGCGCCACCAGATCCATGGGGCCGGCATAGGTGTCCTTGAAGCTGGATTGCTCCATAAAGGTCACCAGATACGGGGTGCGATCGTAGTGCTTGCTCATTGCGGGGCGTCCTTTTGTTCTTCTCTTTGTGTGCCCTTCTGCTGGTCCATGGCGCCCTTCACTTTCGAGAAGTCAGTCTTGCTCATGTCCAGGCCACGCATATCCAGGGCCGCGGCACCAAAATTGCCTTCCTTCAGCGCGCGGGTCTTTTCGGTCCATGCCTTCAGCACCCCATGGGCGCTGGCAGCATCCTCCGCCACCACCGCCTCGTAGCGGGCATCCTTGATGGTGATCTCCAGCGGAATGCCGTTGGGGTCGAAGAAATAGATGGAGTGAATGAAGTCGTGGTCGATGGGGCCGAAGCAAGGGCGACCCGCCTTGTTGATTCGTCGGCGCCAGTCCTTCAACTCGCCCAGGGTGTCCACTTCAAAGGCCAAGTGCAGATCGAAGGCACTGCGCGGGCGAAACATCTTTTCATCCGCCCCCTCCGGGGCATCGAAGAAGGCAATGAAATTGTCATCGCCCATCTTGAAGAACAGATGCATGTAATCGATCTTGCGGCCGGTGCCGGGTTCTTCATCGAACACCATGGCCAGGGTGAGTGGCAGGCCCAAAACATCTTCATAAAACCAGCGGGTCTGCTCGGCATCGCGGCAGCGGTAGGCACTGTGGTGCACGTGCTTGAGCATGGCGCAGGGGGGCAGGCTGCTCATGGTTGGCTCCTGTTATTGTTAGTGGCGGCAATGATGCTCCTTAACCCAAGGTTGCCGCAGACGCCGCCACCAAGGAAAACCGAAACCACCAAGAACCTGTCAGTTCTGGCCACCCTGCCAAACCACCGTCTGTCCGCCCAGGGTGCACAAAGCCAGCACCGATGGCACACTTGCGGGCCCTTTTCGGTACGACGGCAAGCACCATGACAGACCAGGCAATCATCAACGAAGTGGGGCTGCGCGACGGCCTTCAGAATCAACCGGTAACCGTGGACACCGCCACCAAGGCGAAACTGGCCCAGTTACTGGTCGATGCGGGCATGCGCTACCTGGAACCGGTGAGCTTTGTGAGCCCCAAGGCAATCCCGCAAATGGCCGATGCCGCCGCCCTCACCCCGCTATTGCCGCAAGGTGACGCACTGCACTACACCGCTTTGGTGCCCAACCTTAAGGGCTACCAGCTGGCGCGGGAAGCGGGCTACCCCACGGTGGCATTGGTGCTGTCCACCACCGATTCCTTCAACGAGCGCAACCTGCGCATGAGCCTGGAGCAAGCCGCGCAGAGCTGTGAGGCGATCATTGCAGCGGCCCAAGCCGACGGCATCGCCACCCGCACTTATATCTCTGGCGCCTTCGCCTGCCCCTACGACGGCCCGGTGCCAGTGACACTGCCCCAGCAACTCAGCGAGCGCATGTTTGCCGCCGGCTCCGACGAGGTGGCCATCGCCGACACCATTGGCGCCGGCAACCCCCAGCAGATGAAGGACATCATGGCGCCGCTGATTCGGGAATTCGGCGCAGAGAAATTCTATGTGCACCTGCACGACACCCGCGGGCTGGCCGCCGCCATGGCCTGGGCGGCGGCGGATCTGGGTGTGCGCCGTTTCGATGCCTCCGTGGGCGGGCTGGGCGGCTGCCCGTTTGCCCCCGGTGCCACCGGCAATATGGCCACGGAAGATCTGGTGTACTTGCTGGAAAGTGCCGGACTGAAGACCGGTATCGATATCGAGGGGCTGCGGGGCGCCGTGGCGCTGGCCGCCGAAGCGACCCAGCGACCGCTGGGCGGGCGCATTCTGAGCTGGATGGAATCCCAGGAGAAACAGGGCAAGACACCCTGCATAGGGTAATCCCGTACTTCCGTAGGAGCGCCGCTGGCGGCGCGATAACCCAGTTGCGAGTAACGAGTGACGAGAAGCGAAAATCGTTGGGTTTTCCCCTGGTTTGGGGTTGCCTTTCGAAACTCGCTTCTCGCAACTCGAGACTGAAGTTATCGTATCGCGCCGCCAGCGACGCTCCTACAGCAGACGTTTACGCGCGCGGGGCCACAATCATGCAAGTGCAGGTAGCGTGGGCGTACAGCTTGCCTTCCTCGTCCACGATACGCCCTTCCGAGATCACCAGATTGCGCCCCCGGTTAATCACTTTCCCTTCCGCCCGGTAGGCCTTGTCGAAGGTCAGCGGCCGGCACATCTTGATGTTCAGGTCCGTGGTGCCGTAGCTCTCGCCGGCAGCCAGTACGGTGTGGGTGGCGCAGCCGGTCACCGAGTCCAATACGGTGGCCGCAAAACCACCATGTACCCCGCCCAGCGGATTGGTGTGGCGCTTGTCCGGAGTCGCGATAAAGACCACACGGCCTTCTTCCACGGTATCCGGGTCCATGGGGATGGTTTCAGAAATGGGGGCACGGGGAATCTTGCCGGCGGCGAAAGCCTGCATGATTTCCAGGCCGGTCATGGTGGCAGGGTTCATGGTCATTCTCAGGGGTAATGGCGTTGCCTGCATTATAGGTTCCTATTTGGAACTTACAACTTGAGCGCCATTATTTCCCCCCCTGCCATCAAAGAAACGCCTTGAGCGCGTTACAGCAACGCCGTACGAACGCAGTTACGGCCGGCTTCCTTGGCAGCGTAGAGCGCCTGATCCGCCGCGCTTAGCAGTGCTTCCGGATCCTTCGCTTCATCGGCTTCGCCGCAGGGCAGGAGCGTCGCCACTCCTACGCTCAGGCTCACCGGCGCGCTGAGCGAAGCAATGCCGGCCACGGCATGGCGGCAACGTTCCGCCACACCCTCTGCCGCCTGCACATTGGCGGTGGGCAGCAAGGCAACGAACTCTTCGCCCCCGTAACGCGCCAGCACATCGGTATCACGGATCACCGGACGCAGCGCCGCCGCCACGGCCTGCAGCGCCACATCCCCTTCCATGTGCCCGTAGGTATCGTTGTAGTGCTTGAAATAATCCACATCCATGAACACTACAGAAATCGGCTCACGGCTGCGTTCGCAGCGGCGGAACTCCTGACGCAGATTTTCCATCAGCACCAGCCGGTTATTCAGCCCGGTAAGCGGGTCCGTGCGGGCCATGTCCGCCAGCTCCTGATTGAGCTGCTCCAGTTCGTCCTGCTTCTGGCGCAAAGCACGCTCTGCGGTGACTTGAGCGGACACATCTTCAATCTGGGAGAGAAAATACCGGGGCGTGCCATCCGCGTTACGGACAATAGACACCGCCAGCAAGACCCAGACGATACGACCGTCCTGGTGAAAATACCGTTTCTTCATCCAGTAACTGTTGCGCTTGCCTGCCAACAGCGCCTGCACGTGGTTCAGGTCCTTTTCCAGGTCGTCCGGGTGGGTAATGGTCTGGAAATCACTTGCCAGCAAAGTCTGCTCGTCATAGCCCAGAATGTTGCACAGCGCCTGATTCACCCGCATCCAGCCCCCTTGCGGGGACACAATGGCCATGCCAATGGCCGCGTGACGGAACGCGCCCTCGAACAGGGCCATGTTCTCTTCCATCTTGTTGACGGCCAATTGCCGCTGCTGATCCAGGTGGTCCTGCTCCAGCGCCTGGCCAAGGGACTTGCCCATCAACTCCAGAAATTCCATTTCTTCGATGCCGAACGGCTCGTGGCGGGGTACCGGATCACTGAAGTTGAGGGTGCCAAAAATCTCGCCCTGCACATAAAGCGGCACGGCCATGTAGGATTCCAGCTTCATCCCCACATAAACCGGGTGCGAGCGCATTTCTTCCAGTTCGCCCACATGGTGCAACGCCACCGACCCCTGTTTGCTGACCACGGTAGAACAGTAGGTATCACCCAGCGGAAAATGATCGCCAGTGCTGATCCCCCCATCGCCCGGTTGCACCGCGAGCACTTCGTAGTCTCCGTCCTCAATACGACTGACAATACCAATGGACAGGCCCAGCAGGCGGCGACCCACCTCCAGGTAAGCGGCATACAGTTGCGCAAAGTCACTGCCAGGCAACAATGACAGGTGGTGTAACTCTCTCAGGCCGATCAGACTGAAATCTGCACGGTTTTCCATCTTTTTCCCCGGGATTAGCGCCCAACGCATTGGTGCGCCGTTGTTATTTCTCTTTTGTAACCAAAGCCGCTGGGCAAGTAAAAACCCTTGCAACGTTTTGCACCAGAGAAAGGCCCGCTTTTTGATACCACTGAAACAAAAAAAGGCGCCATACGGCGCCTTTTCCCACTTTGGTGGTCAGTGCAGCTTAAACAGGATCTGCAGTAACTGGATGCCCAACAGCACAATCAGCGGGCTCAAATCAAACCCGCCCATGGGCGGCAGCAGTTTGCGAATCGGTGCCATGATCGGCTCGGTAACCTGCACAATGACCCGTACCACCGGGTTATACGGGTCCGGGGCTACCCAACTGAGAATCACCCGAATCAGCACCGCCCAGAACACATAGTTGAGGATCAGGCTGGCCAGCTCCTGCAGGCTGTAGATCACCAACTGCCCACCGATACCCGCCGGGAAACCGCCCACCTGGATGCCGAGAATCAGCACCGCCTTGAGCATGATCAGCACCACTACCAGCACCAAGGACGCCACATCCAGCCCGCCGTAGCCAGGAATAATCCGGCGCAGAGGCTTCAGCAACGGGTTGGTAGCCTTGAGCACGAACTGGGAGATCGGATTATAAAAATCCGCCCGGGCCAGCTGCAGCACGAAGCGAGTCAGTACGATGAAGATGTAGGCGCTGAACGCAAAATCCAGCAGAAAAACCAGGGCACCCTGCGGGTTCATGGATCACTCCGTTGCGATGTCTTGACCGGCGTTTAGCCAGAAGCTGGGACAGAGTTTGGGGCAATGGGGGCAAATTTCAAAGGGTGGACAAAAAACAGTAACGAGAAGCGAGTGACGAGTTGCGAAAATCAAGACCGCCCTCGGGATTCGCTTCTCGCAACTCGTTACTCGCCTTTTACCCCGCCAGCTCTTCCGAGCGCTCCCGGGCAGCGGCGACGGCCGCCTGCACCTGCTCGCGGAAACCGGCTTCTTCGAACACATTCAGCGCGGCAGCGGTGGTGCCACCGGGGCTGGTGACCTGCTGGCGCAGTACATCCGGGCCGGCTTCGCTGGTAATGGCCAGCTGGGCAGCGCCCCAGGCGGTTTGCAGCACCATCTGCCGGGCGGTGCCCGCATCCAGCCCCTGGGCCTTGGCCGCTTCGATCAGCGATTCCATCAGCAGGAAGAAGTAGGCCGGGCCGGAGCCAGACACCGCGGTGACCGCATCCAGCTCTTTCTCTTCGTCGAACCAGAAAGCAATACCCACGGAACCCAGGATCTCCCTGGCCATGGCTTTTTGTGCATCGCTCACGTCATCGGCGGCATACAAGCCAGTGGCACCGGCCTGAACCAGCGACGGCGTATTGGGCATGCAGCGCACAATCGGGGTGCTACCCAGCCAGTTGCGCAGGTTGCCCACGGTGACACCGGCAGCGATGGAGATCACCAGCGGCTGGCGCTCAGCGATCAGGTCGCGCAGGTCGGTGCAGACCTGCTCCATCATCTGCGGCTTCACCGCCAGCACCAGTACGTCAACGCGCCCGGCCACATCACGGTTTTCGGTGCTCACGTGCACCCGGTGGAGCTGGGCCACCTCGTCCAGGCGGTCTTTGGAGGGATCACTCATCCAGATACGGGCCGGGCGAATTCCTTTCGCCACCATGCCACCGGCCAGGCTGGTTGCCATGTTGCCGGCGCCGATAAATCCGATTAGTTGTTGTGCCATAACTGCGCAGTCCTTGTTGTCAGGCCTTGGGCCGGCGCGGGCCGAACAGGGCAGTGCCCAGCCGGATCACGGTGGCGCCTTCTTCAATGGCCACCGCATAGTCCGCACTCATACCCATGGAGAGCGTATCGAGGGCGGGCATTGTATTGCGCAATTGTGACAGTGTCATGGCGAGCTGTCGGAAGGCGGCGCGATTGCCGTCATCATTGTCCGCCCGGGGAATCGCCATCAGCCCCCGCAGACGCAGGTTGGGCAAGGCCTCTATCTGTTCCGCCAGCTCGGCTACGCCCGCCAGGGGCACCCCGCTCTTGCTGGCCTCATCATCCACATTGACCTGAAGGCACACATTCAACGGTGGCAGATCCGGCCCGCGCTGTTCGCTAAGGCGCCGGGCCACCTTGAGCCGATCGACTGAGTGCACCCAATCAAAGTGGGCGGCGATATCACGGGTCTTGTTGGACTGAATCGGCCCGATGAAATGCCACACCAGCCCTCGCCCTTGCAGCGCCGCTATCTTGTCTAATGCCTCCTGCAAGTAGTTTTCCCCGAAATGGCGCTGCCCCTGGTCTGCCAATTGGGCCAGTTCGTCTGCGGTGCGGGTCTTGCTGACCGCGAGAAGCTGCACACTGTGTGGATCGCGGCCCGAGCGCGCGCAAAGTGCATTTATTTGCTCATCAATGTGCAGCAGTGGTGATTTGACGTCAGTCATTATTGAACGGCTCAAGAGGTCGGGTTACTTTAGGCATGCGACGAATTTCTGAGTAAGCCGAGATCCGGCTGCCGACATAATAACAAACGGGTGCTTATGGGCGTCCTTTCCAATACCTGACAACGCAAGTATAAATCATGGATATTACCGAGCTGCTCGCTTTCAGCGCCAAAAACGGCGCCTCTGACCTTCACTTGTCCGCCGGCCTGCCCCCGATGATCCGGGTGGATGGCGACGTGCGCCGCATCAACTTGCCGGCCATGGAGCACAAGGAAGTCCATTCATTGATCTATGACATCATGAATGACAAGCAGCGCAAGGATTTCGAAGAATTCTACGAAACCGATTTCTCCTTCGAGGTGCCCGGTGTGGCCCGTTTCCGGGTGAATGCCTTTAACCACAACCGCGGTGCCGGTGCGGTATTCCGGACCATTCCCTCGAAAGTGCTGACCATGGAAGACCTGGGCATGGGCAAGGTGTTCCAGAAGATCTCCGAAATGCCCCGGGGCATCGTACTGGTCACCGGGCCCACCGGTTCCGGTAAGTCCACCACCCTGGCGGCGATGATCGATTACATCAACGATTCCCGCTACGAGCACATCCTCACCATTGAGGATCCCATCGAATTCGTGCACGAATCCAAAAAGTGCCTGGTCAACCAGCGGGAAGTCCACCGCGACACCTTGGGCTTTTCCGAAGCCCTGCGCTCGGCCCTGCGGGAAGATCCGGACATCATCCTGGTGGGTGAGCTGCGGGATCTGGAAACCATCCGCCTGGCACTGACCGCGGCAGAAACCGGCCACCTGGTGTTCGGCACCCTGCACACCACCTCTGCGGCCAAGACCATTGACCGGGTCATCGACGTATTCCCCGCAGAAGAAAAATCCATGATTCGCTCAATGCTGTCGGAATCATTGCAGGCGGTGGTATCGCAAACGCTGATGAAGAAGAACGGCGGCGGCCGGGTAGCGGCTCACGAAATCATGATGGGCACTGCAGCGATCCGGAACCTGATTCGTGAAGACAAGGTGGCGCAGATGTACTCCGCCATCCAGACCGGCGGCGCGCTGGGCATGCAGACCCTGGATCAGTGCCTGCAAGGGCTGGTGCAGAAAGGCCTGGTGGCCCGTGATGTGGCCCGTGAAAAAGCCAAGAGCCCGGACTCAATCTAACCCCGAACGCACGGCACCGGCGCCCACTGAGGGCGCCGGCGGAATCAGCACAGGCAGGCCTTAAGCATGGAATTCGAAGAGCTTCTCAAATTAATGGTACAGAAAGGCGGGTCGGACCTGTTTATCACCGCTGGCGTCCCCCCGAGCATGAAAATCAACGGCAAGATCCTGCCGGTGACCAAGAGCGCGCTGACCCCGGACATGACCCGGGACATCGTGTTCGGCGTGATGACCGAGCAACAGCGCAAGGAATTCGTCGCCAACCACGAGTGCAACTTTGCCATTTCCGCCCGGGGCGTGGGCCGTTTCCGGGTCTCCGCGTTCTACCAGCGCAACCTGGTGGGTATGGTGCTGCGTCGCATTGAAACCAAGATCCCCAACGTGGACGACTTGCGCCTGCCGCCGGTGATCAAGGAACTGGCCATGACCAAGCGTGGCCTGGTGATTTTCGTGGGCGCTACCGGTACAGGTAAGTCCACCTCGCTGGCGTCCATGATTGGCCACCGCAACAAGAACTCCAAGGGTCATATCATCACCATCGAAGACCCCATCGAATTCATCCACCAGCACCAGGGCTGCATCGTCACCCAGCGTGAGGTGGGCATTGATACCGAGTCCTTCGACGTGGCCCTGAAAAATACCCTGCGTCAGGCGCCGGACGTGATTCTGATCGGCGAGATTCGTACCCCCGACACCATGGACAAGGCCATCGCCTTTGCTGAAACCGGGCACCTGTGTCTGGCGACCCTGCACGCCAACAACGCCAACCAGGCGCTGGACCGGATCATCCACTTCTTCCCGGCAGACCGACACGGCCAGCTGTGGATGGACCTGTCCCTGAACCTGAAAGGCATCGTCGCCCAGCAGCTGATTCCCACCCCGGATGGCAAAGGCCGCCGCGCGGCCATCGAAGTGCTGCTGGGCACGCCGCTGGTCCAGGACCATATCCGCAAGGGCGAAGTGCACCAGCTCAAGGCGCTGATGAGCAAATCCCGTGAGCAGGGCATGCAGACCTTTGACCAGGCCCTCTACGACCTCTACTCCGCCGGCGAAATCACCTACGAAGACGCCATGCTCCACGCGGACTCGCCCAACGACCTGCGCCTGATGATCAAGCTGGGCAACGAAACCGACGCCTCCAGCCTGGACGTGGCCACACGGGGACTGAGTATCGAGGATACGGAATAGGAGACGCTGCAGGCCGCACGCTTCACGCAACAACGCGGATGAAGCCACCTGCGCCCTGAAAAAAAGAGGCCGCGCCCATCCACCGGGCGCGGCTTGCTCATTTCACAGAAACGCCCGCGTTGCCGCTTTGCGCTTACTACTGAATCTCGCGATAACAAGGACGCTTTTTACTTTACCAACGGAGGGGGAAACCCATGCAACAAGAAAAGGAAACACACCTGACACCCATCGGCTACCTGCTATGGTTTTTTGGCGGCCTGTTTGGCTATCACCGGTTTTACTATGGTCGTCAGCTCACCGGCTTGCTGTGGATGTTTACCCTCGGCGTCTTTTTCATCGGCTGGGTCGTGGACGCATTCTTGATTCCCAGCATGAATCAGGATGCCAATAATCAGTTCAAAAGCGGCGACACCGACTACAGCGTAGCCTGGGTACTGATGCTGTTTCTGGGCGTATTTGGCGCACACCGTTTCTACATGGGCAAGATCGGCACGGGCATTCTCTACTTGCTGACCTTCGGCCTGCTTGGTTTCGGCGTGCTCTACGACCTGTTCACGCTAAATGGCCAGGTTTCCGAGCGCAATGGCGAGACCGCCCAGGGCGCGCCCGTTCCTGCCTGAAGAAAAGCAAGCCACAAGCTGCAACGCGAACTGGCTCCTTGCTGTAATGAAACAGGCCGCGCCCATCCTTTGAGCGCGGCCTGTTTCATTCTAGCTTCTAGCTTCTAGCTTCTAGCTTGCAGGAGCATGGCTTACTTCCGAAACCCTGCAAGCCTGAACGAATAGCGACGGTTCTCTCTTTGCTGGAAGCTCGTTGCTCGCAGCTAATCAGTAATGCGGCGGCGGGGCGTCTTCTACCTGAGTGGCCTCGAATGCCTCAGACAGATCCATCAACCGATCCGCCATCTTCCGACAGGTTTTTTCCAGCGCATCGATCTGACGCTGCTGGTCGCTGACCACCTTGTTCAGCGACTCCACCAAGTCTTCCTGGTAGGCCAGCTTGGTTTCGATATCAAGAAAACGGTCTTCACTCATATTCTGCTCACTTATAACCACCGTCGGGCTGCACGCCTTCCCGTCTGCATCGCGCCGCCAGCGACGCTCCTACAAACATCATCTGCGCCCATTGTACTTGCCTGCCCGGAATATTGCCGCTATGGTTTGCCCGTCTTGGGGGAGTAGTCGCTCGATCGCTTTTACACAAAGCCCCTTGGCGGTCATCAACATAGTTGCGCCTCATGCGCATGGTGGCTGCATCCGTATCTAGGGAGCCTCTGACTACTTCTTTGCATGCTCAGGCTTTCATGCTAGTTCGCAATCTAGGCGCGCTTTTGAAGGCAGGCTGGTTGCCTGTAGAGAAAGCGCAACGACGAGTGCGGGCCAGCATGAAAGCCCCGAAGGGCGTGCCCTGAAGCGCACATCTGCTGCGCCTTGCCTCTAGGAAAGGGAGCCACCCTTGCCGTCGAGACAAGACACAACAGCTGCACGCTCCAGGACACGCTGAGTACGCAAGGAAGTAGTCAGAGGCTCCCCCAGGATTGACGAGACCTGAGACATCGCAGGCATTCCGCAGGGGCGGGATTGGCCGGTGATGTCTCTTGTCGTTCAATCCCGCCCCGCTGGAACCGTTCATGGAAGCCCTGCTCAGCTCTTTCCTGCTGGTTGCCCTTGGGGAAATCGGCGACAAGACCCAGCTGCTGTCCCTCGCGCTGATTCTCAAATTCCGCAAACCCTGGCCCATTCTCGCCGGCGTGGTCATCGCCACCCTGCTCAACCACGGCGCCTCCGTCTGGTTTGGCGACTGGCTCGCCGATGCCATCCCGATGGAATGGCTGCGCTGGATTCTGGGCATCAGCTTTATCGGCCTGGGCCTGTGGATGCTGATTCCAGACGGCGATGAAGCCGTGGATGACAACCCGCGCTTCGGCCCCTTCCTCACCGCGCTGGTGCTGTTTTTTATTGCCGAAATCGGCGACAAGACCCAGCTGGCCACCATCGCCCTGGCCGTTCAGTTCAAGGACCAGTTCTGGCCGGTGCTGAGTGGCTCCACCCTGGGCATGGTTGCCGCCAACCTGCCGGTGATCTGGCTGGCTCACCAGTTCGGCAGCAAGCGCTTTGAAACCTGGGCCCATCGCATCAGCGCAGTGCTGTTTGTCGGTTTCGGGGTCTGGGCGTTGGTTTAAGGCGGCATGCATAAACCCTGATACAATCAGCCCACTTTTGCGTGCATGCGTGTTGCGTGCCGCCTGTTTGCGAGTCCTGTGCCATGGCCCTCACCGCCACCATCTACAAAGCCGAGCTCACCGTCTCCGATATGGACCGGGATTATTACGCCACCCATAACCTGACGGTGGCGTTGCACCCTTCGGAAACCGAATCGCGAATGATGTTGCGGCTACTGGCCTTTGCGCTGAATGCCCATGAAGACCTGGCGTTCTCACGGGGCCTGTCCAATCCGGAAGAGCCGGACCTGTGGCAGCGGCACCCCAACGACACCCTGGCACACTGGATCGAGCTGGGTATGCCCGACGAGAAGCGCCTGCGTAAAGCCTGCGGCCTGGCGGAGCACGTGACCATTTACTGTTACGGTCCACGCGCTCCACAAGTGTGGTGGGACAGCATGAAGAACAAGGTGCGCCGCTTCGACAACCTGACCATTGTGCATGTGGATGCGGACAGTGAAGCGGCACTGGCCACCTGTGCCCAGCGGGCCATGCAGTTGCAGGCCATGATTCAGGACGGTCAGGTCTGGTTCGGCACCACCGAACAGAGCGAGGAAATAACGCTTTCACAGTGGTACCCCTGACGTACAACCTTACCACTGCCGGTGTCATCGCCGCCCACCGCGGCGGCGCAAACGCGGCACCCAGCTAAATCCCAACGTCCGGCCGCCGTCCGTGTTACTCTGTTTGCCGTTTAACCCCACCGCTTAGTGGGGACGTCTCGCTGCTCACCGGTGCCTCAAACCGGCCCATCGCCATTGCCCCTCTAAGCTTCGTGCCCCCAGAGGAGCCACCATGAGTACCGTTTCCCCGATCTCGTTACGCCCCCGTCCCTATTCAGCCCAGGCGCCGCCCGCCAGCACTCAGCCTTCGCCCGCCAACACCTTCCCCCCCTTGCATAACGCCCACACCCTGCCCCAACCTGCTATCAGCCGCACCGCCACCGCGATCATCTATTGTGAAGGTCAGTTCGGCGACATCGACGGTAAAACCGCCAACGGCCTGATTCGTCACTCGGAAAAATATACCGTGCTGTCAGTGATCGACAGCACCCAGGCCGGGCTTGATACCGGCATGATTCTGGACGGCACCGCCAACGGCATCCCGGTATGCCGGGATATGGATGACGCCCTGAGCCAGACCGCCACCCTGCCGGATTTTTTGATTTTCGGTATGGCACCGGCCAGCGGCCTGCTCTCCGAAGTCCAGCGCGATGTAGTGCTGGCCGCCATGGGCAAGGGCATGAGCATCGTTAACGGTTTGCATGAATTCCTTAACGACGACCCGGAATTCGCCGCCGCCCGCATTGCCCACAAAGTGGATATCGTCGATGTGCGCCGGCCCCGGCCGAAGAAATTTCTGCGTATGTTCAGCGGCAGCATCCATCAGGTCACCTGCCCGCGCATCGCCGTGCTGGGCACCGACTGCGCCATCGGCAAACGCACCACCGCCACCGTGCTCACCGCCGCTCTCAATGCCATCGGCCTCAAGGCGGTGCTTGTGGGTACCGGCCAGACCGGGCTGATCCAGGGCGCCCGTTACGGCGTGGCACTGGATTCGGTGCCCTCGCAGTTTTGCGCCGGCGAACTGGAAGCCACCATCGTCGAAGCGTTCGACAACGAACAGCCGGACGTGATCATCATCGAAGGCCAGGGCGCCCTGAGCCATCCAGCGTTCTCCACCACCTCCTTTATTCTGCGCGGCGCCTGCCCGCAAGCGGTGGTGCTGCAGCATGCGCCAGGGCGAACTTTCCGCTGCGATTTCGACACCATGGCCATGCCAAACCCGGCGGACGAAATTACCCTGATCGAAACCTTTGCCGACACCCGCGTGATCGGCCTGACCCTGAACCATGAACACATGGATGACGACCAGGTCAGCGAGGCCATGGCCCGCTTCAGCCATGAACTGGGTATCCCGGTCACCGACGCCCTGAACCGGCCAGTGCGGCATCTGCTGGAGATGGTGTTTGCCGCCTTCCCCGCCCTGCGCCACGGACTGACAGGCGCACCGCAATGAGCGCGCCGCGACTGGACATCAATCTGGACAAGATCAGCCACAACGCTCGTATGCTGGTGGAGGACCTGGGCGACCGGGGCATCGCCGTCACCGGCGTCACCAAGGCAGCGCTGGGCTCACTGGACATTGCCAAGGCCATGTTGCGGGCCGGCATGAGCGGGTTGGGAGATTCGCGCATCGAAAACATCGAAGCCATGCGCCAACAGCGCATTTCTGCCCCCATCATGCTTATCCGCTCGCCCATGCTCAGCCAGGTGGAACGGGTAGTGCGAAACGCAGACATTAGCTTCAACACCGAACTGTCGGTGGTGCGCCGGCTCTCCGCCGCCGCCGAGGAAGCCGAACGCAGCCACGGTATCGTGCTGATGGTGGAACTGGGCGACCTGCGCGAGGGCATCTTGCCCGAAGATCTGGTCAGTGCGGCCCGCGAAGTCATGCGACTGCCCAACCTGGAACTCACCGGCATCGGCACTAACCTGGCCTGCCACAGCGGCATGGCACCGGATGCGGACAACATGGGCGCCCTGTCCGCCCTGGCCGACCGCGTGGAAGCGGAACTGGATGTGAAACTGGCCCTGATCTCCGGCGGCAATTCTGCCAACCTGGATTGGGCACTGAGCAACAGCGCCACCGGCCGCATCAACCATCTGCGCCTCGGTGAAGCCATTTTTCTCGGTTGCGAACCCCTGCACCGCGAGCCCGTTGACGGCCTGCACACCGACGCCATCACGCTGGTGGCGGAAGTAATCGAGTCGAAAACCAAACCGTCCCTGCCCTGGGGCACACTGGCGGAAACCGCCTTCGGCGGTGACGTTATCTCCACCGATAGTGGCGCCATGGCACGGGCGATTCTGGCGGTGGGCGAACAAGACCTGGACCCGGACGGCCTGCTGGCTCCGGAGGGCCTGACCATTCTTGGCGCCAGCGGCGACCACCTGCTGCTGGACTGCGGCAAACAGCACCTGCGGGTAGGGGACGAAGTACGTTTCGGGGTGAATTACAGCGCTCTGGTCCGCGCCATGACCTCACCGTTCGTGGAAAAGAAAATGATCCGGGCCATCAAACATACGCGCAGTGCCAGCTAGCCGAATTCACGCAACGCAGACCTCAACGATACCCGCGTCGGCACCTCAGCCGGCGCCTTCCTAACAACGGTTCAATCGCCCCACTCCAACCCGGCACCCGTTATTTCAAGCGCGGCTGTGCTACATTCACACCGTGCTTTTCCTCGCATCGCCGACACGGAGTTCGCCATGCCCGCCACACCACCACCTCTGCTTGAACACCTTTCCCAACACTGGAAAGGCCTGTTGATTACCGGGATTGTGTTTATTGTGCTCGGCACCCTGGGCCTGGGCGCCACAGGCCTGTTCACCCTGATCAGCGTGTTCTGGGTAGGCGGGCTTCTGCTGCTGGCCGGGCTGATTCAAATCCTTCAGGCATTTCGCACCCCCACTCTGTCGCGCAGCCTGCCGTTTCTGGTAATGGGCCTGCTGTATGCCTTGCTGGGCGGCTACATGATGGCCCACCCCGCCATCGCCGCCGACGGCCTCACCCTGATTATCGGTGCCGCCATCGCCGTTGTTTCCGCCCTGCGATTAATGATTGCCTGGCACGTTCGCGGCGGCGCCAATGTCTTTCTACTGGTGCTCAGCGCACTTATTGGCCTGGCCCTGGCGTGGATGATCTTTGCCCAGTGGCCGCAATCCGGACAATGGGTGATCGGCCTGTTGCTGGCCATTGAATTGATCATGAACGGCTGGATGCTGGTGATGGTGGCGCTGGGTGCCCGCCAATATCAGCGCAATGATCCGTAACGCGGTCAAAGCCCACGCCATCACAACCCACGACACGTAAAGAATCGGGATAATGAAAAAAATCATACTGGTAATTGGCGTCTTGGCTCTGGCAGGGTTTACCACCTGGTGGCTACAGGACGCGCCCCTTGATGACGCCGCCCGGCAGTGGCTGGACACCACACCCAGCGATGACAACCCTGCTTACGCTTATCTGCTGGGCTTTGGCGCGCCCGCCGATCAATCCCCTGCCCGGCAGGGCCAGGCACTGGCGCAGCGGCAAAAAAGCCATCCTGACCTGCCACTTCCCAATAGCTACCGGGACCTGAATGCATCTCCCCTGCTATGCCGGAATATGGACGCGAGTTGCCTGCTTCAGCAACAGGAAAAACGCGTGGCAGCTGAGGCCCTGGTGAACCGGTATCAGTTCCTGATTGATCGCTATCAGACTTTTCTGGATTTTGCGTATTTTTCGGACAACACGCCGCCTCGTCTGGATGCCACCTTCCCTGAATACAGCCTGCTGATTACCGCCTCACGACTGCAATCCCTCGCTTGGGCCCTCAGCGACGCGCCCGAAAAAAATATCGACAGGGAAATACAGCAGCTACGGCACTGGCTGGCCCAGGACCATAGCCTGATCAGCAAGATGATCGCCAATGCGATGCTGGCAGAAAAACTGCAACTGACTGCCCTGCTGGTGCAGCAAGGGAAAATGCCCACACTTAGGCTTGTGCCGCTCACCACAGCGGAAAAAAGCTTTCAGGCACCATTGCAGAAAGAGTTCGCGATGATGGCGCATTTTTTCATTGATGAGCAATATCGGGATGGCAATGAAGCAGCAAGCTGGATTGAAGAAATACAATTCAGGGCGGGCCTGAAAAAACATATTAGCGTTAACCGCATGCTACCGCTTTACCAACACTATGCGCAGCTTGCTGAGCAACCTGTGGACGCCATCAAAGCCGACCAGTTTCACCCCGATCCCGCCTCGATGAGCGAGGCGATTCGTAACCCCATCGGCAATGTTCTGCTGGAAACCGCGTCGCCGGATTTCAAACAATATCTACTGCGGCTGGTGCATCTGGATGCACGCATGGCGTTACTGAAACAACTTGATAAACCGGAGACAGATAACCCGGTGAACAACCCCTGGACACCGGGCAAGGAAGACACGCTAACGCGCCGCGATAAGCAGCTATGCTTTCGCCACGCGCCGGACCATGACCGCTATAATTCCTGCCTGCCTTTGCTGTAAGGCACAGCCTCCATCCGCTTTAGCATGAAGACCTGTTCCGTGCAGCGTGTAGCGTATCCCGCTACATACTCCGTTGATTGACTCTCGCCATGAGCTGTTCGGCAGATTCCTTGCGCTCTGAATAACGATCGGTGAGGTAATCACTACGATCACGGGTCAAGTAGGTAAACTTCACCAGCTCTTCCATCACATCCACGATGCGATCATAAAAGCCTGACGGCTTCATACGATCATTCTCATCAAATTCCAGGAAAGCTTTCGGCACAGAAGATTGATTGGGAATAGTGACCATCCGCATCCAACGTCCCAGCACGCGTAACTGACTGACCGTATTAAACGACTGGGAGCCACCACTGATCTGCATCACCGCCAGGGTCTTTCCCTGGGTCGGGCGAACCGCGCCAAGCGATAAAGGAATCCAGTCGATTTGTGCTTTCATGATGCCGGTCATGGCGCCGTGACGCTCTGGCGAGCACCACACCATGCCTTCACTCCAGGTCACCAGATCACGCAGTTCTTGCACCTTGGGGTGTGTCACGTCTTCGCTGTCGGGTAACGGCAAACCATCGGCATGGAAAATTTTTGTTTCTGCCCCCATGGCCTCCAGCAAACGTGCTGCTTCCTGCACCACAAGGCGGCTAAAGGAACGCTGACGCAGCGATCCGTACAACAGCAGGATACGCGGCTTGTGTGTGGACGGCTGATCCCGGAATACGCTGTCGGCAGTGGGGACCTGGAAACAATCGTTATCGAGATTGGGCATATCTTTCATGGCACGATGACTTCTTTCGCAATAATGGAGGCCGTCTTCGCAATGCAAGCATCGCTTCCCACAAGTGGCCGAACGGCCTCTGTGGGAGCGACGAATCCTTGATCAAAAACGGTTTTGATTTCGCTGTTAACTATTAACTATTCATTGCTCTCTTCAAACCAGTGCGAGGTACGATTCACAATCGCCACCAGTGACAACATCACTGGCACCTCCACCAGCACCCCGACCACGGTCGCCAGGGCGGCACCGGAATGCAGACCAAAAACACTGATCGCAACAGCCACCGCCAACTCGAAGAAATTACTGGTGCCGATCAGGCAGGCAGGGCCGGCTACGTTATGTTTCAACCGCAGGCGTTTTGCCGCCCAATAAGCGATGACAAAAATACCGTAGGTCTGAATCAACAACGGAATGGCAATCAGCACGATGGCCATGGGTTTGGCGAGAATGGTTTCGGCCTGGAAGCCGAACAACAGCACCACCGTGGCCAGCAGCCCCATGACGCTGACCGGTTTGAGGCGCCCTACAAAGTGAGCCACACGCTCATCGCTGCCCAACCATTGCCGGGTAATAAACCCGGCGATCAGCGGTAACAACACGTACAGCACCACAGACAACAGCAAGGTATCCCAGGGCACCGTGATGTCGCTGACCCCCAGCAACAAGCCGGCGATGGGAGCAAACGCAAACACCATGATGATGTCATTTACCGACACCTGCACCAGGGTGTAATTGGCATCCCCTTTGGTCAGCTGGCTCCACACAAACACCATCGCGGTGCAGGGCGCCACGCCCAGCAGGATCATGCCGGCGATATACTCTGTGGCGGTTTGTGGATCGACCCAGCCGGCAAAGAAGACCTTGAAGAACAACCAGCCCAGCGCCGCCATGGTAAACGGTTTGATCAACCAGTTAATCACCAACGTCAGCAGCAATCCCCGGGGGTTCTGGCCCACTTTCTTGATGGCCGTGAAATCAATCTGGATCATCATCGGGTAGACCATCACCCAGATGAACACGGCCACCGCCAGATTCACATGGGCATACTCGAACCCGGCCACCGCTTCGAAAGCACCCGGCATGGCCACACCCAGAGTCACCCCGGCAACAATCGCCAACGCCACCCAGACACTGAGATATCGTTCAAAAAACGGCATTACGAATCACCCAGATCCCGGTGAATTTTTTGAGCCGAGGCAATCAACCCCAACGGATTCATGTCTGCCAGATCCAGCTCGCCCAGCGCCTTGATACGCGCGTGAAGCGCAGAGTATGTGGCTTCAAATGCCGCCTGGATTTCGTCTTCGGTGCCGGTGGCATGGGCCGGATCGGCCAATCCCCAATGCACCTTGGGCGTATCACCCAGCCATACCGGGCACGCCTCACCCGCGGCCGCATCACACACGGTTATCACCATATCGATCTGCTCGCCTTCCAGATCATCCATGTTCTTGGAGCTGGGGTTATTCACTGCCACACCATGGCGGGACAGCACGGCCAAGGCGTTTTCATTGACCTTGCCGGTGGGCATGCTGCCGGCGCTCAAGCCTCGCAATTTCCCCTGCCCAAGGTGATCGGCCAGGGCTTCACCGATAATGGAACGGCAAGAATTACCGGTACACAGAAACAAAACATTCAATGGCGTATTCATCAGTACGTCTCGCTGGTTTGTCGATAATCGGATCGATAGCCGGTTCAGTCACAACAGGCATGATCGGGAAGCGTCACGTTCAAAGCCGCTCGGGCGGGCACAATCAGTGTCGCAATGGCCGTTTGCGCCCATTCCGGCAATGCAGGGTTGAGCTGGTAATGCATCCAGGTGCCCTGACGGCGGGCCACCACCAACTCGCACTGGCGCAACTGCGCCAGATGACGCGACACCGTGGATTGCGGCGCCTGCATGGCATCCACCAGGTCACACACGCACACCTCCCCCTGACCGTGCAGCAGGCAGATCAGGCTGAGGCGAATATCATCACCGAGGCATTTGCAGAGCTGGGTGGGCGTGAGCATTGCGAACCTTATATTCGTATATTCGGAAATACGGATATTAGCAACATGATACGCGACACGCAACATGCTTCATGCAACATCGCGGGGCGATTTCATGACGATGACGGAAAGAAAAAGGCCGCGCCCGAAGATCAGGCACGGCCTTTTAAAAGATCGTAGGAGCGGGTGTTCCTTGTAGCTCGCCGCTTGAAGCTCGTAGCTGCCTTTATTCCTTCAGCTTCTTTTCGATTTCATCGATGCTGATATGGCGCACATCCTTGCCTTCCACCAGATAGATCACCTGTTCGCCGATATTGCGGGCATGGTCGCCGATGCGCTCCAGGGCGCGCAGAGACCAGATGATATTCAGCACCCGGGTGATAGAGCGTGGATCTTCCATCATGAAGGTGACCAACGAGCGCATGGCGCTGGCGTATTCCATATCCACTTCATTATCTTCGGCGGCCACGGTCAAGGCCTTCTGGGCGTCGAAGCGGGCAAAGGCATCCAGGGCGTCACGCAGCATATTACGCACATGGTTACCGATATGTCGCACTTCCACATAACCGCGAGGTGACTCGCCTTCTTCGGCCAGCTGCAACCCCATGCGGGCAATTTTGGCCGATTCGTCACCAATGCGCTCCAGATCAGACACTGCCTTGGACACGGCAATAATCAAGCGCAGATCCGACGCTGCCGGCTGGCGCAATGCCAACACGCGAGTGCATTGCTCGTCGATCAGGATTTCCAGGTTATCGACCTTTTTTTCAGTCTCAATCACTTTTTCAGCCAGCGCTGAATCTGCCTGCAGCAATGCCTGCAATGCATCCACTACCTGCTTTTCCACCAGACCACCCATTTCCATCAGGTGGTTTCGGATAGATTCCAGCGCTTCATTAAACTGGGTCGAGCTATGCTCGCCAAAATGCATACGGTCCATTCTCTTGCTCTCCTTACCCGCGCGTTAACCGAAGCGGCCAGTGATATAGGCTTCCGTCAGATCATGTTCAGGCTTGGTGAACACGGTCTCGGTATCATTCATCTCCACCAGACGTCCCAGGTGGAAATAGGCGGTACGGTGCGATACCCGCGCGGCCTGCTGCATGGAGTGAGTCACGATGGCGATGGTATAAGACTCGCTCAGCTCGCTGATCAGCTCTTCGATCTTGGCGGTGGCAATGGGGTCCAGCGCGGAACAGGGCTCATCCATCAGCACCACTTCCGGGCTTACGGCAATGGTGCGGGCGATACACAGACGCTGCTGCTGACCACCAGACAACCCGGTACCCGGTGCGTGCAGACGGTCTTTCACCTCTTCCCACAGCCCGGCCTTGCGCAGGCTGGTTTCCACGATTTCGTCCAGGTCATATTTCTTGTTGGCCAGACCGTGAATCCGTGGGCCATAGGCCACGTTATCGTAAATGGATTTCGGGAAGGGATTGGGCTTCTGGAACACCATGCCCACCCGTGCGCGCAGCTCCACCACATCCAGCTTGGGGTCATACAGATCCTGACTTTCCAGATGCAGGCTGCCCTTCACCTTACAAATATCGATAGTGTCGTTCATGCGATTGAGACAACGCAGGAACGTGGATTTACCACAGCCGGACGGACCGATCAGTGACACCACCTCATTCTTGCCGATATCCAGGCTGACGCCATGGATCGCCTGGTTATCGTCATAGAACACCTCCACATCGCGCAGGCGCATTTTCGGGTCATCCACAAAGGGGCGGCCCACAGTTTCTTTCGGATAGGGGGTGTCTTGTGTCATTGAACCTTGCTCTTCATTAACGATGCCTTTGGGCAGATCATTGGCGCCCAAAACGTTTTTGTCCAGTTGCTGTGCCGTTTCCATAACTAAAATCCTCGTTAGCGGTCCGGTTACCAGCGGCGCTCAAGGCGCTTGCGCAGTACTACTGCCAGAGTGTTCATGGTGATCAGGAACGCCAACAGCACCATAATTGCAGCGGAGGTCAGGGCCACAAAGGCCTGCTCCGGGCTGCCTGCCCAAAGGAAAATCTGTACCGGCAGCACCGTGGCCGCATCCAGCGGTCCGGTTGGCAATTCAACAATAAAGGCCACCATGCCGATCATCAGCAGCGGAGCCGTTTCGCCCAGAGCCTGAGCCATACCAATAATGGCACCGGTGAGCATGCCCGGCAGAGCCAATGGCAACACATGGTGCAGCACGACCTGCATCTTGGATGCCCCCAGCCCCATCGCAGCCTGACGAATACTCGGTGGTACCGCCTTAATGGCCGCTCGACTGGAAATAATGATGGTGGGCAGTGTCATCAGCGTCAGCACCACACCACCCAGCAGCGGCACCGAACGCGGCATGCCGAAAATGCCGATAAATACAGCCAACCCCAACAGGCCGAAGATAATAGAAGGCACGGCTGCCAGGTTGTTGATATTGACTTCAATGAAATCGGTAAAGCGATTTTTCGGCGCGAACTCTTCCAGATAAATCGCTGCTGCCACGCCAATAGGAAAGCTCAACCCCAGCGTCACCAGCATGGTAAAGAAGGAGCCCAGAATCGCACCCAGCATACCCGCCTGCTCCGGCTCACGGGAATCACCGCGAGTGAACAATGACTGGTTGAAGCGCATTTCGATCAAGCCTTCGGCCTCAAGCTCTTCCAGCCAACCGCGCTGTTGTTCAGATACCCTGGCAGCTTCGCGCTGCTCCGCATTGCCCTTTACAAACAAGTCCGCGGCATCATCCAGCTGCACGCGCAAGGTACGCGTCTCCCCGATCAGGGCTGGATCTTCCTCAAGCATGCTGCGCAGCTCGTAGCCCGCACCATTACTGATTATTCCATACAGCTCTTTTAAATTTTTCCTCTCGTCCACACCTGGAAACTTTTCACGCAGAGCTTCACGCAACGCACCGTTGTAATTACCGTAAAGCACTTGCTCTTGATCCAGTGGATCATCGATTTCCAGAACAGCCGCATCAAAGGTAACGTCCAGAGTGACGGTATGTTCAATGAAAGCACTATGACCTTTACCAATAATGTCAGTGAACAAAATCACCAACGCCATCAGGCCGATCAGAATGGAACCGATACCAAATGCCTTGAAACGCTTCTCTGCACGATAACGGCGGCCCAGCGTTTTACGAACCTGTTCAGTCGTTTTACTCATTTCAAATTCCTCCAGGCCCAGCCTAGTCGTACTGCTCGCGGTATTTTTTCACGATGTGCAATGCCACCATATTCATTACCAGTGTGGTAATGAACAACATCAGGCCCAGCGCGAAGGCCGCTAGTGTCTTGGCACTGTCGAATTCCTGGTCGCCGGTTAGCAAGGTGACAATTTGTACCGTGATGGTCGTTACCGACTCCAGCGGATTGATCGTCAGGTTGGCGGCCAAGCCAGCGGCCATCACCACAATCATGGTTTCACCAATCGCCCGGGACGCCGCCAGAAGAATGCCGCCCATGATGCCCGGCAAAGCGGCGGGGAAAACCACTTTCTTGATCGTTTCCGAGCGGGTTGCGCCCAAGCCCAGTGAGCCGTCGCGCAGTGCCTGGGGAACGGCGGTAATGACGTCATCAGCCAGGGAAGATACAAACGGGATAATCATTACGCCCATCACCAACCCGGCGGCCAGAGCGGACTCAGAATCCACGCTCAAGCCAACGGATTCGCCAAGGTTGCGAATAAAGGGCGCCACGGTCAGCGCGGCAAAAAAGCCATAGACAACGGTCGGCACACCAGCCAACACTTCAAGTGCTGGCTTGGCAAATGAGCGCACACGGGCCGGGGCGTACTCGGCCAGATAAATCGCCGACATCAGACCCACCGGCACCGCCACCAACAACGCGATGGCAGAGATTAACAAGGTACCTACAAACAGCGGGATCGCACCGAAAGCCCCTTGTGCCGCCACCTGATCAGCACGTAACGCAGTCTGCGGACTCCATTGCAAACCAAACAAAAATTCCGTTACCGGGATCTTGCTGAAAAACTGCATGGACTCGAACAGCACGGACATCACGATGCCCACGGTGGTAAGAATCGCCAGCGTTGCGCATACCATAAAAATGGTTTGCAGCACGCGCTCTACTTTCTGGCGCGCACGCATGCGTGGTGACACCTGCAGCCAGGCCCAGGCGGACCCCAACATGGCCAGCACAAGAACCACAACCGTCATTGCCATGCCACTGAGATTTTGCAACCGGCTCAGCTGCTCCGCTGCCTGCGCCACGTCCTGACTCACGAAGCTTGCCGGTATTGCCCCCGAGGCCACATTTTGTATTTGGCTAATCACCAGATTCATCGCTGCCGGGTCTGCCGGCTGCGCTGACTCCGCCATGCCACCCACAACAACGGCGCGGATAATGCTGTTTTCAAAAGCCAACCAGGACGCCAACACCAGCAATGCGGGCAACGCACTCCAGATAGCCGAACGCATGGCAAAATAGAATGGCAGTGAGTGCAGGTGACGAATGCCCCCCAACGGCCTTGCCAAAATCAGGGCCCGGCGGTGGCCCAAGTAATACGCCCCTGCGATCATCACCAGCAGAAGCAATAAAAGATTACCGGTTTGCATGCGGTGCTCCAGTGAGTTTTTTCTCGCAAACGCGTTGCAGCGCTTGCGGCAAAAAACAAATCATTTAAGGCGAAAAAACCCGGTGATGTTACATCACCGGGTCAAAGCATCCCTGCTTTTATTTTTCGTCCGGTGTTCTATTTAAACTCTTTGCCAGTCATCGGCTTCAGATTTTTAGCCTGCTTGCCCCACTTCTCACGCTCACTGTCAGCAGAAGGAATCAGACCTTTTTCTACCAGGTAACCATCGTTACCCCAAGCGCGCTCGCTGGTGAATTCCTTCACGTAGCCTTCGATCCCCGGTACCACACCCACGTGGGCTTTCTTCACGTAGAAGAACATGGAACGGGACATCGGGTATTCGCCGCTGCTCACAGTCTCAGGACCTGGCGCTACGCCACCGATGGTCACTGGCTTAACAATGGAAGTATTTTCTTCCAGGAAAGAGTAGCCAAAAACACCCACAGCGTTAGGGTTGGACTCCAGCTTCTGCACGATCAGGTTGTCGTTTTCACCTGCTTCGACATAAGCGCCATCTTCACGGATGCTACGACAAACCGATTTATACTTGGACTTGTCTTCGCTCTTCATGGCCTTCAGCCAAGGGAAGGTCTTACAGCCCCCTTCAATGCCCAGCTCGTTGAAAGAATCACGGGTACCGGAAGTCGGCGGCGGACCTACCACTTCGATTTTCACGTTGGGCAGCGCCGGGTTCACTTCTTTCCAGGTCTTGTACGGGTTGGCAACCAGTTCTTCCTTACCGTTCGGGTTCGGCACTTCCTTGGCGAGAGCGAGGAACAGGTCACGCAAGGAGATATCCATGTCCTTGGCGTTCACTGAGTTGGCAACGGCCAAACCGTCGTAACCGATCTGAACTTCGGTGATTTCTTTTACGCCGTTCTTCTGGCACAGCTCAAACTCAGAGCTCTTCATGCGACGGGACGCGTTAGTCACATCCGGGTGCTGCAGGCCAACGCCCTGACAGAACAGCTTCATGCCGCCGCCAGAACCGGTAGATTCGATTTTCGGGGTCGCAAAATCAGTATTGCGGCCAAAACGCTCGGCCACCACGGTGGCGAACGGGTATACCGTGGAAGAACCCACGATGGAAATAGTGTCACGAGCCATCGCAGTACCCGGTACGCTGGCCATGGCCAGAGCAGCAGCGGCACCTGCCAGTGTTGCTTTCATTTTAACGTTCACAATAAGCCTCCTAGTTTTGGCACCGGCGCTTGTTGGAAGTATCCACCCCGGTTTGTTTTGCGCGTGTTGCAAGCCAGTTCATGTTTCAGCACTGCGCATGCTAGAGAGGGTTTGTGACAACCACATTACAGCAAGAGCGAATTTAGGCTACAACCCATCGTCACCGCGCCACGCAAGGCGCCCCCGCTGAATGCGTGCTGCCTGTGGCGTTTTCCGTATAATGCCCATTTTCAGCGATTTGCCGACAAGAATGACAAAACAACGCCTACTACACTGCCAACAATGGCTAACCGCCTTTACCACGGCCATCGGCCGGGGCAGCGCCTGGCTGGCCCTGCTGCTGGTGCTGGGCATGGTGCTGGTGGTGGTGCTGCGCTACGGCTTCGACATCGGCAACATCGCCCTGCAGGAGTCCCTGACCTACCTGCACGGCGGCCTGTTCATGCTGGCCATCGCCTACACCCTGGCCGAAGACGAGCATGTCCGCGTGGATGTGCTCTATCAGCGCTTCAGCCCGCGCGGCCGGGCCTGGGTGAATCTGCTGGGTACGGTATTCCTGCTACTGCCCGTGTGTGTAGCCATTTTCTGGTTGTCACTGGACTATGTGGCCAGCAGCTGGCGCGAGCAGGAAGGCTCCGCCAATGGCGGCCTGCCTTTTGTCTACCTGCTCAAGACCCTGCTACTGATCCTTCCTTCCCTGCTGACCGTTCAGGCAATCGCTGAACTGCTGCGCCACGGCCTCACGCTGCTGGGCGCCACACCGCCCCCCCGGGTCAGCGAGCATGATACGCATCCGGAGGAGGGCCTGTGATGGAATGGCTTCCTCTGCTGATGTTTGTGGCCGTCTGCCTGGTGTTGCTCACCGGCTACCCGGTGGCCTTTGCCCTGGGCGGCACCGCGCTGCTGTTTGCGGCCGGCGGCATCCTCACCGGCACCTTTTCTCCCTCCGACCTGACCTTTGTGCCCAACCGGCTGTTCGGGATCATTGAGAACAGCACCCTGATGGCGGTACCGCTGTTCGTGTTCATGGGGGTAATGCTGGAAAAATCCCGGGTAGCGGAAAAGCTGCTGTCCAGCATGGGCCAGCTGTTCGGCCCGTTACCTGGCGGCATGGGGCTGGCGATCATTCTGGTGGGCGCCCTGCTGGCCGCCAGCACCGGTATCGTTGGCGCCACAGTGGTGACCATGGGCCTGCTCTCGCTACCCACCATGCTGCGCCAGGGCTACCAGCCGCAGCTGTCCACCGGGCTGATCTGCGCCACTGGCACCCTGGGGCAGATTATTCCGCCCTCCATTGCGCTGGTGTTGCTGGGCGATGTGCTGGCCAACGCCTACCAGGACGCCCAGCTCAAACAGGGCCTGTGGTCGCTGGACACCGTGTCGGTGGGGGACTTGTTTGTCGGGGCGCTGATTCCCGGCCTGATTCTGGTGGGGCTGTACCTGCTTTATGTGGTGGTAATCAGCCTGTGGAAACCCCAGTGGGCACCGGCCTTCGCGGCCACTGACGGCGACCCCCGGGGCTGGCGCTCCCTGCTGGGCGGCCTGGTTCCGCCGCTGCTGCTGATTGCGGCAGTGCTCGGCTCCATCCTCACCGGCAAGGCCACCCCCACAGAAGCGGCCGGTGTCGGCGCCTTCGGCGCTCTGCTGCTGGCCGCCGCCAATCGGCACCTGAGCCGAACCATTCTTGGCGAGGTGGTCCGCGCCACCAGCCGGGTCACCGCCATGGTGTTCATGATCCTGATCGGCGCCAGCCTGTTTTCGCTGGTATTCCGGGGATACGGCGGCGAAGAAGCGGTGCACAACCTGTTCGCCGCCATGCCCGGCGGTGTCATCGGTGCCACCGTGATGGTGATGCTGCTGATTTTCCTGCTCGGTTTCATTCTCGACTTTATCGAGATCACCTTTGTGGTGGTGCCCATTGTGGCACCGGTGCTGCTGGGCATGGGGCTGGACCCGATCTGGCTTGGCGTGATGATCGCGCTGAACTTGCAAACCTCGTTTCTGACCCCACCCTTCGGGTTCGCGCTGTTCTATTTGCGCGGGGTGGCGCCACCGGAGGTAAAAACCACGCACATTTATCAGGGCGTGATACCCTTTATTGCCATACAATTAATCATGCTGGGCATTCTGGCATTATTCCCGGAACTGGCCACCTGGCTGCCGCATACGCTCTACGGATAACAACATGACCGACCACACTGACGACACACCCCAGCCGATTGGGACCCTTGCCATCCAGACCATTGCCATGCCGCAAAGCGCCAACTGGAACGGCGATATTTTCGGCGGCTGGCTGGTATCACAGATGGATCTGGCCGGTGCCGTCACCGCCCGCAAAAAAGCCCGGGGCCGCGTGGCCACCGTGGCCATTGATTCCATGGCCTTCCTGCGCCCGGTCCCCGTGGGCGCCGTGGTGAGCTGCTACACCCAGCTACAGGACATCGGCCGCAGCTCCATGCAGATTCTGGTGGAAGTGTGGGTGCGCGAAGACACCGGCACCCTGTCGAAAGTCACCGAAGGCCACTTTACCTTCGTGGCCATTGATGACACCGGGCGGACACGGGCCGTGCCGAGGGACTGAGTTCAAAGTTTAAAGTTGAAAAGCGCGAGCTGGCAGAGTGCTACATAACGACTTTGTGCCCGCGCTTCATGGGTCAAGCGCGGGCACAAAGGTATTCAAATGGCTACGTTCTGACCCGCGCCTTTGAACTTTCAACTTTTAACTTGTAACTCACTACGCACGTTCATATACGACTGCTCTGCCACGGCCATGGTCTGCAAGGACTCGTCGCGGAAACGGCGGTAGGAGTTGTACACCTTGCGCGCTTCCTTGTTGCCCGCCACCAGCGTTTCGATGACTTCATCGCTGGCGTCTTTCAGGGCCTTGAGCACATCGTCAGGCAGACGGCGCAGCTTCACGCCATGCTTGTTAACCAGCTCATCGAGAGCCGCATTGTTGCGAGCGGTGTACTCGTCGAGCATGTCCTGGTTTTCAGACTGGGCGGCGTAGCGGATGATCGCCTGCAGATCCGCCGGCAACCCTTCCCACACCTTCTTGTTGATGGTCAGCTCCAGCGTCGGGCCGGGCTCCTGCCAGCCGGGATAGTAGTAATACTCCGCCACCCGCTGCAGACCAAAGGTCAGGTCGTTATAGGGGCCAACCCAATCCGCCGCATCAATGGCACCGGTTTGCAGGGAGGTAAAAACCTCGGCACCGGGCAGCTGTACCGGCGTAGCGCCGACCTTGCCCAACACTTCTCCCGCCAGGCCGGGCATGCGCATCTTCAACCCTTTCAGGTCCTCAATGCTGTTGATTTCCTTGTTGAACCAGCCCGCCATTTGCGTACCGGTGTTACCGCAGGCGAACGGCTTCAGGTTGAACTGGGCATACAGGTCATCCCACAGTTCCTGGCCGCCACCGTGGTGCAGCCAGCCATTCATTTCCTGGGCGGTTAGGCCGAAGGGCACAGCGGTAAAGAACGGCGTGGCCGGGTGTTTGCCTTTCCAGTAATAGGCGGCGCCATGGCCCATTTCCGCGCTGCCCTGGCGCACCGCATCGAACACTTCAAAAGCCGGCACCAATTCTTTCGCGCCATAGACCTTGATCTTGATCCGCCCTGCGGACATTTCTTCCACTCGCTTGGCAAAGCGGTTCGCCCCTGCGCCCAGGCCCGGATAGTTCTTGGGCCAGGTAGTGACCATTTTCCATTCGTAGGTCTGCTGGCTTGGCGCTTTCTTCTCGGGCTCCGGCGGTGCCGCCACCGTCTCGTCTGTCGGCGGGCAATCTTTCTGTTCGCAGCCGGCCAGTGCCAGGCCACCCAACCCTAAACCCAGAGCAGAAACAAATTTACGGCGATCCAATGGAGTATCCTCCGATCCAGTGCAGCTGTGAGCCGCAACGTTTTCGTTTTTACGCGGGCAGGACGCCAAACGCCAAACGCCTGACGAGTACGCATCCGGCGTCATGCATCAGGCGCCCAGCCGCTCTATATCACTTCCAGCCTTGCGTACTGGCTGACCAGCCACTTGGTGCCGGCGCCGTCAAAATTGATTTGCAGGCGCGCGTTCGGCCCCTGCCCTTCAAAGTGCAAGATAGTGCCTTCCCCGAATTTCGGGTGCAGCACCCGCGCGCCCAGGCTGATGCCGTTGGATTCGGTTTCCCGAATGGGCCTGGCCGCCCCACCCATGGGCCGGCTAAACCCGGCGCGGGCGCGGATTTCTTCCAGCGTTTCGGCGGGAATTTCACGCAGGAAACGGCTGGCCGGATTGTAGTTCTCGTTGCCGTACAGACGGCGACTTTCCGCGTGGGTCAGGTACAGCTCGCGCATGGCCCGGGTCAGGCCCACATAACAAAGGCGGCGCTCTTCCGCCAACCGGCCCGGTTCCTCGCTGGACATCTTGTGCGGGAACAGGCCTTCTTCCATACCGGTAATAAAGACCACCGGAAACTCCAGCCCCTTGGCCGAATGCAACGTCATCATCTGCACTGCATCCTCGTGGGCGTCGGCCTGGCCTTCACCGGATTCCAGCGCCGCGTGGTCCAGAAAGGCGGTGAGGCTATCCAGCTCGGAGTCTTCATCCTCGTCACCGAATTCCCGGGTAGCGGAAAGCAGTTCGCGCAGGTTTTCCAGTCGTTGCTGGCCCTTCTCGCCCTTTTCCTTGCCGTGAAATTCCAGCAGGCCGCTGGCTTCGATCACGTGTTCGGTAGTTTCCGCCAGTGACAATCCCTCGCACTGCTGCTCCAGCTGGGCAATCAGATTCAGGAACACGGCCAGCGCATTGATGGCGCGGGCGCTAAGCAACTGCTCACCAACCACGGCCTGGGCGGCCTCCCACAGGGACACGCTACGCTGGCGCGCCACCTCACGCAGGGTTTCCAGAGTCTTGTTGCCAATGCCGCGGGTAGGCGTATTCACCACCCGTTCGAAGGCCGCATCCGCATGGCGGTGGCTGAGCAGGCGCAGATACGCCAGCGCGTTCTTGATTTCCACCCGCTCGAAGAAGCGTTGTCCGCCATAGATACGGTAGGGAATCCCCGCCTGCAGAAACGCCTCTTCCAGCACCCGCGACTGGGCGTTGGAGCGATACAGCACGGCCATTTCCCGCCGCGCGGTGCCTTCCTGAAACAGCTTGTCCATGCGCCCGGCAATAAAACGCGCTTCGTCCACTTCGTTGAAACCGGAATAGAGACGAATCGGGTCGCCATCACCGCCCTCGGTCCACAACTCCTTGCCCAGGCGATCGCTGTTATTGCCGATCACCGCGTTGGCAGCTTTCAGGATGGTGCCGGTGGAGCGGTAGTTCTGCTCCAGGCGAATGGTGCGGGTATCCGGGAAGTCACGACTGAATTTGTGAATGTTCTCGATCTTGGCACCGCGCCAGCCATAAATGGACTGGTCATCGTCACCGACGATAGTGACCGCATTGTTCTCGTCCGCCAGCAACCGCAGCCAGGCGTACTGAATACTGTTGGTATCCTGGAATTCGTCCACCAGAATGTGCCGGAAGCGGCGCTGATAGTGGCCACGCAGATTCTCGTTGTCGCGGAACAGCTCCAGCACCCGCAGCAGCATTTCGTTGAAGTCCACCAACCCGCCACGCTCGCAGGCGTCTTCGTAGGCGAAGTAGATCTTCTGCATGGTCAGCGCGAACAGATCGCCGCCCACATCCATATGACGGGCGCGCAGGCCCTCATCTTTCTGGCCGTTAATGAACCAGGTGGCCTGCCGGGCCGGCCAGCGCTGCTCATCCAGCCCCAGTTCCTTGCTCACCCGCTTGATCAGGCGAATCTGGTCGTCCGCATCGATGATCTGGAAGCCCTGGGGGAGCCCGGCCTCCTGCCAGTGGGCCCGCAGCAGCCGGTGAGCAATGCCGTGGAAGGTGCCCACCCACATGCCGTCGGCGGACATATCCAGCAGCTGCTCAATACGCCCACGCATTTCCGCGGCGGCCTTGTTGGTAAAGGTCACCGCCAGAATGCCAAACGGCGAGGCCTGTTCGGTGGCGATCTGCCAGGCGATCCGGTGCACCAGCACTCGGGTTTTTCCCGAGCCGGCCCCGGCCAGCACCAGCAAATGTCGGTCATCGGCAGCCACCGCATCGCGCTGGGCCGGGTTCAAGCCATCAATAAGGGAAGTCACATCATCCATGGCGCGGAAGTTTAGCAGAATGTCTTCGCCTGTGATGCCCGCCTGCAAAGGCATTTTGCACCTCCCTGCCCGGCTTTCTCCCGCTTTCCAGCTTTCCTCCCGGTGCTTCATACGAAAGTCGGTTTCCCTCGCCCCCTACCTGTGGGTAAACTGGAAAACAAAAACACTCGGCCCCGAGCCAGAGGAAGCATTCACGGTGTCTTCGCAGTCTCCATCATCCCAGCCAGTACCACCGTTCAACGGTGTACTTAATGAACAGTGCCAATTGCTGCTAAGCGGCATTGCCGCCCTGTTGCTGCTGGAAAGTGCAGCCGCCATTACCCTGGTCTGGGCTTACTGGTTTACCCCGATTGCCCACCAGCCCCTGCTCATCTGGCTGGGTGTCATCGCGGTGATACAGATTGCCCGCCTGCTGGTTCTGCCCTATTGCCGTCGCCGCCTGGATGCGCAGGAAACCATGCCGTTCTGCCGCCGCATGCTCTCCGGGCTGGCCCTGTCCACGCCGCTACTGCTCGGCCTGGCCGGCTACCTGTTCAACCCCCTGGAAACCCTGTTCTCACCGCAGATGCTGGGCGCGCAGCTGGTTTGCGCCTGCCTGGGCCTGGGCCTGAGTGTCATGGCGCTGGCCGCCTACAGCAGCCATTTCCCCACCGTATTTCTGTACCTGGTGATGCTGCTGGGCCCGGCCGTGACCCGCCTGGCTGAAACCCAGCAACACCATCCGTTTTCACTGGTTGTGCTGATGTCACTGCTGGGGCTGTTCTTCCTGGTCGCCGCCCGCCGTATCAACCGCACCGGCCACCAGGCGATGATGCTGCAGGCCAGCAACCGCTCCCTGATTGATTACCTGAACCGGGCCCGCAGCGATGCCGAAGCCCTGAACGAGAAACTGGCCCAGGAAATCTACGAGCGCAAGGAAGCCCGCCAGCGGCTGCAGGAAACCAACGAACGGCTGGAAAGCATGGTGCAGGAACGCACCCAGGCACTGGGCGAAACCAACACTGCCCTGGCCGCCACCAGTGAACGGCTGGAACTGGCGCTGGAAGCCAGCAACATCGGCCTGTGGGACTGGATGCTGGATACCGGGCGCAACTACCACACCAACTTCGACCGCCTGCTGGGTTACGACAGCGCCTACTTCAAGAATTTCTTCGGCGACCTGGAAACCCTGGTTCATCCAGACGACCTGACCCGCATCCGCCGCGCCATGGTGTCGCACTTCAAGGGCGAAGACAGCCGCTACCACGCGGTCTACCGGCTACGCCACGCAGACGGCAGCTGGCGCTGGATTGAGGATGAAGGCCGGGTGGTATCCCGCAGCCGCGACGGCCGCGCCACCCGCATGATCGGCACCCGCCGGGACATCACCGATGACCGCCAGGCTCAGGAACAGCAACGCCTGGCCGCCACCGTGTTCGAAAACGCCCCGGAAGGCATCTTCATCCTTGATCAAGAGTTCCGTTTCCTCGCCGTGAACGCCCGCTTTGAACAGATCACCGGCTATTCCGAGTCCCTGGTCATTGGCCGCCGCATCCTCGAAGAAGAGCAGACTCAGCCCAACCGGGACACCTACCTGAGCATTACCACTGCCCTGCAGGAAAGTGGCTTCTGGGAAGGGGAAATCAGCGAACGCCGCCGCAACGGCGAAATCTTCCCCGAATGGTTGCAGATGAGCGCCGTCCGTGACGAGCAGAAACGGGTGATCCGCTATGTGGGGATGATGTCCGACCTGACCACCCGCAAGGAAACCGAACAACAGCTGCAGTTCCTGTCCAACTACGATCGTCTCACCGGCCTGGCCAACCGCACCCAGTTCCGTGAGCACCTGCACAAGTCGCTGACGCTGGCCCGCCTTAACCGGGAAAAAGTGGCCTTGCTGATGATCGACCTGGACCGCTTCAAGCCGATCAATGAATCCCTCGGCCATGAAATCGGTGACCGCCTGCTCAAGGCCGCCGCCGAACGTATTGCCCAACATGCTGGCGGCGAAGAAGCCCTGGCCCGGGTAGGCGGTGATGAATTCACCCTGCTGCTGGAGAATCACGGCGGCGAAAGCGGCATCAGCCAGCAATGCCAGAAACTGATCAACGCCATGAAAAAGCCGTTCCTGATCGACGGCCACGAACTGCTGCTGGGCGCCAGCATCGGCATCAGCCTGTTCCCGGATACCGCCAAAGAAGCCCAAAGCATGATCAACCAGTCCGACATGGCGGTGTATCAGGCCAAACGCAGCGGCGGCAATAATTTCCAGTTCTACCGCAGCAACATGCGCGTGGCGTCAGTGGAACAGCTGGCCCTGGAAACCAGCCTGCGCAAGGCCATCTTCAAGAACGAATTCGTGGTGTACTACCAGCCGAAAATGGAGCTGGCCAGCAACCGCATCACCTCGGTGGAAGCACTGGTGCGCTGGCAGCACCCCACCATGGGCCTGCTGCCGCCAGCGGACTTCATTCCCCTGGCCGAAGAAACCGGGCTGATTTCCGCCATCGGTGAACTGGTACTGGAGCGCTCCTGCCGCCAGGCCCACAAGTGGTACAAACAGGGGTTGGGCAACATCTGTGTATCGGTAAACCTGTCCGCTCACCAGTTCCGCAAAGGCAACGTGGCAGAAATCGTGGACCGGGTACTGTCCACCACCGAACTGCCCCCGCACCTGCTGGAACTGGAACTCACCGAAAGCCTGATCATGGAAGACATGGAGCAGAACATCGAACTACTCCAGCAACTGCGCACCCGGGGCATTGAGCTGGCACTGGACGATTTCGGCACCGGCTATTCGTCGCTGAGCTACCTGAAGCGCTTCCCGGTGGACACCCTGAAGATCGATCGCTCCTTCATCATGGACCTGGACAAAAGCCCGGACGATGCCGCCATCACCCGCGCCATCATCGACATGGCCCACAGCCTGAAGATGAACGTGATCGCCGAAGGGGTGGAAACCGAAGAACACCTGAGCATCCTGCGCGACATGCATTGCGACAGCATCCAGGGCTACCTGCTCAGCCGCCCGGTGCCGGAAAACGAGTTGCTGGAATTGCTGCACACCCAGGCGTATCGAAAAGCAATTGATAATTAATAGTTAATAATGAATAACTCGCGTGTTTGCGCTGCGGGGTTTTCAAACGCAAGAGGCCGCGTCCAAAGTCAGGGCGCGGCCTCTTGCGTTTACAGGGACAATCAATGTTGTCCCGCGCGTTATTAATTATTCATTATTAACTATTAATTAAGCAGCTCCAGCGTCTCCTCCGCCTGAAAATACCCCGCCAGATGCCGACGCAGCCACGCTTCCAGCAACCCTTCGCTCTGCAGCTTGGCCATCACTGGCGGCAGGAAGCGGCGGGCATCACCCAGCATCAGCTCGCGGGTGACGCCCAGCTCATCCAGCAGGCCGGTGAGGCTGGTATCGCCATATTTATCAAAAAAGGCCTGCACCCCCGACTCCAGCATGGCATTGAAGTAATCCGTGTGGCGCAACTCGCGCCAGTACTCGAACACGATCACGAACAGCTCCTGAATATCCTCGCTGCTCACCAGCTCCTTGAGATCCGCCACCGGACGCTGGCCAAAGTCCTGCCAGGCGACCTTCACCAACTCACGCAGCTCGTCCAGGTTCTCGTCCCGGTACAGATACGGGTCACTCAGCAATTGTTCCATGCGGCGTAACAACCACTCCTGCAACCGCGCTTCCAGGCTGGACAGCCAGCGCTCCGGCAAGCGTTTGCTCAACTGGCTGCGCAGGGGGCCGGGCAAACCCTGATGCAGCAACGTCTTGAGCCCCAGCTGGGCGCCACCCGCCAGCAACGCCAGCAGCACCGGATTACGTCCCAGCCAGGCCATGCCTTCACGTGACAGAGGAATTTCCAGCCCTTTATCCAGCAGCGCCATCACCACGGCTTCGTCGATCACCTCCTCCACGATGCGTTCGCTCTGAATGGCGTGGTCATAGAAACGCTCAACCATATCGCCCACCAGCTCGGGAATCGCACCGCTGATATCCATCTGCACCGCGTATTTCTGCGCCGTGGCAAAAATCTGGTCAGCCTGCACCCACTGGTTCAGGGAATAACCTGCCGCCCGTTCAAGGACATAATCCAGCTCATCAACAATCAGCGAGTCCAGCTGCTCCGGCGAGAGACGCGCCAACAGATATTCGACCAGCCCATCCAGTAAACGATTTGCTACTTCCTGTTTATTACTCGCCATTTTTTGCCTTTCCCGATGAAAAGTTCTTGATGCTGCGCACATCGATTGTATCATTGAATGATGTAACAGTTGCGGAGGGACGCACAATGGCGATCTCGATACTCCCCATACGTCGAAACCTGAAATTCAACCTGAACCCGGCCAAAGCACTGACCTGGCACCGGGACGGCCTGAATGTCAGCCAGTTCCTCAACACCATGAGCCTGTTTTTTCCGGTGGGTGAGCGCTTCTTTATCGACAGCGTCCGTCACTATCGCGACCAGATTACCGACTCGGAGCTGAAAAAGGCAGTGACCGCCTTTATCGGCCAGGAAGCCATGCACGGCCGTGAGCACGAAGAATACAACGACTTCGTCGCCCAGGCGGGTATTCCGCTGCATGCCCAGGAAGCCTTTGTGGCCAAGCTGCTTGGCGCTGCCCAGCAATACAGCCCCAAATCGTTTCAACTGGCCGCCACCGTGGCGCTGGAACACCTGACCGCCATTCTCGGCGGCGGCCTGCTGGATCTGCCCGAACTCATGGAAGGCGCCGACGAGGGCTACAAGGCCATCTGGAACTGGCACGCCCTGGAAGAAACCGAACACAAGGCCGTAGCCTTCGATGTGTACCGCACGGTGATTGGCGACGACAGCGATCTGGGCGCCTACGCCCTGCGCAGCGGCACCCTGGTGCTTGCCACTGGCATTTTCTTTGCCCTGTTTATCCCCTTCTACCTGCACAACGTGCGCATCAAGGGCGGCCTGACCGACCTGAAAGGCTGGCGGGCCGTGGCCAAACACACCTGGGGCCGCAAAGGGATCTTCCTGAACATCACCAAACCCTGGTTCGACTGGTTCAAACCCGGCTTCCATCCGTGGGATCACGATAACAGCGAGCAGCTGCAAAACTTCGAAGCCCTGCTTGGCGACCTGCTCAACGAGGAAGCCGCCTAACCGTTTTACTTCACCGAGCTCTCCCTTTTCCGGTGACTTTCAGGGTCGGCACTTTGCCGGCCCTTTTTTTTGCCGCGCTGCGGCCGCAGCGCGCTTCACGCAGCATGCAACACGCTGGCAAACCTGCCGAGATCGGGTCTTGTCGAAGTAGCTCTTCACCAGCCGTTTTTGCCCCCGCAATTGGCCCTGGGGAGTCATCACCCGGGTAACAATGCCAGTCACGGCGGTTGACCGTGACATTGAGCACTGTAATGATCAAGCTCCATTCCAACGACAACACGGTGGAGGCGTTCATGAACGCATTCTGGACCCCGGACTCGCAGGCCCTGGCGCCTTATCTCGCGGCCTGGCAGCAGGCGCACAAAGGGCTGCAGATCATCGCTGGATCCCTGCAACCGGGCATGACCGAGCAGGATTGCGAGCTGCTGATCCGTGACTGGCTACGTGCGCACCAGCTGTTCGATCCGGCCCGCCCGCCAAAGGTGCGCTTTACCGCCCAGCCAACCCGCCGTCGCTTTGGCCTGAACAGACCGGGAAAGCGCCGTTACCGGATCGGCATGGGCTATATACTGCGTTGCGATGCGGTGCAAAACGGCTACGCCGCCAAGGCCTGCCTCAGCGGCCCCGACGTCGTTCAGCTGGCCGCATTACACCGCCGTCTGCGTGACTATCGCGACCAGCTGCCACACGCCCTGGTCCGGGGGGAAACACCCCAGCAGCTGGCTGACCGTTTCCCCGGCCTGCGCCAGCACTACCGCCTGGCGCCGCTCACCGGCACCCTGCCCGAAGGGAACCGCATCGGGGAAGGGCCGCTGATACCCGGCCTGTGGCAATGGCAGCTGACCCTGAGCGATGGCACGCACAGCGTCGGCAGCAGTGAATTCCTGCTGATGGACGACCAAGGCCCGCGCTGGCTGACCGACACTCCGGCGCACCTGCTCGACACAAACAATAACGGCAATAACCACAAGCAAGAGGAAGCAGCCTGATGGTGCAGTGGCGCGACAGCAAAGTGAGCCGTGATGGCGTAGATCTGGCCGTACGGACCTGGAGTTCCGACAAGAGCCCCACCGTGGTGCTGGTTCACGGCTATCCCGACGCCAATCATGTCTGGGAAAAAGTGGCAGAGCGACTCAGCCGGGATTTCAAAGTGGTCGCCTATGATGTCCGCGGTGCCGGCAATTCCTCTATTCCAAAGGATCGAGCAGCCTACAAGCTCCGCCAGCTCCGTGACGACCTGCATGCGGTGATGGATGCGGTTTGTCCCAATGAGAAAGTCCATCTGGTCGGCCACGACTGGGGCTCCATTCAGACCTGGGAGTCGGTCACTGACCCCGGCGCGGAACAACGCATTGCCTCCTACACCACCCTGTCCGGCCCCTGCCTGGATCACGTGGGCCAGTGGATGAAAGCCCGGCTGCGCGAACAGAAAGTTGGCACCGTACTCAATCAGCTCGCCCACTCCTGGTATATCGGCGCCTTTCAATTACCGGTGCTGGCGCCGACTTTGTGGAAAGTCGGGCTGGCCAAGGCCTGGCCCCAGTTACTGCGCCGCAGCGAAAACCTGCACAGTGAAACCAGCGCCACCCAGCAACAGGACGGCATTCACGGCATCGAACTGTACCGCGCCAACATGCGCCCCGCCTTGCTCAAACCCCGGGAGCGCTATACCAAGGTACCGGTGCAACTGATCGTTGCCCGCGAAGATAACTATGTGCGCCCTGCCATGCTTGAAGACCTGCATCTGTGGACCGATCGCCTGTGGCGCCGGGAACTGGATTGCGGCCACTGGGGCCCCTTGCTGCAACACCCGGACGTGACCGCCCGCTGGATCCGCGAGTTTATTCAACACATCGACGGCGCCCCTGCCAGCGGCCCACTGCAACGCAGCGAAGTGACCGGCACACACCCGAAAGGCCCGGACAGCGGCAAGCGCGTTGTGGTCACCGGAGCCGGCTCCGGCATCGGCCGCGAAACCGCGCTGGCCTTTGGCCGCCGGGGCGCGCTGGTGCTGTGCACCGACATCAATGCCGAGGCCGCCGCCAGCACCGCCAGCATCATCATCCGTGAAGGCGGCGACGCGCTCAGCCGCAAATGCGACGTGAGCAACACCCGCTCCATGGAGGCCCTGGCCAACTACGTGGAAAAGGAACTGGGCGCCCCGGACATCCTGATCAATAACGCCGGCATCGGCCTTTCCGGCTCACTGCTCGACACCAGCGTGAAGGACTGGCAACAGGTGCTGGGCGTGAACCTGTGGGGCGTCATCCACGGCTGCCGGTTATTCGCCCGCCAGATGGTCGACAACGGCAAGGCCGGGCATATCGTCAACGTGGCTTCCGCCGCCGCCTTTCTGCCCTCGCGCATGCTGCCCGCCTACGCCACCAGCAAAAGCGCGGTGCTCATGTTCAGCGAATGCCTGCGTGCAGAAATGGCGGAGCACAACATCGGCGTCAGCGCCATCTGCCCCGGTATCATTGATACCCCCATCACCCGCAGCACCCGCTTTGTGGGCGTGGCCGACGAAGAACAAAGCCGCCGCCGAGAGGATGCCGCCAAGCTGTACCAGCGCCGGGCCTATACCCCGGACCGGGTCGCCCAGGCCATTGTTGAAGCCGTACAAAGCAATCGCGCGGTGGTGCCCGTGAGTCCGGAAGCGCGGGGCATGCAGTGGCTGGGACGCTTCACCCCATCCCTGGCCCGCAATCTGGCACAAGTGGAAATTTAGACGCGGCAAGCTTCACGCAACAGGCAACAGCGCGATTCCGGTCTGTTGTTTTTCCAAGGCCCGTGGCCGCGCCCACAGCCGGGGCGCAAACCGGGCCTGTCAATCAGCACGCGCCTCGCCCCCGTTGTTGCGTGATGCTTGTTGCGTGCTGCGTCTCTTTTCTCCTTCTAGCCCCAGTGCAAAAAGGGGGCTATCATCGCCACATGAAAACCAGTGACCGTAATCCCGCAGCGATTCTGCGCAGCCTGAAAAAATACACTCAGCCGGCAGAACAACAGGCCCCGGCTGACACCGGCGACCACAAGGAATTCACCATCGACGAACTGGCCCGCGAAGCCAGCTCGACGGTGCGTAACGTGCGTGCCTACCAGGACCGCGGCATCCTGCCGCCCCCGGAAAAGCGCGGCCGTACCGGTATTTATACCGACGTGCACTTGGCACGCCTGAAAATCATCGGTGCCCTGCTGGAACGCGGCTACACCCTCAACAACATCCGCGATTTGCTCAGCGCCTGGGAACAGGGCCGCGAGCTCAACGATATTCTCGGCCTGGAAGTGGCCGTTACTTCCTGGCAGAACCCCAGCGTCCCCTCCTACGTGGACTACCAGGATCTGCTGGATGACTTCGGCGAAGACATCACCCCGGAAGTGATGACCAAGGCGGTCAAGCTCGGCTACATCATTCCCGAAGGCATGCGACTGCGCCTGCCCTACCCGCGCGTCTACAACGCCGGCAAGGAGCTCAGCGAAGCCGGCGTACCGCTGGACGCGGTACTCACCCATGTGAGCCTGGTCCGCGAGGAAGTGGACAAACTGGCCGAGCGTTTCATCGGCATGATCATCCACCACTTGGTGGACGAAAAGTACGGCGACGAAGCCCTCCCCGAAGGCGAAGACGTGCCCAAACTGGCCGACTTCATCACCCGCATCCGCCCACTGGCCGATGCTGTGGTCAGCGATGAACTGGGCCGGGTACTGGAAAAAAGCATCAACAAGATCCTCGTCGACCGCCTGGCCAACGTGCTGGCGCATATGGAAAAGAAGGGCTGAGCAAAACAGCGCCTAGCTGCGAGCTTCTAGCGTCTAGAGGTGAGCAGCTGCCCCCCACTTGCTAATACCCACAAACGTCACTTCCTCCCATTCGCATCTCACCAGAAAACCCGGCTGCCACTAGCAGCTCATGGCTAGAAGCTCGTAGCTGTCTTTTCATGCTGCGTTAAGTAGGCTTTTCTTTCTGTTTTGTTGCCGCCTCTCCCCCCATACCCATGGGAATGCCAATCTTGGGACGACCGTGCGAAAAATTGCGTCATTGCTCGATCCCGCGCAACCCTCGCACCAAAACAATCTCGCGCCAAAACAATAAAGTCCCGAGGAGAGCACCATGAAACCCGGATTTGTCATGACCGCGCTGCTTGCCGCCAGCCTGATCAGCGCCTGTGGAGGCGGGGGCTCCAGCAGCCCCGCTCCGGTGGCCAACACGCCCACCCCCAACGTACCCACGGAACCGGAAACACCCACGCCGGAACCGCCAGCGGACCGTCCCGCCACCGTCTCCGCACCCTTTGCGGATTACGGCACCGTGCTCAACATCCTGCCCCCCGGCCAGGATGATATCGGTGGGCTCAGCAGCCTCACCGCCGACATCCCCGGTCTGGGGGACCTGGTCGGCACCCTGCTGGATGACCTGGTCGCGGAAACCGGCCTGGTCCCCGCGCTCACCAAAGAACCTCACTTCGATGATCAGCTGGGCCTCTACGATGCGCTGGTGCGCAGCGAACCGGGACTCACTGATGATCAACTCACTGACTATTTCAAAGCGGCTCCGTTGTTGGCCGCCGACGCCGGCAACTGGGAAAGTGAACTGACCCTGGACACCGCCGGTTACCAGGTGGACATCAAGCGGGATAACTTTGGGGTGCCGCACATTTACGGTGACTCCCGCCGTGACGCCCTGTTCGGGGTCGGCTATGTCACCGCCGCCGACCGCCTGTTCCTGCTCGACGTACTGCGCCGGGCCGGCCGGGGTGAACTGTCGCGCTTCCTGGGCCCGGCGGATTTCTCCTTCGACCAGGACATTGCGGTGGATGCGCCCTACCGGGAAGAAGACCGCACCACCATGATCGCCAAGACCATCGCCCGTTTCGGTGACGACGGCGCCCAGGTATTCGAAGACGCCACCAACTACGTGGCCGGGCTGAACCAGTACGTGAGTGATGCCCGTGGCGGCCTGCTGCAAGTGCCGGTGGAATACGTGGCGCTGGGCGTGCAACTGGAACCCTTCGTGATTGAAGACGTGGTCGCCATCGCCACCCTGATTCAGGGCATCTTCGCCGGCGGCGGCGGCAACGAGCACAAGAACGTGCTGCTGCTGCAAGCGCTGGAAGAACAGACCGGCAGCGCGGAAACCGCCTGCGCCCTGTGGAAAGACCTGCGCAATGGGCTGGATGCGGAATCGTCCGTCACCACCACCCGCTCCTTTGCCACCCAGTCACCGCCGACCCTGCCAGACCTGTGCCCGCTAAGCGGCGAGCTGGCCGGCCAGTTCCCCGGTGCCGTCATGTTCGACGCCGGCTCCTTCCAGGCCCATCAACCCCTTAGCCACGAACCCTGCGGCCGCCCCGGCCAGCCCCAGTGCCCCGAGGCACTGGGTAATGTGCCCGCTCTCCCCGGCACCGGTGTAGTCGGCGGCTTGCTGGATACCGTGGGCGATCTGCTCGGTGGCATTTTGTCCCTGTCATTCCTCCACGACGATGGCGCCCAACTGGGCTCCCAGTGGGCCACTCTCACCCGGCAGGTTCGCCAGCTCGGCAACGCTCCCGAGGAGCGCCTGAGCGACGAACAACGACAGGAAGTCATGCAACGCATTGCCGGCATTGAAACCGGCCTTAACGGCCTGCGTGATGGCTTCCCGAGCACCATGTCCAATGCCCTGCTGCTCAATGCCGAGCATTCCGCCAGTGGCCAGCCGCTGGCCGTGTTCGGCCCGCAGACCAGCTACTTTGTCCCGCAGCTACTGCTGGAAATGTCTATCCATGGCGGCGACCTCAACACCCGTGGCATGACCTTCACCGGCTTACCCTATGTGGTGATCGGCCGTGGCCCGGATTTCGCCTGGAGCGCCACCTCCGGCAGCTCCGACCTCACCGACGTGCGCGTAGTACAGCGCTGCTCACCGGCCGAGGCTCCCGCCCATGGTGAAGGCGGCTATCAGGTCAACGGCCAGTGCAAACCCTTCGATGTGATCGACGAAGAATGGGTGGCCCGCTGGAACCTGGCCTCCTCCACGGACCCGGAAGCGGTCGGCCAAAACGAAACCGTCCGCCGCCGTGTCATCCGCACCAAGGAATACGGCCCGGTGATCGGCTTTGCCACCGTGTCCGGCCTGCCCGTGGCAGTGACCCGCCAGCGCAGCACCTACTTTGCCGAGCTGGATACCGCCCTGCCCTTCATGCAGGCTACCCGCAATGAGGTGCACGATGTGCAAAGCTTCTACGACGTGTTCTACAACACCACGGGCAGCTTCAACTGGTTCTATATCGACGACCGGGATATCGCCTTCTTCCATTCCGGCGACTACCCCCAGCGTGCCAACGGCATCCACCCGGAACTGCCCAGCTGGGGCAACGGCCAGTACGACTGGAACGGCTTCCTGCCCCAACAGGCCCATCCCCAGGAGAGCAATCCGGAACGTGGCTACCTGGCCAGCTGGAACAACCGCCCGGCCCGTGACTGGTGGGCTGCGGACGCCCACGCCCCCTATGGCTCCGCCCACCGCAACGACATCCTTGATGTGCGCCTGCAACAACTGGTGGAAGAAGGCAGCGTCACCCGGGCACGCATGGTAGAAGCCATGGGCGATGCGGCCACCGTGGACCTGCGCGGCCAGGAAATCATTCCCCACGCCCTGGCCCTGCTGGAAAGTGCGCCCGTCACCGGCGACCAGGACAGCGCCATCCGCCTGATGCAGGACTGGGTCACCAACGGCGCCATGCGTCGCGACCGGGACGGCAGCGGCAACTACGATGAAGAAGCCGCCGTAGCCCTGATGGATGCCTGGTACCCGCTGATGATCGATATCCTGCTGCCACAGGTCACCGCCGTGGAAGACGTGGACGGCCAGAACCTGTCGCTGATGGGTCGTGACAACAAGCCCGGGGCCGGCGGGTCCGCCTATAACAATGGCTACTACGGCTATGTAGGGCGAGTGTTGGAACAGGCTCTGGGTACCAGCGCCAACCCTTACCGGGCCCTGCGCTGTGCGGATAGCGATGACAGCAACGCCTGCCGCGATGCCCTGGCCGACAGCCTCAACCAGGCCATCGAGCAACTGGGCGGCATTGCCAGCATGGACAGCTGGAACGTGGACGAAAGCCAGGACCAGATCCAGCACCGCGCCATCGGCCTGTCCGGCGTCGCCCCCATCCACTGGCAAAACCGCCCCACCTTCCAGCAGGTAGTGGAATTCACCGGGCACCGGTAAAGCAGGAGCGAGTTGAAAGTTTAAAGTTAAAAAGCGCGGGGCAGGCTCAAGGTTTTGAAGGGCCGTGCCCGCGCCTTTAACGTTAACCGCGGGCACAGCATCGCAAGGCGTCCCTGCCTGGCCCGCGTTTCAACTTTGAACTTTGAACTATTCATTTCCCTTATCCCCTTCAATGCGCCCCATGCATTTGTCTAATGCCCCCATCGGCGTTAGCGTCTCCTACACATAAAAATTCTGATTTTCGGGAGAGCTACGCATGCGCGCCATTCTGTGCAAAGAACTGGGCCCAGCCAACACGCTGGTCATTGAAGACATCGCATCCCCTGCGCCGGGCAAGGGCGAAGTGAAGGTGCGGGTAAAAGCCGCCGGCCTGAACTTCCCCGACACCCTGATCATCGAAGGCAAATACCAGATCAAACCGGAATTGCCGTTTTCACCGGGCGGCGAAATGGCCGGCGAAGTGCTGGAAGTGGGCGAGGGGGTAAAAAACTTCAAACCCGGCCAGCGGATCATGGGCCTCACCGGTTACGGTGCCTTTGCCGAAGAAATCCTGGTGCCAGAGAACCGGCTGATTCCGGTGCCCGATGGCATGGACGACCACACCGCCGCCGCCTTCTCCATGGTCTACGGCACCAGCTATCACGCGCTGAAACAACGGGCCAACATCCAGCCCGGGGAAACCCTGCTGGTACTCGGCGCCAGTGGCGGCGTAGGGCTGGCTGCGGTGGAAATTGGCAAGGCCATGGGCGCCAAAGTGATCGCCTGCGCCAGCAGTGACGAGAAACTGGAAGTGGCCAGGGAAGCCGGCGCGGATGATCTGATCAACTACGCTGACGAAGACCTGAAAGAGGCGCTCAAGAAGCGTTACCCGAAAGGCGTGGACGTGATCTACGACCCCGTGGGCGACAAGTTCACCGAAGCGGCCCTGCGCAACATGGCCTGGAACGGCCGTTTGCTGGTGGTGGGTTTTGCCGCCGGTGACATCCCCAAGATTCCCGCCAACCTGGCGCTGCTGAAAGGCTGCTCCATCGTCGGGGTATTCTGGGGCGCGTTCACCCAGCAAGAACCGAAAGTGAACATGCAGAACATCATGGAACTGTTCCAGCTGTTCGGTCAGGGCAAGCTTAAGCCGCGCATCAGCCAGGTGTTCAAATTCGAGGAGTACGAACAGGCGCTGGCCGCGCTGACCTCGCGCACCGCCAAAGGCAAAGTCGTACTGGACGTGGCCGGTCAATAACCGCGCAACGCGGGGCGGAAATGGCCGCAAAGCCATTTCCGCCGCTTGGCCCCGCCACCACACAACCTGCCAACGCCATTAACCAGAAAGGATTCTAGTATGAGCGCAATACCTGAAGATTTTGGGCCCCTCTCACGAACCAGCCCGTTCACGGATTTGCTCGGCCCGATCCACGAAAAACGAGCCGCAAACGGACTGATCATCGGCATGCTTGCAGAGAAAAAACACTGCAACGCCAGGGGCATTGTTCATGGTGGCGTCCTGGGGACCCTGGCCGATATTGCCATGGGATACAGCTCCGCGTTTTCCACCGAACCTCCCACGCCCATGGTGACGACCAGTCAAACCATGGATTATGTGGGCAAAGCCGAACAGGGGGACTGGATTGAGGTGCATACCGACGTGCAGAAGGTCGGTCGCAGCACCGCCTTTGCCAACTGCTATTTCCATATTGGAAGCAGACGCATTGCCAGGGCCAGCGCCATCTTCAGCGTCATTGCCTGAAAACGGCCATCCACCAAGTCAGGCTCGGCGGCCCCTTCATTCCCCTTTCAGCCTGCTCTCAACCCCGACCACTCTGGTCAATCACCACCCCCGGCGCCCCTGCCTGCAGTAGCTCGCGCAGGTCGTCCGGCACCGTGGTTTTTTCGAACGGCTCGGTGGTCATCATCACGTACACCGCTTCCGAATGGGCAATGGCTCGGCCATCATCCGCGTGGCGGATGTCTGCCTGAAGCGAAAACGAGGTGTTGCCCATATGGGTCAGTGACACGAACACGTCGAGCACGTCATCAAAGCGGGCCGGCGACTGCCACTCGGTGGTCAGTTTCACCACCTGGTTATCCAGCCCCGCCGCCAGCAACTGGCTGTAATCCCGCCCCAGGGCACGCATGAATTCGGTCATGGCGATGTCCACGTAGTCCCCGTAACGGGCGTTAAACACCACGTGCTGGGCATCGCATTCGTTGTAGCGCACCCGAAATCGAAAGCAAAAAGGATTGGCCATACATCACACCTGATTCTGTGAAATCGCTGTATTGCGAGCAAACATACCGAAGAGTATGCTCGATATATTTTCGGAATTCTATTCCATAAACGGAGAGCCCATGACCACCGCCAGCGACGCCATGCCCCGCTACGCCCCGGAACGAATCGACGAGGTTTTCACGCCCCTGCCCCAGCGCCTGCAATACTGGGCCGATACCCAGGGCGACACCCCCGCCCTCTACGATGAAAGCGGCATGCTGACCTGGCGCCAACTGGTCGACAACATTCACCAGGTGGCCAACCAACTCATTGAGGCTGGGCTGAAACCCGGCGACACCGTCACCGGGTTATCGGAAAACAGCGCCCGCTACCTGACACTGTTCCTGGGCACCCTGACCGCCGGCGGCTGCATGGTCCCGCTCTCCGGCATGGCCTCCGGTGACACCCTGGCACTGATGATCAACGATTGCGACGCGCGCTTCCTGTTTGTCTCCGACAAGCATCGTACCCTGATCGCCCCCTTGCTGGGCGATCTGGACAACATCCCTGCGCAACACCGCTTCAGTCTGGATTTCCAGGCACCGGGGTGGCGCACCCTGGATGACTGGATCGCCGACGCCGACACCAGCGCGCCGCATCACATCCCGCAGCCAGATGACCCGTTCAACATCATCTACAGCTCCGGCACCACCGGCGTCCCCAAAGGCATTCTCCACGACCACCGCATGCGCGCCCGTCAGCTGGAGCGAGTCACCGACCTGGGCTACGACCAGAGCGCCGTCGCACTGGTGTCCACGCCGCTCTATTCCAACACTACCCTGGTGTGTGTGCTGCCTACCCTGTTTGCCGGCGGCACCCTGATCACCATGGCGAAATTCCACAGCCAGCGTTACCTGGAACTGGCCGAGCAACACCGCGTCACCCATACCATGCTGGTGCCCGTGCAGTATCAACGGCTGCTGGATGACCCGGCGTTTGATCGCTTTGATCTGAGCCACTTCAAGGTGAAATTCTCCACCAGTGCGCCCCTTCGCGCACCGTTGATTGCCGATGCCATGGCACGCTGGCCGGGTAATCTGGTTGAGTTCTACGGACTCACCGAAGGGGGGCTGTCCACAGTACTTAACTGTGCCGAGCACCCGGATAAATGGGCCACCGTGGGGCAACCGGGCGAAGGCTGCGAAGTGCACATCATCAACGAGGATCTGGAGGAACTGCCTGCCGGGGAAATTGGCGAAATCGTGGGCCGCAGCAGCGCCATGATGCGCGGCTACTACAAACGCGAGGACAAGACCGAAGAGCTGCTCTGGACCCGTGCCGACGGTGCCGTGTTCTATCGCACCGGTGACATGGGCCGGCTCGACAGTGACGGCTTCCTGTCGGTGCTGGATCGCCGCAAGGACATGATCATTTCCGGGGGTTTCAATATCTACGCCGAAGACCTGGAAAAAGCCCTGCTCAGCCACGACGACATCACCGATGCAGCTGTGATCGCCATTCCCAGCCGCCAGTGGGGCGAAACCCCGCTGGGGCTGGTGGTGCTACGCGAGGGTTGCGATACCGGCCTGACCACCCTTTGTGACTGGGCCAACCAGCAACTGGGCAAAGCCCAGCGGCTGTCCGCACTGGAACAACGGGACCACCTGCCACGCAGCACCATCGGCAAGATTCTCAAACGGGAACTGCGTGACCCCTACTGGCAGGAACAGCCTCAATCCGCGCGGGGCTAAGCCTCACTGCCCCGGCCAGCCAGTCGGGGCAGTCACTGGTTTATAAAAACCGCTCGATCGGCAACCGCGCCAACAACCACGCCGCCAACCAACGCACCACACTGACCCGTGGCTCACGATATAACACCTCCGGCACGCCCTCCTCACCGTCTGCCGCCCAGGCCAGCTTGCCGTCTTCCCGGGACAACCGAAAACTGTTTTCCGGCGCCAGCCCTTCTTCGATAAACGCCGCCACCTGTTGCCCCAGTTCGGCAGACGCCACGTAGTAACCCATCTCGGTATTCAGGTGCACCGAGCGCGGGTCGATATTGAACGAACCGACAAACACTTCGCGACGATCCAGCACCATGGCCTTGGTATGCAGGCTCGCCTGGGAACGGCCTTTGAACAATCGCACCTGGCGACGCAGCGCCCGGGCATTGGGCTGCAATTCATGCAATTCCACTCCCGCCGCCAGCAACCCCGGCCGATAACGGGAATAGGCGCCGTGGGCGGCGATCACGTCATTGGTCGCCAGGCTATTGGTCAGCACGGCCGCACGACCACCTCGCTGCCGAAAGCCCGCCAGCGCCTCCACAAAGGCGTCACCCGGAATAAAGTAACTGGCTTCCATCAGCAATTCGCGATGGTCTTTCCTGCCCAGTAACCGGGCCAGCTGCTCACCCATCAATGTCTGCTTGGCACCGCTGGCCTTGTCCGGGCTGTCGAACAACAACGCCGCCGGCGCCTGCACACATTGTTGCTCCTGCTTGCTCAGGTACTCGGTAAAAAACGCTTCGTGTTGGGGAAACAGGTAAGGATAACCTTTCAGGGAGGTGCGCCAGCGCCCCAACCAACGCCAGACCCGTTCCGCCGTGGCCTCGGTTCGGCGCCGGTAACTTTTCATGGGCACCGCCAGCGGGCTCTCCCAGAAGGCATCAAACGCGCTGCGGGTATCGGCTACAATGGCGCCCTGGGCGTACAGATCCAGATCACGGAAATTGGTGGACGCATTGACGCCAAAATAGTGGTCGGCAATGTTGCGCCCGCCCACCAGCGCCCGCTCCCCGTCCATGATCCAAGCCTTGTTGTGCATGCGGTGATTAAGCAGCGGCGCATGGTAGAGCCATTGCAAAAAATATTTATAGCGACCCTTGAACGGGTTGAATAACCGCACCTCGATATTGGGGTGCGCATCCAGCGCCGCCCACTTCACATCCCGGCCCAACTGATTGGCATGATCCAGCAACATGCGCACCTTCACACCCCGCCGCGCCGCTTCCAGCAAACGATAGATCAGCAGCTTGCCGGTGGTGTCGTCATCCCAGATGTAGTACTGCACATCCAGCGTGCGCTGCGCCAGCCGCGCCAGGGTGACACGCAGGGTAAACGCCTGATCGCTGTCAGCCACCAGCGAAAAAGACGACACCGGCGTGGGCGTCGAACCGGATGGTGTCTGGCTCATTGGCGCTCACCGTTTTGTCTCGGCGCTGGCCATGATGGTCGCCCGTCAATTTGCCAATCGATGCGCATACCTCGTCCTCTCTGCTCCCTGTCATGATGCCCTGATGACAGGAATATAAAACCTGACCTGAGTGCCAACCCTGCCATACATTCAGCGGAATTCATCAAACTATCACGATCTTTTTACCGCATTTTCTTGTCACGGCGTCAGCCTTTCGGTCTCCCTCTTTCATTCAAGGATGACCGCACATGAACAGGCACGTTCTCACAACACCGGCCGTCACCGCTCTGCTCACTGCCCTTTGCGCCAGCGTCAACGCTGCCCCCTACGACTGGAACTACCCGGCGCCGATTCAATCCCCCGGCGCTAACAATAATGGCAAGGTCGTGCTCTTCGATGTCTCCCACGGCGGCACGGAAGGCAATGCCGACTGGGTGATCGACGGCGCTTTTTCCGACTTCGCCGATGCACTGGTCAGCACCGGTTACACCGTGCAGGAATACCGCGGGGTGGATAAAAACAGCGACGGCGTTATCCAGTTTGTGGATGACTACACCAACCCGACCACGGCCAACAGCAACGCCAATGAAGCAGTCATCACTTATACCGCTATCAGTCATGCGGATGTGCTGGTGCTGGCCGAAAGCAACCGCCCTTTTACCCAATCAGAATTACAGGCACTGGAAGATTTTGTGGCCGCCGGCAAGGGCATCTTCTTTGTGGCTGACCACTACAACGCGGACCGCAACCTGAACACCTGGGACAGCACCGAAGTGTTCAACGGCTATAACCGCTCCACCCTGTCCCAGTTCAATGTGGGCGGCAGCTACGGTGACCTGCGCAATCCCGGCACCGCCAGCGGCTGGCTGGCGCAGGAATTCGGCATTCGCTTTCGCTTCAATGCCATCGACTGGCACAGCGGCGCCAGCGGCATCGAACCGGCCAGCCAGGTAGAAGGGCTGACCACCGGCGTGGGCCCGGTACTGATGGCCGGTGGCGCCACCCTGGCGATCACCGACCCGAACAAGGCCAAAGGCCTGGTGTATTTCTCCACCAGCGACAGCCCCAGCCGCTGGACCCACGCGGTGGATTCCGGGCTCTACTTCGGCGGCACCGCCGAAGGCCCCTATGTGGCCATCGCCAAGTCCGGCCCCGGCAAGGCCGCCTTTATCGGTGACTCCAGCCCCATCGAAGATGCCTCCCCCAAGTACAAGCGCCAGGACAACGGCAACACCAAAAGCACCTACCCGGGCTGGACCGATGCCGGCAACGCCGCCCAGCTCAGCATCAACCTGATCGACTGGCTGGCCACCCCGGAAAGCTACACCCAGTTCAACAGCAGCGCCCATCCGGCTGGCACCGCCACACCCACCCCCATGGCCAGCGAAGAGCTGGACGACCCGGATAACGGCCAACCCTGGAACACCCCCTCCGGCGGCTATAACCCCTGGGATGCCAGCACCTTTGACTACGGCGCCTATGGTGCTCCGGACGGCCCCGGTGGCAGCAATGGCGGCGGCACCGGAGACACCTTGTCCGTGAGCGAGGCACTGGCCGAACCCACCGGCACCACCGTCACCGTGTCAGGGGTGATCACCCAGGCCATCAACGGCGAGTACGCCCTGGAAATTGAGGACAGTGCCGGCAGCGCCACGCTTTACGTGAAACTGGACAGCCAGTACCGCAATGACTTCAGCCCGCAGAACAACCCGTCGGTGATCGGCGAGACCCTGCAAGTGAGCGGCGAGCGCGATGTCTACATGGGCGAGCCCAGCATCGAGTACGTCACCGACATGCAGCTGGTGGATGGCAGTACCGGGGGTGGTAGCTGTGGCAGCAGCGGCGCGGTGTCGGTGAGCGACGCCTACGCCAACAGCCAGGGCACCCCGCTCACCGTGGTGGGCGAAGTGATTGGCGGCGTCAACGACCCCTACGCCCTGGAACTGGGCGACCTGAACAACAGCACCAGCGTCTACGTGAAGCTGGAGTCCGACCAGCGCGCCGAGTACAGCCCCGCCAACAACCCGGCCATGGTCGGCCAGACCCTGGAAGTGGACGGCGTGCGTGACCTCTACATGAACCACCCCAGCCTGGAATCGGTGAGCTCACTCACCGTGATCAGCAACTGCCCCTGATTCGTTTTAAAAAATTCCCCGGCGGCGTTCGCGCCGCCCTTCCTTGAACCCAAACACAGGAAACACCATGAAGGCTTCACTGCGATCCCTGCTGGCCCTGTCTCTGGCCGGCGGCGTCCTGCTCAGCGGCTGCGGCGGCGATGACGACAACACCCCCGCCCAACAGGACACCACCCCACGGGTGGATCTGCGTCTGATGGAAACCACCGATATCCACGCCAACGTGATGGATTACAACTACTACAGCGACAGCGTGGATAACGGCCACGGCCTGGTGCGTACCGCCATGCTGGTCAAGCAGGCCCGTGAGGAAATTGCCCACCCAGAAAATTCCGCACTGGTGGATAACGGCGACCTGATCCAGGGCAGCCCCATGGGTGACTGGCGCCAGGCGCAAGGGCTCACCAGCGGCGAAGTGCACCCGGTCTACAAGGTGATGAATGAAATGGCCTACGACGTGGGCAACTACGGCAATCACGAATTCAACTATGGCCTGGATTTCCTCGCCGAAAGCGTGGACGACGCCGCCTTCCCCTACATCAGCGCCAACGTATTCAGCGCCGACGGCAACACCCCCCACTTCGACCAGTACAAGCTAATCACCAAGACGGTCTACGACCGGAACGGCAACCCCCACGAACTGACCCTGGGCTTTATCGGCTTCCTGCCACCGCAAATCATGCAGTGGGACAAGAAGAACCTGGAGGGCAAGGTCACCGCCAAAGACATCAAGGCCACCGCGGAGTTACTGGTGCCACAGATGAAGGCGGAAGGGGCGGACATCATCGTCGCCATTCCCCATTCCGGCATCAACACCACCGCCTACTCGGAAGAGGCCAAGGCAGAAAACAGCAGCTGGTACCTGGCGGACGTGGACGGCATCGACGCCATCATGTTCGGCCACAGCCACCTGACCTTCCCCTCGGACAGCTTTGCCAACACCGCTAACGTGGATCTGGAAAAAGGCACCATCAAGGGCGTGCCCTCGGTAATGCCCGGCTACTGGGGCAGCCACCTGGGCATCATCGACCTGAGCCTGGCACTCAATGAGGACGGTGAAAGCTGGACCGTAGTGGACAGCAAGGTGGAAGCCCGCGCCCTGGACCCGGAAGGGGAGGCCGATGCCGCCCTCACCGCCCTGGTGAAGCCCGACCACGACGCCACCCTGGAATACATGGGCCAGGTGATCGGCGAATCCACCGATGACATCTTCAGCTTCCTGGCGGTGGTGAAGGATGATCCTTCCATCCAGATCGTCAGCGATGCCCAGAAAGCCTATGTGGAAGACGCCATCGTCGGCACCGAACTGGATGGCCTGCCAGTGCTATCCGCTGCGGCCCCGTTCAAGGCCTGTGACCGTGACGGGGTCTGCGCCGAGGAAAGCAGCTTCACCGTGGTGCCGGCCGGCGAGCTGCAAGTGAAGAACATTGCCGACCTGTACCTCTACCCCAACACCCTGATGGCGGTAAAAGTCACCGGTGCCGAACTGGAACAGTGGCTGGAATGTTCCGCCTCGCAATTTTTCCAGATCACCGATACCACCGACCGGCAGGAGCTGGTGGATTTCAGTGGCTTCCCCACCTACAACTTCGATGTTATCGACGGGGTGACCTATCAGATCGATGTGACCGAACCGGCCCGTTACAACGGCGACTGCATCAAGGTCAGCGACGGTAACCGCATCGTCGATCTACAGTTTCAGGGTGCGGCTATCGATCCAGCCAAGGAATTCCTCATCGCCAGCAACAACTACCGTGCCACCGGCGGCCACTTCGCTGGCACCGGCGGCGACCATGTGGTGATCGAGTCCCCGGACGAAAACCGCCAGGTAGTCGGCAACTACATCCAGGCCAACAGCCCGGTAACGCCCACCGCCGACAACAACTGGTCGTTTGCCCCGATCCTGGGTTACAGCAGCGATCTGGAAATCGTCTTCCGGGTACCCAACACCGACCGCGCCAAAAACTTCGTGCCCAGCGCGGTGGCCGGGGCCGGTGGCAGCTTTATGGCCTCCCTGCTGGATGACAGCGGCAACGAAGCCATCTACGAGCTGAACCTGCAGCCCTGAGGCATCCATCCCGGCCTGCCATCACAGGGTGGGCCGGGTGACATCGCTGCACCCGAAACCACAAAACTGCCGTTACGGCTCTGCCAACGGCTCGTCGTTTCTGATCCGCAGAAAACTGGCAAAGCGTGGCAGCCCCGTGGCGGTTTTGCCGAAATACTTGTAGGTCACGGTGGCGCCCAATGGCGGCGGCGTTCTGCGCTGTTTATCGGTAAAGCCGGTGCCCAACCGGAATTGCCGGCCATCGTCCCGCTTTACCACCAACGCCCCCAACATGCCCCGGTACTTGCCTTTCCCTTCCGTGTGGCCAACCACCACGGCTTCCGCATCCTGGTACGTCTTCACTTTCAGAATCGCATCACTGCGCCCCGCCTGGTACAGGCTGTCCCCGTGATGCAGCATCAGCCCTTCACCTCCCGCCGCCATGACCTTGTCCAGCCGCTGCAACAGTGCCGCGTGACTGGACACGGGCTGCTGCTCTATCACGGAAAGCGTATAGGCATTACTGGCTGACGCCAGCGACTTCATTTGTTGAATACGCTGCGAGAAGGGCGCGTCACTGGCGGGCAGATCAAACACCTTGTATCGAATCTGTCGCCACTCCTTGGCATCGGGTTGCAACCGGCGTACCGCCGCGGACACCTCCGCAAATCGCCCGCGCCCCATCCACAGCTCTCCGTCCATGGGCGTATCCGGGTAACCGCGCACAAACCAGGCCGGCGCCTTGATCACGTGTCCGCCTTTGCTGATCAACTGCTCCCCATTCCAGTAGGCCCGCACCCCGTCCAGCTTTTCGCTGACCCAATACCCCTGCAGCACCATCCCTTTCTCATAGGTCTGCGCCAACTGCAGTGCCGGGCCCTGGGCCAGACACCACCCGGCCATTATCCACAGGCCAATAATGGCCAGTCCTTGCCTGCTCTTCACGGCATCCTCCCCGGTTTATGTCAGGCTGGCACCATGACAGATTCCGGCCGCGCGCCCTGTCCGTTTGTGCATACCGGTGATGTAAGCCATAACGGTTTGCAACAAATCGCGATCGGCTGCATCCAACAGGCAGGAGGTAAGTAATTATGCGAGTTATCACACTATTGGGGCTGCTGGTGATCAGCGCACCGAGCCTGGCTGCGGAAGCCTATTTTGCCGGTGGCTGTTTCTGGTGTACCGAGTCCGATTTTGAGCAACTGGACGGCGTGAGCGAAGCCATTAGTGGCTATGCCGGCGGTGACGAGGCGAACCCCAGCTATGAGCAGGTGGCATCCGGAAACACCGGGCACACCGAAGCGGTCAAGGTGATCTACGACCCCGAGGTAGTCAGCTATGCCAATCTGGTGACCTGGTTATGGCGTCATATCGACCCCACCGACGCCAACGGGCAATTTGTGGACCGTGGTAAACAGTACCGTAGCGAAATTTTTTATCAGACCGCTGACGAGAAAAAAATCGCCGAAGCGTCGCGGGCCGCCCTGGAAAAAAGCGGGCGTTTCGACAAGCCCATCGTTACGGATGTCACCAAACTGGACACCTTCTATCCGGCCGAAGACTACCACCAGAACTACTACAAGACGCACTCCATCAAGTACAAGTACTACCGCTATCGCTCCGGCCGGGACCAGTTCCTGGAAGAGCACTGGGACGACCCGAGCCACCGACCCTGGCTTGAAAAGAATGTCACCCAGTCATGGCAAGGGCCGGATAATTTTGCGCGTCCCAGCGACGACGAACTGAAAAAATCCCTGCCGGAACTGGTCTACAAGGTCACCCGTGAAGATGCCACCGAGCGCGCCTTCCAGAACCGTTACTGGGACAACAAGGCCGCCGGCATTTATGTGGATGTAATCAGCGGCGAGCCGTTGTTTTCATCGAAGGACAAATACAAGTCCGGCACCGGCTGGCCCAGCTTTACCCAACCCATTGATAAATCCTTTATCACTGTGCACGAGGACAACACCCTGTTCACCACCCGAACGGAAGTGCGCAGCCGCTATGCGGACTCCCACCTTGGCCACGTTTTCGCAGACGGCCCCGCGCCCACCGGGAAGCGCTGGTGCATGAACTCCGCCGCGCTACGGTTTGTTCCCGTCGATCAAATGGCAGAACAGGGTTACGAGAAATACCTTTCTTTATTTGAAGAATGATTTTGCAAAAAAAGCGCGGACAGTTTTCCTGTTCGCGCTTTTTTGTGTGTTAATTTTTCGTTTTTCTCTTACTGTTTTTTCAATTTTCCTGCACCGGTGACCAACAGCAATAAGACACTTCCGGCAATAACACCCAATACCAGATTCGCCAGCATGGGCGCCACGACACTGAGGATGCCCGACAACGGTAATGACGCCATGGCGTCGTCCAGATGGTGCAGAGCATCGTGGCTACCCGGCAAGCCGTGAAGCAAAATGCCGCCCCCTACCAGGAACATGGCCGCCGTACCGGCGACAGAAAGAAACTTCATTAGCCGTGGTGAAAAGCCCACCAGCATTTTCCCCAGCGTTTCGCGAACTTTTCCGCCTTTCTCCCTGGCCGTTTCGATCAGGTGCAAACCCGCGTCATCCATTTTCACGATACCGGCCACCAGGCCGTAGACGCCAATCGTCATGCCGATGGCGATAATACTGACCACCATCACTTGCTGCACGAAAGGTGCAGCTTGCACTGTACCCAGGGCGATCACGATGATTTCTGCAGAAAGAATAAAGTCCGTGCGCACGGCGCCTTTAATCTTGTTCTCCTCGAAAGCGACCAGGTCCACATTCGGATCCGCCATGGCCTTGAGTTTTTCCTCATGCTTCCGGGCATCCTCTTTGCCATGGAAAAAGGTATGCGCCAGTTTTTCCACCCCTTCGTAACACAGGTAGGCGCCACCGAGCATCAGCAGCGGTGTAATCAACCAGGGCAAAAAAGCGCTGATCAACAGCGCCGAAGGCACCAGAATAAACTTGTTGCGCATGGAGCCTTTGGCTACCGCCCAGACCACCGGCAACTCACGTTCCGCACGAACGCCGGAGGTCTGCTCCGCATTCAACGCCAGATCATCCCCCAATACCCCGGCGGTTTTTTTTGCCGCCACCTTGGTCATTACCGATACATCGTCAAGCACCGCTGCGATGTCATCGAGCAACATTAATAAACTGGTTCCAGCCACGTTATCTATCCTTGTAAATGGAGTTGTGCCTCAACAATTAACTCGCCAAGACTATCACGCCTCGGCACCCTCTCTATTTGGCAGCGGCAAACGCGGCCGGTTAATGGCGATCGCTGCGATACCGGCAATGGCCAGGGCCCAGCAATAATGAATGGAACCGATCAGCGCCAGGGGGGACAGCTTGGCGATGGAACAGGCCAACAGCACCTGGGCACCGTAGGGAATCAGGCCCTGCACCACGCAGGAAAAGATATCCAGCAAGCTGGCAGAACGGCGCAGGTCCACGCCGTGATCGTTGGCGATGTCCCGGGCCATCTCGCCGGTGAGCACGATAGCCACGGTGTTATTGGCCACAAACACATTGGCGAATACAACCAGCAGGGCAATGCCCACTTCTCCGGCCCGCTGCAGGGGAAGCTTGAGCCAGCGGGTCAGGCCGTGGATGCGTTCAATCACCCAGCGGGTGCCGCCCTGGTCGGTCATCAGCTGGGACAAGCCACCAATCAGCATGGACAGCAGCATGATTTCGAACATGCCTTCGAAGCCCGTGTAGATAGCCCCGTTCATACTGGCAAGTGTGTAGTCCGGCATCATTACCATACCGGTAATGCCCGCCGTGACGATGCCCACGATCAGTACCGCCAGCACATTCAGGCCACAAAGCGCCAACCCGAACACCAGCAGGTAGGGCACCACCAACGCAAACCGGAAGGGCTCAGCTTCCACCTGGTGCTCCCCACCGCCCAACACGATCAGCAACAGTACCGTCAGCGCCGCCGCCGGCACGGCAATCCAGATATTGACGCGGAACTTGTCCTTCAACGACACGCCCTGGCTGCGAGTCGACGCAATGGTGGTATCGGAAATCATCGACAGGTTGTCGCCAAACATGGCACCGCCCACCACCGCGCCCAGGGCCAGCGGGACGGACAGTTCCGTGGCCCCGGCGAAGCCGACGGCAATGGGCGCCGTGGCCGCAATGGTGCCCATGGAGGTACCCATGGCGGTGGCGATAAAGGCAGAAATCAGAAACAGGGCAGGCAACACCCACTCGGCAGGAATGATGGTCAGCCCCAGCTGGACGGTGGCGTCCACACTGCCAATGCTGTCACTGACGCTGGCAAATGCCCCGGCAAGCAGGAACACCAGGCACATCAGCAACAGGTTGGGATGACCGATCCCCGCCAGCAAGCGGTCCACGCTGGTGTTCACCCTTTTTCCGGCCACCCGGGCCATCAGCATGGACAGCACGATGGCCGCCATGGCCACCACCGGTGCCTTGATCTGGTAGAACGCGAAGTCGGTGCCGGCGGAGGTGTAATAAAGCCCGCTACCGAGAAACACCACCAGAAAAAACAGCAGCGGAATCAGTGGCCAGGCCCGTGGAGAAGGCGCCGCTGGCGTCATGGGTTCTGTCATGGAAGGCCCCGATCAATCAATGATCGGCCCAGTGTAGAGATTTCGTCAGCAAGTCGGTAGCAGCGCCTCTCTCCCTGTAGGAGTTCCCTTCCAGGGGACGAACAGCGATAGATCGGCGCCAATCCACCGTAGGCGCTATGGATTTCGCTTGCAGGCAAGCTCCCACATCTCAATCACAAGGCGTCCACAAGAAAGGAAGGCTTTCTGTGGGAGCGTGCCTGCACGCGAAAGCACTGAGGCGCGCCGCTTGAGGCGCGAACCGCGGGGCGATCAGGGACGGCAGAGCCCGGCAGGTTTCAAAAAAGATGGCTGCCGTTCGACTCTCTGCGCTCTGTTCGTCCCCTGGAAGGGAACTCCTACAGCGGCTTCGTGCCTGGGTGTTCGTAGCTCGAGGCGCGTTGCTGGCCTTTTCAGAACGTATCCACAAACGGCCGACCGCCGTGTCGACCGGTCTTGAACCCGGAGGCATTCAGCCCGCGCAGAATCCACTGGCGGCTTTCCATGGGATCAATCACCGCATCGATTTCCAGGAAGCTGGCCATGTTCATCGCCTTGCCCTGCTGGTAGGCCTTGGCCACCAGTTTGTCGAACAGCCGCTGCTGTTGTTCCGGTGTCGGCTGAGCCGCCAGTTCTTTGGCGAAGCCCAGTCGCACCGCCCCTTCCAGCCCCATGGCGCCGAACTCGGCACTGGGCCAGGCGGCGGTAAACAGCGGCGAGTGGAAACTGCCGGCGGCCATGGCCTGAGCACCGAGGCCGTAGCCCTTGCGCAATACCACGGTGAAGAACGGCACCGTCAAGCTGGCGGCGGTGACAAACATGCGCGACACATGCCGCACCGTGGCCTGTTTTTCCGCTTCCGGGCCGACCATGAAACCGGGGGTGTCGCACAGGGATACCATGGGCAGCCCAAAGGCTTCGCACAGCTGCATAAACCGCGCCGCCTTGTCGCCGCCCACCGCATCGATGGCGCCACCGAGGTACTGCGGATCGTTGGCGATCAGGCCGAACGGTTTGCCTTCGATACGCACCAGCGCGGTAATCATGCCCGGGGAAAACGCCTTGCGCAGTTCCAGCACCGAACCGCTGTCCGCCAGGGTCTCAATGACAGCGCGAATGTCGTAAACGCGGGTGCGTTTTTCCGGAATACGGTGGCGCAGCTCACGCTGATCCGCCGCCTGCCAGTCCGTCTGCGTGCCCTGAAAATAAGACAGGTACTGCTTGGCCACCGCCACGGCCTCGGCTTCATCTTTTACCCGCACATCCACTACCCCGTTAGGGGCCTGTACGCTCACCGGGCCGACTTGTTCCGGGGTAAAACGGCCCAAACCACCGCCTTCGATCATGGCCGGCCCGGCCATGCCGATCGAGGCATCTTCTGTGGCAATGATCACATCACAGCAACCCAGCAACGCCGCGTTGCCGGCAAAGCAGCGGCCAGAACCGATGCCCACCAGTGGCACCTCACCGGACAGTTTCGCCATGGCCGCGAAGGTGTGGCAGTCCAACCCGGCCACGCCGACAAAGTCCGTGTCCCCGGGGCGACCGCCGCCGCCTTCGGCAAACAGCACCAGCGGCATCTGCCATTGCCCGGCCAGTTGCAGCAGGCGGTCGGTCTTCTTGTGGTTCATCATCCCCTGGGTGCCGGCGAACACGGTGTAGTCGTAGCTCATGGCCATAACGCGGGCGGCCTGTTCACCAAATTGATCGGCGTTGACCGTGCCGGTACCGCCGATCAGTCCATCCGCCGGGCTCAGGGTCTGCAGCTCTTCGGCACTGCGGCGGCGACGCTGGGCGGCCAGCGCCATGGCGCCGTATTCCTGAAAGCTGCCCGCATCCAGCAGATCGCCCAGGTTTTCCCGGGCGGTGCGCTTCCCCTTGCGGTGACGTTTTTCCACCGCCTGCGGGCGCCCTTCATCGCTGATCCCGTGATGGCGATCCAGCACATCCGCCAGATCCTGGCGAATATGATCCAGGTCCACACTTTCTTCAGTGGCGACAGCCGGCCCCCCCACCTCACCGGGAGTGACAAACAGCAGCGGCGCCGCTTCGTTCAGGGTATCCCCCTCACCCGCCGCCAGGCTATGAACCCGGCCGGCCGTGGTAGCGCGCACCTCGAATTCCATTTTCATGGCTTCCAGTACGGCCACCACCTGGCCCACCTGCACCGCGTCGTCTTCCTTCACCAACAGGGATACCAGCACGCCGGTGGTCGGGCTGATCAGGGCCTCGCTACCCGCCGGGGTGGCCACCGTCTGCGCCTGCGGTGACGAGGCCACCGGCAGATCCGGGGTGATCTCATCAGGCAGGGCCGCCAACAACGCAGCAAGATCGCTCTCCACATAGCGGGTAGTCACCGCATTGGCCTGCACCGCATCACTGGCCAGCAACGCCTGCAGCAGCGGCAGGTTGCTTGAGACGCCCGCGATGCGGGTCTGCTTCAGCGCCCGGCGGGCACGCTGCAGCACCGCGGCATAATCCGCACCCGTCACGATCAGCTTGGCCAGCAGAGAATCGTAGGCCGGGCTCACCGCGTAACCCGCATAACCGTAACCATCCACGCGAATGCCCGGCCCGCTGGCCGGCTCATAGGCCGTCAGGGTGCCGGCGGACGGCGCGGTACTGCCATCGGCCTTGAGGGTTTCCAGATTGAGGCGCAGCTGGACCGCCATGCCGTCGCAGGCTGGTGGGGTAAGCAGATTCAGGTCCGCCAGGCTGGCCCCCGCCGCCAGATGAATCTGCGTCTGTACCAGATCCACCCCGGTGACCTGCTCGGTGACGGTATGCTCCACCTGCACCCGGGGGTTGGCTTCCATAAAGAAGTAACGGCCGGCGGCCGGCTCCACCAGAAATTCAAAGGTGCCGATACCCAGATAGTTCACCTCGGCGGCCAGGGTCAGGGCACTGTCGATAATGCGATCACGGAGGGCCGCATCCAGCCCCGGCGCCGGCGCAAATTCCACCAGCTTCTGGTGACGGCGCTGCAGGGTGCAATCACGCTCCCACAGATGGCTCACCGCGCCGCTGCCATCGCCCAGCACCTGCACTTCAATATGCCGGGCGGCGGGCACCAGCTGCTCCACATAGACCGCGTCATTGCCGAAGGCCGTCTTCGCTTCCGACTGACAACGCTGATACGCCGCCTCCAGTTCTGCAGCGTCAGTAACCACTCGCATACCGCGACCACCGCCGCCGCTCAGGGCCTTGATCATCACGCCACTGCCATCGAGGGACGCCATAAAGGCCTTCGCCTCCTCCATCGTCACCGCCTGCGCGGTGCCCTGCACCAACGGCGCCTGACACTTCGCCGCCAGCGCCCGGGCCGCCGCCTTGTCGCCAAACAGCCGCAACGTATCCGCCCCCGGCCCGATCAATGTCAGCCCGGCCATCTGACACTGTTCGGCAAACTCCGCGTTTTCCGCCAGAAAACCGTAACCGGGATGGATCGCCTCGCAGCCCTGCTCCCTGGCAACCGCAATCAACTGCGCCCCATCCAGATACGCCGGCACACCCCGTCCCGGCAACGCCACCGCCTCATCCACCTGACGGACATGCAGCGATGCCTGATCATCCTCCGCAAACACCCCCACGGAACGAATCCCCAGATCCGCACAGGCATTGGCAATACGAATGGCAATCTCGCCACGGTTGGCGATCAGGATGGCAGAAAACGGGACGGGCACGGCAGACTCCACTCTTTGACGTAAAAGCAAGGACCACAGTGTAGCCACTCACCATTATCGATGGCATTGATCAGGGTGCATGGAGGGGTATGCATTGGGTTAATGCTGGGCTGTCGGGATAAAGAACACGGGGGCAAGACCCGCCCCCGTGATCCCGTTTATTTCTCCGCATCCATCACCCAACGCTACTGACTAAACCAACACTCCTGCATCTGAAACCAGCCAAAAATCACGTAAGCCCCGTATTACTCCCGTCCTCTTCTGTTTGTTTTTACTGGGCTTGGGCCATGGCGCTTCACCGCCTGTGTCCACCCTCGCTCAAAGCTGTCGTACTCTGACGTCCCAATTTTATGCGGGTTTCGGTAGCGGCCTTGATTCTTGAAATAGCTTAATCTTCCCTCTTTAGTGTATTTATCCATTTGAATACTCCTGCGTATGGTAGATTTTGAAGAAAAGCCTTGTTACGCTATTTTCAATAAATAGCCGTTACACTTTCAACAGGCCTTTTAATGAAAAAAGCGTTACCACAAGAGGAAAGGGCATTTCTTTATGAAAAGGGTGGCAAAATCTACCCTGAGGAGACCTGTATAGAAGAAGTTGTTGCCGCAGTTAACCGAGGCATACAGGGCGAATGGGCCGACACAATGCCCCAGTCCATCATTTTCAAGCTGCTGCACAATTGGATTTGCAGATACCTGAATGAAGGAGCGACCGAGCGCTTCCTTAACGATTTAAATGCTGAATTGCGCCAAATTCAGTATTCAAATTATATTGTTCCATCTGATTTCTACTCTGCTGGTGGAAAAGAGCCAGAGAGTATCTTTGTTGTAAATATGAACATTGATTATTCTTATGAAGCGTTTGCCGCAAAAGAATTCTCTCGGTTTATAACATATGGAATGCTCAAGAAGATCCAAAGGTGTCAATATCCTGATTGTCAGAACATCTTCTTGGGCCCACCGCAAGCCAAATGGTGTTCCAAGAGTTGTGGATCTAGATACAGAGTCGAGAAAAAGAGAAAAATTGATTCTGAATACAAGTAGAGCTTACTAATACAGTTGAGGCAGGGGGCCGGAATGCCCAATTCATGCGTGCCCCCGGTTACTCCCTTGATTATGTTGGTTCGTGTCCCTTATTTCCCCCGGTGAAACGTGTAGCCCGAGGGCACGGGGCAAGACCTCTTATCCCCGCTCGATTACTTCGATCTCTCATCACTTTGCTTTGGCTCGTCATCTAATCCAGCAATCATCATTCCAACTTTCCCAGCCATAATGATCGAGACAAGCCAAATTAATCCTATCCATCCACCGATATCATATTGCATAGACAAAAATATCGGCACTGCCGGTCCAACAAAAATAACAAAGACAAACCCTAAAACAGCTCTGAACCCTGCTAGAGGATCACGAAAGAAGCCTTTTATGACGCGGATAGATCCATACACCAACAAAGCCAAAATAATTAGGCCTGCAATTGGATTCGAACCAACATCAGGGTTGTACCTAGCAAAAACAATGCATGGTGACAAACCCAACAAGAAAAATGTAAGCCTCATATTTACCTCCCCCCTTATAAATCGAACCAGGTTTTGAGCCGGATTTCATTTCTTCACCAGCCTCTCATTGCAAGCACAATACATGCGTGTCCCCGATTACCCCCCTTGTCCACGATTAGTTCCCCTGACCTTGTTATGCATTTAACTCAAATACACCCTTATTGGACATATAAAAATTGTAGTACGCAGAATGCAATGGTTGTTCAGCCGATTTGCACCAATAAACCTCTATGGTTCGTTCCTGTCATCTTTTCAGGAGTGCCACCAACCATAGAATCTCTGGCGCCATATGGATGAACTATCGTTTTCTCCATGAATTCTTGCGCCGCGTTCTGGGCTCTAGATTGAGCTGCTGCGTGAAGAGAAGCTCTTGATTCACTACCTACGCTCATTGCATCGCCACAGGTAATTACACCTGCATTAGATAACAGTGGAATAGCACCAAAAGCAGCCAAAAATTTAGCCTTCACTTAACCTCCTAGAATGCATAACGCCGCTCTCACCGGAATGACTTGCTACCACTTTCGTGGACACTTTTAGGCTTATTCATTCGATTTATTGTAAGAATCCATACGTGCTCTGAAACTCTCGATCTTTGATGGCGATACATACACGTATTCAACGATAGCTTTAAAGAACTCATCTAGAGCTAATACCTGGAGAGGATGCACATCCCTCTTATTTGCATGAGCACCAACATTACCAATGACCCTAAAAATATTTGAAGCCTCCGATAATGTTTTAGGTATTTCTCCCTTTTCTCCTAGTTCTTTCAATCGGAACATGAGGGTCAGGTCTTGCCCCGTGCGTTCAACCAATCTCGCCGCCACCAACGTCCCTACGGATTCCCCACCTTACGAAGCAGCCCCCACCGATATCGTGGCTCACCGTTAACTTTCTTTCTTTTTATCGGTGAGTTCCCCAGCAAAGACAACCCGCGTCCCAGCGATCATGTCATGAAACCCTTTCTGCTCCCGGGAAACCAGCACCGGAATAAAGAGGAAAACATTCAGGGACACCACTAGTGAGAACAGCAAGCAGCGGCGGAACCATTGAAAGCTGGATGGAGGCTGGCCGGTCTTCGCATCTATAACCTTCAAGCCAAATAGCCTTTTCCCCAGATGCAGACCTGTCAACCAGTACACAAAAAAACCGAGGGGTAACGCCAGCAGCATAAAGGCTTCAACAGGCATGAAACCTGTCACTAGCCCGGCTATCACGGCGATTTTATTGGTCAACATGATCACGCCTGAAACCAGCACCAAATCAATGACGAATGCCGGGATCCTGAGCAATGCTGTCTTCATTTCCATATGCCGATTCCTTTTTATTCTTTGTCCAAGGCAATAAAAAGCCCGGCAACGCCGGGCTCGTTATTCACTATTAATTATTCACTGCCTTTATTCAACCGTCACCGACTTCGCCAGATTCTGCGGCTGATCCGTCCCCCGGAGCACGGCCACGTGGCAGATGAGCAGCTGCAATAAGTGTCATCTCAGGTCAGCCGCGTACCGGGAAACCCGCGCAGCAAACCCACAGACGCCCTTTACCCCAATCGCTTGTTGCGGTTTCATCGACGCATTGCCGAAATACCACAAGAGAGCGCCAACCATGGATTTAGCACTCACGCATAAAACCGCCTTGGTCAGCGGGGCTCACCGCGGCACCGGCCATGTCATTGCCAGCACGTTGGCAGAAGAAGGCGCCACGGTGGCGCTTCATGCGTTTACCCAGCCGCAAGCCGATGAGGCCATCGCAGCCATCACGAATCCGGCGCTCAATATCGTCCCGGTGGTGGGCGACTTGCTCACCGATGACGGTGCCCAGCAAGTGATGAATCAACTGGCACAGCAGGGGTTACAGGTAGGCATCCTGATCAACAATTACGGCACCGCGCTAAGGGGGAAATGGGGCTCCCTCACCACCGAACAATGGCTGGAAGCCACCAATGTGAATGTACTCAGCGCCGTGCGCCTGATTCAGCACTGCACGCCGCACATGAGGGAAAGCCAGTGGGGACGCATCATCAACCTCAGCACCATTGGCGACCATCAGCCGAATTCCATCATGCCCCACTACTACGGTGCCAAGGCCGCGCTCTCCAATGCTTCCGTGAGCCTGGCCAAAGAACTCAGCCATACCGGCATCACCGTTAATACCGTCTCCCCCGGCCTGATTCACACGCCAGAAGTGGAACGCGCCTACCAGGCAAGGGCACAGAAAAAAGACTGGCCCACGGATTGGCAATCCTTGCAGGAAAAAATTGTAGAGCATGACTTCCCCAACCCCTGCGGCCGCCTGGCTACCCGCCAGGAAGTAGCGGATCTGGTGGTGTTCCTGGCCAGCTCGCGAGCGGGGTTTATTAATGGGCAGAATATTCGCGTGGATGGGGGTGCCGTACGATATGTTTGAATAATGATAGAGACAGATTCAAGACACGAGCTCTTGCATATGGAGAAATGAACGTAGAACACTGAATTCTGGAGAAAATGGCTCCCCTTCACCAGATTGCTATGAATTATCTTCGGCAACCTCATAGGCATTTTCGACATAGCTGGGGCCACGATCAATTACATTCTTTATCATTGGTGACAGGCTAAATAACACGCTCGCGATACTCATTGCCGCTATACCCGCAATAAATGGATCGATAGAGAAATCAACGTCGCTTATATAAAATAGATATACCGAAAGCCCGCAGGCCACTACGCCCAAGAAAAGCATCAAATTCAGCAACAGGAACACCTCTTTCGTAGATTTTTTCAACTTAGCAACTTTATGATTCGCCTTTGAAACAAGAACATCTACAAATTCACCTACTTGCAAAGAATGCTGATCGGCATCTATTTCTGCTTGAAAGCGGAGTACAGAATCTGCCTTATATTCGATGATTGGCAAATAAAAAACGGTTGTAGCGCCACCAGACCTCTGACGTGATTCTTTAATATCAACAATTTTACCTGTAACCAAGAAAGATTCAGCTATGAATTTTTCTCTCGTTTTCTTCGCAAGAATAGAGATACCAACAAACAAAAGTCCGGCCACCATGAACATTAAAGACCCCATATTCCTTCCCATTATTAATTTTTTACTGATATAGCCCCAGCTAAAGACACGGCATTATCCTGCTAACCTGGCCTCACTCATAGCACCCGAAAGAGATCAAACCTTGAATGTTTCCGTTCGCAATGATCCCTTGATAATCAGGTCTTGTCTCGTGCGCCCAGCAGCAAAGGGTAATCATTAAGTAATGACCCGACGATGAGGGGCTAGCTTGATGGATGGGCCGCCCTTGCGACCCATACACCACAACGCAATCAGACGTCGTTACATTTCACCTTTACTGATACGGTTCGGGATGTTGCAGCAGGATTTAGAGAATAGTTTTTGTTCACTTGCCCCGCACCTTCATCAACGTACTCAAACCCCTCACCATCGCAAACTTTCTTAGCCTTATCATCAATGTTCTTTCTTACCGCTTCCTCGCTCTTAAGAACACTGGCATGCCCATGTATCATGTAGGTGTTTTCATCAACGGCATTTACATTAAAATAGGTGCAGCCTGTCAGGAAAAAAGGAACAAGAAGTATCTTTTTCATATCAACTCTCAATTTAAATAAAATTATGCTTGGGCACCCCCGCTTCCAAGCCGGTCACTTTATACCAACCAATTATCCTTTTCTGTAAGCCATATCCTACAAAGCAAAGGAGCCGTTCTTTCAGCACAGATATTTTGAAAGACAGACCGATATCGAGTTCCGCTTGGCACCCACAAAAAAAGCCCGGCATCGCCGGGCTTTCATTATTAACTATTCACTATTAATTATTAATTGCCTTTACTCCACCGTCACCGACTTGGCCAGATTCCTTGGCTGATCCACATCGGTCCCGCGCAGCACCGCCACATGGTAGCTAAGCAGCTGCAAAGGCACGGTATAGACGATCGGGGAGATGGTTTCCGGTATCGCCGGCATGTTCAGTACGTGGATACCTTCACCTTCTTTTACGTGGGCATTCTTGTCGGCGAAGACATACAGTTCGCCGCCGCGGGCACGCACTTCCTGCAGGTTGGATTTCAGCTTTTCCAGCAGTTCGTCGTTGGGCGCCACGGAGACCACCGGCATTTCGCTGTCTACCAATGCCAGGGGGCCGTGCTTCAGCTCGCCGGCGGCGTAGGCTTCGGCATGGATGTAGGAAATTTCCTTTAGCTTGAGCGCCCCTTCCAGCGCCACCGGGAACTGTACGCCACGGCCCAGGAACAGGGCATGGTGTTTTTCCACGAACGCTTCGGAAAGTTTTTCGATGGGCTTGTCCAGCGCGGCGGCCTGTTCAATCAGGTTGGGCAGCTGGCGCAACTCTTCCAGGACTTTTTCAATCTCGCTGTCAGCCAGGCCTTTTTGCCTACTCAGTGCCAGCACCAGCATCAGCAACCCAACCAGCTGGGTGGTAAATGCCTTGGTGGACGCGACACCGATTTCCGGGCCGGCCTTGGTGAGGAACACCAGCTCCGATTCGCGCACCAGGGAGGAGCTATCCACATTACACACCGCCAGGCGACCCACGTAGTTGGGTGACTGGGTGTCACGCAGGGCCGCCAGGGTATCGGCGGTTTCGCCGCTTTGAGAAATGGTGACGAACAGGGTGCCTTCCGGCACCACGTGCTTGCGGTAGCGGAATTCACTGGCCACTTCCACCTGACAGGGAATGCCGGCGATGTCTTCCAGCCAGTAACGGGCCACCATACCGGCGTGATAGCTGGTGCCGCAGGCGACGATTTGTACGGTCTTTACCTTGTCGAAAATCGCCGGGGCTTTTTCGCCGAAGGCCTCGATCAGACTTGCCGGGTTGTCGATACGACCTTCCAGGGTTTTCTGGATTGCCGCCGGCTGCTCGAATATTTCCTTCTGCATGTAGTGGCGGTATTCACCCTTTTCCGCATCTTCATGGGTGCCGTCGAACTCGTGGGCTTCACGGGTTGCCGGATTGCCGGCCGCATCTACTATACGCACGCTGTCGGTGGTGATTTCTGCCTGGTCACCTTCTTCAAGGAAGATAAAGCGGTTGGTCACTGGCAGCAGGGCCAGCTGATCCGATGCGATGTAGTTTTCGTCAATGCCCAGACCAATGACCAGCGGGCTGCCAGAACGAACGGTGACCAGCTTGTGCGGTTCCGAGGCGTGAATGACGCCCAGTGCGTAAGCGCCATCCAGTTTTTTGGTGACCGCCTGCACGGCGTCAAAAAGATTCAGGCCACTGTCCAGCGCCTGGTGTACCAGGTGGACGATGACTTCCGTATCGGTCTGGGATTCGAAGTGGTAGCCGCTGGCTTCCAGTTCGTCTTTCAGTTCCTGAAAGTTTTCGATGATACCGTTATGCACCAGCGCCAGATCACCACCGGACATGTGCGGATGGGCATTGGCTTCTGACGGCTTGCCATGGGTGGCCCAACGGGTATGAGCAATGCCGGTGAAGCCTTGCGTCTGTTCTTGCGTGGCGGCCTCTTCCAAACCGGCAACCTTGCCCTGACGACGCACACGACTAATACCGCTGTCATTCAACAGTGCCACACCGGCGCTGTCGTAACCCCGGTACTCGAGCCGTTTGAGCCCGGTGATCAAGATGTTTGTCACGTTACGCTGGGCAATGGCCCCGACAATTCCGCACATGCTTAATTTTCCCTAATTCTGTTTCTGATAATGGATATTCGGATGGTGATAACGCCTATCTCCGCCCTACAGATACCGTTGTAACGCGGGTTGCGCTGTCAACTCTCCACTATCAACTGTCAACTTTTCTTCGTGGGGCGCTTCCAGTCGCTGACGTTGCGCTGTTGGCCACGGGCAACCGCAAGACCGTTGTCGTCCACATCCTTGGTGATGGTGCTGCCCGCCCCGACGGTGGCGTTTTGGCCGATGGTTACCGGGGCAACCAGTGACGAATTGGAACCAATAAAGGCGCCATCTTTCATCACTGTCTGGAATTTGTTGGCGCCATCGTAGTTGCAGGTAATCGTCCCCGCGCCCACGTTCACCCCTTTACCAATCTGGCTGTCACCGATGTAGGTCAGGTGGTTCACCTTTGAGCCTTCGCCGATGTAGGACTTTTTGGTTTCGACAAAGTTGCCCACCTTGGCGTTATCAGCCAGTTCCGTACCCGGCCGCAAGCGTGCATAAGGGCCTAGCTGGCAGTTTTCACCCACGATGGCACCGTCGATCAAGGTGTTGGCTTCTACCACCGTGCCGGCACCAATGTTGGCGTCGCGAAGAATGCAGTTGGGGCCGATGACCACGCCTTCGTCGATGGTCACGTCGCCATCGAGGATGACGTTGACATCAATGATCACATCACTGGCAATCTGCACGCTGCCACGGATATCCAGCCGAGCCGGATCGCGCAGGGTCACTCCATCGCGCATCAGGGTTTCCGCCTGGGCCTGCTGGAAAATACGCTCCAGTCTTGCCAGCTGAACACGGTCATTTACGCCATCCACTTCCCAACCTTCGTTGGGCTGCAGGGTTTCCACGTTCAGGCCGGACTGCGACGCCATGGCGATCAGGTCGGTGAGATAGTATTCACCCTGGGCATTGTTGCTGGAAAGTTTTGGCAGGCTTTCTTCCAGAAAACGGCGAGAGCACGCCAGAATGCCGGTATTGATTTCCTGAATGCCCAGCTCGGCTTCGCTGGCATCTTTCTGTTCCACAATGCGCTGCACATTGTTCTGCCCATCACGGACGATGCGGCCGTAGCCATTGGGATCATTCAGGGTCAGCGTCATTAGCGCCAGGGTGTTGTCGTCCACGGAGGCGACAAAATCTTTCAGGGTTTCCGGGCGGATCAAGGGGACATCACCATACAACACCAGCACCATGTCTTCTTTCACATGAGGCATGGCCTGCGCGACCGCATGGCCGGTGCCGAGCTGTTCGGCCTGCTCTGCCCAGGCCAGTTCACCGGTGACGGTGGCTTTTACCTGCTCGCCACCATGGCCATACACAATGACGATATTGGCCGGGTTCAGCGACGCCGCTGCATCAACCACGTGCTGCACCATGGGCTTACCTGCCACTGCGTGGAGCACCTTGGGCAGGGCGCTTTTCATACGCGTTCCCTTGCCCGCCGCCAGAATCACTACTGCTAGACTCATACCCTGTCCTTGTCTTTTTGCTTGCGCCAGTGCCTTGTTATACCACCGCGTCACTTCAGTTTCTGTACTTGTACCCTGTTTTATCCAGGCCATCTCACAATGACAGAAACAAAAAAGGGTAGCACTTGGCTACCCCCTTCTGTGTTGAAGAATTGCAAAAGATGCTTACCGCGTCTTTTTCTTCAACTGTTCGATGGCACGCAGCTGTGCAACGGCTTCTGCCAGAGTGGCGGCGGCACGGGAGTAATCCATTTCGGAACTCTTGCCTTCCAGCGCTTCTTTGGCACGGGCCTTGGCACGCTCTGCTTCAGCGGCGTCCATGTTTTCAGCGCGCTCTGCAGTATCCGCCAGTACGGTGACCAGCTTGGGCTGCACTTCCAGGAAGCCGCCGGATACGTAGAACACTTCTTCTTCACCATTCTGCTTCTTCACCCGTACCGGGCCCGGCTTGAGCCGGGTCAGCAGCGGGGCGTGGCCAGGCATGATACCGAGGTCACCTTCCACACCGGAAGCTACCACGATTTCAACCAGGCCGGAGAACAGCTGGCGTTCTGCACTTACAATGTCGCAATGCACGGTCATCGCCATTTGCTTGTCTCCCGGGTGCAGGTTACTTGCTACGCTTGTTGTAGGCTTCGATCACTTCGTCGATAGAGCCCTTCATGTAGAAGTCCTGCTCCGGGATGTGATCGTAATCACCGCCAAGGATGCCCTTGAAGCCCGCGAGGGTGTCTTTCAGGGAAACATACTTGCCCGGGGAGCCAGTAAATACTTCGGCCACGAAGAACGGCTGGGACAGGTAACGCTCGATCTTACGGGCACGAGATACGGTCAGTTTATCGTCTTCTGACAGCTCGTCCATACCCAGAATCGCGATGATGTCCTTCAGCTCCTTGAAGCGCTGCAGTACGGTTTGAACGCCACGCGCAATGTCGTAGTGCTCTTGACCGATAACCAGCGGATCCAGCTGACGAGAAGTGGAATCCAGCGGGTCGATCGCCGGGTAGATACCCTTGGAGGCGATGTCACGGCTCAGGGATACGGTGGAATCCAAGTGCGCGAAGGTGGTGGCCGGAGACGGGTCAGTCAAGTCATCCGCAGGTACGTATACCGCCTGTACGGAGGTAATGGAACCGGTCTTGGTGGAAGTAATACGCTCCTGCAGAACGCCCATCTCTTCCGCCAGTGTCGGCTGGTAACCTACCGCTGAAGGCATACGGCCCAGCAGTGCAGATACTTCGGTACCAGCCAGGGTGTAACGGTAGATGTTATCCACGAAGAACAGTACGTCGCGACCTTCGTCACGGAACTTCTCGGCCATGGTCAGACCGGTCAGCGCTACACGCAGACGGTTACCAGGCGGCTCGTTCATCTGACCGTACACCAGCGATACTTTATCCAGTACGTTGGAATCCTTCATTTCGTGGTAGAAGTCGTTACCCTCACGAGTACGCTCACCCACACCGGCAAACACGGAGAAACCGGAGTGCTCGATCGCGATGTTCCGGATCAGCTCCATCATGTTTACGGTTTTACCAACACCCGCACCACCGAACAGGCCGACCTTACCGCCTTTGGCGAAAGGACAAACCAGGTCGATTACCTTGATGCCGGTTTCCAGCAGTTCGTTGGTCGCTGCCTGGTCTGCATAAGTAGGTGCAGCACGGTGAATCGGCATACGCTCGTCTTCACCAATGGGGCCGGCCTCATCAATCGGGCGACCCAGCACGTCCATGATACGGCCCAAAGTCTTGGTGCCCACGGGAACCTGAATCGGCTCGCCGTTATCAGTCACGCCAAGGCCGCGCTTCAGACCTTCGGTGGAGCCCATGGCGATAGTACGTACCACGCCGTCGCCCAGCTGCTGCTGAACTTCCAGGGTGGTTTCAGTACCGTCCACGGAGAGGGCGTCATATACCTTCGGTACGGTTTCGCGTGGGAATTCCACGTCGATCACAGCACCGATGATCTGAACAATACGACCGCTACTCATGCTTGCATCCTCTTAACTTGCGTTTTTGCCGCGTTAATCTGCTTGACGATTAAACCGCAGCAGCACCACCAACGATTTCGGAGATTTCCTGCGTAATAGCAGCCTGGCGTGCTTTGTTGTACACCAATTGCAGATCACGAATGATGTCACCGGCGTTATCGCTGGCGGCCTTCATGGCGATCATACGTGCTGCCTGCTCACAGGCATTGTTTTCAACCACACCCTGATACACCTGAGACTCAATGAACCGCACCAGCAGTTCGTCGAGCAGCTCTTTCGGGGCTGGCTCGTAAATGTAGTCCCAGTGGCGCTTGAGCTCTTCATCGCTACCCGCTTCCAGCGGCAGCAACTGAATGTTCTTGGGCGACTGGGTCATGGTGTTCACGAATTCGTTGTACACGATGTACAAACGGTCGATCGCACCGCTTTCGTAGGCATCCAGCATCACCTTGATGGAACCGATCAGGTCATTCAGGTGCGGGGTATCCCCCAGGCCTGTGACATTCGCTTCCACGTTGCCGCCAACGCTCTTGAAGAAAGACATGCCCTTGGAACCGACTACGCAGTAGCTGGCCTTGACACCTTTTTCTTGCCATTCCTTCGCGCTTTTGACGACATTCTTGAGCAGGTTGACGTTGAGGCCACCGCAGAGGCCCCGGTCGGAGCTCACTACGATGTAGCCAACGTTCTTCACTTCCCGCTCTTGCAGGTAAACGTGCCGGTATTCCAGATCGGCGTTAGCCAGGTGAGCAACCACCTGACGCATACGGCTGGCGTACGGCTTGCTTGCCGACATACGCTCTTGCGCCTTACGCATCTTGGAGGCTGCTACCATTTCCATTGCACGAGTAATTTTCTTCGTGCTCTGGACGCTGGCAATCTTGCCTTTGATCTCTTTACCGCTGGCCATAGGAACGTTCCTTTATCAGCGAATTACCAGGTCTGGGTGGCTTTGAACTGATCGAGAGATTCTTTGATCTCAGCTTCGATCTCGCCGTTGTAGTCACCCTTCTCGTTGATTTTATCCATCAACGCTTTCTTTTCGCTGTTCATGTAGTCCAGCAGAGCGGCTTCGAAGGAGCCGATTTTCTCGACTTCCATACCTTTCAGGTAACCTTCGTTCGCGGCGTACAGCACAACACCCATTTCAGCAACGCTCATCGGGCTGTACTGCTTCTGCTTCATCAGCTCGGTAACGGCCTGACCATGCTCCAGCTGCTCGCGAGTAGAATCGTCGAGGTCGGAAGCGAACTGGGCGAATGCCGCCAGTTCACGGTACTGAGCCAGAGCCAGACGAATACCGCCACCCAGCTTCTTGACGATCTTGGTCTGGGCTGCACCACCTACACGGGATACAGATACACCGGCGTTCATCGCCGGGCGAATGCCGGAGTTGAACAGGTCGGTTTCCAGGAAGATCTGACCATCGGTGATGGAAATCACGTTGGTCGGTACGAAGGCAGAAACGTCACCACCCTGGGTTTCGATGATCGGCAACGCGGTCAAAGAACCGGTTTTGCCTTTCACTTCACCGTTGGTGAACTGCTCAACATAATCTTCGTTTACCTTGGCGGCGCGCTCCAGCAGACGGGAGTGCAGGTAGAACACGTCACCAGGGTAAGCTTCACGGCCCGGCGGACGACGCAGCAGCAGGGAGATTTGGCGATACGCCCACGCCTGCTTGGTCAGATCATCATAAACGATCAGTGCATCTTCACCGCGATCGCGGAAGTATTCGCCCATGGTGCAACCGGCAAACGGTGCCAGGAACTGCATGGAAGCCGGATCAGAAGCGGAGGCCGCAACGATGATGGTGTTTTCCATCGCGCCGTGCTCTTCCAGCTTGCGCACCACGTTGGCAATGGTGGATTGCTTCTGGCCGATGGCAACGTAGACACACTTAATGCCGGAGTCTTTCTGGTTGATGATCGCATCAACCGCAACGGCGGTCTTACCGATCTGGCGGTCACCAATGATCAGCTCACGCTGACCACGGCCGATTGGCACCATGGCATCGATAGACTTGTAACCGGTCTGAACAGGCTCGTTAACTTCACGACGCCAGATAACGCCAGGCGCTACCTTTTCAACCGCATCGGTCTGCTTGGCATCGATCGGGCCTTTGCCATCGATCGGGTTACCCAGAGCGTCAACCACACGACCCAGCATTTCGGGGCCAGTGGGGACTTCCAGAATGCGACCGGTACAACGGACTTTCTGACCTTCAGCCAGGCCCAGGTAATCACCCAGTACCACGGCGCCGACAGAATCCTGCTCCAGGTTAAGGGCCATGCCGTAGATGCCGCCCTCAAACTCGATCATCTCGCCGAACATCACGTCGGCCAGACCATGAATGCGCACAATACCATCAGATACGGAAACCACCGTACCTTCGTTGCGTGCTTCGGTGGAGGTATCAAGTTTCGCGATGCGCGACTTGATAATCTCGCTGATTTCGGACGGGTTGAGTTGCTGCATCTCTAATCCCTCAAACTCAAGAGTTCAGTTGCTCTGCCAGACGGTTAAGTCGGCCGCGCACACTGCCATCAATTACGGTATCGCCGGCTCGCACCAGCACGCCCCCAATCAGGGATTGGTCGACGGAAGTCGTGACATTCACTTCCGTTCCAAGGCGTTTCTTAAGCGCTGCTACCAGCTTGTCGGTAGCGGCATCGTCCAACTCGAATGCAGAGATCATCTCCACATCGGTGAACTGCTGCTGTTCGGCCAGAAGCTCGTGGAACAGTTGCAGGATGATTGGCAAAAGCGGCAGACGCTTGTTTTGCGTCAGTTGCGCAACGAAGTTGCGCACGCTTTCGTCCAGCTCATCACCACAGACTTCTGCAAAGGCAGAAGCCTTGGTGGCGTCATCCAGTTCCGGCTGGTCAAGGTAGGCACGCATGGAGGCATCACCTGCCACTGCTGCTGCCAGGCCCAGCATCTTCTCCCACTGCTCCAGGGCATCGTGTTCTTTTGCAAACACAAATGCGGCCTTGGCGTAGGGGCGTGCGATGGTGGTCAGTTCAGCCATGGGTTACCCGTATTCTCAGAGTTCAGCCGCCAGCTGCTCAAGCAACTGCGTGTGTGCGTCCTGGTTTACTTCGTTGCCCAGTACCTTTTCGGCACCGCTCAACGCCAGTACAGCCACTTCTTTACGCAATTGCTCGCGAGCCTGATTAACCTCTTGGTCAATCTCAGACTGGGCCTTGGCAATCAGACGCTCACCTTCGGTGCGCGCTGCATCTTTTGCCTCTTCCACAATCTGATTAGCCCGGCGATTGGCCTGATCAATAATTTCGGCCGCCTTCTCTTTAGATTCTTTGAGATTGGCGGTCGCCTTTTCCTGCGCCAGCTCCAGATCACGCTCTGCCCGATCCGCGGCACTCAGGCCTTCGGCAATCTTCTGCTTACGCTCATCCAGCGCCCGTGAAATCGGGGGCCAAACGAACTTCATGCAGAAGAACACAAACAGGGCAAACCAAATGGCCTGGCCAATTAGTGTCGCATTAATATTCATGCCAACACCTCAATCCGCGTTGCTTTAGATTTCCCTAAATCGGGGCTTAAACGTTAAAGCGCGATTTACTGGAAAATCAGCAGGAACGCGATAGCGATACAGATAATCGGCACAGCATCCAGCAGACCAGCGATGATGAACATGCGGGTTTGCAGCATCGGAGCCAGTTCCGGTTGACGAGCCACAGACTCGAGAAAACGGCCACCCATCATGCCGAAGCCCAGACCTGCGCCGATGGCCGCGAGGCCAGCTACGATAGCAGCAGCAAGAAATTGAATGCCTTCCATCTTTACACTCCCGTTAAGTGCTTGGTTGGTTTAATTAAAAACCGGTTTAAAAAATCTTAGTGGTCTTCGACCGCCATGCTCAGGTACACGATTGTGAGTACCATGAAGATAAATGCCTGCAGGGTGATAACCAGAATGTGGAATACCGCCCAGGGCCAGGCACCAATAAACTGCCAGGCGCCCATCATGGCAGCCAGCATAATGAATACGAACTCACCGGCGTACATGTTGCCGAACAGTCGCAGACCCAGTGAAACCGGCTTGGCCAGCAGACCGATGGTCTCCAGCAGCAGGTTCACAGGCATAAGCAGAGCCTTCAGGACCGGATTGCTGGCCTCGAACGGATGCAATGTCAGGGTACCCACAAAACCGCCCAGACCTTTTGCCTTTATGGTGAAGAAGATCACCAGCAGCATCACAGAGAAGGACATGGACAGGGTAATGTTCGGGTCGGTGCTGGGCACGATCTTGAAGTAGGCTTCCTGGGCAGTCCAGCCGAAGAAGGACGTCATGATCCAGCTAAAGGTGCCCGGAATGAAATCAACCGGGATCAGATCCATCAGGTTCATCAGGAACACCCAGCAGAAGATCACCAGTGACAGCGGCGCCACCAGTTTGCTCTTGCCGTGGAAGGAGTCGCGAACCTGGGTATCAATAAATTCAATAATGCTTTCGACGAAGTTCAGGAAGCCGGAAGGAACGCCGGCGGTGGCCTTGCGGGCACCCATCCAGAACAACAGGCACATGATGATGCCGAGACCGCCAGACCAGGCGAGAGAGTCCACGTGGAATGCTGCGAAGCCCATGTCTTTGGCTTCGTTACCGTTACAGGCAAAGGTCCAGGTGCTTTCGGTCAGGGTTTGCGTATCGCGGCCGTCACACTCACGGACATAGCCGGCCGGCAGTTCGCCATAGGTCAGATTACCCAAGTGGTGCTTGATGTAGTCTTGCGCGTTACTACCAGCCATAGAATGCCTACAGTCTCAGTCGTTTTGCCCGTCTTGCCCTGCTGTGCGTCCGTCGAGACGCGCAACCTGAATCCAGCCCACGACCTGGGCGATCAGGAAGCCTAACAGCAGAACCATTGCACTTTTCATTTCCCGCGCTTCAGGGACCTTGGAGAATGTCAGCCAGAACAGCAACAACATGATTGCGATCTTGCCCATCTCGGCCCGCATCGCTGCGGTGGCCATGCGTTTTGGCGCACGGTTGCCCGGGTGCATCCATATCTGGAAACCGCCCCAGGCATAAGCGATCAGGCTGATAGTGCCGCCCCAGGCAGCCACCAGACCGGCGAATACGCCAGCCAACCCGGTTACCAGCAGCCCAAACGCCACAATAGTGGTTAGCTGAGCGCGCATTAAACCCCAGAACAGAGCTCTGTCGGGCTGAAATTCGTTGCTGGTCACCGTGAGCCTCTTGGCCGATGCAAAGTGATGCCACATCAGGCGCTAAGGTCTCGGGCACCCCTGATCTTTAGCGCGGCGAAGTATATGGAGTTGGCACGCAAGAGGCAACCGCCGTACGCGGATTGTTGGTCAAACTTCGCGCATCAGGAACGACTTTTCGCAGCAGGATGTGCACAAAACAAGAATGAACCTGATTCAGTAAAAAGAATGCCCAAATGCGTGTTTTTTGTATACCTGCGTGATGAGGCAATGACGCCGGAGCCACAGGCCTCACGGACAGAACAACGCCAGATTGTCTGGCCGCCAACGAACCGGCACCGCGACAATGACTCTGCAGCCTGCACGGGGAAACAGCTTGTTGCAATCTTCCCGCCGCAGGCAGCGTCATTCGATTATTTGATATGCGCCAGAATACCGTCCAGCTCGTCCAGGTTGTTGTAGCTGATCACCAGCTTGCCCTTCTTGCCTTGCTGCTGGATCTGCACCGGTGCCCCGAGGCGATCCGACAGGTCGCTGATCAACGCCTTCACGTTGGGATCTTCCTTTGGCGCCGCTGGTTTGACCGGTTTCGCTTTCTCGAAATCCCGGACCAGCTCTTCGGTCTGGCGCACCGACAGCCCCTTGGCGACCACGGTGCGAGCGGCTTCGATCTGCTTGTTGCCCGTCAGGGCCAGCAGCGCACGGGCATGGCCCATTTCCAGATCGCCGTGCTCAAGCAGCTTTTTGACGTCGGATTCCAGGCTCATCAGACGCAGCAGGTTGGTGACCATGGCGCGGGATTTGCCCACCGCATCCGCCACCTGCTGGTGGGTAAGACCAAACTCTTCTTTCAGGCGACCCAGCGCAATGGCCTCTTCCATGGGATTGAGGTTTTCCCGCTGGATATTCTCGATCAACGCCATGGCAATGGCGGCTTCGTCGGGCACCTCGCGGATCACCGCCGGAATGGTATCCAGCTCGGCCATCTGCGCGGCGCGCCAGCGGCGCTCACCGGCAATAATTTCGTAACGCTTGTCACCCAGAGGGCGCACCACGATGGGCTGCATGACGCCCTGGGCGCGGATGGACTCGGCCAGCTCTTCCAGCGCATCCGGGGACATGTCCCGGCGTGGCTGGTAGCGGCCCCGCTCCATGCACCCCACCGGCAGGTGGCGCAATTCGCCATCGCGGGGGCGCTGATCGGGCTCACCCGTGGCTTCACCCTCGTTGTTCTGCAGGCTCACTTCTTCCTGGTGCCGCTGATAGGACTCATTGCTGCTAAGCAGGGCATCCAGGCCCTTGCTGAGACCGCGTTTACGCTTTGCCGCCATGATGTTTCGTTCCTTATGAAGCTGCTGCAGGCTGGGCCTTGAGCGCCTGCTCACGACGCAGAATCTCACCGGCCAATGCCAGATAGCTGACCGCACCGCGGGATTTCGGATCGTAGGTGATCACCGGCGCACCGTGGCTGGGCGCTTCCGCCAGCCGCACGTTGCGCGGGATAATGGTCCGGTAAACCTTGTCGCCGAAGTGGCTGATCAGCTGGTTGGACACATCGTTGGACAGGCTGTTGCGCGGGTCATACATGGTGCGCAGCAGGCCGCCAATGTGCAGCTTCGGATTCAGCACCGTGCGGATTTTCTCGATGGTGTTCATCAGCGCGGTGAGGCCTTCCAGGGCGTAGTACTCACACTGGATCGGCACAATCACGGAGTCCGCCGCCGTCAGCGCATTCACGGTGAGCATGTTCAGGGACGGCGGGCAATCAATGAGGATGTAATCGTACTGGTCCCGGATACGTGCCAGCGCATTGCGCAGGCGAAATTCCTTGGCGCTCATGTCGAGCAACTGCACTTCCGCGGCAGTCAGGTCGCCATTGGCCGCGATCAGGTCAAACCCGGAATCTTCCGGCGTGCCTGTTACCGCCTGCTCGATGGCCACGTCATCGCACAGCACATCGTAAATGGTGTAGTCGGTTTCAAACTTGTCCACCCCGGACCCGGTGGTGGCGTTGCCCTGGGGATCGATGTCCACGAGCATCACCTTTTTGCGGGTGGCCGCCAGCGACGCCGCCAGGTTGACACTACTGGTGGTCTTGCCCACGCCGCCTTTCTGATTGGCTACGGCAAATACGGTGGTCACTGCGTTCTCCTTGATTTTACGCCTGACGCCTGGGGCCGAATGCCTGACGCGGCACCCCGCTCGACATCAGGCCTTGTTCACTACCACCAGGGTGCGGGGCTCATCCAGTCCCGGCACGGTCAGGGTGTGATGGCGCCCTTGCCACTGCGTCGGCAGGGTGGCCAGTTCTTCTTCCGTGCTGGCCGCTTTCATGGCCAGCAAACGGGTATTGTCAGTCATTATGGGCGTCATCAACGCCAACATGTCCGACAAGGAAGCAAAAGCGCGACAAATAATCTGCGATGGGGCTTTACGGTACTGTTCCACGCGACCGTGCACAACCTCCACGTTATCCAGCCCCAGCTCCCGGCGGGCCTGGCGCACAAAACGGGTTTTCTTGCCGTTGGAATCCAGCAGCACGAATGCCTGCTGGGGGCGGGCCACCGCGAGAATAATGCCGGGGATACCGGCGCCGGTGCCCACGTCCAGGGTGTCGCCCTCTCCCAGATAAGGCAAAACGGCCAGGGAGTCGAGCAGGTGGCGGGTCACCATTTCCTGCGGATCGCGGATGGCGGTGAGGTTATAGGCCTGGTTCCATTTGACCAGCAGGTCCACATAGGCCAGCAACAGGCGCTGCTGGTCGTCACTCAGGGTAAGGCCCAGGGTATCGATGCCCCGGGCCAGGGTGTCAGAGAGACTCATGCTTGTTGGGCGGCCTTCTTTTGGTGGTGGTGTTTTTTCAGGTAAATCATCAGCAGGGAGATGGCCGCCGGGGTCACACCGGGAATCCGACCGGCCTGGCCCAGGGTCTGGGGGCGAATCTCGCCGAGCTTCTGCTTCACCTCATTGGACAGGCCTTTTACCTGGCCGTAATCGAATTCCGCCGGCAGCGCGGTGGTTTCTGCGGCACGCAGTTTTTCGATTTCATCGGCCTGGCGATCAATATAGCCGGCATATTTGGCGAGAATTTCCATCTGCTCGATAACCGCGCTATCCGGGCGCTCCGCCAGCGCCACCGCGTCCGCCAGATTGGCGTAAGTCAGCTCCGGGCGCTTGAGCAAGTCGAGCAGATTGTATTCGTGGGCCAGGGGCTTCTCGATCAGGGCATTCACCGCCTCGGCTTGCGGCGTTTTCGGCCGCACCCAGGTGCTCTTCAGGCGCTGCTCTTCCTGCGCCATGCCCTCGCGCTTGGCGTTAAAGGCAGCCCAACGCTCGTCATCCACCAGGCCCAGCTCGCGGCCTTTTTCGGTGAGCCGCAGGTCCGCGTTGTCTTCACGCAGCAACAACCGGTATTCCGCGCGGCTGGTGAACATGCGGTAAGGCTCCTGGGTGCCCATAGTGATCAAGTCATCCACCAGCACGCCGATATAGGCCTCGTCCCTGCGCGGGGTCCAGGCATCTTTGCCCTGGCTAAGCAGGGCCGCATTCAGGCCCGCCAGCAGCCCCTGGGCGCCCGCTTCTTCATAACCGGTGGTGCCATTGATCTGGCCGGCGAAGAACAGCCCCGGCATGTGCTGGGTTTCCAGGCTGTGCTTGAGATCCTGGGGATTGAAGTAGTCGTATTCGATGGCGTAGCCCGGGCGGGTGATATGGGCATTTTCAAAACCACGAATGGAACGCACCGCCTGCAGCTGCACATCAAATGGCAGGCTGGTGGAAATGCCATTGGGGTATAACTCGTGGGTATTGAGCCCTTCCGGTTCCACGAAAATCTGGTGGCTGTCCTTGTCCGGGTAGCGGTTCACCTTGTCTTCGATGGACGGGCAGTAGCGCGGCCCCACCCCATCAATGACACCGGTGAACATGGGGCTGCGATCAAAGCCGCTGCGGATGATGTCGTGGGTCTGGGCATTGGTGTGGGTGATGTAACAGCACACCTGCTGCGGGTGTTCTTCCACCTGGCCCAGATAGCTCATCACCGGCAGCGGGCTGTCGCCCCACTGCTCTTCCATTACCGAGAAGTCCACGGTCTTGCCGTCGATGCGCGGCGGCGTGCCGGTTTTCAGGCGATCGACACGGAACGGCAATTCCCGCAGGCGCCGCGCCAGCGCATTGGAAGGCTGATCTCCGGCGCGCCCGCCCTGGTGGTTATCCATACCGATATGGATCACACCGCCCAGGAAGGTCCCCGCGGTGAGCACCACGGCATCGGCCATGAAGCGCAGGCCCATATTGGTGACTACCCCCACACAGCGACCGTTTTCCACAATCAGGTCGTCCACGGCTTGCTGGAACAGGGTCAGGTCCTGCTGGTTTTCCAGGGTCCCGCGAATGGCGGCCTTGTAGAGCTCGCGATCGGCCTGGGCACGGGTGGCGCGCACCGCCGGCCCTTTGCGGGCATTGAGTACACGAAACTGAATGCCACCTTTATCGGTGGCACGGCCCATGGCCCCGCCCAGGGCATCGATTTCACGCACCAGATGGCTCTTGCCGATGCCTCCGATGGCCGGGTTACAGCTCATCTGACCCAGGGTTTCAATATTATGGGTAAGCAGCAGCGTTGAAACGCCCATGCGCGCAGAGGCCAGTGCCGCCTCGGTACCGGCATGGCCGCCGCCGATCACAATCACGCCAAATCGCTGGGAAAAATCCATCGTTTACTTACCTTGCAGGGCTGGCCTGCTGCTCAAAATATAGTCAATCCGGGCGCGGTAGTATAAAGAGAACGCCTCACGCTGCAAGCATCACGGGACGCGTCAGAATCAGCGCAGCACCGAAACGCCAGCTCGCGCAGGAGAAACAGCCGTGTCGACACTCTGATCCGGCCAGTTTCGAGTTGCGAGAAACGAGTTTCGAAAGGCATAGACCACAAACAGGCACTGCCTGAAGGTTTTCGTCACTCGAAACTCGTTACTCGCTTGTGTTTATCGCGCCGCCAGCGACGCTCCTACGGAGCGCATGCAGCGTGCAGCGTGTTACGTGTAAGCTATTCTACTATAGAACCTAGAAGTCACTTAACCAGGAACGCATTTGGAATCATTGAATCTCTTTCTGCTGATCGGCACGGGCCTGATGTTCACCGGCCTGCTGCTGGGCTCCCTGAGCGCCCGTTTCGGGGTGCCGTCCCTGCTTATTTTTCTGGTGGTCGGCATGGTGGCCGGGGAAGACGGCCTGGGTGGTATCGAGTTCGATGATTTCTCCACAGCCTATGTGATTGGCAACATCGCCCTGGCGGTGATTTTGCTGGATGGCGGTCTGCGCACCCGATTAAGCACCTTCAAGCTGGGCCTGCGCCCGGCCCTTAGCCTGGCCACCCTCGGCGTGGCTATCTCCGCCGCCCTGGTCGGCGCCTTTACCACCTGGCTGATCGGGGTGGACTGGCGGGTAGGCCTGCTGCTGGGTGGCATTATTGGTTCCACCGATGCGGCAGCGGTATTCAGCGTGATCAAGGGCGCCGGTGTCACCCTGAATGAGCGGGTGGCAAGCACCCTGGAAATCGAATCCGGCCTTAACGACCCCATGGCCATCTTTATTACCCTGATGCTGGTAGGGCTGCTGGTGGACCCGGATGCAGAGTGGGGCATCGGCATGCTGGTGACCCTGCTGCAGCAATTCGGGCTCGGCGCTCTGTTGGGGCTATTGCTGGGGGCGGTGATCAGCGAGGTGTTATTGCGGGTCCGCAGCAATGAAGGCCTGCACGCGCTGCTGTTGTGCAGCGGGGGCGCCATGGTATTTGCCATCACCAATCTGGTGGGCGGCTCCGGCTTCCTGGCGGTCTACCTGACCGGCCTGGTGGCGGGGAACCGCCGCGGCGGCACCGGCGACAATGTGCTCAAGGCCATGGATTCCATGGCCTGGCTGGCTCAATCCGGCATGTTCCTGATCCTGGGGCTGCTGGTCACGCCCTCCCGGCTCACCGAAAACCTGCCCTGGGCGCTGGCCGTGGCGGCCTTCCTGATGTTGTTGGCGCGCCCGGTGTCCGTGTGGCTGAGCTTGCTACCCTTTCGTTTCACCTGGCGCGAAGAAATCTTTATCGCCTGGACCGGGCTACGTGGTGCCGTTCCCATTGTGCTGGCCGTGTTCCCGCTGCTGGCCGGGGTCGAGCAGACCTATCTGTTGTTTGATATCACTCTGGTGGTGGTACTGATTTCCCTGCTCGGCCAGGGCGCGAGCCTGCGGTTTGTTGCGCGCAAATTGAAAGTCTCGATACCACGGACCACCGAACCCAAGCAGACCGTGGCCCTGGCCGCCCCCCGCGACCGCTACCTGATGCAGTTTGAAGTGGAAGACGGCGCCAAGGCGGTGGGTAAAAGCCTGGCCGAGCTGGGCGAAGACGAACGTACGCCGTTGATTCTCTACCGTAACAAGCAGGTGCTCAGCCTCGGTGACGACCCCAAAATTGAAGCCGGTGATTTGATCGCCTGGCTCGCACCGTTATCGCACAAATCCGGCCTGTCCGACCTGTGCCATAAATTAAGTAGCGATGAGAAACGGTATTACGGCGACTTCAGCGTGCTGGGTAAAACCCCGGTAGCACAATTGATTGCTGTGTACGGGGTCGAAGCCCCTCCACCACTCTGGCAAGGATTGACCGTGGCCGAGATGTTCACCAAACAAGTGGGGAAACAGGCTGTTGTGGGTGATACGGTGCGGGTCAGCGGGCTTCGGCTAAGGGCAAGATCGGTGGAAGACGGGTTGGTGGTGATGGCTGGCCTGAAGCTGCCGGGGTAAAAGCAGTTACGAGTTGAAAGTTTAAAGTTAAAACGCGGATCAGGCAGCTCTGTCATGCAGTGCTGTGCCCGCGATCAACGGTAATGGCGCGGGCACGGAATCTCAAAGCAGAGCAGCACCCATCCCGCGCTTTTAAACTTTCAACTTTAATCTTTCAACTCATTAGCAAGGACGACACATGGCCCGTTTTGATAATCACCGTATTGTGATCACCGGCGCCGGTGCCGGCATTGGCGCCCTGATGGCAGAAGAATTTGCCAAACAGGGGGCAGAAGTCATCGTTACGGCCCGTCGTATCAGCGCGGCTCGCGAAGTGGCGGAGCGGATCAAGGCCTCCGGCGGCAAGGCTCACCCCTATGTGCTGGATGTGAGCAAAATTGCCTCGATTGCCAAATTCCGGGACAAGCTGCATGAAGAAGTCGGCCCCATCACCGGCCTGATCAACAACGCCGGTGTAGTCTTTGGTGGCGAGTTCGAGCAGGTATCGCTGGAACAGCATCTGAACACTTTCCGCATCAACACCGAAGGCCTGATGGCGACCAGCCATGCTTTTATCGAAGACCTGATTCAGGCGAAAGAAGGCTATCTGGTCAATATCGCCAGCGCCTCCGCTTTTGTGGGCCTGCCCTATGGCAGCACCTATGCCGCCAGCAAATGGGCGGTGGTCGGCTTTTCCGAATCCATCCGCCTGGAGCTGGATGTGCGCAAGATAAAGCACGTGCACGTGACCACGGTGTGCCCCAGCTATATTTCCACCGGCATGTTTGATGGTGTGAAGACCCCCATGTTTACGCCCATGCTCACCCCCGGAAAAGTGGTCAACAGCATCATCAGAGGCATGCAGAAGAAAGACAGCTTTGTCATCGAACCCCCCATCGCCAAATCCACCGAACTGCTCAAGGCGGTCCTTCCCCAAGGGGTATGGGATGAGGTTGCCCTGCGCATGGGTGTCTCCACCTCCATGTATAGCTGGAAGGGAAAGAAGTAGCGGCGAATCATAAGTAAAACCTTTTCTTCAAAAACCGCTGTAGGAGTTCCCTTCCAGGGGACGAACCGCACGCAGTGCGGCATCGACCGAAGGGAGATCATGGGTTTTAGATTTTTTGAATGGTTTTCTGAGGGCTAAGAGAATTTTCGCAGATTTCCTCGCTGAAGCTCGGTTCGTCCCCTGGAAGGGAACTCCTACAGGAGGCTGCTCGCAGTGCACAACTCAACACCCCGTTTACACCCATTCACCCTAACGCCAACGGCGCCGCGCCTTGGCAGTCAATGCCTTCACCCTTGAATTGCCCAACAATGCCTGCCCTGTTGCGCTGTCCGTTTCTGACAGTTAATCCGTTTTTTCAAGGGTGATTGCTATGCCGACTTACAAGGCCCCCGTGCGCGATATGCGCTTTTTGATGAACGAAGTCTTCGATTTCGAGAGTCACTACAAAACTCTGCCTAATGGTGAAGACGCCACTCCCGATATGGTGGAAGCCATTGTCGGTGAAATGGCCAAGCTGTGTGAAAACACCATTGCGCCTCTTTACCAGAGCGGCGACGAAGAAGGCTGTAAGCTGGAAGACGGTGTGGTTACCACCCCGAAAGGGTTCAAGGAAGCCTACAACGAATTCGTGGCCGGCGGCTGGCAGGGGCTTAGCCACCCGGTAGAAGTCGGTGGCCAGGGCCTGCCCATGTCGCTGGGCCTGATCAAACAGGAAATGATGGCGACGGCCAACTGGTCCTTCTCCATGTACCCGGGCCTGTCCCTGGGGGCCATGAATACCATCCAGATGCACGGCACCGAGCAGCAGCACCAGGATTACCTGGTACCGCTTACCGAAGGCACTTGGGGCGGCACCATGTGCCTGACCGAGCCTCAGTGTGGTACCGACCTGGGCCAGGTAAAAACCAAGGCCGAGCCGCAGAAAGACGGTTCTTACAAAATCTCTGGCACCAAGATTTTCATCTCCTCCGGTGACCATGACCTGACCGAGAACATTGTCCACATCGTGCTGGCCCGCCTGCCCGATGCGCCGAAAGGCACCAAGGGGATCTCCCTGTTCATCGTGCCCAAGTACCTGCCGGGCAAGATCGGTGAAGACAACGGCGTGAGCTGTGGTTCCCTGGAAAAGAAAATGGGCATCAAGGCATCCGCCACCTGCGTGATCAACTTCGATGAAGCCACCGGCTTTTTGATCGGCCCGGAACATGGCGGCCTGGAGTGCATGTTCACGTTCATGAACAGCGCCCGTATCGGCACCGCCATGCAGGGCGTTGCCCACGCGGAACTGTCTTACCAGGGCGCCCTGCCTTACGCCAAAGAGCGTAAGTCCATGCGTGCCCTGTCTGGCAAGAAAGAGCCGGATGCCATCGCCGACAGTCTGATCCACCACGGCGACGTGCGTCGCATGCTGCTCAAGCAGAAGGCCATTGCTGAAGGCGGCCGCGCCATGATCTATTACGCCGCCCAGTACGCGGACAACATGATCGCCGGCATGCTCGAAGACGACATGAAGAAGTACGAGCACTGGGACAGCGAGCTGGGCTTCCTGACGCCGATCCTGAAAGGCTTCTTGACCGAGAAAGGCCTGGAAGCAGCCAATGAGGGTATGCAGGTGTTCGGTGGCCATGGCTACATCAAAGAACACGGCATGGAACAGATCGCCCGTGACGCGCGCATCTCCACCCTGTACGAAGGCACCACCGGCATTCAGGCGCTGGACCTGCTGGGCCGCAAGGTGCTGCTGTCCTCCCGCGGCAAATGTGTGCGCGAATTCTCCAAGAAACTGGTGGATTTCGGTACCAAAAACCTGCGTGACCCCAAGCTGCGTCCGTTCGCCTGGAAGCTGCTGAAAATTGCCGCCGAGTGGAACTACCTGACCACCCGCATCATGCTGGTGGCGGCGAAGGATCGTGACATGGTATCCACCGCCAGCTACGACTTCCTGATGTACAGCGGCTACGCCATGATGGCGTACTTCTGGGCACTGCAGGCGGGCGTGGCCAGCGACAAGCTGGAAAATGGCGGTAACGAGCCGGCTGAATTCTACAAGGCCAAACTGGCCACCGCAGAATTCTACTTCGATCGTATGCTGCCCAGCGCCAAGGGTCATGCCGAAGCGGCGCTGAAGCCCACCAAGAGCACCATGCAAATGAGCGCCGAAGACTTCTCGTTCGATTACGAGTAAAACGCTCAGCATGATCCAAAAAAGGCGGCCATTTGGCCGCCTTTTTTATGGTTCATCGTGGAATTGAGTGATCAGCCGACTTCAAAGCTTGTCTCATTATCCCGCCCTGGCAACCGCTGGACGCCAGATGCCCGACGACGGACGCTTGAATTCAAAACCTGAAAACCTTGGCCCCCATGCATTCTGCGCAGAATGCATTACCCGATTATTGCCTGAATGATGCCCCTGAATACCCCTTAAAGGAGATGCCACAAGAACGACAACCTCTCAGGCTATGGGGTTTTACGTCAGGCATTCGGCCTCGAGCGTTTGGCAAAGTACCGGGTATTCGCGATAAACCCATCAGACGGCGAACAGCGAGTTATTCACTCTAATCCGTGAAGAACCTTTTTTATTCCTCCTGCCACTCATCCCCCATCTGAGGGATGCGCCGCCGTTCCTGACCATGCACTATTCCCTACTACTGTGGGGAAGTTTGTCTGAAGGGGAACGACATGAAACTATTTCGTATACTGGCGTGTACGGCCGTTATCGCCGCACTCAATGCCTGCGCCACCGCCACCAGCCCAGCCATGCAGAAGCTGTATGCCGTGGAAACCGATCCGATAAACCATTGGCCTGCGCAAAATCAGAAAGACCTTACCGTGCTACAGAACGATTTCGTCGCGCACTATCAGGCCAACTATGCCAACAACGATGTCGGCTCGGATTATGCCGATCTGGTCATCTGCGACCTGTCCCAGGAGCGCGCGCTGGACATCGCCGGCATCAGCCCGGATATGATCAATCCCGCCTCTCCCGCCAACGGTAACGTTAAAAACGAATCCACCGTAACCTATGAGCCTATGACCATTCGCTCCACAACTGCTGGCTGCGCAGCGCTGGCCAATGTGGAAATGCACGTTGAGCCCAATATGGTCGTCAACCTGAAACGGCTGCCCTATGATTTTCCCTACCCGGTTTATATGAGTGGCAGCTATACCAAGCACACCAGGAACAAGGTCAACATTAATAATAAATGGCGCACTTCCGACCTAGGTATTGCCCGCGTTTCCGTGAAACGTTACCGCACCCGCAGTGAGATCAGTGGGTTTCCTTATCAACAAACCAGCTGGGAACACTCACAAACACTGAAGCAGGGCGATGTGGATATCTCCCGGTTTAAAGAACAGCCCATGTTTATCATTACGTATTTTTCTGCCGACAACGATGACTATAAAAATATCACCCTGTTTCGTCAGACTATGACCAACAAAACCGGCAATAGCATCACCATGCGCTGGATCAACGGCGATGATTTCATGACCCGAACCTGGATGCGTAACGGCACCATCCTTACCCAGAAAAATGGCAAGCAGAGCGGACTGTTTGTGGTACCAATGGGAGACCAGCCGTCTCATGTTTACTGCAAGGATGAAGGGGTTTCCGTGCAGTACTTCCGGATGGATGGCGATTACGATTGTGTCGCTGCCAACGAATCCGAATTCGGCCAGGACGGTGTTTACATGGATCCGATATTACGCATTCGCAAGAGCCTGCCACAGACAACCACACCCACCCCCGCCATTGCCATGCAAGCCTCAGCCCCGACCAACCCCACAAACCCGGCGACAGCGCAGAGTGACACCAATACGGTCAGCGATACGGCGTCGGAATGTGGTAAGGCCTATGCCGCACGTAAAGCCTGCGAAAAGCTCCCCGGCGACCCCTTTGGCCTCTCCCTGAAACTCTGCCTGAGCCAGGTAAAGAAGAACTTTGGCGGCCTGAATTGTCCGCTGAGTTTCTGATACCCCTCACATAAGCAGAACAGTAAATAGCGGGGGCACTTATGCCCCTGCGCTTTTCATCGCTCACCGGCTCGCAACAAACCGTAAGGACAGCGATCACAAAGGCTATTCGGTTATTCCCGGGTATCAGGCACCCGGCTTCAAGCGTCCGGCAAAGTGACAAAAGAGCGCGATAAGCCCGTCAGCCGCCTGGAACCTTTTTCATTCCAATCCGCGATAGCACAAAAAAAGGTTCATCGCGGAATTGAGTGATCAGCCGGCTTCAGAACTTGTCTCATTATCCCGCCTTGGCCGCCGCTGGACGCCGGATGCCCAACGACGGACGCTGGGCATTCAAAACCTGAAAACATTGCCCGCCATACTCTCTGTGCAAAATGCATTACCCGATTATTGCCTCAATGATGGCCCTGACAATTCCTCAAAATATCTCTCAAAAGAGAGGCTGGAATAACGACAGCCTCTCAGGCGATGGAGGTTTACGTCGGACATCCGGCGTCGAGCGTTTGGCAAAGTGCCGGGTATTCGGGATAAACCGGGCAGATGGCGAGAAGCGTTTTATTCACTCTAATCTGCGAAGAACCAAAAAAAAGCGGCCCCCTTTCGGGGGCCGCCTCTTAAAGACTTGCCTTGAATCTATCGAGACTTAGTTGTTCTCGAACTGACCCATGGTGTTGTCTTTACCGCCAGCTTTCAGTGCTGCTTCGCCGGAGAAGTACTCTTTGTGGTCATCACCGATGTTGGAACCGGCCATGTCCTGGTGCTTCACGGTAGCGATACCCTGACGGATTTCCTTACGCTGAACGCCTGCAACGTAGGCCAGCATGCCTTCTTCACCGAAGTAGCCTTTAGCCAGGTTGTCGGTGGACAGAGCCACAGTGTGGTAAGTCGGCAGGGTGATCAGGTGGTGGAAGATACCTGCTTCACGGGCCGCATCACGCTGGAAGTTCTGGGTCCACTGGTCAGCCAGCTGAGCCAGCTCGGTGTCGTCGTAGTCCGCGCTCATCAGCTTGGCACGATCGTAAGCGGATACGTCTTTACCTTCTTTCTCCCACGCATCGAATACCTGCTGACGGAAGCTCAGAGTCCAGTTGAAGGACGGGCTGTTGTTGTAAACCAGCTTGGCGTCCGGCACCACTTCGCGGATACGGTTAACCATTTCTGCGATCTGGCCAACGTGAGGCTTCTCGGTTTCGATCCACAGCAGGTCAGCGCCGTTCTGCAGGCTGGTGATACAGTCCAGAACAACACGGTCGATACCAGTGCCTTCTTTGAACTGGAACAGGCCGGAAGCCAGACGCTTCGGCTTGAGCAGTTTGCCGTTGGACTTGATCACAACGTCGCCGTTGTTGATGTCGCCAGCGGACTCAACCACGTCACCGTCCAGGAATGCGTTGTACTGGTCGCCCAGGTCGCCCGGCTCGTTGGTAACAGCGATTTGCTTGGTCAGGCCAGCACCCAGGGAGTCGGTACGGGCAACGATGACACCGTCGTCAACACCCAGCTCCAGAAACGCGTAGCGTACAGCGTTGATCTTGGCCAGGAAGTCGGCGTGAGGAACGGTTACTTTACCGTCCTGGTGGCCACACTGCTTCTCGTCAGAAACCTGGTTTTCGATCTGGATACAGCACGCGCCAGCTTCGATCAGCTGCTTGGCCATCAGGTAGGTGGCTTCCGGGTTACCGAAGCCCGCATCGATGTCAGCAATGATCGGCACAACGTGAGTTTCGAAGTTGTCGATCTGACCGATGATTTCTTTCTGCTTGGCTTCGTCGCCAGCTTCTTTAGCGTCGTCCAGAGCACGGAACAGGTGGTTCAGTTCCCAGGCGTCAGCCTGCTTCAGGAAGGTGTACAGCTCACGGATCAGGTCAGCAACAACTGTCTTCTCGTGCATGGACTGGTCAGGCAGCGGACCGAACTCGGAACGCAGAGCAGCAACCATCCAGCCGGACAGGTACAGGTAACGACCTTTGGTGCTACCGAAGTGCTTCTTGATGGAGATCATTTTCTGCTGACCAACAAAACCGTGCCAGCAACCCAGAGACTGGGTGTACTTGGACGTGTCAGCGTCATAGGCCGCCATGTCTTCACGCATGATCTTGGCGTTGTACTTGGCGATGTCCAGATGCGTGTTGAAACGGTTTTGCAGACGCATGCGAACCGCAGATTCCGGGTTGATATCTTTCCAGGTGCTTTGCGCACCAACCACGGAGCCGAGTGCTTCGATGTCTTTGGTGTATGACATGGTGAACCTCTGAATATGAAATTGGTTTATCGACGCCGGAGAGGGGCAACCCTGCTCATGCATTTCATGCCGGTCTACCGATGCCGCGCATTCTAGTGCCCCACGACACATAAACATAATCAATATGATCTATATTCGGTATTCACCCCGTGAATGCCACGTTTATGGAAAGCGTGGCTGATGAGTCACCTCAGTCTTAGGTACCAGTGAGAACCGGCCGTTGCCATCGCTCAATGAGACAGCGTCCTGATTTACCGAAACGCCCACGTTTTGCGGCCCGCACACCGTGACCCACCCTCCCCTTTGCGACTATGATCACCTCTGCACAGCTGGCATGGAGAGTGCATTACCCATCAGGTAGACAGCATGTGCCCAGGGAGAAAATTATTATCAAGGGGAATATATGAAAGCGCTTAGTCCGGTGGACCAACTGTTCCTGTGGCTGGAAAAACGCCAGCAGCCCATGCACGTGGGCGGTTTGCAGCTGTTTTCCTTTCCAGAGGATGCCGGCCCGAAGTATGTCAGCGAACTGGCCCGGCAAATGCGGGACTACTGCCACCCGGTTGCCCCGTTCAACCAGCGTCTGACCCGTCGGCTCGGCCAGTATTACTGGACCGAAGACAAGCAGTTCGATATCGACCACCACTTTCGCCACGAAGCGCTGCCCAAGCCCGGCCGCATCCGTGAGCTGCTCTCCCTGGTTTCCGCCGAACACTCCAACCTGCTGGACCGGGAACGCCCCATGTGGGAAGCCCACTTGATTGAAGGCATCCGCGGTCGTCAGTTTGCGCTTTACTACAAGATTCATCATTCCGTGATGGATGGCATCTCCGCCATGCGCATTGCCACCAAGACCCTCTCCACGGACCCTGCCGAGCGTGAAATGGCGCCAGGCTGGGCCTTCAATACCCGCAAGCGTACCCGCTCGCTACCCAGTAACCCGGTGGACGTGGCCTCCAGCATGGCGCGCCTGACCGCCGGCATCAGCAAGCAGGCCGCCACGGTGCCCGGGCTGGCGCGGGAGATCTACAAGGTCACCCAGAAAGCGAAAAGTGATGAAAACTATGTGTCCATCTTCCAGGCCCCGGACACCATCCTGAACAACACCATCACCGGTTCACGCCGTTTTGCCGCCCAGAGTTTCTCGCTGCCGCGCCTGAAAGGCATTGCCAAGGCCTATGGCTGCACCATCAATACCGTGGTGCTGTCCATGTGTGGCCACGCCCTGCGCGAGTACCTGATCAGCCAGCATGCATTGCCCGATGAGCCCCTGATTGCCATGGTGCCCATGAGCCTGCGTCAGGACGACAGCGCCGGCGGCAACCAGATCGGCATGATTCTGGCCAACCTGGGCACCCATATCTGCGACCCGGCCAATCGCCTGCGGGTAGTGAATGACTCGGTTCAGGAAGCCAAATCCCGGTTCTCACAAATGAGCCCCGAGGAAATCCTCAACTTCACCGCGCTGACCATGGCGCCTACCGGCCTCAACCTGCTCACCGGCCTGGCCCCCAAATGGCGCGCGTTCAACGTGGTGATTTCCAACGTCCCCGGCCCGAAAGAGCCGCTGTACTGGAACGGCGCTAAACTGCAAGGCATGTACCCGGTCTCCATTGCCCTGGACCGCATTGCCCTGAACATCACCCTGACCAGTTATGTGGACCAGCTGGAATTCGGCCTGATCGCCTGCCGCCGCACCCTGCCCTCCATGCAGCGGCTGCTGGATTACCTGGAACAGTCGGTACGCGAACTGGAAATCGGCGCGGGCATTAAATGACAACACCAGACGCCTGACGCTTGATCCCTGACGGGCTGGGCGTCCAGCGTCTGGCACCGAACGAGCGAACATGGCAACCGATCTGAAACGCATCACCCGGGGCGAGCTCATCTGCTGGCAATTGCGCCATCGCGGCCAGACCTTGGTGATCGCCGAACAAGGCGCCCAGGTGCTTGAGTACCGCCGTGACGGCGAACCGCCCATTCTCTGGCTCAGTGAGCAGGCGGCGTACCGTATTGGCCACGGCGTACGCGGCGGCGTGCCGGTGTGCTGGCCCTGGTTCGGCGCGCTGGAACGCAACCCGGACAGCGTGACGCAGCAATACTCTCTCGATAATCCCCCGGCCCATGGCCTGGTCCGCCAGCAACCCTGGCAGCTCAGTGAACAGCACCTGGATGCAAAGCAGGCTCAACTGGTATTGCGGCTGGCGGAGCACGCAGACAGCCAACACTTGCCCCCAGTGACGCCCACCCTGACCGTCACTCTGGGCGACACCCTGACGCTCAGTCTGGGCAACCATAATCACGGTGACCGGCCCGTTACCGTCAGCCAGGCGCTGCACACCTACCTGGCCGTGGCCGATAGCCGCCACGTCACTGTGCATGGGCTGGCGCAGTCCCCCTACGTGGACGCCCTAGCCGACTGGCAGACCCGCCAGGACAGCCATGCACTGCAATTCGACCAGGAAACCGACCGGCTTTACCTGCAACTGCCCCCACAGCTGCAGGTGGATGACCCGCTCTGGAAACGGCAGATCCAACTGACCTGCCGGGGCAGCCACTCGGCGGTGGTCTGGAACCCCTGGGTGGAAAAGAGCCTGCGGCTCAGTCAATTTGCCCCTGACGCTTGGCAACGCATGCTCTGCATCGAAACCGCACGGGTACTGGATAATGTGCTGACTCTGGCCCCCGGCGAGTACCACGAAATGGCCGTCGAGATTATGACAACCGGGTGATTTCACCTCCTCAAAACTGCCCGGAAAAAGGGGTGGTGGAATCAGAAAAAGGGGAGTAGAGTCTGAGGTGGCTGCGAATTATGGCCGTGGATTGTTTTGGTAGTTGTCTTCCCTGCGTGAAGCTGAAGTTGTCTCCGAACACCGCCCAACATGGTTTGCAAGCAACACCCTAAGTAATAGTTTTGAGGTATAGATTCACATGGCTACAGGTACTGTGAAGTGGTTTAACGAGTCCAAGGGTTTTGGTTTCATTTCCCAGGACGATGGTGGTGCGGACGTGTTCGTTCATTTCAGTGCAATTACCGGTTCAGGCTTCAAAACCCTGGCCGAGGGTCAGAAGGTTTCCTTCGAGATCCAGCAGGGCCCAAAAGGTCCGCAGGCTGCTAACGTTGTTGCTGAATAAGCGACCACGCTAGTACGGAAAAACCCGCTTCGGCGGGTTTTTTTGTGTCTGGGAAAAGAGACGCTTCACGCAACATGCCTCCATTCCACCGTAGGGTGCGATCCGAGAGGTTGGTCTTATGCACTTCATGCACCCTGCGGGCCGCCCTTTCGAACGTTACCTCCACCCCGTTCCGGTTCGCGCCGCCAGCGACGCTCCTACGGCGACCGTGATTGCCTGTATCTAGCCGGGGTTTTGTATTACACGCTTTTCCGCTCTTAACACCTTTGCCCTGGAAAATTTCAAAGTCACGATCCTTTCATGGGTTCTCCACATCATGGATACAGGCTTCGGCATGGGCGTTGTTCACAACCGCATCAGCGCTATCTGATTACTGCCGTTACCCGAAATCGCACCCCCTGTTTTGCAGACATCCGCAGGGCAAGGCTTCTCTCACGCAACTTTCTCGAAATGGATAATCAAGGAGCCTGTACCACGCTTTGTTTTGTTGTCATGCCGGATCATTTCCACTGGTTGCTGGATCTTTCAGGAAAATATTCACTCTCACAAACGGTGGGTATGCTGAAAAGCCAGACCGCCAGAGCGATTGGCCAATCCATCTGGCAGCGTGGGTTTCATGACCACGCACTCAGGCGTGAAGAGGACACCCTGCACATCGCCCGCTATATCGTCGCCAACCCACTTCGTGCCGGTTTGGTAAAAAGCATCAAGGATTACCCCTATTGGTATGCCGTCTGGCTGTAGGGTCACACCTTCCCGTAGGAGCGTCGCTGGCGGCGCGATAGCCCGACGTATGGAATCGCGCCGCCAGCGACGCTCCTACGGAAAGGTTAGGTGGTTTTATTTAGGGCTGGAACAGGGGTTGTTCGAGCAAGGTCTTGCGCTGGCGCCAGTCGGGCATGCGGGCGTCCATGAGGGCGTGGAAGTCTGGGCCGTGATCCATGTGCTGAAGGTGACACAGTTCGTGCATGACCACGTAATCCAGTGCCGCTGGCGGGTAGTGCAGCAGGGCCATGTTCAGGTTGATGTACCCTTTTGCCGACAGTGAGCCCCAGCGGGTGCGCATCTTTTTTACCCGCAATACCGGGCGCGTATAACCTTGCCCGGCAAACCAGCCGAACTGCCGCTCAATGCTGTCCTCAAACAACGTACGAGCCTGCTGGCGAAGCCAGCGTTCCACGGCCTGCTGTACGGCCGTCTCGCTGTCGGGCTCGGCAACTCGCACCTGCAGATAACCACCCGACACGCTCACCGACCACCGCCCTGCTGAGACGTCCAGGGTCAGGGGTTGCCCCCGGAACACAACGCTGCAGCCATCCAGCCAGCGTTGCCGCGGGCGGCTGGCCTGGCGTTGTTGCTGGTCCTTGATCCATTGACGGCGGCTGTCCACGAAGGTCTGCACCATGCGCAGGGGAGCCCGTTGCGGCGCGCGCACCTGCACCCGCCCGTCTTCCAGCACACGCAGCTCCAGGGAGCGGCGTTTGCTGCGGATCAGTTCGTAGTCGGTCATGATTCCTGAATCACCCATCTCCCGCAGGAGCGTCGCTGGCGGCGCGATAGCCCAACGCCTGGATCGCGCCGCCAGCGACGCTCCTACGGCAACGTTAATCGCTGTTCGGCAGTTCTTTATCCAACTGCTGGCTGACCGCATCTGCCGGTGACGCATAGGGCGCGAGCCACTGGTACAGCACCGGGATGATAAACAGGGTCAGCACGGTAGCAAACAATAGCCCGCCGAGAATCACTACACCAATGGTAAAGCGGCTTTCCGCGCCGGCACCGGTGGCCAGCACCAGCGGCACGGCGCCGAAGATGGTGGAGACACCGGTCATCAAGACCGGACGGAACCGCACGATGGCGCCTTCATAGATGGCCTCTTTCACACTGCGGCCCTGGTCGCGAAGTTGATTGGCAAACTCCACGATCAGAATACCGTTTTTCGCCATCAGCCCCAGCAACATGATCATGCCAATCTGGCTGTAAATATTCAGGCTGTCGCCGGTAACGCTGATGGCAATCACCGCGCCAGCCAGCGCCAGCGGCACCGTGAGCATGATAATCAGCGGGTGAATCCAGCTTTCAAACTGGGCAGCCAGTACCAGGAATACAATCACCAGCGCCAGCGCAAAGGTCACCAGAATCGCCGACGCCGACTCCTTCAGTTCCTCGGCCATGCCTTTGTAGCCGATGCGCGCTTCCAGCGGTAACCGCTCCCGGGCCTGCTCTTCCACATAGCCCATGGCTGTGGCCAGGTCATAACCGTCGGCCAGGTTCGCGGACAGGGTAATCGCCGGCAGACGATCCACCCGGCGCAGCTCCGGTGCATCACCGGTGGTGGACAATTCCACCACACTGGAAAACGGCACCAAGCCACCACTGTCACTGCGCAGGTAGATCGGCAGCACATCTTCAGGCACTTCACTGGCGCTCTTTTCCGCCTCCAGTAACACGTCGTACTCACGCCCCCGATCCACATAGGTGGATACGGTCAGGGTGGCAAACATGGCCTGCAGGGTTTCCCCCACATCGGTGGCTGTGATGCCCAGATCCGCCGCCCGCTCGCGGTCCAGATTCACATCCAGTTGCGGTTGGGTCTGTTCGAAGTCGGTGTCGATACTGGTCAGGTTCGGGTTCTCGCGCAGGGCCGCCATCAGGGTTTCACTCCAGGCCAGCACCTGCTCATAGTCCGGCCCGGCCACCACCACTTCCAGCGCCTGGTCGAAGGCGCTCTGGCCCAGCCCCGGCGGATTCACCGCAAAGGCGCGCAAGCCGGTGACCTGGGACAACTGCCCGCGCAACTCGCCAACAATCTCCTGCTGGGTGCGCTCGCGCTCTTCCCAGTCTTTCAGCCGCACGATGGTAAACGCCCGTTCCGGCACACCCCGGAAACCGATGATCGCCAGCACTCGTTCCGCTTCGCCATTCTCCACCAGGGGCATGAGCATTTTTTCTACCGCCTGGGTGTGGTGAGCGCCGTATTCCACCGTGGAGCCCTGGGGCGAGGTGGCAGGAATAATAAAGACGCCACGGTCCTCCGTGGGCGCCAGCTCCTGGGGCAGTTGCCGGAACAGCAACGCCGCCGCCAGGCACAACAGCACGCAACCCAAGGCCAGCGGCCAGGGGCTTGCCAGGGTCCGTTGCAAACGGCTGGCGTAGGCCTGATTCAGGCGTGTCAGGCCGCGCTGCAGAAAATTATTCTGCCCCTGCATTTCTTTACGGCTATGCCGATGTAGCCAGCGCGAACACAGCATGGGCGCCAGGCTCAGCGCCACGATGCTGGAGATGATCACCGCCGAGGCCAGGGTAAAACCGAATTCGCTGAACAACCGCCCCACGTCGCCGCCCATAAAGGAAATGGGCACAAACACCGCCACCAGGGTCAGCGTGGTGGCGACCACGGCAAAGGCCACCTGACGGGCACCGAGATACGCGGCCACCAACCGCGACTCACCTTCGTCGATGCGCCGCTGAATGTTTTCCAGCATGACGATAGCGTCATCCACCACCAGGCCGATGGCCAGGATCAGTGCCAACAAAGTCAGCACGTTGATGGAAAAATCCATCACCCCGAAGCCGATAAAGGCACCGATCACCGACACCGGAATGGTCACCGCCGGGATCAGGGTGGCGCGCAGGTTGCCGAGAAAGGCAAAGATCACCGCGATCACCAGCACCACGGAAATCCCCAGGGTAATCAGCACCTCGCGAATGGACGCGCGGATAAACAGGGATTCATCGGAGTTGATATCCAGGTGAATGTCCGCGGGCAGGTTGTCGCGCACGGCCACGATCTCTTCGCGCACCCGGTCCGACACCGCCACGGTATTGGCCTTGGACTGGCGCACCACGCCCAGGCCAATGGCCGCTTCGCCGTTGGCGCGCAGCACCGAATCATCGTTTTCCACGCCCAGCGCCACCCGGGCCACATCGCCCAGGCGCAGCAGGTAATCGCCCTGGCGACTCACCACCAGGTCCTCGAATGCCTGCACGGTGGCCAGGCGATTGTCCGCCCGAATGGTGAAGCCGCGGGATTCCGATTCCAGTTTGCCCGCCGGCAATTCCACGTTGTTGCTGCGCAGGGCCTGTTCGATATCGGTGACGGTGACCTGGTTGGCGGCCATGCTCTGGCGATCCAGCCACACGCGCATGGCGTAGCGGCGCTCGCCACCGATAATCACTTCCGATACCCCATCGAGCACGGCAAAGCGATCCACCAGGGACCGTTCGGCAAAATCGGTCAGCTCCTGGGGGGCCAGGGTGCTGCTGGTCAGGGTCACCCAGATAATCGGCCGGGCATCGGCATCGGCCTTGGCGATCACCGGGGTCTCCGCTTCTTCCGGCAGCCGGTTGAGCACCCGGGATACCGCATCGCGCACGTCGTTGGCAGCGATATCCACATCCCGCTCCAGGGTGAATTCCACCGTGGTACGGGCCGAGCCCAGGCGGCTGCGCGATTCGATCTTGCGCACCCCTTCCACCCCGGAAATCGCCCCTTCGATGACCTGAATGATCTGGGTATCAATGACCTCCGGCGCGGCGCCGGCATAATCCACACTGATGGAGACTTCCGGCGGGTCTATATCCGGGTATTCCCGGATCGGCAATTTCATCAGCGCACTGACGCCAAACACCACGATCAGCAGGCTGATCACCGTGGCAAAGACCGGCCGCTTGATGGAGACATCCGACAGAATCATGCAGCCGCCTCGGTGGTGGCCGGATCATCCGCTTGCGAGTCACCGGATGGGTCGTCTACTGCCGGTGCCGGGTTCAACAACACCCGCTGACCGGGTAATAGCGCCTCCGGATCGTCAATCACCTTCACCGGCTGGCTGCTGCCCAGGCGGGAGTGACCATTGACGATTACATCCGGTTTGTTGGCCAGCCCGCTGGTCACTTCCACCCAGCCATCGCGGCGGCCGCCCAGTGTTACCGGGTGACGCTGGGCGAGATTGTCCGGGCTCACCGTGAACACATAACTCTGCGCCCCCTGGGTGATGACAGCCTGCTCCGGCACCAGCAACGCAGCCCGTTCCGCCAACTGCACAGACACGCGCAGAAACTGGCCGGGCAACAGCTGGCCCTGGGGATTGTTCAGCCGGGCACGCACAGTCAGGCTACGGCTGCTGCTGCTTACCCGGGAATCCAGATGGGTGATAGCGCCTTCAAAAATCTGCTCTTCAAACGCGGAATTACGGGCCTGTACCGGCAAGCCCACGGACAGCTTGGCCAGATAGCGTTCGGGTATCTGGAAATCCACTTCCAGGTGCCCCAGGTTGTCCAGGGTCGTTATCGGGTTACCCGTCTGCAGGTAGGCTCCGGGGTCCACCTGCCGCAACCCCAACACGCCGGCAAACGGCGCCCGGATGGTATGGTCGTTAAAATTGGCGCGAGCCACATTGCGGCTGGCCTCGGCCGCTTCCAGGGTGGTGCGGAACGTATCGACTTCGGACTGGGAGATGGCACGCCGCTCCACCAGCTGCTGACCTCGGCGGTAATCGGCCTTGGCCCGCTGGTACTCCGCCTCGGCCCGGGCCAGTTCGGCACGGGCGTTGCGGTCATCCAGAGTCACCAGCAGCTGGCCCCGGGTAACCTGCTGCCCCTGCTGGAAATGGATCTCCGCCACCCGGCCCGGCACTTCCGCCAACAGCACCACGGCCTGGGCCGCCCGGGCGGTGCCCACGGCTTCCACCCGGTCGTAAAGGGGGCGCTCAATGCTCGGCGCCAGGTTCACCACGGTTGGCGGGCGGGTTCCCATGGGCGCCTGCTCAGCCGGCCACAGCCACCAAGCCCCCATTCCCACCAGTGCAACCAGCACCAGTCCCGCGATAATCCGCGCCATGCCATTCTCCGTTATTCTGATTCAAGCCAAGTCTGATTCACGACAGGAAAGTCTAGCGTGCAATTATGCAAGGAATGCGTAGACGCTGTTAGTCAGAACAAATAAGTTGAAGAGGGTTCATGTAAAGATCGTCAGCGGCGCAAAACGCTGTCCTAGTGGTAGCTTCCTGAAAAGAAAAAGCCCACCAGCATGGTGGGCTTTTTCTTTCATGTCGCGTGTTGCATGAAGCCTGATGCGTCTCTCTTTACACCATTTCCGCGCGCATCTTCTTCTTGTCGAGCTTGCCCACCGAGGTTCTGGGCAGGGCATCCACAAACACGATTCGATCGGGAATGCCGTAGCGGCTGATCACGCCTTTGTCGGCATAGTCGGCAACCAGCGCCTTGATGCCGTCTTCGTCGGCGTCACCGCTTTTCACCACCAGCGCCACCGGGCGTTCGCCCCATTTATCATCGGGCACACCGACCACGGCACATTCGCCGACTCCCGGATGCTGCAGCACCAGGCCTTCCAGATCGATGGAAGACACCCACTCGCCACCGGTCTTGATCACGTCCTTGATGCGATCGACGATTTTCAGCCAGCCATCATCCGACATCACCGCCACATCACCGGTGTGCAACCAGCCGCCGTGCCAGAGTTCTTCAGATTTGTCGGGATCGTTCAGGTAGCCCTGGGTCAGCCAGGGCGCGCGCACGACCACTTCCCCCTGGCTCTTGTTGTCATGGGGCACGTCGTTCATTTCACCGTCGACGATGCGTATCTGCACCATGGCCACCGGGCGACCGGTGCGGGTGCGGTAATCCGCCTGGGTTTCCAGGTCGGCATTCTCCAGTTCCGGGGTCAGCTGCGCCAGGGTCAGCAGCGGGCAGGTTTCGCTCATGCCGTAACCGGTATAGATATCGATGCCACGCTCCAGCGCCCCCATGGCCAGCGCCTTGGGCAGGGCCGAGCCACCGATGATCACCTTCCAGCCGCTCAGGTCGATACTCTTGGCCGCTTCCGCCTGCAACAGCATTTGAATAATCGTGGGTACACAGTGTGAGAAGGTGACCTTGTGGGTTACCAGCAATTTCAGCAGGGTGGCCGGTTCATAACGCCCTGGGTACACCTGTTTCACCCCCATCATGGTGGCCATGAACGGGATGCCCCAGGCGTGCACATGGAACATGGGCGTGATCGGCATGTAGACATCGTCTTCGTTGAAACGCCCCTGCCCCACGCCAGCCATGGTGTTACGGCCGGCGAAGGTATGCAGCACCAGCTGACGATGGGAGAAATAGACGCCCTTGGGCAGGCCGGTGGTACCGGTGGTGTAGAAGGTCGTGGCGCGGGTATTTTCATCCAGCTCGGGGAAATCGTACTGGGCCGGCGCCTTGGCCAGCAGCTCTTCATATTCACCGGCCAGCGGCAGGCTGTCGCTCCCCTTTACACCATCGTCGTCGAGCAGGATGTAGGTCTTTACCGTCTCGACACGGTCTTTCAGCTCTTCCAGGATCGGCAGGAATTCGCTGTTAACCAGAATCGCATCATCTTCCGCATGGTTGATGGTGTAGAGAATCTGCTCCGGGCTCAGGCGCACGTTCACGGTGTGCAGCACCGCGCCCATCATCGGGATGGCAAAAAAGGCTTCCAGGTAACGGTTGGTGTCCCAGTCCATCACCGCCACGGTATCACCGGGCTTCACGCCCTGCGCCGCCAGCGCCCCGGCCAGACGGTGCACGCGCTCGTTAAGGTCGCGGTAGGTGAACGTGCGATCGCCATAGGTAATCGTCTGGTCCGGTGCCTTGCGCACACCGGCTTCCAGAATATGGTTGATGACCAGTGACGACTCCACCGCAGAGGCGCTGCGGGGGATGTTCAGGTGACTACTCATAACTTGCTCCGTTACCTTGTTATTCTGCCGTTCACGGGCAGGAAAAAAGCGGCACGCTCCTTCCTACCCATCAGTATGTGGGCGTTCAAGACTGACACAGACCTCCACACAGGTCATCTGCCATCAGGCCCAATAGGTTACAAAATACTACCCGTTGTAGACACCTTGTCTAGCACTGCTTTTCCGCACCTGTTTGCTGCCCTTGCGGCTCATCGTGGTGCACCAATTTATGGTGGGGATGCCATCCTGTTGGCGGATCAAGGATGGGTGAGATCTTTCGGATCCAGCAGCTTTTCCAGCTCCTGCCGGGACAGGCCGGACTGTTCTTCGGCCACATCCAGCACCGCCCTGCCACTGGCAAACGCTTCCTTGGCAATCTTCGCGGCTTTTTCGTAACCTATCACCGGATTCAGGGCGGTGACCAGAATGGGGTTCTTCCCCACGCCTTCGGCCAGACGCGCTTCATTGAACGTCATGCCCTTGATTGCCCGCTCCGCCAGATTGCTGCAGCTGTTCGCCAGCCACTCGGTCATATCCAGCAGATTACTGGCCACCAGCGGCAACATCACGTTGAGCTGGAAGTTGCCGCTCTGGGCGGCGATGGTATTGGCCTGATCCAGCCCCATCACCTGGGTCGCCACCATGGTGGCGGACTCGCAAATCACCGGATTCACCTTCCCCGGCATGATCGACGAACCTGGCTGGGTGGCTGGCAACTGCACCTCACCCAGCCCATGGATCGGCCCGGAGTTCATCCAGCGCAGGTCGTTACTGATCTTCATCAGCACCACCGCCACGCCACGCAGCGCCGCGGATAACGCCAGCGGACTGTCCAGCGCACTCTGCGCTACAAAGGGATGGGGCATGGCGCGAAAGGCCAGATCCGTTTCTTCTGCCAGATGGCGGGCAAAGGTGTCGGCGAAATCCGGGTGGGCATTAATGCCGCTGCCCACCGCCGTTCCTCCCTGGGGCACCGCCAACAGGTCATCACGGGCCCGCGCCACACGCCCACAGGCATCCTGCAACTGCATGGCCCAGGTCTGCAGCTCCTGCTCCACTGTCACCGGCATGGCATCCATCAGATGGGTGCGGCCGGTTTTCACGGTCTCCCGCTGCTCCCGGGCGCGCAGGCCCAGCTCGGCAATCAGTTGCTCAAGCGCCGGGATCAGGTTTTCCGTAACAGCCAGCGCGGCAGACACATGAATGGCCGTGGGAATGGTGTCGTTACTGCTCTGGCCCAGGTTCACATCGTCATTGGGGTGAATGGAGGCACCGGCTTCCTCACACAGATGCGCAATCACCTCATTGACGTTCATGTTGGTGCTAGTGCCGGAGCCGGTCTGGAAGATATCCACCGGAAACTGGTCCAGGTGATGGCCCTCCAACAGATCGTTGCAGGCACCGACAATGGCCACGGCCTTGTCGGCTGACAACGTTTCAAGCTGCCGGTTGGTTTCCGCCGCGCACCGTTTGATGCGGACCACGGCCTGGATAAAGCGGGTTGGCAACTGACGGCCGCTGATAGGGAAGTTATCCACCGCGCGCTGGGTCTGGGCGCCCCAACGTGCGCTGGCCGGAACCGCTATGTCACCCAGGGAATCGGTTTCTATGCGCGTATCGGAATGGTGCGTGGACATGATCAGCCTCCTGCCAACAATAAAACCTGTGTTGTTTCATCATGGCATGGCGACAACGGGGATTCATTACAAGTCGGACCGCCTCAGGCCTGAAGGGATAGCACCGTATCTGCCAGGTCCCCCGCCAGTTGCTGCAATTCCTGCCTGTCGCCGGAACGCTGGGCGAACGCCCGCAATCCCATGACTTCGCACTGCAGACGGCGCGCCAATCGATCCGGCTGATGGGCTGGATCGTCGGGGTCGCGTATCTGCCCCGCCGCTTTCGCCTCCGCAAAGGCCTGGCGGAAAATAGCCTCCATATCGGCCAGGCGTGTTTCGATTTTCTGCTGTAACGCCGGGGTTTCTGCTCCCGCTTCCAGTAGCCCCTTTACCAGCATGCAGGCCCGGGAAGGCGGGTTGGTGTCGCGCAGCTTGCCCAGTTCGCGCAGATACTCTGCCAGCCCTTCAATGGGGGTTTGCTGGCCACGGAGGTTATCCAGGAAATCCTTGCCCATGGTGCCGGCATACAAGTCCAGGGCCTGACTATAGAGCGATTCCTTGTTGCCAAACGCGGCATAGATGCTGCCAGGCCGCATATCCAGCGCGTGCTCGATATCTTTGAGAGAGGTAGCATGAAAGCCTTTCTCCCAGAACAGGGTCACGGCCTTCTCGAGGCAATCTTGCCGATCGTACGCCGCCATTCTGGGCATCTGTTATCTCCACCATGCAAACAATGAGGGCAGTTTAACAATTTTTGAGTATTCACTCAAAAAAGGTATTGCAGTCGCTCATACACGTGTTAGGGTGACGCTGTTCTTGAGCGATCACTCAAATAAAGACATCGCTTATCCCGGCTGATCCAAAGGAGGACACCATGACCGATTTCACCCTGCACACTGAAGAGACGGCCCCCGAAGCCAGCCAGGCGCTGTTGAAAGAATCGCAAAAAAGCTTTGGCATGATTCCCAACCTGCATGCCGTCATGGCTGAAGCCCCCGGCCTGCTGGAGGGCTACCAGAAACTGCACGCTTTATTCCTGGAAACCAGCTTTACCGACGAGGAAGTGACCGTGGTTTGGCAAACCATTAACGTGGAACATGCCTGCCACTATTGCGTCCCCGCCCATACCGGCATTGCCAAATCCATGGAAGTGGACGACCGCATCACCGACGCGCTACGCGACAAGACACCCTTGCCCACAGATAAACTGGAAGCCCTGCGGGACTTCACGTTATCGGTGGTCCGCGATCGCGGCGAAGTGAACGATGAAGCAGTGAAGGCTTTCCTCGCCGCCGGCTTTGAAAAGCGGCATATTCTGGAAGTGATTCTGGGCCTGTCCCAGAAGGTGATGAGTAATTACACCAATCACCTGGCCAACACCCCCGTCGACAAACCGTTCAAAAAGTTTGAATGGCATGCGGATGGCGCCCCCACATCCTGAAACAATGCCCAAGATCCTGCTCCACCCTCAAGGTGGGGCAGGCTTCCTCACTTTTTCCCCTCCCCTTCATACCGGTAAATCTGGCAATCAGGAATGCGGCGAGTTAGCCAAGTGACGGCTCGTATCGTTTATTTGCCGATACAGAACGAGGAGAAAATTCGCCCCAGCAGATCATCAGCGGTAAAGGCACCGGTGATTTCTTCCAGGGCTTTCTGGGCGGCGCGCAGGTCTTCGGCCAGCAGCTCGCCAGCCGCATGGCCATGCAATTGCCGCTCACCACTGTCCAGGGCCGCCAACGCCTGCTCCAGCGCAGTAATATGACGACGGCGAGCGGAAAAACGACTTTGCCCTTCGCCCTGGTAGCCGGCGGCGTCTTTCAGATGACGGCGCAACGCCTCCAGCCCATCACCGCTGGCCGCTGAAATCACAAAGGCGCCGTCTTCACGCTGACCGGCCGGCAGCCCGGACAGGTCTGCTTTATTCAGTACCACGGTGACGGGCAGTTCCAGGTTTTCCAACTGCTGCTGGCTTTGCGGGAGCAGGCTGTGGATATCATTGATATCCCCCTCGCTATCGCGGGAATCCACCATCACCAGCAAACGGTCGGCCTTGCGCATTTCAGCGTAGGCGCGACGAATCCCTTCCTGTTCCACCACGTCAGCACTGTCACGCAGGCCGGCGGTGTCGATCAGGTTCAGGGGCATGCCGTCCAGCTGGATGGATTCGCGCAGCACGTCCCGGGTGGTGCCGGCAATATCGGTAACGATAGCGGCGTCAAACCCCGCCAGGGCATTCATCAGTGACGATTTTCCCGCATTGGGTTTGCCGGCGATCACCAGGGTCATGCCTTCGCGCACCAGCCGCCCCTGGTTGGCTTCATCCAGCACGCGCAGGCACTGGCTGCGTACCGCGGTCAGGTCGCTGGCCACCTTGCCATCGGACAGGAAGTCGATTTCTTCTTCCGGGAAATCGATGGCCGCTTCCACATAGATGCGCAGCCCAATCAGTGCTTCGACCAGCTGGTTCACTTCATCGGAAAACACCCCCTGCAGGGAATGCAGGGCGGCACGGGCGGAGGCGCTGGTGCCGGCATCAATCAAATCGGCGATGGCTTCCGCCTGGGTCAGATCCATCTTGTCGTTGAGGAAGGCCCGCTGGGAGAATTCTCCGGCACGGGCCTGACGGGCACCGGCTGCGATACAGGCGGCTACCAGCATGTCCAGAATAACCGGGCCGCCGTGGCCCTGGAGTTCCACCACATCTTCCCCGGTAAAGGAATGCGGGGCCGGAAACGTGATGGCCAGGCCTTCGTCGAGAATTTCCCCAGCCTGATCACGAAAACGCCGAAAGTGTGCCACCCTGGGTGATAGTGATTGCCCACCTACAACAAGAGACGCAATGCTCAGGGCCTGCGGACCGGAAAGACGCACCACACCGACGCCACCCCGGCCGGGAGCGGTGGCAATGGCAACAATGGTATCTGGGGAAGAGGTGTGCATAAGGGAATTATAGAGAGCGCCTGATGCCTCGCGCCAGACGCCGGACAGAAAAGAAAAAAGCCGATCTTTCGATCGGCTTCATTCTGTCTTGCGGCCAGCGTGGTGCGTCAGGCCTCATTCTCAATCTTGCGGGTAATGATCCACTGCTGGGCAATGGACAGGATGTTGTTGGTCAGCCAGTACAGTACCAGGCCAGCCGGGAACCACAGCATGAACACCGCAAAGATCATCGGCATCCATTTCATCACCTGCGCCTGGGTCGGGTCCGCCGGTGTCGGGTTCAGGCGGGTCTGCAGGAACATGGACGCGCCCATCAGGATCGGCAGCACAAAGTACGGGTCCATCACAGACAGGTCATTGATCCACAGGAAGAACGGCGCCTGGCGCAGCTCAACGGATTCCAGCAGCACATAGTACAGGGCGATAAACACCGGCATCTGTACCAGCATGGGCAAGCAGCCGCCCAGCGGGTTGATCTTTTCCCGCTTGAACAGATTCATGGTTTCCATCTGCTGCTTCTGCTTGTCGTTCTTGTTCTGCTCCTTGATGCGCTGCATTTCCGGCGCAACCTTGCGCATCTTGGCCATGGAACGATAGCTGGTGGCGCTGAGCTTGAAGAAGATCGCCTTGATGATGAAGGTCAGCAGGATGATTGCCACACCCCAGTTACCCACACCGCCACCGATGTCGATATCCATACCGAAGACGGACACTTCCCCGCTCTGCAGGAACACCAGCAGGGCAAAGATGGGCTGGGAGATAAACCACAACCAGCCATAGTCCACGGTCATGTTCAGGCCCGGGCTGATCGCTTCCAGGTTGTCCTGCTGCTTGGGACCGGCATAGAACTCGGCATACAACACCGACTCTTCACCCGGCTGCACCGTGGTATTCGGAGAAACGAATCGCAGCAGGTACTGGTCGCGTGATTGCAGGTACACGCTGGAGTAATGGTTTTTCTGTTTGGCGTCGGGAATCCAGGCAGACACAAAGTAATGCTGGACCATGGCAAGCCAGCCGCCTTCCACGGTCTGGTCCAGCTTGACCCCGTCTTCACTCATGTCATCAAACGTGAGCTTGTTGTAAGGCTTCTCCGGATTCCAGTACGCAGCCCCCAGGTAGGTGGGCATGGGCGCAAAGCCGGTGGTGGACAACCCGGGGTCATCGCTACCATCGCGCTTGATCTGGCCATACAGGGCGCCCGTCCAGGGGCTGCTGCCGTTATTGCGGACGATATGGCTGACACGAACCAGGTAGCTCCCTTTCTCGAAGGTATAGCGCTTGATGATCTCGGCGCCATTGTCCTGGGTCAGGGTCAGATCCACATTCAGCTCGTTGCTGCCCTCGGCAAGCTGGTAACTCTGCTGGGCACTGCTCCAGTGCGGGCGACCTTTGCTGGAATCGGTGCCGTTCTTGCCTACCAGGCCACTCTGGGCCACGTAGGTGCCACTGTTGCTCTGATCCATGAACACAAAGGGCTGATCAGGGGTATCGATATGTTTGGGGTAATCGGGCAACGCCAGACGAACGATATCGCCGCCGACCGGGTTGATTTCTACCCGCAGCACATCGGTGCTGACCTCAATGCGCCTGGAGGAGGTGGCGGTATCCGGAGTATCGATCTGGGGAGCGACAGGCTGATCACCGTCAGCCTGGGCGGCCGGGATGCTGTTCTCGGTTTCCGGCTGCGGCGCAGGCAAATCCGCACTGTCTGCGGATGAAGGGCTCCCTTGCTCTGCCACCTGTTCAACAGGGACAGGGGTTGCCGAATCTGCGTGATCCCGCTGCCAGGCCTGAATCATCAGGTATGAGACAACGGCAATGCCGGTAATAACTAGGGCGCGCTGGATTTCCATAAGAGGCTTATCTGTGGCGTGAAAAACGGGCCGCAGTTTCTCAAGCTTGCCGACACTTAGCAAGCAGCTTGTCAAATAGCCGGGTGATATCGCGGGTAACCTGATCCGGATCCGGGTTCTCGATTCGGCCCCTGACCAGCAGGATTATGTCCAGACCAGCCAGTTCCTGCTGCCGGCAGCGGAACTGTTCGCGTACCCGCCGCTTGATTCTGGCACGGTCTACGGCGCGTTTGGCGCGTTTACGGCCAATCACCAGGCCCAGTCGGGGCTGCGGTTGGGTATTGCGTGTTACCAGAAGCAAGTAACTGCCCAAGCCAACCTTCCATTCAGGTTGATCAAAGACGGTCTGATACTGGGAACCGGTAAGGAGGCGGTGTTGGCGGGTAAAGGCCTGTGAGATGGGCACTGTTACCTCAGCCAGGAAGGCAAGGTAAAACGGTTGGCTTATGCAGCCAACCGCTTACGGCCCTTGGCACGACGAGCGGCCAAAATTTTGCGGCCATTTTTCGTGGCCATACGAGCACGGAAACCGTGAGCACGTTTGCGCTTGAGCACGCTTGGCTGGAATGTACGTTTCATGGCGTCTTCCCCATGGATTAGACAGCGATTAGAAGGGCGGCAAGTCTAGGGAAACCGAGGGGTTGTGTCAACGCGCTTTTCAGCCTGCTCGAAAGAAGAAAAGAAAAGACTGTTAATAGATTTTATATATTTAAGTATTTATTGATTGTAGTAGTAGTTATAGGGGAAGGCGGTTTTTGTGGGTAAACCTGAAAATCGTATTTATTTCAATTGCTTGGCGTAATAATAACTTGCGTATCATTGTGTGTAAGTGCTGGGGGTTGTGTGGGGACTAGCTGTCATTAAATGTGGGTATAAGTTGTGCCCCAGGTTATCCACCGGGTTGTACCGGTGCCGGTCAACAGGGTTATGGCCCTAGTTATCCACAGAAAGTTGTCATTAAAAAAAGCCCAGTCGCCTGTGGATAGGTGGGCTTCTGTAGGGGTAGAATGGCTGGCTCGACGGCGGTTGTGCATGAACGGTTTCTCCGCGATCCCCGCGAGCAATACATCAAGGAAATAAAGGCGGGTGTGTGTCTGAAGAGCTCTGGCAACGCTGTCTGACGCGACTCGAGGATGAGTTGCCGTCGCAGCAGTTCAACATGTGGATCCGGCCGCTTCAGGTGGCTGCATCTGCGGATGGTGCGGAGCTGACCCTGTTTGCCCCCAACCGTTTTGTGGTGGACTGGGTCCGCGACAAATACCTGGACCGTATCGGCGAGGTGTTGGGCGAGATGCAATCAGGTCCACTGCCGCAGTTGCGCCTGGAAGTGGGCTCTACCCGCGCCAGCACGCCCGTAGCGGCGTCTTTCAATGGTTCTGCGCCAGCAGCCAGCAGCGGGCCGATAACCACGCCTGCGGTGGCGCCAGCGCCCCGTCAGCCTGAATCCGATAGCAGGCCGCAGCCCACGGCGCTGGGCGGCGCCCGCAAGCATCGCAGTAACCTCAATACCGGCTTTACCTTTTCCACCTTTGTCGAGGGCAAGTCCAACCGCATGGCGGCGGCGGCTGCCCAGCAGGTTGCGGAAAACCCGGCTAGCCATGGCTATAACCCGTTGCTGTTATACGGGGGCGTTGGTCTGGGTAAGACTCACCTGATGCATGCGGTGGGCAATGAGTTGTTGCGGCGCAACCCCAATGCCAAGGTGGTCTACCTGCACAGTGAGCGTTTTGTGGCAGATATGATCTCCGCGCTGCGTAACAAGACCATCAACGAGTTCAAGCGGTTCTATCGTTCCGTGGATGCGCTGCTGATTGACGATATTCAATTCTTTGCAGGTAAGGAGCAATCCCAGGAAGAGTTCTTCCATACCTTTAACGCGTTGCTGGAAAATGGTCAGCAGATCATCCTCACCTGTGACAAGTTTCCCAAAGAGGTGGATGGGCTGGAGGAGCGCCTGAAGAGCCGGTTTGGTTGGGGCTTGTCCCAGCCCATGGAGCCGCCGGAGCTGGAAACCCGGGTGGCGATCCTGAAGAAGAAGGCGGAAGAGGCCAAGGTGGATCTGCCCAACGATGCGGCCTTCTTTATTGCCCAGCGAATCCGTTCTAATGTACGGGAGCTGGAAGGCGCGTTGCGCCGGGTGATCGCCCATGTGCGCTTTACCGGGGCGCAGATTGATATCGGCCTGATCAAGGAAGCGCTGAAGGATCTGATTGCGCTGCAGGCGCGGCAAATCAGCATCGACAATATCCAGCGCATCGTGGCCGAGTATTACAAAATCAAGATTAACGACTTGCTGTCGCCCCGGCGGACACGCTCGGTGGCGCGGCCCCGTCAGGTTGCCATGGCGTTGTCGAAAGAGCTGACAAGCCACAGCCTGCCGGAGATCGGTGAGAATTTTGGTGGCCGGGATCACACCACCGTGCTGCACGCCTGTCGCAAGGTGCTGGAGTTGCGGGAATCCAATCCGGAAATCGAAGAAGATTATCAGAATCTGTTACGGACATTGACGTCCTAATCGGGGTGGCTCTGTGGCGAGCAAACCCAATAACCAGAACGGGAAAGCGCAATGAAATTCTCAATCAATAGAGAACAACTGCTCAAGCCGCTACAGCAGGTCGCCGCCGTGGTGGAAAAGCGACAGACCCTGCCGGTGCTGTCCAACGTTTTGCTGGAAGTGGGCGACGGCCAGCTTTCCATGACCGGGACAGACCTGGAGCTGGAACTGGTGGCGCGTCTGCCGCTGGAAGGTGAGCAGGAGCCGGGGGAGACCACCGTGCCGGCCCGCAAGCTGGTGGATATTGCCAAGAGCCTGCCGGCGGAAGCGGACATTCGCTTCGAGGTGGATGGTGAGCGCATGCTGGTTCGTTCCGGCCGCAGCCGTTTTACCCTGTCCACCCTGCCCGCCTCGGAATTCCCCAATCTGGAAGAGGATGCTGCGGGTAGCAGCCTGGAAATGAAGCCGGATGTGCTGCGTGGCCTGATCGATCGCACCGCCTTTTCCATGGCGCAGCAGGATGTGCGTTATTACCTGAACGGCATGCTGTTCGAGCTCAAGCCGGGCCGTCTGCGCGCCGTGGCCACCGATGGCCACCGCCTGGCGCTGTGTGATGCCGAGCTGGATGCGCCTGTGGAAGAAGCCTCCGTGATCCTCCCCCGCAAAGGGGTGATGGAACTGTCGCGTATTCTGGGTGACAGCGGTGAGGCAGCTCGCCTGACCATTGGTCGTAACCACGTCCGCATCGTGGTGGGTGCCATCACCTTCACGTCCAAGCTGGTGGATGGCAAGTTCCCGGAATACGACCGGGTGATTCCCAAGGAAGGCTCGCGCAAAGTGGTCGCAGACCGCGAAACCCTGCGCCAGGCACTGGCCCGGGTAGCTATCCTTTCCAACGAAAAGTACCGCGGTGTGCGGGTGCAGTTGTCAGAGGGCAGCCTGAGAATTGTGGCCAACAACCCGGAACAGGAAGAAGCGGAAGAGGAAGTGTCCGTGGATTTCAATGGCTCGCCGCTGGAAATCGGCTTTAACGTGAGCTACCTGCTGGATGTGCTGAACACCATGGGCGGCACTCAGGCAGAGTTGGAAATGGGCGACAGCAATAGCAGTGCCCTGGTCTTTGACCCAGAGAGTAAGGCTGCCGTGTATGTGGTTATGCCGATGCGCCTCTGAGCATGATGCCCCTTGCCGGGGTGGCCGCGATGGCCACCCCGCCGTTGTTGTCCCCTCCCCTTTTCCCTTGCTGTTGTTCCCCTGATGCTTAGCCGCCTTCAATTGAGCGATTTCCGTAATTACGGCACCGCAGAGGTGGATTTGTCCCCGTCTCTGAATGTGATCCTGGGGGATAATGGCAGCGGCAAAACCAGTCTTCTTGAAGCCATTTACTTTATAGGCAGTGGTGGCCGTTCGTTCCGGGGCGGTCGTTTGTCGCGCCTGGTGCGTGATGGTGCGGAAGCCGCCACGTTGTATGCGGAGGTTTTAGCCGCTGAGGAATTGCACCGGCTTGGGGTGCGTCGCACCCCGGGCGGAATTGATGCAATCAAACTGGATGGCCAGACCCCCAAAGCGCTGAGCGAGGTGGCTGCGCTGCTGCCGGTATTGGCGCTACACCCCACGTCTGTGGAGCTGGTGTTCGGCTCCTCGCAACTGCGGCGTCGCTTTATGGACTGGGGAATGTTCCACGTGGAACATCAATTTATGCCTGTGTGGCGAGCGGGGTCGGCGGCTCTTAAGCAGCGCAATGCCCTGCTGCGCACCGGTCGTCCGAGTCAGAGAGAACTGGGCTTTTGGAATCAGCAACTGGCGCAGACTTCTGATAGAATCGAAGGGTTACGCAGAAGCTATCTGGCTGCGCTACAGCGCGGTTTGGATGAAGTCCTGGTGGTACTGGCTCCCGAGCTGAAAATACGGCTCAGGCTGCAAACAGGGCTGCAGAAGGATGAGTCCTACGGGCAAGCGCTGGATCGCCTGCAGACGGATGATCTGCGGCGGGGATTCAGTCAGGCTGGGTTTCATCGCAGTGACATTCGTATTGAAAGCCACGGCGTTGTGGCTCGCGACCGTTTATCTCGCGGGCAGGCCAAATTGGTGGCCTATGGCATGGTGTTGGCCCAGCTACCGTTAATTAGCCAGGCCGGGAAGGTGTGTACCTTGCTGGTGGATGATCTGGCCGCGGAGCTGGATGAAGAGCACCGCAATCAGTTGCTGGGTTATCTGGCCACAACAGGCCACCAGACATTGATCACAGCGTTGGATATGCCCCAATGGGCAGCCATCGTTAATGACAATAACGCATTACAGGCGGTTGAGAGCAAAATGTTCCACGTGGAACATGGCAAGCTGCGACCCCTCACCGAGAGCAAATAAGGAAATACCATGGCGGAGAAAAATTACGATTCATCCAGCATCAAGGTGCTGAAAGGATTGGATGCCGTACGTAAACGTCCCGGCATGTATATCGGTGATACAGATGATGGCACGGGCCTGCACCATATGGTGTTTGAGGTCGTGGATAACTCCATCGATGAAGCGCTTGCCGGGTTTTGCTCCGAGATCAAAGTGGTTATCCACCCGGACGAATCCATGTCCATCCAGGATAATGGCCGTGGTATTCCTACCGAGCTGCACGAAGAAGAAGGCGTGAGCGCTGCCGAAGTGATCATGACGGTGCTGCACGCCGGCGGTAAGTTCGACGACAACACCTACAAGGTGTCCGGTGGCCTGCACGGTGTGGGCGTGTCGGTGGTGAACGCCCTGTCGGAAGAATTGAAGCTGACGATTCGCCGTAACGGCCAGGTTCACGAGCAGATTTATCACCACGGTGTGCCCGCCAACCCCCTGGAAGTGGTGGGAACGACGGATTCCAGTGGCACCGCTGTGCATTTCCGCCCTTCCCCGGAAACCTTCAGCAATATCAAGTTCCACTACGATATCCTCGCCAAGCGGCTGCGTGAGCTGAGCTTTCTGAACTCCGGGGTGCGTATCCACCTGATGGATGAGCGCAGCGGCGATGAAGATGTGTTCGAGTATGAGGGCGGGCTGAGTGCTTTTGTCAGCTACCTGAATACCAACAAAACCGCCCTCAACCAGGTCTTCCACTTCAATTTTGAGCGGGAGGAAGACGGTATTGCGGTGGAAGTGGCCATGCAGTGGAATGATTCCTATCAGGAAAACATTTTCTGCTTTACCAACAATATTCCCCAGCGCGATGGCGGTACGCACCTGGCCGGTTTCCGGGCGGCGCTGACCCGTACCCTGAACAGCTATATGGACAAGGAAGGCTTCCTGAAAAAGGAAAAAGCCAACCCGTCGGGGGATGATGCACGGGAAGGCCTGACGGCGGTGATTTCGGTGAAAGTACCGGATCCCAAGTTTTCCAGCCAGACCAAGGACAAGCTGGTCTCCTCCGAGGTGAAAAGTGCGGTGGAGCAGACCATGGGCGATCTTTTCCAGGATTACCTGCTGGAAAACCCGGGCGAAGCGCGCAGTATTGTACAAAAAATCATCGATGCGGCCCGCGCCCGCGATGCCGCCCGTAAAGCCCGTGAAATGACGCGGCGCAAAGGGGCCCTGGATATCGCTGGCCTGCCCGGAAAGCTGGCGGACTGCCAGCAGAAAGACCCGGCGCTCTCCGAACTCTATATTGTGGAGGGTGATTCTGCGGGGGGCTCGGCCAAACAGGGTCGGGATCGCAAGAATCAGGCGATTCTGCCGCTCAAGGGTAAAATTCTGAACGTGGAAAAAGCCCGTTTCGACAAGATGTTGTCTTCTCAGGAAGTGGGCACCCTGATCACCGCGCTGGGCTGTGGCATTGGCCGCGACGAATACAATATCGACAAACTGCGTTATCACCGCATCATTATCATGACCGATGCGGACGTGGATGGTTCACACATCCGCACCCTGCTGCTCACCTTCTTCTTCCGTCAGCTGCCGGAGCTGATTGAGCGTGGTTACATCTACATTGCCCAGCCGCCGCTCTACAAGGTGAAAAAGGGCAAGCAGGAAACCTATCTGAAAGACGATCCGGCCATGGAGGAATACCTCACTACCCTGGCGCTGGACAAAACCGGCCTGTACCCGGGTGATGATGCGCCACCGATCAGTGGTGAGCCGCTGGCCAAGTTGATCGCCGAGTACCGCGGTGTCATGAAGATTGTCGACCGTCAGTCCCGGGTCTTCCCGGAAGAAGTGCTGGAGCAGATGATCTACATGCCGTCACTCAATGAAGCCTCGCTGAAAGACGAAGCCGCCATGGCGCAGTGGTGCGAGACTCTGGGCAAGCGCGTGGATGCCATCACCGATGCGACCCAGGCGTTTACGATTACCGCCCAGCGTGATGAAGAGCGAGGCCTGTACTTGCCACGTGTGCAAGTACTCGCTCACGGTGTACCCCGCGAATATCGTGTCACTCTGGATTTTCTGCAGTCCCCGGACTATCAGAAGATCAAGGCCTTGGGGGAAACCCTGGAAGGCTTGCTGGCAGAGGATGCCTACATCCAGCGTGGTGAGTCGCAGCGGCCTATTCGCCACTTTGCCGAAGCCCTGGACTGGCTGATGGTGCAGGCGCGCCGTGGTACCAGTTTCCAGCGTTATAAGGGGCTGGGTGAGATGAACGCGGACCAGCTGTGGGAAACCACCATGGACCCGGAAAGCCGCCGTATGCTGCAGGTAACCATCGAAGATGCCATCGCGGCAGACCAGATCTTTACCTGCCTGATGGGCGACGACGTGGACCCACGCCGCCAGTTCATCGAGTCCAATGCGCTGCAGGTATCCAATCTGGATGTTTAAAGAGACGCTGCATGCTTCATGCGGCAAGCAACACGCATAAAAAAAGCGAACCTTCGGGTTCGCTTTTTCGTGGTGCCTGTCGCGTGTAGCGTGTCTTGATTACACCAAAAAATCGTCCAGATTGGCGCCTTTGCTCAGGGCATCCTGCAACCACAGCGGGCGTTTGCCGCGGCCGGTCCAGGTGTTGCTGCTGTTGTTCGGGTCGCGGAACTTTACTTTGGCCGGACGGCGAACACCGGTTTTTTTCTTGGCGGCTTTTTTGCGTGTGGTTTTCTTCTTGTCGGCAGCATTTTTCAGCAGGTCCTGGGGATCGACACCCAGATCCTTGGCCATTTTTTCCAGTACTGCCTGGGCATTTTTCAATTCGGCCTTACGCTTTTTGTCGAGCGCAGACTCTGCCTGCTTGATCAGTTTTTCCAGCTCGTCGACAGACAGTTCGTCAAGATTGATGCTCATTAAGGTGCCCTTGTTTTAGGTCATTGAATAACGGCAAAGACTGTAATTATTTTAATGAGCATTGGCAATATAGAGGCTTAAACACAGAGCGGAAAATAAAAAATACGGTGGCGAAGAATAATATTTCCACCGCGGTGATTATAAAATCACCGCCTTCCTGCCATTTTTGTGGATAACACGCACCGGCTGTTAACCGGGGTAATGCGCCATGATCCACTGTTGGGCTTCAGCGCTGACTTGCTTGGCTTTTTTATTGTGCGTGTCGATGGGAGGGCTGATACGCAGTGTGATCGTGCCGGGGTAACGCACCCAGGTTTTGCGGGGCCAGCAATCACCACTGTTATGGCTCAAGGCAATGACAGGCACCCCGGCCTGCGTGGCCAGCATGCTGCCACCGTGGTTGAACTTGCCATGGGTACCTGGGGCTTGTCGGGAGCCTTCCGGGAAAATCACCACCCGCAGTCCACGTTTGAGACGCTGCTTACCCTGGGACAGCACCGATTTTAACGCGGCCTTGCCATCGCTGCGGTTAATACGAATGGGATTAAGCAGTGCCAGCCCCCAGCCAAAGAATGGTATCCACAGCAGTTCCCGTTTCAGCACCGTGGCCTGAGGGCTGATCAGTACCTGCAGGTAAAAGGTTTCCCAGCTGCTTTGGTGGTTAGCAAGAATGACACAGGGGGCATCCGTCAGATGTTCCTGCCCTTCTATCTTCACGGTGATGCGATTCAGGTGCTGGTCCAGCCACATGGCAAAACGGGTCCACAGGTTGATAAACCGGTGGCGGGTGCGAAGTGGCAGGAAGGGGCCAATCAGGACACAGAGGAAACTGTGGAAAATACCGGCAAGGTTGTACAGCACGAAAAACAGCGCGCTGCGGACCTTGATCGACAGCGACGGTGGCGCGTGCTGGGTCATGCCTAATCCTTCAAGGTGTGATCAACAAAGTCAGCCAGTGAGTCGTAAATGGCAACCGGGCCCAGGGATTCAGGCAGACCTTTTTCCAGGGTCTGGTTCCCTTTGCCGGTTCGCACCAGTACCGGTGTGCAATGGCGAGCGACTCCCGCTTCAAGATCCCTAAGGCTATCACCAATCAGGGGCGCACCGGTGACATCGCCATACTCGGTAACAATCTGGTCGATCAGGCCTGGCAGCGGCTTGCGACAATCACAGCCGTCATCGGGCCCGTGGGGACAATAGACGATCTTGCCCAGTGCACCGCCCTGCTCCGCCACCAACTCACGCAGGCGCGCGTGCATGGCATCCAGGGTGGCCACATCATAATAGCCACGGCCAATGCCGGACTGGTTGGTCGCCACCGTGACGGTATACCCCGCCTTGCTCAACCGGGCGATGGCCTCGATGCTGCCGGGGATGGGAATCCACTCGTCCACGGTCTTGATGTAGGCATCGGAGTCCTCGTTGATGACCCCGTCGCGATCCAGAATGATGAGTTTGTTCATGGATGAAGATCCCTTTCTTTACCGTAGGAGCGTCGCTGGCGGCGCGATGCCAAACGTTAGGTTAGCGACGCTACGGTGATATACACAAAGGCCGCTGATTAAGCGGCCTTTGATTTAGCGTGTTGCATGAAGCGTCGGGCGTGTTGCGTCTCTTATTCCTGCAACAAACTGATATCCGCCACGTTCAGGAACAGGTCGCGCAGGAACGCCAGCAGCGCCAGTCGGTTATTGCGCACCGCTTCATCCTCCGCCATCACCATGACGGTATCAAAGAAGGCATCCACCGGCTCGCGCAGGTCTGCCAGCATTTCCAGCACGCTGGCGTAGTCGCCGGCTTCCAGCAGTTCATAGGACTGTTCGAACGCGGCCACTACCATGTTGGTGAGCGTTTGTTCAGCCTCGTCTTCCAGCAGGGCGCCGTCAATTTCTTCCGGCGGTGCGCTGTCCAGCTTGGCGAGAATATTGGATACCCGCTTGTTGGCGGCAGCCAGCGCCTGGGCTTCTTCGCGTTGCTGGAAGGCGGCCACGGCTTTTACTCGACGGTCGAAATCCAGTGGTTTGCGACAGGCCTCGTCGATGGCCAATACCGAGAGAATCACCGGCGTGGCAATGCCCTGTTCCTGGTAGATGGCGCGATAGCGACCCTTGATAAAGTCGAAGGCGTCTTCCACTTGGTTGGCATCGATGCGCTCGCCCAGTTGGGCGGCGGCCTGGTCCAGCAGTTCGCGCAGGTCCAGGGCCAGTTCATTTTCAATAATGATGCGCAGCACGCCGAGGGTGGCGCGACGCAGCGCGTAGGGGTCCTTGGTACCGCTGGGTTTCTGGCCGATACCGAAGATGCCCACCAGGGTATCGATCTTGTCGGCCAGGGAAACCGCCATGCCGGTTTTGCTCTGCGGCAAGGTGTCGCCGGCAAAGCGCGGCAGGTATTGCTCATACAGGGCCTTGGCCACGTCGTCTGGCTGGCCTTCGCGCTGGGCCAGGTAGAAGCCCATGATGCCCTGCATGGTATCGAACTCGCCGACCATTTCGCTGTTCAGGTCGGCCTTGCTCAGTTCGCCGGCCAGCTTGGCGTTGTCTGCGTTACCACCGATTTGCCCGGCAATCACGGCGGCCAGGCTGCCGATGCGTTGGCATTTGTCGGCCACGGTGCCCAACTGTTGCTGAAATACCACATTGGCCAGCCCTTCGGCGTGCTGGGCCAGGGTGCGCTTGCAATCGTTGTCGTAGAAGAAGGCAGCATCGGCCAGTCGTGGGCGGATAACCTTCTCGTTGCCGTGGATCACCTGCTGGGGATCCTTGGACTGGATATTGCTGATGGTAATAAAGCGCGGCATCAGCTTGCCGTCAGCATCCAGCACCGAGAAGTATTTCTGGTGCTCTTCCATGGCACTGATCAACGCTTCCTGGGGAACCCGCAGGAAGTCGTCATCGAAGCTGCCCATGAGTGCTTCGGGCCATTCCACCAGAGCGGTGACTTCGTTGAGCAGGTCCGGGTCGATCTGGGCGACACCGCCCGCCTTTTTACCAGCCGCCAGGGTTTGCTCTTCGATCATGGTTTTACGGCGATCAAAGTCAGCGAGGACGTGGCCGTCTTGTTCGATGCGCTGGGCATACTCGCCGGCGGTTGCCAGGTCGATAGCGCCCGGAGCATGGAAACGGTGGCCGTAGCTGGTGCGGCCGGATTGCAGGTCCAGCAATTCGAAGGGAATGACTTCGTCACCAAACAACGCCACCAGCCAGTGGGCCGGGCGCACAAACTGCACCTTGCGTTTACCCCAGCGCATACGCTTGGGGATTGGCAGTTTCTGGATGGCCTGGGTGAAAAAGGTCGGAACCAGTTCGGCGGCGCTTTTACCCTTCTCGGTAATCTGCGCCACCAGGCGCTCGCCCTTGCCGGTGTCCTGACGACCCAGCTGGTCCACGGTCAGGCCCAGTGAGGCGGCAAAACCCTGGGCGGCTTTGGTCGGGTTGCCGTCGTTGTCGAAGGCAGCCTGAACGGCGGGACCCTGGCGTTCAATATCGCGATCGGCCTGTTTCTCGTCCAGGTCGCGCACCAGCAACGCCAGCCGGCGAGGGGCGGCAAAGCGTTCCACGTTACCGTGGTTGAGGCCGGCCTCATCCAGTTGGCGCACAAATTCGTCGGTGAGCGCGGCACTCAGTGATGCCAGCGCTTTCGGGGGCAGCTCTTCGGTGCCCAGTTCAATCAGCAAATCCCGGGACATTATTGCTTCCCCTTCTTTCTATCGCCTTTCTCGGCGGCGCCTTTTTTAGCGGCCTTGTCATCCTGTTTTTGCAGCTCTGCCATCACTTCTTCGCGAATGCTGTCATCGGCCATGGGGAAGCCCAGCGAACGGCGCTTGTCGAAATAGGCCTGGGCCACGGCCCGGGCCAGGGTGCGCACACGCAAAATAAAGCGTTGGCGTTCGGTGACCGAAATGGCCTTGCGGGCATCCAGCAGGTTAAAGGTGTGGGAGGCTTTCAGGACGTATTCGTAGGCAGGCAATGGCAGGCCGGCGTCGATCAGCTTGGTGGACTCGCCCTCGAACAAATCGAACTGCTTGAACAGCTCGTCCACATTGGCGTGTTCAAAGTTGAAGGTGGACATCTCCACTTCGTTCTGCAGGAACACATCGCCGTAGCTGACCTTGCCGAAGGGGCCGTCGGACCACACCAGGTCGTAGACCGAATCCACGCCCTGGATGTACATGGCCAGGCGCTCCAGGCCGTAGGTGATTTCCCCGGTGACCGGATAGCAGTCGATGCCGCCCACCTGCTGGAAATAGGTGAACTGGGTGACTTCCATGCCGTTGAGCCACACTTCCCAGCCCAGACCCCAGGCACCCAGCGTGGGCGATTCCCAGTTGTCTTCCACAAAGCGGATATCGTGCACCAGCGGATCAAAGCCGAGCATACGCAGCGACCCCAGATACAGCTCCTGGATATTGTCCGGCGATGGCTTCAATACCACCTGGAACTGGTAATAGTGCTGCAGCCGGTTGGGGTTTTCCCCGTAGCGGCCGTCGGTGGGCCGGCGAGACGGCTGCACATAGGCACTGTTCCAGTTTTCCGGGCCGATGGCGCGCAGGAAGGTGGAGGGGTGAAAGGTGCCCGCGCCCACTTCCATGTCCAGTGGCTGTACAACGACACAGCCCTGCTCTGCCCAGTATTGTTGCAGGGCCAGAATCAGGCCCTGAAAGGTCAAAATATCCGTTTGCGGTTGTTCCGCCATGGTGAATCCTGTTATTCGGTAATGGTGTTCCGGTCCCAGCTCGTCGCGAGAGATTGCCGCGAAAGGCGCCAAGTATACCGGCCCCGCCCGGTCGGTGATACCGGTGGCGGCCCCGGCAGGATACTGACAGCACGGTGTCAGTAGCTTGGCGCTAGAATGCGGATCGGGAACGGCGGAAGATAAGTGCCGCGTCAGGTTAACTACAGGGAAGGATCATGCGTCGAGCAGAGCGCCTGTTTCAGATCGTGCAGGTCATCGGGGCCAGCCAGTGGACCACCGCCCAGGCGCTGGCCGAGCGGCTGCAGGTGTCCGAGCGCACCATTTACCGGGATGTGGACCATTTGTCGGCCAGCGGCGTGCCGCTGTATTCCCAGGCGGGAAAAGGCTACGCCCTGCTGGAAGGCTATCAGCTGCCGCCGTTGATGTTCAGCGTGGAAGAATGGCAGGCCCTGCTGACCGGTCTGTCCATGGCCCAGGGCTGGGCCGGTCAACGCCAGGCCGAGGCTCTGCGTGCGGTGCAGGAAAAGCTGGCCATGGCGGTGCCCAGCCATCTGCGCGCGCTGGCCTCGCCGGTGTCGGCCCCGGCCTTGCCGGAACGGCGCATGCTCGGGGCGTTGCTGGATCCGCTGCAACGGGCCATTCGCGAACGCAGCAAGGTGCGGGTGCATTATCGTGACGTTCAGGAGCAGTTCAGCAAACGGGTCATCTGGCCGCTGGGGCTGTATTTCTGGGGCCACTGCTGGACGCTGGTGGGCTGGTGTGAATTGCGCAAAGCGTTTCGCCATTTCCGGGTGGACCGTATCGTGATTCTGCAGACCCTGGGAGATCGTTATCCCCATCTGCCCGGCCACACCCTGGCCGATTATGAAGCCGCCATGGATGCGCGGTGTACCGATCCACAGACCGCCGTCGAGGAGAAAACACCATCATGAACGACCGTTGCCCCTGGTGCGGGGATGATCCGCTTTATCAGCACTACCACGACCATGAGTGGGGCGTGCCGGACCATGACGACCGGAGCCTGTTCGAGTGCCTGAATCTGGAGGGCGCCCAGGCCGGATTGAGCTGGATTACGGTGCTGCGTAAACGGGAACATTACCGGCAGGTGTTCGATGGCTTCGATGCCGAGAAGGTGGCGCGTTATGACGAGGCCAAGGTGGCCGCGTTACTGGCCGACCCGGGGATTATCCGCAACCGCCTGAAAGTGGCGGCGACCATCGGTAACGCCCAGGCGTACCTGACCCTGCGTGATGAGGGCCTGACCTTGAGTGATTTCCTCTGGGATTTTGTCGACGGCAGCCCGCAGATCAACCACTTCCGCAGCCTCAAGGAGGTACCGGCCACCACCCCGGTGGCCGAGGCCATGAGCAAGGCCCTGAAAAAACGCGGCTTCCGCTTTGTCGGCCCCACCATCGTCTATGCTTTCATGCAGGCCACCGGCATGGTCAATGACCACCTTACCAGCTGCCCGCGGCACCGGGATCTCATGTAGCGGCTAAACCTGTTTCTGCGGGAGGCTGCTGCCCGAGCTGTTTCGCAGCTCCTACAACTGAGCTTCATAGCTCCTGAAAAGTTGGTACACCCCTTGCTGAGGTTGTCCTCACAAGGAGAGTGTTATGAACAATCACAAGCCGATAGCCATTATTCAAACCGGACACACCTACCCGCAAATTCGCGAGCATTACGGTGATTTCGATGACTGGATTGCCCAGGGACTGGGCCTGTCATTACCGGTCATAAAGGTGGATGCCACCGATGAGCGTCCGCTGCCTGCTCCGGCATCGCTGGCGGGGGTGGTGATTACTGGCTCCCATGCCATGGTGACTGAAGCACAGCCGTGGATGCGGCAGCTGGCGCACTGGCTGTTTGCCACGCTACACAGCACCCCGCAGTTACCCGTGCTGGGTCTGTGTTTTGGCCACCAGTTGCTGGCCCAGGCCCTGGGCGGAGAGGTTGCGGATAATCCGCTGGGGATGGAAATGGGCACGGTGCCGTTACGGTTCACCCCGGCGGGGTATCAGGATCCGTTGCTGGGCGCCATGGTGGGTCACCCGTGGGCGCAAGTGGTGCATAAACAGTCAGTGCTTACTTCGCCGCCAGGCTGCACCGTGCTGGCCAGTAACGTGCATGATGCCTGTCAGGCCTTCCGCTATGGCGAGCGGGCATGGGGGGTGCAGTTCCACCCGGAATTCAGTGCCGATGTGATGCGCGCCTACCTGCAGGCCTTGAGTGGCGACAGCCTGAGCCAGCAGCAGGTGGATGCGCATCTGCAGGAGGTACGTGAATGCCACGATGCCAGCGCCATCCTCGCGCGCTTCGCCCAGCTCACCCTGGCGCAGGTGGCGTAGCGATATTGTGCGGCAGAGCGCCGCCAGCGACGCTCCTGCCGATCGACGGGTTACTGGTTCGAGTTTCCGAACACCGCGCCGATCAGCGCACTACCCTGCTGCATGGGGTTCTGGCGAATCAGGGTTTCCTGCTGGCCGATGCGGGTATAGAGCTGGTCCATGCTGTTGTCGATGACGTAACTTTCCAGGTCCAGATTGGGCTTGTTAGTAAGTGGTAACTTATCGTAGGCACCAAGCAATGTCTGATACTGGTCGTAGAAACCGGTCTTGCGCAGGTTCTCTTCCACAATCGGCTGGAAGCGCTGGCGCAGGCTGTTTTCGGTCTCCCCGCGGAAATATTGGGTCGCCGCCGTATCGCCCCCCTGAATGATCCCCAGGGCGTCATCCACACTCATGGCATTGATGGCGTTCTTGAATACCGGTGCACCGGAGGCCACCGCCTTTTCTGCCCCGCGATTCATGGCCGTTTCCAACTGATCCACGTAACTGCCAAGGCCAAATTTACGCAACGTATCGGTCACCGGATCGGCAGCCTTGGGGAGCTTCAGGTTCATGGCCCCTTCCTGGGACAGCTGGTTGGCGGCCACATCCGTTCCCTTGATCAGGGCTTCCTTAATGCCGGCGGCCAGCTTTTCATCGGTGTTGTAACCGGCATTCTTGGCCATCTGATTACCCATATTGATCCAGGGCATGGCCGATTCCATGTGCTGACAGCCTGCCAGCGCCAGGCCCAGAGCAAGAGGAAGTAGTTTCTTCACGGTGTTCTCCTTGTTGTTGCCGGGCATGCTACTGCATGGGCGGGGGCGGCTAAACACTTCTTGAGTGGAAAGTTTAAAGTTCAAAGTTTAAACGCGGACAAGGCCTTATCGTCGATAAAACGATTTTCACCGCGGTTAGGGTATCAGCGGTTGCGCGGGCACGGGCTTTCAGGGCCCAATGACCTGACTCGCGCTTTTCAACTTTAAACGTTCAACTCGCTCCTGCTTTTATGACCGACGACGATTACCGCGAACAGCACAAACAGCGCCTTGCCTACATGCCCTGGCTGTACGGGCGATTGAAGCCAAAGCACCGGGCCTGGGCTGAACCCTGGCAACAGGGGATCCAGCAACGGTTGATGGCGTTGGAGACAGTGCACCTTGGTGAAAATTGCTTTGTGGCGCCCCAGGCGGCTCTGTTCGCCGAGCCGGGTCGCGATATTATCGTGGGAGGTGGCTGCCAGATCGCTGCTGATTGCGTCATTCACGGCCCTGTTCGGCTGGGTCAGCGCGTTAGCCTCAACCACCATGTAAGCCTGGAAGGGGGCGCGGCGGGTATCGACATTGGTGATGACACCCGCATTGCCGCGTATTGCACCCTCTTTGCTTTCAATCATGGCATGAATGCGGACCGGCGGGTGCGCGAGCAGCCAGTGAGTTCCCGGGGAATTCGCATTGGCTGTGACGTCTGGATCGGCGCCCGTGCGGGCATCGTTGATGGCGTTACCCTGGGGGACCATGCCGTGGTGGGCATGGGGGCGGTGGTTACCCGTGATGTGCCGCCCTGGACCATCGTTGCCGGCAACCCCGCCCGCCCGATTGGCCGTCGTCCGGGCGCCCCGCCACTGCCATCTTCTTGAACACCTTGTGTCATACCCGGTAACAGTCGCTTTATTGAACGGTGTTTAGTTCTTGTGGTTAATTGAACGCCGTTAAACAAACAATAACGACTGAGAGGAAAACCCATGGACGAGAGCGCGATTCAGCGACATTCCGGTGGCTGGTTGTTTTATGTCAAAGCCGCTTTTGGCATCAGCCTGGGCCTGATGATTCTGGGCATTGTGTGGTTGCCCACGGACCTGTGGATCAAGGGGTACCTGGTGATGGGCAGCATGTTTGTGGTGGGTTCCACCATCACCCTGGCAAAAACCCTGCGTGATGATCACGAGGCACGCCGACTGGTTAACCGGATCAGTGAAGCCAAGACCGAACGGTTGCTCAAGGAATATACGGAATAGAACGCTGGATGCCTGATGCCGGATGCCAGACAAGGCAAAACCACAGGCCCAATGAACAAAGGGAGAACAACAATGGGTACAGCCTGGAACAAACTGAAAACGGTGATGCGTGGCCAGGCCCGCGTCAGCATGGAACGGCTTGTCGACGCTAACGACATGCTGTTGCTGGATCAGCAATTATACGAAACCGAACATGCGCTACGGGATGCACGCCGCCAGCTGGCGCGCCTGAAAGCCGAACAGAAACGAAACCGTGAGCGAAGCGAACAGTTAACGCGCCAGCAAGAACACTACGAAGCGGGTGCCCGGCAGGCAATGGCCCATGAGGAACAGGGTCTGGCGCTGGACATTGGTCAGCGGTTGGCAGAATTGGAAGCACAGCAGGCTCGCCTGGAACAACAAGGGGTGTCACTGGGCCAACAGGAAAATGAATTCCAGCGCTTTATTCAACAGGCCGCAGAGCAGCTGAGAAGCTTGCGCCATGAACAGTCCATGGCCCGCACCCAGGAAGCCTTGTTCGGTCAGGCTGAGGCGCGCCAGCAACAGGGGCGGGGTTTGGCACAACGTCTGACCGACAGCCAGCAGACATTGCTACAGATTCAACAACGGCAGGAAGAATGCCGGTGGTTGTGGCAAAGTGAGATCCATTGTCGCGATCAGCCCGGCTCATTCCCGGGTGACAGCCTGGACCAGCGCATGGCAGAAGCGGGTATTGGTGACAGCCGCAGTCAGCGGGCCAAGGAGATTCTGCAACGCCTGAGCCGGGACTAAAGGCGCGCGGGCAAGAGCGGCGCTACGACATGCCTTTGCCGGGCTATCGTATTGTCATTTCTTGCCTGGGCAGCAACTGAAACAACAACGACTATTGAGCATTAACATGGCACGCCGAAACCAACATAGCCGCGAAGAATTACAGGCCCTGGCAATCGATGCCGTGCGTGAGCTGGTCGCGGAGCATGGACTGGCCAAACTCAGTGTTCGCAAGGTGGCTGAAAAAATACGCTATACCCCGGGCATGCTCTATCACGTCTTCGCCAATCTGGATGACCTGATCCTGCACGCCAATGCGGCCACCCTCGACACCTTGTTGGCGGACATGAAGGCATCAGCGGATCTGGCCCCCTCCCGGGCCTTGCATCAGATGGCTAGCGCCTACCTGTCCCTGGCGCGCACGCAAACCGCTCTGTGGCAGATGGTCTTTATGCACCGTATGCAACATGCGGCGCCGGTGCCGCCCTGGTATCAGCAGCGCACGGCGCAATTGTTTGAGCGGGTAGAACAGCAAATGGCCCGGATGGCAGACCAGCAGTCCACCGAGGCGATCCATCTGGCAGCCCGAACCCTGTGGAGCAGTGTCCATGGTATCGCGGTACTGGCGGCAGAAAACAAACTGGAAGTGGCCGGCGACGTGGATGAACAGGCCATGCTGGATTCGTTGCTGGAAAACTATCTGAAAAGCTGGGCGAGGGAGAGTTGAAAGTTCAAAGTTGCAACGCGAACGATGTTCTACATTACGGCAAATGTAGTGCCCGCGTTCATGGGCAGTGGCGCGGGCAGAGCTTTCCAGAATCTGACAATCAGGATCGCGTTTTTTAAACTTTGAACGTTGAACTCAAACCCGAACAAAAACCAAGGGCGAAAAAATGCAGAAAGGGTTGTTTTCATTATTGGCTTCACGGCGTTTTGGGCCGTTTTTCTTTACCCAGTTTTTGGGGGCTTTCAACGACAACGTATTTCGCCAGGCGCTGATCCTGCTGATTGCTTCCGGTGTGGTTAGCACCGTCAGTGTTAACACCCTGAATAATGTCGCGCTGGCACTGTTTATTGTGCCGTTCTTTTTGTTTTCCGCACTGGCCGGGCAAGTGGCAGACAAGTACGACAAGGCCACCCTGGTGCGCAAGATCAAGATGGTGGAAGTGTTCATCATGTCTGCTGCCGCAGTAGGTTTCTTTTTTGATGGCGTTTATTTCCTGTTGGCCGTGCTGTTTTGCATGGGCCTGCAATCCACCTTTTTCGGGCCGATTAAATATTCGATTATCCCCCAGCACCTGACCGACAAGGAGCTGGTATCCGGTAATGCGTTGGTAGAAATGGGCACCTTCCTGGCGATCCTGCTGGGCTCCATTTCCGGCGTGTTGCTGAAGATGGATGGCGTGGGTGACGGCGTCGTCGCCATGACCGTGGTGGGGTTGGCGTTGCTGGGCTATTTAGCCGCTAGGGGAATCCCTGCCGCCCCGGCTGCGGATGCGTCAATCAAGATCAACTGGAATTTGTGGAAAGAAACCTGGCACATCGTCGGCTATGCACGGGAAGTGAAATCCGTATGGATGTGTGTGCTGGCCATTTCCTGGTTCTGGTTCATGGGCGCGGCCTACACCACCCAGCTCAAGGTCTATGTGGACGATTACCTGTTCGGCACCGATGGTTTGTACGCCCTGCTTCTGGGCACCTTTTCCGTGGGGATTGGATTGGGTTCATTCCTGTGTGAAAAACTCTCCGGGAAACGGGTGGAGCTGGGGCTGGTGCCGTTGGGGTCCATTGGCCTGAGCGTATTCGGTATCGATTTGTTCTTCTCCTATGCCGGGTTGGCAGGCGTGGGGCAGGTAACGGATAACACCATCGGCATTGCCAGTTTCCTGCAGCAGACCGGTGGTTACCGGGTGTTGATGGACCTGCTTGGTATCGGGGTGTTCGGCGGTTTCTATATCGTGCCGCTGTTTGCCTTTATCCAGCACCGGGCCAACCCCAAGCACCTGTCACGGATCATCGCCGCCAACAATATTCTCAATGCCCTGCTGATGGTGTTGTCAGCGGTGGCGGGGATTGTGCTGATCGGATTGCTGGAACTGACTGTGCCACAGTTTTTCCTGGCCCTGGCGCTGACCAATATTCTGGTGGCCTCCTACATTTACACCGTGGTGCCGGAATTCCTGATCCGCTTGCTGGTGTGGATGCTCACCCACACCATGTACCGGGTAAAACACACGGGCATGGACAATATTCCTGACGAAGGCCCCTGCATGCTGGTCTGCAATCACGTCAGTTATGTGGATGCCCTGTTGCTGGGGGGCGCCATTCGCCGCCCGGTCCGGTTTGTCATGTTTAAACCGATCTATGACATGCCATTGCTCAATTATATTTTCCGCACCGGCAAGACCATCCCGATTGACTCGAAAACCCGCAACCCGGAGATTTACCAGCAGGCGTTTGAGCGTATCCGGGAAGAATTGGCCGCTGGAGAAGTGGTCTGTATCTTCCCGGAAGGGCGGTTGACCGAAGACGGTGAGATCGATGAATTCCGCGCCGGTATTGAGAAAATTGTCAGTGACAGCCCGGTGCCGGTGATCCCCATGGCCCTGTCGGGGTTGTGGGGGAGCTTTTTCAGCCACAAGGGCGGCAAGGCCCTGACCCGTCTGCCCCGCCGTTTCTGGTCGCGTATCAAACTGGCCGTTGGCACCGGTGTGCCTCCCCAGGACGTGCAGGCCGGCGATCTGCGTGAACGGGTGCTGGCCCTGCGCGAGCGCCCCTGATTCAGCCTGGCGGGCAGGTCGGTTGCGTAAAACATACGCACAGTAACTTGCAGTCAGTTAAAAAGACCGGACACTCAATAATAAAGGGCGCTGTGTATCCTTTGCGGGTATGGATGGAACGTAAGCCAGGTGGCGCCCACAACGACAATAACAACAGGGAACGAATGTGTCTGACTCCCCCCTCTCGCCCGCTTCGCTGCGGACGCGAATCCAGCAGCTGTTGTTGCAGCTGCCTCCGGTACAACGGGCAGACGCCCGTTACCACGAGGTGGAGCAGGAGCTGCTTCACGGCTTGAAGCATCGCCTGGAATCGCTCAATGAGCCCGGTGAGCTGGAAGGCCCGCCGCACAGCTTGCACGAGTTGCTGGATGTGTCCATGGAGCAAAGTGTTTCCCAGGCCCAGGCCATGTTGTTGCAGCGCCAGCTGGAGCAGCTCACCGCGGATGAGGCACGGTTGCTGGCTGCGCTTTCTGACGGCAGTGCCTTTCCCCTGCTGACGGTACAAAGCGGTGGGCGTTTCTCCCGTGGCGAAGTGCTGCATCGTTATTCCAACGTGGGCCGGGCCGCCGGGATTCAGTGCAATGACTTTATTGCCCTGTACCTGAGCCGGTTGTTTGCCCAGGGCCTGGTGATTGCCAGCGCGTTCACCGAGTCCCTGCGCACGGATTACGAGCTGTGCGAAGGCGATAGCGGTTTCCGCTCAGCGGAAGCCGAGCTGAAAACCCACCTGCCAAAACTGTCCACCCGCCGGGAAACCCTGCGAATCAGTCCATTGGGTCGTCAGCTGTGGGCGTTGATGACCATCCCTGCGGACGTTGAGGAGTAGCCCGTGATTACCGATCTGGATTTGATTCTGGCCGACTTGCAGGCTAACTGGATACTGTATCTGTCCATGCCGTTTGTGGCGGCGGCGATTGGTTATGGCACCAAGGTGGTGGCCATCAAGATGATGTTCAAGCCACTGAAGTTTGTCGGCTGGCGTCCTTTTTTTGGCTGGCAGGGCATCGTGCCCAGCAAGGCGGCCACCATGGCCAGCATTGCCTGCGATTTGATGATGGAACGGTTGCTGAAACCGGAGGACGTGTTCAACAAGCTCGATCCTCACCGGGTGGCGGAGGAAATTCGTGATCCGCTGATCCGATCAGTGGAAGACATCACCCGGGAAGTGGCGGCGGAATATCAGCCGGGCCTGTGGGAAGCGGCACCGGAATCAGTGAAACGGCTGATCATCCAGCGGATCCAGAATGAAGCACCCCACATGGTCGAGCAGATCATGGAAGACATCAAAAGCAATATTACCCGGGTGTTTGACCTCAAGGATCTGGTGATCAATGCGTTGGTGCGCGACAAGGAATTGCTCAACCGGGTGTTTCTGGAAGCCGGCCACGTGGAATTCAAGTTCATCCGTAATTCTGGCATCTATTTCGGTTTTGCCATCGGCATCATTCAGGCGGTGGTGTGGGCCTTTACCCACAACATCTGGGTGATTCCCCTGTTCGGGTTGTTCACCGGCTGGTTCACCGACTGGCTGGCGCTGAAAATGATCTTTAACCCCAAACAGCCGGTGCGCTATCTGGGCCTGTTCGAATGGCAGGGCTTGTTCCTCAAGCGGCGCAAGCAGGTTGCTGCCCGTTACGGGGAGTTGGTCGCCAGTGAAATCGTTACCCCGGCAGCGGTGATCGAAGCCATTCTCAAGGGCCCCATGTCGGACCGTCTGTTCGGCCTGGTGCAAAAGCAGGTGCAGCGAACCCTGGATGAGCAGTCAGGGTTCGCCAAGCCGCTGGTCGTCTTTGCTGTTGGCAGCACCAAATACCAGGAAATGAAGCGCTCGGTGTCGGAAAAGGTCATGCAGCATTTGCCGGAAACCCTCAGTCACATGGAGGCGTATGCGGAAGAAGCCATGGACCTGAAAAACCTGATGGTGGAGAAAATGCAGGAACTCACAGAGGAAGAATTTGAAGGGTTACTGCGCCCGGCATTCCAACAGGATGAATGGATTCTGATTACCGTGGGGGCGCTGCTGGGGTTCCTGGTCGGCGAGCTCCAGGTGCACGTGATGATCCACTTTGCGGTTCCGGTAGTCTGACGGGACAAGACCATAAGAGCAGGTCGAGATCGGGTCGGCCTGCGCTTCGATTCTTCTCCCAAACCGTGTCTAGATCCATATTGTCTGCACATTTCCCTGCCATGGTTATAGCCTTTACACGAACATCCCCAGGCAGCCCTTGCGCCACCTAACAGGAGAGGTCCATGTCTTTGAACGATTCCCCCAAGCGCTACGGTAGCTTCACTCGATTGCTGCACTGGAGTATGGCGCTGTTGTTGATCTGGCAGTTTCTCTCTGCGTTGGCGCATTACGGATTCGAAGACACGGCGTTTGAATCGTTTTTCTGGCCAACGCACAAACCCCTTGGCTTGATTTTGATTGTGTTGACAGTGATCCGGTTGGGGTGGGCGCTGGTGAATCTGAGTCGGCGCCCGCCTTCTATCAACCTGGCGGCTAAATTGGGGCACGCCGGACTGTATGGATTATTACTGTTGATTCCCGCCCTTGCCCTGCTGCGTCAATACGGCTCCGGTCGTGCATTTGAGCCGTTCGGGCTACCACTGATGTCGGGTTTCGACGGCGACAAGATCGCCTGGATGGTGGAACCGGGTAACCTGCTTCACGGTGTGCTGGGTTGGGTGCTGCTGGCCATGATCGTCGGCCATATCGGTATGGCCCTGCTGCATCGCAAGCAATCCGGGCAGATTAATGTGCTGCCACGCATGTGGGGAAAAGACTGAATCGGGGCCCTGTGCCGGTTTTCGAAATGTAAGACATTGGCCACTACCGTTATTGAAATCGCGCCGTAAAATATGCCCTTCTAAAAATGAGACTGGGGGCATCATGATTACGGAAAAATTGAAGGGGGCAATGCCGTTAGGGCGCGTTGCGGTTGGGGTTATCAGCATTTTGGCGCTGCTTATTGTTGCCAACAAATCCATTTTCTACGCGGAACCGGGTTACGTGTATCACGTGCGTACCATCACCGGGCAGGAAAAGGTGGTGTCGGATGTGGGTTATCAGTTCTTTCTTTTCGGCCGCTGGAATTCCTGGAAACGCGCCCTGACCGTACAGGCGGTGCGGGGTGGCAGTGAAACCCTGGATTACGTGGAAGTGGAGAACTCGGAAACGTCGGCGGCCCTGCCACCGCAGAACATCATGTTCCTGGACCAGGTGGATGCCAATGCCCAGGCCACGGTGCGCTTTACCATTCCCACCGATCAGGAAAGCTTTCTGCACCTGGCCCATGAGTACCGTACGCCAGCGAATCTACTGCGCACGGCGCTGATCCCCGCGTTCAAGGAAACCCTGCAAGCCAATGCGTCGTTGATGAGCGCCGAAGAGTATTACTCCGGCGGGCGTACCGAATTCAATACCGAGTTCGAAAACCAGATGATCAATGGTATCTATATTGTTCGTCGTGAAGAAATCAGCCAGAAACGCGTGGGTGAAATCAAAGGTAGTGCCAACGTGGCCATGGGCACCGAACAGCAGGACTACGGCGACGATGCCAAGGTGGTCTTCGTGGTACGCAAGATGCTCGACGATACCGGCGTACCCCGCCGCAAGTCCCAGCGTTTTATTGATTACGGTGTCACTGTGGTGGAAGCCCGGGTGACCCAGATGGATCCCAACCAGCGCTTCGTGGAACGCATGCAGCTCAAGCAGAAAGCCTCTGCAGACCGGGCCATCGCCCGCGAGCAACGGGTGCAGGAAGAAGAACAGCGGCTGCTGGCCATTGCCCGTGGTGAGCGGGAAGTGGCTGAGCGCCAGGCGGAAGCCAAGGTAGACCAGATTCAGCGCACCACGGAAGCGGAAACCGAAAAGCAGCTGGCGATTACCAAGGCACAAAAGCTGAAGGAACAGGCGGAAATTGAAAAACAGACTGCAGAAATCAATCTGGAGAAAGCGCGGGTAGAAGCGGAGACACGTCGCACCCTGGCCGATGCAGAAGCTTACCAGAAGCGGGAAATTCTGCGCGCGGATAACGCCCTGGCCCAGAAGCTGGATGCCGAAATCCAGATTCAGAAGATCTGGGCAGAAGCCTTTGCGCAGCGCAAGGTGCCGCAGTATGTGTTTGGTGGTGGCAGCAATGGCACGCCCACAGGAGCGGATACGGAAACCAAGGCGTTTATGCAGATGTTGACGCTGGATGCGGCCAAGCGCTTGAGTTATGAACGGGACCTGAATAAGTAAGCCCGGCTCGCCGGGTTAGCGCCTTGCTAACTCGGCGTCCTTCTGGTCGTTTTGTTTGGCCGGGCGTGGATCTTTCCCCGCCCTATTCCGATTTGCGATACTGAATCACATAGCTGCGGCTGATGCGGTCGTGCAGCAGATGCCCTTTCATAAAGGCATTCACAATAAAAATTACCTTCCACAAAATACCGGTCAGGCAAAAGGCGATGATGCGCCCGACATTGTGTAATGGGTGCAGTCGCTGTAGCCGCCGACTGGTAACGCGCATGCCCAGCAATCGTTTCCCCGGTGTGGATTGCATCGGGCTGGATTCCATGATCAGCGCCATCAGCAAATAGAGGGGTACGGCCAGTATTATGGCGAGTGGTGCGCCGCTTTCGTCACTGCTGCCGCCGAAACGGTGCAGCGCCTCGGCCACAAAAATAGCGCCAACCATCACCAGAAACATGTCCATGGCAAAGGCCAGCATGCGCAGCAAATAACCGCCCATGATCACTTCCTCCGGTGCCACTTGCGGGGGTTTCTTTTTCTGTGCGAACACCCCCTGGCCACCGCGAACGGCCTTGATGGCGTCCTGGTTCAGCGGGGTATCGTCGAGAATACGAAACAGTGAATCGCAGGTGTCTTCACCAAAATCCTCATTCAGCCAGCGCCGCTGCCCCTCCCAGTTGAACAGTCCGTTCAGGTAACGGACCACCGGGTACGACAGCGACGGCTGACCGGATTGCTGCTGTTCGGCCAGCACGGCAAACAGGGCATGGCCGAGCCGGTGGTTAAAGGCATCGTCCAGTATCAGTGGCGTGCGGGTAAGAAAATGCCAGCGATCGGCTTGTTGCGCACCCTCCGGCTGCTGCAGAAGGTCGCGGGCTTGAGACAGCAGTGCTGCCAGCGTTTGATCCTGCTCATCGGTACCGACCACGGGCCCGCCAAGGGTATCCAGAGGGGCGGGTTCGTCGTCAATCGGAGGCGGCGGCGTGGGCGCAAGTTGTACCGACCAGCTGGCCTGTTTCAGCGTTTCGTCCGATTCCGGGTCAGTGACAAAGGTGTCGTGGCTGGGCGGCGGGGTATGGGCTGGGCCCGGCACCAGTTCCGGTTCGGGTTCCGGCCTGGTTTCCACTGGTTCCTGGGGCGGGGGCGAGAGCGGCTCGCTGTGCCAGCCTTCCGGGGGCGCCGCCGGGTCGTCTTGCGACGACTGCTGTTCGGCCCAGGCCAGTGCCTGCTTGTAAGCCTGGTGCAGTTGCTGGAAGCCCTGGGGGTTTTCGTCCGGGCGGGTCTGTTTGAGTTGTTTGGCGTAGGCGCGCTTGATTGCCCGCGCGTCGGCGGTCGGTTCAATCTGCAGGCTATCCCAGGGCGGCATCAGAACCAGTCCTCGCTCTCCAGGCTATCCAGCGCTTCTTTCACCTGTTTTTGAATGCGTGCAATGTCTGCGGGGTTCTGGTCGTCGAGGACTTTTTCAAACCGCTTCATGACGTCGGCGATGTACTCACGGCGATCGCCCAGGCTGGATTCGTACAGGCGCTCGCCTCGGGCAATCAGGGCGCGGTTGTCTTCGCCATCACGGGGATGAAATTTCAGGGCCGCAAGTTTTTCCCGGGCGGCTTGTTTTTGCTCGTCACTCAGGGCGCCTGGGGCGTGTTCGATCAGGTGGCTGTGGACCTGGCCGGTGGATTCCACGGTCACGTCCACTTCCAGTAAACCGTTCATGTCGTAACTGTAGCGAATATCCACCGCTTGCTCGCCTCGCTGGCCTTTGGGAACCCGCACATTCAATTCGCCAAGAAAGACATTCTTTTCCACGTAGCGGTTTTCGCCCTGGTATACCTTGATGGTCAGTTCGGTCTGGTCGTCGTAGGCAGTGCATACCTGCCGGGCAATGCTCACGGGAACCACGCAATTACGCTCGATGATGGGCATGAAATAATCGCCCAGCTTGCTGTTGTCGCGGTTGATCACCCCGGTGCCCAGGGTGTACGGGCACACATCGGTCAGCACCACATCGTCCAGGGCTTCGTTGCGCATCATCAGGCCGGCCTGGATTGCCGCGCCCATGGCCACCACGGTATCCGGGTCCAGATGACAGGATGGCAGGCGGCCGAACATCTTGCCCACGGTGGAGCGGAAAATGGCCAGCCGGGTGGAGCCACCCACCAGCACCACATCGTCGATCTTGCTTGGATGAGTGCTGGAATCGCGTAGCGCCCGCTCGATAGGGTGCTTGGCGCGCAACAGCAGCGGCGTGCTGACCTGGGTGAACCAGTCGCTGGTGACCACGTGCTCCACGGTCTTGCTGCCCAGGTCCAGTGACAGGGTCTGGTCCGCCGGGCCCAGTTTGCGCTTGGCGCCTTCCATCTGCAGGTACAGTTGTTGCAGCAGTTGAGGCTTCAGGTCATCACGACGCAGGGCATGCTCACGGAGCACGTCATCGACCATGGCATCGACGAAGTCTTCGCCGCCGAGAAAGTTGTCCCCGGCGCTGGCGTGGACTTCCATGATGCCGTCGAAAAATTCCAGCAGTGATACATCAAAAGTGCCGCCGCCCAGATCCAGAATCAGAAACAGGCCTTCCTGTTTTTCGTGCAGGCCATAGGCAATGGCTGCCGCCGTGGGCTCGTTGATCAGGCGCTCCACTTTCAGGCCCGCCAGTTCGGCGGCCTGTTTGGTGGCGTGGCGCTGGTTGTCGTTGAAGTAGGCCGGCACGCTGATGACCGCCTCGGTGACGGCCTCGCCCAGGTAGGCCTCGGCGTCATCCTTGAGCGAGCGCAGCACCAGCGACGACAGCTCCGTGGCCGTAAAGGCCTGGCGCCCCAGTTTGATCTTGTGGTCGGTGCCCATCAGCCGTTTGAAAGCGGCCACTGTCCTGTCGCTGTGGTTGATCAAGCGTTGCCGGGCAGTACGGCCGACGATCAGCTCGCCCTGGGTGTCCAGCCCCACCACCGAGGGCGTCAGCACCTCGCCCAGCCGGTTCGGTATCAGCGTGACCCCCTCGTCCGTCCAGATGCCGCAGGCACTGTTGGTGGTCCCCAGGTCGATACCGATAATGGTCATGCGCGTTCCTTGTTGTTAGGCTGACAGCCCCGATGCAGTCGCCGTGGTTATGCTTCAAGTCAGCCGTAATTTACAGATTCCCGACAACGAGATCGACCTGCAGGCGATCCGTGCCCAGGGCAGTGGTGGCCAGAATGTGAACAAGGTCGCTTCGGCGATCCATTTGCGGTTCGACATTCGCGCCTCGTCCCTGCCCGACCGTTATAAGGAAAAACTGCTGGCGTTGAGTGACCAGCGTATTACCAGCGACGGTGTCGTCGTCATCAAGGCCCAACAGTTCCGCACCCAGGAAATGAACAAGGAAAATGCCCTGGCGCGGCTGGCTCAATTGATCAAGGGTGTGACCGTGGAGCAGAAGCCCCGCAAGGCCACACGCCCGACACTGGGCAGCAAGCGCCGACGCCTGGACAGCAAGACCAAACGGGGCAAGACCAAGTCCCTGCGCGGCAAGGTGGATCCGGGCTGACGTTTTCTGCAGCAGCGTCACCAGCGACGCTCCGGATTGACACAATGGACCCGTCTCTTTGGCGCTATTGGATTGCTCACATTGCCCTGCCCTTTGTTAAGCTTGGGGCCGCAACAATTCTTACGCATCCACTCCTGCGGAGCCATACCATGAAAGCCATTGCCACCACTGGCTGGGGCCTCAAGCCCGTCCTTTCCCTGATTGAGACAGATGAGCCCGGCGGCTTGAAACCGGATGACGTGCTGGTGGCGGTCCATGCGGCGTCGGTGAATCCCAAGGACTGGAAGCTGAATTACAATCTGGCGGTGGCGGCCAGCCCGGTCATGGTCAGACACCTGCCGCCGCTTTTTGGTGATGATCTGGCCGGCATCGTGGTGGACAAGGGCCGCAACGTGCGAGATTTCGAGATCGGTGATGCGGTCTACGGTATGGACATGCGCCTGCGCACGGCATCCCTGGCCGAGCTGGCCCGCATTAGCCAGCGTCGCATCGCCAAAAAACCGGAGAACCTGTCATTCGCGCAAGCCGCGGCCATGCCGTTGGCTGCGCTCACGGCCCTGCAAGGATTGCGCAAAGGCAAGGCTGAAGCGGGTAAATCGGTACTGATTATTGGTGCGTCAGGTGGTGTGGGGACTTTCGCTGTGCAAGTGGCCAAAAACCTGGGCTTGCATGTCACTGGTGTGTGCAGCGGGCGAAACGCGGACTTTGTTCGCGAGCTGGGTGCCGATGCGGTGATTGATTACACCCAGGGGGATTACCGCCAATCGGCCGGTGAATTCGATCTGGTGTTCGATGTGACATCCTATGAAACCCCGCTGACCTGCGCGGCGTTGCTGGGCAAGAAAGGCTACTTCATTTCTACCGGTGGCGATGGCAAATCCATGTTGGGCACGCCGTTCTACCGGTTGTTGGGTAAAAAAGCCGGCACAGTGGTGGTGGAATCCTATCGTCGTGATCTGGAAACCCTGAAGGCCATGGTGGAAGCCGGTACCCTGACGCCAATTATCGACAGCACTTTCACGCTGGCAGAAAGCGAAGCGGCCTATAATCGCAGTCGTTCCGGACGCTGTCGGGGGAAGGTGGTGATTGAAGTGGCCAGCGATTAAGGGGCGCTTCAGCCTCTTCCCAAACACCGTCGTTAGTCGCCCCTTGTCCCCATCAATCGCACCGCAACGCCCGTTGCGGTGTCGCCATGCTGAGAACCGAACAGACTGATCCACCGCCCTCTTTCCAAAATCAGTGTGCCCTGTGCTGTACTGCGCCCTTTTCGGGTGGTGTAGTCACCGGCGTATTCAAACCGGAAGGCGTTGGCCGCGTCCATAAAGGCCGGCAATGAGTCTGGCGAGTGCCCATCAGGGGCCACAGCCGCGCATTCACAATAACGCACTTCCAACTGCAACGGTGTGGCGGAAAGAAAGGCGTCCAGCGAGGCTGTATCGGCTTGTACAACAGCGGGTAACAGGAAGAACACTATTCGCCAAACAGAGTTCGTAATGGCTGTCATCGGGGGACTCCACCGCGTTTCGTTTGCACTCAGGTTTTCGCTGCCCGTGCCGCGTGCAACTTCTTATAGCTTTCAATCAGGCGCTGGTGTTTTTCCAGTCCGTCCAGTTGCATGTTGGTGGGGGTCAGGCCGGGGAAGCGAACGCTGCCTTCAACCGCGCCGATGACCGTTGCCAGGGTCTCTTCGCCGTACATGCGCCCCAGGTTGTGACGGTAGTCGTCCAGTTCCAGCTCGTCATCCAGGGTGATTTCCAGTACCGCATTCACGGCCCGGTAAAACAGGCCCCGTTCCACGGTGTTGTCGTTGAACTGCAGGAACATTTCTACCAGCTCCAGGGCGTCTTCATGGCGTTGTAGCGCCAGGTAAATCAGCAGCTTCAGTTCCAGGATGGTGAGCTGGCCCCACACGGTGTTTTCGTCGAACTCGATACCGATCAGGGTGATGATGTCGGTGTAGTTATCGATCTGGCTTTCTTCCAGGCGTTCGGCCAGTTGCCCCAGTTGCTCATCGCTGAGGCGGTGCAGATTGAGAATGTCTTCGCGATAATCCAGCGCCATATTGGTGTTGTCCCAGATCAGGTCTTCCACCGGGTACACCTCGGAAAAATCGGGAACCAGGATGCGGCACACCGGGGCGCCGAGCTCTTCGTGCACGGCCACATAGGCGTCCTTTTCCAGTGCGTCAAGGATGCCGAACAGACGCGCGCTTTCTTCCTCGGTGGTGCCTGAGAAATCCCACTCGCAGAAATCTTCGTCCGCCTGGGCGCTGAAGAAGCGCCAGCTCACCACGCCGCTGGAGTCGATGAAGTGTTCCACGAAATTATTGGGCTCGCAGACTTCCTGGCTATTGAAAGTGGGTGGCGGCAAATCGTTCAGGCCTTCGAAGCTGCGCCCCTGCAGCAGTTCGGTAAGGCTACGCTCCAGGGCGACTTCAAAGCTGGGGTGGGCGCCAAAGGAGGCAAAAACGCCGCCGGTGCGCGGGTTCATCAGCGTTACGCACATGACCGGGAACTGCCCGCCCAGGGACGCATCTTTCACCAGCACCGGGAAGCCCTGCTCCTCCAGTGCGGTGATGCCTTCGACAATGCCGGGGTACTTGGCCAGCACGTCCTGGGGCACATCCGGCAGGGCAATTTCTTCTTCAATAATGTGCTTCTTGACCGCGCGCTCGAAAATTTCCGACAGGCACTGGACCTTGGCTTCGGCCAGGGTGTTGCCCGCGCTCATACCGTTACTCAGGTACAGGTTCTCAATCAGGTTGGAGGGGAAGTACACCGTCTCGCCATCAGACTGGCGCACGAACGGTAGCGCGCAGATTCCCCGGTCGGTCCGCCCGGAGTTGGTATCAATCAGGTTGGAGCCGCCCAGTTCCCCTTCCGGGTTGTAAATGCCCAGGCAGTAGTCATCCAGAATGCCCTCGGGTAGCGCGTCGTTGGGTCCGGGCTTGAACCACTTTTCGTTGGGGTAATGGACGAAGTCGCTGTTGGCGATGTCTTCGCCGAAGAACTGGTCGTTATAGAAGAAGTTGCAGTTGAGGCGCTCGATAAACTCGCCCAGCGCGGAACACAGGGCGGCTTCCTTGGTGGCGCCTTTGCCGTTGGTAAAGCACATGGGCGAGGCCGCATCACGGATATGCAGTGACCACACATGGGGCACGATGTTGCGCCAGGAGGCGATCTCGATCTTCATGCCCAGCTCCGCGAGGATCGCGGTCATGTTGGCGATGGTCTGCTCCAGCGGCAGGTCCTTGCCTTCGATAAAGGTGCGGTGGGCCTCGTCCGGCTCCACCATCAGCAGGGCCTGGGCGTCTTCGGTGAGGCTGTCCACCTGTTCGATCTGGAAGTCCGGCCCGGTCTGGATCACCTTCTTCACCGTGCAGCGGTCGATGGAGCGCAGGATCCCCTGCCGGTCCTTGTCGGAAATATCCTCCGGCAACTCCACCTGAATCTTGAAGATCTGGTTATAGCGGTCTTCCGGGTCAACGATGTTGTTCTGCGACAGGCGAATATTGTCGGTGGGGATGTCCCGGGCCTTGCAGTACACCTTGACGAAATAGGCCGCGCACATGGCGGACGATGCCAGGAAATAGTCAAACGGACTGGGTGCCGAGCCATCGCCCTTGTAGCGGATGGGCTGGTCGGTGATGACGGTGAAGTCGTCGAACTTGGCTTCCAGGCGAAGGTTGTCGAGGAAGTTGACGTTGATTTCCATGGCGGGGCTACCGGGTCGGGGGAATGACTGTGGCGGCCATTATCCAGCTTTTGGGGCCCGGCGTCTTGGCAGTCGGGGTCTGGAGCCCTGAAGAATGGCCCGGTGCTGGCGCATTGTCGATGATTGCACACAACAGGAATGCCGCTTGCGCGGACAGGGATCAAACCTGTGCGGCGATATGCCGCATGTTGGAGCCGCAGCCGCTGCCGTAGAATCCCTCGCCGTCTTGCCGCCATAACCGCTATGGCCGCAATCGGTTGCCTTGGGGGAATACCATTATGCGTCTGTCGACTCGAACATCACTGCTTGGGTGCCTGGCCCTTTTAGCACCGATCAGTGCCCTAGCTGTGGAACCCGAGGCCAATGAACTGGCACCGATTACGGTTTCCGAGCAGGAGGAACAGGGCAGCGAAGCCACAAAGATTGAGCTTCAGCGCGAGCAGGCCCTGACGCCGGGCGGGGTCACCTTGCTGGAAGCGGAAGACCTCACCGAGCGTAACGTGGTCAGTATCGGCGATATGCTGCGTTATGTGCCGGGGATGTGGACAGGCACTGGCTCCACCGGTGACGACACCTTTATTTCCAGCCGGGGTTCCAACCTGGATGCGGTTGCCTACGATGGTAATGGCATCAAGTTGATGGTCGACGGGTTGCCGGTGACCGCTGCCGATGGCAACAACCACAACAGCTTTATTGATCCGCTGGCGGCCCGATATGCGGTGATTGCCCGTGGCGCCAACGCGCTCACGTATGGGGCCAGCACCCTGGGCGGTGCAATTAATTTCATCAGCCCCACGGCGCGCAATACTGATAATCAGATTTACCTGAGCGGCGGTAGCCACGGCACCGTACAAAGCCGCATTACGGCGGGTGGTGTTGAGGGCGATCTGGATGGCCTGGTGACGGTAGAGCAGCGCAGCTATGACGGTTTTCGCGATCACCAGGAACAACAGCGAGGTAGCGTTTATGCCAACACCGGCTGGCAGATCAATGACACGGTGGAGAACCGGTTTTATTTCACCTATGTGGACAATGATCAGGAGCTTCCCGGCTCACTGACACAGGCTCAGTTTGACGACGACCCCTATCAGGCCAACCCGAATAATATCCCCGGTAACTTCCTCAAGAATGTGGAAAGCTGGCGTGTCGCTAACCGGACCCAGTGGCAGTTGAGCGACACCAGCAATCTGGTAGTGGGCTTCTCCTTTGAGGACCAGCACCTTTACCATCCCATCGTTGAAAACCCTTTCTTCAGTCTGCTTATCGATAACGACCAGACCACCTTTGGTACCAACATTCGTTATGACAAGCAGTTGGGTAACCACGATTTTTTGTTTGGTCTCAACTATGGCGAAACCCGGGTGAAGGGCGGTAATTATTCTCATACTGGCGGCATTCGTGGCGCCCTTGATGTACGGGTAGATAACAAGGCCGATAACCTGGAAATCTTCGCCATGGATCGCTGGCATTTTGCCGATCGCTGGACGCTGGTCTACGGCGCCCAGGCCGTTACCGGCACCCGCGAAGTGGATAATGTGACGGTTGCTTCAGGCACGGAACGCAATCCCAAAGATGACTATGAATCCATCAACCCGCGTGTGGGGGTGATTTATCAGGTAGCGGATCGCAGCGAGTTGTTTGCCAATGTCAGCAAGCTTTATGAAGCGCCCACCTTGTACGAACTGGAAGACGATGCGGATACCAGCGATGAAACCCTGGATGCCATGCAGGGAGTGGTCGGGGAAATCGGTACCCGCGGTGCGGCCCATTTGGGGCAGGCCAGCGAATGGAACTGGGAAGTATCGGTTTATTATGCCCAGCTCGAAAATGAAATCCTGTCCATGGATAACCCGTCGGCATCTGGCACCAGCCTGGCCCTGAACGTGGAAGATACCATTCACGCCGGCGTGGAAGCGCTGGTCGGCGCCAGCTTTGCGTTGGGTAATGACGGCCAGCGTATTGAACCGCTGTTGAGCATGACCTACAACGATTTCACCTTCGACAACGACCCGGAGTATGGCGATAACCAACTGCCGGTGGCGCCAACCTTTTTCATCAAGGGCGAAGTCATGTATCGCCATGGCAATGGCTTCTTCGCCGGCCCCACCTTCGACATTGTCGATGATCGTTACGGTGACTTCGCCAATAACAAGGATGTGGACGGTTATGAGCTGCTGGGATTACGCACCGGCGTTACCCGCGATAGCTGGGAAGTCTATCTGGAAGGTCGCAACCTCACCGACGAAGTGTATGTCACCAATGTGAGCGTCAGTAACGACGAGACCATTAATCCGGTCGGCATTCAGGCGGGCGAACCGCGCTCTGTTTATGCTGGCGTCCGTTTCGACTTTTGAATTAAAGAGTGTCTGACATGACCCGCACATTCCCCTCTTCGTTTGCGTCCCGCCGTTTCTATGCGGCCGTATGGCGCTGGCACTTTATGATTGGCGTGCTGGTCATTCCCTTCCTGTTCCTGCTGGCGTTCAGTGGTTTGCTCATGTTGTTGAGCAAACCACTGGATAGTGTTCTGAACGAATCGTTGTTGACGGTGAAAGTGGGCGAGAAGCCGCTGCCCGTAGCCGTGTTGCTGGAGAGCGTCGAGCAGCACTATCCACAGGCGTCGGTGAAATTGTATTTGCCGCCGGAGGCGGAAGATCAGTCAGCCCGATTTTCCCTGCAGCCCCATTCGCATGCGGGCCATGGTGGCCACCATGGGCCTTCCACTTTGGTGTACCTGAACCCATACACCGGCGAGATACTGGGTGACCAGGACCCGGCGGCAAGCCTGTATTCTCGTATCAAAACATTCCATGGCTCGCTTTTTATGGGTTCGCTGGGTGATGCGTTGATAGAGATTGCCGCTGGCCTGGCGGTATTGATGATCGTCTCTGGCTTGTATCTGGCCTGGCCCAAGGGCGGCGAGCGCCCTCCGGCGGCGGCCAAAAAAGCAGGTCACCGGGAAGGCTGGCGTCGCTGGCATCTGAGCCTGGGTTGGTTGATCGCGTTGCCGCTGCTGTTCTTCCTGATTTCCGGGCTGGCCTGGACCAATATCTGGGGTGGCAAGATCGTACAGCCCTGGGGCTCGCTGCCCGGCACTACCTATAAAGCCCCGCAGGCCGTTGAGACGGAACAGAAAGCAGAACAGCCGCCGGTGACCGATCATGCCGCCATGAACGAGGCAGGCCTGCATCGAGTGCCCTGGGCGGTGGAGCAAACCCCCATGCCCGAGTCGGCGTCCGGGGAGGCCACCTTGCAACTGGATGAGGTGGTGGCATTGGCCGCTCATCAGGGGTTGGGGCATTTCCGGGTGCACTTCCCACAAGGCGACAGTGGTGTGTGGACGGTGTCTGCCACCACCATCGCGGGTGATATCGAAAACCCGGCCGGCGAACGTATTGTGCATCTGGACCAACACAGTGGTCAGGTGCTGCAGGACATCCGCTTTGCGGACTACCCTGTTATGGGCAAGGCCATGGCCGCGTCTATTCCCTTGCACCAGGGGGATTTGGGATTGTGGAACTGGCTACTGAATGTGCTGCTGGTGTGCCTGATCATGGCATTGATCGTCACCGGCGCGCTGCTGTGGTGGAAGCGTCAGTCACGGCGGGCGCCACCGAAGGCGGAGCGAGCACCGGCCCGTGCGGTTGCCGTGATCATGCTGGTGGTTGCCCTGGCCTTCCCGTTATCCGCTGCCGCCTTGCTCGGCATTATTTTGCTGGATGCCGTGCTCACGGCGCGTAAAACCGCCAAGGCGTAGCGCGACTTTATTGTTCCGTTATTTTTGTTTGGAGGCCCAGATCGCCAGCTTGTGCTGAATGGCCGGCTGTGACACCTGGTCTTCCGGCAGTGGCTGGATGACCTTGTCATGGACCAGCAGGCGGTAAATATAAAGCAGCTTCTCGGACGCGGAATCCGTGGCTTCAAATTCCACCACGCCGCGCTTTTCCGCGTAGGCGACGCCCATCACTATGGCTTTCTTGACCAGTTCTTTTTCGTTTTTCAGTTTCTTCATGGGTCTCTCCGTCACCGCTGGCTCGACTTGCAGCTTGGCACAAAGCAGGCGGAGGAATAAGAGGCGGGTTACTCCAGTGATAACAGCAGTGGTTGCGGAGTGGCAAACAAGCGCGTGGCCCATAAAGGCTGGGAGCCAGCTCGGCTCGTCAGGCAGGGGCAACTCTGGAAAGGCTCAACAAACCTGATTTTCTGTGGGAAGCGATGCTTGCATCGCGAAGGTGTCAGCACAACCGCCTTTATTCGCGATGCAAGCATCGCTTCCCACAGGGGGAGAAATTTTCAGCGTCTCCCTAGGTGCGTTCCCACACCTCGATATGGTCGCGGCGATCTACGGTGTAGCCGCGTTCGCCGGGCAAGGCTGCCGCCAGGCCCCGTTCGGCAAGGGCTTCGCGGACACGGGCCTGGTCATGGGGCGAGGCCTCGGCCAGCAGGGAATCGGCTTTGCGCAGCACATAGAGCAGGTAGGGCTGAACCCCGGCTTGCACCGGTACGCCACGAAAAGCGGTCTCCACCACGCCCATGTAACGCTGGTGAGGTTTGGCCGACACCGGCTGGCCATCCTCCGGGGCGTGCTCCTGTATCAGCGCGTCCATGAAGGCGATTTTGTCGGTGAGCATGGGGAAGATTTCGTCGGCGATCTGGCGCAGCAGTGGCTCCAGGGTGGCCGGAATCGCGTCGTCGGCCAGGTAGGCATTGCCATAGCCGGGAAACTCCGGCGTATCCAGCCCCGGTGCAGTCATCCGTTCCACCCAGCGGAACACTTTCGGCGCCCGGGTTTTCATGAGGTTGGCGGGCACCGGGTCGCGGCCCAGGTGGGCAAACAGCGGGCCGATCAAGCCGTAGTCACCCAGCGACGGCCGCCCGCCAAACAGGTAGGGATGTTCAGCGAAGTGGGCGTTGAGGGTGTCGAGCAGCTGCAGATAGGAGGCTTCGATTTCCGGCACCGTGTGGGCATCCACGCCCAGCTGGGGCAGGTAGGCATTCATCCGCGACATAATCTTGTCGGCCATGGCCTCACCGGCGCCAGCGGCGAACTGGTCATGCAGAAAGCTTTCCTGGGCGTCACGGTAGCTCCAGCGGTAGTGCATGGCGTGGGGCAGCATGGCCTGGGTGCCGTAGTAGGCGATGATTACAGCGAGCACCCGCTGCAACAGCCCATCCGGGTAGGCGGAATAGCGCACGCCCTGTTGCTCAAAGTGGTCGATGATATCCAGGCTGTCCTGAACGATGTCACCCTGCGGCGTTTCCAGCACCGGAATAATGCTGCGCTGGATAATCGGCAGAATGCGGGTGTGGAAATCCGCATCGGTGGTGGGGATTTCGGTGTAGGCAATGCCCTGGGTTCGCAGGTAGCAGCGGGCGATACCGGTGTACAGCGAATGGGGAACCCCGTAGAGCCTGTGGGTGTTGTCCTAGCTGGCCATGACGCCTCCTGATCAGGGCACGGGCTGACGGTGCTGGCCCGTGCCGGGTTGTACCGGGCGAGGGGGTGTTGCCGCTGCCCGTCTGGCGAACGCCAACCGTTCAGCTTTCCAGCGAAAACAGCTTCACATCGGGGCGACCGGCGAGCAGCCCCTTGAGGCCGCCGCCCAGGGCTTTCATGTTTTCCTGGTGGGCCACAATCGCGTCCTGGTCGGTGTACTGTTCGTAGATCAGCACGGTGTCGGCATCGTCCACGGACTGGTGAACCAGGTAGCAATGGTTGCCTTCTTCCTTCACCACTTCGGCGGCGATCTTCTTCATCTCTGCGACCAGGGTGTCACCGTTACCCGGTGTGGCGGACATGACAGCGGTAATACCAATCATGGTTCTCTCCCGTTATCTGGCTGTGATTATGCGTGGATAAGGGATCCTCACACAGCGCCGGGGAGGCAACCATGGTCTTTCACGTCGCTGTTGCGGCCAGAAAGACCGGTGCGCGTCATGCGGGCCGTCCATTCCCGGCCTGCAAGTTGTCCGGGTCCGCAGTGAACATCACATCCAGCTCAAGATCGGGGTATTGGGGCGCCAGAACGTCCTGCAAGTGGCGACGCCAGAGGTCTGCTTGTAAGGCATCGCTGTGTTGCTCGCCCTCTTCCAACAGAACCCTGGCCTGCAGATACAGCATGCGCCCGGTCTTGCTCATCCGCAGGGACCAGCGCGTCGCCGGGAGTGCCGCCATGGCTCGGCGAAAATCGGCGTGCACCTGCTCCTGCTGTTGTTGCGAGGGGGCGGCCAGCAGCACTTCCATCAGGTTGCGATAGAGCGTTCGCAACGGCACCGGCAGCATGATCAGCACCATCACGATAACCATCAACGAATCCACATAGGGCAGCCAGTCACCCAGGTGTTCGCCAAGTAGCCACACCGCCAGGAAAGTCACCAGCACCACCAAACTGAGTATGCAGTCCATCAACCACACAAAGGCATCCACCCGTACCAGCTCGGAACCGGTTTCGCGTGCAATCGTGCGCAGGCGCAGATATACCGCCAGACAACCTACCGTGGCCAACACCGCGTAGACCGTCGCCACCCCCGGTTGCAGCAGGCGCCCGTCACCGCTCAGGGCAGCCAGCGCAGAGGCCAGTGCCATGGTCAGCACGCCCAGAATCACCAGGCTTTGCAGTACGTTGAAGGCGGGCTCAAAGCTGGCGTAGCCCAGCTGAAAACGGTGGTCTGCATTACGCTGCAGCAGCCGCGAGACATAGACCATCAGCAAGGACATGATGAAGCTGACGAGAGAAAACACCCCGTCCAGAAAAATCGCGTCGGATTCTGCCAGGTGGGCAAACCCGAAACCCAGGCCCGCCATCAACACGGTTCCCAATACGGATAACCACAACCCTTTTGATTCCATTACTCGCTCCTGTCGCGTTAACGGAATAGACCCTGGAAAGAGGCAAAGGTTGCTTTGTGGCTGGCTTGGGGCGAACGGGCGACGGCTTTGTTGTTAGACGGCGGAAAGTGGCTGCACCCATTTCCGCCCTGCGGTGGCTTTTGTCAGGCGACGGAGCCGAACACCTGAATGATATTGCCTAGCCGCGCCGTAAACTTGTCGCCGCTGTTGAGTGGGCCGACGCCGGCGGGGGTGCCGGTGAAGACCACATCGCCGGGTTCCAGGGTGAAGCTCTGGCTGATTTCGGCGAGCAGTTCGAAGGTGGGGAACAGCATCAGGCCGGTGTGGCCGTGTTGTTTTACTTCGTCGTTGATTTCCAGGGTGACGCCCAGATCCTGGCGCACGGAGATGCCGCGGGCATCAATAAAGCCGGACACCGGGGCGGCGCCGTCGAAGGCTTTGGCGCGCTCCCAGGGGTGGCCTTTTTCTTTTAGCTGGTTTTGCACTTCACGCAGGGTCAGGTCCAGGCCGATGCCGTAGGCGGCGACGCTGAAGCGGATGTGGTCCAGGCGGGTTTCCTTGCGGATACGTTTGCCGATCAGCACCACCATTTCCACTTCGTGGTGCACCGGCCCCTGCCCTTCGGGCAAGGCCAGCGGTTCGTGCAGGCTGGCCAGGGCGGTGGCGGGTTTCATGAACAGGATGGGGGAATCCGGCACTTCATTGCCCAGCTCTTTGGCGTGGTCGGCGTAGTTGCGGCCCACGCAGACCACCTTGCCCACGGGCATGTTCATGGCGGAGCCGTCGATCCAGCGATGTTGGTAACCGTTCGGGTCGATCTGGACTTCGTTGATCTCATCAAACATCGAACAACTTCCCGGGGTTCATCACGTTGTTGGGATCGAACACGGCTTTCACCGCTTTCATGCAGGCGATTTCTTCCGGGCTGCGCGAATATTCCAGGTAGGGCTTCTTGGTCATGCCCACGCCGTGTTCGGCAGAAATGGAGCCGTTGTATTTCTCCACGATTTCGAACACCCACTTGGAGACGTTGTTGCACTTGGCGAAGAAGTCTTCCTTGGGCAGGTCCGCCGGTTTGAGAATGTTCAGGTGCATGTTGCCGTCGCCGATGTGGCCGAACCAGACGATCTCGAAATCCGGGTAGGCGTCCTGCACCACGGTGTCCACGTCTTCCACGAAGTCCGGCACGCTGGCGATGCTCACCGAGATGTCATTCTTGTAGGGTGTGTGCGGGGCGATGGATTCGGAGATGCGCTCGCGCAGCTGCCACAGCTGGTCCAGCTGCTGCAGGGATTGGCTCATGACGCCGTCCAGCACCCAGCCTTTTTCCACACATTTTTCGAAGATGGCCATGGCCTGCTCGCCGATTTGCTCGGAGAGCTGTTCGAATTCCAGCAGGCAGTAGAACGGACATTCGGTATCGAAGGGCTGGGGTACGCCGTGGGCCAGCACGTGGGCCATGGCCTTGTCGGAGAAGAATTCGAAGGCGGTCAGGTCGATGTCCTGCTGGAAGGCATGCAGGATCTTCATCACTTCGCGGAAGCCCGGGGCACCCAGCACCAGGCAGGTCAGGTCCTTGGGCTGGCGAGTCAGCTTGACGGTGGCTTCTACCACGAAGCCCAGGGTGCCTTCGGAGCCGATAAAGAGGTGGCGGAAGTCGTAGCCGGTGGCGTTCTTGATCAGGCCCTTGTTCAGGTCCAGCAGTTCGCCCTTGCCGGTGACCACTTTCAGGCCGGTGATCCAGTCACGGGTCATGCCGTAGCGGATCACCTTGATGCCACCGGCATTGGTGCCGATGTTGCCGCCGATCTGGCTGGAGCCGGCAGAGGCGAAATCCACCGGGTAGAACAGGCCCTTCTGTTCGGCGAATTCCTGCAGCTGCTGGGTGATGACGCCGGGCTGAACGGTGACGGCGCGGTCGAACTCGTTGAAATCCAGGATCGTGTTCATGCGATCGAAGGCCACTACCAGCTCGCCATTGGCGGCGACGGCGCCGGCGGAGAGGCCGGTGCGGCCCCCGGACGGCACCAGGTGCAGACCATGCTCGTTGGCGATTTCGACGATCTGCTGCACTTCGTCAGCGGTTTCCGGCAGGGCCACGGCGCAGGGGGCCGGTGCCCATACCTTGGTCCAGTCGACTCCGTAGCGCTCCGCGCTTTCCTGGTCGGTGAGGCAGCGATTGCCAAGCAAATCAGTCAGTTGCTCCAAAGCAGCATGGGCAAGGGCAGTCATCAACGGGTCTCCTGAACGGGTCTAACCGGGGGCTTGAAACGGCTTCACGCTGACTTGAACAGAAGTACAGCATGGGTTGCTCTCAATTTGAGCGCGCTATGTTAACATACGCGCCCATTTCACAGGCTACCGAGACAGAATCATGGCCGATACTTCTCTTGAGAAGGATAAGATCCGCGTTCTCCTGCTCGAGGGCATCCACGAAAACGCCGTGGAGAACCTGAAAGCGAACGGTTACTCCAATGTGGAGCTGCTGCCCACTGCGCTTACCGGGGATGACCTGACTGCCAAAATCAAGGATGCCCATTTTGTCGGCATTCGTTCGCGCACCCAGCTCACCGACGAGGTGTTCGAGGCGGCGGAAAAACTGATTGGCGTCGGGTGTTTCTGTATCGGTACCAACCAGGTGGACCTGAAGTCCGCCCTCAAGCGTGGTATCCCGGTCTTCAACGCGCCCTACTCCAATACCCGCTCCGTGGCGGAGCTGGTGATTGCCCACACCATCAACATGATGCGCGGCATTCCCGAGAAGAACGCGTCGGCCCACCGTGGCGGCTGGTTGAAGTCTGCCAAGGACAGCTACGAAATCCGTGGCAAGACCCTGGGGATCGTGGGTTACGGCAACATTGGTGCGCAAGTGAGCGTGCTGGCCGAATCCATGGGCATGAAGGTGAAATTCTTCGACGTGGTGCCCAAGCTGCCGCTGGGCAACGCAGAACAGGTGGGTACGCTCACCGACCTGCTGGCCCAGTCCGATGTGGTCAGCCTGCACGTACCGGATACCGCCGACACCCGCTGGATGATTCAGGAAGAGCAGATCCGCGCGATCAAGCCCAAGGGCTACCTGATCAACTACGCCCGCGGCAAAGTCGTCGATATCGACGCGCTGGCGGCGGCCCTGCGAGACGGCCACCTGCTGGGTGCGGCCATCGACGTGTTCCCGGAAGAGCCCAAAGGTAACGACGACGAGTTCGTCAGCCCGCTGCGCGAATTCGATAACGTGATCCTCACCCCGCACATTGGTGGCTCCACCAAGGAAGCGCAGGTGAACATCGGCACCGAAGTGTCCGAGAAGCTGATCCGTTATTCCGACAACGGCGCTACCCTGGGTGCGGTGAACTTCCCGGAAGTGGCCCTGCCGCCGCACCCGGACATGCACCGCCTGCTGCACACCCACAAGAACGTGCCCGGCGTGCTGACCCAGATCAACACCGTTTTCTCCGAGAACGGCATCAACATCTGTGGCCAGTACCTGCAAACCAACGAAGAGATTGGTTACGTGGTGATCGATGTGGACAAGGGCTACAGCCAGCTGGCGCTGGAGAAGCTGCGCACCATTGACGGCACCATCCGCACCCGGGTGCTGTTCTAGTCGAAATAGCGGGATACAAATGTTGGCATAATGTGCCAGCAGGATGTGAACTGCTCGACAAAAAGCCGGAGTCAGGCTAACTTGCCTGCTTCGGCTTTTTTCTTGGGGCGTACACTAAGATCATGAATTTCTTCAGGAAGGGATGCCTGTCTGTCGCGTTATTGGCGATGTTGAGCGGCTGTGCCACGAACTCCCTGTTCGTGTCCTACCCCAGTCAGGCAGAGAAATGGAAGGCCACATTGGGGAATGAGGCCGCCAGTTCAGGGACGACATTGAAGCTGGAGAAGGCTACCGCCGGGGGCGATGGCGTGCTCTATCTTCAAGAGCTGGGGCGGGTCACGCAGCTCAATGGCGAAGGTGAAGCCAGCCGCAATGCTTTTGCCGACGCGGTGTCCAAATACGATGCGGAAGACGCCAGCGCAAAGATCCAGGTCTCGTCCCTGGCGGCCTCCGGCACCTCGCTGATCACCAACGACAATGCTCGCCCTTATGTGGCGCCGGACTACGAGCGCATCTTCACCCGTGCCTATCAGGCCCTCAATTACTGGGCGGAAAACGATGTCACCGGCACCGCTGTGGAATTGCGCGCGGCGGCCCTGGAGCAGCGGGTCTCGGCCAACAAGCGGGAAAAGGAAATCGCCAAGGCCGAAGAAGAGGCTGAAGAGAACGAAATCGACATTGGCCAGTTCGACGGTTACTTCGACGGCATCGATGCGGTGGCCGGTGGCGTCAAGGCCAGCTTCCAGAACGCCTGGACCTTCTACCTCTCTGCCCTCTTCTGGGAAGCCCACGGTGAATACAACGATGCCCTGGTGGATTACAAGAAAGCGCTGGAGATCAATCCCGGCGTGGATATGATCAAGGAAGACGTGGAGCGGGTCTCCAACCCCCGTGCCCGGCGGGGCAGCGATGAAGGGATGGTTGCGGTGTTGTACGAGCAGGGCTTTGTGCAACCCCGGGAAGAGTTCACCCTGCCGATTCCCACCGTGCACGGCGTGTTTTCCGTGGCCTTCCCCACCTACGCTATTGGCAGCAAGCCACGCCCGAACAGCCTGCGGGTGCTGGACAGCGCCAGCCAGCCGCTGGGCGAGACCGTGGTGCTGGCGGACGTGGGGGGCCTGGCCGCCAAGGACCTGAAAGAGCGTATGCCCGGCATGCTGGTGCGCCAGACCCTGCGGGCCACCGCCAAATACAACATGCAAAAGCAGGCCAACGACAACTTTGGTCTGCTAGGCTCATTGAGTACGCAGATCTATAATCTGGTCAGTGAGCAGGCCGATCGACGTAGCTGGCTGAGCCTGCCGGCTTATGCCCAGGCGACCCGTTTTCATCTGCCCCAGGGCGAGCATGCATTGGTGCTCAGTACCCCGGCAGGCAACAGAACGCTGACGGTGCCGGTGGTACGCCGGGGCCTCACCGTGATTCATGCAGTGGCTGTACATGGCCAATTGATTACTCGCGTATTACCCGTTCAGGAGGGACCCTTATGACATTCTTACGCCCGATGTTGGCGATACTGGTCGCGCTGATGCTGGCCGCATGTTCCGCCAGCAATAAAGGCCAGATGGAAGTCACCGAAGACGGCGAAGTCGTCACCAAGGTGTATTCCAACAACAGCCTGCTTTCCAGCCGCATTTCCGTGGAAGACCTGCGCCAGAAGCGCGCCGGTGACCTGCTTCAGGTTCAGGCCGTGCTGGAGAATGACTGGAAATTCCAGCTCGACTTCCAATACAAGTTCAAATGGTTTGATGCTGACGGTTTCGAACTGGAGCCGGAAGCCCAGCCCTGGCGGCAGGTGGTCATGGCCGGTCGCAGCCAGAACAGTGTGCAGGGGGTCTCCCCCAACCCGTCCGCCGTGCGCTTCGAAATCTGGGTGCAGGAATAACGGTCAGCCCAGCTGACGTAACAAGGAACAAGGAGAAACAAGAATGGTACGTGTATTTTCAATGATGATGCTCGGCGCGGCACTGGTGCTGTCTGGCTGTTCCACCGTGGATTATGGCGATGCCCAGGGCCGCGAAACCGTGAATACCGATTTCGGTTCCACCGACCTGCAGATGATTGCCAGCAAGATGGTCGATGACATGCTGGTCTTCCCGCCCATCGTGCAGATGACCCAGAGCCGTCGTCCGGTGGTGTTTGTGGATCGCATCAAGAACAAGACCACCGAGCACGTGGACACCGAATCCATCACCGACACCATCCAGTCCAAGCTGATCAACTCCGGCAAGTTCCGCTTCGCGGACATGACGGTCGTAGAGCGCGTGCGCGAACAGCTGGATTACCAGAGTGAATCCGGCCTGGTGGATCAGAGCACCGCTGCGGCCATGGGTCGTCAGATCGGCGCCGAGTTCATGATGTACGGTAACTTCTCTTCCATCGTTAAGCGCGATGGCAGCACCAAGGACGTGTACTACAAGTTCACCCTGAAGCTGCTCAACATCCAGACCGGCATCATCGAGTGGGCTAACGAGAAAGAAATTCGCAAGACCAAGTCCAAGAGCCTGTTCGGCCTGTAAACCGGTCGTATTCGCGACCGCAAACGGTAGCGGCCAGCGCGCAGGGATCTGCGGGGTGGCTGGAGGCAGGGACGCCCTTCCTCGGCCGTTTGAGGTGCGCCGGGGCGGTATCATCGATACCGCCCGTTTCCGGCTCACGCCGGCCTTATTCGTGATATAAGTGGTGGCACGATTGTCGCTACTGGCAAGGAGGTCATCATGATCAAACGTCTTTTCTCTCCCTTTTTTCTTGTCCTGCTGTTGTGGTCGTCCTTCAGTCATGCGATGACGGAAACCGTTTCCGTGTCCGCACGGGGTTATGGCGATAACCCGGAGCAGGCCATGACCAATGCCCTGGTCGCCGCCGTGCGCCAGGGGGGCGGTGTCACCCTGGCGGTGGACCCCAACTTCCGCACCAATGTGTATGAATGGGTGATCCAGTCCCAGGGTGACGTCTCTACATGGATGGGCCAGGAAACGTCCGTGCCGGAGCCGCAGTTGCCGACGCTGGGTAACATCAAGACCTATGAAGTCCAGTCTGTGAAGCAGGTGGATGACGGCATGTGGCAGGCGGATGTGCAGGCGGAAATCCTGCGTCCCAAGTCCATCGGGCCGGACCGTTCCCACCTGCCCGGCATTGCCATTGCGACCTTCGATACCCGCGCCGCAAGCTATGATCTTGGTGACGTAAAAGTCCCGGCTTCGCAAGTGCAGCGTGATCTGAGCGAAAACCTGTCCATGGCCTTCACCCAGTCCGGGCGTTTCCGGGTGCTGGATCGTTCTTATTTGGCCGATATTGAAAAAGAGCTGCAGACAGTTTCCGAAGGCAGTGTGGCGCCGGAAGAAATGGCCCGTCTCGGTCAGCGTAAAGGCGCGGATCTGCTGCTGGTGGGTACCATCGAAGATTTCCAGATTGGTGACAGTGATCGGGAGTTCTACGGCGCCAAGATGGGCGGGTACGACCCCTACGTCCGCGTACGGTATCGCCTGATCGATACCACCACCACGGAAATCCTGTGGAGCGATCTTTACGAGTGGGACAAGTCGGAAGCCACTATCCGCGCCTTGGCCCGCGAGCAGAAAATTGATGACCGCAACCATCCGGAGCGTCTGGCTGACATTCTCTATCCCGAGATTGCCCGCGCCATCGCCGGTGATGCCACCGACGTGCTCTACCCGGTGCAGGTGATCAAGGTTGACGGCGAGACCGTGTTCCTCAGCCAGGGCCAGGGTCGTCTGGAAAAAGACGGCATCATGAAGGTGTATCGCCCTGCCGGGGAAATGAAAGACCCGGATACCGGCATGACCATCAAGCTGGAAGGCGAAGCGCTGGCGACCCTCAAGGTCAGCGACGTGCGTACCGACTATGGCATTGCCCGTGTGGAAGGCGAAGCCAGTGCCCTGCAGGTGGGTGACCGGGTCCGCCCGGACAAGCAGGCCCAAAACGCGTCGGCGCAACCCGCCGGCCAGGCCGCCACCCCGGGATCCTCGGAAGCCCCCCTCAAGTGGTAAACCCCAAACCCCCGCAACGCGGGGGTTTTTGTTTCAGGTGAAGCGCTCCCGGCGCAGTCCGGTAGGAGCACCTCTCGAGGTGCGAACCGCAGTATATGAGTGTCGCAAAACCCTGTGCAGTAACGTAAAGGCCTTTGTTCGCACCTCGAGAGGTGCTCCTACAGAAAAATCAGACATTGCTTATATTGTGTGGAATTGTGGCAGGTAAGCATGCCTGTTATGACAGCTATCTATCACGGGTCGCGTCTGCGTCAGGGGCGATTTTCAGAGCAGGGCCGGATTTACCATGTCACCACGGTGACCAAGGGTCGTTACCCCTATTTTTCCGACAGTCACCTGGCCAGTCTGGTATGCCGGACGCTGCTCTGGAGTGATCAGTCAGGCTCCACAACCTCTCTTTGCTATGTGCTGATGCCTGATCATTTGCATTGGCTGTTTCAGCTGGGGGATGACGAAATGCTGTCTAAAGTGATGTTGCGGGTGAAAGGTCGCAGTGGGCGGCTTTGCGGGTTACCGCTTTGGCAGAGGGGCTATCACGATCACGCCATTCGTAGGGAAGAAAATATTCAGGATGTGGCGCGATATATTGTGGCGAATCCGTTGAGAGCAGGTCTTGTGCGCTCTCTGCGTGATTATCCTTACTGGAACGCCGTCTGGTTATAACTCCCTGTAGGAGCACCTCTGGAGGTGCGAACCGCGCGTCAGCGCGAAAATCGTCCGCAGGACGATCAGGAATAACAGCACCCACAGGTTTGAGAGCGCACCGTCGGGTAACGGATACGTTGTCGCTTCGCTTCGCGAGGTTCGCGCCTCAAGTGGCGTATTCGTTGCACTCACCCGTTGGGCCGCACTATGTGCGTTACCCCGCTTCGCTACGTTCCTGCAGAGGCTTCGGTATGAAGCCGATCAGGTTGCAGACGTGGCCGTCAGTGCTGCGTCCTGCTTGCGTCGTTTGCTGGCCACCCTCGCCTTGCGTTTCTTCCACCAGATCACCAGCCCGGTGATCGACAGCATGGCTACGGCAATGCCCATGATCGACACGATGATGCGGCCCGGCAGGCCGGCGATACGGCCGGAGTGCAGGGGGAACTGCAGCTGGTTGAAGACGTCGGCGGCGGTGCCTTCCCAGGGCACTTCGTCACCGATCAAGTCCGCGCTCTTGCCATCATAGTAGAGGCTTTTCACTTTCATGCCGCCGCTGTCGTGGTCTTCACCCGGGTAGTAAAAACGCACGCCGAAGACTGCGAAATTGTCGCTGTAGAAGGTATCGCCGATGGGCTCTTCCCAGCCGCGGTTGTCCGCTTCGGTCCGGGCTTTTGCAAATAATTCAGGCCAGCTTACCTGGGGTTCTACCGGATCATGCAAGGCGGTGGGCGTGCGTGTTTCAAACGGCCCGGGGGTGGTCTCGGACACCATGGACATGACCGGGTAAAAAATTTCCCGGTACAGGTTCAGGGAGAAAGAGGTAAAGGCCAGCATCAGCAGCAGCCCGAATACCCACAGCCCCACGGCCCGGTGCAGGTCGAAATTCAGTTTGTAGGCGCCTGCGCCACGGCGAATCATCCAGGCGGGTTTCCAGCGTTGCAGCCAGCTTTTGCCCCCGGGTTTTTGCACGCGGCGCTTGCGCGGCAGGGTCAGTGCCATGGCAATAAAGGTATCGAACAGCCAGACCATGGCGGCGGCGCCCATCAGCCAGACGCCCCAGTGGTCGATGCCCTTCCATTCCGGCAGGTGCAGGGTGAAGTGCAGTTTGTAGAGGAACGACATCAGGTGTTCCGGGTGCAGGGAGATTTTCCCCCACTCGCGCTTGCCGACAATCTCGCCGGTGACCGGGTCCACGAAGGCGTGATCGTAACCCAGTTCATAACGCTGCCCGGTTTCCGGGTTTTCCCGGGCGTCCACCCAGATTTCCGCGTTATGGCCGGGCTCGGCTTCCAGGCCAAAGAAGCTGGCACGCACCCGGGGGTCGGCGTCTTCCACATGGCGAACCAGCTCCAGCATGGGTAGCGGTTCGCCCTGGCTCTGGCTTTTAAACAGATGTGGATTGAGCCACTCGTCCAGCTCGTGGTCCCAGGAAATCAGTGCCCCGGTCAGGCCGGCAATAATCAGGAAGACGGCAATGAAAAGGCCGAACCAGCGATGAAGCAGAACCAGAAATGCGCGCATGGGAAATCCAACCGGGGCTGACAATGCGGCGCAGCCTAGCACAAAAAGGAATCATTCTCATTACTGAGGTGAGAGGATCAGACGCCCGGTTGGCGAGGGGCCCATCGCGGGTAGGGGATGCCGGCCAGGCGGTTGATCACGAAGGCCTGGCCGACCAGCAGGGCCACTGCGCTGAGCAACACCGGCAGCTGCTGCAGTTCGTGCATCAACCCCAGTGACACGATCAGCGCGGTGGCGCCAGCAGGCGGGTGGGCAACCCGGAACAGAATCATCAGTGCGCTGGTGAGCCCCAGCGACAGGCCGGCGGCGGCCACCCGTGACCATTCAACGCCGGTGATAAAGGCGGCCGGGGCATCGTGCAGGCCGCATAGCCACAGTGATGCCCACCCACACAGGGCGCCAATCAGATGGCCGCTGAGGACATTGCGGGGGGAAGCCGCTTCCGCCAGGGGCAGGTGGAACAGCAGGAAGGCCGTCGCACCCAGTGAGGGGAAGATAAACGCCTGCTGGGTCACCAGCGCCACACTGGCGATCAGCGCAATGCTGAGGCCGCCGTTGACCAGGTTGAACAGCGCCAACACCACGCGGGGATTAAAGCGCTCACTCATGGTTTCCAGATGCAGCTGCCGCAACAGGCCACCGACCAGTTGCTGGCGGAGCTGGTCACTTTCCTTACTCATGGTGTGCACTAATCCGGGGCAGAAAAAGAGCGCGCATACTAAGGCCTTGCGGCCCTTTGGGCAATTATGGTGCGTTCTGCATGGCCTGGATCATGGCCTGCAGGGGCTGAGGATGGCCGTCGGCAGCCTGTGGCGGCTTTTTAACAACGCGAGCCTGGCAAATCCGCTAGCATGAGCCAAGACAAAAAAGGAGATCGGTGTGGACGGATTTTTCTCGCAGGCGCTGGTGTTGCTGGGGGCGACACTGGTGCTGTTGCCGTTGTTTCAGCGGTTGGGACTGGGCAGCATCCTGGGCTACCTGGCGGCTGGTATCGCAGTAGGGCCGCTGGGGTTTGGCCTGGTCAGTGGCGGTAACGATGTGCTGCACTTTGCCGAGTTGGGTGTGGTGCTGATGCTGTTTTTGGTGGGCCTGGAACTGGCCCCCCAGCAGTTGTGGGCGCAGCGTCGTCGACTGGTGGGACTGGGTGCCAGCCAGATGGTCTTCAGCGCGTTGTTGCTGGCAGGCGGGTTTTGGCTGGTGGGTTTCAGCACCAACCAGAGCCTGGCCATCGGCGCGACGCTGGCGCTGTCGTCCACGGCCTTTGTGGTGCAGATGCTGGTGGAGAACAACCAGCTGGGCACCCCGCAGGGGCGCTCCGCGTTTTCTATTTTGCTGTTTCAGGATCTGGCGGTGATTCCCATCCTGTTGCTGTTGCCGGTGCTCGCTGGGGCCCAGGCGGGGGAGGACAGCCCGCAATTGCTGGCGGGCCTGGCGGCGCTGGTGGCCATGGTGTTGGCGGGCAAGTATGCGCTGAACCCCTGGCTGGGCTGGCTGGCCAAGCTGCGTAACCGGGAGTTGATGACCGCCAGTGCACTGATGCTGGTGCTGGGCTCTGCCGCGCTGATGGAGCACCTGGGCCTGTCCATGGGCCTGGGTGCGTTTGTTGCGGGTGTGCTGCTGGCCAACTCGCCCTACCGGGAGCAATTGGAAACCGACATTCAGCCTTTCAAGGGCCTGCTGCTGGGGCTGTTTTTCCTGGCGATCGGCATGACCATGGACCTGCGTTTGCTGCTGGACCACCCGGGTAACATCGCCCTCTTCCTGGTGATGCTGCTGGGCCTGAAAGCGCTGGTGCTGATCGTGATCAGCCGCCTGCGTGGTGGCGAGTGGCGCAGTACCTTCATGTTCGGCATTTTGCTCAGCCAGGGGGGCGAATTCGCCTTTGTGCTGCTGACCCAGGCGCAAACATTGAACCTGCTCGACCCGGCCGTTGCCGGGCAGCTCAATCTGGTGGTGGCATTGTCCATGGCGTGCACACCGTTATTGCTGAAGCTGATGGCGATGCTGTGGCCCAAGGCGAGCAGCAAGGGGCCACGCAAGGACCTGGAAGAAGAAAGCATGCCTGCGCACCATCCCCAGGTGGTGATTGCCGGGCTCGGGCGCTTCGGGCAGATCACCGCCCGGATCCTGGTAGGTCGCCAGATTCCTTTCACCGCACTGGATTCCGACCCGGACGAAATTGATATGCTGCGGCGCTACGGCAACGAAGTGTACTTCGGCGATGTAACCCGGCTCGATCTATTGCACAACGCGGGCCTGGAGCATGCCAAGGTGCTGGTGCTGGCGGTGGATGATGTGGACGCCTCCCTGAAAGCCGCAGAACTGGTACGCCACCACTTTCCCAGCGTCACCATCGTGGCTCGCGCCCGCGACCGCTATCACGCTTACAAGCTACATGCCCTGGGCGTGGATCAAGTGATTCGGGAAAGCTTTGAATCAGCCCTGCTCAGTGCCCGCCTGACACTGATGCAGCTGGGGGTTCCCGAGTCCACGGCTATTGATCTGGTGCGCAGTTTCCGGGAGCTGGATGAGCGCCTGTTGCTGGAACAGATTGAGCATCGTGCCGATATGGACATGCTGGTGGAAACCAATGCCAAAGGCCGGGCGGAATTGCAGTCGTTGCTGTCGGAGGGAAAGACATAGTGGTGCTGCGATAAGCCGCGTTTCCGGGGCGCCGGAGATGCCCCGGCCAGTGCAGGTCGGATTGCGCCTTTCAGGCTAATCCGACCTGCCCGTACACGGAACGATTACAGCTTCAGCTTGTTCAGCCCACGGCTGATGGCCTGGCCCAGGCCGGCTTTGATGATCGGGCCGATCAGGGGCAGCTTGCCTTCAAATTCGATGGTGTAGTCCAGCTGGCTGCCGCCATTGGCCGCTTCGGAAAAGCGCATGATGCCTTTATGGTGCTTCAGCGGGCTGCCCTTGGTGATGGTGTATTCAATGCGCTCGTTGGGAACCACCTTGGTGACGGTTTCTTCGAACGGTGGCGCCACCAGAATTTGCATTTTCCGGGTAGAGCCCACACCGTTGGGGCTGTCCTGTCCGTCCTTGATGCGCTTGATCTTGGCCGGGGCAAAAATCAGCTCCAGGTTTTCGTGCACGCTGAGAAAGTCGAACAGCTTGTCCACGGAGAACGGGAAAGTCTTGGAAATGTCGATGCGTTGCATGGCGGTTGCTCCCACTTCTGCCCGGCAGGCCGCCGGAAACGTTTCATACTACCTAATGCGGTAGTAAACAGGGTGTCGATTCTGCCTGTTGGCTGTCCACCCGCAAGGTTAATTTGGGCCATAGCGCTGCCAATGGCGGCTACGCTTCCCCAGAGCGTGTGCTGTCGAACCCTTCAGCCAACCAGGCGGTGATCATTGCTGCGCTGTCCTCGCGGCAGTCGCTGGCGTTCTGTCCGGCCCACAATGGCGAACAGTCCCCGCTGCCCTGCGCTTCTGCGGCGGCACGCAGTGGCCCGATAGCGTTGCCCGCCAGCGGGAATGCCGGCGCGGTGTCCGGGAAGCAGCCCAGCTCGTGCATCAGCCGATTGACCATGCCCCGGGCGGGACGGCCGGAAAAAGCCGTGGTTAATGCGGTGTGCCGAGCCCGGTCGCTGTTCAGCCATTCTCGATGCACGGGTTTGGTGGTGGCTTCCGGACACAACAAGTAGGCCGTGCCCACTTGCACTGCGGTTGCGCCTAACGCCATGGCGGCCCGCACGCCGGCGGGGCTGGCAATGCCGCCGGCGGCGATCACCGGAATGGAGACGGCATCGGCGACCTGCGGCAACAGACTAAAGGTGCCCTGCTGGCGACTCAGATCATCGCTGAGAAAATGGCCCCGGTGCCCACCCGCTTCCAGCCCCTGGGCAATCACCGCATCGGCGCCTTGTGCCTGGAGCCAGAGTGCCTCTTCAACCGTGGTGGCACTGGACAGTACGGTGGCCCCGGTGGCTTTTACCCGATCCAGCAGGCTGGCCTCCGGCAAGCCGTAATGAAAGCTCACCACTGCAGGCCGGAACAGTGCCAGCACTGCCGCGCAATCGGCATCAAACGGCTTGCGTGATGGGCCTTCGGGAATCGCCGAACTATCGGCTCTGAATGCCTCATAGTAAGGGCGCAGGGTCTGCGCCCAGCGCTGCTCCCCGGCCGGGTTCGGTGGCGGTGACGAATGGCAGAAAAAATTCACGTTCCAGGGTGTGTCGGTGGCGGCACTCAGTTGCGCCAGTTGCTGTTCCAGGCCGGCGGCATCGAGCATGCCGGCCGGCACAGAGCCCAAACCACCCGCCGCACAGACGGCAGCTGCCAGACGCCAGTCTTGCACCCCGGCCATGGGAGCCTGGATTAGTGGCAGAGCAGTGTTGAACAGCGGTCGCATAGGCGGTTCCTCGTCAGGCTGGAAAGAGGGTCAGCGAATCACACGATCCAGGATGAATTCGGCCCGGATGTGGACCGGGGCTCGGGGCACCTCCACTAGCGTATAGCCAAAATGCCGATAGGCCGTTTGCATGATCTCGAAGGTGGCGACGGCTTCAGCAAACGATTGTTTGCGTTCCTTGTCGTTGGTAAAGATAGCCTCCCAGGGAGGGAAGAGGAAGACGGGGTCATGGTATCGCTGCGCTTCACAGGCTTGAACCAGAGAGGAGGGAACCATCAGACCTTCAAGGCGTGAGTAGCCATAGATATCGACCAGGCCCCGATCAAAAAAGACCGTCCCCTTATGGTCCGCAACGCGGGCATGGTTGGCCTGCTCGGCTGACAGCATCCGGTCACGAAAAGCGGTTTTGTCTTGCCAGGGAACGGCCTTTCCGCCCTGCTCAACCTGGGATTGAATCACCTGACGGCCGACTTCTTCGCAACAGCGAAAACCAAGGTGGGCAATATGCTCGATAACTGCTGTCTTGCCGGCGCCGGGTCCGCCGGTCAGCACGATGGGTGTTGTCATTTGCCGGAACCTGAGGTGCTTGCATGGCTGTCAGATGCGAGCAGTGAGTAGAGCGCCTGGTCCAGGAATCGGCCATAAAGCCTTTCCGATTGCCTGAGCGTGCCTTCATGGATAAAGCCCAATCGTTCCGGCAGAGCCCGGCTTTGTCGGTTGTTGATGGCACAGCGAATCTCGATCCGGTTAAGGTCACATTCCGTGAAACCGATAGTAATGAGTTGTCGGACGGCGGTTGTCGCAATGCCTTGGCCGGTGTGGTCCTGCCCGAGCCAGTAACCGATGGATCCGGTGCCGTGCGGCTTGTTAATGCTGTGGAACCCGGTAACGCCACATAAGTCCCCTGCATGAATAATGGCAAAAGTGGGGGCGCTATTGGATGCGGCCATGCTTTCTGCGCTTTCAATAAAGTGCCGGGTGTCATCGACGGTGCGTACCTGATCCAGCCAGGGTAGCCACTCGCGCAGGAAGCGGCGATTGCAATCAGTGAGTGCAAACAACGCGGGCGCAAGGCCTTGATTGAGTGGTTGTAGTGTGACGTCGGGTTGCACGCGGCTATCCGTCCGATGGCAGGCGTTTTGCCGTGCCGGGGGTGAGTTAACGTTTGCCTTCCACCTTGCTGATGGTGCCCTGGGCAACAGCGATGAGCCGTTCTTCGCCGTTATTCAGGGCGATCACTTCACACTGGCAGACAGCCTGTTTTTGGCCACTGGAAAGCACTGTGGCACGGGCCGTTAGCCGCTCCCCCAGCGCCGGGCGCAGATAGTTGATCTTGTATTCGGAGGTAACCGAGTCCCCCAGTACGGAGCCGCCGGCATAGGTGAGCGCATTGTCGGCGAGATAGCTGACAACACCGCCGTGGACAAAGCCGTGTTGTTGCTTCAGTTCATCGCGCACAGCCAGTGTCAGCACGGCCTTGCCGGGTTCGAAGGCCTCGAGTTCGGTGCCCAGCAGCGCGCTGAATGGCTGGCTGGCAAGAACCTGTTTGCCGAACTGGAAAAGCTCACTCATGACAGGGCTCCGGTTTTAATCAGGCGTATGAAAGCCGGTGGTTACTCGGCGTGCGGCTGGGGTGAGCGCACTTCGGCACTGCCAATACCACGGGGGTCGCTGGCGGCGGTGACTTCGCCGCTGTTCTTGCCACTGCCCTTGCGCCACAGGATGGCCTGCATGTTGCCGTAGTTGCGGCCGGTGGAAACCACCTTGTGGCCCATTAGCATCAATTCCTTGGCGGCCTGGCTGCCGACGAATTCCGGCTCTGCCTGGACTTCGTCAGGCAGGAACTGATGGTGGAATCGCACACGACTGACCCAGTCTTCGACTGGTTTATCGTTGGCGGCTTCAATGACTCCCAGCATCACCATGGAGATGATGCGGCTGCCGCCGGGGGTGCCGAGAATGGCGACCCGGTCGTCGAACTCCACGAAGGTGGGGGTCATGGAAGAAAGCGGGCGCTTGCCGGGGGCAATGGCGTTGGCCTGGCTACCCACCAGGCCGTAGGCATTGGGGCTGCCGGGTTTGGCGGAGAAATCGTCCATTTCGTTGTTGAGCAGCACTCCGGTGCCGGGGGCCACAAAGCCGCTACCGAACGGCAGGTTAATACTCAGGGTGGCGGCGACCCGGTTGCCGTCTTTATCCAGTACCGAGAAATGGGTGGTGTGAAAGCCTTCTTCCACGCCGATGGGCTCGCCCAGGCTGCTGCTGGGGGTGGCCTTGTCCAGGGTGATGCTGCTGGCGCGCTGTTTGGCGTAGTCGGTACTCAACAGCTTATCCACAGGCATATCCACAAAGTCTGGGTCGCCCAGATACCGTGCCCGGTCCTGGTAGGCGCGGCGCATGGCTTCGATGGCCAGGTGCGGGGTCATGTCGCCGGTGTCACCGGCGTTGAACTGGCTGAGGATGTTCAGTGCTTCGCCCATGACGATGCCGCCGGAGGACGGCGGCGGTGCGGAGATGACCCGCCCCTCGCGGAACGGGCTGACGGTGGGTGTGCGTTCCACCACGGTGTAGTCAGCCAGATCGTCCAGGGTCCAGATGCCGCCGGCCTGCTGCACGCCGTCTACCAGCTGTTTGGCCACTTCGCCCTGATAGAACCCTGCGTTGCCCTGTTCAGCGATGGCGGTGAGTACCCGGGCCAGATCCGGTTGCTGGATCAGGTGGTTGTTGGGGGGCACCTTGCCGTTGTGCAGGAAAATGGCGGCGGCTTCCGGGAAACGGTTGAGCACGTCTTCGCGGTAACCGGCGAGCTTGCGGTAATGCTCTTCTACGCGGAAGCCTTTCTCGGCCAGTGCAATGGCCGGGGCCAGGGTGGCAGTGAGGGGTAATTTGCCGTAGTTGTCCGCAAGGTGGGCGAAGGCGGCAGCCTGGCCGGGAATGCCGGCGGCGCTGGGGCCGTTCACCGCCCAGTCGCGCATTACCTTGCCATCCTTGTCCTGATACATGGTGGCCGTGGCGGCGCCGGGGGCGGTTTCACGGGCGTCTACAAAGGTCTGCAAGCCATCCTGTTCCCGGTGCAGAAGCCAGAAGCCGCCCCCGCCCATACCGGCAGAATAGGGTTCGACCACCGCCAGGGCAGCCGCCACGGCCACGGCCGCATCGAAGGCATTACCGCCCTGCTCGAGAATGTTGAGCCCGGCTTCTGTAGCCAGAGGGTGGGCGCTGGCCACCGCGTTCTTGCCCGGCCCGGCCGCCTGGGCGGTAACGGTGATCAGCAGCAGTAACGGGATCAGGGTGCGCATCGGGTGTCCTCCTTGAGAACCGGTGGGTGTGGAGCGGTGTCCGGCTTTGTTGTTATGGCTGAGTTGAAAGTTAAAAGTTTAAAGTTGAAACGCGGACAGGGCTCGATTTCTGCCTGGTCGTGCCCGCGCACACTGGTAATGGCGCGGGTATAGCCGTTCAGAACCCAATCACCTGGCGCGCGCTTTTTAACTTTCAACTTTTAACTTGTCACTGCTACTTCTGCCGCGCCTTGCGTTTCTCTTCCAGGGCTTCGGCGACCAGGGGTGGCACAAAGTTATTCACATCCCCGTCCAGCAGCGCGATTTCGCGGATCAGGGAGCTGGAAATAAAGGACAGGTGTTCCGCGGGGGTCAGGAATACCGTCTCCAGCTCTGGCGCCAGCTGGCGGTTCATGTTGGCCAGCTGGAATTCGTACTCAAAGTCACTGACCGCGCGCAGGCCCCGCAACAGGATGTTGCCGCCCTCCTCCCGGCAAAAATGGGCCAGCAGCTTGGAAAAGCCGGTGACCTTCACATTCGGCAGGTGCGATAGCACGCGCCGGGTCAGATCCACGCGCTCTTCCAGCGTAAACAGGGGGCCCTTCTTCTCGCTGGCGGCGATGCCTACCACGACCTCATCAAACATTTTGGCGGCCCGTTCCACCAGGTCCAGGTGGCCGTTGGTAATCGGGTCGAAGGTGCCGGGATAAATTACGCGGTTGGTCATGCTTGGCTCGCTCTGTCGCGGTAGAAACCGTATCCGGGAGCACCCCGGATACCCACTGTGCCGCAAGCATACCCGATGCGTTGGCAGAGTTGCAGGTATAGCGGACCTGGGTTTGAAACCGGTTAGAAGGACGTTGGAACCCGCTAATGGGGGCAGGATTGATGAAATGGGGCACCCAAATGTAAGCATTTGCTTACACAAAGTGAGGGAAAATGCGCAAGGTTTGGTGCTTGATTTTCGTGGAAACCAGAGATCAGCAATTAGTTTTATATTTTCATCCTCTTTAATCGCCCGCTTGTCGTCATCCGTTTGCCGGTTGAAAAGCCGCAGGACTAATTTGGGACTCAAGTCACATAAAGTATTAACCGGGTGTAGCACCGGAAGCCGCCGGTCCCAGGGAAGGTCTTCTTGTCTGGGATGTTCAGGGATAGATGCCGATTTCATGGATTGTGGAAACGATGAGAAAGCAACGGCTGGGCTTTGTAGGATTGGGGGATGACACGGCAAGCGCCTGCTTGTCCATGTTGAAGATCATGGATGGCCGGTCTGAAGTAGATTGGAGCCACAGTGATCCCGACAGCGCAGATGTGCTGATGATTTCCTGCGATCAAACGGATGAAACGCAACGCTGGGAGCGCAGCGACAAGCCGCGCATTGTCGTATACCACGGTAATCAGCAAAAACCGGCGTCGCCGTTTATTCTGCAGCACCCTTTCCGGGTCATGCAGTTGTTATCCGTGCTCGACGAAGTTGCGGACACCTTGTCGTCCGGGGGGGCGTCACCGTCCCATTCCTCCGCCCAGGTGGCTGCGCCCTCTACCGCTGTATCCAATAATGTCTCCCCTTTCTGGTTATCCCTGCATGAGGCAGTTAACGGAAACGTGCCTGACCCGGCGGGGCTGCTGGTGTCGTCGTCGTCCCATGGCGTGCTGTATTTCAAGCCGGCGTCCCAGCGTTTCTATGCAAGCAAGGCGCTGTTCCGCCAGTTGGCTGCAGGCTCCGTAGAGTTAGGCCCACTGACACCTACCACAGAGCCGTTACCGGAAGAGATGGTGGCTTGCCCGCTGTTTTCATTGTGCTGGATGGTGTCACGTTACGGCGCAACGCATCTGGCGCCGTGGATGAATCCTGAAGGGGCGTTTCATCTTAAACGCTGGCCCAGTTTTGGCACCCTGGAAAAGAGCCGCACGCATTTGTCTCTGTGCGCCTTGATGACCAAGCGCCCCCTGACCCGTGAGCAACTTCAGCAAGTTTCACACTGCAGTGAGGAAGAGCTGGACCGGTTCATCAATGCGTGTGAAATGAGTGACCTGATGGTGTTCGAGGAAGCCGTCCAGGTGCCGTTGCCGGAGGCCGCTGCCGAGGAAGGAAAAGGACGCTTTGGTGGTTTGATCAAAGGCTTGCGCAGTCGATTGGGGTTGAGTGCTTAGCAATGACAAATGACGAATTCAAAATTCTTTTTACCGGCCCCATGGGGGCAGGGAAAACCACGGCAATTACTGCGTTAAGTGACCAGGAATGTGTGTCCACGGATGTGGTGAATACCGATATTGATCAGTGCGACAAGGAAATGACCACGGCAGCGCTGGACTATGGTTTCATCGATATTCCTGGCGGTGGTGGTGTGCGCCTTTATGGCACGCCGGGGCAGGAACGGTTCCGGTTTATGTGGCCGATCCTTGCCAATAATGCTGCTGGTGTGATCGTGCTGTTGAATGGCGAACATCCGGATCTGGATAGCCACCTGTCAGTGTTCGTCGATGCATTCTGGGAACAGGGTGCCATGCCCATGGTTATCGGCGTAGGCCGGCTGGCCAGCGAGGATTTTGAAATTATCGAGCGGATCACTGATACCTTACTGGAGCGTCATATTTCACCGCCCATTTTTTCTGTGGATGTCCGAGAAAAAGACGATGTTCTGTTACTGGTCGAGGCGTTGCTCTGCCAGATTGAAGTTAACGAAATGGGAATGATGCAAGCATGAAAGTCGCCTCTCCGCTTGGAAAAACTGAAACGGCGGTTGCCCAGAAAGAACTGGAAAACTTTCAGGAAAATACCAAAGGTGTTACCTCCGCCGTATTGCTCAGTACGGATGGTTTTGAAGTGGCCTCGTTGCAGGTGAACAAGGACAGCGCAAGCCGGCTTGCGGCCATGGGCAGTTCGTTGGCGGCGATAAGTTCCGCTATCGCCAAGGAAGCGGGCATCTCTGAATGCAGCAGATTGATTGTTGAATCGGACGAAGGTGTGGTTGCGGTCATGAAGGTTCCGAATCTAAAGCCACCACTGGCTCTTGCAGTGGTGGCGAACGATGCCTCTTTGTTGGGGCAGCTTCTCTGGGGGGCCAAGAACTGTTGTGCCGCTCTTGAGGAAAAACTAAAAAAGTAAATTTTATAACCCGATGAAAATATCGGGATAACATAAGTGTTGAAGGAGATTTACCATGGCGAGTATCAAAGAAAGTATGGACGTATTGCTGCAGTCTGATGGTGCCATGTGTACCGCCATTGTTGATGCCAACAGTGGTATGGTGCTGGGTCAGGCCGGTACCGGTCTGGACCTGGAGCTGGCAGCGGCGGGCAACACGGAAGTGGTCCGCGCCAAGTTGAAAACCATGAAGTCCCTGGGCCTCAATGACAAAATTGAAGACATCCTGATTACCCTCGGGACCCAGTATCACATTATTCGTCCGGTAGCTTCGAAAGAAGGGCTGTTTATCTATCTGGTGCTGGACAAAAGCAAATCGAATTTGGCCCTGGCTCGCCGTAACTGTCAGGAAGTGGAATCCACGCTGGCGTTGTAATCTGCTTTCACCCCGCCATGCCTTTTGGTTGGCGGGGTTTTTTCTTATTCCTCTTTTTCTTTTCCCCTTTCAGTTTTTCCTTATTCCTTCTTGGAAATTTATTGTGCCTCAGTGTTGGCTTGCTGCTGATGGTATCGTCGGGTGCTCCTTTCTATCACCTCCTTGATGTTTGGGGTGGTGGCGTGATGATGTTGGAGAAAAGCGTCCGTAATGGCGGTATCAAAGCGTGTAGGTTGAATAAAGTGGAGCGCTTCCGGGTAGGTATTCATCAATGCTGCAAGGCCGGGCAGGCGTAGCAGCGCAGTCAGAACGGGAATGGGGATATAGCGACGCGGGGCATGTTTGTTCATGTGGGCGGCCGCTTGTGCGAGCATCGGTTGAAGATTCGGTGTCTGCCCATCCAGGGCCAGCAGTTTTTCCGGCACGGTCTCTGCGGTGGCGGCCAGGCGGATGATGTCTGCGAGGTGGTCCACGGCCACCAGAGGCAACCAGTGTGCCGGCGTGCCGGGCACCAGTGCCAGGCGACCGCGAGCGAGATTGTCGAGCAGGCTGTATAGCGGCTGGCTGTTATCCAGCTCGCCGGTCTGGCTGTTGCCGGCCACCGTAGCGGGCTGGACTTCCACAAAATCGAGCGCGTGCTGTTTGGCAAAAGCCCGTGCCCGAAAGGCGGCTTCCAGTTTGCTGGCTTCATAACCGCCGGCCCGTCGGTAGACCTTCGGCCAGTCGGTGCCTGATGGCGCGGCGGTATCAATGCCAAGCCGATTCAGGTGCGCCTGGTTTTCCAGCATGAAACCACTGATAAATACCAGGCGGCATTGGTGCTGGCGGGCCAGTTCTGCCACGGCCAGGCTGCCCGCTACATTGGTGTGGCGGGCGGTCCTGGTGTCCAGCCGCCAGGCGAAACGGGCGCCGAGATGAATGACGGCGCCGAGTTCGGGAAGGGGGGCGGTCAGGCCCAGATGGGTCTGATCCAGGTCGCCGCTGACCGGCTGGAGCAAGTGACCTTGCCCGCCAAGGGCGTCTACCTGTTGGCGCAGGGTATCCAGTTGGGCCTCTGGGCGTCGCAGCATGGCGACGACGGTATGGTTCTGGCGGGTCAGGCTGGCGCAGACGTGGCGACCGATAAAACCGGTGGCCCCGGTGATAAAGAAGATCATGGTGATGTCCTTTTCCTGTTTTCACGGAGGTGTGGAGAAAGCTCACGACTACGCTAAGGTGTAGAGTATGCTCTAAGGTCAACAGGGAATAAGTGAGCCTCCTATGCGCATTGCAGAACTGGAACAGCGGACCGGTGTGAGCCGCCATACCTTGCGGTATTACGAGAAAGAGGGGTTGTTGCTGGAGGTCGGCAGGCGAGGCAATAACTACCGGGATTATTCGGAGAAAGCGGTGCAGCGGGTGGGCATGGTGCGCCAGCTGAAGGCGCTTGGCTTTTCGCTCAAGGAGATCCGCGAGGTGCTGGACGCCCTGCGCAGTGACAGTATCGATTGTGACCAGGGCGCGGCGTTGATGGCCGAGAAAAAAGCCGCGGTGGATCGCAAGATCACGGAACTGAAGGCGGTTAGCCGGATGTTGGGTGCGGAGCAGAAACGCTTGCTTGCCAGTGCCGAGGCGCAGCGGCGGAGCCAGGCCTGCGCAGGGTAAATGTATCGCGCCAGAAGGTTTACTGCTTGTGGGGAAATCGATACTTCTCGTCAATTCTGGTGGTTTTGGTTAGCGTCCTGGTCGGACAAGTGCGGTTTTTTACTGGTGCAGAGACGGCGCGGCCATTAGCGTGATTGCCCATCTGTTTCATCACCTGTGAGGAATGCCCATGAATCGCGCAACGCAAGCCAATCCTTCTGTTCAGGCTGTACCGGGCCTGTCTTTCACTGCGGCAAAGGCACAGGGGCAAGCGACCGGGGATGAGGCACTGGCCATTTTTGATGCGCTGGAACCGGTGGCCCCGGATTTCATGATCGGTGCCTGGAAAGGCGAAGGGTTTGAAACCGGCCACCCGATGGATGGGGTGCTGGAGCGTTGCCATTGGCACGGCAAGCGTTTCGAGAGCGAAGAGCATGTGCACCCGCTGGTGTTCCGCAAGGTCTCCGGCAAGCTCACCTCGGTGAAGCCGTTACTGACCATGCCCGGGCTGGGGTTGCTGGATCAGATGCCGTTCCTGAATTCGGCGTTTGTGGGCAAGGTGTTCCAGTGGATCTTGCCGTTGCTATCCGGGCGCAAGTCCGCCGCGCGACTGCGCACCACCACCTACCGGGGGGTGGCCACGGCGACCATGATGTACGACAACCTGCCGATCAACGATGTGTTCCGCAAGGTGGATGACAATACCGTGCTCGGCATCATGGACTTGAAAGGCATGAAGCAGCCGTTTTTCTTTGTGCTGCGTCGCGACGGAAACTGAGCTCTGCAGTCTCGGAATGTTCTCTGAATGATCCGCTCATGGAGTCACGCTTCCGGGCTCCGCCTTGCAGCAGCTATTTCAAAATGCGCACAAATTTGCTCTAGTGAGGGTTCGCTTCAATGACAAGGAGGTTGTCATGCGAACGTGGGTGATTGTGTTATTGCTGATATCGCCGCTGGTGTCTGCAGAGTCGGTGGGGCGTCTTGAAGGCCAGAGTGACGACGGTCAGACGTTTCGTCTTGGTATGGAAAGCATCGGTGTTGTCCGGTTGCCTCAAGCGGCGGATAGCGGCTTCGACTCGATACACCGGTTCACGGATGAGCCTTGTGTCTTCATGAAGGGCGATACCATGATGCTGGTGTGCTCCGGGTCGCCCGGCAATGGCCTGAGTGGTTCGTTGTATCAGCAGGTAGGCGAGCCGGAAAAGAAAACCCGTGTGGTGACGATGGAATGTGTGCGTGGCTGTTCCGACAGGGTGCCGGCAGTGATGCAATACATTCCAGTCCAGTGTTGATTGCCAGGGCTCACGGCGGCTGAGCGTTAGCGCCAGCCCGGTGTGTTCAGGGCTGTTCAGTAACCACTGTCCTCTGCGTCGCCGCTAAGGCGTTCGCGCCGTTCCTGCTCTTCTTCGAAGGCGGCCTTGATCTCTGCCAGCACATCATCCACATCGGCAATATGCTCGTCGTCGTCCACCTGGCCGGTCAGTTCGCTGTCCGGTGTCAGCTCCCCGCTTTCATACAGGGCCCAGATTTCCTGGCCGTAGCGGCTGCCGCGCAGTGACGGTGCGTATTGGCCGTAATAGCGGGTCATGTTGTCCACATCCCGGTAGAGCATGGCTTCGGCATTGTTGTTGGCGGCTGCATCCACGGCCTGGGGGAGGTCGATGATGACCGGGCCGTAGTCATCCACCAACACATTGAATTCCGACAGATCACCGTGAACCACGCCGGCGCAGAGCATGCGCACGACGTACTGCATCATCAGGGCATGGTCTTCCTCGGCTTGCTCGGCGGACATCACCACCTCGCTTAGCCGGGGAGCCACATCGCCTTCGTCGTCGGTGACCAGTTCCATCAACAGCACGCCTTCGAGCATGTCGTAGGGCTTGGGCACGCGCACCCCGGCGCTGGCAAGCAGGCGCAGGGCATCCACTTCCGCGCTCTGCCAGATTTGCTCCTGCTGTTCGCGGCCAAATTTGGAGCCCTTTTCCATGGCCCGGCTGCGGCGGCTGTTACGCACCTTGCGCCCTTCCCGATACTGGGCGGCTTTCTTGAAGTTGCGCTTGGCGGCTTCCTTGTAGACTTTCGCGCAGCGGATCTCCTGGCCACAGCGGACCACGAAAATATCGGCTTCCTTGCCACTCATCAGACGGCTGATGACCTCATCGACGAGACCGTCATCGACCAGGGGCTGTAAACGTTGCGGGGTTTTCATGCCGCACTTATACCTTATTTGGCGCACGGCTTCGCCTGCTTCCTGCGGTTTTCGGCGAGGATGGGCAGAGAAAGTCGGGTGTGGCGGTAAGGGGGATGATGAAAAGCCCTGCTGCGCGAGGGTGGCGCAGCAGGGTGACAGGGGGCGCTCAGGCTTTCAGCTTGTCGGCCAGAGCCGAGGCATTGCGTGCACTGAGACCGTATATGGACAACTGCGGGTTGGCCCCGATGCTGGTGGGGAACACCGAGCCGTCGATGACGTAGAGGCCGTTCAGGTGTTTGTAGCTACCGTCGCTGTTGACGGTACAGCGGCTCTCATCGGCTCCCATGGTCAGGCCGCCCATGACGTGGGCGCTGCCCAGGCCGGTGATGACCGGGGCATAGTCCAGTTGTGCAACACCTTCGCGGGCCGCCTTCCAGCTTTTGTAGTACCCGGCATCAGCGTGGCTGGGGCGAACCTCTTTGGCGCCGGCAGCAAACTGCATTTCCAGCATGGTCAGGTGGGCCCGTTTGGTGCCATCCAGCAGGTACTCGTTAACCGGGTAATCCAGCAGTGGTTCGCCGTTATCGCGCAATTCCACGGTGCCGCCCTGGTTATCGTCGTGGAAGCCGTCGCGGATCATGGCGATGGACGCGGCCAGGTTGGGCAGACGTTCGATTTCATCGCGGGCCCGTTTGCCAAACCCGCCCATCAGCGCACCGGACAGGCCCGGGTGCATGGGCATCATTTCCATCTTGTAACCTGCCGGTCCGTTGACGCCGTGCTTGAAGTTGAATTCGTCGGAATACACGGATTGCGGCGCGCCATAGTACGGGGCGATTTCCTTGTCGTAGATGCCGAACGCAAAACTGGTGGGATGCAGGAAGGTGCGTTTGCCGACCAGGCCATTGGGGTCCGGGGCATCGGAGCGCATCAGCAGTGCGGGGCTCTGGATACCGCCGCCGGCCGCGATCACGGTTTTTGCCTTGAGGGTCACGGTGGCGCCGGTGGGGACTTTGTCGTCGTTCAGGGGGCGCACCCGTACGCCGGTGACGGTGTCACCGTCGATGATCAGGGTGTCGGCCTGGGCGCTGTGAATCAGCGTGGAGCCATGATCCAGGGCGCCGGGAATGGTGGTGACCAGCATGGATTGTTTGGCGTTGGTGGGGCAGCCCATGCCGCAATAACCGATGTTCCAGCAGCCGCTCACGTTGCGGGGGATCAATGCGGAGTGCCAGCCCTTGCTGTCGCAGCCACGCTTCATCACGTCGTTGTTGGCGTTGGGGGGAATGGCCCACTTTTCTACCTTGAGTCGGGTTTCCATCTGCTGGAACCAGGGGTCCATTTGCGCCCGGCTGAGGCCCTGTACGCCGAATTCATCGTGCCAGTATTGCAGGGTTTCGTGGGGGGTGCGGAAACAGCTGGTCCAGTTGATCACGGTGGTGCCGCCCACGGTGCGACCTTGCAGCACGGTCATGCCGGCGTCTTTGGTCGCACGCAGGGCGCCTTCCTGGTACAGGTCGCGATAGGCGGCGCCTTCATCCAGTTTGAAATCGTCGGAGCTTTTCAGTTTGCCGGCTTCAACCAGAATGACCTTGAGGCCACGCTGGCTGAGGATTTCCGCACTGACGCCGCCGCCAGCGCCGGTGCCAACGATGATCACATCGGCTTCCAGGGTACGGTTGTCGGTGATGGTGCGACCGTCGAGCACGTCCCAGCCGTTGGCCGGGTCTTTCCACGGATCTTTCACATTGATGGTGAGAGTAGTCAGGTCCTGCATGGCGTTATCCTTTTTCTTTGGCTAGCAGTAACACGCGATAACGGCCAAAAGTGGTGCGGGCCGAAAGCGGCGCGTGTCAGGCAACGATTTTCCGGGGTGGGCCGGGATAGCCGGTGGTACGGGCGCCGGTGGGTTTGACATACCAGGCCATATAGATCGGCTGGGTCAGGCCCTTGAAGGCCATGCGGGACAGGCTCCGTTCGCTGGCAGACCAGTTCGCCAGGGTTTGCTGGAGCTCGTCGTCGCTCTGGTCGGCAAAGCTGGCCCAGCTGCCGGTGATATACCAGCGGGCGGCGCCCAGTTGCATCAGATCCAGTACCTGAAACAGCGCACCCCGAGTGCCGGGCATGCCGCCGTCGAGCAGGTCGTCGAAGGCTTTCATGCCGTCTTCGGCAGTGGCGCCCGCATCGCTGAGGGCAGAGCCGAGCACGGCGCCCACCAGCGGGGTCAGCAGGTCCACGTCTTGCTGTCGGAAGTGTTTATAGCCGGTTGCCGGGCCGTCATTGCTGGAGCAACCGGTGAGCAGGGCCAACCCGGAACCGGTGGCCAGTACTGCACTGCCGGCGGCGCTCAGCTTGAGAAAGCCGCGGCGATTAATTCCCTGATCCATAGCGCACTCTTCTTATTCGTTAGTCGTTATCTGCAGGAGCGTCGCTGGTGGAGCGATTGCATGCGCTGGAATATGGCGCTGCCAGCGACGCTACTGCAAAGGCAGGTCAGGACCTGCCAGCGTTTTTATTTCAGCATGTATTTATCGATGAACTTGTGCATGCCCCGGCCGTAAGGCGGCAGGATAAACTTGGTGGCGTTGAACTTGCCCTTTTTGTAGATCCCTTTGGCCTTGGAGAAGGTCTTGAAACCTTCCGGACCATGGTAAGCGCCCATGCCGGACGGGCCGATACCGCCGAACGGAATGTCATCCACGCCCACGTGGGAGATGGTGTCGTTCAGGCAGACGCCGCCGGAGTGAGTGCTTTTGAGCACCTTGTCGCCGTTGGCCTGGTTCCAGTCGAAGTAGTACAGGGCCAGCGGACGGGGGCGCTCGTTCACGTAATCAATGGCGTCGTCCAGGGTCTTGTAAGGCACTACGATCATCAGCGGGCCGAAGATCTCGTCGTGGCTGATCTGCATATCGTCGGTGGCGTTGAGCACCATGGTATGGGGCAGTTTCTGGCTGCCGCTGAAGTCTTCATTGGCCGGGTTGATCTCAATCACCTCGGCGCCCTTCTCACGGGCTTCGGTGACGTAGCCTTGCAGTCGTTTGAGCTGACGCTCGTTAACGATGGCGGTGTAGTCCGGGTTATTGACCATGGTGGGGTAAGACTGCTTCACCTGGGCGGTCCAGGCGTCCACGAATTCCTGCACGCGATTTTCCGGGCAGAGGATGTAGTCAGGGGCTACACAGGTCTGGCCGGAGTTCATGCACTTGCCGAAGGCAATCCGTTCGGCCACGTCCTTCATGGGGAAGTCCTGGCCGATGATGCAGGGGCTCTTGCCGCCCAGCTCCAGGGTGACCGGAGTCAGGTTGTTGGCCGCAGCGCGCATGATGTGTTTGCCCACGGCGGTTGAGCCGGTGAACAGCAGATGGTCAAAGGGCAGTTCAGAGAAGGCCTGGGCCACGTCCACTTCCCCATTGACCACGGCGAGTTGCTCTTCCGGGAAAGCGGCGCTGACCAGCTTTTCCAGCAAGGCGCCAGTGCGCGGGGTGGCTTCGCTCATCTTGACCATGACCCGGTTGCCTGCGGCCAGCGCGGTGAGCACGGGCACGATGGCCAGCTGGATGGGGTAATTCCACGGCACGATAATGCCCACCACGCCCAGCGGCTGGTATTCCACCCAGGTTTTGCCGGGCCAGCTCAGGGCGCTGACGCTGCGTTTTTCCGGCTTCATCCACTTACGCAGCTTCTTGCTGTTGTACTTCAGCGCTTCCACGCTGAGCATAATTTCTGCCAGCTTGGTTTCGTCTGCCGCGCGGTTGGAAAAATCGTTGCTGACCGCTTCGACCCAGGCGTCGATATTATCCAGCAGCATCGGCTTGATAGGGTTCATCAGCGCGATGCGTTGCTCGGCACTGGGATAAGGGTGTTGGCGAAATGCGGCCTTTTGGGCATCAAAGATGCGGTGCATGCGCTCAATTGCGGTGGTGTTGCCTTGCAGTTCTTTTACTTCGGCGACCATGGTCCTCGCCTCCCGAGTTCAATCGTTATGTATGATGGAATGATTAAAAATTCACCTTGAGTCTGATTTTTAGAGTAATTACTCTAAGAGTCAACATCGTGTATCGAAAAGACCACATTTGGCCCCTTATGACCAGCACCAAAGATCGCATTCTGGAAACCAGCCTCTCCCTGTTCAACCGTCAGGGGGAGCGCAACGTGACGACCAATCACATTGCGGATGCCCTGGGAATCAGCCCGGGCAACCTGTATTACCACTTCCGCAACAAGGGCACGATTGTGGCGGCCCTGTTCGACCGCTATCAGCTCCAGCTCCTGGCTTTGCTGGAAGCGCCACAGGGGCCGTTAAGCTGGCAAGTGAAGGTGCATTACTTCGAGGGGTTGCTGGCGTCCATGTGGCAGTACCGGTTTTTCCACCGGGATCTGTCTCACTTTCTGCACGCGGACCCGGCACTGGCGGCCCGCTATCAGCAGTTTGTGGAAACGGTGCTGGTGCGCGGGACGGTGATTTACGAGGAGTTGCGCAGCAGCGGGATTCTGGCGCTGGACGATGAGCAGCTACAGGGCTTGATGGTCAACACCTGGGTGCTGATGTCTTCGTGGGCGGCCCTGATACATGGCCTGCGCCCGGACGCGGCGGCAGATGAAGGCCTGGATGAGCGCCTGATGCGCCATGGCGTCTATCAGATCATCTGCCTGGAGGAGCCCTTCCTGAAAGGGGAGGCCCGGGAGCATCTGGCGGAAATGAAGGCGCGCTACCGGGCGGCGGACAACACCAGCGAATTGTTGCTGGGCCATGTGCCCGGGCTGGACAGAACCGGCAGCGAATAGCTGCCCTTCCATCTGCCACTGCAAAAAACGGTTTTACCACAGAGGGCACAGAGCTCACTGATGAAAACCCTCTTTTCTCGGTTTGCCCTCGGCCCTTCGTGGTGAAAACGCAGGGCCATCGCCCTTTTCCCCAATACATCCCATCAACCTCTTTCAAACGCAGACGTTGATAACCGATGGTTGTTTGCCTCTATGGGGCGGCCTGCAGGCTCCTTGTGCATGGGCTGGATCCTATTCTCAATAACTTTGTCTTTATGGTCAGTGTTATTGGGTCAGGGAAAAGAAGAGGTCAACATATTGAATCATGCGTAAAAAGACCGGTTTGTAACTGACTGACTTTTCTGGTTTTATCTTTCGATATGCAAATTTGTATTTGGTGATATGAAGCCGGCGCGTTCATTGGATATTCGAGCCGGCTTCCTAATGCCTGTTATGTGTTCACAGCAATCGAGAGAATGAGAAAGTATGAGCAGTAATGATCTTAAATCTACTGAGGTAGATGATTATATTTCTACACAATCGTCTGATGCCCAGAAAGCACTTAAAGAATTACGCACAATGATCTGGGAAAGCTCTCCGTATGTTTGTGAACTTATGAATTATAATATTCCAGCGTTCGCTTTAGTCGAGGGCGGCAAGAGAGAGCAGCAAATAATGATCGCTGGCTATCAGAAGCACGTTGGGTTTTATCCCCATCCTGACGTAATAGAGAAATTTAAAGAGCAATTAGTTGGCTTTAAATATGCAAAAGGATCTGTGCAATTTCCGTTGAGCAAGCCTATCCCCAAAGAGTTAGTTGTTGGTATGGTTAAGTTCAGGGTGGCGCAGCTCACCCAATGAGAAAACACATAACAAGTCAATTAACTTCGCGCCTGCGGCGCCGGACGCATGAGCAACCTCGCTTGGGTTGTGTGTTTCACTCGGATCAGGGCATTGAATATGCCGCTCATGAATATCGATATCTGGTGGCTGCTGCGGGAATGCGCAGGAGTATGAGCCGAAAGGCAACGCCCCTGGATAATGCGATGGTGGAGTCGTTCTTCCATACGCTAAAGACGGAACTGGTTCATCTGCGTAAGTTTGAAAATGATATTGAAGCGGTCGCCGGGATTGTTGAGTTTATCGAATTCTATAATCGCGAGCGGCTTCACTCTGGGATTGGGTACCAAAGTCCGGCAAGCTATGTGCGGGCGTATGCCTGAAAGTGTCCACGAAAGTGGTAGCAGATCACGGCCGTTTATGTGGGCGTTACGTGTATTGAAACCGGAGGCTTCGTGAAGCCTGAAATAAAGGCAAAATTTGAGACATACCCCGCTGAAGCCCAAAGGCAGCTTGAAGCCGTCCGCGGGCTCATTTTTTCTGTCGCGGAAGAGAACGACTTGGGGGCAGTTGCAGAATCTTTCAAGTGGGGCGAGGCCAGCTACCTTGTAAAAGGCGGTACTACGATTCGAATGGACTGGAAGTCAAAAGATCCCGGTGCCATAAAGGTATATTTCCACTGCCAGACTAGACTGATCGAAACCTTCAGGGAGATATATCGCGATGAATTTGAATATGAGGGGAAACGAGCGATTATTGTCCCTTTGGGCGCAGCTGTTAAAGAAGGGCCTTTAGGTCATTGCCTCCAAATGGCATTGAAGTACCATAGCTTGAAACACCATCCATTGCTTGGAGCTTAGTGTCAAAAACACGTAACAAAGCCATTAAATACGCTCCCTACGGTCGCCGGACCTCGTTTCACTCCGCCGTTTATGGTGGGCGTTAAGCTCTTCGAGAGGCATTCGTGCAGACATTTAGAGAATTCGACAGAAAGCTGCTAAAGAATAACTCTCAGCTTGCCCTAAACAAGTACGGGCAGAACTTAATGTTTCCTCATTCCAAAGAGTGCGCCACACGCCGGGACTATGTTCTGCATCGGCTCGGGGCGACATTTCAGCAGATGTCTATTCTTAGACAATTTATAGATGCACACATAAAGAAGTACGAAGGGAACAACGGAGATACAGGAGAGCAGCTAGATCTCACATTCAACGCTATCAACCAACTAAGCTATTGTTTTGATAACCTCCTGTTCAATCTAGGATCATTATCAGATTACTTCGGAAATTACCTGGGTTTGTATCTATACGGGCCAAAGTTTCAGACCTTGAAGTGGAGTGGCTTCGTCAACAAAACCAATGATGCTTATGCAGGAAAGGATTTCGGCTCTCTGCTAGCCAAGGAGCACCGCGAGTGGTTTACCAGGCTCCATGAGTATCGTGGAGATATTATCCATAGAAAGGCCATTTTGATTGAGGTTTCAGGATTTGATAATAAGAGGTTTATGCCTCATACAGTAGAGCAATTAAATTTTCAGATTAATGATGCATTAAAGAAATACTTCCACCTTTTTAGGAAGGAGGAGAATCAAGAGCTATACTATTGCGCTGAGAAGATTTGCAATAGAACTATTGACGGACTTTCTAAGATCCTAGACGCTTCCGAACGGATTGTCTTCGATGAATCCTTTAAGCGTTTTAGGTAATAGGCAGCGAGCCGGGCACGGGGACAGACCCCACATTTCACTGACCTCCATGGCATTCTGGCATGACCCCATGTTGTTATTGGCCTCAGCGCCTCCCTGTTCCCTCTCTCTGCCGAAAACCATCCCTGTCAGCGAAACCCAAACCCCTGCACAAACGCCAGCAGGCGTTGCTCCAGCCAATAGCGCTGACTTTTGTCTCCCACAAAGCCCACATGGCCACCGTAATCGCTGACTTCCAGTGTCACCGCGGGCCCCAGTTCTTCCTGGCGCGGTAGCGTCTCCGGGGTCATGAAGGGGTCGTCGCGGTTTTGCAGCATCAGCGTGGGGGTGCGGATCTGTAGCAGCTTGGGGCCGGCGGAGCATTGTGCGTAATAGTGGTAGGCGCTACGGAAACCGTACAGCGGCGCGATGATCTGGTCATCGTAACGCCAGAATGAGCGGATGCCGCTCATGTTCAGGCGATGCAGGCGTTTGGCTTCCGGGGGATTCACCTTGTCCAGGTGGGTTTTCTGAACGGCAAAATTGCCCAGCAAGGTTTTCAGCAGGTGCTGGCGGTACAGTTTCGACAGGCCCTGATCCAGCCGGTTGGCGCAGATGTCCAGCCGCAAGGGGGAGCAGACTGTGGCCACGGCACTCAGGTCGCCATTGTCCCGGTGGGCCAGCCAGTTCAGCAGGCGGCTACCACCGAGTGAAACGCCAATGGCAATACGGTGTCCGGTGGGGTTTTCATGGAACACATGCTTGATGACCGCATCCACATCGTCCACTTCCCCGGCGTGGTAGCACAGGGCGGTGTCGTTGGGTTTCTTGGCACCCCGGCTGTTGATGGCCACGGAACGAATGCCCGCCTCGGCCAGCACCTTCTGCATGCCGCGCATGTAATGGGAGTCGCTGCAGCCGGACAGCCCATGCAGTAACAGCACGGTGAGCTGCCCCGGGCGACTTTCCGGCCCGGCCCAGTCCAGCAGTAAATAGTCACCGTCTTTCAGGTTCAGCCGCTCGCTGCGCCGTGTCACTTCGGGCAGGCTGCGGCCCATGGGCCCCCACAGGGTCTGCAGGTGCGGGTTGCGTAACCATAGTGGCGGTCGAAATGCTGACCGTACGATCTCGCCCATAGGCAGGGTCTCATCCAGCGGGAAGGAAAAATCACGCCTGACGCGTGGCGCACGTATGGTAGCCTTTTGTTTTTCTCGCTGGCAGCTATTCATGACGGAGATTCCATGCCGCGCCGTTTTTTTGATGATCAGGATTTCCTCTCCGGGCAAGCCGTAGAGCTGGGTGCCAGCGCCAGTCACCACATTGGCAAGGTGTTGCGCATGGCGGTGGGCGATGAGTTGGTGGTGTTCAACGGTCGTGGCGGTGAATGGTTGGCGAGTATCGCTGCCATCAGCAAGAAAGCCGTCACCATCGAACCGCAGGGGTTCACTGATGAAGACCGCACTGCCCCGCTGGCGGTGACGGTGGCGCTGCCGATGATCAAGGGCGAGCGCATGGATTATGCGATCCAGAAAGCCACCGAGCTGGGTGCCGGTGAGTTGGTCATTCTGGATACCGAACGCTGCGAAGTGCGCCTCAAAGGTGAGCGCCAGGACAAGAAGCTGGCCCATTGGCAGCAGGTGGCGATTAGTGCGTGCGAGCAGTGCGGGATGAACCGGGTGCCTGCCGTGCGTGGCGTGCTGAGTCTGCGTGACTGGCTGGCGTCGGACCTTCCCGCCCTGAAGTTGATTGCCCACCCGGGTGAAAAGCCGTTCTCTCCGGCTGCCTTGCAGACGCAACCCGAACTGGTATTGCTGACGGGGCCGGAAGGTGGGTTTTCCGATGACGAGTTGCGGCGCGCGGCGGATGCCGGCTTTACTCCTTTCGCCCTGGGCAACCGGGTGTTGCGGGCGGAAACCGCCCCGGTGGCGCTATTGGCGGCGCTGTGGGCGTGGCATGGCCACTAGGGCGAAGGCGCGTAGACGCCCTCGCCGTCGTCATTCTGGCAGAACAGCGAGTCTCGCCGCGCCGCTGATTGGCATTGCCGGGTTTGCATTGGTGTTGGGTCTCTATGCCCGTTATGACCGCCTGTTGCCTTGGCTGGCCGGTGCGTATGCCGTGCTTGCGGTGCTCACGCTGGGTTTATATGCGTGGGACAAACGCGCGGCCATGCAGGCCCGGTCACGGATTCCGGAACAAACCCTGCACCTGCTGGCACTGGCGGGTGGCTGGCCGGGAGCGATGCTGGCTCGCCCCCTGTTTCGCCACAAGACCCGCAAGCAACCTTTCACGGGCATTTTCTGGTGCACGGTGCTGCTGAATCTGGCGATGGTGGCGGCGTTGCTGTGGTAGTGACGGGCCCGCACAAACAATCACGAGAAGGGAGAACGTAATGCCGTTAACCAGCCCGATTATTACCCCGGTGGTGGTCCTGGTGGCTTGGTCCATGGTCATGTGGTTATGGATGTATGTCACCCGCCTGCCGGCCATGAAAGCGGCCAATATGCAGCCGGATCCGCAGGCGCCCCGCGGTGAGCAGATGAGCACCCTGCCCGCCCGCGTGCGCTGGAAAGCGGACAACTACAATCACCTGATGGAGCAGCCCACGGCGTTTTATGCGGTCGCGCTGTCGCTGGCACTGCTGGGGCAGGGAGACGGCATCAATCTGGCGTTGGCGTGGGCCTACGTGGGTATCCGGGTTGTGCATTCCTTGTTGCAGGCGCTGATCAACAAAATAGAACTGCGCTTTGTATTGTTCACCCTGTCGTCGCTGGCCCTGGTTGGCCTTGCCGCGAACGCCTTATGGGCGGTGCTTTGATTCCGGCGCAGCGCACCCTGGTGTTAACCGCCCTGGCCATGGTGGCCTTTGCGGCCAATTCGGTGCTGTGCCGTCTTGCCCTGCGCGAAGGCGCGATAGATGCCGCCAGCTTTACGGCGGTGCGGCTGGTGTCCGGCGCACTGACACTGGGATTGATTCTGTTGTTGCGGGATCGCAGTGTGAAAGCCATGGCTGCGCAGGGCAGTCAGGGGTCGGCGTTGGCGTTGTTTGTCTACGCTGCCGGGTTCTCGCTGGCCTACGTTGAGCTTGCCACGGGCACTGGCGCCTTGCTGCTGTTTGGCGCAGTGCAGGCCACCATGATCGGTATCGGTTTGTATCGTGGTGAGCGATTGGCGCCGCTGCAGTGGTTGGGGCTGATGTTGGCCTTGGCGGGTCTGGTCGCGCTGATGTTGCCCGGTGCCACGGCACCGCCCCTGGCCGCCGCCGCCTTGATGCTGGTGGCGGGGGCTGCCTGGGGGGTGTATTCCTTGCGCGGCAAGGGCGCGGCCGATGCGACGGCGGTAACCGCCGGGAATTTCTTGCGGGCGTTGATCTGGCTACTGCCACTGGCGCTATTTGCCTGGCCGGCACAATGGCCTCAGGGGGCTGGGCTGGTGTATGCGGTATTGTCCGGTGCCCTGGCGTCGGGAGCCGGTTATGCCATCTGGTACCTGGCGTTGCGGGGGCTGGTCAGCTCCACGGCGGCCACGGTGCAGCTGAGTGTGCCGGTGCTGGCGGCCCTGGCCGGGGTGCTATGGCTGGACGAGGCCTTCACCCTGCGGTTGCTGCTGGCATCGGCGGCGATTCTGGGCGGCATTGCGTTAGTGATTCGGCGCGGCGCGTCCCGCTGAGCGGCATGGTCGAGAGGGATTGATGGCATTCGATGGTGAGCTGGCCCGGCGCGTACGGGAGCAATGGCTGCAGGTGGCCGGCACGCTGCCAGATGAAAAACGCATGTTCGGCGGCTTGTGCTTCATGCTCGCGGGCAACATGTGTTGCGGTATTCTTGGCGAGCGGTTGTTGGCCCGGGTTGGGCCGCAGGCTTATGACGCCTTGTTGCTGGAGCCGGGGGCCAGCGAAATGGATTTCACCGGTCGGCCCATGAAGGGCATGATCATGGTGGATGATGCGGTGCTGTCGGACGATGAGGTGCTGCAACGCTGGCTTTCCGCGTGCTTTGAATTCGTGCGTCTTCTTCCCGCCAAATAATGGACAGGAGCGGTCATGCTGCAAATCGGAATTGTAATCTTCGATGAGGCCGAGGTGCTGGACTTTGCTGGCCCCTATGAGGTGTTTGCCACCGCGGCCCGGTTATGTGACGCCCCGCCCTGGCGTGTCTCGTTAATCAGCGAAAAAACGGCGGTAATGGCCCGGGGTGGTTTTCCTGTGCAAAGTCACTTCACCCTGGCGAACCACCCGCCTTTGGATGTGCTGCTGGTCAGCGGTGGGGTGCATACCGAAGCCATGAGCAGTGCTGCCCTGCTTGCCGCTATTCGCCGGGCCGGGGAACAGGCCCGCTGGGTGACATCGGTCTGTACGGGCGCGTTTCTGCTGGCCAAAGCCGGGCTGCTGACCGATGAAAAAGTGACAGCCCACTGGGAAGACATTACTGAGCTGCGCGCGTGCTTTCCGGGGCTGGACGTTCAGAGTGGGGTCCGCTGGGTTGAGGATGGCAATCGGCTAACCTCTGCCGGTATTTCAGCGGGTATCGATATGAGCCTGCATCTGGTGGAACGGTTGCACAGTCGCGAACTGGCCGTGCGCACCGCCCGGCAGATGGATTATGCCTGGCAGGTGTAGCCCTCTGGCCTCTGACATTCGCTGTATCACTGGCGCGAAATAAGCAGAGTTTCTTGCAAGAAAAAGTAATTCCGGATTACTTTTTCTTCTTCTTTTTGTCTTTTTTCGATTTGGCGTTTTTGCCTTTATTGCTGTCTTTTTTCTTTCCTTTCTTTTCAGTTTTTTTGTTCTTTTTCTTTTCGGTATTCTTGCTTCCCTTGTCGGATTTTTTCTTGGGCTTTTTTTCTTTGGTTTTTTGGGTGTTGGTTGCGCTGTCTTTTGTCGGTTTCAGTTTTGTAAAAACATCCAGGCCTACCAGCCGGAAGCGGCGCAGGCAGTAACGCACCTGGCCAATGCTGAGGCCGGAATCGGCGGCGGCTTGCTGCTGTGTTGCCCCGTTGTTGAGAGCCAGCAGCGCTTTGGCGCGCGGGCCGTTGGGTGCAGGGCTGTGTTCGTGAGATTGACAGGCTTTCTTCTGTGCCGCAGTAAGCAAGGTGGTCATCAAGTCATCCCCGTATGGTGAGTTCGGCGTTATGCCAAACTCAAACCATAAGGGAGAGTCAGGAGGGAATGCAAAAAGGAATTTTTGCTGTCAAAAAAGTGAAATAAAAAACAATCAGGATTGCTGCTTCTCCATCATGTTGGCTTGCAGGATTTCAATCCAGTAACCGTCCGGGTCCTTGATAAAGGCAAGGCCTTTCATTTTTCCGTCATCAGGACGTTTAATAAAGCTCACGCCGAGTTTTTCGAAGCGCTCCGCCGCTGCGTAAACGTCGGGAACGGTAATGCCGATATGGCCAAAGCCCTGGGGTTCGGCATTGCCATCGTGGTAGGAAAACTCCGGCTCATCTTCGGTACCCCAATTGTGGGTCAGCTCCAGCATGGCCTCGCGGCCGAAGGTAAAGGTCAGTCGTTTGGCGTCGTTGCCAGGTACGTCACCGGCTTCCTCTTCGCTCAGATAACCGAGGAAATAGAGGCTGAATTTCATCTCGGGGAAATCCAGCTTGCGCACCAGTCGCATGCCCAGCACCCGGGTGTAGAAGTCCAGGCTTGGTTTTGGATCCTTGATCCGCAACATGGTCTGGTTGAACAGGTACTCATGGGTGACCTCATCCGGGTGTTCGAACAGGCCTTCCGCTTTTTCAAAATGACGGGACATGGGGGCTCCAGATCAGTCAGTGCATAGGGTGCTACAGACTATCGGGACGGCGGGGAGGGAATGCAACCCGGTAGCGGGTGAAAGTGCGACCGCAATAGTTTGAAAGCATGGGGTAGGTGCAAGGTGTGCTGCAAGAATGTGTCCCGCACGACGTTTGGTGATGGACCTGAAAAAAGGGGCGCTGAGTGCGCCCCTTTCGGATAGCTTACGGGCTGACCTTCTTGATGACCGGAGGTTTCCAGGTGCCATCGAGAATGGCTTGTTTGCCCCAATAGGCTCGAATGTAGAGAGAGAAGGTGCCTTTCGGTGCTGGCAGCCAGTTACTTAGCTTGTCCTCTGATGGCTTGTTGTGCCCGGCGTACAAGGTAAGGGAGCCGTCATCGTTACGCTTCAGGTCCTTGTTCTTGGTGCCCAGAGAGTAACGCTGAAGATCATTGGGATAGAACAAATGTTTATCGTTGTACAGCGTCAGCGACCAGAAGCCCTTCACCGGCGGGGTTTCTCCCTTGGCAAAAGTAATGCTGTAGAGATTATCCCCGGTTAGCTGTTGGTCATTGCCGTCGTTGTCTGTATAGAAATATTGGGTTTCGTTGGGGCGGTTATCAAACATGTTGGAGCGGGCGGTGCCGGTGCGCATGGTGTAATCCACGCCCCACTCTGCATTGTTGACGGAACGGTTCCAGCCATTGCCGGCAGGCTTGCCGTTGTTTTCCCATTTGAAAAAGTCGGCAATCACCGTCTTTTCCGTTTCGATGGCAACGTCGAGAATGGCTTGTTTGATGTCAGGATCGCGCTCGGCGGCGGCAAGCAGTGCACGAACATTGGCGTAAATGGCTTCCTCGCCTGGCAAGGGTGGCACCTGATCCAGTACGGCGGGCAATTGCTCGAAGAATTTTTCCGGCACCACCCACTTGGTCTCTCCATCGCTTTGGGGGGCCGGGAAAGAGGGAAGTTGCGACCAGTCTACGGTTTTCATTTCCCCATCGAACTCTGACAGCGGGTAGGCATTGATTTGGCGAATCACCGGTTGAATGGCTTTCTTGTCTTCTTCTGTGGAATCCATGAACGCCCGGGGAATCATGTTGGCCAGCTCCGTCGAGGAATGGATCACATCATTGATCCCTTCGGGAACCTCTCCTTCCCAGTCCGGGCCTACCAACAGGTAAAAGCCGGGTTTGGTGCCGTAGGGTGTGCCAAGCTCGCCTACCTGATCGGTGCGCTGGTCATAAATTGCGTAGACCCAGAAACGGTCGCCAAAATCCGGCACCTGGATGACAACGGGTTGCTCGTTCAGTGAGAAGAAACCCAGCCCATAAACCACATCCTGATTGGGGCAGGTGACAAAGGTTTCTGCCGGATCGATGTAGTCACTGAGCATGGCAATGTGCCCCTGCGGGGCCACCGGTACGATGCCGTTGAGTAACCCGGGTTTGGGTGCCTGGGTAATGCCCGCGCGCCGATTCGCCTGGTTGACCATGGGCCAGGCCCAGACATAGGCCTGAGCGGCAACCACCCTGGCGTAAGACTCTGACATGGATGCCCCTTCTTCGGGCTGGTTCAGGTCTTCAAATGAGCGAGAAAGGGTTTCACTGTCAGGAGCTGTGGTGGCTGCTGCGGGGGTGTTTTCGGGAGGCGCTGTGTTGGTCGGTGCGGATTCTTCAGAGCTGTCGTTGTTGCAGCCGACAAGGGCAACAGCCCCAAGCAGACCAGCGGCTAGGAGTCCGGGTTTCATAATACTCTCCGTGTCAGAATTCCTGTCCTTATGAAATCTATAGCAGAGGCCGGTTAATTACCATGGGCCAGATAACAGGCTTTTCTATTTATACGGGTTAACCAAGGAAGGGGGAAGAGGGCGAGGTTTGCGGGGCGCTAGCAAGGGAAGAAGAGTGCGAAGAAGGGAATAATCCTGCGAGCGATCGCATGACGATCGCTCGCAGGGTCGGGAATCAAGCCGGGGTCTTTTCCACGGTCTTGAGGACTTTTTGCAGACTGGCGACGGTGCCACCAATATCGCTGAGGCCCTGGGGCAGCAGCATGGTGGTGGATTCCTTGGCCACTTTCTCGAAAGCGGTAACGTATTGCTCTGCGATGCGCAGGCTGACCGCTTCCTGGCCGCCGTCTTCTTTCACGGCCGCAGCAACCTGGCGCAGACCTTCACCGGTGGCGGTGGCGATCAGCTCGATTTGCTGGGCGCGCCCTTCCGCTTCGTTGATCTGCTTCATTTTTTCACCTTCAGAGATGTTGATCATCTCCTGCTTTTCACCTTCGGAGCGGTTGATCGCCGCCTGGCGGTCACCCTCGGAACGGTTAATGGCGGCCTGGCGCTCACCTTCGGATTCAGCAACCACCGCGCGACGTTCCCGCTCGGCGCGGACCTGTTTCTCCATGGCATCCTTGATAGATACGGGCAGGTTGATGTCGGCCACTTCGTAACGCAGGACTTTCACGCCCCAGGGCTGGGCCGCTTCATCCACTGCCTTGACCACTTCCATATTGATTTCGCCGCGTTCCTCGAAAGTCTTGTCCAGATCGATTTTACCGATCACGGAACGCAGGGTGGTCTGGGCCAGTTGCTGGGCAGCCATGACATAGTCATCCACACCGTAACTGGCGGACTTGGGATCAATTACCTGCAGGTACATGACGCCGTCGATGGAGACTTCGATGTTGTCCTTGGTGATACAGCTCTGGCGTGGCACGTCACGGACGATTTCCTTCTGGGAATGCTTGTAGGCAACCCGGTCGATAAAGGGCATCAGAAAGTGGAGGCCCGCCTCCAGGGATGTCTGGTACTTGCCCAGCCGTTCCACCACATACACCTGCCGCTGCGGCACGATGCGAATCACCATGAAGAGCAGAATGACAACGCCGAGGGCGATGAGAGCGGAAATAATTAAACCTGCCATGGATAGGGTTCCTTGTTATTGCTAGCGAGTTGAGATGAAAACGGGTTGGCGATAGGGGTCATTCAGCCGGTGGCGTCTGCGGCTCTGGCACCCAGGGCTCTACGGTGAGCCAGAGGCCGTCGTGGTGGGTGATGCGCACCATGTCGCCGGGCTGCAGGGGCTGGGCGCATTGTGCCTGCCAGCGAGCGCCGCGATAGTTGACGGTGCCGGTACCTTTGGCGAAGGCTTCAGACACGGTGGCGCGGCCACCGACCAGGCCGGCACTGTCTGCCTCACCTTCACCACGGGGTCGCTCATTGCCCATCAGCTTGTCGTTGAGCACGCGGCGGACAAACACCAGCAATAACAGGCTGGTGGCGGCAAAAATGGTGAGCTCCCAGGTCGTGTCATCCAGCAGCCCGAGAAACTTGAGGCTGCCTACCAGCAAAGCGGCGATCCCGAAGAAGATCACCACCAGCCCGGACACGGCAAATTCGGCAATCACAAAGGCGAGCCCGGCGATAATCCAGTAACTGTACTCCGGCAGATCCATTCCTGTGCCCCTGTAGCGTGTGCATTATTTTGATGGACTAAGATAGCACGTTGGTGACAGGTTCGTCGGTAGGAAATGGCTGAAAATGCGTAGTGCAAGCCTCAAGCTTCAAGCTGCAACGCGGGGAGGGGTGTTGGGTTGGGCGATAAGGTGGGCCGCGCTTCGGGGAGCGGTGACGAGTAACGAGTTTCGAAAGGCAAAACCGGGCCCACTGTTTTCGCTTTTCGAAACTCGTTACTCGAACCAAGGGTTCCAGCACCTGCGGTGAGGTCGCGGAGAAGGCCTGTGAGTTTATTCGGCCTTCCCCCGCGTTGTTGCGTGCCGCGCGATGCGTGAAGCGGCCTTTAGTGCTGATGCCCGCCAACCCCGTGGGCGTGCTTGTGGGCTTTTTCGTCGTCGGTGGCGTCACGGATATCGGTAATTTCCACCACAAAACGCAGGGCCTTGCCGGCGAGTGGATGGTTGGCGTCCACGTCTACGGTTTTCAGGCCCACTTTCAGGATGGTGAGCATGCGCGGGCCTTCATCGGTGGAAACGGTGACCACTTTGCCGGGTTCCAGTTTGCCTGCGTGTTTCAGGTATTTGCGGGAAATACGCTGGAACAGCTCGTTGTTGTATTCGCCGTAGGCGTCTTCCGGGGTGATGGTGACATCCACTTCGTCACCGGTGTTCTTGCCTTCCAGAGCCGCTTCCAGCCCCTTGATGATGTTGTTGTAGCCGTGCAGGTAGGCCATGGGCTCGCCGGTTTCCCGGGAGCTTTCAATTTCACTGCCGTCATCGGCGTTGAACAGGCTGTATTGCAAGGTGACCACCTTGCCGTTTTCGATAGTCATGCGCGCCACTCCAGGGGCTGAAAATAGGGGGAGCCGGATGCGAGCCCGGGATGGCAGCATTGTGCCGCCGCCCTGAGCCGCAGGCAATTAGGCTTGTTGCTTGCGCAACAGTTCGCCGGCCAGTGCCGGGCCGGTCCACAGGCTGGGCAACAGAACCAGTGAAACCGGCACCGCAGTGACCACAATGAACTTCTGCAAGGCATCAATGCCGCCATCACCGATGCTGATCAAAATGGCGGCGCTGGCGCCCATCATGATGCCCCAGAATACCCGTATGGCGGAGGGGGGCTCTTCTGTGCCGGTCATCACCACGGACACGCTATAGGTCATGGAGTCGCCGGTGGTGGCCACGAAGATGGTGGTCAGCACCAGAAACAGGCCGGACAACAAGGTGCCCCAGGGCAGGGCCTGGGTAGTGGCCAGCAAGGCGGCGGGCAGATTAAAGCCTTCGAACGGTTGGGAAATAATACCGGGCTGGGCAATTTCCAGGGAGATGCCGGTGCCGCCGACAATAGTGAACCAGAAGCAGGTGACGAGAGGGGCCACCAGGGCCACGACGCCGACCAGCTGTCGCAGGGTGCGACCGCGGGAAATGCGTGCCACAAACAGTGCCATCAAGGGGCCATAGCCGATAAACCAGCCCCAGAAGAACACCGTCCACCAGTCCAGCCAGCCAGGGTCACCACGGAAGGTGGCCATGGGGAAAAACTCACCCAGGTAGGTGCCAAGGCCCTGCACGAAACCGTCGATAATGAACGCGGTCGGGCCGGCGATCAGGATAAAGGCCATTAGTGCAATGGCGAGCAATACGTTAAAGCGGCTGAGTATCTGGATGCCCCGGTTTACGCCGGTAATGGCGCTGATGGTGTAGATGCAAACCAACCCGAGGATGACCGCTAGCTGGGTGCGGAAGGTGTCGGCGATACCGAATAGATCATTGAGCCCGAAGCTGACTTGCAGGCCAAGAAAGCCGATGGGCCCCACTGTGCCAGCGACGACCGCCAGTACACAGCAGGCATCGACGATTGCCCCGCCGGCGCCGTGGATAATGCGGTCACCGAATACCGGATACAGCAGGGTCCGGGGCTTTAGCGGCAAGCCCTTTTCATAGTGCAGTACCATCAGGGTGACACTGGTCAGGCAACCGAGAATGGCCCAGGCCAGAAAGCCCCAGTGCATGAAGCTTTGCGCCAGCGCATTGGTGCCCTGCTCCATGGGCGTGTTGCCTTCCCCAAACAACGGCGGCGCCGAGATGAAATGGGCAATGGGCTCCGCTGCCGCCCAGAACACGCCACCACCGGCGAGCAGGGTACATATAATGATCGACACCCACTTGAAGGTGGACAGCTCCGGTTTGTCCATCCCTCCCAGGCGAACGTTACCGGTGCGGCTGATGGCCAAGTACAGGGAGACGAAAAAGGTGGCCAGCATAAGCAGCTGCCAATAGGCACCAAACAACTTGGTGGACCAGGCAAAGCTGGTTTGTACCCAGGCGGCGGTTTGCTCAATATCCCAGAGGGACAGGCCCACAAACAGCAGGATCAGGCCGCCGCTGAGAATAAAGACCGGCACATCCACGGCCTGAAAGGTACGAGACAAGAAAGACATTGCGGTCTCCTGTGAGACGCGACCGGGGCGCAGGCGATGCTGCGGCGAACAAGGAGACCAGAACGGAAAACCCGGTAACTGCGGCCAGGACCTTGGGTCACAGATGAATGAGCGCGTTGCGTAAACGCATGAAACAATGGCGTTATTCTACACCACCCGAGCGCTGGCCGGCAGCGGGGTTCACTGCTTCGCGTCGGGATGCAGGCCCAGCGCTTTGCGATCTGTACCCTTGCGAATCTCACTCAGCAGGCGGTTGGACTGCCGGTACCAGTTACGGCGGCCGCGGGGGCTCCATTTGAAGCGCTTGTAGGTCCACTGGTACTGGCTCAGGTTGCGGTCAATGCAGCGTTGCAGGCCGCTGTTCATGGCGGTGAGGATTTCGGCGGTGTCGTTGGCCTGCTCGATGGCCGGGGCCTCTTCGAAGTGCAGGTGGATATCTTTCACTCCGCCTTCGCCGCGAATGCAGGAAACGATAAACACATGGGGGCGGTAACGCTGGACCAGTTTGTCGATCAGCGCCGGGGTGGGCACGTCATAGCCAAAGAAAGGCACAGAGGGATTACTGCGGTTGCCCGGATTATGGTCGGAGAGAATACCCAGAGTGCCACCGGCTTTCATGGCCGCCAGCGCCTGTTTGACGCCCTGGCTGTTGGTGGGGATAAGTACGGAGCCAGTGCGTTCGCGGGCCGCCTTGACCATGGCATCCATCAGCGTGGCCGGGTGAGGCTGGTACATGATCAGCGTCTTGTCCCGGCTGCCCTTGTCGCCCACATACAGGTTGCTGATTTCCCAGCTGCCCTGGTGCAGTGACAGCATCAATACCGGCCGTTCGCTGGCGCAGGCATCGAGAAAGGCCTGCTCGCCATGGATATGGGTGACCCGTGACAGGGTTTCCTCCACGGGCCGGTGCCAGACGTGGCTGAATTCGGTGAGCGTGCGGCCCAGTTCGCGGAAGCTCTGGCGGCCGATTTTTTTAGCTTGGGCATAGGTCATGTGCGGGTGCGTGGCCAGCAGGTTGATCAGCACCACCCGGTAGGCGCTGGCATAGCGCAGCGGTACCAGGGTCACCAGGGTAGCAACGGCGGCACCGAATCCGGTGACCAGTGGCAAGGGAAGCCAGGCAAGAAGGCGAACCACCATCCAGAGACGGCGGCCGGGGTATTGTTTATTCATGTGTCAGTTCAATGGTCAGGGTTTCGCCATGCTGCGGAACCCGAAAATGTGCGTGTTCAATGTGTTGTTCTGTCAGGGCCCGAGCCAGCGCTTTGGGCGGCGCATCCATGGGTTCGTCAGTGAGCACGAAGGTGCCCCAGTGCATGGCCAGGGACTGGCGCGCCTGAATATCCTGATGGATTTTAACCGCTTCTGCCGGGTTGATGTGCACCGGTGACATGAACCAGCGCGGCTCGTAGGCCCCAATGGGCAATAATGCCAGATCTACCGGCCCGAATACTTGTCCAATTTCGTTAAACAGCGGTGCATACCCGGTATCACCGGCAAAATAGAGGCTGAAGTCCGGAAAGTTCAGGCGCCAGCTGCACCACAGGGTCTGGTTGTGATCGTTGGCGCCGCGCCCGCTGAAATGTTGGGCGGGCAAACAGAAAGCCTCCACCTGGCCGTGGTAGTCGCTCTGCCACCAGCCCAGCTCGATGATTCGCTCTACACCCAGCTTGCGCAGCCAGGCGGCGATACCCTGGGGCACAAACCAGAGAATGTCGCGCCCGAAGCGGGCCTGTAATTGCTTTACCGAGGGCCTGTCCAGGTGGTCGTAGTGGTTATGGGATATCAGCACCGCATTGATGTCGGGCAGTTGCTCGATGGTCAGTGCTGGCGGCACCGCCCGTTTCGGGCCGGCGAAGGTGAACGGGGAGCAACGGTCGGAAAACACCGGATCAGTGAGCAGGTTCCAGCCACGGTGCTGGAACAGGTAGGTGGCATGACCGATCCAGGTAATCTGCGGGTGATTGCCTGGCTGGGTCAGCTGTTCCGGGTCCGGGGTGTGTAGCGGAAAGGACTGATGGTCGGGAAAACGTCCGCGCGATTGCCACTGCCAGCGCAGGAAGGAGCCGAGCCCGTGGTGCGCAGTGGCATACCGGTTACGGAAAGCGTGCTTGCGGCGCTGGCTGGCGGGTTCTTCGGCGGCCAGCGCGGCCAGTCGCTCACGGTCGATCATGCCGGTTTCTGTAGTCCCGCCACAGCACCTTCAATGGCGTCCAGATCCGGGATTACCGCCAGATCGCCACCGACCTGAATATACATGGCCTCCGCCGGGCCGGTGTCCACCGGCTCTTCCACCGGGTCGTCCTTGGCCACTTTCATCAGGCGGGGAATCCCCTGCACGATTACCGCATAAAAAGGCGCCTTGCTGGCTACCGTGTTGAGCACGGCAATCCGGGCATCCTGGCCGATGGTGACCTGGCCGGATTCGTTGAGTTTTTCGAATGACAGCAGCGGGATCTGCTGGTCACGCCAGCTCAGCCAGCCCAGCAGCCACTCCGGACCATGGCCCGGGCGATCTGGCTGGCGCAACGGAATCACCTCGGCCACCACAATATTGGGCACCATCCAGGGGCGTCCCTGCATGGGGATCAGCAGGCTGGAAATATCGGAGGGCAACTGCGCCATAGTGCTGTTCCTTTTCTTGTCATCGCGTATGTCGTCGCGGGCCGGCTGGTGGCCAAGCGCGTGTTGTACTGTTGGTGCTACCGTTCTGTGGTAAGGGTGCTGTTATTGCGGCAGCGGCGCCTGCGTCAGCTCCCTTCTTACCCGTTCCACCAGCTGCAGTGCAAGCTGTTCGGGGGAACCGCTGAAGCTGACGCAGCCGGTCTCGCGCACGGAATCCGGCTGGCTGCTGACCGCGCAGGTGTCTGCGCTTTGCGCCCACACCGGGCAACCAGTGGCTGCAAGGCGTGGCGCGGCGATGGCACCGTCGTTGCCCATGCCCGAGAACAGAATGGCGCCGCAGGCGTTGCCAAAGCCGTCCCCCACATGCTGGATAACCTGGTCGATGGAGGGCGCATAGGGGCCTTCCCAGGTCTCGCCAGTGGACTGGATACGGCCGTCATGGCGGAAGCGCACGGCATATTCCACCGGCACAATGGCCAGTTCGCCGTGTCGCAAGGCTTCACCATCGACACCGATTTTGCACTGGATCGGGTTATCCCGGCCCAGCACCCCGCACAGGGTATCCAGAAAACTGCCGTCAATGTGCTGGGCCAGCACAAACGCCACGGGTAAATTGGCGGGCAGGCAGTCGAGAAACAGTTTTACCGCGGCCGGCCCGCCCAGGCTGGCGCCCAATACCCATACCTGGCGGGGGCGATCGCCGGGGCGGATGGCCTGGAACTCCCGTGGCTGGGGAATGCGGATCCGGGGTGGTGGTGCGGGGATCACGTCCAGCCGCTCTTCCGCCGCCGGCTTGCCGATAAAACTCACCAGCTTGGTGACCAGGCGCCGCTCCCATTTGGGGTAGCGCACATCGGTGCGCGCCGGGGCCTGGCCGTCACAAAACAGAATCGGTACCTCGGCGCGCTCCAGCAGGTCGTCGAGGAAGTGCTGCCAGCGATCTTCGCTGGACAGATCCACCACCCACAGGTCCAGCGCGTCTGCGGCCAGCCAGCGGTCCTCCAGGGCTTCCGGTTCGGTGCTGACCAGTACCTGATAGCCCTGGCCCTTCACCGCACTGGACAGCAGGTGCCCCTGCAATGTGCTGTCGGCGATGACGCCGACGCGGCCGGGCGCGGTCATCCGTTATCCGTTTCCTGCAGTTCGCCCAGCAGTTCGCGAATGGTGGACAGCAATTCGTTCTCCTGGAACGGTTTGCCCATGTAACAGTTCACGCCAATATCGAAGGCCCGCTCGCGGTGTTTCTCACCGGTTCGGGAGGTGATCATGATGATCGGCACATCCTGCAGGCGACTGTCGTGGCGTACGTGGGTGGCCACTTCAAAACCGTCCATGCGGGGCATTTCGATATCCAGCAGCATCACATCCGGGCGAATATCTTCCAGCTTGGCGATGGCGTCGATGCCATCTTTGGCGGTGACCACTTCGTAGCCATTACGCTCCAGCAGGCGGGTGGTGACCTTGCGCACGGTAACTGAGTCATCGGTGACCATGACCAACGGCGTGTCACGCTGCGGCTGGAGCTCTTCTTCGGGTTCCTGGGGCAGTGTCGGTACGGTCTCGCCGGCTGCCAGGGCGGTGGTCTGCACGTGAGCGGCACGGATCAGGGAATGGATATCCAGAATGATCACCACCGAGCCATCCCCGAGGATGGTGGCGCCGCTGATGCCAGCCACGGTGGCCAGCTGCGGGCCCACCGCTTTCACCACCACTTCCCGGGAACCCACCAGGTCGTCCACGACGATGGCGACGGTGTGTTCGGTGCTGCGAATCAGCAGTACCGGCATGGGGGTGGTCTGGTTCTCCAGGTGCGGCACTCGGTTGCCGTGGACAAAGTGGCCCAGGTACTGCAGTTCGTAATCCTGGCCCACGTAGGTGTAAACCGGGTTCTCTTCTTCGAAATAGTGCTGCAGTTCGAACGGGCTGATCCGCACGATACCTTCGATCTGGTTCAACGGAATCGCGTAGGAGTCTTCCGCCGCTTTCACCATTAGGGCGCGGTTCATGGCCAGGGTAAATGGCAGGCGGATGATGAAGCGGGTGCCCTGCCCTTTACGGGAGTCGATGGTGACCGAGCCGCCCATCTGCTTGATTTCACTGGCGACCACGTCCATGCCCACGCCGCGCCCGGAAATCTGGGTCACGGCGGCGGCCGTGGAGAAGCCGGCGTGGAAGATGAACTGCTGAATTTCCTGCTCGGAAAGTTGCGCGTCGGCGGCGATCAGGCCTCGCTCGATGGCTTTTTGGCGCACCGCATCGGTATCGATGCCCTTGCCGTCGTCGGACAGGGTGATTACCACCTCGCCCCCTTCACGACCCAGCTCCAGGTTGATGCGCCCGGTGCCGTCCTTGCCGGCAGACTGGCGGCCTTCACTGGTTTCGATACCGTGGTCCACGGCATTACGCAGCATATGTTCCAGCGGGGCGACCACACGTTCCATCAGGGAACGGTCCAGTTCGCCTTCCGGGTTGAGTACATCGAAGTCCACGCGCTTGTCCACTTCGCCGGAAATCTGCCGGACGATACGGCGCAGACGCGGCACCAGGCGGCTGAAGGGCACCATGCGGGTGCGCATCAGTTTTTCCTGCAGCTCGGTGTTGATCCGTGCCTGCTGCAGCAGCAGGGTTTCGGTGTCTTTGTTGCGGTCCAGCAGGGTGTTCTTCAAATCCAGCAAGTCAGAGGCGGACTCGGACAGCTGCTTGGTGATCTGGTGCAGCTCGGAGTACTGGTCCATTTCCAGCGGATCGAAGTCCTCGTCGTATTCGCCGAGATCCACGCCCTTCTGGTAGTTGGACATGATCTGCGCTTCGGTTTCCGAATCCAGCCGGCGTAGCTGTTCGTAAAGGCGCTGTACCGTGTTGCCCATTTCTTCCACGTTGAAGGCGAACTCGGTGATGCCCTGCTCGACCCGGCCACGGTTGATGGAGGTCTCCCCCGCCAGGTTGACCAGGGCCTCCAGCACATCTGCGCCAACCCGTACCATTTCCTGCGGTTGCGCCTGATTCTGGCGCTGGCGCCGGTCGTCTTTCTGCGGCTGCTGTGGCGCGGGCTGTTTGTCGGTGGCTGCCGGCAAGGTGTTGGCCGGTGCCGCGGCATCCGGGGTCTCGGCGACCGGTGCGTTGGTTTGTGCGGCCGCCGCGACGGACTCCATGCCCCGATTGATCTGGTCGTGCCAATCCAGCATGGGCTGGAAATCGCTCTGGGCGGGCGTCTGGCGACGGCTTTCCAGTTCCAGCAAATAGGTTTCGAAATCGTGGCTGATGTCGCCCAGCTGTTTGAGGCCGGCCAGTCGTGCGCCCCCTTTCAGGGTGTGCAGCGCCCGTTTCAGATCGTCGATAAAGTCGGTGCTTTCCGGGTGATCTTTCCAGGAGGTCAGGCAGGCATCGATGATGTCTGACAGTTCTTCGGATTCTTCCAGGAAAATTTCCAGGATTTCCGGGTCGCTGTCCGCCTGCCAGGCGTCATCGGCGGCGGTGCTGGCCGGCGCGGGTGCCTCGCTGGCTGCTGTTGCTGGCGGCGGGCTGGCCGCCATGGCGGGCAGGGTAAAGCCCGCCGGATCGGCTGCGTAGCCATGGATGGAGGTGATCAGCACCTCGCCACTGGGCAACGGCCGGTTGGCTTTCAGGGCTTCCACCATTTCCGCCAGCTGGTCGTGGCAGCGGTGGAGCAGGTCAAACAAGGTGGGTTCGATGGCCAGCTGGCTTTGCGCCAGGCCCTCATAAAGGGTTTCCAGCTCGTGGCCCAGGTCGCCAAGCTCCGGCACTTCCGCCATGCGTGCGCCACCCTTGAGGGTGTGCAGATCCCGTTGCAGGGATTGCAGCTCAATCAGGTTGTCTTGCTGGCTGATCCACAGTTCCAGGCTGTTGCCGGCGGATTCGAGAATTTCGTCCGCTTCTTCCAGGAAGATTTCTACCAGTTCCGGGTCGCGCTCCGGTTGAGGGGGCGCCTCGGTGGGCTCGGGCGCGTCCTCAACCGCAACGGGCGCGGGGGCGTCAGTAGCGTTGGCGGCGGGCATCACCGGGCTATCGGCAGATTCACTCTCCCCGGTATTCGAGAACGGCGAAGCGTTGTCGTCGTCCGGGGCCGAGGGGGTAACTGCCCCCGGGGCTTCGCCACGGATGAAGGCCTGAATGGCCGCCACCAGGGCCGGCGCATCCGCCGGGGCGATATTGGCCTGCAGGTTTTCGATCATCACCGCCAGGCTGTCATGGCACTGATGCAGCAGCTGGAACAGGGCAGCATCAGACTCCAGCTGGCCGGCGTTGTAGCCTTCGTACAGGTTTTCCAGTTCGTGGGCCAGGTCGCCGACCGGGGCAACACCGGCCATGCGGGCACCGCCCTTGAGCGTGTGCAGGTCTCGCTGCAGGCTGCTCACGTTACTGCTGTCGCCGGCTTCCCACTGGTCGAGAATGTGGCTGGCAGATTCGAGAATTTCCTCGGCTTCTTCCAGGAACAGTTCCACCAGCTCCGGGTCCAGGTGCGCTTCGTAGCGGCTGCTGTCCGGGGTCTCTGCGGAGAGCTCGCTAACCGGGGCCGTGTTGTTTTGCAGGGTGTCGCCGCTGTCGTCGTTATGGTCATCGACAGGCAGGCCGCCGTCCGGGCCGCCATCGGGCCCGTCGCCTTCGGCCAGCTCGCGCAGGGCATCCACCAGTCCCAGTTCCGGGCGGACGGTCTGGCCGGCGGCCAGGCAGTCCATCATGTTCATCAGCGCGTCCTGGCCTTCGCCCGCCAGGGCGAACAAGCGCTCGCTGTAGGCCAGGCGACCGCCTTCCACCGCGCTGTAGCAGCCCGCCAGAGCCGCGGCCAGATCGTGAATCTCGTTGAGGCCTGCGGTGGTGGCGCTGTTGGACAGCAGTTCCAGTTCGTCGCGCAGCCGCACCAGTTCATCGGTGTGCTCGGGGTGCTGTGCCCACTGGCTGAGCAGCTGCTCAGCATCCACGATCAGGTCCATGCCTTCGGACAGGAACACGGACAGGATGTGCGGATCCGGGCCGGGGCTGTCGCTGCCCTGCAGTTGATCGCGTTGCTGATTCAGCGACTGGATCAGGGCGTCGGCGCCGGGCAGATGGGCCGGCGGGGTCGGGTCCAGTTGATCCAGGCTGGTGAGAATCAGATCGTGGCTCTGGGCCAGCAGGTCAACCTGTTGCTGGTTGGCGCGGCGGTTGCTGCTGATCAGGTCCCGGGCCAGCTTTTCAGCCGGCTCGGCCACTTCGGCCACGGCTTCGATTTCTGCCATGCGCGCGCTGCCCTTGAGGGTGTGCAGGGCGCGATGCACGCTATCATCCACCGGGTGCTCGGACAGGTCGGTGTCATTGCCGGCCAGCCATTGGGCAATCAATGCCAGGTTGCGGCGGGCTTCGCTGGAAAAGATTTCCAGCAGGACGGTGTCCGGGCCTTCGTCGCTATTATCGCCATCCGCGGGCGCATCATCCCCGGGAGCGCCGTCGCTCATGTCCGGAATGTCGGACAGGCTCTCGGCAGCCGCAGCACTGCTGTGGGCGGGGGCCTGGGCGTCGTAGTCCGGTTCCTGCTCTGGCAGGTCCAGAGTGAGGCTTTCGTCGATCTCGGTAAGGTCGTTGTCCACCGGCAGCACGTGGATGTCATCACTGCTGTCGTCAGTGTCCCAGGGGGTGAGGGTATCTTCACTGGCGGCGGCATCAAAGGCGGCCAGATCCTCGGCGGACAGGGTATGCTCGCTGGATGTGGCGTCGGCGTTTTCAGCGGACGGCAGCTCGGTGAGTTCCAGGGTGCTGTCGGGCTCGCTGTGCGCATCGGCTTCCAGGACGAGGGTGTCCGGGGCGTCCGGGCTGACATCAGCTGTAGTGTCTGTGGCGGTGTTGTCGATGGCGTCGGTGGTGCTGTCGTCGGCAACGATCACGGGCACCTGATCGATCTGGCCACCGGCGGCCAGGGTGTCGGCGGCATCGGCCAGCGGCTGCACGTCAAACGGGTCCGGCTGGCGCAGGGTAAAGGCATTGACCAGGGCGGGCACGCGATTGCGAACTTCCTGGACCAGGGCGATCAACACGGCAGTGGGCACAATGGTGCGGTCGATAACCCGGTTCAGCATGTTTTCTACGGACCAGCCCAGTTCCCCCACGGTGCTGGCACCGACCATGCGGCCGGACCCTTTCAGGGTGTGGAAGGCGCGGCGGAATTCCACCAGGGACTCTTCGTCACTGGTGTTGGCGGCCCAGCGCGGGAAGTATTCGTCCAGGGCGTCCAGTACTTCGCCCACTTCTTCCTGGAAGATCTCGATGATTTCGTCATCGATCAGGTCGTCGTCATCGTCGTTATGGGTGTCGGCGTCGGATGCTTCCGGTGCGTGCGTTTCGGGCTCTGCCGGGGCGGTGATTTCCAGGGTGGGATCGAGCAGTTCGTCATCGTCGCTGCTGTCGAAATCCGGGCCCTCGTCGTCGCTCTCCAGCGGCTGTAGTTCCAGCGTGGGGTCCTGGCCCTGCGCGGTGGTGTCGGTTTCGTCGTCGAGCTGCTCGTTGGCAGAGAACCCGGACCAGGCATCCACGTCGTGCTCCGCCACGGCACTGTCGGCAGAGTCGTGGCTCTCTGCCGGGCTGTCCAGTCCCGTTTGTTCCAGCTCAATGCGTTCTACATCGATATCGTTGTCGGCAAAGTCCTGCTCTTCTTCCAGCGGATAGCCGAGCGCTTCCACACTGGCGCGGGCCAGCTGCAGGATATCGTCGGTGGTGGCCGGGTCGTCGCTGAGGCGCTCCAGGTAGTATTCCACCGAGGTGATGGCGTCAGCGAGGGTGTCCATGCTGCGCCAGTCCGGCTTGGGCTGGTCCGCTTGCAGCAGCTTTTCTTCGATGAACTGCACACATTGGCGCAAAATCAGGGCCGGTTTGCCCAGCTGGATCACGTCCAGGCCACCGCGCACGGCGTTCAGGCGTTCGGGCACCACTTGTAGCGGATCGGTATTCCACTGTGACGCAATGAATTCCACGATGCCGTCTTTGGCTTCTTCCAGCCCGGCCCGGCATTCGCGCAGCACGGCGTCCATGGCCTGCCCCACATGGCTGGGCATGTCGTCGCCCTGGCCGTTGTAGCTGGCACTGCGGCGGTCGCCACTGATGCCGGCCAGGGTGGCTTCCACGTAGAGCAGGGCCCCGGCGATGTCCATCAGGCTTTCGCGCTCGGCGGGCGCCTTGCCGGCGACGATATCCTCCATGGCATGCAGTTGCTCTTCCACCAGCGTGCGAGGCTGGCCCAGGCCGAGTACGGCCACGGTGTCGGCCACCTGCTTCAGGGTGAGCGTGAGTGGCTGCAGCTTGCTGGTATCGGTGTCGCCGCTGTGCACGAAGCTTTCCAGCGCGTCTTTTACTGTGGTGAGCTCCTCGGAAAGCGCCTGCACCACGGAGTTCATGGCCTGGGCGTCCGGGCCGGTCATCCGTTGGCGTTCTTCATTGACCAGATCATCGGACGGCAGCGCTTCATCCAGCCGGAAACGGGCTTTTACATCGCGGATGCGCGGGCTGTCCACGTCGGCCTTGGCCACGTAGTAAAGCAGGTTCTTGATCAGTTCGGTGGGGGCTGGCCGGTTCAGGCTGGCAGCCCCTTCCACCGCCAGCTCGCGCAGGTTGCGGTCCACGTGCCCGAGCATCAGCTTGACGGAGGTGCCGAGAATAATGGCGTCTTCTGAGAGGCCTTCCACCAGCGCATTGCTGATCGACCACAGCGGTGCACGGGGTGCGTCGCCGGTGACCTGTTCCAGTTTGGTGAAGACCTTGGCCATGTAGCCCAGGTTTTCGCCCATGTTGTCGTTGCGCAGTACGCCGAGCAGGGCAATCTGGAACATCTGGCGGATTTTTTTCGCCAGCAGGATAAAGCGTGGATCGTTGAGCAGGTCGTCAGGAATCTGGCCCTGGCCGGTTGCTTCGCTGAGATCCGGTTTGAACAGGGAGGTTTCCGACAACAGGGATTCGCCGCGGGCGGCGCGCAGGTCATTGAGCAGTGGCAGCAGCACCACCGGCAGATCACGGCGGTTGCTGGCGACCCGGTCCAGGTACGGCGGCAGCTGCAGGATCGCCCGCATCAGGGTTTCCTGGCTGTCAGTCACATTGCCTACATTGCCGTCGAGCAGTGCCTGCGCCAGTTTTTCCATTTCTTCGGCGAGCAGTGCCGCACCGTAGAACTCCACCATCTGCAAGGTGCCGTACACCTGATGCAGGTGGGTCTGGCAGAAACGCATGCGAGTGGCGTCGTCCGGGTTGTCCACGAACGATTCCAGTGCCTGTTGCGCCTGGTTCAGGGTTTCCTGGATTTCCCCGCGAACCCAGTCCAGAGCCAGATAGTCGTGACGGTCACTCATGACGTCTCCTGTCATACATAAACCCGCCTTCTTTGGTGGGCAGGTTTTAATAGGGCCTGTTAACACTACCGAAATGGCACCTGCTGAATGCATTTTTTCGTCCAGTAGTGTCAGCCGATGTGCTGTGTAGTTAGTCTACATAAACAGCAGATGGCGCTGCTGGGCGGAAAAAGGGATCAGCCCTTCGGGTTGAGCCCCAAACCCCGCCACTCGTTGTTATTCGTCACTCATTTAGAGAAACCAAACATCGCTCCTCATGCCTAGATTGGCGGATTTTGGGGCTCAACAGGTACCATTTCGGTAGCGTTAACAGGCCCCAATGCGCAACACGTAACATGCAGCAGGCCCCGAGCCGGTGGTTGCTGATGGGTGCTACCCCAAGCCTTTTCTTTTTCGCGAGCCGCATGTTGCGTGCCGCGTGTTGCGTTATGTCTTTCTGCGTTTCTATCGACAGCGCCGGAATGCCAGCGTATCGGCAAAGTGAATCCGTTCCAGATCCGGATGTTGCCAATCAGTCACTTCCCCGGGCCCGAGTATCAGGATGCCTCCTGGTGCGAGCCGTTCCGCCAGCCGGTTCACGATCTGGCGTTTCCGCCAGCGGCGGAAGTAAATCAGCATGTTCTGACAAAAAATCAGATCCATGTTGTTCATTGGTGCGGTGCTGAGATCCAGCACATTAAGCCGCGCGAAGCAGATGCGTTCGCGAAGTGCCCCGGTGATGGTCACGGTTTGCCCGTTTCCGGTGGGCTCGAAATACTTGTCCCGCAACAGCGGATCGACCTGCAATACCCGGCGTGCGGCATATTCGCCTTTGCGGGCCTTGGCCAGGGTGGGCAGGCTGATGTCGGTGGCGGTGATGCCGTAGAACCGTTTTTGCTCGCTGGCGGAAAACTGCTCGTTGATCATCATGGCGAGGGAATAGGCTTCCTCACCGGTGGAGCACCCCACACTCCACACGTCCAGGCTGGCGCTCGCCGGCTGTTCGGCCATGAAGCGCTGAGTAAATTCTTCCACCAGCGCGTAGGAACCGGGATGCCGGAAGAAACTGGTTTCCTGGACGGTCAGACGGTCCACCAGCACGGACCATTCCATGGCCCGTGACTGGGTGGAACCCACCATCAGGTGTTCGTAATAGGTGTCGTAGTCCTCGATGCCCAGCTCGCGCATGCGAATGTTCAAGCTGGTTTCGAGGAAGGTCTTGCGCTCGTTGGACAGCGACATGCCGGTGCGGTCTTCCAGCAGCGCCTGCCATAGCTGGAACTGCTCCGCATCCATGGCGGGCGTGCTTTTGATCGACCAGCGATCTGTCACTGCAGCACCCATGGCATGTCTCCCGAGACCGGCTCAGGCCGGATCAGGAGTGCTCCGGCAGGCGGAAGCCGGCAACGGAGTTACGCATTTCCTGGGCCATTTCGGCCAGGTTACCAATGGACCGTGCTGTTGCGGTGGTACCGGCAGAGGTCTGTGAGGTAATTTCCTGGATCACGTTCATGGTGTTGGAAATGTGACCCGCGGATGCCGCCTGCTGGCGTGCCGCGTTGGAAATGTTCTGGATCAGGTCCGCCAGGGTCTTGGATACGTTCTCGATTTCTTCCAGTGCCACACCCGCATCCTGTGCCAGGCGTGCCCCTTTCACTACCTCGGCAGTGGTGGCTTCCATGGAGATAACCGCTTCGTTGGTATCGGTCTGAATCGTTTTAACCAGGGTTTCAATCTGCTTGGTTGCCGCAGCAGAACGTTCCGCGAGGCGTTGTACCTCATCCGCAACCACCGCGAAGCCCCGGCCGGCTTCGCCGGCCATGGACGCCTGAATGGCGGCGTTCAATGCGAGGATGTTGGTCTGGTCGGCGATGTCGTTAATCAGGGATACGATGTCACCAATTTCCTGGGAGGATTCACCCAGACGCTTGATCCGTTTGGAGGTTTCCTGGATCTGTTCGCGGATGGTGTCCATGCCGTGGATGGTGGCCTGTACCACTTCGGCGCCCTTGTTGGCGATGGCTACCGCCCGTTCCGCTACCGCTGCCGATTCGGCGGCGTTGGCGGATACCTGGTCAATGGACACCGCCATTTCGTTTACAGCGGCGGAGGCGCCGGCAATTTCCTGGGCCTGGTGCTCGGACGCTTCGGCCAGATGCATCGCCGTGGACTGGGTCTCCTGGGCCGCCGAGGCCACCTGTACCGCTGAGTTGTTGATCGTCTGTACCAGGCTGCGCAGCTGGTCAATGGAGTAGTTGATGGAGTCAGCGATGGCACCGGTGAAGTCCTCGGTTACCGTTGCCTGTACCGTCAGGTCACCGTCAGCCAGGTCGCCCAGTTCATCAAGCAGACGCAGAATCGCCGCCTGGTTACGCTGGTTCTCACTTTCCAGTTCGTCTTTCAGCTTCGCCGCCTGGCGGTTCCGCTGGGCCATGATGATAAAGAAGAACAACACGGCCAGACCGGCGCAAACGCCACCCAGCCATACCGAGGGGAACAGCCCGCTGGTGCTGTCTTCGAACTGGTTGTTCAGGTTGGTGGATTCCTGCAGCAGGTCCTGGGAGCGACGGAAGATGGTGTCGGCCGCGTTACGTACCTGGAACAGCTCGGGGGCGGTTTCCAGAATCTCATCCACGGACTGGTTTACGAATTCGTCGAACAGGTCAGCAATTTCGGCCAGGTAGTCCAGGGCATCGGGGTCATTCACCTGGTCAATACCCATGGCGGCGTCGCCTTCGATCATGCCGTTCATGACACGACCGAACAGGCTGGCATCACGGCCGAAGGAGTCTGCCGCGATCACCGCGCCGTCGCCGCCTTCCAGTACCTTGGCGATGGACCGTACGATGCGCTCAGCCAGCCAGGATTGGCGCTGCGCAAAGGCGATCTGTTCCGGTTCCGCATCGGTGGCCACCAGAATTTCCACGACGCCTTCGTATTCAGCCTGCAGGGAAGGAATGGTCTGGGCCAGAGTGTCTGCCACTTCGTGCAGATCCAGTACCGTGTCTTCCCCTTTCAGGATCACGCCGGCGTTGGCGTTCACTTCATCCCACAGGGTTTGCAGGCGCGCCATGGCTTGCGGGTCGCTGACCGGCTCGTCCTTGACGTTGTCCCAGGCGGACTGGAAGCTTTTCTGGGATTTATCCAGCAGTTCGAAGGCGTCGGCGTTACCGGCGGCCGCTTCCAGGGCGTTTTTGGCGATTTGCTGGGAAATTACCCGCATTTCGGAGGCGCGGGTAATGTTTTCCTGCGCCCGGTTTGCCGTGGTGGCGGACAGCAGGAAGTTGGCCAGTGCCAGTACGATAAAAATGGCAAGGCCCACATAAAGGGCAATATTCAGCGTGCCGCCGCCTGAGCCCCCCCGCAGTTTTTCGAACAATGCTCCCGAATTGAACTTCATAGTCTGGCTCCTGGCCTGGCGTTCACTCTTCTTATATTCCCCGAGTTGTTCTATGCGGTTAGCCGGTACGGGCTACCTGCATAAAACGCGGGTCCTCTGCCAGCCGGGTGAGGCTGAACACGGACCAATACTCCCCTTCCCGTCGGTAGGCTCCGCGCACAAAGTTCGTGACGCTGGTGTCGCTGACCGGCAGTGATTCCACAAATTCATCAATGGGAAAATGTTGCATCCCCAGTACCTCGTCCACGGCCATGCCGGTGTAGAGGTCGTCCTGGTCCAGCACCAGCAGCCGGCGGCGCTTTTCCTGAACCGGTGAACTCTTTTCCAGAAAGCCGCTGAGATCCATGACGGTCATCAGGCGGCCCCGGACGTTGGCTACCCCTTTCATCCAGCTGCGTGCGCCGGGAATGCGGGTGTAGGCCGGCACCGAGAGGATTTCGGAAACCTCATCCAGCGGTGCCACGTATTTCTTGCCGTCGAGCACAAACCCCACGCCACTCCAGTAGCTGACCGCATCCTGCTGCATGGGCAGATCTTTGGCCTGCTCCCGGCAGCGCTGATTGTATTCAGCGAGTTTGATGTAGGCGGCGGAGGCGTTGCTGCTCATGGGCGGCTCCTTCAGGCGTCGGCCAGCATGCGGTCGACGGTTTGCAGGAGCACGTCTTTGTCCACCGGCTTGGTCAGGTAATCCCGGGCGCCCTGGCGTTTGCCCCAGACGCGGTCGGTTTCCTGATCCTTGGTGGTAACGATAACGATCGGAATATGGGCGGTGTCCGCTCCTTTGGTGAGCTGGCGGGTGGCCTGGAAGCCATTCAGGCCAGGCATCACCACATCCATCAGAACCAGCTCGGGAAGCTCGGAACGGGCCGTGGCAACGCCATCGGCTCCATTGGCGGCCTCGATTACCTCGTGGCCATGTTTTTCCAGAATCTCGCGCAACTTGTATGTCTCGGTGGGCGAGTCATCCACAATCAGAATACGTGCCATCTTACCCTCTTCAGGTTCAGCGGCGATGCCGCTTAACCGTTGATATGCTGACGAATCGCACCCAGTAGCTCGTCCTTGGAGAACGGCTTGGTCAGGTACTCATCGGAACCGACAATGCGTCCCTTGGCCTTGTCAAACAGGCCATCCTTGGACGACAGCATGATCACCGGGGTTGCCTTGAAAGCGCTGTTATTCTTGATCAGCGCGCAGGTCTGATAGCCATCGAGACGCGGCATCATGATATCGACGAAAATGATATTGGGCTTGCTGTCGGCGATTTTGGCCAAGGCATCGAAGCCATCGGTGGCCGTGATTACTTCACAACCCGCTTTCTTCAACAAGGTTTCGGCGGTACGACGAATCGTCTTGGAATCGTCGATTACCATCACCTTGAGGTCTTGGAAATTGTCAGTCATGGAAACTGCCTTTAACCGTGAACCGTAATTGGCCGCAACTTATTGTAATTTTTGGCCTTTCTAGTAATTCGCTGGGCGGGGCCTGTGGCGGTGTCAGCCCAAGCGAAGTTTTTAACACAGATTCTACAATCAATCTATAAGACCCTATGAAACTTGAGAAAATGTCCCTCAGACGGGACGTTGAATAAGCTTCTCCGCGCATAGCGAACCTGCCTGTGCGCTGCTAACATTGCCTCGGCCATTGTTGGTATACGCAATGCCCGTACCAAATCCCCGCGCGCAGCCGTCAGGCTGCCCGCGCCCTGTAGAACGGAGACTTCATGAGCCTGCGTGTTGGTGTGGTGATGGACCCCATCGCCAAAATCAAACCCTGGAAAGACAGCACCTTTGCCATGCTGCTGGAAGCGCAGCGGCGCGGCTGGTCCCTGCTCTACATGGAGCCCGGAGACCTTTATGTCCGCGATGGTCGCACCTTTGCCACTACCCGGGCACTGTCTGTCACCGACAATAACGACGATTGGTACCGTCTGGCCGACGCCGTGAATCACGACCTGGCCGATCTGGACATTATCCTGATGCGCCAGGACCCGCCCTTTAATGCGGAATACATCTACGCGACCTATCTGCTCGAGAAAGTGGAGCGTGAAGGGGTGCTGGTGGTGAACCGCCCGGGCAGCGTGCGCGACAGCAATGAAAAGCTGTTCGCCACCGACTTCCCGCAGTGCTGCGCGCCGACTCTGGTATCCAGCCAGTCCACACTGCTGCGCAACTTTGTACAGGAGTTTGGTGACACCGTGATGAAGCCGCTGGACGGCATGGGCGGCAGCAACATTTTCCGGGTGCGCAAGGATAGCCCGAACATCTCGGTGGTGATCGAGGTGCTCACCCAGCACGGCAAGACGCCGATCATGGCCCAGCGCTTTGTGCCGGAGATCACCGAAGGCGACAAGCGCATTTTGATGATCAACGGTGAACCGGTGCCCTATGCGCTGGCGCGCATTCCCAAGGAAGGCGAGCTGCGCGGCAATCTGGCGGCGGGTGGTACCGGCCAGGGCCGGGAGCTGAGTGATCGGGACCGCTGGATCTGTGAGCAGGTGGGGCCGACCCTGAAACGCAAGGGGCTGTATTTTGTCGGGCTGGATGTGATCGGCGATTATCTCACCGAAATCAACGTGACCAGCCCTACCTGTATCCGCGAACTGGATGCGATTTTTGACATCAATATCGCCGGGCAGCTGTTTGATACCCTGCTGGAGTTGCGGCCGTCGTCATAGACCCGACCGCCGCTGCGGGGCACACTGGCCGACCTTCTGTTGTGGCGGGCGCTGTCCGCCATGGCTGAATTCAATGGCTGACTGAGGCCGCTTAAAAGTAGTAGTGAAAACAATAACATGGCATCAAATCCGGCATCTGTTACCGCCTCCGACCGTCTCACCTTTACCGTTTTTCTGGCGGTGGCGTTCCATGGCATCCTGATTTTCGGGGTGAGCTTTGCGCCGGAGTTGCAGCGTGCGGCCCCGCATACCCTGGAAGTCACCCTGGCCCAGCATCGCAGCGACAGCGAGCCGGAAGAAGCTGACTTCATTGCCCAGAGTAATCAGGAAGGCTCCGGTGATCAGGCTGACAAGCAGGAGCTCACCACCACGGAACAGGCAGATTTTGCCGACAGTAAACTGGAAAACGTGCAGCTCAAGGAAAAGACCACCCTGGAGCGCCGGGAGCGAGTCAGCCAGCAACTGGTAATCACCACCGCCCGTGACAGTGAGCACAAGGTTAACGCTGACCAGAAAGAAAAGACCGAACCCAAACCCCTGAAAGTAGCCAAGCAGGAAAACCTGCAGGACCTGAGCCAGCAGATCGCCAGCCTGCAGGCGCGTCTGGACGAACAAAAACAAGCCTATGCCAAGCGCCCGCGGGTACGGCGGCTCACCTCTGTGTCCGCCAAGGCGCACTTCGAAGCGGTCTACATCGATGGCTTTCGTCGCAAGGTGGAAGACATGGGTACCCGCAACTTCCCCACCCGGGCCCTGAACAGCAATACCTATGGTTCTGTGCGCCTGATGGTAGCGATCCAGAAAGACGGCTCACTGCAAGAAGTGCGGCTGCTAAAGTCTTCCGGCCATAAGTTCCTTGATCAGGCCGCCATCCAGAGTGTGCGTCTGGCGGCTCCGTTCGATGCGTTTACAGCGGAAATGCGCCGGAACATGGACGTGCTGGAAATTATCCGCACCTGGAAGTTCGACAGGAACAAGCAAGTATCGTCCCGGTAGCGTGCAGGCATAATGCCTGCACAAGCCCTTCCCTTCTCCACCCGGTCTGCGTGCCACCAATGAGTATCGCGCTGGCGGCGTCAATTTTCCTGCTTCACGATTGAAGACGGAGGGGGTTGGCGTGCCAGTTATTATGGCGTTAGTGCGGTAAGAAAATGTTCGGCAGGTGCCCTGAAAGAAACACCACAAAGGCGAATATAAATCATCAGTGGGCAGCTTCGAGTCAGAGGGATTGCCGGCGTTTTTCCAATGATAGAAGCAGACTATATGGTTGATGATGTTATACAGTTTGCCGAGAGCGAAGCAGGTATGCTGTATTAAAGGTCTGTGCAACGGGCATGTTTTAACATGCAGCGCAGAGGCGTCAGGTATGCAATGTGTTGCTCTCCTGGCAGCCTTGCTGGCCATCGTGCGCGTGGGAAGATGAATTATCCAGGCTTTCCTTGGCAAGATAGATACCTTAACCGTGCTTTAAGCGATACCTATGGCAAGAAAAAAGAGCTTCAATAAAGACGATGTTCTGGAGCGTGCAATGAACCTGTTCTGGAAGCAGGGGTTTCACGCCACCAGCATGCAAGATATTGTTCAGAACGTCGGGCTGAGCCGCTCTAGTCTTTATGAGTCGTTTGGTAGCAAACAGGGGCTTTTTGACCAGGCTCTGGGTAATTACTGCCGCACTAACAGGGAGGGAGTTAAGGCCCTGTTGAGTAATGAGAAAAGTGTCAAGTCAGGAATAAGAAACCTGCTTGAGTCATCTATCCACTGCACAATTAGTGATGCAGACAAGAAAGGCTGTTTTGTGGTCAATTCAACCACAGAGCTTGTGCCGGGAGATGACGAAATGCTGAAGGCGCTTTCAAAAAATAGAGCGTCTTTTGAGAAAGTGTTTTTCGAATTTCTGCAGAAAGGTCAGGCGACAGGTGAGATACCGCCGAATAAAGACATAAAAACACTGTCGGGTTTGATATATACCGTTTTTTCAGGGCTCAATGTGATTGCCAAGCTGGAGAAAAGCCCGAAAAAGTTGATGGCCCAGATTGATCAAATTGTTGGCTTGCTGGATTGATGTCCGTTGCCAGAGTCGACAAATTCGCCTGGGTCTCCCGGTGGGGATAGTAAGAAAGCGAAGCCATTTTGTTGGGTTATCCGCACGAAATTTCCAGAATCGTCTGTTCAAAGAAGTTCTGCATGACGCATGCGCCATTGCATAAATGATGCGGTCTAGATAGCGCCGATCCCCGTTTTACTCTTTCCTCTCTCGCCAGAATACGCCACATCCCTGTTCTTTTTGATCCTTAATGTAAATGCAAGAGCTATGCATGCGGGAGTGGTCATGCATAGCGTTTTCTCAATGAGAGCTAACAGTCTGACGAATCTGTTAGCCGGCCAGAATCGGATTGATATTGGCGCCGCCGTCAATGTTGAATTCAGCGCCTGTGACAAAGGCCGCGTCGTCAGAAGCCAGATAGGAAACCAGGCTGGCTATCTCGTCGGGCTGCGCAAAGCGCTTGAGGGGAATGTTCGCCTGGAGTGCCTGGGCAAAGCCGCCAAGCTCTTCCTGTGACATGCCTGTCTTTTCGAAAATCGGGGTTTCAGTCGGGCCAGGATTGACAGCATTGACACGGATTTTTCTGGGTGCAAGCTCTGTGGCTGCTGTTCGAGTGTAAGCATTGAGTGCTGCTTTTGAAGCAGCATAAACAGCAGTCATGGGCATCCCGGTATAGGCATTGATCGATGACAAATTAATGATTGACGCCCCTTCATTGAGAACGGGAAGGAGCTTCTCAATGGTGAAGATAGCGCCTTTAAAGTTAATCCCCATTTGTTGGTCAAACATTTCTTCCGAAATCTGACCTATTGGTGCCGGTGCGAAGATGCCGGCATTAACAAACAGAATGTCGATCGTGCCAAACTCCCTCTTGACTTTATCGACCAGATTATCGATCTGGGACAGGTCCTGAACGTCAGCAACAGCACCGATAACAGAGAGGGACTCAGCAGCGGAAGACACCTTGTCAGCTGACCGGCCGGTGATCATTACTTGCGCGCCGAGTTCAGCAAACTTTTTGGCAGTGGCAAAGCCAATACCGCTGTTGCCGCCCGTAATGACAGCCTTCTTTCCTTTCAGGTCATTCATCCTTTTTCCTTGGTTTGTGTATTTAATGCAGATCATTTCTTTTATTTAGGAATGATCGTTCCTGAAAGTATCATGACGTTATTTGGCAGGTCAAACAGGGCCTGTTTAGTGTGTAAACGAATACAGGGAAAGTGCGAATAGGATCCCATTAATGATCACAGAAGGTGCAAATCGTGGGCATTAAGGTAATAGTTGCGCTGGCCTCGGACTGCTTTCGGCGGTGTCTATTTCTGAATCTTCTTCAGATTTTTCCTTTGGCACGAGTGTGCCTTTTGTTGAGAAAGAAAGGTTGTCTAATTTGATCAGCTGGTATGCTATTGGTGCGCGAACGACCGAGTCCCAGACCCATCGGGAAATGGCCAGTGGTCTCTCGTCGCCGGTGGGGTTCAAGAATGCCACTGACGGTAGTTTGATGGTGGCGGTTAATGCGCTGAAGTCTTCTGCGCATCCTCATCGCTTTCTTGGCATCAATGGCCAGGGGCAGGTGGCGGTTATCAAAACCAAAGGCAATGATTATTCACATATCGTGCTGCGTGGTGGTGATGCTGGGCCAAATTACGACAGGCAGAGTGTCGGGAAGTGTGAGGCTGTATTAGCGGATGCCGGGTTGGAGCCCACCATTATGGTGGATTGCAGTCACGCCAATTCAGGGAAGGATCCCACACGCCAGCCCTTGGTGGTGAGTGATATTGCCTCCCAGATTCAGCAAGGTAATCGCTCCGTCGTTGGCTTCATGATGGAAAGCCATCTTAACTTTGGCAATCAAAGCCTCGACGTTAAAGGCAAGGAAGAGCTTCGCCACGGGGTTTCTATAACGGACTCTTGCCTTGACTGGTCAAGCACGGAGAGCTGCCTGATCAATTTAGCCAATGATATTCGGGTGGCATTGAGGGCCCGTTGCCAGTCGGAGCTTGAGCCCGCCTGAAAGGTGAGGGGCGGATCAGCGATAGCTCCGGACTTTGCGAGTCGGGCTTGATCCGAAGGAAGGCGGATCTGGCCGGGCTTGGTCTTCCAGCGCCTGCCTTCCCCTGCTTCTGTACGAAATTCTCCCAGGTTGCCCCTCTCGGGGCTCCTTGAGCTTGCAGCGCTCCTTCCCTCCCCGGATACTGTCCCCATGGAAAACACACCCTTGAAGCACCAGTTGCTGGTGGCCATGCCACAAATGGCTGACCCGGACTTTGAACATTCCGTTACCTATATCGTTGAGCACAGCAGCGAGGGCGCCATGGGGCTGACCCTCAACCGCCCGGTGCAGATCAGCCTGGGTGATATCCTCAGCGACATGGATATTGAAATCGAAGTGCCGCCCTCCGAGCGGCATCGCGTGGTGGCCGGTGGGCCGGTCCAGCAGGAAGCCGGCTTTGTGCTGCACAGTGCCGCCACCCGCTGGCACGCCAGCACCGTCCTCAGTGATGGCCTGATCCTGACCACCAGCCGTGACATTCTCGAAGCCATCGCCATTGGTGAAGGCCCGGAGCAGTCCCTGATTTGTCTGGGTTATGCGGGTTGGGATGCCGGGCAGCTGGAGCAGGAGCTGGTGGATAACGCCTGGCTCAGCACCCCCGCCAGTCGCGAACTGGTCCTCGACACCCCCTTCGAACAAACCTGGCACGCGGCCGCCGCGCGCATTGGCGTTGATATGAGTTTGATTGCCACCCAGGCGGGGCACAGCTGAAAGGCAATTAATAATGAATAGTTAATAATTAATAGCGGCGCGGTTGAAGTCCTTGTTATTGCAAGGTTACAAGCCGCGGTCGCAACACCCGGCGCGGCCACGAACCTTGCAAAATCAAAGCAACGAGATCGCGCAACTATTAACTATTCATTATTAACTATTCATTGCCCCTATGATTCTTGCCTTCGATTACGGTACACAAAAAATCGGTGTGGCCAGTGGCAATATGCTGCTGGGTACCGCCACGCCATTGAAAGCCCTGCCCTGCAAAAACACCCAGCCCAACTGGGATGACATTGCCGCGCTGTTAAAAGAGTGGGAGCCGGAGGCGTTGGTCGTTGGGTTGCCACTGAACATGGATGGCAGTGATAGCGAGTCCTCAGCACGGGCACGTAAATTTGCCAATCGTCTGCATGGGCGCTTCGGGAAAAAAGTGTGGCTGGTGGATGAGCGTTTGAGCACCCGCGAAGCCCGCGAACGTACGGGTATCCAGAAAGCCGATAGCCGGGTGGATTCCATGGCGGCGGTGATTATTGCGGAAGGTTTCTTTGCCGGGGACGCCGAGGCCATTGGCTAATGGGTGCACGAATGTAGGTCGGGTTAGCCTGAAGGCGTAACCCGACTTGTGCCCCATACGTAAAAAGAAGGCCGAAATTCGGATTACGCCTATGGCTAATCCGACCTACCAAAACCAGCAAAGCTTACTGCTTGATCCCTTCCACAGAAATAATAATGTCCACAGTTTCTGAAGCCGGCCCTAAATCCTTGGTGATGCCGAAGTCGGACAGCGTCAGTGTGGTGGAGGCTTCCAGGCCCATGCGGTAGCCGCCCCACGGGTCATCGCCGTAACCGATCAGTTTGGCATCCAGGGTTACCGGTTTGGTCACGCCATGCAGGGTGAAGTCGCCGGTGATTTTTGCGGTTTTCTCGCCGGTTTTTTCAATGTTGGTGCTCTTGAAGGTGGCCGTTGGGTATTCGTCCACGTCCAGGAAATCATCACCGCGCAGGTGTTTGTCACGTTCAGCGTGGTTGGAGTCTACGCTGGCGGTCTGGATGGTGGCGTTTACCTGGCTGTTCTCCGGGTTTTCTGCATCGACGGTGAAATCGCCAGTGAAATCATTGAATTGACCATACAGCCAGCTGTAACCCAGGTGGGAAATCTTGAACATGACAAACTGGTGGGTGCCTTTGGTGTCGAACTTGTAGGTGCCGCCGGGCTGGTCGGCGAACGCCATGCTGCTGAGCAGCAGCGCCAGGGCGGGGATCGTGACTTTTTTCAATAACGTCAACATAAGCATCAAACTCCGTTTCAGGTGATTAAGATAGGTTGTGAGTGTCGTTTGGGGTGTGCGTTGTGCTTCGTGGCGCGAGGCCGAGAATGCGCTGCAAGGTGTCGTCGCGATCAAAAAGATGATGTTTGACGGCGGCCAGCGCGTGCAGGCCGGCCAAACCGATCACGGCCCAGGTGGCCCAGTAATGAATCAGGCCGGCGGTGTCTTCCAGGCCGGTCTGGTGGCCGCTCACTGAGGGAACCGCAAACCAGTTGAACACATCCACGGAAGAGCCATCGGCGCTGCTGATCAGGTAGCCGCTGATCATGGCGGTGAATAGCAGCAGGTACAGCGCCCAGTGAGTGAGATGTGCGCTGATTCTTTCCCAGGGCTTGTGGGTGGGCAGCGGCCCGGGAGGAGGTGAGACAAAGCGCCAGCCCAGGCGCAGGAGCATGGCAATAAACAGCAGGATGCCGATGCTGCGATGCAGGTCCGGCCCTTTGCGATACCAGGGGTCGTAATAGCCCAGGTCCACCATATAAAAGCCCAGCGCAAACAGGCCGATCACCGCCAATGCCACCAGCCAGTGGAACAGAACGGCAATGGCGCCAAAGCGTTGCGAGTCGTTGCGCAGTTTCATGATGGTTCCCTTCCGGTGTTGCTGCCCGTGTTGCCGGGCGATCCCTTCTTGTTCAGAGTCCGCACAGCGCGTCAGGTTCCCGCCTATACAAAACTTACAGGCGTTATGCGTAGGCGACTAGCTTGTCGGTATTTCAGGTCGGGACACAGCGCAAAAAACTGAACGGTTTGATCAGCTGTTCCGTTGATTGCCTCAGCGCCCCGGCCTTCTGCTACTCTTACGCCTTGGATATGCCTTATGGATTGCGGGAGAGCGGCCTTGAGCTGGGATGAGCAACAATTGCAGACACACCTGGATGCCATGGCGGCGGCCATTAATGAGCGCTTTGCGGACCGGTCGCCGCTGCTGGTGGGGATTGAATCCGGGGGTGCCTGGGTGGCGCAGGCGCTTAATGACCGTTTGCCCACGGCGCTGCCGCTGGGGTCGCTGAATCCTGCGTTCTACCGGGATGATTTCGACACCCGTGGACTCAAGCCCACGGTGACGCCGTCCAAGCTGCCATTTGATGTGGATGGCCAGCATATTTTGTTGGTGGATGATGTGCTGATGACCGGGCGCACCATCCGTGCGGCCATGAACGAGTTGTTCGATTTTGGTCGTCCGGCGTCTATCTCCCTGGTGGTGCTGTTCGACATCGGCCACCGACAATTGCCAATTCGTGCCGATATTTGTGGGGAAACTTTGGCATTGCCACCCCATCAACGGGTAGAATTACGGGGGCCCGCCCCCCTTGTGGCGGAGATACGAGACACAAGGCCTGAAGAATGACGCTTGCGCCATCCTCCCGCGTACAACTTACCGACGACGGTAAGCTTCGCCATTTTCTCACCACTGAGCACCTTCCCCGTTCCTTGCTGGAAGATATTCTCGATACGGCCGCAAGCTTCGTGGATGTGGGTGGCCGGGCCATCAAGAAAGTCCCCTTGCTGCGCGGCAAGACCGTGGTGAACCTGTTTTTCGAATCCAGCACCCGTACCCGCAGCACCTTTGAGCTGGCGGCCCAGCGCCTCAGCGCTGACGTGCTCAACCTGGATATTGCCAAGTCCGCCACCAGCAAGGGCGAAACCCTGCTCGATACCCTGCGCAACCTGGAAGCCATGGCGGCGGACATGTTCGTGGTGCGCCACCAGGATTCCGGAGCGCCGTTTTTCATTGCCAACGAAGTAACGCCCAGCGTGGCGGTGATCAATGCCGGTGACGGGCGCCATGCCCACCCCACCCAGGCCATGCTCGACATGTATACCATCCGCCACTACAAGGGCGGGTTCGCCGGGCTGAAAGTGGCCATCGTCGGCGATATCCTGCATTCCCGGGTGGCGCGCTCCCAGGTTCACGCACTGAATATTCTCGGTGCCGAGGAAGTTCGCTTGATCGGCCCCAAGACGCTGCTGCCGGTGGATGCCGAAGCCTTGGGCGCCACGGTGTTCACGGACATGGCCCAGGGCCTGAAAGACGTGGATGTGGTGATCATGCTGCGCCTGCAGAAAGAACGGATGGATTCCGCCCTGCTACCCAGCGAAGGCGAGTTCTTTCGCCTGTATGGCTTGAACAACGACAAGCTTCATTTCGCCAAGGATGACGCCATCGTCATGCACCCCGGCCCCATCAATCGGGGCGTGGAAATCGCCTCGGAAGTGGCGGATGGCCCCCGTTCGGTGATTCTCAACCAGGTGACCTTCGGCATCGCCGTGCGCATGGCCGTCATGTCCATGGCCATCAGCGGCCAGGACAGCGACAGCAATGCTCTGGCCGCCTCCACAGAAAGCATGGAAGGAGCAGGAGGTGCACGTGGCCAGCGCTAACCGTAACCGCGCCCATATCCTGATCCGCAAGGGGCGGGTTATCGACCCGGCCAGTGGCCGTGATGACGTGGCTGACCTGCTGATTGAAAACGGCCGCCTGACGCGCATCGGCGCCAGCCTGGACGCACCGGGGGCCGATATTGTGGAGGCCGACGGCCATTGGGTGTTGCCTGGCCTGGTGGATGCCTGTGTGCACTTGTCGCTGCCCGGTAGCGGCCGCACCGGCGATATCGCCAGTGAAACCCGCGCCGCTGCGGCCGGGGGCATCACCCACCTGGCGGCCCAGCCCGACTGCGGCCCGGTGGATTCCACCGCGGTGGTGCGGTTGATCCGTGAGCAGGCCGGCCAGGCCGGCTTTGCCCGTATCATGCCGATCGCCGCCATGACCCAGGGATTACTGGGCGAGCAGCTGGCGGAGATGTCTACCCTGGCCCGGGCCGGTTGTATTGCGGTGGGCAATGCCGGCGGCAAGGTGGCCAATGCGCTGGTGCTCAAACGCAGCCTGGAATACGCCGCCACCTTTGATCTGCCGGTCATGTTCCGCCCGCAGGATTCGGCGCTCAGCGCCGGGGGCTGTGCCCACGAAGGGCCGGTGGCGACCCGCCTCGGTTTGCCCGGTATTCCCGCCGTGGCAGAAAGTGTCGACCTGTCCCGCGACCTGCTGCTGGTGGAGGCCACCGGGGTGCGGGCGCACTTCCAGCAGATTTCCAGTCGCGATTCCCTGCGCCTGCTGCGCGCCGCCAAACGCCGCGGCCTGCCAGTGACGGCGGACGTGAGCATCCAGCACCTACTGCTGGACGAGTCGGCGCTGGAAGGTTTCAACAGCCACTGCCATGTGATTCCGCCCCTGCGCAGCGCCGCCGATCGTGAGGCCCTGCTGGAAGCCGTGGCCGATGGCACCATCGACGCTATCTGTTCCCAGCACACCCCCATTGGTTCCTCCAGCAAGGCGGCGCCGTTCCCGGCCACCAAACCGGGCATGGCCGGGCTGGATGTGCTGCTCTCGCTGGTCTTGCAGCTGGTCAGTGAGGGCAAGCTGGAGTTGTCGCGCGCACTGGATGCGGTTACCGCGGCCCCGGCCCGTTGCCTGGGAATCCAGGCTGGCCAGCTGGAAACCGGTCGCCCTGCCAGCCTCTGTGTGCTGGACCCGGCGGGCGTCAAGGACCTCCGCGAAGACTGGCTGTCCGCAGGCAACAACTCCCCCTGGCGTCATGCCCAGCTCAAGGGCAGCGTGAAACTGACGGTGTGCCAGGGCAAGGTGAGCTGGCTAAGCGATTAGGCAATGAATAGTTAAGAATGAATAGCGACGCGAAACCGCGTTATTTGTCTCTAGACGCAAGAAGCCGCACCCAGACCTTGGGCGCGGCTTCTTGCGTCTGGGAAACAACAAAATCAGGTCTAGAGTTATTCATTATTAACTATTAATTATTCATTGATCTGAAACACCTCCACCCGCAACGCCTCCTCCCCAACGACCCCCGGCGCCACACGCCAGCGCCCCTGGCTGTCCTGGAAAATCAGGGCCGGCGTGCCTTGCAGGCCCAGCCCGATCATCAGCCCGGTGTTGCTCTGGATCTGGCTGCGAATGGCATCGGGTACTCGCTCCAGTGGGCGAATGCCGCCGTCATCGTAGTGCGCCTCGTGCTCCGCCAGGGCGGCGGCCGGGTCCGGGGCGGCCAGTATCGCGCCACCTTGGGTGAAGCTGCGTTTGGGATTGATCAGCCCGACGATAATGTGGCGTACCTGCAGCACGTTGTCTTCGTCTTCGATCATTGGCTGCATGTTTTCCCACAATCTGGCGCAGTAGGGGCAGGCCATATCCGTGAACACATAAGCCACCCGTTGCGGCTGCTGTGCGCCTTCCGCTACCCAGGTGCTGGCTTCCAGCTTGGCCAGCAGGCTGTCCATGGAGGGGCCGTCGTCGGCCTGGCCGATCAGGGGCATCAGCAGGGTGAGCAGCAAGGCAGCAGGTTTGATCATGGAGTGTCTCCCGGAAGGTGTTGGCTAAGAAAGTGATGCAGGCTGGCGTCGGACAGGGGGCCAAAATGGCGCCCTACTTCCTGGCCCTGCTGATCGAACAAAAGGGTTAGCGGCAGGCCACGATTGCCCGCATAGCGACCCAGATCCGCATGCGGATCCAGTAACAGGTGCTCAAAGTGCAGCTGCCCTTCGGTGAGGTACTGGCGGACCTGATTGGGGTTCTCCCCCTGATTGGCAAGAATAAAGCGAACGCCGGGATAGCGCTGCTGCCCGGCCTCCAGCACCGGCATTTCCCGCCGGCACGGCGGGCACCAGGTGGCCCACAGGTTCACCAGCGTTACCCCGCTGGATGCGGCGTCCAGTGTGGTGGCCTCTCCTTGCAGGTTATACAGGGTGACCTCCGGTAGCGTGCTGGGCGTTGGCGACAAGGCTTCCAGTGCGGCAAACGTCAACGTCATGCTGAGCAGTGCTGCGGCACTGGCAGACACCAGCGCGGCGCGAACACGGGGCTGCCGGTACAGGCTGACGGCCAGCACCGGCAGCGCCAGTAAGGCCCCGGGCCACCACCAGCCCCCGTCACGGATATCCAGCATGGCCAGCCAGGATTCATATTGGCTGTGATAGCGCAATAAGAACGCCAGACGGGCGCCGAGCACGGCAGTGATGGCAATCCGCCAGAGCGTTGCTTCGATGTGTTGCCCACGCCGTTGCCACCACAGGCTGGTCAGGGTGGCGGCGAGAAACCCGATCAGGACCACGAAGGTGCCTGCCGGCAGCGCGAGGGGGCCAATAATGACAGCGTCCACGGTATCTCCAGTCAGGGAAGCGCCAGTGTGGCCCGGCTGCATTAACCGTGGGTTAACCGGTGGCGCCGACACTGGGCTGCAACTTGCGCAGCCTAACCGGGTCAGAGCCACATGCATATTTTATTGATCGAAGATGACGCCTTGCTGGGTGATGGTATTCAGGCCGGGCTGCAGGCCATGGGGTTTACCGTGGCCTGGGTGACGCGTGCGCGCGAAGGGCTGGCTGCCTGGAAAAGCGTGGAGTTCGATGCGTTGGTGCTGGATCTGGGGCTGCCTGACCAGGATGGGGGCCAGGCCCTTTGCCAGTGGCGCGACGCCGGGCTCACTGCGCCGGTATTGATCCTCACTGCCCGAGACGCGGTACAGGACCGCATTGATGGCTTGCAGCGCGGTGCCGATGATTACCTGGTCAAGCCGTTTGATCTGGGCGAACTGGCGGCGCGTTTGCAGGCACTGCTGCGCCGTAGTCGCGGCCAGGCGAGTCCGTTGATTGAACATGGCCGGGTACGGGTGGACCCGTTTCGCCAGCAGGTCTGGCTGGCGGATCAGGAGGTGGAATTGCAACGGCGGGAGATGGCGTTGTTGCTTGCCTTGTTGCAAAGCCGGGGTCGGCTGCTCACGGCGGACCAGCTGGCCGACCGTGTCTATGGCTGGGTGGATGGCGTGGAGAGCAATGCGCTGGCGGTGCATATCCATAACCTGCGCCGCAAGCTGGGCAGCGGCATTGTGGAAACCGTGCGCGGTGGCGGGTATCGCCTGGGGGCGCCGTCGTGATGGCGCGCTCGCTGCGTTCCCGGGTGTTGTGGCTGGTGGCGTTCAGTTTGCTGAGCGTCTGGCTGCTGCTGGCACTGTGGTTACACAATACCGTCAAGCAGCATCTGGGCACGGCGCTGGACCAGCGTCTGGCGGCGTCGGCACGGATGGTGGCCTCCATGGCCAATGCCAGTGCACCGGCGTTATCTGCCAAGCCGGAGCTGCAGGCGGTGGTAAATAGCGGGCTGTTTTGCCAGGTGATGAACTTGCGTGGCGAGATTCTGGCGCGCTCCGGCGGCGCGCCGTCCGCCCACCTTGCCAGCAGCCAGGACGGCTTTACAGAGCGCTCCCTGGCGGGGGAGCGCTGGCGTGTTTATACCGTCAGCCAGGGGCAGGTACGGGTTGCCACCGCTGAACCCATGGCGGTGCGTGAATCGTTGCTGGCGACTCTGGCCTGGGCATTGCTGGTGGGATTGTTGCTGGCCCTGCTGGGCGCGTGGTTGGCGGTGCGCTGGGCCGTGAGCCGCGGCCTGGCGCCGCTGGACGCGGTGCGCAAGGAGTTTGAGTCGCGCCCGGTGCAGGCGGCGTCAGCGACACCCAGCGCGGCCGGGATCACGGAGTTGGTGCCCCTGGTGGCGGCGCTGGACCGCTGGGCTGATCAGGCACGGCAAGCGTTGTTGCGCGAGCGGCGCCTGACCGACGATCTGGCCCACGAACTGCGTACGCCACTGGCTGCCCTGAAAACCCAGTTGCAGGTGGCCCGCTTGAAGTTGCCCCCGGATGCACCGGCTATGGCGGCACTGGCGGCGGCGGAAAACGCCAGCTCGCGAATGGCAGATAACCTGCAGCAGCTGTTGGCCCTGGCCCGCCTGGATGGGGTGCCGCAGAGTTGTCCGCGCCCGGTGCAGGAAGTTATCGATGACAGTCTGGCCCAGCTCGCCGGGCATCCGCAGCGTGCGGCAGTGCAGCGGGATGACGTGACGTGTGCCGGAATGGAATTGGCGTCCCCTTCCCTGGCCAGCCTGGCATTACGCAACCTGCTGGAGAACGCGTTGCGCTATACGCCGCCGGGCGAGCCAGTGTGGATTCGGGTGGTGGCGGATGCGTCGGGCCTGCACATCCATGTGGAAGATCAGGGGCCGGGGATAACGGCCAATGCGGAGGCCTTGTGCACGCGTGGGCACCGGGGGGATCGGGGGCAAACCGGACTGGGGCTGGCTATTGTTGCCTCGGTGATGGCCCGCAGTGGCGGTCAACTGGCGCTGGAAAACCGTGCCGGCGCCGGGCTCCGCGCAACCTTGAGCTGGCCGCTTACGGGTAGCGCTTGAACATGTCCTCGACGGCTTTTTCGATATGCGCACTGCGGCGCTCGGTGCTCATGTCGTCGTGGAGCTCGTCGCGGCTGGTGGCCTGCCAGACCACATCCTTACTTTGCTGATCGATCAGTTGCACCACCAGTTTGTATTCCTCGGTGATTTCACCCTCGGTGGGAGTGCTGGCGCCCAGGCCAATGTTGTTGCGGGTAAAGCCGAAACCGAACTGTAAGGTGGAACCATCGAAACGCTGCTCGCGTTTGAAGAAATGTTTCACCTGCACATCGGCCTGGGCAGCGGCGGCTGCCGTCAGGCCCTTGGCGGCCAGCGCTTTCTTCAGGGCAGCCTGGGTGCGTTGGTCATCCAGTTCGCGGGGTTTGTCCTCGTCCTGGGGCACAAAGGCGTAGGTGCGGTATTGCTGCAGATCGGCGCCGGACTGGCTGTCGATCACCACCGGGCTGACACAGGCGCTGAGCAGCAGCGTAGCGGCGAACACCCATAATGCCTGAATCGGTAATCCTTGCATGGCAATCTCCTGACGTTGAGCTGGTACTCTCATTCTACGCCTTGTGCGTCATGTCCGGGTGAGGGCCGCCGGCGAGTGGCTGGCCCGGCTTTAAACCGTCACCCCTGGACAGGATAAGGCAGCCGCATCGCGAATCCGTTCCCCGAGATAGCGCGCGGCCTGGCCCGCATACTGGCCATCGGCATAAATCAGGTACAGGTCCACCATACGCTCCACCCCTTCATCCAGGGCCAGCATCTTCAGCGCCCCGGTCTCCAAGCCATCACCGATTTCCGCTTCCGGCACCCAGGCAAAGCCCAGTCCACGGCGGATCGCCGCGATGCGGGTGGTGGCATGGGAGACGGTCCAGCGCTGTTCGGCGCCCAGCCAGCCGGAATCAATGCGGCGGCTGCCGGAATCGCGGATCACGATCTGGCGGTGCTGGCGCAGGTCTTCGTGGGTCAGGTGGTCGGCCTGGGCCAGGGGGTGGTCGGCGGCGGCCACCGCCAGAAAGCGCACCCGCATCAGCGGGTCGCCAAAAAAGCCGGGCGGGACGCGCCCGCCCACCACCACATCCGCTTCCTTGCGCAACAAGGCTTCATCGGAGCCGGAGAGGATGGTTTCACTGTACTCCACCCGGGTCAGCGGGCTGTGCTGGGCGAAGGCATCCAGCGCGGAGAGCATGCAGTGCTGCGGAAACAGGCCGTCTGCGGCTACCCGCACCAGTGGTTCCCAGCCCTGACTGAGCTGGATGGCGGCACTTTCGATGCGGCTGGCCTCTTCCACCAGCACCTTGGCCTGGCGGTACAGCATTTGCCCGGTTTCGGTGAGTTTGGCGCGACGCCCTTCCAGGGTGAAGGCACGCACCCCCAGCTCGGTTTCGATTTTCTGCACGGCGTAACTGATCGCCGACTGGCTCTTGTCCAGCGCTTCGGCGGCGCTGGCGTAGCCGCCCTCATCCACCACCGCGAGCAGGGCGTGCCATTGATCCAGCGTGATTTTGGCTGACATATCGAAATTCCTGAGCTAAATGTGCAGTTTTATCCCGTTTTATATCTTATTTACTGAAACCACAATAGCCCCATCGAAACAATCCCGTCGGCGCATGGGCGCCGACCGCACCATGCAAAGACAGAAACAGGAGTTGGGGTCATGAATATTCTGGTCATCAAAAGCAGTGTTTTCGGCGATAACGGCAATTCTTCCTCGCTGGTCAACAGCCAGTTGGCGGCGCTGCAAGCGCAACACCCGGATGCCACCGTGGTGGTCCGTGATCTTTCCACAGACCCGATTCCACACCTGGACGGGGAGCGCGTAGGGGCCTTCTTTACGCCGGCAGACCAGCGTAGTGACGATCAACAGGCGGTGGACGCGTTTTCCATGGCGCTGATCGACGAGCTGAAAACGGCAGATCACATTGTGCTGGGCCTGCCCATGTACAACTTTGGTATTCCCAGCCAGTTGAAGAGCTGGATCGATCATGTGGCCCGGGCGGGCATTACCTTCCGCTATACCGAAAATGGCCCGCAGGGTTTGCTGGACGACAAACCCGTGACGGTGCTGGCGGCCCGGGGCGGTCTGTATGCCGGCACCGAAAACGATACGGTGACCCCGTATATCAAATTGTTCTTTGGTTTTATTGGCATGACCGATGTGAACTTCGTTTATGCGGAGGGGCTGAACATGGGTGACGAGACTAAAGAGAAAGCCATGAGCGAAGCACAGGCGGCGCTGGCGGGTTAACACTTTGTTGATACTAAGTGAGTAGCGCGTTGCGAGTTTCGAAAATCAGGACAAGGTTTTGTCTTTCGTTTCTCGTCACTCGCTCCTCGACAGTCAACGTAAGGAGACAATGATGGGACTGTTGGTTGACGGGAAATGGCAAGACAAGTGGTACGACACGAAAAGTACCGGCGGGCGATTCAAGCGCTCGGAAAGTCAGTTTCGCCACTGGGTAACGGCCGATGGCAGTGCCGGGCCCACGGGTGACAGTGGCTTCGCGGCTGAGAGCGGGCGTTATCACTTGTATGTGTCCTATGCGTGTCCCTGGGCCCATCGCGCCCTGGTCATGCGTGCCCTGAAAGGGCTGCAGGATCACATCGGTGTATCTGTGGTGCATCCGCACATGCTGGAGAGTGGCTGGGAACTGGATGACGGGTTTGCGGGTGCCACTGGCGATGCGCTCTACGGTTTCAGCAAGTTGTACGAGCTGTACCTGAAAGCGGACAGTCACTACACCGGCCGCGTGACCGTTCCGGTGCTCTGGGACACGCAACGGGAAACCATTGTCAGCAATGAGTCTGCAGACATCATCCGCATGCTTAACACCAGCTTCGATGCTCTGGGTGCCACGCCGGGAAATTATTACCCGCAAGCGCTCCGGGCGGACATTGATGCCATCAATGAGCGGGTGTATCACGACGTGAATAACGGCGTGTACAAGAGCGGTTTTGCCACCAGTCAGCAGGCGTATGACGAAGCGGTGGTGACCCTGTTCGAGCGTCTTGAGGAATTGGAACAGCGCCTGGGCGAAAGCCGCTACCTGGTCGGCAACACCCTGACCGAAGCGGACATTCGTCTGTGGACCACTCTGGTGCGCTTTGACCCGGTCTACGTCACGCATTTCAAGTGTGATCGCAAGCGCATCAGTGATTACCCGAATCTGCAGGGGTTTTTGCAAGAGCTGTATCAGCTGCCCGGTGTAGCCGACACAGTGAACATGGCGCATATCCGCCATCACTATTTTTGCAGTCACCCGACGGTGAACCCCCACGGGATTATCTCCATCGGCCCGCAACTGGACTGGACCTCGCCCCACGGCCGCGAGCGCCTGGGCGAAAGAAAAATCAGTGGCTAGCTATGAGCGGCTAGCGGCGAGAAAAACCAACCCGGTTTTCTTTTCAACTGGCAGCTAGTAGCTCGAAGCTCGCAGCTGCTTTCACAGGAGGCCCCCATGGAACGCACAATTCTCAACACAATTCCGGCAATGGATACATCCGACGGTGCCGGTGTCCGGCTGAAGCGGGCACTGGGGTCGACGCCTGCCGTGCGCCTGGACCCGTTCCTGATGCTGGATGCGTTTTCTTCCGACAATCCAGAGGATTACATCGCCGGTTTTCCGCCGCATCCGCATCGCGGTTTTGAAACTGTGACCTATCTGGTGGAAGGCCACATGCGTCACCGGGATCACCTGGGCAATGAGGGCGATCTTAAACAGGGTGGCGTGCAATGGATGACGGCCGGACGTGGCATTATTCATGAAGAAATGCCGCAACAGAAAGACGGCTTGCTGCGCGGTTTTCAATTGTGGATCAACCTGCCGGCGGCGGAAAAAATGCAGCCTGCAGGGTATCGGGATGTTGCCGATCATGAGATGCCGCGGGTGGACCTGGCCAGTGGTGGGCAGGTGAAAGCCATCGCCGGTGAAGTGACCATCGCTGGACAGTCGCTGAGCGCGCCGCTAAAAGGGGGCAAAACCGACCCCTTGTATCTGGACGTGATCCTGCGCCCGGATGAAACCCTGATGGTGCCTGTTTTATCCGGCTATAACGCCTTCATGTATCTGTTCGAGGGCCGTGTCAGTGTGGCGGAGGCGACGCTGGAAACGGATCACCTGGCCACCTTCACCGATGGCGACAGGGTTACCCTGGTTGCGGGAAACAAAGGTGCGCGCTTGTTGTTGCTGGCGGGCAAACCACTGGGGGAGCCCATTGCCCAGTACGGCCCTTTTGTGATGAATACCCAGGATGAAATTAACCAGGCCCTGCGGGATTATCGCGATGGCACGCTGACGGCGGAAGCATCGCGGCTATAGCGCTCGCTAGTCGCCTCGCCAATGGGGCGGTAGATCGGGATACCAGGTGGAGCCGGCCATTCGAAAGATGCGAATGAGCGCGGCTTCCGCCTGCTCCAGCCGTTTGGCGGGGACCAGCAGGTCCACGCTGTTGCGGGTGCCACCGTTGTAACCGGTGTCACTGGCGGCGGTAGCGCCAGGCATGAAGGTCAGGCTTTGAATCGCACCGGGGCGGGTGTGCAAAAGAAGATGCCCGCGCCCTCCTTCCAGGGTTATCCCTTCAATTTGTTCCACATCCTGACGATGAAACCGGAATGCCATGCCAAAGCGGCTCTGGCTGCTGCCACGAAACAGCGTAATGTGTTGTTGCTGATCAAGGCTCAGGTGCTGGATTTGTTGGGATTCACTTTTTTTGTCGCTTAACCCGAGAATCAACAAGCCATTGAGAATAGCCAGCTGCTGGTAAAGCGCAGGGCCAGGAATGAAAGGCGGGCTGGAGTGAAGAGAATCAGCGGACATCGCGGGTCGGTGTGAGTGAATGGTCCACAAAGGATAAAGCGGTGGCGGTATAAGTGCGTCACCCATATGGGGGATAAATGCGTATTGCCTGTTGCTCGCACGTGGGAGAAGCTGGAAAAACTCGTCGGCCGGGTATATTAACCGGGTGACAGGTGGCCGATGCCGGTCGCTTATTGAGAAGGACTCACACAGAACGATCCCACAAGGAGTGACAACATGAAGGTTCTGGCAATGGCAGGCAGTCTCAGGGAGCAATCCTATAACCGGGGTCTGGTGCGCGCCGCTCAGGCACTGGCTCCATCCGGCATGACACTGACCATCGGGGACATCGCCCCGCTGCCGCTGTACAACGGTGATGATGACGGGGATAACCGGCCCGCGGCGGTGATGGCGCTGGCCGAGCAGGTGGCTCAGGCGGACGCCTTGCTGTTTGCCACCCCCGAATACAATTACTCGATTCCCGGCGTGTTAAAGAACGCTATCGATTGGTTGTCGCGTGTGCCGGGTGATATTTTTACGGGTAAGCCTGCGGCCATTATGGGTGCGTCCATGGGTGGCATGGGCACCAGTCGAAGCCAGTATCACTTGCGCCAGGTGCTGGTGTTTCTGGACATGCACCCACTGAACAAACCGGAAGTGTTTGTGTCGGCGGCTCATGAAAAATGCGATGAGAACGGTGATTTGGTGGATGAGAAAACCCGGGAGATGGTGGCCAGTCAACTGGTTGCACTGCAGGCGTGGCACCAGCGTTTGTCGTAACGCAGTCAATCTGCAAAAGCGGTGATGCACGACATTATGAATGCAAGCCGGGTATGGCAGTCCATACCCGGCCTGTTTGCTTTTGCTATTCTCTATCAAGAATTCTGAATTGTTTGTCAGATTTTAGGGCCGCGGCCTTTCACCGCATTGGCGACCAAGCTGATGACCAGCAAGACCAGAAAAATAAAGAAAATTACTTTGGCAATGGAGGCCGCGCCGGAGGCGATGCCGCCAAAGCCGAGTACGCCGGCAATAATGGCCACGATAAGAAATGTCAGAGCCCATCCAAGCATAATGGTTACCTCATCCATGGTTGGTGTGTGATTACACTTTCCATTTCACCGTAACGTACTCTGGTTGATGCTGGCCCGGAACGACTCGACTATTTGACCTTCTTTCACATTGTGCTTGTTACAGCTGGGATTGCCGGTCCAGCCATTTATCCACCCGGGGCGGGGAAAACGCCTGAAAATGCTCCAGCAGCGTGGCCGGGTCCGTGTGGACTTGCAAAAGTTGGTGGTGCTCCGTTTTCAGGAAGCCTTCTGCCACGCTGTGTTGCAGGAAATTCTGAAGAGAATCGTAATAATGATTCACGTTTAGCAGTGCGCAGGGTTTTTGGTGAAAGCCCAGCTGGGCCCAGGTAAGAATTTCAAAAATTTCCTCAAGCGTGCCCATGCCGCCAGGCAGGGCAATAAAGCCGTCGGACTGATCCGCCATGGCGGCTTTGCGCTCGTGCATGGAATCGACCACCTGCAGTTCGGTCAGGTGGTCATTGCCGATCTCGCGACGCATCAAGGCTTGCGGAATAATGCCGATTACCTCGCCGCCCTGGCGCATGACTGCGTTGGCAATGGCACCCATCACGCCGACGCTGGCACCGCCATAAACCAGCCCGATGTTGCGGTGCACTAATGCCTCGGCCAGTGCTTCGGCCGCCTGAATGTAGACCGGATTATTGCCGGGGCTGGAACCACAATAGACGCAGATTCTTTTCATCGACATTTCCTAATGCACTGTGCTGTAGGTCCCCAGTTAAAGAGCAAATTTTTACTCGCTGACGGTTGGGGATAGACGCCACTGTGGAGCCACCGCTCCAACAGGACAAGATAAGGTCGGCTTTTCTGTAGGAGCGTCGCTGGCGGCGCGATCATCAACGTCTGGAATCGCGCCGCCAGCGACGCTCCTACGCTATATATCTAAGCTGTCACGGTGGGCGCGCTCAGCCCGCCACCGCTGTAGGCTTGCTTACCAGCCGGTCCGCCGGGAAATGGCAGGTGAAGGTGCTGCCCTTGCTAAGCTCGCTGGTGATTTCCAGGCGGCCGTTATGGCGGATCATCACGTGTTTGACGATGGCCAGCCCCAAACCGGTGCCGCCGGTCTGGGTGACGCGGCTGTTGTCCGGTCGATAAAAACGTTCGGTCAGCCGGGGGATATGGGCCGGGTCGATCCCGATGCCGTCGTCGGTGACGGACAGGTGCGCGCCGTGGGCATCCTGCCACCAGCGGATGTGGATGGTGCCTTCGGCCGGAGTGTATTTCACCGCGTTGGTAATCAGGTTGCCGAAGGCGCTTTCCAGTTCAGCGGGATTGGCGATCAGCCGGGCGTCCAGGGGGACATCCAGTTCAATCCGGTGGTGTTTGTCGCTGCTGATGGCCAGCGCATTGTCTTTCATGCGGTTAAGCATGCCGTGTACCGGTACGGCTTGCCGCACGCTGTCGGCTTCGGTGCCTTCCAGTCGGGCCAGCAGCAACAGGTCGGCGACCAGGGCTTCCATGCGGTTGGACTGGTTGTCCATCTGCACCAGCGCCCGGCGCAGGCGTGCCTGCTCATCGGGGATGGTATCGAGCAGGGTTTCCAGGTAGCCCTTGAGCACGGTGAGCGGGGTTTTCAGCTCATGGCTGACGTTGGCGACGAAGTCTTTGCGCATCTGCTCCAGGTGGTGCAGGCGGGTCACGTCACGGGCGATCAAGAGTTGTTCGCCGACACCAAACTCGGTGACGCGGAACTGGAGGATGCGGTTGTCGTCCACCGGCGAGGGAATTTCCAGCGCTTCGTCAAACTCGCTCTTGGTCAGGTACTCGGTGAAGCGGGGGTGGCGAATCAGGTTGGTGAGCGGTTGCCCCAGATCCTGGCCGGCATTGAACCCCATGGCGCGTTCCGCAGCATGGTTCCAGTATTCCAGGTAACCGTGTTGGTCGATCAGGATGACCACGTCGTCCAGGGCATTCACCGATTGCTGGGCACGATGAATAATGCCCTGCAGGTTTTCCTGGGCGCGGCGTTCCTTCTGGAATAAATGCTCAAGGCGGGTATAAAACTCGCCCCACAGGCCGATGCTGTCCGGGGGTTCGGTGTGATCATCGCGAACCAGCCAGCTGTACAGGGCGAACAGTTGGCGGGTGCTCCAGAAAATATACCCCACCAGCCCTGCCAGCAGCGGCCAGATGTGCCCTACCGCCAGAGCGGCAAGGGCGGCCAGAAAAATCAGGCCGGCAATGCGATTTACTTCCTTGGCCAGGCTGGCTTTCATGCGTCAGTCACCGCGATTCGTTACCGGGTTCGCAGGTTGCCGGGCGAGGGCCCGACAATGGGCCTCCAGTATAAGCAGCTGCGTGGCTGCTGTCTCAGCCGGCTTTTGCGGATTTTACTGAAAAGCGGTAGCCGGTGCCGCGTACGGTCTGGATAAAGCGGTCATAGTCGAACGGCGCCAGGGCTTTACGCAGCCGGCGGATGTGCACGTCGATGGTGCGGTCTTCCACGTACACGTTGGCGCCCCACACCTGGTCCAGCAGTTGGGTACGGGAATAGGCGCGCTCCTGGTGACTCATGAAGAACTCGAGTAACCGGTATTCGGTGGGGCCCATGTCCACGGGGTAATCGTCCGCGCTGATGCGGTGGCTGACCGGGTCCAGACACAACCCTTCCACTTCAATGGCCTTTTCCGCTGCCACACTGGACGCGCGACGCAGCACCGCCTTGATGCGAGAGATAAGTTCGCGGGTGGAGAAGGGCTTGGTGATGTAATCATCGGCCCCCACGTCCAGCCCCTGAATCTTGTTATCTTCCTCGCTTTTTGCGGTGAGCATGATGATTGGCACCTCGTTGGTGGTTTCATCACGCTTCAGGCGGCGAGCCAGTTCGATGCCGGTGACGGATGGCAGCATCCAGTCCAGAAGCACCAGATCCGGGCGTTCATCCACGATGATTTCATGGCCGCGCTGGGCGTTTTCTGCTTCCAGCACATCGAAATCAGCCAGCTCAAGGGCGACGGCAACCATCTCACGGATGGCGGGCTCGTCATCAACAATCAAAATGCGGTTACGGGACATGGCTTACCTTCCTTGCCTGTCATGGGCGCGCATGCGCTACCCGGAATGTTGCCCTATTAGATTGCCTTTTTATGACATCCGTATGACAGATAGAGGCGCAGCATGCAACAAGCAACATGCGCCAACGCGGATCTGGGTTTGTACGAAAGGGCAGAAACGTGGCGGGCCGCGAGCCATGGAAGGCGGTTTCTACGGTGTCCGGCATGGCTCGGCCGAAGGCCGCAGATGAAACGCCTCGGCGCGAAGTGATGCGGTTTCCCGTTCCCTGCAGGGGTAATTCGTGTTGTTGCGTGGTGCGTGCAGTGTGTTGCGTCTCTTAAAAATACTGAAAATACAGGCCGATAAACACGCAGGCCCCGGCCCAGTGGTTGTTCAGGAAGGCGTGGAAGCTGGGCCAGCGTTCGCGGTAGCGGATCAGGCTGTGCTGGTAGGCAAAGCTCAGGGCCATGCCGACCAGCCCGGCGTACCAGGGCCAGCTGAAGTCCAGCCGCTGACCGACCATGATCAGTGCCAGCAGGGTGAGGGCCTGCAGCAGGCCGATCATCAAACGGTCCGCATCGCCGAACAGGATGGCGGTGCTCTTGATGCCCAGCTTCAGGTCGTCTTCACGGTCGCACATGGCGTACTCGGTGTCGTAGGCCACGGTCCACAGCACATTGGCCACGTACAGCAGCCAGGCGATTTCCGGCACCTCGCCGGTTTCAGCGGCAAAGGCCATGGGGATCGCCCAGCTAAAGGCCGCGCCCAGGAACAGCTGGGGCATAAAGGTGAAGCGCTTGGTGAAGGGGTACAGCACGGCGAGGCCCAGCCCGCCGAAGGAGAGCCAGAACGTCAATTCGTTGAGAAACAGCACCAGTCCAAAGGCCAGCAGCCCGAGTCCACAGAACAGCGCCAGCGCCTGCTTGGCGCTCAGTGCGCCGGTGGCCAGCGGGCGCCCCTGGGTGCGTTCCACATCGCCATCGAAATCCCGGTCGGCAAAATCGTTAATCACGCAGCCCGCCGCCCGCATGATCACCACACCCAGGAAGAACACCACAATCACGGTCAGGCTGGGGGTGCCGGCCCCGGCAATCCACACCGCCCACAGGGTGGGCCAGAGCAACAACAGCGTGCCGATGGGGCGATCCAGGCGCATCAGTTGAATATAGGGCCACAGGGCGGGGTAACGTTGTTCAACAAAGGCAAACATGGGACATCCGATTGTCAGGGCAGGGGGTAAGTTTCAAGTTGAAAGTGGAAAGTTTCAAGGCGCGAATCGCGGTTGTTGCCAACCGTTTTGCAGTCACGCACCGGTGCCTGGTATCCCCCTCCTGTAGGAGCACCACTTGAGGTGCGAACCGCGTGTGAACGCGGCATCGGCCGAAGGCCGATCAGGAATGTCAGGGCTCGACAGCTCTTTCGGGAAAGGGATGGGAGCGGTTGCGACGCCATTTCCTCGCTGGCGCTCGGTTCGCACCTCAAGTGGTGCTCCTACAGGGGGATTTTAGACGTGCAGTTGCCTGGAGTTTGCGCCTTGCAGCCCCTCTGCCTCCACCTTCTCCCACAGCGCCGGCAGAAAATACTCCGCCACCAGCAGGGGCGCGCCACGTTTGATAAAGCGCGACTGCCGGCCCCAGCACACCGGGTGGTTCTGGCCCGGTGAGGCCAGCCGTGCCCACACCTGATCCCGCTGGCATACCGGGCGGTTATATAACTCCAGGCCCAGGGAGCGGCTGCCCATGTGGCCGAGGGAACGGTTGGCGCCGGCCAGGCTGGTCAGTGGCAGCACGCTGCGGGCCGCCACCACCGGAGTACCGTCCAGATGCAGGGTGACTTCGCGGATCAGGGCGGCGCGGCGCACAGGCAGCGCCAGCAGCTGCCGTTCGTCGGCCCGCGGAAAGGCGATGGCATGCAGGCCGGGCACCACACTGAAGTGGCCGTGACGCTTGAGGCGCCGGGTCAGGGAGTCCGGGTCGGCCATCCAGTCACGAATAACCGGGGGCAGCACCAGCTGTTCCAGCGGGCGCCAAAGGCTGTCAGGATGCAGGGCGGCAGGCAGCATGGCTCTCTCAGGATATCGCGTACTTTCGCGGGCGGCAGGACTATGGCCCATGTCCTGCGACAGAGCAAGCGGTCGCCAAATGCCCCGGGGGGCAAGAGAAATGGCGCCCTCGCGTCCTAATATGACAGTGCCCGCTGTCATTGATTTTTGCGCCGCACGCCGATAGGTTAACGCCCCCCGAGATACACCCTGTATGTAGCGTAGTGAGCAAGTGCTCACTTTTACCGATGAGGTTCACGATGAAGAAGTGGGAATGTGTAGTGTGCGGTTTCATCTATGACGAAGCCGAAGGTCTGCCCGACGAGGGTATCGAACCGGGTACCGCCTGGGACGACGTGCCGGAAGATTGGGTCTGTCCCGATTGCGGCGTGGGCAAGGAAGACTTCGAGATGGTGGAAATCTAGGCCACTGCGTCAGTCACATCGCCCGTCCATTAATCGTTAAGGATTGCTCATGCACCCTATTGTCATCATCGGTACCGGCCTGGCCGGCTTCAACACCGTCAAGGAATTCCGCAAGCTGGACAAGGAAACGCCTATCGTCATGCTCACCGCTGACGACGGCCGCAACTACTCCAAGCCCATGCTGTCTGCCGGTTTCACCAAGGAAAAAACCGCCGATGACCTGTGCATGGCCACCCCGGAAAAAGTGGCCGAGCAATTCAATGTAGACGTGCGCGCCGGCGTGCATGTGGCCGGCATTGATGCCGCCAACAAGCGCGTGCTGCTGCCTGATGACCACCTGGACTACAGCAAGCTGGTACTGGCACTGGGCGCCGACACCTGGACCCCGCCGCTGGAAGGCGACGCGGTGGGTGAGGTGTTCTCGGTCAATGATTTGATGGACTACGGCAAATTCCGCGCGGCGGTGGACGGCAAGAAAACCGTGACCATCCTCGGTGGCGGCCTGATCGGCTGTGAATTCGCCAATGACCTGTCCAACGGTGGTTTCCAGGTATCCCTGGTCGAGCCCATGGGCCGTTGCCTGCCGCTGTTGTTGCCGGAGCAGGCTTCCGAAGCCGTGGGCCGTGGCCTGGCGGATCTGGGGGTGCAGTTCCATTTTGGCCCGCTGGCCAAGGCGGTACATCACGGCGACAACGGCCAACTGGTCACCGAGCTGTCCGACGGCAGCAAACTGGAATCCGACGTGGTGCTTTCGGCCATTGGCCTGCGCCCGCGTATCAGCATGGCCAAGGAAGCCGGCCTGGACACCAATCGCGGCATCCTGACCGACAAGACCCTGCGTACCAGTGCGGACGACATTTATGCGCTGGGTGACTGCGCGGAAGTGCAGGGCCATGTGCTGCCCTACGTCCTGCCGCTGATGGCCTCTGCCCGTGCCCTGGCGAAAACCCTGGCCGGCGATACCACCGAAGTCAGCTACGGCGTGATGCCGGTGACCATCAAGACCCCGGCGTGCCCGGTGGTGGTCTGCCCTGCTGCGGAAGGCAGCGAAGGCGACTGGGAAGTGCAAGCGGATGGCAATACCGTGCAGGCACTGTTCCGCGGCAAGGACGGCAGCCTGCTGGGTTATGCCCTTACCGGTGAAGCGGTGAAAGAGAAAATGAAACTCAACAAGGAACTGCCGGCAGTCATGCCGTAGGGACGCAACACGCTTCACGCATCACACCGGTGGTGCGTGTAGCATGTGGCGTGTTGCTGATTTGATTAAGGACGGTCCATGAAATTTTCACTGGTATTGCTGGTGCTTGGTTGGCGGCTGCGCTGGCTGGCGTCGCGAAACGCTGGCTTCCAAAAGCAACTGGAGAACCGCAATGTGGTGATGCAGTGGCGGACGTTTGCGGGCAAGCCGGCGCGCAGCTTTCACTTTATGCCCGGCAAGGTGGTATCCAAGGCCGGCATTCACAGTGAGCCTACGGTAACCCTGAACTTCAAGGATGCTGGTTACGCGTTCCGCACCCTGCAGGTGGCGGGCAAGAACCAGATGGCCTTTATGGAAGGCATGCAGGCCGGTGATATCAAGATCGAAGGCGACCCGGGCCAGCTTATGTGGTTCATGACCTTGATGAAATTCATCATGCCCGGCGGCAAGAAATAACCATGAAGCATCTGTTGTCTGGCCTTGCGTTGCTGGCGGTGGCTGCTGTGGCCCAGGCAGGGGACGTGCTTTCCCTGCCACCGCTGGATACCTATGGTTTTGTCTCCGGTCGGGCTGCGACCGAGGCGGATGTCAGTGCGGGCGATGCGGTGTTCCTGTTCAAGGAAGACGGTTTGATTATTGGCCAGCCACTGGATATTCAGGTCCCCCAGTATGCGGTATTCCGCGGCAGCAACGAGGCTGCCTCGGGCTACGTGATCATAGTCCAGGCCGAGCAGGCCGCCGGCATCCCGGTTGTGGCCGCCCGGTTCTTCAGTGATGGCAAGGTGGTAACCGGTACACCGGAAGAATTCACTCTCCTGGGTGACATGGGACAGCCGCTGGAACAGTAGTGCCGAAGGTGGCTGAACGGGCTATCTTTTTCGGTGTGGAGATTCGATCCACGCAAGCTTTTCCTCCCCCTGATATAGCATCAGCCCCGTAGTCGGGTTTACCCAAGGGCACAGAGAGCCTGAAAGGCGTAACCCGACAATCCTTTCTCCCTTCATCGGGCGCGCGTCAGGCCTTGGCCTGAACCGGGAACCCCAGTAGTCTGTAAGCGCTTTCCAATCCATTCGCCTCAAGGACTGTGTATGTTGATGGCTCAACGTGTTTTTGCGTTCTGTGCGGTACTGCTGCTGGCGGCCTGCGCCACCACCACCGAAACCAATTCCACCTGGCAAACCAAAACCGGCGAAGCACGGCCGAGCTTTGCCCACCTTTATGTGCTGGTGCTGTCAGAAAATGCAGTGGCCTCTGCGGCGGTGGAACAGCAAGTGAAGAAGAGCCTCGCCAAGCGCAAGGTGGACGCCACGCTGGCCAGCGCCACCCTGCCCGCAGCCAACCAGCAGGCGGCGGATTTCCGCAGCAAGGTGGAGCAGGCAGTAAAAGAGAGCGGCTCCGATGGCGTCATGGTGATCACCCTGCTGAAAAGCCAGGAGCGTGACGAATACATGCCGCCCACGGTGGACTACCTGCCCATGGCGTCGGCGCCCATGTACCTGGGTTACGGCCCCTATGTGGGTTACAGCTACAGCGCGGTATACCAGCCCGGCTACTACCAGAATGCCACTGACTACTACCTGCAGACCCAGCTTTATAACGCCGAGACGGAAAAGCCGGTGTGGCAGGCCCAGTCCCGCAGCATGAACCCCTATAACCTGAAAAGCGGTGCGGAAGGCTATGCCAAAAGCGTGGTAGGCAAGCTTGACCGTGATGGTGCCCTGAAGCGTTAGGGTATCGCGTTAACCGGTATGCCCGGGTGCTGTGGTGCGACGCCACAGCACCCACCCCATCAAGATGCCCCGCCCGGCCATAAAGCCGTTCATGGTCAGCCACAGGCCATGGTTATCCCAGCCCCGTGTCAGTGCCCATAGCGCAAAGAACAGCCCCATTGCGACCAACATGGTGTTGCGCATGGCGGCTCCCCAGGTGGCGCCCACGAAAATGCCATCCAGCCAGAAACCGGCACTGGCGGTGAGTGGCAATAGCAGCATCCAGGGGAGATAGGCCACCGCCGTATCGCGGATCGATGGCAGGTCGGTGAGCAAGTGAATCAACGGCACGCCTCCCAGAGCAAAAACCAGCATCGCCAACGCCGCGCAGCCCACGGTCCAGCGGCCGGTGGCGCGCACCGCGGCCTGGAAAGCTGCGCGATCGCGTTGCCCGTGGGCCTCGCCGACCAGTGCCTCGGCGGCATTGGCAAAGCCATCCAGCAGGTTGCTGAGCAACAGCAAGAAAGTAATCAATACCGCATTGGCCGCCAGCGTCGCATCGCCGAGTCGGGCCCCTTGGGCGGTGAAGAAAAAGAAGCAGGTGAGCAGCGCCAGGCTGCGGATAAAGATATCCCGATTCACCGCCATCAACGCCAGAATCGCCGACGGCTGCCACAGGGTTTCCCGGTTGGCAGGTGGGCGCAGGGCGGCGCGTAGCCAGAAAAGTCCGCCGGCCAGGCCCACATATTCCGCACAGGCGCTGGCGATGGCCACGCCGCGCACATCCAGGTGCCAGACCTGCACCAGCAGCACATCGAGTAACGCGTTGGTGCTGTGCATCAGCACGGTCATTTTCAGGGGAACGCGGGTGTTATGGGTGCCGATGGCGAAGCCGATCAGGGCGAAGTTGGCCAGCGCGGCGGGGGCGCCAAGAATGCGGATATTGATGTAATCCTGCGCCAGGTGTTGCACCGCGTCACTGCCACCCAGTAACCACAGGCCGGTATCACGCAGCAGCGGCGACATGAGAATCAACCCGAGCCCGAGCAACGCGGACAGCAACAAGCCACGCAGTAACACCACGCGGGTGTCCCGTTCCCCGCCCCGCGCCTGCGAGGCAAACCCGGTGGTGCCCATGCGCAGGAAATTGAACGAGAAATACAGGAACATGAAAAAGTTGCTGCCCAGCGCCACGGCGGCCAGATAGCGGGGATGCTCCAGGTGCCCCACCACTGCCGTATCCACCAGCCCCAGCAGCGGCGCGGTCAGGTTCGACAGCAACAACGGCCAGGCCAGCATCCAGATGCGTTGGTTAAGGGTCAGATTCATTCAAACTCCGGAAAACCCTTTTACGAAGCCGCTGTAGGAGCTCCCTTCCAGGGGGCGAACCGTGCGCAACTCGGCATCGACCGAAGGGCGATCAGGCATGTCTGATCGCGACAGGTTCAGAGAGAAACCGTCAGACGGGTTTGCGCAGCAACGTCAGCACAAACAAACTGCTGGCGGCCACCACGATAGACGGCCCCACCGGGGTATTGGCGAACCAGCTCACCGCCAGCCCGGCCAGCACCGACGCGGTGCCCAGCACGCTGGCCACGGCAGCCATCTGCGCCGGGGTGTGGGTCAGCCGGCGGGCGCTGGCAGCAGGAATCACCAGCAGCGAGGTAATCAGCAGCACGCCCACGGTACGGATGGCGCCGGCAATCAGCAGGGCCAGCAACAGCATCAGCAATAACCGGGTGCGTTGCACCGCGATGCCTTCCACCTGGGCCAGCTCTTCGTTGACGGTAATGCTGAGCAGCGCCCGCCATTGCCACAGCATCAGTAGCAAGATGACGATGGCGCCCACCCACAGGCCGATCACATCCTGCCAACCCACGGCCAGCAGGTCCCCGAACAGATAGGCGAACAGGTCCACCTGAATACCGGTTTGCAGGCTGATGGCAATTACCCCCAGCGCCAGGGTGGTGTGGGCGACAATGCCGAGCAGGGTGTCGCCGGCCAGCTGCCGTTGCCGTTGCAGGCCACTGAGTGCAGCGGCAAGCCCCAGGCAGACGGCCACCACCGCCACGTACAGGCTGATATCCAGGGCCAGCCCCAACGCCGCGCCCAGCAACGCGCCGTGGGCCAGAGTGTCGCCGAAAAAGGCCATGCGTCGCCACACCACAAAGGCGCCCATGGGGCCGGATACCAGGGCCACGGCGAGCCCGGCCAGCAGCGGGGGCAATAACAGTTCAATCATGGTTGCAGGGCCCGTCGTGGTCGTGGTGATGCGTGTGGCTGTGCTCGTGGGAATGGGTGGCGTTGCCGTGCAGGTCATGGTCGTGATCATGATCGTGGGTATACAGCGCCAGGTTCGGGGTGCCGGCGCCGGGGCCGAACAGCTCATGGTAGGCCGGGTCCCGGCTTACCGATTCCGGGCTGCCGGAGCAGCACACGTGGCGCTGCAGGCAGATCACCTCGTCGGTGGCGGCCATGACCAGGTGCAGGTCGTGGGAGATCAGCAGAATGGCGCAGCCGAGTTCGTCGCGCACGGTCTTGAGCAGGCCATAGAGGGCATTTTGCCCGGCCACGTCCACGCCCTGGGCGGGTTCGTCCAGTACCAGCAGGTCTGGTTTGCGCAACAAGGCCCGGGCCAGTAGTACCCGCTGCATCTCGCCGCCGGACAACTGCTGCACACCGCGCCGGCGCAGATGTGCCACCCCGGCCCGCTCCAGCGCGGCCCGCCGGGAGGCCGTGGGCCCCGGTGCGGCCAGCCACAAAAAACGATCCACGGTGAGCGGCAGGCTGTCGTCAATCTTGATGTGCTGGGGCATGTAGCCCACCCGCAGGCCCTTGCGGCGGCTGACGGTGCCGCCGCTGCCGTTGCCGTTATCCGGTTGCACCAGCCCCAGCACCAGTCGCGCGAGGGTGCTCTTGCCGGCCCCGTTGGGACCGATCAGGGTGGTAATGCGGCCGGGGGCCAGGGTCAGGCTGACGTCAGACAGCACGGCATTGCCGCCGAGGGTGACGGACACCGACTGCACCGTGACAAGAGGTTCTGACATAAGAAAGGGCCCGAAGTACAAAGGCGCAATGATATACTGCCGCTCTTTCGCCTGCACTGAAGGCGGAGAGCGAGTTGAAAGTTCAAGGTTTAAAGTTCAAAAGCGCGGGTTATGCCCGGAGCCACACGGCAGCCGCTTCAGCCGCGCCGCACGGCCCTAACGATCCGCTCTTGGGGGAAGGAAATCGCGACCACGAAGGTTTGATGGTTGGCACCGCTGCCATCCCGCGTTTTTAAACTTTGAACTTTCAACTTGCTCCTTCCTGTCTGGCCGTACATGAGGAACCCCATGCGTCGTCTCTGGTTAACAACTCTGCTGTTGCTTTGCTCTCCCGCCTGGAGTCAGACGGTGGTGGCCAGTGTGGAGCCGCTGGCCAAGGTGCTGCGCAGCCTTTATGACGATAGCGTCACGGTAACGACCCTGCTGCAGGCCAACCAGAATCCGCATCAGCTGGCGCTCTCCCCAAGGCAGGCGCTGGCGGTTCAGCAGGCGGATCTGATGGTGTGGCTGGGGGCCGGGGTGGAGGCGCCGCTGGCACCGCTGGTGGCCCGTCGCCAGGGGCCATCGGTGGCCCTGTTGGGACTGGAGGGGGTGCACCGGCGCACTGGCGGGCACGACCATCACGACGACCATGATCATGATCCGCGCACCAGCCATGACGCTACCACCGACCCACACCTGTGGTTGTCCGTGGACAATATGGCGCTACTGGCGGGCGCGGTGGGCCAACGTTTTCCGGCGGGGTTGCGGCCGGGCCAGCCGCAGCAGTGGCAGCAGGCGGCCGCGGATCAGTTGCAGGCGGAGCGCGAGCGGTTGACGCCGCTGGCCCAGGTGCCCTGGCTGAGCTATCACCAACCCTGGGGCTACCTGAGCGAGAGCCTGGGGCTGGCGGAGCCGTTGGTGGTGTCGGAACAGCTGGATGCGGGGCCGGGCAGCCGGCGTTTCGTCACTCTGGCAGGGCAGGTGCGTGATCAGCAGGTGCGTTGCGCGGTGCAGGAACCGGAGGCGCGGGCCGGCTTGCTCAAGCGTTTGTGCCCGGACTGTTATGTCCAGCCGCAGGATCCGCTGGGCCGTGATTCGTCACAACAGGAATACCTGCCCTGGTTGGCGGAGCTCAGCGCCGGTTTCGCCCAGTGCCTGCGCGCGGCGCGCGGCTGAATGCCTGGTTCCTGAGCGGCACGGGGTTGCCGCATGGGGTGGGGCCGGCTTACAGGTCGCGTATCGGGATCAGGTTTGGCGGAGCGGGCGGCGGGGTATTTTCTGGCACCGTCGCCGGGCGCACGGTTTCGGCCTGCCGCTGGCGCATCTCCTGCTGTTCGTTTTCCAGATAGCGCGCTTCTGCACTCAGGGCATTGAGTCCCCGGTTCTCGTCGCTGGTATCCAGCTCCACCGGTGATTGCAGGTACAGGGAATCCATCTCCTCGCCATCCATGGGGTGGGCGGGGCCTTTTTCCCGGGTTTGCGGGGCCGCATCGTCCGGCGGGGCGGTGTCCGGCAGTTGCTCGGCCGCCCAGGCCAGGCCCGGGGCCAGAATCAGTGTTTTTAGTATTGTTTTCATGGTTCTGATCATAGCGCTCTCGAGCGAAAGGGGGAATCGGTTCGCACTTTTACCGCCCTGTTGAGTGTCAAGGCGGGTCAATACGCGGGTGACAGGGTGTAGAGCCATTGAGGCAACCTCCGAAACGGGTATGCTGATGCGCTTGATCTAAAAAGGCGGTAAGACCTGCATGGCGCAACACGACGCACAACCATTGGCGATGGCCTGCTGGGATATATCCTGGCTGCTGCAGCGCGATATTCGCGATGGCGCCTATGCTTCGTTGGAGCGCGTGCTGGATGAGACCGAGCGGCGCGGCTTTAACACCCTGCGCCTGGACCCCTGCCCCCACCTGATCGCCACCCCGGAAAACGGTATCCATATGGACCGCTGCGAGCTGATGCCCCAGGGCGCGCCGGCGGTGGAAGTGAAAATCCGCCATCAGCTTCAGCAGCTACTGCAGTCGGCCCACGAGCGTGGCTTCAAGGTCTGGTTCAGCAGCCGTTTTATCAACGACAGCCGCGCGCGCCGTTCCTTTGTGCGTCGCCCGGAAGATTTTGTGGCGGTGTGGAGTGAAACCCTGTCGCTGGTGGAGCAGTGGGGGTATCTGGGGGACGTGGCAGGGCTGGACTTCTGCTATCAGTTTCCGTCGCTGCCTCACGCCCACGGGGTTGCCCGGCGCGTGTTCAGGCGCTCCCCGGAACGGTCACTGCCGTCGCACTGGTCCGCTACGGCCAGCGAACGTCTGGAAGAATATCTGCGCGATATTCCCCGTGCCTTGCACGCCCTGTTTCCGTCTGTGCCCGTGGGGCTGAGTACCACGGCGGCGCTCAGTGAGCAGCTGCGGCAGCTGGATACCAGTGAGCTGGATTTCCTCGATTTCAGTTTGTGGCTGGATGATGACCCCCGCTACCGGCTGGCCAGCGGTGAAGCCATGCTGGCCGCCGGCCTGCTGGGCAAGTTGGCCAATCCCATGAAGCAGCTGTTGCTGGACGCCGGCGGCATGCATTGGCAGCGGCGGCTGGAAGACCAGTTGCAGCGGCGCATGGCATTCACCCGACTGCGTCGCTTGCAGCCGGTGATCAGCGAAGGCTTTGTGCGCCAGCCACAGGATTTGCGCAAGCTGCCCACGGGGTGGGCGGACTTGCATGAAATGATGGTGGTGAATGCCCTGACCCAGGGCGTGGAAGCGCTGACGCCCACCTCGCTGGCGAGCCCCAGTTACCCCTGGTTATGGCAGGAAGAGGAATACCTGGCGCACCTGAATCACCTGATTCTGTCTGGCTCGTCATAGCCGGACGCTACCCGCCCCAAGCTACAACGCAGGAAGACTCTGTGCTTTGCCATTACGGCAAATAGTGCACCCATCGTGTTTGGGCGCGGCGCCGAACGTTGCAGGTCTGGGCGGCAGTGGTTCGTGTTGTAGCTTGGGGGCGTGTAGCGTGCGGCGTCTCTCTTTCCTACACCGTTAACGCCTTCAGTCGCTGCCGATAAATCCGCGCAAACTCCTCCGGGTCCTTGCTGCCCTGCCCTTCACTGTGGTCGGACACCGGGCCGGCCAGGCGCGATAACCAGAATCGCAGCGCGGCCACTGCCAGCGCTTCGCACAGGCGGCTGTGGTCCACGCTGCGGCCCTGTTCCCGGTAGGCAGACAGCAACGCCTGTTCCCGCTCGGGTTCGATCTGCCCATGGGCGTCCACACACCAGTCGTTGAGGGCCACGGCCAGGTCGTATTCCGGGTGGTCCAGGCAGGCGTTGTAGAAATCCAGCAGGGCGCTGATCTGCCCGTCTTCCCATAACAGATTGTCGCGAAACAGATCGCCGTGGATCAGGGTGCTGCCGGCGGGCTGGGCCAGCCAGTCATGCAGCAGGGCGGCGGCGGTGTCGCGCTCGGCTTCGGGGAGCCTGCGCAGGTGGCCAGAGAAGTCACGCAGGCGCTCACGTTCGCTGGGCAATGACTGCAGCGAGCTTGTGTCGCTGGCGTGCAGCCGGGCCAGCAAGGTGCCCACCTGTCGGCAGCGATCCGCATCCACGGCAAAATCGTGCTGGCCGGGCAATCGGGGCATCAGCACCGCGGGTTTGCCTGCCACGGTAATCTGGTCCTTGCCGTCGGCATCCGGCAGCGGCGCGGGAACCGGCAGGTGCTGTTCCGCCAGATGTTCCAGCAGGGTCAGGTACGGCGCCAGGGCCGTCGGGTCCAGGGATTCGAACACGGTGAGTACCAGCGGGCTGGGCTGACCATGGCGATCACGGGCCTCGATCAGGAAGGTGCTGTTCTCGATGCCGTGGCTGGCGGCGTGATAATCACGCAGCTGGAAACCGAACGGCGTCAGCACGTCTGCCAACTGGGCGTGGCTGAGCGGGGTGTACACCGACATCACAATCCTCTTGCTTGATGAAAAAAGGCCGCAGATGACCAGACTCTGCACGCGGGCAATGGTATAACAGGCCGTCGATGCGCATCAGCAAAGCGCATAATCCCAACAATAACAAAAAGGACGACAGGCAATGCGTTACTGGATGCTTTTCGGGTTGTTGTTCAGTCCCGCTCTGTGGGCGGACCCGGTAGCCCACTATCAGGATCAGCGTTCCGCCTATGTGGCCGGTAACCTGATGCACCTCAATCTCGATTATGACAGCCGGGAGGTAACGCCCTCCGGGGTTGGCCTGCGTCTGGGTGGCATGGTCAATCCCTACTGGGGGGTGGAGCTGCGCGCGGCCACCGGGCCGTCGCCGGACACCTACCGGCCGGAAAACAGCCGCACCAAGGTTGATTATACCGTAGACCACGTAGGAGCCCTGCTGGCCACCGGGCGTTTCCCGTTCAAGTCACCGGTGGCCCTGCCCTATGTAGAGAACCTGTTTGTGCAGGGTTTTGCCGGCATTGCAGATGTGAAGGTGAAAACCGTTACCCGCAAATGCAATGCGCGGGGCTGCCGGGACGATACCGCCCGCAATGACGACACCAGCCTGGCCTTTGGTGCGGGCATTGGCCTGCGCACGGAATTCAATCTGGGGCTGACCCTGGAATACATGCAATACATCGATGAAGAGTACCTGACCGTCACCGGCATCGAAGGTGGCCTGGAATGGTATTTTTGATAACGCGGCATGCTTCACGCTGCACGCAACACGGGTAAAAGAACGCCACGTGAAACGGGAAAGCCCTGAGCGCCAGATGTGGCTGCGGGTTTCCCGGTTTAGCGTGCCGCGTGGTGCATGCCGCCTGTGGCGGCCTTTTAAGGAGAACTCATGAATCCTGCTGTTTTTGAGCGGGCGACCGTACGCGCCCTGATGACGTTGCCCGGCCCGGTGCTGGCGCGTTTTGCTGCTGGACTGGAAACCCACAGTCGTTCACATCTGGATGCGCGGCTGCGTTTTCTGCTGGCACTCAGCAGCGCCAAGCCAACGCTGGATTCAGGCACGGTGGAGCAGGCCCGGCGAACCTACCGGGAGATGATCGCGCTGCTGGATGTGGCGCCGATTCGTCTCCCCGTGGTGGTGGATCACCAGGTCACGGTGGACGATGGCAGCCAGATTCTGGTGCGTCGTTACCGCCCGGCCAATGCGCCGCGAGTGGCTCCCGCCATTCTGTTTTTTCACGGTGGCGGTTTTACTGTGGGCGGCGTGGAAGAGTACGACCGGCTGTGCCGCTATATTGCTGATCGCACCAATGCGGTGGTGCTCAGTGTGGATTACCGGTTGGCCCCGGAGCATCCTGCGCCCACCGGCATGGATGATTCGTTTGCCGCCTGGCGCTGGTTGCTGGATAACACCGCTCAACTGGGCCTGGATCCGCAGCGGTTAGCGGTGATGGGCGATAGTGCTGGCGGTTGCATGAGTGCGGTGGTGTCACAACAGGCCAAGCTGGCAGGCCTGCCGCTGCCGGCGTTGCAGGTGTTGATCTACCCCACTACGGACGGAGCCCTGGCCCACCCTTCCGTGCAGACGCTGGGGCAGGGTTTCGGGCTGGATCTGGCCTTGCTGCACTGGTTCCGTGACCATTTTATTCAGGACCAGGCACTGATCGAAGACTATCGCATCTCCCCCCTGCGCAACCCGGATCTGGCCGGTCAGCCCCCGGCAATTGTGATTACCGCGACGGATCCGTTGCGGGATGAAGGCCTGGAGTACGCCGAAAAACTGCGTGCGGCGGGGAGCACCGTGACCTCACTGGATTACCCGGAACTGGTGCATGGATTTATTTCCATGGGCGGGGTGATTCCGGCAGCCCGCAAGGCGTTGAATGACATCTGTGATGCCACCGCTCAGCGGTTGTAGATCAGCGGCAAGCTTCAAGTCGCGCCCGGTGCTTTGGGCGCGACTTCTGTGCAGGCAAGACTGCAAGGGCTGATTCGCGTTGTAGCTTGAAGCTTGTTGCTTGCAGCGGGTCTTTAAAATTCCCCCACAAACTGGTTATAAAACTGCCGCGCGGTGCGGCCGGAGCGCACGCCCTTCTCCATGGAAAAGCGCCGGGCCCGCACGTGCAGTTGCTCCCGGTCTTCCACTGCGCCGAACAGGTGGTCGACGATCTCGAAATACTGGGCTTCATTGATCGGATAAAAACTCAGCCCCAGGCCGAACCGGTCGGACAGCGAGATTTTTTCCTCCACCACATCGCCGTGATGCAGCTCCCGGTTTACCACCTGGGTCTGCTCGTTATCTTTCATGTATTCGGGGAGCAGATGGCGGCGGTTGCTGGTGGCGTAAATGCGCACGTTCTCCGGCGGCAACTCCAGTGACCCTTCCAGCACGCTCTTCAAATGCTTGTACTGGTTTTCGCCATCTTCAAAGGACAGGTCATCACAGTAAATGATGAAGCGCTGACTGCGATCGCGAATATCGTCAACGATGTCCGGCAGGTCGTGCAGGTCATCCTTGTCCACCTCGATCACGCGCAGTCCGCGCGGGGAGTATTCATTGAGCAAGGCTTTGACGATGGAAGACTTGCCGGTGCCACGGCTGCCCCACAGCAACACATGATTGCAGGGCTGGCCGGCCAGAAAACGTTCCGTGTTCTGCACCAGTTTGGCTTTCTGGGTATCGATGCCGAGCAGGTCATGCAGGCGTACCGGGTCCGGGTGAGGAACAGGGCGCAGCGTTTGTGAACGGCCACGCCAGATGGCCGCCGGGGTGTGGCGCCAGTCGATGGGTCGATGGGTGGAGTGCATGCAAAGCCTCACGGGCAACGGAAAAATAATGGCTGCCAAAGTTTAACGCACCCCATGGGCAAACGCAGGCTGCGTTCGTAGCGAACTTTATCTATGCTTGGGTCTCAGAGATATCCTGTGTAATGCGCATTCACGCGTGCGCTGATGCACGCGGCACACGCGCCGACACACGCGACAAGGAGAGCAATATGAAAGCTGCCGTTCTGGCTGCAACGGGTCTGGCCCTGGTATTGGCGGGCTGTAGTTCCTCGTACGACAACGATTACCCCATGGGCCTGCCGAACGACACGCTCACCTGCCCGGATGATCCGCCCGATGCGTGCACCATGGATTACCGCCCGGTATTTGGTTACGACCAGCAGGGCGGCATTCTGGGTGAGTTCTCCAACGCCTGTGGGGCCTGCGCCACCGATGGCGTGAAATATACCTCGGAAAAGAACGACCCGAATATGCCGGGCCCGGTGCCCGAGACGCCGGCAGCACCTGCGGATGAAGCGGCTCCCGCCGCGCCGTCCCGTTATTGATCTGCCCTGACTCGAGGCCGCTTTGGCGAACGCGTTAACCCTGCTGCTGGATTTTGACGACCAGTATCGCCGCGATGTGGATCAGAACCACGCGTTCCTGCATCGCCGTGATCGGCGTTTTGCCCAGCAGCAACAGGAACAGCGGCAGCCGCTCACGGTGCCCGCCTGGCTGGCGTCCCTGCATGCCCTCAATGGCCAGCGTCAGGTGGACAGCGGCAGCGATCCGCGCCTGCGTGGCTGGCGTCAGGCGCGCTGGGTGTTTGCTGGTCTGGGAGCCGTGCTGGGCGTGGTCTTCATGTTGGGCCTGCTCTATTACGATGGTGGCCAGCAGATCAACGTGACCTTGCTGGTGGCGCTGGTGGGTCTGCAAGGGCTGCTGGCATTGTTCACCAGCGTGCAGGCCTGGCTGGGCTGGCAGCCCTGGCGCACCCTGCTGGGCCGTTGGCGTGGAAATGACGATGCGTTGGCATCGTTGCGCCCGGTGCTATCCGCCCGGGTGGCGCACACCGGCGGTTTGATGTTTGCCCTCACCGGGTTGCTGACCTTGCTGTTGCTGGTGGCAGTGCAGGATCTGGCGTTTGGCTGGAGCACTACCTTGCAGGCGTCCGCCGTCGGTTATCACCAGTGGATCAGTGCGCTGGCGCTGCCCTGGCAGTCCCTGTGGCCGGACGCGGTACCGTCGCTGGCGTTGGTGGAGGCCTCCCAGTTTTACCGGCTACAGCAGGACAGTGGCGTGGCCAACCCGGCCCTGCTGGGGACCTGGTGGCCGTTCGTGTTGATGCTGTGGCTGGTGTATGTGCTGCTGCCCCGCTGTGTGTTGCTGATGCTGGCGGCGCTGCAATTACGCTGGCAAAGCCACCGTGCCCTGCGCGCCCACCCGGGCTGGCAGCCGCTCCATTACCGCTTCGATACGCCCTGGGTGGACACCCGAGGCGACGATGAGGGGCAGGCAGCCCCGGCCCCGGCCCACACCGCCCTGTCGCCACTCCCTGTCAGCACCACCCTGATTCACTGGGCCGGCGCGGGCCTGCAGTCTGCCTCACTCGGTGCCGCCCTGTCGGTGGACCCGGCGCCGTTGCAGTTGCGTGCCGGCGGCAATAGCAGTCTGGATGAGGATGCCCGGGTGTTGGCGCAGGCGGCGGAATCCGGGCAGCCGGTGATTGTGGTGGCCCGGGGCTGGGAACCGCCCACCGGTGAGCTGAGCGATTTTATTTTTGATGCCCGCGAACAGGGCGTGACGGCGCTGCTGGCGCTGGTGCCATTGGCTGATGAAGGTGGCGAGGCGTTGGCCGACGCGGGATTGCTCGCCCAGTGGCAACGCTTTGTGGACCGCCAGCGCGACAGCCAGTTATTGCTGTGTGCCCCGGTTGCGGCAGAGAAGGAGCAGGAAGCCTGATGCACGAACCAGACAGCCCCACTCCCGCGCCTTCCGTGGATCTGCCGCGCTTTGCCGTGGTGGGCCATCCCAACAAGGGCAAGTCCAGCGTGGTGGCGACGCTCGCCCAGAACGACAGCATCGCCATCGCCATGGAGCCCGGCACCACCCGCGACAGCCACCGTTACCCGATGAAAGTGGATGAGGTGACGCTCTATGAGCTGATCGACACCCCCGGCTTTCAACGCCCCCGCAAAGTGCTGGCCTGGTTACAGGGCCACAGCCTGTCCGCCTCAGACCGGCCGGAGACAGTGGCCGCTTTCGTGACCCAGCACCGTGATGACCCGCGTTACCACGACGAGTGTGAATTGTTGCGGCCCATCGTGGAGGGCGCCGGGATCATCTATGTGGTGGATGGCTCGGTGCCCTATAACCGCGAGCACGAAGCGGAAATGAACATCCTGCGCTGGACCGGCCGGCCCAGCCTGGCGCTGATCAACCAGATCGGCCCGGACGACCACAGTGCTGCCTGGGAGGCGGCGCTGGGCCAGTATTTCCAGATCGTGCGCCGCTTCGATGCGGTGCGCGCCCCGTTTGAAAAACACCTGGACCTGTTACGCAGTTTTGGCCAGCTGGCGCCCCACTGGCGCGAACCGCTGGATGCCGCGCTGGAGTATCTGCAGGCCCTAAAGTTCGGCCGCGACAGTCAGGCCCTGGAGCGCATCGCCGATGCCCTGATCGACATGCTCGGCCATCAGGAAACCGCACGGCTGAGTGAGTTCGAAGACGCCAGCCCCCTGTTGCCCAAGCTGCAACAGCGCTGGCAGAACTGGCAGCGTGAGCGCGAACAACGGCTGCGGGTGGCGGTGGAAGACCTGTACCAGCATCGCCGCCTGCAGCGTCAGGAAGAGGCGCTGGTGACCCCGGAAGGCGGTGACCTGTTCAGTGAGCGCACCCGCCAGCTATGGGGCATCAGCAAGGCCCAGCTGGCCGCCGCCGGTTTCGGCGCTGGCGCCGTGGGCGGTGCCGGCATTGATGCGGTGGCGCTGGGGCATTCGTTGGGTGCCGGGGCGTTGATTGGCGGGCTGCTGGGTGCTGCCGGCAGCTACTACTACAGCGACAAGCTCACCAAACTGAAATTCGGCCCGCTCAGTGGCGGCTTTCGCGAGGCGGTTTACGGCCCCCTGCGGGACCCGCAGTTTGCCTATGTGGTGCTGGGCCGGGCCCTGGTGCATTGGTATCAGGTCAGCCAGCGCAACCACGCCGGCCGCGATGTGCTGGTGGTTACCGGGGCGCAGGGCCACTGGCTGGCACAGATGGAGCGCAGCCATCGCAATGGCCTGCAAAAAAGCCTGCAGGCCCTCGCCAGCCGCCGTTTTGATCCCAGCAAACGCCAGCGGTTGATCGAGCAACTGGAGCTGGCCCAGCAGGCGTTCGCCCAGTGGCAGCTACGGCCTTTTCAGGAATCCGGCGAAGCGCCTCCCAATTAAGCTATTAATATCAGTGGCATAGGGGGAACCCCCAAGCGGCGATAACTCGGTGACAACGCAATAGTTCATTTGTGTACTATTGCGTTGTATACTTTATGAATCATGTTCATAAAGATTCAGGAGGGCTGTGTGAGCCGCTTCGACGCCACCGAAAACCGCATCAACCTGACCCACCAGCGCTTTCCCGGCTACCCCCGGGAACCGGCCATGCTGGTGCGGCTGGTAAAAGCCATCTCCCAGCACGTCCATGACACCGCCAACCTGGTGCTGCGCCAGTACGGGCTTAATCACACGGACTACAACGTGCTGATGATGCTGTATGGCTGCCAGCAGGAGGGCATGACCGTCACCCAGCTGCGTGATGCGGCGGCAGAGAAGTCGGCCAACGTGACCCGGGTGTGCAATATTCTCTACGACCGGGGCTGGATGGCCCGCTTTGCCGATCCCCAGGACCGGCGCCGCGTGCTGGTGTCCCTGACCCCGGAAGGGGAGGCGCTGGTGGAGCAGTTTCTGCCGTCCATGTCCTCGCTGCTGAACCAGTACGGCGCCACTTTCGATGCCCGGGAAACCGCCCAGCTGGAAACCCTGCTGAAGCGGTTATTGGGCGCTGCGGAACAGATCGAGCGGGACCTGTGAGCGCCGCGCCATGAGTGCCGACAATGACACCGCCGAGTCCTCGCCGCCGCTGGCGGGCATGCTCCGCGAGGCGACCCTGGACTGGCTCTACGTGGGCAAGGCGCTGCTGGCCATTTTTATCGGTGGCTGGCTGGCCATGCGCATGGACCTGCAGCAACCGGCCACCACCATGATGACGGTGGCACTGGTGATGCACCCGGCCAGTGGCATGGTGCTGGCGAAAAGTTTCTACCGGGCCATGGGCACACTGGTGGGCTGTGGCGTGGCTATCGCGCTGGTGGGCCTGTTCCCGCAGCAGCGTGAACTGTTGCTGGTGGGTATGGCCCTGTGGATTGGTCTGTGCGCCGCCGGGGCGTCCCTGTATCGCAACTTCATGTCCTACGGTTTTGTGCTGTCTGGCTACACCGTGGCCATCGTGGTGCTGCCGGTGGTGCAGCATCCGCTGGAGCTGTTTGATTCGGCGGTGATGCGGGTCAGCGAAGTGATGCTGGGCATTCTGGTGGCCGGGCTGGTGGGGGATGTGCTGTTTCCCCAGCGGCTGCGCATGGCCCTGCGCCAGCAACTGGCCGATCAATACAGCGGTTTTCTGGCGTTTGTGCGCGGCAGCCTGGGCGGCGTGCTGGCCCGTGAGGCGCTGGAAGAGGCCCACATGCGGTTTGTTGGCGAGACCATTCAGGTGGAAAACTTGCGCAGCTCCGTGGTGTTCGAGGATGCCGGGGTGCGGGCGCACAGCCCGCGTCTGCGCCAGCTCAACCAGCATTTCATGGAGGTCTCCACCAGCTACCAGACCCTGCACCATCTGATGAACCGCATGCATGCGCCCCATCACCGGGACACCCGCGACCGCTTGAGGCAATTGTGCGTGTTTACCGCCACTGCGCTGCAAGGGGATTGTCAGCCCAGCCCGGAGGCTGCGGCGCGGCTGTCGCTGGCGTTGCAACAGACCGAGCGGGTATTGCCCGGCAAGATCCGTGAGCAGCGTCAGGGGCTGACCTCGCATCGGGAATTACTGGATTTCGATACCGGCGCCGAACTGCTGGGCCGTTGTCTGCAGGAATTACGGGCCTATGTGCAGGCCTATGCGGTGTTGCGTCGCCCCGGTGTGGCCACGGCGGCGGAGAAAGAGGTGGTGTTTCAGCATGGTAATGACCGCCTGGGCGCGCTGGTGAGTGGGGTGCGGGCCACGGTAACCATGCTGGTGATGGGCAGTTTCTGGAGTCTGTCCGGCTGGGTGCATGGGGGCAGTGCCATGATGCTGGCCACGATCTTCACCGGCCTGTTTGCCAGCGCGCCAAACCCGTCGGCGGTGGTGCGCCAGATTACCCTGGGCTTTGCCACTGGCATGCCGCTGGCGTTCCTTTGTCAGTTCCTGGTGCTCACCCACATGGACGGTTTCGGGTTGATGGTGGCCGGCACCGTGCCGTTTCTGCTCACCGGGCTGTACCTCACCACCCGGCCGACGCTGGCCGGCTATGGCACCGGTTATGTGCTCAGTTTTATCTACCTGCTGAATCTGCACAGCCCGATGACGTTTGACCCGGTGTATGTGGCCAACGAGGCGATCAGCCAGATTGGCGGGGTGCTGGCGGTAGCTGTGGCCTTCAGCCTGTTCGGCAATGCCTCCAGCAATGGCTGGTTGCGACATCGGTTGTTGCGCCAGCTGCGGTATCAGGTGGCCCGTGCCTGCGAGGCGCCGCTGAACGGGTTACGCCACCGCCTGGAAAGCGCCACTCGGGATCTGTTCATGCAGATCATGGTACATGCCGGGCCGCGCGCCCGTGACTGGTTGCCCTGGGCGTTGTCGGTGCATGAAACCGGCCGGGCGGTGGTGGAGTTACGGCGCCGCTATATCGCCCTGCCGCTGGCCGAACAGGCGGCTGTTGCTGCGGTGCTGGAGGCCTTCGCCCGCCTCTATCGCGGTGATGCGGGCAAGCAGGACGTTGCCCACCAGAGTGCATTGCTGGCGCTGGATACGGCCATGGTCACGGTGACGGACCGCCCTGCCCTGCGCCAGCTGCACTTGCTGCGTCTGGCCTTGCTGGATAACGGCTCGGTGCTGGTGGCGACGCCGACGCCCAATTTCCATTCGCATCAGGAGGAGGCGCCCCATGCCCCGTGAAATCGCCGTGCTGGATGCCTTGGTGCCCAGCCTGTTGCTGGTGTTCGTCTTTAGCTTGTTGCTGCAGTGGGCGGTGGACTGGGTGGGCGGCCGCTATGGCTTGTACCGCTATGTCTGGCACCCGCCGTTGTTCCGGGTAGCGGTGTTTTTCTGCTGTTTCGGTGGCCTCGGGCTGCTGGCCATGCAGTGAGGAAAGTAAGGACGGAGGAGAGAAAACCATGAAAACCCAATCCCTGATCCGGGCCTCGGTCACCCTGTTTATGGTGGCGCTGGCCGCTTTGCTGGCTTGGGCCCTGTGGCAGCACTACATGTATTCTCCCTGGACCCGGGATGGCCGGGTGCGGGCGCGGGTGGTGCAGGTGGCGCCGGATGTGTCCGGGCTGGTCACCGAGGTGGCCGTGGCTGACAACCAGACCGTGCAGCAGGGCGATCTGTTGTTCGTGATCGACCGCAGCCGTTACCAGAATGCCCTGCAGCAGGCGGAAGCGGACCAGCGCGCCGCCGAAGCGGCCGCCCGCGCGGCCGGGGCGGATATCCGTGCTGCCCAAGCCAGCGCGGCCAAGGCGCGGGCCGAGTTTGCCATGCGCCAGGCGGAATCCCGGCGCCGGGATCGTATCGCTGAAGCGGTGTCCCGGGAGGTGCGCGATAACGCCCACAGTAACGCCGATGCGGCCCAGGCCCAGCTACAGGCAGCCCAGGCCAGCCATCAACGGGCCACCGCCAGCCAGCAGCAATTACTGGCCCGCTTGCAGCAGGCCAATGCCGCCCTGGCGCTGGCGCAGCTGAACCTGGAGCGCACGGAAGTGCGCGCCCCGGTGGACGGTTACGTCACCAACCTGGAACTGTATCCGGGCGATTATGCCCACGCCGGGCAGGCGCACATGGCATTGATCGATCGCCATGATTTCTGGGTGTACGGCTACTTCGAGGAAACCAAACTGCCCAATGTGCATGTGGGCGATGCGGTGCAGGTGCGCCTGCTCAGCGGTATCCGTGCCCGGGGCACGGTGGACAGCATCGCCCACGGTATTGCCGACCGGGATAACCCCACCGGCGCCAACCTGCTGGCAGACGTGAATCCCACCTTTAACTGGGTGCGCCTGGCCCAGCGGGTGCCGGTGCGGGTGTCGATTGATGCAGACAGCCTGCCCGAGGGCACCGTGCTGGCGGCGGGAATGACCGCCACCTTGACCCTGAATCCGTCCTGACGCGGGCGTCAGTGGCAGGAGAAAACCGGGCGGGGGCAGATAATTGCACGCCGCTTAACCGGAAAAATCAGCCTGGCAGCGGGTAACTGAAGGTCGTTCATTGCGTCAAGGTTGCGTGAAGGTGAACATGAAACGACCGTACGAGGACGAGTCATGTTACCCGAAGAAATCAAACACAAGCTGGCCACCCTGTCCCGCCCGGGGTGGCGTCCCCGAGTCGGCCCGGCCGTGCCGGGCGCACGGTCCAAGTTTGGCGGCTCGCCATTGCTGAAGGCGGACGAATCCTGGCCCTGCTGTGGCCACTGTCATCAGCCCATGCAGCTGTTTGTGCAACTCGACTCCCATGACCTGCCGGTGGATGCCCGCACGGGGTTCGGCGACGGGGTGTTGCAGGTGTTTTACTGCACCAACGGGGAAGAAGATTGTGAAGTGCTGGGGCATGCGCACCTGCCCTTCTCTGATGCCAGCCTGGTACGGATGATTCCCCGTCAGCAGGCCGATGGTTTTGATGCCCTGCCGGTGGGCATACCGGATGCGTTTGTCGAGCAGGCGCTGACCGGCTGGCAGTGCATGGTGGATTTTCCTGATCGTCAGGAAACGGTGGCTATCAATGAGGATGTGCCGGATGGCATGGTCGCCCTGCTCCAGGCCCACCGCCCTGCCCCGCATGCGGGCGATAAATTTCTTGGCTGGCCTCACTGGGTGACGGACGTGGACTACCCGCCCTGTTCCTGTTGCAACAAACCCATGAAATTTATTTTTCAGATTGATTCCACCGACACCCTGCCCTTCTGGTTTGGAAACAGCGGTTGTGCCTATGTTTTTCAGTGTGAAAACAATCCGCAGGTGTTAACCATGAGCTGGGACAGCCGGCCCTGAAAATTTAAAAATAGTTTCCTTTTTTATCAATTTTTTCCTCTCTCCTGGCGGTATTGCTGCGGCGAAACGCGCATCACTTTCTTGAACAGCCGGGAAAAATAATAGGGATCGTCGTACCCCAGCTGCAGCGCGATGGCGGCCACGCTGTGCTCGCTGATATCCAGCAGGTAGCAGGCATGACTGACCTTGATACGCTGGAATGCCTGCATGGGGGTTTGTCCGGTCTGGCGTTTATATTCACGGATAAAATGGTAGCGGGATAAATCGCTGGTGGCGGCGATCAGCGCATCCAGGCTGAGGCGCCGGGCGATGGCCGTTTGCAGGTAACTGTTTACCCGATTCACATCCAGGGTGGCATGGCGTACCTGGTGCTGGCGGCGCATCAGGGCTGCGTAGGCGAGCAGGCTGCGCAGCAGATTGGCCGCATACATCAGGTGTTCCGGCTGGGTGTTGGTGGCCGCTGCCATCAGGGTCTGAAAATCCTCTGCCAGCCGTGAGTGCACCCCCACATTGACCTTGCGGATACCGCTTTGTGGTTGCCCGGCAATTTCGTCGAAATACGCCTGTACCTCATGGCCGCCCAGATGCACCCAGTAAATACTCCAGGGCTGCTGGGGGTTTGCCTGGTAGTGATGGGCCAGCCCGGCGGGAAACAGCAATAGCTCACCGGCTTCCACCGGCTGGCTCTGGCCCTCATACGTCACTGTCCCGGCCCCGGCCACACAGTAGATCAGCAGATCATCGGCGGGTTGCTGGCGTGCCATGCGATGACCATGAGCCTGGGGATAAAATCCCACCCCATGGGGCATGCAGCCTGCGCAAAGTGGGTGCTGGCTGACACTGGACAGTACCGCAGGCGGGATCACGGTACGCTGCCCGCTGGCGGGTAGCGGCCAGCGTGACGTTTCTGCTGTTTGGCGTTGTTCGCTCATCATAAACAGCAATATAGTCCATCTGACGATAAAAGTGGCTATCTGCATGGCAGATAGGCTGTGCTACAACAGGGTACGCAGACACGCTCCACGCTGGCACACCCAGCCCGGAGCCAGAAAAAGGATGGAGAACTCGATGGCCCACCAATTACCCTTGCTGATTAATGGCGAATTTGTTGCCAGCCAGACTGACCAGTGGATTGCGGTAACCAACCCGGCCACCCAGGAAACCCTGTGCGAAGCCCCGGCGGCTACCGCTGGAGAAATGGAGCAGGCCATTGCGGCGGGCAAGGCCGCGTTCCAGACCTGGAAAGAAGTGCCGGTGTCCGAACGCGCCCGCTTGATGCTGCGCTATCAGGCGCTGCTGAAAGAGCACCACGACGAGATCGCCGAAATCCTCAGCCAGGAAACCGGCAAGACCTTCGAGGACGCCAAAGGGGATGTGTGGCGTGGCATCGAAGTGGCGGAGCAGGCCGCCAATATCGCCTCGCTGATGATGGGCGAAACCGTGGAAAACGTGGCCCGCAGCATCGACACCCATTCCTGGACCCAGCCGCTGGGCGTATGTGCGGGGATCACCCCGTTCAACTTCCCGGCCATGATTCCCCTATGGATGTTCCCGCTGGCCATCGCCGCGGGTAACACCTTCGTACTCAAGCCCTCCGAGCAGGACCCGATGACCCCGAATCGGCTGGCCGAACTGTTTCAGGAAGCCGGCGCAGCGCCGGGCCTGCTGCAGGTGGTGCACGGTGGCAAGGAGCAGGTGGATACCCTGCTGTCGCACCCGGACATCAAGGCGGTTTCGTTCGTGGGCTCGGTGCCGGTGGGGCAGCACGTGTACCGCACTGCCACCGACAATATGAAGCGCGCGCAGTGCTTTGCCGGCGCCAAGAACCACATGGTGATCATGCCTGATGCCAATAAGGAGCAGGTGGTCAGCAGCCTGGTGGGGTCGTCCTGCGGGGCGGCAGGGCAGCGCTGCATGGCCATCAGCGTGGCGGTGTTTGTGGGCGATTCCAAGGCCTGGATCGACGAGCTGGCCAGCCAGTTTGCACAGATCCGCCCCGGCGCCTGGAACGACCCGGAGGCCGCGTACGGCCCGCAGATCAGCCCGGCGGCCAAGCAGCGGGTGTTGAAAATGATCGAACAGGGCAAGCAGGAAGGCGCCACCTGTTTGCTGGATGGGTCTGACTGTACCGTGGAAGGATTGCCGGACGGCAACTGGGTCGGGCCGACGCTGTTCACTGATGTGACCGCGGAGATGTCCATCTATCGGGAAGAAATTTTCGGCCCGGTGTTGTGCTGCGTCTGTGTGGACTCGCTGGATGAGGCCCTCGAACTGGTCAACAACAGCCCTTACGGCAACGGTACCTCCATCTTCACTGCCAATGGCGCCGCCGCGCGGAAATACCAGCACGAAGTGGAAGTGGGGCAGGTGGGGATCAATGTGCCGATCCCGGTGCCGCTGCCGTTCTTCAGCTTCACCGGCTGGAAAGGATCGTTCTACGGTGATCAGCACGCTTATGGCAAGCAGGGTGTGCGTTTCTATACCGAAACCAAGACCGTCACCAGCCGCTGGTTCGATTCGGATATTCCGGCGGCAGCAGGGCCGAATATGAGCATTAATTTGAAGTGACGGGGTTTTCCGTAGGAGCGTCGCTTGCGGCGCGATTCCAGCGTCAGGTTATCGCGCCGCCAGCGACTTTATTCGCTGCGCTCCTTCGGCAGGGTCTTGAATGATTAAACGGTCTTGAAAGGATCAATGCGTGGACTTTTCTTTCACTGAAGAACAACAGGCATTCCGGGAAACGGCACGGCAGTTTTCTGAAAAAGCGCTGGCGCCTTTCGCCGCAGAATGGGATGCCAATAGCCTCTTCCCAAAAGACGCCATTCGCGAAGCCGGGGCGTTGGGCTTCTGCTCCCTGTACTGCGATGAAAAACACGGCGGCATGGGATTGAGTCGGCTGGATGCGGCGTTGATCTTTGAGCAGCTCTCCCAGGGCTGCACCTCCACCACCGCCTTCATCACCATCCACAATATGGCCACCTGGATGCTCACCCGTTTCGGTAACGACACCACCCGAGCCCGTTGGGCCGACGTGTTAATGAGCGGTGAAAAGCTGGCGTCCTATTGCCTTACCGAACCGGGTGCCGGTTCCGATGCCGCATCGTTAAGCACCACCGCAAAAAAAGACGGCGATGATTATGTGCTGAATGGCGCCAAGGCGTTTATTTCCGGCGCGGGCGATACCGATGTGTTGGTGTTGATGGCACGTACCGGCGGACCTGGTGCAGGGGGCATTTCCTGCTTTGCCGTGCCGGCGGATACGCCGGGCATCAGCTACGGCCGTAACGAAGCCAAGATGGGCTGGAAAAGCCAGCCTACCCGGGCAGTGATTCTCGAAGACGCCCGCATTCCTGCGGACTGCCTGATCGGTGAAGAAGGGCAGGGCTTTCGTATCGCCATGGCCGGCCTGGATGGTGGCCGTATCAATATCGCCAGCTGCTCTCTGGGGGCGGCCCAGGCGGCGTTGCATCAGGCGCAGCAATACGTGCAGGAACGCAAACAGTTTGGCCAGGCCATTGGCGATTTTCAGACCGTACAATTCACTCTGGCCGACATGGCCACGGAGTTAGTGGCGGCGCAGCAAATGGTCCGCCTGGCGGCCTGGAAACTGGATCAGAATCACAGCGATAAAAGCATGTTGTGCGCCATGGCAAAACGCCTGGCAACGGACTTGTGTTTCAACGTCTGCAACCAGGCGCTGCAGCTGCATGGCGGTTACGGCTATATCAGTGAGTACCCACTGGAGCGTTATGTGCGCGATACGCGGGTGCACCAGATTCTGGAAGGAACCAATGAAATCATGCGAGTGATCATCGCGCGCAATGTGCTGAAAGATTTATCTTTTTTATAAGAAACGCAACAAGCAACATGCTGGCACGCGTGCATTCATGGTGCCTGAAGCGTGGTGCGATAATGATAAGGAGTGCGCTATGAAAATCGGATTCTTCGGTGTCGGCCATATGGGTGGGCCCATGGCCGCCAATCTGGTCAAGGCCGGCCATGAGGTGGTGGCGTTTGACCTGATGCCCGCCTTGCTGGAAACCGTCGTTCAGGAAGGTGCCAGGGCGGCGAGTAGTGCGGTTGATGCTGTCGCCGGAGTCGACGTGGTTGTCAGCATGCTGCCGTCAGCGGGTGCGGTTCGTGGTCTGTACCTGGGAGAGGAGGGTGTGCTGTCGCACATTGATAAAAGCGCCCTGATTATCGACTGCTCCACCATCGATGCCGACACCGCCCGTGACGTGGCCGTCATTGCCAGGGAGCAGGGCAGGGTAATGATCGATGCGCCGGTCTCCGGCGGCGTTGGCGGTGCCAAGGCCGGTACGCTCACTTTTATCTGTGGTGGCCCGGAAGATGCCATCGATCGTGCCCGTCCGGTGTTGGAATGCATGGGCGCCCAGGTGTTTCGTGCCGGGGACAACGGTGCCGGCCAACTGGCAAAAATCTGCAATAACATGTTGCTGGCTATCCACATGATCGGCACCGCCGAAGCCCTGCAAATGGGCGCCGACCACGGCCTGGACCCCGCCGTTCTTTCCGACATCATGAAAGCCAGCTCCGGCGATAACTGGTCACTGGACAAGTACAATCCCTGGCCGGGTGTGATGGAAAACGTGCCGTCATCCAAAGGCTATGAAGGCGGTTTTGCGGTAAAGTTGATGAACAAGGATCTGGGGCTGGCGCTGCAGGCAGGCCTGAGCACCCAATCCGCCACGCCCATGGGCAACTTGGCAAAAAGCCTCTACGCCGCTCATGGAAATCATGGCTACTCTGAAAAAGATTTTTCCAGTATTCAGCGGTTTTTTCGCCACAAAGAAAGTAAAGAAAGCAATTAATAATGAATAGTTAATAATTAATAACGAAAACAAAAAAAAGGCCGCGCCATAGACTGTGGACGCGGCCTTTGTTTTTTTAAGTTGTCGAAGGCTTTTGTCGTGAATTATTCAGTATTAACTATTAATTATCTTCCGCTTGCCAAAGCCTATCCGGTTCATGGCCGAGAAATCGTGGCCGACGTTTGTTCGCCGCATAGGGTTCGCCACAGGCGTTGTCCCGGCGATTAAAAACAAAGAACACATTGCTGCGTGGGTCCGGTGATATATTGGCGTTGGAGCCGTGCAGGGTGTTGCAGTCAAACAGCAGCAAGCTGCCCGCCGGGCCGGTGGGGGCCTCGATACCGTAGCGGTGTATCATTTTCGTCAGCGCGTGTTCTGAAGGCACACCGATCTGTTGGGTCTTCAGTGACTGCTTGTGATGTTCCTCCGGTGTTGGGCCCACGCAGGGAACAAAGTGTTGGTGGGAGCCGGGGATCAGCATCAGGGGGCCGTTGAACAGGTGATTGTCCGTCAGAATGATGGAGGCGCTTACCGCATGCATGGCCGGCATGCCGTCTTCCGCATGCCAGGTTTCAAAATCTGAGTGCCAGTTGAATCCCTTGCCCTTGAATCCAGGCTTGTAGTTGATGCGCGACTGGTGAACATAGTGGCCACCGCCGAGAATCTGCTCCACACGTTGAGTCAGGCGGGGATCGCGGACCAGGTGCTGAAATGCCCGGTGCAGAAAGTGCACGGCAAACACGGACCGGATCTCCTGACTGTCCTGCTCAGTGATCGTGAAAGGCTGGCCTCGGTAGTCATCCCGGTTGAGCAACTCGCTCATTGCCTTGGTCAGCGTGGCTACCTCATCAGCCGGCAGAAAGCCGGGCTCGAACAAAAAGCCGTTTTCCTCAAAGCGATCAAGCTGCTGTTCAGTCAACGGGCCGGGCAGATGGCGGCCTTTTACGGTATGTTCCCGGCGATCGCGCCAGGGTTGTTCCGGGTGCTGGTGCAACCGGGTGGGGTAGGGGTCGGCCGAAATCGGGGCCGGGCAAGTCAGGTTCTGCGCTGACATCAAATCACCTCCGTAATCTGGTGCAGAAATCAGAAACAGCCTTGCGATGAGGCTTCCTGGTTGTCTCCGTGGGTAACACATCCCCGCACGGCCGGGGCAGAAAAAGGCGCCACACAGGGCGGAGGCAGGGAGCCTGCCTGTGCGCACGCCCCGGCTAAAGCAGGGCCGGGTGCGTGAGACTAAGGGCTATAACGAGAGTTTCAACCCCGCGAAGGGCTGGATGCTTGTGAAAAGCGATGCCTGAAGCCGTGCAGTATGCACAAAGACGCCAGCCCCTCGCGCTTGCGCAATGGGGTGCCGGTGACGGGATTATTCTTTCTGAGGCGAATTACCCCTCAGGGATGTCGGGCTCCACCAGTCTGGCCAGTTGCGCCAGTGATTCCTGCCAACCCAGGTAACACATGGCTTCCGGAATCACCGCAGGGATATCTTCCTGGGTAATGCGAAGCTCCGTGCCGCAGGGTGCTTCGTTGAGGGTAATGGTTACCCGCATTTCCCCGGGCAGTTCTTCACTGTCAAAACGGTCCGTGTGGCACAGGCGTTTGCTGGGTTCCAGCTCCAGGTATTTCACCGTGAAGGAGTGTGATTCACCGGTACTGAAATTGGTGAACGACATCCGATATCCACCCCCAACGCTGGCGTCTATTTCATGCACGGTTCCCGTGAAGCCGTAGGGCGGCAGCCAGTATTCCAGCGCCTGTTTGTCAATGAATGCCTTGTACACCCGATCAGTGGGTGCCCGCAGTACTCGGTGTAGTGTGACGGTCCCCGTTGCTTCTGCCATGTCGGTCTCCTTAATCGTATTAACGGACGTGTTGTTACTGACCAGTCGAACTGGCATGGCGAAAATCGACAAGGTAGCCTGAAAAAATGTAAGTGCGTCATCGGGGCAATAAAAACCGGAGTGACGCCTTTGGACCTCGCAGTGCCATTGGAAAAACGTGAGCACCGGGAGCAGAGCGCGATGAGCGTCTTGTGTAGGTCGTATTAGGCGAAGCCGTAATCCGACATTCCTGTAATGGGAAATATGGGCGAGCCTGAACGTTCAGGAAAGAATCTGGAGGAATGGAATAAAACACTGGAGTCAAGTCTCGAGCCGTGTGCAAGTGATCATGCGCACGCACGGGGTAAGACCTGACTCCAAGGTTCCCTCAAGCGTGCTTGTGACTAGTAGTCATCGTGCATGCGCCACCATCGATAGGGCGCGCTTTGTGGCCAGCCAGCGGGCGAGTCTTCCCACTGTTCCTGGCGACCGTACGGAGTGATATCCAGCAGACGGAAATGGGTATCGAATAGCTCGCCACCACGATTGCTACTGAAGTAGGTGCGATAGACCTGGTTGTCGTCGTCGCGGATAAACACGTTGATCGCAAACCCCTTGCCGGCGCCGAACGCATCCGCGAAATGCCGCTGGTGATCGGTATACCAGGGCGCTTGCCAGTGCATACGCTTTTGCAGGGCCAGAATATCCTGTTGCGGCGCCGGCGAGGTGAACACGAACGTCGTATCCCTGGCGTTAACGTGGGCAAGATTATGGCCAATGTTGTCCATCACCATGGAGCACCCCTCGCAGGGAGTGGCGCTAGGCTCCAGCATGGCGCAATAGACAATCAATTGCCGACGCCCCGCAAACAGATCCACCAGCCCTACCTCTCCCTGCGGCCCCGTGAAGGTGTAGTTCTCTTCCACGGGCACCATCGGTAACCGGCGGCGTTCGGCAGCCAGTTCATCCTGCATTCGGGTCAATGCCTTCTCCCTGGCAAGCAGGGCCTGTAGAGAGGTTTCCCACTCCTTTTGGGAGGTGATTTGCGGCAGCGCAGTTTTATCCGAGGTCATGAGCATGGCTCCTTTTTCAGGGTGATTGACTTCATGATCGAATGGGCCTGGCTGATTTCGACACGGCTCTGACTCTGTCAGTGTATGCCGTTGGGGTTGTCAGTCAAAAGATGGAAGCTCTGGGGAAGGCGGAAGCATTGGGGTCAAAATCTGACTCCAAGGTTCCCAGACTGTCGATTATGCCCGAGACACATAAAACACTATAATCACTGGCTAATTTGCATCTACTCTAATTGTTAACTCTCCGCCTCAGGCCTGTAATTGTGAGCACCCGCCAGCGAAGCAAGAAAAGCCAGTCCAACCCGGTTCGCAAAGGTCTGCACCCGAGAAACCTGCACAACCAGGGTTATGATTTTCCTGCTCTGGTAACTAGCTACCCGGCGTTGGCTTCCCATGTGAAGCCGAATCCTTACGGCGATCTTTCCATCGATTTCTCAAACCCGTTGGCAGTCAAGGCACTCAACGCCGCGTTACTAAAGCGATACTACAACATTGCCGATTGGGATATTCCGGACGGTGCACTTTGCCCTCCCATCCCGGGCAGGGCGGACTATATCCATTACATTGCCGATCTGATTGGGCCTGAAAATCCCGACACCAAGCTGCTTGATATCGGCACTGGCGCAAACGGCATCTATCCGCTACTGGCCTGCCGGATTTACGGCTGGCAGTGCGTCGGTAGTGACATTAACGCTCAGTCGCTTGCAAATGTGGCTGCGATTATCGACAGTAATCCCGACCTCAAAGAGCGCTTCACCCTGCGCACCCAAAACGACAAGAACCATAGTTTTGAAGGTATCATCCAGCCGGGAGAGTGGTTTGATGTCAGCGTATGCAACCCGCCTTTCCATGCCTCGCAGGATGAGGCACTGAAAAGTAGCCAAATGAAAGCCTCGAACCTTGCGCGCAATCGCGGTGAGGCAAAGGTGAAAAAAAAGGCGTCGAATCTCAATTTTGGTGGTCAGGGCGCTGAGCTCTGGTGCAAGGGCGGCGAGCTGTTGTTTCTCAAGAAAATGGTAAGAGAAAGCCAGGTGTATTCACCGCAATGCCGCTGGTTTACCAGCCTGGTTTCAAAATCCGACAATTTGAGACCTTTGAAGAAATTGATGCTGAAGGTCGGTGCCGTTGATATACGGGAAATTGAGATGAAGCAGGGTAACAAGGTTGCTCGAGTGCTGGCCTGGACATTTGCCCATTAGATGAATTGGAAATATGTAACGGGGGGGCGTAATTTCGCTTAACGCCAAGCTAAGCGGCGCCCCGGCAGGGGGGGTGGAGGCCGAACGCCGCAAAAAACTTAATTGACTGGTTATACGTTTTGGTACTTGGATACAATTCGACGGCACGCATCCGAAACCTCCGTTCTGTATGAGTTAATAATTTCACGCAACTCATTATCGGATTTTTCCAGCATGGCGGCAGAACATAGCGGGCGAACCTTCTTTGTTGGAAAATGATCCGTATCAGACGCGATTACGCCAAAAACATGGAACTCCGTCTCCCAAACTTCGCCGACAAGACAAGTACCAATGGAATTCAGCTCCAGTACCTTCTCTAGATAGTCTGCATCAGACTCAAGCAATGAACCAGCCAGCTCAATCGCTTTTGAGGCATACCGCTTCAACGCTGATTCATCGGTAAAAACTCTGTCCATAATTGACGTTCAATGTCGAGCGCAGCTGTAGCCATAAGTGGCGGCCTGTTTTCTAGGCCGGTGTTTATGTCTGTCAGACTGGCGCGATTTGTTAGGCGCTGCACACAAGGCAATAATCCCAGCTTTTTTTCTGCTTAAACCGCAAAGGATTTGCCTTGCATGAAGGGCCTTGCGAAAACTCCAAAACGACTTCATCTTTATCATTTATCCTGCCAAGCTTGTACTGGCACGTGATGTCTTGTTCGTCCTGGTGATTTTCATATGCCTCTAATTCTGAGTCGCCTAATATAATAGTGGGACACGATTCAGACTCCGAAGCAGTGATTGTAAGGTAGCCAGGATATTCATGCGTAAACGGAACCAAAGGAACGACAGGTCCAGCTACGAAGAGCCGAGATTCCGCTACACTTCCGAGAGACAATACAGAAAGTCCACAATCGTAGCTCGCACGTCCGTTCTGGATCTCCCAACCCTCACCGTTTATCGCAACGTAACTACGATCTCGAATCGCAGACGAGCAGCCTACACAAAAGATGACGATGATTATCAGAACGTATTTCATATTTTGCCTAACAGCGTATTAATTAGAACGTTCCGCATAACCCGGTTCCTTATAACTCTGGAGCTGTGCTCCCTTAACCACAAAAATCCTGCCATAACAATAGGTTGCGATGCTATAGCTAATTGCCTAAACGCAGTTAAAAGGAGCGTTCTATATAACTCCTGGAGAGTTGTCATCTATTGGATGACAACAAGGTACTTGATTATAAAGAAAATTGTGGCGGGTGCGGTGCGTAAGCGGGGCCGTTTCTGCTGAAAAAAAGCAAGCCAGCACTCTGCTGGTCTTATGTTAGTACGTCGTCATTCTCAGGCAGCTCGCGGTTTCTCGTGCATCCGGTTGGCCCGGCGGGCGGTGCCCAGATCAGAAGCGAAGTTTTTACGCCTTGCCGGTGCGTTCACGGTGGGGGCAGCCCGGCCAGCAACAGGGGCGGCGTTTGCCGGCGGTGAGATTTTCCTGGGCACGGGTAATGCGACCCCGTCGAGTGTCGGCTTTCTTGGCGTCTTCTATCCAGCAGATCCATTCGTTGCGCGCCAGTGGGGTGATGTCCTCCCACTGGGTGAGCATGGCTGGATCGGTTTGCAGGGTTTGCCGCAAGTCGTCGGGCAAGGCGTGGACGACGCCACCGCTGATGGTGCTGTTTTTCATGATGGCCTCCTCCCTGTTGCCGCCACGGTTACCCGGTTTGCTGGTTGTGGTTGGTTCTACGTCTACATATTTTCAGACGTTGGCATAATTGTGCATATGATGCTCTGAAAAATCCCACAGTTTTTTTGCGACGTCTGTATTGCCCGCTTCTGCTGAAGGCCGTGCGGCCCGGCAATGGGAAAAATAGCCGCCAGCGATGTCTTCAGCATTGTCATGGGTGGCACACAGGACGCTGGTGGCGGCGCCTTGATGCGGTGTTTTGGTAAGGGGGCTGACCAGTGTGAAGAGTGCCTGGGTCAGCCAGGATTCACGGCCGAATCCGGTGGTGACCAGCGCGCCGGGGTGTACGGCGCACGCGGTGAGGCCTTGGCTGCCATAGCGCTGCTGGAGTTCCAGCGCCATCAGGGCATTGCACAGCTTGGCTTGGCCATAGGCATTAAAGGCGGTTATGCGGTTTTGTTTTTTGGCCACAAGCAGGTTGTCGAAGTTCAGCCGCAAGGGATACCGGTGTGATTCGCTGGAGACCATGACGACACGAGGGGCTGGCGCCTTGAGGATCGTGTCGAGCAACCCTTTGGTCAGCATGAAATGGCCCAGGTGGCAGACGGCCACGGTTCGCTCGATTCCCTGATCGGTTAGCCGATATTTGGTCGACATGGAGCCGGCATTGCAGATGAGTATGTCCAGTTGGGGAATGTGCTCACGTTGGGCAATATCCTCCAGACAGGCTTGGATGCTGGCTGGATCGGCAAGGTCCAGAGAGACCAGTTCAACCTGGGCATCGGGGTGGTCGCGGCGAATGCTGGAAATGGCATCTTCGCCAAGGGTTGGATTTCGGCAGGCCAGGATAACAAGCGCCCCGGCTGCAGCCAGAGAACGGGCCGTTTCATAGCCAATGCCGCCATTGGCGCCGGTCACCATGGCGATTTTCCCTGACAGGTTCTTTCCTTCCAGCACTTGGTCGGCGGTGCTGTTGCGATTGAATGTGGATGACAGCGTCATGATGATCCTTTTGTGTATTGAATTGGCTTGTGTATCAGTGTTGATCAAGCCGGATAAACGGCTGTACCTGTTCCAGTTCAAACGCCAGCTCCAGCAAGGTGCGCTCCTCGCCGTGACGGCCGTTGAGCTGGACGCCGATGGGCAGGCCGTTGTCGGCCTGGCCCAGCGGCAGGGACAGGCCCGGGCTGCCGGAGGCGTTGTTGGCCGGGGTGAAGGTGGTGTAACGCAGCAGGCGTTCCAGCTGGGTGTCGAAGTCCACATCGGCGCCCAGATAGCCCAGCTCCGGCGTGGTGTGGGCCAGCACCGGGGTGAGCACCACGTCGTACTGGTTGAATACTTCTGCGTAGCGGGCCTGGCTCTGGCGAAGCTGGCGCAGCATGCCGGGGGTTTTCAGGAAGCGTTGACGGTAATAGCGGGCCAGACCCTGTGAAAGCGGGTCCAGCTGCTGACTATCGAACCCCTGAGGGAAAAGGGCGCGGCCGAATTTACTGACGAAGAAAGCCAGCATGGCCCAGTAAAGTAGGAAGTCGTCCACGAAACGTTGCGGTAAATCGATGCGAGCCACGTCCACATGATGCCCTAGATCGGACAGCTGCTTGGCGGCGGTTTCCACGGCGGCGCGGGTTTGCGGGCAGGTGGGGTCGCCGGCGATGGAGTCCACCATCAGGCCGATGCGTAGCCGCTGTTTGCCGGGGCCGGTGACGTGCCCGACAGCGGGGAGCTTGCTGTTGCGATAGTACTTTTCGGCTTCGGCGAAGAAGTTGGCGGTGTCGCGTACGGTGCGTGTGAGTACGCCATCACTGATGATGTTGACTGGCAAGGCTTTGGCGGCTTCCTGGGTGACCAGGCGCCCACGGGTACTTTTCAGGCCCACCAGGCCGCAGACGGCGGCGGGGATGCGAATGGAGCCGCCGCCGTCGTTGCCGTGGGCAATGGGCACGGCGCCCGCGGCCACCAGTGCGGCGCTGCCGCCGGAAGAACCGCCGGCGGAGTGGTTCAGGTGCCAGGGGTTGCGGGTGGCCGGGGCGTGAGCCATCTCGGTGGAGGCGGTAAAGCCGAAGGCGGGCAGGGTGGTCTTGCCCAGCAAGTTAAAACCCTGAGCGAGATACTGCTTCGCCAGTACGCTGGTTTTCTTCATGGGCTTGCCGCCCACGGCGGCACTGCCATGGCCGGTGGGCAGGCCGCGCAGGTCGATATTGTCCTTGATCAAGCTGGGAGCGCCGGCAAAAAAGCCCTCAAAATGCTTGTTGTTGGCTCGTCCTCGCGCTTCTGCATAGGTGTCCAGCACCAGCCCGTTGAGGGTGGGATTGACCCGCTGCAAGCGGGCGATGGCGGCCTCGGTGGCGTCGGTTGTGCTGATGTCGCCGCGCTGCAGGCGTTCTGCCAGGGCGGTGGCATCATCGGTGCCCAGGGCGTCATCGGTAAAGGCGTGAAGCGTGTGCTGTGTCATGGTCTCTCACGGGCAGGTTGTTATTTTGCACGAATGTACCAATTTGACGCGAGCCAGGCAGGGGCGGATCGGGCCAATCGGGTTGGCGGCAGAGGCTTTCAGGGGCGGGCCCGTTCCACGCGCTTGTGCTGGGCCAGCAAGTGGCGGGCCAGGGTGGTCAGTTCGGCAATGCTGCCGACCACGGCATCCGGGCGGTGGGGGTGTTTGACCGTGTGCGGAAAAATCTTGTCCAGCCAGGCCTGATCCCAGCCCGCGCCATTGTAGAAAATGGAGGTGACGCCGGCTTCCTTGGCGGCAATCACGTCGGTGGTGCTGTCGCCCACGTACCAGCAGCTTTCGGCGGGAGGCCTGTTGAGCATCTCCATGGCCTTCAACAGCATCTGTGGCGAGGGTTTGCGTTTTTCCACATCGCTGCCGCATACCACGACATCGAACAGGTCTTCCCAGCCGGTGCCGTCTACCAGCGCCAGTTCATGCTCCAGAAATTCCCGTTTACGGTTGGAGATCAGCCCGGTTTTCACGCCCAGCTCACGCAGGTGTTCCAGTTGCGGTCGAATGTCCGGTTCCAGTGGATGCACCTCGGCCACGTATTTCCGGTAGGCCTGGTCAAACGCCTGGTGGGCGCGCCCTTTGGCGTCCTGATCACTGCCGAACAGCACTTCGAAAATATCGGTGCGGGAAATCTTCCGTTGAGACACGATTTTCGGGTGCAGACGATGGTGATCTTTCACATAAATCAGCAGCTTGGCATCTTCAATGGTTTTGGATTCATCCGGGTCCAGCAGCCGGTCCCACAGGTCGAGATTTTCTAGTTGGGGAAGGATGTCATCCACGGCGTGATACATGGCGTCATGGGTATCCACCAGGGTGGCGTGCCAGTCGATCAGAATGACATCGGGACGCGCATGGGGCAGTTGAAGGATGCTCATTATGAGGTTGCCCGTGGGTTGTGAGTAGTGGGTTATATCCTGGTCACATTGGCGTGTCGCCATGCCGTTAAGCTTAACCACCAGTATAGACAACCGCGTGTGTTTTTTAAGGCTCTGTAAGACGTGTCACCATTTTGAAAAGCTTTGGGTGGGACTATCGTGACACTCTGTAAAATTTGTGCTTCTATCGGAGGCGGATCACTGGTTTAACGTTGCAGCTCGGGGTGCTCAACAGTTCTGCCCGGGAATGGCGGCGATTAACAAAACAATGAACAGGGATGATGATCATGGGTACTCTCGCTTCCAGGCGCACCCTCGGTACAGCGCTGCTTCTTGCTCCTCTCACTTGTCTGGCGGATTCCTCTTTCGAAGTTTACGGCTTCGGGATGGTGGATTATGTACAGGCGTTTGATCGACCCAATCCGGATTGGGTGGGGGCGTTGCGCCCCAGCCGTATTCCCACCAACGCGTCCTCTGTTGGCAGTGACGGCCAGGCCACGCTGAGTGTCCGCCAGAGCCGCCTGGGTGTGAATAGCAGCACCATGGCCGGTGACAGTGAACTGACTACCAAATTCGAATTCGATATGTACGGCGTCGGCCCGGATGAGGGTCAGACGACGATTCGTTTGCGTCATGCCTACGGCGAGTGGAAATCCATTCTGGCCGGGCAAACCAACAGTGTCTTCATGGACGGGGATGTGTTCCCTAATGTGATCGACTATTGGGGCCCGTCCGGCATGGTGTTCCTGCGTAATCCGCAGATTCGCTGGACGCCGGTGCAGGGCGACCAGACCGTGGCAGTCGCGATTGAAACTCCGGGTAGCGGGGTAGATAACGGGCTGGATCCGAATACCACTGCGGGTGATAACGAATACCCTGATCTCACTGCGCACTTCCGCCAGGTTGGCGATTGGGGGCACTTCCAGGTAGCGGGTATCTTGCGCCAAGTGGGCTATGACACTCCCGGCGCTCCCGATGGGAGCCCGGACGACAGCGAGCTGGGGTGGGGCGTTAACCTGACCACGACGATCAATTTGCTGGAAAAAGACCGCCTGATTCTGGGTGTAGTTCATGGTGATGGTATTTCCAACTACATGAACGACGGTGGGGTCGATATGGCGCCGGATGGTAATGCCATTGATCCGGATTACCAGGTGGTGCCACTGACCGGCCTGATCAGTTATTACGAACATGCCTGGAATGACCGTTACAGTTCCGCTATTGGCTATAGCTCTACCGAAATCGACAACACGGATTTCCAGGGCCCGGATGCCTTCAATAAGGGCGAGTATGCCTCCACCAACTTGCTCTATACCCCTAATGACAAGGTAATGATGGGGGTGGAATACCTGTTTGGTAAGCGCACCGCCAATGACGGTGACAAGGGTTACGACCGCCGTGTCCAGTTCAGCGTCAAATACAGCTTTTCCAGTGGCAATCTGCTTTAAGTGGAAGCCGGAATCTCTCAGAGGGAGCATGAGTAATGCAATATTCACGTAAGTTCTTCAGCCTGTTTTTTGCCGGTATGCTGGCGGTGGCAAGCGCCAGCTGCTCGGCAGAAAACGAGGCGCCAGCGGCGTCTCCGGTGGACAGCAAGCTCACCGAAAAGAACATCAATGCCGAATTGAAAAAGGCCTACGACAAGTACAAGGGCCTGAAGGAAGGCGCCAACGCGGATTACATCCCGGCGCTGGACAAGGTGGATTCCAACATCTTCGGTATTGTGTTGGTGACGGTGGACGGCAAGGTCTACACCGTGGGTGACATCGAATCGGAAGTGTCGATTCAGTCCATCTCCAAGGTCTTCACCATGGCCAAGGTGACAGAGGAAAAAGGCATTGATGCCCTGCCCAAGAATGTGGGCGTAGACGCCACCGGCCAGGTATTCAATTCCATCTATGCCATCGAGCAGAACCAGGGCCATGAAATGAACCCGTTGGTGAATGCCGGTGCGATTACCACCACCAGCATGGTGCAGGGCAAGAGCTACAACGAAATCTGGAACAAGATTCTCGGTTATTACAGTGATTTTGCTGGTCGGGATCTGACCGTGCTGGAAGATATCTACAAGTCGGAAGCTGCCACCAACCAGCGTAACCAGGCGATTGCTCACCTGATGTATGCCTACGGCCATATCGAAGGCGACCCGCTGCAGGCCACCGATATTTATACCCGTCAATGCTCTGTGGGTGTCAACACGAAGGATCTGGGGGTGATGGCAGCCACTCTGGCCAATGCAGGCACCAACCCGGTTACCGGTAAGTCGCTGGTCAACCCGGAAGACATGCCGGAAATTCTGGCGGTGATGGCGACGGCCGGGCTGTATGACGATGCGGGCAAGTGGTTGTACAAAACCGGCCTGCCTGCCAAGAGTGGTGTGGGCGGTGGTATTATTGCCGTTTCCCCGGGCAAGTTCGGCATCGCGGCTATTTCCCCGCCGCTGGATGCGGCCGGTAACAGCGTACGTGCCCAGAAAGCCATTGCTGATATCTCCGCAGCGCTGGGGGGCAACCCGTACGAAGCCGCACCTTATGGTAAGTAATGAAAAAAGTCGTTGTTAATGGCTGGCCGGTAATGGCCGGCCGACCTTTCTCGTCTGACAGTGCTTCCTGCCAGACAACCAAACAGGCAGCCTTCTGGGCTGCCTGTTTGGTTGTCGGCACCTTTCCTGCCGTTGCCTTTGCTGCGGACCAAACCTTTGACACGGCCAGTACCCCGCCGGAGATCTGGCAACCGCCCAGCTTTGATGTGCAGCAATGGGACTGGATTCAGCTGGATACTGGTGAGTGGGTGAAGGGCCGTATAAAGGTCTTGCATGAAGAGTCGGTGGAAATCGACAGTGATCATTTCGATCTGATTTCGATTGACTGGGAAGACGTGGCCTATATCCGCACGGGGCGCGTCATGTCGGTGCTGCTGGATGGCGGTGAAGTGATCCTGGGGCGTTTAACCACGGAGCGGGGCAAACTGCTGGTGGGCGGTGAACCGGTTGAGTTTCCGCAGGTCGTGGGTATTGCCTCGGCTTCACCCAGAGAGTTTGATTTGTGGACCGCAGATGTTTCGGTGGGCCTGAATTTCCGCAGTGGTAACGTGGAACAGAAAGACCTGAACACCAAGGTTTCACTGAAACGCCGCACGGTAAAGAATAATACCAAGATGAGTTATACCGGTAACTATTCGGAATCGGAGTCCGAGCAGCTGGCCAATAACCACACGGCGAGCCTGAGTCATGATTATCGGATCAGCCATAAGTGGTTTTTCAGGCCGATTCAGGCGGAATATTACCGTGATCCGTTCCAGAACCGTGAAGCAGAATGGACGGTAGGTTTTGGTGCGGGGTACCAGATTTTTGATACGCCGAAGCTGGATTGGACGGTCTCGGCCGGTCCCGGCTATCAGCGTACCGAGTACGTGGACGTGGCGCCCGGCGAAGACCGTACCGTGTCTACGCCTGCATTGCTGTTGGGCACTTATTACGATCAGGATATTACCGACAATATCGATTTCCAGATTGATTACCAGGTGACCTTGACGGAAGAGGACGCGGGCCGTGCCAAGCATGACTTCTATATGGCGCTGGACGTGGATCTGACCAGCCGTCTGGACCTGAGGCTGGCGGGTACCTGGAAGCGGATTGAAAGCCCGCAACCAGACAGCGACGGCATTACCCCGGAAAAAGACGACTTTACCGCTACCCTGGGGCTTGCCCTGGAGATATAAGTGGTGAGGTGACGTGCGCGACGCCGAATGCCTGGCGTCTTCTCCGTTTATTCAAAACCGCAAAATAGAGAGAGTGTTGTCTGTGGCAGGCTGCCTGCAGCCAGGCTGGCTACAGGCATCCTTTGTACCGGTAAAATTAAAGCTGGCCCAGCACCGTGTCGGCGCTGCTTTTGTCCACGCCTTTGGCGTCCACACCGATGTATTCCACCACGCCATCGTTGGCGATCAGGGCGAAACGCTTGCTGCGAATCCCCATGCCGCCACCGGTGGCGTCCAGTTCCAGCCCCAGCGCCTTGGCAAACTCGGCATTGCCGTCTGCCAGCATGGTCAGGCGCTCGGCGTTTTGGTCTTTCTGCCAGGCATCCAGCACGAAAGCGTCGTTAACGGCCATGCAGGCAATGGCATCCACCTTGTCCAGCAGGGCGTCGGCATTCACGACAAAGCCGGGCATGTGGGTGTTGGAGCAGCCGGGCGTGAAGGCGCCGGGTACGGCAAACAGCACTACCTTGCGACCTTTGAAAAATTCCCCGGTGTTGAGGTCTTCCGGGCCATCTGGGCCGTTGGTTTTCAGGGTGATGGAGGGAAGGGTATCGCCAACTGCAATGCTCATGATTCGCGTCCTTGGCTTGAGAATGGACACTCACTGTAGCAAAGAGACACGGACAAAAAAGGGTGTTTACGGACAGAGAGGCAAACCACCGCCACAGGGGCCTGTGAATGTGGCTTGTCCGCTGGTGTTGAATGCGAAACAGGTTCAGGGTAACTATCTGTTGAAACAGGCAAAAGGAGAAAGTTGTGGGTCAGACAATAGTCATTACCGGAGCGAATCGCGGAATCGGCCTTGCCATGGCGCAGGCGTGGTGTGCCAGAGGAGATACTGTGCTGGCCACTTGCCGCCAGCCCTCTGCAGCGCTGTTGGAAAGCGGCGCCAAAGTGATCGATGGCGTGGATGTGAGCACGGCGGACGGGGTGATGAACCTGCAGAATGCGCTGGGCGAGACCTCGGTAGATGTGCTCTATAACAACGCCGGCATCATGTGCAGTGAAACGGTGGACGCCATGGATTTTGACGCCATGCGCGACCAGTTTGAGGTCAATACGCTGGGGCCGCTGCGGGTCACCACGGCCTTGCTGGGCAACCTGCATGCGGGCAGCAAGGTGGGCCTGATGACCTCGCGAATGGGGTCCATAGCGGATAATACCTCCGGCGCCAAATACGGCTATCGGGCCAGCAAGGCCGCCCTGAATGCGGTTGGCAAGTCCCTGGCGGTGGATTTGGCGGCGCGCAGCATTGCGGTGGCGATTCTGCACCCGGGCTGGGTGCAGACTGACATGACCCGGCAGAGCGGTAATCTGACGGTGGAAGAAGCGGCCAGCGATCTGATTGCGCGGATGGACGCCCTGACCCTGGAAAACAGCGGGACCTTTTGGCACTCCGATGGCAGCGTGCTGCCCTGGTGATGGGGTTGCGTTCCCTGAATACAGAAGAGGGTTTCACCGAATGCTGATGGAGAACAAGTCATGACGCACGCTGTGCGCTTTCAACATCCACGCTACACCATTCGCCGCAAGTTCTTCCGGTTCTTCGGTGATGCGTTCCACCTTTATACGGATGATGGGGAACTGGCGCTTTACTCCAACATGAAGCGCTTCCGCATCCGCGAAGACATCCGGCTTTACGCGGACGAAAGTCAGGACCAGGAGTTGCTGCGAATTTCCACTCGCAGCATTTTCGATTTCGCTGGCGCCTATGACGTACATGATTCGCAAAGCGATGAGCATGTGGGGACGCTGCGGCGGTCGGGCTTCAAGTCGTCGTTCCTGCGCGATCACTGGACCTTTCTGGATAGTGGTGGCCAGGAAATCGGTACCCTGCAGGAAGACTCCATGCTCAAGGCACTGGTGCGCCGCTATATCGAAGCGTTGGCTTTTTTCTTTCCGCAGCACTACCACGCCACCGTGGGGGAGAGCCCCGTGGCCGAGTATCGCCAGCGCTTCAATCCCTTCATTCTGAAGCTGGATGTGGATTTCACAGCCGATCGTGAGGGTCGGTTGGACAAGCGCTTGGGGATTGCTGCCGGGGTGTTGATGTCAGCTATCGAAGGCCGGCAGGAGTGACAGGAAAAGGCGCTTTGTGGATGAGCGTGGACGGCAGGCTGATCGATTTATTGTGAAGCTGTGGCATTTTGCAAAAAGCTCGGCGCTGAAAGTCTGACGAGAAACGTTTGCAGACTGCGATGAGCAAAAAAATCCCGGACAGGGCTGCCTGTCCGGGCAATTTTGCTGTCGTTGGATCAGTGGCGGCGTCGCAGTCCGCCGCCGATCAGCAGGATAAGGAAGGGCAGCAGCGCTCCGATACCGAAGGCGCCACCGCCTCCACCACCACCGCTGCTATAGGACGGCCGGTTGCTGGTGTACATGGGCTGGGCGGTGTCCGCACGGTTGCTGGTGGGGGCGTTAGCCTGACGCTGGGCCTTGGCCAGTTTTTCGATTTCCCGGCGTTTGGCGTTGCGGCGGTCGATACCGTATTCAGCGAATACTTCGTCGCGCAACACCACCATGGAGGTGTAGTTGGTGACCAGGCCGTATTCCAGGCCCAGATCCACGATGCCCTGTTGCAGGTCCTTTTCCTCCCCGAAATAATTAATCTCCTGCTGCATGTCCTGGATGGTGGCATAGGCCCACAGGCGTTCCAGCTCCGGGTTGTCACCGCCCTGGGCGGGGAAATTGAAGCGGGTTTTGTACTGCTTGTTTTGGCCCGCCACGTTGGCACGCAGGGTGACTTTTGCCGGGCCGTCGCCCCAGTAATGGCCGAGCAGCACGATTTGGCGGCCGTGGTAAATGCTGCCGATGCGCTGGGGCTGGAGATCTGCGGTACGTACCCCGTCGATATCGATTTCAACGTCATTCATGGCCTGGTGGGTGAGCTTGGCAGTGGCGTTAAGAATCTGCCCGGCGATGTCATCGCTGTTGGAGACGCTGATGGCAAAGCCGTTGCTGGCATTGGTCATGGCGGTAAGCATGGGCCGGTTGGCGCTGTTACCCATGACAAAAGTGAACAGACGAACGTCGTGGTTTTCCAGCAAGTCGATAAAATCTTTTTGCTGGGTTTTGCCCACGTTGGCCACACCGTCGGTGACCAGCACGATGCCGGTGGGGCGGTCTGCGTCCAGTGGGTTCAGGGCCAGGCTCAGGCCGCCGAACAGGTTGGTACCTCCCCGCGACTGGAGCTGCATGACCTTTTTGGTGTACTGGCGAATATTGTTCGGGGTGGCGTCTACAAAGCCACTGGTGAGTTCTTCGGCGCGGTCATCGAACAGCACGATACGGAAGCGATCGCCGCCGCGCAGTTTGCCCAGCGCCTGGCTGACGCCGTCGCCCAGGGTGGCCAGTTTGGCGCTCATGGAGCCGGAAATATCCAGTACGAACACCCAGTCGCTACCGGTGGTGATCGGGGGCAGATCATCACCGGGGGTGATACTGAGCATGAAGGTGCCACGGTCCTTGCCCGGTGCCTTGTAGGCCACCAGATCCACGCTGCCGGGAAGGTCCTGCTGGTGGCGCCAGTAGACCACGATGTCCTGGTCCAGGGTGAAGGCATTGGCCGGTTGGCCGTTGGCAGCCGGTGGTGCGAAGTTGGGGTTCTCGCTGTTTGTTTCTTCTTCACTGCTGGCGGTGGCCGTGCGGTTGTCCAGTGTTACCTGCCATTGTTGTGGGCCCAGCTGCTGGATCTGTGCCTGGGGATGTTTGGGCAGCCGCAGTGCATCCACCGGGTAGCCGCTGCGCAGGTTCAGGGTAAAACTGAAGTGTTCTTCAACGCTGTCGTTGGCGGTCCAGAAGGCCAGCTTCTTCTCGTCCACGCCGCCTTCCTCCAGCGGGTACACATAACGGCCGATGCCGGTATCCACGGAGGCAGGCTGCATGTAGACCAGCCGCACCCGGGTATCCTGACCGGCGCGCACAGGCTGCACCTTCACATCAAACGCCTTGTAGCTGTCTTTCTCGGTGAGCCCGGCTTCACGGCCGGCGGCTTTTTCCTGCTCGTATACCTGGCGGGCCTGCTCTTTTTCCAGCACTTCACCGATCACCGGTTTGTCGTCGATCCATACGGTGAATTCGGCCACGGTGCCTTTTTCGGGAACCGGAAAGCGGTAGTAGGCTTCCAGGTCCTGATCATTGGGGTTGTGGAACACCTGCTCGACTTCGGTGATGGCATAGCCGTCTTCCACATCCACAGTGACATGCTGTTCGCGGATCTGTAGCGGTGGCAGGTTGCTGTCGACGGGGGCCATCAGCCCGGCGGCGATGCCGTGCTGAGTGGCGGTCAGGGCGCTGAGTGTCAGCGCCACCGTGGCGAGAAGACGTTGGAATCGATTCCTGAAACCCATGAGGATTCTCCTTGTTATCGGTCATGGGCTACGTTGTACGCGCTGGCGTCTCTTTTGTTAAACAGTGTTCATTAACAAGACATGTCGCAAGGTGTTCAATAGAACGCGAATGTGGGTATTACCCGTTATGGATCAGTTGTTTACGTGTGGCATCGACTAATGCAGCGAAATCCGGGCGGGCAATGACGGCCAGCACCAGAGTGTAGACACCGTTGAGCAATGCCAGCAGCACATCAGCCTGCATCAGGCTGAGGGCGATCACCCCCATGGAAACCGCATCCAGAATGCCCAGCAGCATGAACATGCTGGCCTGCACTTTGGCAACCGCCTGATCGTCGGAAGAGTCGGCGGGAGTAACGGTCTGGGCCTGGCGGCTGGCGATGGCTGAGGGAGATAGCAGCACATTACGCAGCGGTCGTGCCACCACCAGCATCAAGCCCATGGCACCCATAGCCCCCATGCGCAGGGTTTCCTGCGGCAGCAGATCAACGGAGGCGGTGTAGTTACCAAACCAGACCAGTCCGGCGATGGCGATCCCGATCAGCATGGGGGCGGAGAGCACCAGAAACCAGAACATATTAAGCCGCTGTACGGCGGAGCTGGACGCGGACATAAGTGATTCCTGTAATCGGTTACTGGCGCTTGAGCGGTTGAATAGAACGGTGTGGTTTAGTCCCTGAAATTATTGAACTGCAGCGGCGTTTCGATTTTTGATTCCCGCAGCAATGTCATTACTGCCTGCAGGTCATCGCGCTTCTTGCCGTTCACCCGTACCTGATCACCCTGGATCGAGGCCTGCACCTTGATCTTGCTTTCCTTTATTTGCTTCACAATTTGCTTGGCAACGGGTTGATCGATGCCCTGGCGGAAGGTCAGGGTCAGTGAGAAGGTTTTGCCGCTGTGTTCAGGCTCTTCCGGTTTGTCGGCGCCGGCGGCGCTGATGTTTTGTTTCAGGCAGGCTTTGCCGAACAGTTCTTCCAGCTGGCGAACCTGAAAATCGGATTCGGTTTTCAGGGTAACGGCCAGGCCGTTCTGCTCGATGCTGGCCTCGACGCCGCGGAAATCGAACCGGGTGGAAAGCTCGCGGTTGGCGTTATCCACCGCGTGGCGAAGGGCGACTTCATCAATCTCGGAAACAATATCGAAAGACGGCATAAGGGGTCCTGTCGGCAGTAATGAGCGTGTCTTGATGGGCAATTATACAGAGGCAGACCGGTGACAGGGCAAGTCGGGGTGGTTGTCGTCAATGCGGGTGCGGTGGGCTATCCGATATACTGCGGTGCTCTGTTACGCTGCGGCCCGGTCCGCAGGACGAAAGATAACAACCATTTGAGGGTAGGGTATGCAGAACCAGTCCACAGGCGGGCCATCCCGTGTGCCATTGGGGCAGCGAATCGGCCAGGCTCTGCTGCGGCTCACCGGCTGGACAGCCGGCCCCTTCCCGGATATCGACCGTGCAGTGATTGCCGGCGGCCCGCATACCTCCAACTGGGATGGTGTGCTGGCGTTGGTGAGCCGCTCCGCGCTGCAGAAAGACGTCAACGTGATGATCAAAAGCAGCCTGTTCAAGGGGCCCTTGGGGGCGTTGTTGCACGCGTTGGGGGCCATGCCGATTGAGCGGGGCAAGGCCGGCGGTATGGTTGAACAAACTGTGGCGGCGTTTGCAGAGCGTGAGAAATTGCTGATCGCGGTGACCCCGGAAGGCACCCGCAGCAATGCAGACCAATGGAAACTGGGGTTCTATCACATTGCCCGCCAGGCCAACGTGCCGATTATTCTGGCGTTGGCGGACTACAAGGCAAAGACCTTTTCGTTCCCCGTGGTGATTTATCCCGGCGATGATATGGAAGCGGATCTTCAGCAGATCTACTCGCACTTTGCGCGAGCGACGCCGCGCCATGCGGACAAGCTCTCTGCGCCAGTCTCTGCGGCAAAAGCGGCGCGTGAGGCTGACGCGCAATAACCGCATGCTGGGTCAAGGCGTCTTTGGTGAGTGGGTGTCGGAACGTAAGAAGGGAGAAGCGGGCAGGCCTCGAACCGAGAGGCCTGCCGGGTGGTTTTAGAATGCCAGCACCATATCGGTGGTGAAGGCCCAGCCGTTACCGCCCAGCTGGAACGGCACGCTGCTGTACCCCACCGGTGAATCCTTCAGGTAGAGGCCCTGCACGTTGAAGCGGAACTCCTTGCGTTTGAACGGGAACCAGTTGAAGCCCACGCTCAGGTCGTGGGGCGTGCCGTACTCACCCTGGATCTCGGAATAGGCCACATAGGGTTGCAGGGTTTTCGGGATGGCCATCATCGACGCCTGTACCTGGTACCCCTTGTCGTCCAGCTCGTCCACCGGCAGTGGCCCGTTGGCATCGAACTTGTCCACCCAGCGATGGTAGAACTCGGCCTCCAGGAACCAGCCCCGGTATTTCAGGCCCGCATTGGCGGCGGCCATCTGGTAGGTGGCCTGGTCGATGGCGGTGCCGTTGTTGAACGGATCCGCCTGGAAAATCAGGGTGCCGTCGGACAGCCGAATCTGGGAATTTTCGAACGAGTTTGTACCGGGCTGGGCCTGGGCATCTTCTCGGCTGTGGGTGAAATGAATGCCGAAACGGGTGGCCAGCTGTTCGTGGAACTCGTAGTCCCCCAGGCCTTCACCGGGGCCATACTCACCGGTGGTGGGCATCCACCACAGGGCGCCCGATGCGGTGTTGAGTCCGTCATCCAGCTGACTGCCGCTGACCCCCAGTTGGCTCAGGTTGTTACCGAGCATGGCGCGGTACATCAGCCCTTCGGCAATTTCACCTTCCGCCCAGATACCGGTGGTGTATGAGCCGCGGAAGAATTCATCCGCAATGGTGCGATGATCGTTCTTCAGCCAGTTCGGGAAGGTGTAGTTGGTGGAGCGCGTGGACGGCAAGGCACCGATACCGGCATAGAGTTTGAACGCCGGGTTGAAGTGGTACCCCAGGTTACCGGCCACGACTACCTGTGCCGGGTCGCCCTGGCTGGTGTTGGACGTCCACGTGTAGAAGAGGTAATGCAGCTTGGGATCAAAGATCCAGCCCCTGAAGCTGATGTTTACCTTCTGAAACTGGAAGTCATTACGCGGATCGACACTCGAGGTGCGCCCGAAATCATCGGTATAGCTGCGCTCGAAATCCTTTTGATTCAGATAGCGGGTGTAACTGAAAACCCCGAAGTTGACTTCACCCATGTCCGAGTTGAACAGGTTAAAGCCTTTGCCCGGCCGGTAGCCCAAACTGCTGCCAGGATTATCGGCAGGGTGCTGGGGGGCCGGTGTGCTTTCCCCGTACAGTTCGGTTTCCAGCTGCTGGATGCGCTGATCGAACTCCTGGCTCTGTTGCTCCAGGTTCTGGCGCAGGGAGCGCAGTTCCTGAAGCTGTTTTTCCACCGCCGGGTCGGTGGTTTCAGCTTGTACCGGATTGGCAAGCAAGGCCGCGCAGAGCGCTGCCGAAGAAGAGGTGATTTTTCGCATTCCCGAGTCCTTTATTATCCGCTTTTGCTGGTGTCATCTGCAGGGCAAACGTTGGGTGCGTTGTAATCCAGGTCCATCAGACGGAAGTAGTTGGCGCCCAGTGCGATATTATGGAATGCCTCGTCGTCCAAGGCTTTCAGGGCACGGCTGGTGACGTCCAGCTCCTTGCCATACTGGTCATCTGCCTTGTAGCCAGCCGCCACAAAGTCGGTGCCTGGCAGGATGCGGGTGGAGTATTCGTTAAAGAAGGGAATGTAGATATCACCCCACTGGTGATACTCGTTGTAAAGCACGTCCCAGGAGATATCCAGCATCAGGTTGGGGTACTTGTCGAGCAGCCCCTTGAGGATGGTGACATGCTGCACCGGGTTCATCTTGCCCAATTCCTTGGAGAGCCCCATGTGCGCCCACACGATCTTGTTATCCGGGTAGGTGGCGAGGATATGTTTCATCAAGGGCAAGTGTTCGGTGGGGTTGGCGTCGTTACCGAGGTCGGAGTGGAAGGTAACGGGAATGCCGCGTTCCTGCAGCACCGCCATGAATGGCGCCCATTGATCGATGCTCTGCATGGTGGCCGGTTCGTGATTGTTTTTCAGTAGCGCCTGTTTCACCACATTCAGCTCGCCGCTCCAGCTGAACATGCCCGGGTACTCCCGGTCATACAGTTCGATCAGCTCCACCACGTTTTCCGGATGCGCCAGGTCCATGAAGGTCATGGACAGGGTGATGTGCAAATTGTCGTTGGGGTAGGCCACCGTTTCCATGCCATTGACGAAATCGTTCTTGATGCTCGGCTCGGCAGTAACGCCGGGGCAGTCCAGGTAGTAGTTACAGCCGGAATCCAGCTCCAGTATCTGGCCGATGCCGAAATAATTCACAACGCGAACACCCTGGTCTTCCAGCATGGTGTGCAGCTTTTCCGGTGGAATGGCGGCGCCACCGAAGGGGCGGGGGTGAAAGTGGGCATCCACCAGCGGGGTGTAGGGTTCTTTTTCCCGGTCGTAGCAGGCTTGCTGTTCGCTGGGCTGCTTCAGGGATTCCAGCGTCCGCTCATTGGCTGTGCGGGTCTGGGTCGCGGTGGTGGCGCAACCGGTGATCAACACGGCCACAGGAAGGGCGACAAGAGATTGACGAAAACGCGGTGAAACAACGGCTGCTGAAAGCTTGCCGAGAATATCCCTATTCATGATGAACTCCCCTGATTTTTTTATCGGTACCGGATTCACTGGATCGGTCTTGTTCGATACTAGGAGAAAATGTACAGGCCTACCACCTGCGCTGCCACGTAATGCGAGTGGGTGTGACAGAGCCAACAGTCCCTGTTCCTGCCTGACGCTGGTGCGCTCATCGACAGTCACCAGGTAGACGCTCGGTGCGAATCTGTGGATGGTCCATTTTCTGTAAGAAAAACAATAAGTAAGAGCTTGTTTACTTTGTGGAGGTAAATGACTTCGGTTGGTTTTTTATGTCAGGTTTCGCGCACTTTTCTCATGGTGGGTGCGGTTCTGGATAACAGCAATTTGAATGAAGCACAGGGATGGGCGGCCAGTGCCGTCGCCCGTCAACGTAACTACTTTGAATCCGGGGCGACCCGCAGTTATGCATTTCGGCTGCGTCAGCTGAAAAAGCTGCAAGAGGCCATTGTGCAGTATCAGGGTCAGATTCAGGACGCCCTGCATGCGGATATCGGCCGCCCGCCCTTCGAGGCCTACATCGAGATCAGCACGGCCATTGAAGATCTCAAACACCTGAAAAACTGGATGAAACACGCAACACGCAACACGCAACACGCGCGTGCCGCTGTAGGAGCCCCCTTCCAGGGGGCGAACCGTGCGCAGCACGGAATCGACCGAAGGGCGATCAGGCGTTTTTTCAGCGTGCGACAGGTTTCAGAAAATATTTCGCAGCGGAAATGTTTCCCTCGCCAAGGCTCGGGTTCGCGCCGCGAGCGGCGCTCCTACATTGGCCTGGTCGTTCTCTCGCAATTCTCTGCTGATTCACTTCAGTAGCTTCTGTTTAAGAAATTCCCGGGTGCTTTGCACCATGGCGTAGAACGCCGGGATCATCGGTGTACCGATCAGAAGCGCGGCCAGCATGCCCCACATCACCGTATGCCCCAGTGAAAGCTGGCTGAACATGCCCGCACCGGAGGCAAAGGCCAGCGGCAGAATACCGAGCACAAAGGACAGGGCGGTCATGCACACGGCGCGGAAGCGCAGGCGGCCGGCTTCGGCGGCGGCTTCCAGAATGGACAGCCCCTCCTGCTCGCGCCGTTCACGGGCGAACTCCACAATCAGGATGGCGTTTTTGGCGGCCAGGCCGATCAATAACACCAGCCCCACCTGGGCAAACAGATCCAGCGCGCCCAGCTGCGGGATGCCGATCTGTCCCACCATCAACAGCCCGCCGATGGCCCCGGCCACCGCGATGGGCACCACCAGGATAATCGCCGCCGGCACCGACCAGCTCTCGTATTGCGCCACCAGGAACAGGTAGATGAAGACCATGGCCAGGGCGAAGGCGATTCCGATCTGGTTACCGGCCTTGCGCTCCTGATAGCTCTGTCCGGTCCATTCCACCTGATAGCCATCCGGTAAAACCTCGGTGGCCACGCGTTCCAGTTCGGCCATGGCGTCGCCGCTGGAGACGCCCTCGCCGGGCTGGGCGCGGAGAATGGCGGAGCGGTACAGATTGAAGCGATTGGTGATGTCCGCGCCCAGTACCGGCTCGGTGGTGAGCAGGGTGGACAGCGGCACCATGTTGCCGTTGTTGCTGCGGGCATAAAGCCGTTCGATATCCTTCAGGTCGGAGCGGTAGGCCGGGTCGGCCTGCATCATCACCCGGAAGGTGCGCCCGAACAGGGAGAAGTCATTGATGTAACTGGAGCCCAGCTGGCTCTGCAGGGCGGAGAAGATGTTGGTCAGGGGTACCTGCAGGGTCTTGGCCTTGTTGCGGTCAATATCGATGCGGTACATGGGCACGTTGGCCCGGAAGCTGGTGGAGGCGCTGCCAATCAATGGCGACTGGTTGGCCGCCGCCGTCAGGATCTGCATGGCCCCGGCCAGGTCCGCATGGCTGCGGCCCAGGGTATCTTCCAGCACCAGTTCCAGGCCGCCCACGGCGCCCATGCCCGGTACGGAGGGCGGCGGGAAGGACTGGATCTGGGCCTCGGGAATGGTCTGGTAAGCCTGCTGGGTCACCCGCGCCGAGACGGCCAGGGAGATGTCCTGGAAGTCCGGCCTGTCATCCCAGTGCTTGAGTACCACGAAGCCGGTCCCGCCGTTGCTTTGTACCCCGCCGGTGAGCATGGAGAAGCCGGCAATCATGGTGGCGGATTCCACCGCCGGATCATTGTCGAGCAGGCGCTGCACCTGCTCGATAACGGCTTCGGTGCGGTTGATGGACGCCGCATCCGGCAACTGGACGTTCACCAGCAGCAAGCCCTTGTCTTCCATGGGCACAAAACCGGTGGGCACGGCGCGGGCGCCAAAGAACAGGCCCACCATGATCAGCGCATACAGCACCAAAGTCAGGCCGCGTCGGCCAAGCAGGCCACCGACCACCCGGGAATAGCCCAGGGTGATTTTGGCAAAGCCCTTGTTGAAAGCGCGATACCAGGTGGGCTCACTGTCTTTGCGGCGCAGCACCAGGCTGGCCACGGCCGGACTCAGGCTTAATGCGCAGATGGAGGAAATCACCACGGCCACGCAGATGGTCACCGCGAACTGGTTGTACATGATGCCGGTGATGCCGGGCATCAGCGCCACCGGCACAAACACGGCCAGCAACACCAGGGTGGTGGCGATGATCGGTCCGGTGACCTCTTCCATGGTGCGGGTGACCGCGTCACGGGTGGAAATGTCCGGGTCTTCAAGCAGGTGCCGGTCGGTGTTTTCCACCACCAGGATGGCATCATCCACCACGATGCCGATGGCCAGGATCAGGCCAAACAGGGTAATGGTGTTGATGGACATGCCCGCCACCAGCATGATCGCCAGCGTCCCGATCAGGGACACGGGAATCACCACGGTGGGGACCAAGGTCGGGCGCCAGTCACCGAGGAAAATAAAGGTGATCAGGATGACCAGCCCCACCGCCATCAGCAGCGAGGTGGTGACCTGCTGAATCGCCACTTCCACATAGCGGGTGGTATCGTAGCCGATGGCGTATTCGAGCCCGTCAGGGAAGGTTTTGCTCTGTTCTTCCAGGGCCTGCTTGAGGGCATCGCCGGTGGCCAATGCATTGGCCCCCGGTGCCAGATAGGCGGCCATCACCGTGGTGGGGTGGTTCTGGTAGTTGGCGGCAATGCTGTAGGAAAGCTGGCCCAGCTCGATGCGCGCCACATCCCCCAGCCGCACCATGGCGCCGTTCTCGTCGGCACGCAGGATGATGTTCTCGAATTCCTTCACATCTTTCAGTCGCCCTTCCAGCTGCAGGGCATACTCGGTGCTGAGCTTGCCGTCGAAAGGCGGTGCGCCGATCTTGCCCGCGGGGACCTGCACATTCTGTTCGCGCAGGGCATTGGAAATGTCGTCCGGGGTAATGCCCAGTGCGGTCATCTGTGGCGGGTCCATCCACAGACGCATGGAATAGTCGGCGGAACTGAACACGCTCACATCGGACACGCCCTCTACCCGCTTGAGCGGGTTCTGCACATTGAGCAGGCTGTAGTTGGCGATGAACAGTTCATCCAGTGAGCCGTCCGGGGAATACAGGTTGATGGTGAAGAGAATGTCCGGGGAACGCTTGTCGATGGTCAGGCCCTGGGCGCGGACTTCTGCCGGTAGCGAGGGCTCGGCCAGCTTGACCCGGTTTTGCACCCGCACCAGAGCCATGTCCGGATCTTCACCGACCTCGAAGGTCACCGCGAGACTGTAGCTGCCATTATTGGATGAGCTGGACGACATGTATTCCATGCCTTCCACCCCGTTGACCACATCCTCGATCACCTGCCCCACAGATTCTTCCATGATCGCGGCGGACGCACCGGGCCAGCTGGCACTCACGGAAATCTGCGGTGGCGCCACTTCCGGGTATTCGGAAATAGGCAGCAGTTTCATGGCCAGCAGGCCGGTGAAGGTGATCACCAGGCCCACCACCATGGCCAGCTTGGGTCGCTGGATAAAGACGCCACTGATCACGGGGCAGTACCCCCGTTGTTGTCCGTCGCCGCTGGCGCGTTGGTTTTGTCGGTGTCTTCGTTCTGATTTTTTTGGGGCTGGCTACCGGTATGGGGATCGGTGGCTGGCTTGTAGTCAGAGACCTGGACTTCACTGCCGGGGCGCACTTTCTGGATGCCGCGGAGGATGACTTTTTCCCCGGCCACCAGACCTTCGGTGACCAGCACATTTTCGCCGAAGCGGTCGCCGGTCATCAGGTTGTTGCGCAGCACCAGATTGTTGGTGTTGACGGTAAAAACATAGGTGCCTTGTTGATCCACCTGCAGGGCCGCCTGGGGAATCATCAGGCCGCTCAGACTTTGCTTGAGTCGCACATGGGCCTGCACAAACATGCCGGGGCGAAGCAGGTCGCGGGGGTTGGGCATGGCCGCACGGACTTCCACGGTGCCGGTGTTGCTGTCCACCCGGTTGGAGACGTAAACGATGTTGCCGGTGTAGGGATACTCGCTGCCGTTGGGCAGTTCCAGGCCCACTTCAATCTCTGAAGGCTTGGGCTGGTTGTCGCTCATGGCCGCTTCGGTGAGCAGTCGCTCGGGGATCTGGAAAACCGCCTGCATGTCGTTGCCACCCACCAGGGTGGTCAGGGTACCGAAACCGGGGCTGACCACATCGCCCACCGAGGCGATGGAGCGCCCCACGCGACCGGCCTGGGGGGCCTCGATGTGGGTATAGGACAGATCCACCTGGGCACTTTCCCGTGCGGCGCGGGCAGATTGCTCGGCGGCTTCGGCTTCCTGCTGGCGGGCCTTGAGGGTGTCGTATTCGGAATCGGAGATATAGCCCTTGTCCACCAGCTTGTTGGCGCGGGAAAAGTTGCTTCTGGCTTCCGCCAGAGTGGCCTTGGCGCGCTCATGTTCGGCCTTGGCCCGCGACAGGGCCGCCTTATAGGGCGCCGGGTCGATATCGAACAGGGGCGCGCCGGCTTCCACCGTGTCGCCCTCGCGGAAATGCACGGCAGTGAGTTTGCCGGATACTTGAGCGGTGATGTTCACGTCACTGCGCGAATCAATCCGGGCGGTGAAAGTGCGTTCGGGCTGGTAGGGCTGCTCGCTGGCGGTGACCACAAACACTTCCGGTGGCGGCGCTTCGGTGGCGGGCGGCTCTTCACAGGCAGCTAAGGCGAGAAACAGGACGGGCAAACCAAAACGAGTCAAACGCATGGGGGTGAAATCTCCGTGTCAGGCCGCTGCGCGTGGCAACCGGTTCCCTTTGTTGTTGTGTGCATTGTCACCTTACCACCATATGGTGGTAAGAGAATGACGTTGTGAATAGGATATTCAGAAGGCGTCAGCGGGGCGGCCGACGTCGTTATCAACAGCTGAGCATTGGCTATTTGAACTATTGTTCTGGCTATGGCGTTTGATAAAAACTATCGGCGCATTTGCCAAAGCCAACTGGCCGGGGGCGAGGGTTAAGGGATATAACTGAATCAACAGCTAACACACACTCAACAGGGAGAGAGTCATGGCTGATGCAAGTCAATGCCCGATGCATGCGGCGGGTGGTGGAACCACCAACAAGGACTGGTGGCCCAACCAGTTGCGTCTGGATCTACTCAACCAGCATTCCTCACTGTCGAACCCCATGAATGTGGATTTCGATTATGCCAAGGCATTCAATAGCCTGGATCTGGAGGCGGTCAAAAAAGATCTGCACGCGGTAATGACCGATTCACAGGACTGGTGGCCGGCGGACTTCGGCCACTACGGTGGGCTGTTCATTCGGATGGCCTGGCACAGCGCCGGCACCTACCGGATTGGTGATGGGCGTGGCGGCGGCGGTCGCGGCCAGCAGCGTTTTGCCCCGCTCAATGGCTGGCCGGATAACGTCAATCTGGACAAGGCCCGCCGACTGATCTGGCCGGTGAAACAGAAATACGGCAGCAAGATTTCCTGGGCGGATCTGATCATTCTTACCGGTAACGTGGCACTGGAATCCATGGGCTTTAAAACCTTTGGTTTTGCCGGTGGCCGTGAAGATACCTGGGAACCGGATCAGGACGTGTACTGGGGCCGCGAAAAAGACTGGCTCACCAATGACACCCGGTTCTCGGATAAGCGAGACTTGGAGAACCCTCTCGCAGCCACCATGATGGGGCTGATCTATGTGAATCCGGAAGGTCCCAATGGCGACCCGGACCCGAAGGCTGCCGCCCACGACATTCGCGAAACGTTTGCGCGCATGGCCATGGACGATGAAGAAACCGTTGCCCTGATTGCCGGTGGTCACACCTTCGGTAAAGCCCACGGTGCTGGTGACCCGGAAAAAGTCGGACCTGACCCGGAAGACGCCGGGCTGGCCGAGCAAGGCTTCGGCTGGCGTAGCAGTGTCGGTGCCGGCAAGGGTGACGACACCATGGGCGGTGGCCCGGAGGTGACCTGGTCGCAGACGCCGACACAGTGGAGCCATTACTTCTTTGAAAACCTGTTCGGTTTCGAGTGGGAACTCACCGAGAGCCCGGCCGGTGCCAAGCAGTGGGTAGCGAAGGACGCTGAACCGCAGATGCCCTATGCCCAGGACAAGAGCAAGAAGCACAAGCCGATGATGCTGACCACGGACTTGTCGCTGCGCTTTGATCCGGCCTACGAAAAAATCTCCCGGCGTTTTTATGAAAACCCGGACCAGTTTGCCGATGCCTTTGCGCGGGCCTGGTTCAAGTTGACCCACCGTGACCTGGGGCCGCGTGCCCGCTACCTGGGCCCGGAGATTCCCGGCGAGGAGCTGATCTGGCAGGACCCGGTGCCCGAGGTGGATCATGAGTTGGTGGACGACAAGGACATTGCTGCACTGAAGAGCAAGATCCTGGATTCCGGCCTCAGTGTGTCCGAGCTGGTGTACACCGCCTGGTCGTCTGCTGCCACTTTCCGTGGCGGTGACAAGCGTGGCGGTGCCAACGGTGCCCGTATCCGTCTGGCCCCGCAAAAAGACTGGGAAGTGAATCAGCCGGAGCAACTGGCCCGGGTATTGAAAACCCTGGAAGGAATTCAGGCCGATTTCAATAGCGGCAACAAGAAGGTGTCGCTGGCGGATCTGATCGTGCTGGGCGGCTGTGCCGCCATTGAAAAAGCGGCCAAGGCGGCCGGCATGGACATCACCGTTCCGTTTTCACCGGGGCGTACCGATGCCAGCCTGGAGCAAACCGATGTGGCGTCGTTTGAACCGCTGGAACCTAAAGCGGACGCATTCCGCAACTACCAGCAGGCACGCTTCTCCATGGGCGGCGAGCATCTGATGGTTGACCGCGCCCAGCTGCTCACGCTGACGGCGCCGGAAATGACGGTGCTGGTTGGTGGCCTGCGCGTGCTGGGTGCCAACTACGGTGGCAGCGACCTGGGTGTGTTCACCGACAAGCCCGGCACCCTGACCAACGACTTCTTCGTGAACCTTCTGGACATGGGCACCGAGTGGAAGCCGGTATCCGACGATGAAGAAACGTTTGAAGGGCGCGACCGCAACAGCGGTGAGCTGAAGTGGACCGGCAGCCGTGTGGACCTGGTGTTCGGCTCCAATTCAGTATTGCGTGCGCTGGCGGAGTTGTATGCCTGTGCCGATGCTCAGGAGAAGTTCGTCCACGATTTCGTGGCCGCCTGGACCAAGGTGATGGAACTGGAGCGCTTTGACCTGAAGTAGTTCCTTTTTGATCACTGCAAAATGAAACGGCGCGCTGGCAACAGCGCGCCGTTTTTTATGGTTTATCGCGTACTTTGGATACCCGACGCCGAACACCAGCCGCGAAAGCCACACAAACAGAAAAAACCAGCTGCAGGAATGCCGCAAAGCGGAGTAACGCAGGCAGTTCCGCGCTACCCAAAGGGTGAGCGAAGCGAGGGCGTTGCAAGTAGGCGGATCCGGCGGTCGACCGGCCCCATTCCCGGTATCTTGGGTAACAGGAAAGTTATTCCAAGGCATGTCGTCTTGAGCATGGTTTATTGCGTGATCGGGGCTGTTCAATGCGGGCTGATTGGGTAAGGCTGTGAGGCAAATGCCGAAAGCCTCGGCAGGGTGCTTATACAAAGAGTGCTTATAACAATGGGAGAGAACACCGTGTCCGCATTACCTGAATACCGCTCGTTCGATGTTGCCGTGGAAGATTATATTGCTCACGTGCAGTTCAGTCGCCCTGAAGCGCTGAATAGCATGAACAAGGATTTCTGGCTGGAGTTGCCCCGTTGCCTGCGGGATATCGAGACGGGGACAGACGCTCGCGTGGTGGTGATTTCTTCCACCGGCAAACACTTTTCTGCAGGCATGGATCTGGCGGTGTTTTCCGACCCCAGCGGCGCCCCCATGGGTGGCGACCAGGGGCGAATGGCAGAAAACCTTCGCCGGGTGGTGCTGCAGCTGCAGGATTGTCTGAGTGTCTTGGAGCAGGTGCGTATTCCGGTGCTGGCGGCGATCCAGGGCGGATGTATTGGTGGTGCACTGGATCTGGTCTGTGCGGCGGACAGCCGCTACTGCACAGAGGATGCGTTCTTTACCATCAAGGAAACCCCGCTGGGTATGACCGCAGATGTGGGCACGCTGCAGCGTCTGCCGAAGCTGATGCCCCAGGGCCTGGTGCGGGAGCTGGCCTATACCGGTCGCAAGTTCGGCGCCAGGGAAGCGCTGGAGCAAGGGCTGGTCAACAGTGTTTATGGTAACGCGGAGGATATGCTGACGGCGGTGATGGCCATTGCTGCGGAGATTGCGGCGAATTCCCCGCTGGCCGTGACCGGCTGCAAGGAAATGCTCAATTTCAGCCGCGACCACAGTGTGGAAGACAGCCTCAAGTACATGGCCACCTGGCAGGCGGGCATGTTCCGCCCCGATGACATGATGTTGACGTTCCAGGCCCAGGCGCAAAAACAACAGGCCGAATATCCAGACCTGATGCCGATTAAAGGTTTGTTTGAGCAATAAGTCTGAATCAGCGGCTAACTCGTAGGTCGGCTTAGGCGCAGCCGTAAGCCGATAATGGGCCGTTTCTGCTGCCTTGTCCTTGAGTGTGTTGAGTGTCGGATTACGCCTTTCAGGCTCTCTGTGCCCTTGGGTAAATCCGACCTACTTTTTAAAGAGAGGGTGAGCTGGCGAAAGGCTGAGTAGAGAGGGGGGCGGGATCGTAACCTGTTTATTTAAGGATTAAAAAAGGCGCCATATCCGGCGCCTTTTTTAATCCGTGCACTGTGGTGATCTAGAGCGTGGCCTCGCACACCGGCAGAGCGCTGGCGCCGGGCATTACCCAGACCGGGCTGCTGAATGCCACCGGGCGACCGGTTTGTGGATCACGGACGCGCAGGAAGTAGTAACTTTCCTCGTCAGTGACCGGCACCAGGGTTTCCACGTGGTTGCCCGTTAAAGTCGCGACTACCGCGTTGTTGCGAGTCACCACTTCCACGATGCCAATAAAGTCACCGCCGTTCCGGGTCAGGCTAACTGACAGTGGCAGTAGGCTGCCTGCCGGGCGACGCAAGCGGCTACCCATTGGCGAGCCATCCACGGTGAAGGTCATGCGCAGGTCGTTATAGAACTGGGCCACGGCATAGAAGCGGCGGGCTTGCATGGCTTCGCGTAAATCATCGCGGCTGCGCGAACGGGCCACCAGCACGGTTTTGGGCAGGTCCGGGTCGCCCCATTCGGTATCGTGGTGGTCTTCCGAGCCTGCTGCGCCCACGTGCCAGCCCTTGTCCAGGGCGTAGGACAGCCAACTGCCACCGGGGCCGCCGGAATCGTACTCGGAGCCTTTGCCAAACACTTCCAGCCCCACCACGCGCCGGTCAGCGGCGGCCACATAACGAAAGTCATTGAAGGTGTAGGCCGGGTCGCCGCCCAAGGGCTCCACGATACCTTCGATGGCGTCTTCGCGGCCGGGGTGGTTGAACACCAGCAGGGCGTCGTCGCCGCCACCGAATTGTGCCGGGTAGCTGAACCACTGCCAGAACAGGCCCATGGAGACGGCATAGCCGGGCCCGGTTTTGGCGTTGATCACATTGTCCCCAAAGAACAGGTTGATATGGCCAAAGCGGTCGGAGGTCCATTCGAAACCGCGGAAGGCGGTAAAGCGTTCGTCGCTGGCAGCGTCGGCCTGTTCCGCCGTGGCGTCCCACTTGCGAAAGGAGTCGAACGGGGCGTCGTCATCGGCGATCAGGCACTGGAAAAAATCCTCGGACAGACAGTCGCCAGTTACTGTGAGCGGTAGCCGCACATTGTCAGAATGGTCTGTGACCCCGGTGAAATCCAGCCCCAGCGCTTTTGCGCGTTCGAATACATCAGAAGGACGAGAGTTGAGAGCGCCGTCGGAGTAACCGGTGTGGGCGTGCAAGACACCGATGTATTGTTCGAAAGTGCGGCTGTCGTAGGCAGGGGTGCAGGTATTGGCTGGTGCCTGCGGGGGCAGGGTCTCCAGCACGTACAAAGGGTCGGTGATTTTTCCCAGCAGGCTGGTGCAGCCATCGTCGGCGGGGTGTTCGAAGCAGTGCGCCAGATCTTCGTCCAGGCTGGCCAGACCGGAGAAGGGGCAGGCGGGCGAGTTTGGGTCGCTGAAACAGGCGCTGACGCTGTCCGGGTTGAGAAGATTGCCGAGTACGGCCAGTGGGCAGCCGCTTTGCAGGGGGCGGAACAGGCATTCCAGTACACTGGGTGAGGGTTGTGTGGTGGGTGTGCCCTGCAGGGTGATGTCGCTATATGCCTCCTGTGCGCCGTCATTGGCGGTAAAGCGGAAGGCAAAGGTCGTGGACATATCCAGCTCGGGCAGCGTCACCGAGGCGGTTGCCTGGCTGGAATCGGTGATGGCCAGCGTCGGCGCGCCATTGTCCAGTTGAGTCCAGACGTACATGAGAGCATCGCCTTCCGGGTCGCTGGCCTCACCAATCAGCTGAATGGATTCACCGCTGGTGGCCACACCGGGGTCTGCATAGGCGTCGTCCACGATGGGGGCATTATTGCCCGGTAACGGGGAGAGCGTGATGGTCAGCGTGTCGCTGGTTTCTGCGCCCAGATCATCCGTGGCAGTGAGGGTCACTGCCAAGTCGGTTTCATTGCTCACTTGGGGGGCAGCGAAACGGGTGTTCAGGTCATCTTCAGGCTGAAAGGTAACAGCGGGACCGGCGGTCACTTCCCAGAGCACCGAGGCGATGGCGCCGTCATCGGTGGCGCTGCCGGACAATATGATTTCATCGCCACTGGTGGCCGTCTGGTCGGCCCCGGCATCGACCACCGGTAGTGGATTGTTCACGGTGTTGGTGACCGTCACCGTTACCTGGTCCCGACCGAGGTTTCCATTGCTGTCTTCGGCTTCCAGCTCAAACACCAGATCGGTATCGCTATCCACTTGTGGCGCAGTAGCGGTCATCAGGTTTTGATCACTGGCGCCATCCACGGTGGCGGAAGGTCCCTCGAGCTGGGTCCATTGCAGGCGGCGAATAGTGGTGCCACCGGTGGCCGTGGCGCCGCCCTGCAAAATGAAGCTCGCGGTTTCCTCCACCTGTTGGTCCATGCCTGCGTCCACCGTGGGTGCAGTGGTGCTGACCGGCGTCACTGTCAGAGGGTGGCGAAGGGTGGTGGTGGCCTCATCGTCGTCATGCAGCCGGGCGATCACGGTGGCGGCAGTATCCGTGCCGACCGTATCGGCACGAACCTGAATGAATGCGTCAGTTGTGGCTTCAATATCGAGTGGCCCTTCCACTGCCCACTCGATATTGATGATTTCGCCATCCTCGTCGCTGGCTTGCAGCTGGAAGATGCGGCTGCTGCCTGCCGGCATGGTGCTGTCGCCGGTCAGGCTGCCTGTCGGGGCCTGATTCTGCGGCGTGTTGGGTGTCGGGTTGGTATTGTCACTGCTGCCACCACCGCCACAAGCGGCCAGCAGGGTTGCCAGTAAACTGAGAATAACGGTACGCCACATGATCAAGATCTCCCCCATTAAAAACGCGCTGATGCTGACGGGTGGGTATGAACAAACCATGACGGCAAAAATGGTGTGGCTTACGCAAGGTTACAAAAACGGGTGGGGGAGGCTGTTTTTGGGCAAAACGGATGCCTGATCGGATAAAAATCGATAACAAAAAACAGGCAATTCAAAATGTTGTTCAGGGCGTAGAGCGGGCGCTTCGCGATTTTCGCGATTCAAAGGGGGAGGGGAGAAAGGAGAAACGGTGTTTTGAGGGCGCGTTGCGGGTGGCGGAGTCAGTCAGCAAGCAATAAAAAAGGCGCCACGAGGGCGCCTTTTTCTACTGGAACGATCGCTTACAGAGCGACGATGTTCTCAGCCTGCGGGCCTTTAGGGCCCTGGGTCACGGTGAACTCAACCGCTTGGCCTTCGGCCAGGGTCTTGAAACCGGAACCGGTGATTGCGCTGAAGTGAGCGAAAACGTCAGGGCCGTTTTCCTGCTCCAGGAAACCAAAACCTTTTGCTTCGTTGAACCACTTAACGGTGCCTTTAACTGTAGACATATCTCTAATCCTGAAAAATGAAGTTTTGCCTTTTACGGCGGGTGTAGCTGAAAAACGGAGACTTGGACTTCAGAACTGCAGGACGAGTTATACAATGTAAACAACGAAATGGAGTACGTGATTCAAGCGCGATCTTTTAGCTGGGCCAGAACATAACCCTATTATTGCTCCGTGTACAGCTAAATCGTACCGGATTGACGTTCGGGGAGGGCGGTCAGCGCTGATTTGGAGCGTTGCTCGCCCTTGGCCTGGCGTGGTGAGAGCCGCCAGGGTGCTATGCTGGGCGCATTGTAGCCAATAGAGAGGCCGTCGTGCCCCCACTGACCTGGCTCAACAGAGCCCGCCCGCAGAAATTGCCCTTCCGGCGCCGTGTCACCCGTGCCGCTGTGGCGCTGGTTTATCGCGGGGGGATAACGGAGGGCGAGCTATTCTTTATCCAGCGCGCCCATCGCCCCGGGGACCCCTGGTCCGGAGACATGGCCTTCCCCGGTGGGCGCTTGCAAACCGGCGATACCTCCAGCCGTGACACCGCCATGCGCGAAACCGCTGAAGAAACCGGGCTCGACCTGTACCAGAGCGGGCACTACCAAGAGCGCCTGACAGACCGGCTGACCCGCCACCACAGCCGCTGGCGGCCGATGGTGGTCACGCCCCATGTGTTTGCCTGGCAGGGCGACGACGCGCTGCGCCTGAACCACGAAGCCCGCCACGGGGTATGGATTCCGATGGAATTTCTGAGCAACCCGGATAACCGCAGCACCCTCACCTACCGCACACCAATGGGGGCGGTGACGCTGCCGTGCTGCCGCTATCAGGGCTACTGCATTTGGGGGTTGAGTTATCGAATGATGGTGGAGTTTTTGGAGCGGCGGTGAGGTGGAGGGGTATCGATTGGCTAACATTGTGGTGTTGCGGTGATCGGGGCTGAGGCGACATGAGGAAGTGTGCGCAGGCTTGGCCTGCGCACACAAATCTTAGAACTTGTAAGCCGCACCAATTTGGAGAGTTTGGCTGGTTACATCGACATCGGTTTCGACGCCAATGGCTGCCGAGTTTTTGTACTGAACAGCGGCCAGCTCCGCGGTGCCAAGATCAGCATAGCGGTACTCGGCGCGGACAGAGATGTTATCTGACAGAGATTTTTCAACGCCCAGTGCCAAGGCCCAACCAGTGATGCTGTCGTCGTCACTGGAAGAATGAGCAGGGGCTGAACCGTCGCAGAGGATGTTGTCGGAAGCACAATTAGAGCTCACCTCTACTTCTGTAAACGTGGCGCTCAAGGTGCTATAGGCCATTGTGGAGTCATTCAGCAAGTAACCACCCTTAATACCAATAAGGACGGTGTCATTTACATCAACCTCAGCTTTTGTTCTGTTGGGGCTGGGGCCGGTAAAGGGGTTGCTGCCGGGAATGCGATTCACAGAATCGCTGATGCTGCTGCCTTGATATCCCAATTCAGCGCCGATAATCCAGTTACCATTCAGCGCCATGTTGTAGTTGGCAAAGACACCATAAGCAAAGGCAGAATCATCGAGAGATTCGGAAGTATCACCGCTCGGATTGCCGCGGCTTTGGTCGAAAGCGCTAATGTAGTGGTCTGTTTCCCAATCCATGCTGACATCTTCATAACCCAGGGCTGCCCCTGCTTGAAAGCCAGAAAAAGCATTGTCTGCCATGGCAAAAGCCGGTAACGCCGAAATGGCCAGTACAGAAATGATCTTGTTGAAATCCGTTTTCATTGTGTTCCCCAGTATAATTTTGAGTGCAAAGAATATGCTGTCATAAATAAAGCATCAATCTGTAATTGCTCATTAATGTACCGGCAAGAGTGAAATACCTCATATGAGGTATGACTTTCTTGGGGCATAAACAAAGGCTGATATTTTGGTCAGTTATTGCCCTTGATTGTTGTGCGATGCATCATGGTTGAAATACAAAAAAGGGAAGGTAGTGACTATGAAGAAAGTAATGGCAGCAATTGCTCTTGTTATGATGATTTCCGGAACTGCACTGGCCCACTCCGGCGGTACTGATGCTAACGGCTGTCATGCAGGGAAAAAACCATACCACTGTCACTGAGTTTCGATGCGCGGTAGCGTTTTGGCTATCGCGCCTCCCTCCTCCTTTTGGTTCTATCTATTCTAATCCGCGTTCGGGCTGTTTAAGAGGGTTTGTGCGTGTTCTCTCCTTCGTTCTCGGCCTCCTTTTGATTACCGGATACCTTATTTGGGTGATGGTTTCTCTGTGAGTATCAGGGAAGATGGGAAGCAGTGCTTTGATGGTGCTTCATGTTCCTGGATGAGACTTCAGGGGGGCCGTGTGGCACTGATGCGGACACGAATATACAAAATATGATCAATGTTTTTTTCATTGTGCGGTATGCGCCGCCAAGTCATTGATCAATCCTGCCCCGTCTGGGGTGGCTGACAAATGGAGTTTCCATGATCATTAAAGTGTTATCTGGGCTTTTGCTCGTGGCCGTGATGGTGCCGCAGTCGCATGCGCAGCCTGTTGAAGATGTAGAGGCGTGTGTGGAAAGTAAAAGAGAGCAGTATCCAGGCGATACGCTCAATAATATGCGGCAGCGGTGTTTCCCGATTGCAGCTACTTGCTGGGGGTGGGGCGCTGGAGAGAACGCCGTTTATGAATACTGCGGTGCCGATGCCCTTAGAGATCGTGGTGTAGATTCACTGGCCAAGGATCAAGACAACAAAAGTGACTGGGAATAAAAAAACCGGTTTGTCTTGGCTTAAGAAAGCGTGAGCTGGCGGGTGTCTGGGCACCCGCTTCTATATCGGCATATTTCCTGGTCAGGAAGTGCGTAGGTGTTCGCGTGAAGCGTGTGGCATGCCTGCGTTTCTCAATGCGCCTCTTCCCAGTTATCCCCAATCCCCGCATCCACAATCAGCGGCACTTTCAATTCCGCCGCTGATTCCATGCGAGCCTTAACCTCTTTCACCAGATCCTCCACCTGATCCTCGGCCACTTCAAACACCAGTTCATCGTGCACCTGCATGATCATCTTGGCGTCGAAGTCGGTGGTTTCCAGCCAGTCGTGCACTTTGATCATGGCTTTCTTGATGATGTCCGCGGCGGTGCCCTGCATGGGGGCGTTGATGGCGGCGCGTTCGGCGGCCTGGCGGCGTTGGCCGTTTTTGCTGTGAATTTCCGGCAGGTAGAGGCGGCGGCCGTAGACGGTTTCCACGTAGCCGTTATCTGCGGCCAGGGCGCGGGTGTCGGCCATGTATTTTTTCACGCCGGGGTAACGCTCAAAGTAGAGGTCGATATATTCCTGGGCTTCTTTGCGCGGCAGGCCCAATTGTTTGGCCAGGCCGAAGGCGCTCATGCCGTAGATGAGGCCGAAGTTGATGGCCTTGGCGTTGCGACGGTCGTTGTCGCTCACCTCGTCGAGAGTTTTTCCCCACACTTCGGCGGCGGTAGCGCGGTGGATATCCAGGCCTTTTTCGAAGGCGTCGGTGAGGCCCTTGTCGTCACTCAGGTGCGCCATGATGCGCAGTTCGATTTGCGAGTAATCACAGGCGACGATCTTGCGCCCTTTGGGGGCCAGGAAGGCCTGGCGGATCTTGCGGCCTTCTTCAGAGCGCACCGGGATGTTCTGCAGGTTCGGGTCGCTGGAGGACAAGCGCCCGGTGGCGGCCACCGCCTGATGATAGGAGGTGTGCACGCGACCGGTGCGCTGGTTGATCAGCTCCGGCAGTTTGTCGGTGTAGGTGTTTTTCAGTTTGGCCACGCCACGGTAATCCATGATCACCTGGGGTAGCGGGTACTCCAGGGCCAGTTCCTGCAGCACTGGTTCTGCCGTGGACGGCGCGCCCTTGGGGGTCTTCTTGATGACCGGGATTGCCAGTTTCTCGTAGAGAATCTCGCCGAGCTGTTTGGGGCTGGCCAGGTTGAATTCCTGCCCGGCGATTTCAAAGGCCTTTTCCTGCAGTTCGGCCATGCGCTTGGCGAGGAACTGGCTCTGGTGTTTGAGCAGGGTGGCGTCCACGTAGGTGCCGTTGCGCTCGATGCGGCTGAGCACGGTAGCCAGCGGCAGTTCGATATCGCGGAACACCTCTGGCAATTTGCCTTCGTTTTCCAGTTTCGGCCACAGGCTTTGGTGCAGGCGCAGGGTAATGTCTGCATCTTCAGCGGCGTAGGTGCCGGCTTCTTCCAGCCCTACCTGATTGAAGGTGAGCTGCTTGGCGCCCTTGCCGGCGATTTCTTCAAAGCCGATGGTCTTGTGGCCCAGGTACTTGAGCGACAGGGAGTCCATGTCGTGGCGGGTGGCCACGGAATCGAGTACGTAGGATTCCAGCATGGTGTCGAAGGCCACGCCGCGCAGGGTGATACCCGCGTCTTCGGCGAGTACGCTCATGTCGTACTTCAGGTTCTGGCCGACTTTCTTGAGGTTGTCGTCTTCGAGAATCGGTTTCAGTGCATCGAGGACAAACTGCTTGTCGAGCTGGTCTGGAGCGCCCGGGTAGTTGTGGCCGAAGGGAATGTAGGCGGCCTTGCCCGCTTCCACTGCCACGCTCACGCCCACCAGTTCTGCCTGCATGTAGTTGAGGCTGGTGGTTTCGGTATCGAAGGCAAACACGTCTGCGTTCTTGAGCGCGTCAATCCAGGCATTGAGGGCGGTTGCATCGAGGACGGTTTCGTAGCCTTCCTTGTCGATGCTCTGTACGGACTCACTGTCGGCTTCAAGCTCTACTTTCTTGCCGGCGTCTTCAGCGGCCGGGTCCTGGCCTTCCAGCAGTTCACTGAGCCAGCCTTTGAATTCCAGGCTGCGGTAATATTCGGCCAGCTTTTCCGCGTCCGGGGTTTGCAGCTTTAACTCGTTCAGATCGTCGCTGACGTCGCAATCCAGCTTGATGGTGGCCAGCTGGTAGGAAAGGAATGCCATTTCCTTGTTGTCTTCCAGCTTCTTGCCCAGGGTCTTGGCTCCCCGGAAGCTGAGGTCGGCCACCTTGTCCAGGTTGTCGTAGATGGTTTCCAGCGACCCCAGACCCTGTAGCAGGCCGAGGGCGGTTTTCTCGCCCACACCGGGGACGCCGGGAATGTTGTCCACCTTGTCGCCCATGAGGGCGAGGAAATCGATGATTAGCTCCGGGCCCACGCCGAATTTCTGTTTCACGCCGTCGATGTCGTAGAGGGCGTTGTTCATGGTGTTGATCAGGGTGACCTTGTCGGTGACCAGCTGGGCCATGTCCTTGTCGCCGGTGGAGATCAGCACCGGTGCGCCCTGCTCGCCGAAGATGCGCGCGAAGGTGCCGATCACGTCGTCCGCTTCCACGCCGTCTTCGATGATTAGCGGCAGGCCCATGGCGCGGATCAGATCGTGCAGGGGCTGCACCTGTGCGCGCAGGTCGTCGGGCATGGGTGGGCGGTTGGATTTGTACTCTTCAAACAGCTCGTCGCGGAAGGTCTTGCCCTTGGCGTCAAAGATCACCGCCATGTATTGCGGGTCGTAGTCCTTGATCAGCTTGCGCAGCATGGACGCGACCCCGCGCACCGCCCCGGTGGGTTGGCCGCTGGAGGTGGTGAGCGGCGGCAGGGCGTGAAAGGCGCGATACAGGTAGGAGGAACCATCGACCAGGATGATGGGTTTTTCGGCTGCGGACATGGGGCTCGACTTCTGCTGACTAAAAGATGCAGAGAGTGTAGCGGAAAAGGGCGCTTTCGGCAGGGCCGGGGGATAGCGGTAGGAGCACCTCTTGAGGTGCGAACCCGGCGAGGGGCAACGTAAACCGGTGGGGAAGGGTGATGCTGGCCGGCGGTGGTGTATCGCCTGTGCGGGTGGACGGCAAGTACGTAGCCTGCTGGCGCTCGGTTCGCACCTCAAGAGGTGCTCCTACAGGTGCTTGTTGCTCAGGTTTTCGTTTCTCGTATCTCGCTTCTGGCCCGGCACGGTGCCCCCATGGCATACTCGGTGTCCCTTATCATCGATACGGATGTTATGACCGCTTCTTTGGTCCAGCCTTGCCGCATCATCCTGTCCCAGTGTCCACGCCGGGGACGTCGTCCGTATTTTCCTGATCCGCCGTTGTCTTTCTAGCTCACCCTGTTCAAGCTAACGGGCGGGTTGCCGCCCTTGTGACAATGACAACGGATTGACTATGAATCTTGCCTTTGTGGTGATGTTGCCCTTTCTGGGCGCGTTTCTGCCGCCATTGGTGGAGCGCGTAACGGGGAACCGCACCTTGCTGGCCTGCGGGGCGGCGGCGCTGCCGGCCCTGGCGCTGGCGCTGCTCTTCAACCCGGCCCGTAAGGTGTTTGCCGGGGAGACCCTGCACAGCACCTTGACCTGGATACCTTCGCTGGACCTGTCGTTGGCTTTCCGCCTGGATGGCCTGGCGTTGCTGTTTGCCATTCTGGTGCTGGGTATTGGCCTGCTGGTGATCCTCTACGCCCGCTATTACCTGTCCGCTAAAGAGAAAGCGGGGCGCTTCTACGCCTACCTGCTGCTCTTTATGGGGGCCATGCTGGGGGTGGTGACCAGCGATAACCTGTTGCTGCTGGTGGTGTTCTGGGAGCTGACCAGCCTTAGTTCCTTCCTGCTGATCGGTTTCTGGGGCCACCAGACCGGGGCCCGCAAGGGCGCGCGCATGGCGATGACGGTGACCGGCATGGGCGGCCTGGCGCTGCTGGCCGGGGTGCTGTTGATCGGTGATGTGGTGGGGTCGTTCTCACTGACCGAGGTGCTGGCCAGCGGTGACCTGATTCGCGGCAGTGAGTTGTACCCGCTGATTCTGTGTCTGGTGCTGCTGGGGGCCTTTACCAAGAGCGCCCAGTTCCCGTTCCATTTCTGGCTGCCCCATGCCATGGCGGCACCTACTCCGGTGAGTGCGTACCTGCATTCGGCGACCATGGTGAAAGCCGGGGTGTTCCTGCTGGCGCGTTTGTATCCGGCGCTGGCGGGCACCGATTTGTGGTTCGAGATTGTTACCCTGGCGGGCATGGCGACGCTGCTCTGGGGTGCGGCGGCGGCGCTGTTCCAGCACGATCTGAAAGGCCTGCTGGCGTATTCCACCATTAGCCATCTGGGCCTGATCACGCTGTTGTTCGGCCTGAACAGCCAGCTGGCGGCCGTGGCGGCGGTGTTCCATATCATTAACCATGCCACCTTCAAGGCCAGCCTTTTCATGGCCGCGGGGATTATTGATCACGAGACCGGCACCCGCGACATGCGCCGTATCAATGGCCTGTGGAAGTACATGCCCTATACGGCGGTGCTGGCCATGGTGGCGTCGGCGGCCATGGCGGGGGTGCCGTTGCTGAACGGTTTCCTGTCCAAGGAGATGTTCTTTACCGAGACCTTGCAGTCTGAGCAGCTGGGGGCCTTGAGCTGGTTGCTGCCCCTGGGGGCGACCCTGGGCGGGGTGTTCTCGGTGGCCTATTCGGCGCGCTTTATTCACGACGTGTTCTTCAACGGTGAGCCCATCAATCTGCCCAAATACCCGCCCCATGAACCGCCGCGCTATATGAAGGTGCCGGTGGAGATTCTGGTGGCGCTGTGTGTGGCGGTGGGGGTGTTCCCGGCGATCACCGTGGCCGGGCTGCTGGCGGTGGCCGCCACCGCGACCCTGGGCGGCGAGCTGCCGGAGTATCACCTGGCCATCTGGCATGGCTTTAACCTGCCGTTGGTGATGAGCTTTATTGCCTTGTTTGGTGGCATCTTTATTTATTCCCAGCGCCGCCGCTTGTTTGATCTGTACGCGCGCTTGCCCGAGGTGGACGCCAAGCTGGTGTTCGAAGGGCGCATTCAGCAGCTGGGCCGGCTGGCCAGTGCGATTACCGGGCGGCTGCAGAATGGCTCGTTGCAGAGTTATGTGGCCTGGGGTGTGACGCTGGTGGCGGTGATTCTGCTCACCCAGATGTGGCACTTGCCGGCGCTGAGCCTGGATGTGGGTATGTTGCCCATGGATGGGGTGGCGATTCTGTGTACCGCCATGCTGGTGGCGGCCGCTTTCCTGACCACCATCCTGCATCGCCACCGGATGACATCGATCATGTCGCTGAGTGTGGTGGGGCTGATGGTGTCGCTGTTATTCGTGCGCTTCTCGGCGCCGGATCTGGCGCTGACGCAATTATCGGTGGAAGTGGTGACCATGCTGCTGCTGATGCTCGCCATGTACTTCTTGCCGGTGCGTACCAAGGTTGAGTCTTCGTCGGTGCGGGTGCTGCGCGATGTGCTGCTGGCGCTTGTGGTTGGCGCTGGCGTGGCGGTGATGGCGTTCCTGGTGATGACCGGTGATACCACTACCATCAGCCAGTTCTTTATGGATAACAGCAAGTCCGGCGGCGGTGGCACCAATGTGGTCAACGTGATTCTGGTGGACTTCCGCGGCTTCGATACCTTCGGTGAGATCACCGTGCTGGGGATTGCCGCCATGGGCATTTATGCCCTGCTCAAGGATCTGAATCTGGCGTCGGCCAAATACGATTCGCTGGGGCGGCCCTGGGCAAAAGACGCCCACCCGCTGGTGCTGGTAACGATCTCCCGGCCGCTGTTGCCGCTGGCGCTGCTGATCGCGGTGTATATCTTCCTGCGTGGCCACAACCTGCCCGGCGGCGGTTTTGTGGCCGGGCTGATTACCTCGGTGGCGCTGGTGCTGCAGTACGTGGCGTCCGGGGTGGGCTGGGTGCATAGCCGCATGCCCGGGGATTATCACCCGGTGGTGGCGCTGGGTGTGTTGCTGGCCGGGCTGACCGGGGTGGGTAGCTGGGCCTTTGGGTACCCCTTCCTGACCAGCTCGTTCACCTATGTGTCACTGCCGGTGATCGGCAAATTCGAGTTGGCCACGGCCATGCTGTTCGACACCGGGGTGTTCCTCACGGTGGTGGGGTCAACGCTGCTGATGCTGGCCAATCTGGGCAAGTTGTCGTTGCTGGATGACAAGAGGGAGAACGCCTGATGGAACTGCTGGTAGCAATCATTATTGGTGTGCTGGTGGCGTCCGGAGTGTATCTGTGCCTGCGTGCGCGGACCTTCCCGGTGGTCATGGGCCTGACGCTGCTGAGTTACGGCGTGAACGTGTTTCTGTTCGCCATGGGTGGGTTGAAGATGAACCAGGTGGCGGTGGTCGGCATGAGCCCGGACCCCACTGATCCCCTGCCCCAGGCGCTGGTGCTCACGGCCATTGTGATCGGCTTTGCGATGACGGCGTTTCTGGTGGTGCTGGCGTTGCGCAGCCAGGGCGAGCTGCATAACGACCATGTGGACGGCAAGCCGGATGACGGAGGCCGTTCATGAATCACTGGATTATTGCGCCGGTTCTGATTCCGGCCCTGGCGGGCATGTTGTTGTTGCTGGAGGTGCGTGAGCGCCACCGGCTGCGGCGGATCACCGGCTTGTTGTCCTGTGCGGCGATGCTGGCGACAGCCATTTTTCTGGGCGATCAGGCCTGGGGTGGGGAAATCACCGTCTATGCGCTGGGTAACTGGCAGGCGCCGTTCGGGATTGTGTTGGTGCTGGATAAACTCAGCGCATTGATGCTGGTGCTGACTGCGGTGCTGGCCTTCCCGGCCCTGCTCTATGCCTGCTGCGGGGATGACCGCAGGGGCGCCAATTTCCATGCCCTGTTTCAGTTCCAGCTGATGGGGGTCAACGGCGCTTTCCTGACGGGCGATTTGTTCAACCTGTTTGTGTTCTTCGAGGTGTTGCTGATTGCGTCCTACGGGCTGGCACTGCACGGGCGTGGCCCGGAGCGGGTGAAAGCGGGGCTGCATTATGTGGTGCTCAACCTGGTGGGCTCGGCGCTGTTTCTGATTGCCCTGGGGTTGATCTACGGCACCACCGGCACGCTGAACATGGCGGACTTCGCGGTGAAGGCGCAGGCGCTGACGGGAACGGACGCCACCCTGTTGAGCATCGCGGTGTTGATGCTGTGGGTGGTGTTCGGCCTCAAGGCGGCCCTGTTCCCGCTGTATTTCTGGTTGCCGGCGGCCTATGCCGGGGCGACGGCCGGGGTGGCGGCCCTGTTCGCGATCATGACCAAGGTGGGCTTCTACGCCATGGTGCGGGTGTACGCCCTGGCGTTTGCCGATGGCCCCTTTGCGGGGCTGGGGCAGTCGGCCCTGTGGTGGCTGGCCCTGGTGACCCTGGCGCTGGCCTGTATCGGTGTGCTGGGTTCGAAACGGCTGGGCACGCTGGTGTCTTATCTGGTGGTGATGTCCGTGGGCACACTGGTGGCGGCGCTGGCTTTCGGTCAGCTGGAGGCACTGGGGCCGGCCCTGTATTACCTGCTGCATTCCACCCTGATTTGCGGCGGCCTGTTCCTGCTTGCGGATTTGATCGCCCGGGGCCGTGGCGAGGTGGCCGACCACTTGCAGATTGGCCCGGCGATTCTGAATGGCGGGCGGTTGTCGGTGCTGTTCTTTGTGGCGGCTATCGCTGTGGTGGGGCTGCCGCCGCTGTCCGGCTTTGTGGGCAAGGTAGCCCTGTTGCGCAGTGTGCCGGACCCGGCCTATTGGGTGTTGCTGCTGGTAGCGGGGCTGTGTGGCCTGATCGCCCTGAGCCGGGCTGGTTCCACGTTGTTCTGGCGTACCACCGGGGACGGCAGCGGCCTGCGCCCGGCGCGCCGGCATCTGGTGGCGGTGCTGTGGCTGCTGCTGTTGAGCCCGTTGATGACGGTGTATGCGGAGCCGCTGTTGCAGCTGACCACGGCGGTGGCGGACCAATTGCGCGATCCGGATCTGTATCTGTCTGCGGTGCTGGGAGGTGACGCATGAAGCTGATGTATCGGGTGTTGCCGTATCCCAGCCTGAGCCTGATTCTGTGGTTTGCCTGGATGTTGCTCAGTGGTTTCACTGCGGGCCATGCGGTGCTGGGCGCCATTCTGGCCGTGCTGTTGCCGCTGGGGACCCGGCCGTTCTGGCCGAATGTGCCGCGCATTCGTAACCTGCCGCGGCTGCTTGGTTTTGTGGTGGTGGTGCTGTACGACATCGTGGTGGCCAACGTGTCTGTGGCGATCAAGGTGCTGGGGCCGTTGCGTTCCTTGCGGCCGGGTTTTGTGGAGCTGCCGCTGGAGCTGGAGGATGACTTCGCCATCGCGCTGCTGGCCAGCACCATTTCCCTGACCCCGGGCACCGTCTCGGCGGACGTGAGCCCGGACCGCAGAACCCTGCTGGTGCATGCCCTGGATGTGGATGATGCGGCGGCGCTAGTGGCAGAGATCAAACAGCGCTATGAGCGGCCGCTGAAGGAGATTTTCGAATGCTAGACACGGCCCTTTCCATTGCCCTGGCGCTGATCACCCTGGCCTGGGTATTGAACCTGTACCGGTTGATTATCGGCCCGTCACTGCCGGACCGGGTGCTGGCACTGGATACCATGTACATCAACAGCATTGCGTTGATCGTGGTGTACGGCATCCAGGTGGACAGCAAACTCTATTTTGAAGCCGCCATGCTGATCGCACTGATCGGCTTTGTCAGCACCGTGGCCGTGGCGAAGTACGTCACCCGCGGGGATATTATTGAGTAGACGCAACATGCTGCACGCTTCACGCAACAACGCGGGACAGGTTGTGCGGGCTGGTGTCTGGGAGTTTCGCGCTGATCTGAACAGGCGCGGGTGATGCGTAACAAGAGTCAAAAGCGGGTGGTCGCGTTGTTGCGTGATGCGTGTTGCCTGTAAGCGAGGTGTTCATGGATTCTCTGATTGAGTGGCTGGTGTCGGCCAGTGTGATTATTGGTGGAGTGTTTGCGTTGGTGGGGTCCATTGGGCTGGCCCGGTTGCCGGATTTCTATACCCGGTTGCACGGCCCGACCAAGGCCACTACCCTGGGCGTGGGCGGCACGATCGTGGCGTCGCTACTGTTCTTTTCCTGGCAGGAGCGTGGGCTGCAGCTGCATGAAGTGCTGATTACCCTGTTCCTGTTCATCACCGCCCCGGTGTCGGCGCACATGCTGGCCAAGGCGGCCATGCACCGGCAGTTGAAGCGGATGAAAGGCACACGGGGAGAGCCCTGGAAGCAGTAGGAGAGCGGCGAACTTCTAGCTGCCAGGCGCATACCCATACCGTAGGAGCGTCGGTTATTCGCTACGCTCACCCTTCGGGCCGCCCTGCGGGCGTTCCTTCGCTGCGCTCGGTGGCGGCGCGATTCCCGAAAGAGACGAGTAACGAGAAGCGAGTTTCGAAAATCAAAACCCTTCACTGGAAGTCTTGGTTTTCGCTTCTCGTACCTCGAAACTGGGATTATCGCGCCGCCAGCGACGCTCCTACGGAGGGCTGTTGGGCTGGAAGGTAAAATTTGTAAAAGATAAAACCGCCTGGAACTTTCCGAAAAAAGCGGCGGTCCTATTGATAGCTACGGATTGGCACCCCCGATCCCCCAGTACCCTCGCTGATCCGTAGTTTTTTGGAGTCCCTGATTTCTCCCCCGAAATCAGGGCGGCAAGCCTCCCTGGCAGCACAGTCGTTCCCTTCCCCCAAGATTGCTGCCAGGGATTTTTTTTGCCTGACATTTCTGCCGGCTGCAGGTTATTGGGCCTGCTGGTTAAAGAGTAAGCAAGCGCTGTGCCAGTTTTATCTCCCCCGCCAATTACCTGTTAGTGATCAGCGAGATAGACGCTTTGTCCGTGCATGGGCAGGGTTTTGCCTGCCTGGGACCCGGGCGGCATATGCCGTAATGCGCCAGTTTTGTGACGCAGATCGACAGCTGAGAAGAAAAATACTTTCAGGGGCTGGAACTTTTTCGCAAAAGGCGCACTCTCACTACATAGCGACGGATTGGAACCCCCGATCCCCCAGTACCCTCACCGATCCGTCGCTGTATAACCCTGGCCTTTTCCCCCAAAGAGGCCAGGGTGGCAAGCCTCCCTGGCAGCACAGTCGTTCCCTTCCCCCAAGATTGCTGCCAGGGATTTTTTTATCCCCCGCAACATGCCAGCACGCCCCACGCGCGGCGTTGTTCTGCCTGTTGCATGAAGCGTACCGCGTGCAGCGTTTCTCTATACTTCCAGCCATTCGGCCAGTTTGTCCCAGGCTTCGTCACAGCCGGTGCCATTGGTGGCGGAGAACAGCTGCAGGGACAGCGGGGCCGGGTGATCCTTGAGCTGTTTTTTCACTTGCAGCAGGGTGGACTTGGCGGCGCCGAATTTCAGTTTGTCTGCCTTGGTCATGAGGATATGGATGGGCATGTTGGCCTGGGCCGACCATTCCAGCATCAGCAGGTCGAAATCCTTGAGTGGGTGGCGGATGTCCATCATCAGCACCAGGCCCACCAGCGCCTGGCGTTCAGACAGGTAATGGTCCAGGTGCTGTTGCCATTCATTGCGCGTGCTTTTGGCCACTTTGGCGTAGCCATAGCCGGGCAGATCCACCAGGCGGCGTTCCTCGTCCAGCTGGAAGAAGTTCAATAGCTGGGTCCGCCCCGGGGTTTTGGACGTCCGCGCCAGGGTGCGCTGGCTGGTGAGGCGGTTGATGGCGCTGGACTTGCCGGCGTTGGAGCGTCCGGCAAAAGCCACTTCCAGCCCTTCATCGGGCGGGCATTGGTCCAGGCGCTGGGCGCTCTGCAGGAACAGGGCCTGGTGGAGCATTTTTTCCATGGGGTGCAGGGGCATAGCAAAGTGCCTTTGGGTCACGTCAGGGGGCTATTCTTGCTGTCTGGCATGCGGCTGGCAATGCATAGCCGTGCGGTGGAGCAAATGAGTGCGCAGAGTATGGGCACTTTCGTCTTTTATTGCCGCTGTTTTGCTGGTGCGGGCGTGACTTGACCGGACTATACCCCTACCCTTCACATGGAATATGACGGCGCCCACCGGACTGGTATATAATCCCGGCCGCTTGCCCCTTAACGGCATATTTAGCGGTATGTTGAGGGCGGCCGACGTTCTACAACGGTTTGCCGGTAGCGGCAAACGGACTTCGCCAGCGGCGACGCCAGCATAGCAGAGGTAGCGTATGAAGGGTTTTGTAGCAGGTCTTGCAATGGTTCTGGTTACGGGGGCTGCCAGTGCAGCGACTGTAGAGGAACGTTACAACAGCAGCTGTACATTCTGTCATGCCTCCGGTGCTGCTGGAGCGCCGATTTCCCATGATGAAGCCGCCTGGAAGCCACACCTGGATAAAGGTATGGATACGCTGGTGAAACACGTCAAGGAAGGGTTCAACGCCATGCCGCCAAAAGGCATGTGCAACGACTGTAGCGACGAAGAATACCGTGCTCTGATTGAGTACATGTCCAAAAGCAAATAAGACGCTGTACTGAAGGATAGGCCATGAAGTTTTTCAAACTGTTCGTGCTGATGGCTGCTGCTGTGGCAGCCACCCAGGCCATGGCGGCCGGTGATGCTGAGGCAGGCAAAGCAAAAGCCGCCCCCTGCGCCGCGTGTCACGGTCAGGATGGTAACAAGACCCTTACCGGGACGTACCCGAAACTGGCTGGCCAGGGGGAAGAGTACCTGGTTAAGCAGCTGGAAAATTTCAAGTCCGGCACCCGTGAAAACGCCGTTATGCAAGGCCAGGTGGCCGGCATGAGCGAGCAGGACATGCAGGACGTGGCGGCCTTCTACGCCAGCCTGACCCCGGAAGCCGGGCAGGCCAGCGCTGACTGGGTGGAGCAGGGTGAAAAGCTCTACCGTGGTGGCGACATGGCCAACGGCATTCCGGCCTGTTCCGGTTGCCATGGCCCGGCGGGTCAGGGCATTGATGCGGCCAAGTACCCGCATCTGGCTGGCCAGAACGCCCAATACCTGGAAGACCAGCTGAAGGCCTTCCGTGCGGCAGGTCGTAACGATCTGGGCGACGGCATCATCAAGCGCACCAATGACTCGGATAACGATGCGCCGGGCATGATGCAGACGGTGGCGGCGAAAATGACCGATACCCAGATTAAGGCCGTAGCAAGCTTCATCTCCGGGCTGTCCAAATAGGGCGGTTGGGTTACGGTTTGTAGAAAAGGCAGCCTGCGGGCTGCCTTTTTTATGGCCAACATGAAAAGATATGGCTCTGATTGAGTGTCGATTGCACTCATCCAGGGAGAAAAATGCCGTCCGGGTTGTCTCAGTGGGCGGAAACCAACAAGAAAGGAGAGGATTGCATGTTTCGCATTGTGACGGCTTTGCTGCTGAGCCTGGGGCTGGCGACCGGAGTTGCTGCCGCTGAGGACCACACCCGTTTTGCGGTTGATACCCACTACAAGATTCTGGATGTACCGGGCACCGTGGATGACCCCAGCAAGGTGGAAGTGCGGGAATTCTTTTCCTATGCCTGCCCGCATTGCTATTCCCTGGAGCCTTCGGTTAACGCCTGGCTGAAAACCAAACCCGATTACATCAACTATGTGCGCACCCCGGTGCTGTTCCTGCGTAATGCCGAGCCGCTGGCCCGTGCCTATTACGTGGAAGAAGCCCTGGGCCTGGTAGATGAAATCCACGGTCCGCTGTTCGACGCGATCCACAAGCACCGTGAGCCCCTGTTCAATGAGCCGGCGCTGGCCAATTTCTTCCGCAAGTACGATGTGGAGCCTGCCGAGTTCAACAAGCTGTACGGTTCCTTCGGCGTGTCCACCAAGATCCGTCAGGCCGACGCGCTGACCAAGGCATACCAGATCCCCGGGGTGCCGAACTTCGTGGTGAACGGCAAGTACCTGGTGCTGCGTGAGAACCTGAAGAGCGATAAAGAGTTGTTCGCCGTGATTGAGTACCTGGCGAACAAGGAAAAGAAAGGCAGCTGATACATGCTGCTGGACCGTGCCAGACTGGCCTATCGTGACTGGAAAGCCCGCCCTGCGGGCTTTTCCTTCGCCAGGCAAGGCGTAAGAAAGACCCGCCAGACCCGGGAAGTGTTACTGCCACCGGATACCGTGAAGCTGATGAGCTTCAATATCCAGGCAGGCATCGGCAGCCAGAAATTCGGTGATTACATCACCGGTAGCTGGAAGCATCTGGTGGCGCATCCGCGCAGCGTGGAAACCATCGAGCAGATCGCCGAGGTGCTAAGCCACTTTGATGTGGTGGGGCTGCAGGAAGTGGATGGCGGCAGCCTGCGTTCGCGCAACATGAACCAGCTGGTGCACCTGGCGTCCATGGCCGATTTTCCCTTCTGGCATCAGCAGTTGAACCGTAATCTTGGCCGCCTTGGCCAGTTCAGTAATGGCTTTCTCAGCCGACACCAGCCGTTTGAAATCACCGACCACCGATTGCCCGGGTTGCCCGGTCGCGGTGCCATCGTGATCAAGTACGGCCACCCGATCCAGCCATTGGTTGTGGTCGTGGCGCACCTGGCGCTGGGTGAGAAGGTGCGCAATACCCAGTTGTCCTACCTGGCCCGCTTGTTGGCGGACTACAAGTACCTGGTGATGATGGGCGACTTCAATTGCCGCCTGACTCATCTGGATAATTCGCCGCTGGCAGCCCTGGGGTTGCAGACCGTGCAGGCGGATAACCTCAACACTTACCCCAGTTGGGCGCCGGACCGCCATATCGATCACATCCTGCTGTCGCCGGATCTGGAAAGCCGGCACACCCGTGTGCTGACCGACTGCCTGCTGTCGGATCACCTGCCCCTGGCCACGGAAATCGTCATTCCTGATGAGGTTGTCGCGGCCACCCGGGAGCATCGCCTGCCGCTGATCAGCTGAAGTCTGCAGAAGGAAGGCGAAAGGAAGGAAGAAGGGGGATCGTGGTGCTGTGATCGTTCCTCTTTCCTGCGCCAAAATGCCATGACACCGTCATCGTGACGGGGCAGGCTGTATCCATGATGAATTCCCGCGCCCTGATAATTTTTTTCCTGATATGGCTGCCCCTGCAGGTGCTGGCGGATTGCCCCCGTGTGCCCGGGCAGGAAGATGACCGGCGGGCCAATGCCGGCTGCCTGATCGTCCGTGACCAGCAGGTGTTGCTAATCACCCATCGCTGGGGCGGCAAGCTGGGGGTGCCCGGTGGGACCCTGGAGCCGGAAGAGCTGGCCCAATGCACGGCGCACCGGGAAACCCTGGAAGAAACGGGGGTGCAGGTTTTGGTGGGGGAGCGTTTGCAGGTGATGAAGAACGGCTTCCATCTCTATCGTTGCATGCCCGCCGAGCCTTTGCCGGAGGAGGTGCCGCTGTCGTTGCCGGCGGCGGCCCGCCTGGAGGTCAGTGATATCGGCTGGTACTCCCTGGCGGATTTACGCCGGGCCGACTGGCGCTTTGCGTACCAGTTTGATCTGTTTTTGAAGGTGGCCCGCCAGGCTATGCAGAGCAGCTCAGATTCACAGGGGGGCGGCGCCAGCGCCGGGCGGCAGGGGAAGTGAGCATTAACTTGGCAAGCTCGGACTGGCGCATGGTGCCGGTTTTCTGGAAGGTGCTTTTGAGCTGGGTACGCACGGTATGCACCGACAGAAAATGGCTGTCGGCAATCTGTTGTGGCGACTGGCCCTGGGCAATGCCTGCGGCGACCCGGGCTTCGGCTTCTGACAGATCAAACAGCTGCATCAGGCTGTCCAGGTCGATATCGATATCACCCAATGGGTCCTGGAAATAGACAATGGCCAGGGGGGTGGGGTGCGTATTGAAGCCGCTGGGGGCTGCATGGGGATGCATGGGGGACACCAGGCAGCGGGTTGTCAGGTGGCTGTTGAGCGGAATGGCAATGACTTCGCCGCTGCCTCGCAGGGCCGGATTGGGGTGAGTGACCTGGGCCAGTTGCTGTAAAAGCGCGCACTGTCGCCGGGAATCCAGGAAGGTCAGTCTGTGTTTTTCCAGCGCCATGTGAGGGTGCGAGGCCACCAGTTGCTCCGCCTCCTGGCTGATATACACCAGGGTGCCTTGCGCATCGAGCAGGGCAAAGGGCTGTGCCTGAATGTCCAGGGCCTGCTCCAGGGCCTGCTGCTGGTGCTTGAGCGCGCTGAATTGGGTCTGCAGCCGCACGGCACGGCGCACATGCATGACCAGGTCATTGATCTGGTCGGTTTCTTCCCGGGTGTAGTGGCCCTGATCCCGGGTGCGTTGAATCAGCAGCTGCACGGTATGGTCTTCATCCTGCCAGACGGTGCCGCACACGCCATGGTGGATATCCTGGGTGCGGGCCCAGTCATTGTAGAATTCGGTGTTGTAGAAGGCCTTTTGCCGACAGGAAAAATCGAGAAAGGTGGAGTACAGCTGGCCGGGAGGTTTGTCCTTCAATTCCGGGCGCCACGGGCAGGCGTTCACGTAGTGATCCACGTAGGCCTGGTGATCACTGTCATCAATGTTGTGCTTGATGCTGGACAGTACAGTCTGTGCCCGGCGATCAAGCACCAGCATGCGGGCAGAACGTGACCGGGTCGCGCTGACGGCTTGCGCAAGGAAACGCGGCCAGGCATCAGGAGCCTGTGGCGCCTCATACAGGGTGTCGAGCAGGTCCCCGCGCTCGTTGCCCAGCAATCCATCCAAGATTGGCTGAGTCATGAGTTGTTGTTCCCCTTGTGAATCTCTAACTTATCCGATCTCGGTCGAAAATTGAATGTAAACAAACTCGATCACAATTTCGTGAACAGGAGAAACCGGTGGAATCCACCCTGACAATCGACGATGGACAGGCTTTGCCGGTCACCGAAGCCGGTAACGGCACGCAGCCTGTGGTGTTGGTGCATGGCTGGACCTGCAACCGCAAGCACTGGCAGCCACTGCTGGATTCGGCGCCGGATGGAACGCGATTGATTGCCGTGGACCTGCCCGGCCATGGAGATGCGCGCGATGTTACCTTGCCGGCCTGGACGGTGACGGCGCAGGCACGGGCGCTGGTGGCGGCGCTGGACGGCATCGACAATCCGGTATTGGTGGGGCATTCCATGGGCGGTGCTGTCGTCCTGGAAGCGGCCCGACTCAAGCCGGTCAAAGCCGTGGTGTTGGTGGATGCCTTTGTTATTCCCTACGGGGATCTCGACGAAGACACTGCACGCCAGATTGAAACGCCTTTTCAGGAAAACTTTGCGTCCGGTATTGCCAACCTGGTTGCCAACAATGCGGGGCCGGATTTGAGTGGGCAGGCCAGGCAGAGTCTGGAGAATGATATGGCTGCGGCGCGTCAGGAGGCCATATTGCCACTGTGGTCTGACCTGTTGCGCTGGTCCCCGGAGGCGGCTTTTTCGGATATCCAATGCCCGATTCATGCAATCAACGGCGACCTTGTCGGGGATGCCGCGCGTGCGCGTTGCGCGCCCCATGTGACCGAGTGGTTGCAGCCTGGTACCTGGCATTTTCCGCAAATGGAGCAGCCAGGCATTTTTGCGCATACGCTTGCGAAGGTGTTGATGGCCTGCGGTTAAGCAGGCGTGGCTGGCCGCCACCGCATGTTTATGCACCGCTCAGGCTTGATGGGTGATGAGTGGGGCGGTGGTTGCGTTGTGCGTGTTTTCGTTATTTCGGGTCGGCATTATTTTTTATTTTCATACCCTATATGGGTGATGTGCGCTCTTGTGGCTTCGGTTTAGTTTGGTGTTCTACCAAAAAACTGGGGTGATCGGAGATATCACACATGAAGGGAACATTCAGAATTGCCGGCCTGGCAGTGGCGGTGGCCATTGCTGGTTGCGGCGGAGGTGGTGGTAGCAGTGGCGGAGGAGGATCGACGCCAGCGGCGCCCAAATCCACCGTAGCCGGTGCGGTAACCAAGGGCCCTGTCGGGGGCGCAACTCTTTACCTTTACGCCATGGACGCGGCCGGCAACAAAACCGGCGACGCGGTAGCGGGCCCGATCGTTACCGAAGCGGATGGCTCCTGGTCCGTGCAGGTGCCGGATTCTGTGCCGCGACCGCTGCTGATCGAATCCAGCGGCGGCACCTACACGGATGAAGCAACCGGTGCTGACGTCACGGCCGGTAATCTTAATTCTTTCCTGCCTGAGGGCGCACAAACCGCTGCGGTTACGCCATTGAGCGAACTGTTGGTGCGCTCCGCCCGTGAGCATCTTGCTGCCAATGCTGGCGCATCGCTGGAAGACGGCGTGAACGCCGGGCGCGATGTGCTCGATGACGTGCTGGGTGTGTCTTTTGATCCGCTGACCACGGTGCCGGCTACCAGTGGCGATGATGCGGCGGCAAAACAGTACGCTGCCGTGCTGGGGGGCTTGTCTACCCAGGCCAACAATCTGAGCGGCACAACGGACCCGTTTGAAACGGTGATTGCCCTGATCGACGATGCTTCGGATGGCGTCGTTGACGGCAAGAAAAACGGGGGCGCGATCACCATCGGGGACAATGCCGGCACCCTGCCGCCCACCAGCAGTGCGGACCTGGCTGACGCGATTAATGACTACGCCGAGGATAACGAAGAACTTGGCGTGACCAGCTTCGAGGTAACCGCCAGTGCGGGTGCCAACGGCAGCGTGTCGCCCACGTCGGTGTCCTTGCTGGGCGGGGCCAGTGCGAACTTCACGGTGACACCGGATACCGGTTACAGCATCGATGAAGTAACCGGTTGTGCCGGCTCGCTGGATGGCCAGTCGTTTACCACCAGTGCACTTGAAGGCGAGTGTGATCTGTCCGTTACCTTTTCCATCAATGAGTACACCGTCAGCACCACCAGCGTAACCGGTGGCCAGGTGATGCCGGAGGCGGCGGTGGTGGATCACGGTGATACCACCCAGTTCGAAATCGTGGCGGATGAAGGTTATGACGTTGTCAGCGTGGAAGGCTGTGACGGTTCGCTGGCAGGCACCACCTACACCACGGGAGCGATTGTCGGCGCTTGCTCCATCACGCCGGCGTTCGCGCTAAAAGAATATGCGGTAACCACCAATGTGGCGGCCGGCACCGGCAGTTTCGAGCCGGAAAGCCTGACGGTGGCGCATGGTCAGAATGGCACGCTCACGGTCACCCCGGCTTTCGGGTTCCAGGTGGATTCGGTGACGGGGGATGCCTGTGAAGTGGCTGCGTCTGCGTCGCCGGGTGAATACACCGTTGGGCCGATAACGTCAGCCTGCCAAGTGGACGCCAGCTTCAGCCTGTTGAGCTATACCGTGAACACGGCGGTGACCGGTAACGGGACGGTGTCCCCGGGTACGGTGGTGGTCGAACACGGCAGCACAACCGCGTTTGCACTGAGCCCGGATGAGGGGCATCAGGTTGCCGTGGCCAGTGGCTGTGGTGGCACACAGGATGGCACGACTTTCACTACGGCCGGTATCACCGGTGCCTGTACGGTTGCCGTGGAATTCGAACCCATTCAGTACCCGATCACCACGATTGCAGCCAATGGTTCCTTCTCTCCAGCCAACCCCATGGTCGATCACGGCCAGACCCAGGTCTTTACCGTATCTGCGGATGATGGCTATGAACTCACCGGGGTGGACGGCTGCGGTGGAACCCTGGATGGCAACACCTTCACCACGGCAACGATCACTGCAGCCTGTTCGGTAACCGCCAGCTTTGCCCAGAAGACGTACACCGTTACGGCTACGGTGCAGGGCGAAAACGGCATGATCGTCGGGCAGAACCTGGAAAACATTGTTCATGGTGAGACTCGCGAGCTGACGGTGACGCCGGATGAAGGCTTTGAAGTGAATACGATCTCCGGTTGTGGCGGCACGCTTGCGGGCAATACCTACACCACCGATGTCATCACTGAAGACTGTGCTGTGAGTGTCAGCTTTGTGGAAGACGGATCCGGCCCCACCGCCGCCGTCTGGGATCAATTTAACTGGGATCAAGCCAACTGGCAGTGAGGCCATTGGTTAAAGGACATAACCTTAGAGGGTAAGAGACATGAAAAAAGTAATCCTGACAGGCCTCACCGCAGCCGTGATGAGCGCCACCGCAATGGCAAGTGAAGTGACTGGTTATACCGCACCGCAATCCGGCCAGGCCGCAACGGCGGCCGGTGTGGATGCCAATTTCCAGGCATTGATCACTGCGATCAACGACAACAACAGTCGTATTACCGCCCTTGAAGCAGCAAGCGGTGAGGTGGCAGACCTGAACGACATCGTTAGCGATGCTTCCTACAAGCTGTATTTTTCTGGCGGTATCATCGAGCTGGATGACGGTGGGGGTGCCAATCTGGAACGTTTCGGCGGCACTGCCGATCTGACGTTCAACAGTGATGGTTCGCTCAACGAAACGTTCAGTGAGCAGGGCCGGTTTATCAGTCTGGATGCCAATCAGTGTAGCGGCGAAGGTGAGAGTTTCAGCTGTGAGCACTATGTTGATACCTGGAATGATAACGAAACCGGTGGCGGTTCCTGGTCCGTAACCGGGCAGACGCTCAATGTTACCTGGAGCGACGGTGGCTCCGAAGCCTTCACGCTCTCTTCTGATGGCAAGATCATCACGTCTGGAGGAGGTGACCTGGATGAAGGCGACGGTACCTCCGGTTTGGAGACGTTCGTGGCAGTGGGTGTAAGGCTGGCCGACTAGGCTGCGAGGATTAAAACGAGTAGAAAACGAGAAACGCCCTGATTGGTCAGGGCGTTTTTCGTTGCAGGGATGCGGAAAGCAGGCGGCTAGTAGCGTGTTTCCGCCATCCCGGAAAACTGCTTGGCCAAATAGGTCGCGTAGTTGTCCGTCATGCCTGCCAGAAAATCCAGTGCCCGCATGATGCACTGATAAATTCTTTCCTGTTCCGGTAGTTGCTCCAGGTTTTCCGGAAAGCTGTGTCGGCCAATCAAATCGATAATGCGTTCATGCCGATAGTTTTTTGTGCTGTTGCAGGCATGGGATACGGCGGCTTCTATCAAACCATCCAGTAATGCGCCCATCACTTCAAAGGCACCAATTTCCAGTTCGATTTTTCGCGGATGTTCGAAGACTTTCGAGCGGGAAAGTTGTTTGGCATTTTCCACCACATCCCGCACCGCTGGTTCGCAGTGGCTGATCAGGTCGCCGTCCATGCGACCCTGCAGTAACCGCTCGTGATTGGCTACAAACGCTTCTACGCCTGCTTCGATAAATCGTTCGATAATCTTGCCGCGCAGCAGGGCGGCTTTGCGGCCATCGCGGATATCCGAATGAATCAGTTCGCGCACTTCCTCGCTGTCTGGCAGGGCCGGTTGCAGCAAGGCGTACACTTCATCCCAATGCAGAAGATCCATTTCCAGGCCATCTTCCAGATCAATGATGGCGTAGCAAAAGTCATCAGCGGCTTCCATCAAGTACGCCAGCGGGTGGCGGCAGAAATGCCCGGGTTTGTGTTCCAGCAGGCCGGTGGCGAGGGCCACTTCATGGAAGGCGTCGGTTTCCGATACAAAGGCGCTGTACTTGCCCGGTTTGCTGCTGGCGGCGCCGGCATCGGCGGACAACCAAGGGTATTTGAGGAAGGTGGCCAAGGTCGCATAGGTCAGGCGCATGCCGCCGTCGTACTGGTGATATTCGCTCTTGGTAATGATGCGAAAGCCCTGGGCGTTGCCTTCAAAAAAGGTCAGATCGCTTTGCTGGTGGGCGGGGAGCATATCCAGAAACCGTTGCCCCCGTTCCTGAAACCAGGCGCGAATGGCGCGCTCACCGGTGTGGCCAAAGGGCGGGTTGCCGATGTCGTGGGCCAGACAGGCGGACTGAACAATATCGCCGAAATCGGTGGCGCTGACGGTGTCGGGGAGCAGCTGGCGCTGTTGCAGGCGTTCTCCCACGCGAATACCGAGAGTGCGCCCCACGCAGGAAACTTCCAGCGAGTGGGTAAGGCGATTGTGCACGTGGTCATTGGTGGCCAGCGGATGGACCTGGGTCTTGCGGGCCAGCCGCCGGAAGGCGCCGGAAAAAATGATCTTGTCGTGGTCGCGCAGAAAGGCGGTACGACCACTTTCATCCTTGGCGCTGCGTCCGCCCAGGCGGGCCTTGTTCAGTAATTGATGCCAATCCATGAGGTTCCCCGCTACACGCTTGCACGCAACATGCTACACGCAGGCTATCCTTGCATGCGACGACTTTGTGCCACACCCTCTGTGCATATTGCATCTCTCGTTGCGAATTTTCGGAGGCATTTATGAATCTGGATAAACCGCTGCTGATATTGGTCACCAGTGCATCGCAAATGGGCCAGGGGCAACAGACCGGCCTGTGGCTGGAAGAATTTGCCGTGCCGTATTTGTTGTTCCGGGAAAACAATATTCCCGTGGTGGTGGCCAGCCCGAAAGGGGGCAAGATTCCGGTGGATCCCAATTCGGTGCCGGATGACAGCGAGAAAGAGGCCTGGGCCGATGCCATTGCCGCCTTGCAGGATACCCGGGAGTTGGAAGCGGTCTGGGAAGATGGCTACTGCGGTGTCTTTGTACCCGGTGGCCATGGCGCCATGTTCGATATGCCGGACAACCCTCTGGTGGCGGCCGTCATGGAGCGGACCTGGGCACAGGGCGGCCTGTTAGGGGCGGCGTGTCATGGCCCCGCCGCATTGGTGGGCTTGCGCAATGAAGAGCGCGCGCCACTGGTGCAGAACAAGACGCTGGCCTGCTTTACCAATAGCGAAGAGCGGGAAGTGGGGCTGGATGAGATCATGCCGTTTCTGTTGGCCTCCCGGCTTGAAGAGCTGGGTGCCCGTCTCGATCTGGCGGACGATTTCACCCCCCATGCGGTCACGGACGGCAAACTGGTCACCGGGCAGAACCCACAGTCCAGCCGTGTGGTGGCCGAGGCGGTGATCGCGCAGCTTTACAGCGAATAGCGCCTGCCGATAGACAATGTGCTCTCGCAGGCCGCCAGGGCATGCCGTATTGTTAGGCCTCCGCCTTGGTGGTGTGTGGTGAGTGGCGGTGGTGGTTGCCACTCCCGGCGGGCGCCGTATTATTCATTGTTTGGGTTTCATCGTCAGGAGAGAACATGGGGATCTATGATTACAGCGCTACCACCTTGAGTGGTGAAGAAAAATCCTTGTCCGAGTTTCAGGGCAAGGTGTTGCTGATCGTCAACACGGCCAGCAAATGCGGGTTTACCCCCCAGTACAAGGGACTGGAAAGTCTGTATGAAACCCTGCAGCCCAAGGGGCTGGAGATTCTTGGTTTCCCGTGTAACCAGTTCGGCAAGCAGGAGCCGGGCGCGGCGGATGAAATCGGTGCTTTCTGTGAAAAGAACTACGGTGTCAGCTTTACCATGTTCGACAAGGTAGACGTGAATGGCAGTGGCGCCCACCCGCTGTACGATTACCTCAAGAAAGCCGCGCCGGGCGTGATGGGCAGCAAGGGCATCAAGTGGAACTTTACCAAGTTCCTGGTGGGCAAGGATGGCAAAGTCGTGAAGCGCTACGCGCCCACGGACAAGCCGGAAGCCATCCGCAAGGATATTGAGAAGCTGCTGGCCTGAAGCCGGATGCCACCAGCGGGCAGTAAATCGTGCGGGTTTCCTGTAGGAGTTCCCTTCCAGGGGACGAACCGCGCGAAGCGCGAAATTCCTCTGAGGCCATAGCGACGGTTTTTTGGGTTGTCCAGAAGGCGATAGCCCTCGCTGTTGCTCGGTTCGTCCCCTGGAAGGGAACTCCTACAGTTTCTTCCATGGGCCGTGGGCAGGACTGCCCGACAGAGTGCCTTACCCGCTTTTGCGCTTTTCCAGCCTTTCAAAGATCACCATCCCGCTGAGCATGGCGGCGACGAAGACTATGCCCTTGAGATTGCCGCTACCCAGGGCAACCAGCGCCGGGCCCGGGCAGAAGCCGGCCAGCCCCCAACCCACACCAAAGCCCAGAGCACCCAGCACCAGACGCTTGTCCAGCCGGGTGTTGGTGGGTAGCTGAAAGCGTTCGCTGAACAGTGGCGCGGTGCGGTGACGTGCCAGATAGAAGCCGATGGCTGACACCGGAATGGCACCGCCCATCACCAGAGCCAGGGAGGGGTCCCAGTGACCGGCAATATCCAGAAAGGCCAGAACCTTGGCCGGGTTGGCCATGCCGGCCAGCAACAGGCCAATGCCAAATAGCAGGCCACTGAGGAAGGCGGTGAGTGTTGACCGGTTCACAGCGGCGCTCCCAGCAAGTGACGAACCACGTACACGGTGGCAAACCCGCTGGCCATGAATGCCAGTGTGGCAACCAGTGAGCGCGGGGACAGGCGGGAGACGCCGCAGACCCCGTGGCCGCTGGTGCACCCGGCTCCGTAGCGGGTGCTGATGCCCACCAGCAAACCGGCACCAATCAGCAGTGGCCAGTCCGCGTCGACGACCAGCGGTGGCAGGTCCGCCGCCAGACGCCAGAGTAGCGGAGCCAGCACCAGTCCCAGCACGAATGCCACTCGCCAATGGCGACCGTCCCCGCCGGGGCTCAGCAAGCCACCAAGAACGCCGCTAATGCCGGCAATGCGCCCGTTGGCGTGCAGGAAAAGCAGGGCAGACAGGCCAATCAAGGCGCCGCCAGCCAGGGACGTCCAGGGAGTGAAGGCTTCCCAATCGATATTCATGGCGTGTCGCCGCAGAAGCGTTGGTACAGCACGTTCAGCACGGCCAGGGCGTCCGGGTTGGCGACCTGATAGAACATCTGTTTGCCCTCCCGGCGGCTACTAACCAGCCCTTCGCGGCGCAGAATGCCCAGCTGTTGGGAGAGTGAGGGTTGGTAAACCCCGACGAGCGGCTCCAGTTCACTAACGCTGCGCTCGCCTTCCGCGAGGCGGCATAGCAACATCAGACGATCTGGGTGGGACAGGGCTTTGAGTAACTGGCTGGCCTGGGCGGCGTTGTCGCGCAGGGCGTCCGGGTCGATAGTGAGCATGGTGCATGGATCCAACAATATATATTTAAATAAAAAGTATATTTTTGTTGAGACAATCACAAGCACTTTCTTGAATTATGTTCATTTTATGTGATTTGCGTCAGCTGATTGGTGCGGTAAACGGCAATACTCCGTAATAGACCGCAAAGAAATGGCAGAGGCTGCCGCCCATGACGAAGAGGTGCCAGATGGCGTGGTTAAAGGGAATAAACCGGTCGGCCAGGTAAAAGATGACGCCTACGGTGTAGGTAATGCCGCCGGCCAGGATCAGCCAGAAGCCGGTGTCGTTGAGTTTGCTGGTCAGATCGTTGGAGGCCACCAGAATCAGCCAGCCCATGGCCAGGTAAATGCCCACCCGCATGAGCTTGAAGCGGTGACCATAGAGCGCTTTCAGGGCGATGCCGGTGAGGGCCAGGGCCCAGATTACGGCAAACAAAATCCAGCCGGTCTGGCCACGCAGGTTGACCAGTAGAAAGGGGGTGTAGGTGCCCGCGATCAAGCCGTAAATGGCGCAGTGGTCCAGCATTTTGAATACGGCGCGCCACTTCGGGCTACGCAGGCTGTGATAGAGCGCACTGGCGCTGTAAAGCAGAATCAGACTGGCGCCGAAAATGCTGAAACTGACGATTTTCCAGGGGTCCCCCAGCAGGCTGGCCGCCACCACCAGGATCACCGTGCCGGCAATACTCAACGCCGCGCCGATGCCATGGGTCAGGCCATTGAGCCATTCCTCCAGAATCGAATAGGGCGGTTCAGGATTAGGGGCTACGGCCATTGGCGGATCTGCTTTCGGTTGAGGGAAGAAGTTGCATCATGCCGAGACGCCGGCCTGAGTGTAAAGCGCCAAATCGGACAGAGGGGCATATTGAATTTCCCTATGTGCGCGATAACGCAAATACCTCGCCAGTCCAGGAACGTCTGTGACGGCGGCGCGTCTGATTGTAAAGAAACAAAAGTAGGAGGCTGGACGGGCGCTGCCATTGAAATGCCTTTTGCGGACCCAATGGTGTTAGGTAGTCCCGGCAAACAGCAGCCTGCTAGGCACTGCGGGCAAGGACAATACTGGAAAAGGAGACACTCCATGATTGAACACAACAAGCAGGTCGCGGAAGAGCTGAGCAAGTTACTGGCCGAGAGTTACACCCTTTATCTCAAGACCCACAAATACCATTGGAATGTAACCGGCCCCATGTTTCATAGCCTGCACCTGCTGTTCGAACAGCAGTACACCGAGCTGGCGGAGGCGGTAGACACCATTGCCGAGCGAATTCGCGCGCTGGGCTGGAAGGCGCCGGGCAGCTATGCGGAGTTTGCCAAGTTATCCACGGTGGAGGACGCCACGGGCGATCCGGATGCGTCCGGCATGATCAAGGAGCTGGCCGCGGACCACCGCACGGTGGCCGAGCGTGCCAATCGAGTATTGAAACTGGCAGGCGAGCATGAAGATGAAGGCTCTGGCGCGGTGGCCAGTGACCGCATCGAGATTCATGAAAAATCCGCCTGGATGTTGTCGGCCCATCTGGGCTGATCGCCCGCTGGGCACACATTCAGTGTTCTACTCGTTACCGGGGCCGACGTCAGTCGGCCCTTTTTGTGCTGCATCGCTTGTTGGCCCGGGTTTGCTCCCGAGCCGGTTCCCTGTCTGAGCCTGCCTGGCTCGCCGCTTGGCCCGATAGCGCCTGCGCGCCCATCGTCTGATAAGGTCAAAATCTCGCTGCGGGTGAAAAAGCTTCACCTGATACGCGCGTACTTGTGCGACAATTGGTACTAACAAGTACCGTTTTAGATCGGGGAGAGCACGATGCAACGTTTTTGGGTAACCCTGGGCCTGGCGCTGGCCCTGTGGGGCTGCAGTGATGAGCCACAGCAGGATGCTCCCATGCCGCAACCGGTAAAGCTGCAAGTCGTTAACGGCGGCGATGGCGCTTTACGTCACTACCCGGGCAAGGTGGTGGCTACCGAAGGGTCCGAGTTGGCGTTCCGGGTGTCCGGTCAGCTGGAGCGTTTCCCGGTGCGGGCGGGCGAGCAGGTGAAGAAAGGGCAGTTGCTGGCAGCGCTGGACCCATCGGATTTCAGCAACCAGCTGGCCGATCGGCAAGCCCAGTACGATCTGGCCGAAAGCCAGTATCAGCGTGGCATCAGCCTGCGTGATCGGGGCGTTATCTCTGAAGCTCAGTTCGATGAAATTGAAGCCAAACGTCGGCAGGCCCAGGCCGCCCTGAGCCTGGCTCGGGACAATGTGAAATACACGCGTTTGAAAGCCCCCTACGGCGGTACGGTAGCCCGCACCGAAGTCGAAAATTACCAATTCGTGCAGGCCAAGCAGCCCATTCTTTACCTGCAGGGCGACAAGAATATCGATATCGAGTTTGCCGTCTCCGAGCGTTTCTTTGCGAACCTGAAAAAGGATGGTGAGGATTATCAGCCGGAGCTGAGTTTTGAAGGTGCCCCGGACAAGGTGTTCAAGGCCAGCTACAAGGAGCATGAGGCCAGCGCTGACGATCGTACCCAGACCTACATCATTACCCTGACCATGCCCAACCCGGAAGGCATTCTGGTGCTGCCGGGAATGAGCGTGGATGTGGCTATTGATCTGAGCAAGATCATGCGTAAAGCCACCACCTGGCCCCAGGTGCCAGTGGAGGCAGTGTTCAATCCGGATGGCAAGGACAGTGCCCATGTTTGGCGGTTCAACCCGGAAGACAGCACGGTGTCGGCGGTGCCGGTCACCCTCGGGCAGGTGACTGGCAATGGTGTTGAAATCACCTCTGGGCTGGAAACCGGTGACAAGGTAGTCAGCGCCGGTGTACACCACCTCGAGGAAGGCCAGGAGGTTCGTGAACTGGTAAAAGAGCGGGGCCTGTAATCAATGAATATCGCTGAGTACAGCATCCGCCACAAAGTGGTGAGCTGGTTGTTCACCGTGATCCTGCTGGTCGGCGGGGTGATCAGTTTTACCCGCCTCGGGCAGCTGGAAGATCCGGAATTCACCCTCAAGATCGCCATGGTCATTACCAATTATGGCGGTGCTTCACCCCGGCAGGTGGAAGAAGAGGTGACCTTGCCGGTTGAGAAGGCCATCCAGACTTTGCCTTACGTGAAAAACGTCACGTCTATCTCCAGCAACGGGCTGTCCCAGATCCAGGTGGAGATCAAACCCAAATACAAGGCGCACGAGTTAAAACAGATCTGGGATGAGCTGCGTAACAAGATGACCGACCTGCAATCGCAGCTGCCGCCAGGGGCGGGCACGATTCAGGTGATTGATGACTTTGGTGATGTTTACGGCATCCTCATGGCTATTACCGGTGAGGGTTACAGCTATCAAGAGCTGCAGGATTACGCTGACTACCTGACCCGTGACCTGGTGTTGGTGGACGGGGTTGGCAAGGTGACGATTGGTGGCCAGCGCGAGGAGCAGGTGCTGGTGGAAATTTCCCGTGCCCGCCTGGCCTCGCTGGGGATCAGTCCGGACCGCATCTTTGGCTTGCTGCAAACCCAGAATACCGTGAACCCGGCGGGCAAGGTCCGGGTGGGAAATGAGTACATTCGCATTTACCCCACCGGGGAGTTCCCCTCTGTTCAGGCCATGGGCAACCTGCTGATTTCCGAGCCCGGTGCGAATGAACTGGTTTACCTGCGTGATGTGGCGTCCATTGAGCGGGGGTATGCCGAAGTTCCCAACCATCTTTATCGATTCAATGGCGGCCCGGCCCTGACCCTGGGTATTTCCTTTGCCTCCGGCATCAATGTGGTGGATGTGGGAGCGCGTGTGGATCAGCGCCTCAAGGAGCTGCAATACCAGCGCCCGGTGGGTATGGATCTGGCCACAATCTATAATCAGCCCCAGGAAGTGGATAAGTCAGTTAGTGCCTTCATGCTCAATCTGGGTGAAGCGGTGGCCATTGTGATTGCCGTGCTGCTGGTATTCATGGGCTTGCGTTCTGGGGTGCTGATGGGCGGCGTATTGCTGCTGACTATCCTGGGTACCTTCATTCTCATGAAGATGATGGCCATCGACCTGCAGCGGATTTCCCTGGGGGCGCTGATCATCGCGCTGGGGATGCTGGTGGATAACGCCATCGTGGTCACCGAAGGTATTTTGGTAGGCATGAAACGTGGTCTGTCCAAATTACAGGCGGCCAGTCTGGTGGTGAAACAGACGATCTGGCCGCTGCTGGGGGCCACGGTGATTGCCATCATGGCCTTTGCGCCCATCGGCTTGTCGGATGATTCCACCGGGGAATACACCAATAGCCTGTTCTGGGTGCTGTTGATCTCCCTGATGCTCAGCTGGATTACCGCGATCACCCTGGTGCCCTTCTTTGCCGAGCAGTTCTTCAGTGACAAGGACGTGGGTGGCGAAGGCGGTGAAGGGGAAGATCCCTACAAGGGGCGGGTGTTTGTGCTCTATCGCCGCCTGCTGGATCGCGCTATCCATCACCGGGTGTTAACCCTGTCAGGCATGTTTGTGCTGTTGGTGGTGGCGGTGGTGGGCTTTGGCTTCGTCAAACAGGCCTTCTTTCCTCCTTCCAATACGCCTATGTATCTGGTGGATTACTGGTTGCCCCAGGGCAGTGATATCCGCGCCACCCGTGAGTCGGTGAGTGAGCTGGAAGCGTCGCTGCTGGAGATGGACAGTGTGACCCAGGTGACCAGCACCATTGGTCAGGGGGCTGCGCGCTTCATGCTGCCTTATGCGCCAGAGAAGAGTTATCCCAGCTATGCTCAGCTGATTGTTCAGGTGAAGGACCGGGAGAGTATTAATCCGGCCCTGGCGGCAACCCGTGACTTGATTCGTGAGGAACACCTGCAAGCCTTTGCCAAAGTGAAGCGCTTGATGATCGGGCCGAGCCCGGCGGCTTCCATTGAAGCGCGCTTCAGCGGACCGGACCCGAAGATATTGCGCGATCTGGGGCTCAAGGCCCAGGCCATCATGGCTGATGACGGAGCGCTGGAAAGTATTCGCCACGATTGGCGCCAGCAGGAAAAGGTGATCCGGCCGCAGTTTCTTGAAGCCCAGGCCCGCCGTGCCGGGATTAGCCGCGAGGATCTGGATAATACCCTGGCGCTCAACTTCAGTGGCCGTACCGTGGGGTTGTACCGCGACGGCAGTAAGCTGCTGCCCATCGTGGCGCGGCCACCGGATGATGAGCGGCTCAGCGCCAATAACCTGAATGATGTGCAGGTGTGGTCGCCGGTGTATTCCACCTATATCCCCATCAGCCAGGTGGTCGGTGATTTTGACACCGAGTGGGAAGACGCCTTGATCATGCGCCGCGACCGCAAGCGCACGCTTACTGTGCAGGCAGAGCCGGATGTATTGGGTGAGGAAACCGCCGATCATGTTCTGCGGCGGATCCGCCCGGAGATTGAGTCGCTTGAGCTGCCACCGGGTTATTCCCTCACCTGGGGCGGTGAGTACGAGGCCTCCCGGGATGCTCAGGAAGCTGTATTTGGCAGCCTGCCCATGGGCTACTTGTTCATGTTCATCATCACCATGTTGCTATTCGATTCCTTGCGTCAGCCGTTGGTGATCTGGGCCACGGTGCCGCTGGCCATCATCGGGGTGACCATGGGGCTGCTGTTACTGAATGCGCCGTTTGGTTTCATGGCGCTGCTGGGCTTCCTCAGCCTGTCCGGCATGCTGGTAAAAAATGGCATTGTGCTGGTGGAACAGATCAAGCTGGAAATGGAAAGCCGGGAGCCATTCGACGCGGTGGTGCTGGCATCCATTTCACGGGTGAGGCCGGTGTGTATGGCAGCGATTACCACCATCCTTGGCATGGTGCCGCTGCTATTCGATGCGTTCTTCGAATCCATGGCGGTAGTGATTATGTTTGGCCTGGGCTTTGCCACCGTGCTGACCTTGATCGTGATTCCGGTGCTCTACACCCTCGTCTATGGCATCAAGCCCGGTAAGGACCAGCATGTCTGAATAGCGTGGCTATGCCTCACGCAGCACGTCCCCTCGTGGCGTGCTGCATGGGGCGTGATGCGTGTTGCGTCTCCGGAGGTGCCAGCCTCCCTCCTCTCTGCCACAATGTGCGCGCCTGACATTATTGACCATCCCACAATTGATGATCCCAAGGAGTGCCGATGTTGCTGGCCATTGCCGCCGTGATTGGCGGGCTGATACTGCTGGTATGGAGTGCGGACAAGTTTGTTGAAGGGGCGGCGGGCACCGCCGCCCACGCTGGCATGCCGCCGTTGCTGATCGGCATGCTGATTGTCGGCTTTGGCACCTCGGCACCGGAGATGGTGGTGTCGGCGCTGGCGGCGCTGGAAGGCAACCCGTCACTGGCGCTGGGGAATGCCTACGGTTCCAACATTTCCAACATCGCCCTGATTCTCGGGGTGGTAGCGGTGATGAGCCCGATACTGGTGAACTCCGCCATCCTCAAGAAAGAGCTGCCCATTCTCACGCTGGTCACCTTGCTGGCGGGTTACCAGCTTATCGATGGGCACATTTCCCGCATGGACGCCTGGATATTGATTGGCGTGCTGGCGGTGCTGATGGGTTGGTCTATCTATGCCGCCATGACTGGCAAGGGGGACGTGCTGGCCGGGGAAGTAGAAACCGACCTGGCAGAGCATCCGCTGCCGCTGAAACAATCCCTGTTCTGGCTGGTGGTGGGCCTGATCCTGCTGGTGGTCAGTTCCCGGGCGCTGGTCTGGGGGGCGGTGCTGATTGCCCAGTCTCTGGGAGTCAGTGACCTGATCATCGGCCTCACCATTGTTGCCATCGGCACCTCCCTGCCGGAGCTGGCTTCCAGCATTGCGGCGGTGCGCAAGGGGGAACACGATATTGCCTTTGGTAACGTGCTAGGCTCGAATTTGTTTAACACCCTGGCGGTGGTGGGTATCGCTGGCGCTATCAAGCCCATGTCGGTGGATGCGGGGGTCCTGCAGCGTGACTGGTCCCTGATGATGGGGCTGACGCTGGTGTTGTTCGTCATGGGTTTTGGCCTGTGGGGGCGCAAAGGGCAAATTACCCGGAACAACGGCATCGCCTTGCTGGTGGTTTATGTGGCGTACATGGCCTATCTGGGGTCGACTATGCTGACGGGGGGCTGATCCCCGCCGGCGTAAGCAGTGGCCGACACTGATGCTAATAGCATGACACCTAATGACGAAAGACAAGGAAGCGGCAGGGTATGCGGGATACAGGAATATCGGAAAAACTGGAGCAGCGCGCTTTTCTGTTCTCCCTGGTGGCGGTCAGCGCCGTCTTTGCCCTGCTGATTCAGCCTTTCTTCGCGCCCATTTTCTGGGCCTGCGCCATTAGCGTTATTTTCTATCCTTTCCACAAAAGGTTGCTGGCCCGCTGGCCGCAACGGCGCAACCTGGTGGCGCTGTTCACCTTGCTATTGTGCGTGGTGTTAGTAGTGATTCCAGTGCTGGCGGTGGCCACGTCGTTTGTATCCGAAGGCGTTGGCCTGTTCCAGAAAGTGCAAAGTGGGGAAATTGATCTGGCCAGCTATGTGGACAAGATCAAGCACGCCTTCCCGGGGGTGCAGTCGCTGGCAGAACGTTTTGATGTGGACCTGGAGAAAATCAAGGAACAGGCGGTCAAAGCCTTTACCGGGGCGGGCCAGTTCCTTGCCAAGCGGGCGCTGGCGGTGGGGCAGAACACCTTCCAGTTTTTCCTCAACCTGGGCCTGATGCTGTACCTGGCGTTTTTCCTGATCCGCGATGGCGACTCCATGGTAGCCATGCTGATTCGCGCGTTGCCGCTGGGCGATGAGCGTGAAAAGTTGCTGGTTGCCAAGTTTGCCGAAGTCACCCGTGCCACCATTAAGGGTAACCTGTTGGTAGCGATTACCCAGGGTGCGCTGGGTGGCCTGATCTTCTGGTGGCTGGGCATTCCCGGGGCCTTGTTGTGGGGCGTGGTGATGGCCGTGCTGTCGTTGATTCCGGCGGTGGGCGCGGGCCTGATCTGGTTCCCCGTGGCACTGTACCTCTACGCCGTAGGTGACATGAAGGAGGCGACGATCCTGATTCTGTTCGGGGTGTTCGTCATCGGTCTGGTAGACAATCTGCTGCGCCCGATTCTGGTGGGTCGCGATACCAAGCTGCCCGACTATGTGGTGTTGTTTTCCACCTTGGGCGGGCTGGCCATGTTCGGGATAACCGGGTTTGCGGTGGGGCCTTTGCTGGCTGCCCTTTTCGTGGCGTTCTGGGGTATCTTTATCCGTGAATTTAACGAGGAAGGTGTGCCTGCGTTACCGGTCGAAAGCGAACCGGATGAGACCCCTTCCGGGAGTGAGGAACGATGATTTTTCTACGATTGGTGCTGGCGGCTTCAGTGGCCGGGTTGTCCGCCTTTGGCTGTGATGAAGACGACGATGGCGGCCTTTTTTCCTCCAGCGACAGCGCCCAGCTTTACTTCCATAACCAGCTCACCCAAGTGGGCGGGGGCAGTGAAGACGATATCACCGTGGATCTGTTCGTGGATAACCAGACCACTGCGGTGGAGAGTGGTGTGGCCTACACCACCCGGGGCAGCGTGAGCTCTAACAGCCTGGAACTGGATGATGACAGCGAGTCCGTGGCGTTCGATGCCCGCGGGGTTAACTCTGGCAGCACTCTGGTTAACGGCCCGATCAACCGGACGCTGACCGGGGGCAATCGCTACACAGTGGTTTTGATGGGCGATACCACCTTGGATAACCGCCAGTTGAAAACGTTCAGCCACCAGAGAATGGATGTGGGTAGCGGGCAGATTCGGGTGCGCTTTATCAACACATTGTCGCGTCTGTCCGGCGATGAGCTGAGCGTCACCGCCAGCGGTAGCGCCCCCGGTGGCCAGGCGTTGGTCAGTGGACTGGAATATGGCGATGGCAGCAGCTACGTATCCCTGAGTGCGGGTAGCAACCTGGCAGTGACCGTCAACAACGAAACCCAGGGCGTGATCATCGATGATGTGAGTTGCAGCGTCAGCAGCGGCCGCAGCTACGATGCCATTATTGCGTACACGGAATTCGACAGCGATGACGACCAGATTTCCCTGTACTGCCAGCCGTTCAGTAACTGAGCGGCGGGAACTTCTCACTACGAAAAACCTCTGAACTGCCAACCAATACCAAAAAACGGGGCATCGGTATGATTACGATGCCCCTTTCGCGTTTGCCTCGGGAGGATCTATGCGAATGATCGGAATGCTGGCGGTAGCCAGCGCAGTAGTCTTGTCCGGCTGTGGCGGTGACGATGATGACGTGGAAGATTTGCTGCGTGCACCAGCCAGTCTCTATTTCCACAATCAGCTGACGGATTTTACCGCTCCGGATGCAGCAAGTATTCGTGTGGATGTGGTCACCAATAAGGCCTCAGACCCGCTGTTTGAAGATGTGGGGTATTCCACCGATGAACAAGGCGGGATGAACCTGAAACTGGATGCCGATAACGAAACCGTCAATTTTCAGCCACGCAGAAGCACTGTGGATTTACCGGATAAAGACATATCGCTGGCAGCGGGTGGGAATTACACCCTCGTCTTGATGGGGGATTTGGCAGACAGCTCTCCGCTACTGAACGCTTTCCGTCAAGAGACGCCTTCTGTGATGGCATCAAACGTTGGGGTGCGCTTTATTCATGCCATGAGTCAGCAGGCAGGCATTGCTTTCTCTATCGGCACAATTCCAGATCTGCAGTATGGCAAAGCCACAGCTTATTTTTCGGATACCCCCAATGGTAGCAGCCGTCTGGAAGTGGAAGTGAAAGATGCTGCGGATGACAGCCTGATTGCGACGGTGTCTTGTCCGGTTCAGGCAGGCAAGGTTTACGATGCCATCATTACTCACAAAGGGTTTGCTGATCCCGACATGGCGATGTTCTGCCAGCAGGTTGAAGGCAGTTAATTGATTGTGTAAGTCGGCTTAGGGCGTAGCCGTAAGCCGACAACCCACCTTGCTATTTGCCTCATCGCTGAATGTCGGATTACGCCTTTCAGGCTAATTCGACCTACCGGGGAGGGCGATCTACCCCGCGCTTATTTCAATCGCACCGACGGATCCAGCGTGGGCGCTGTCAACGGTGCTCCCTGGTAGGCGGAGACCTCGCCAAAGCGATCGTTGGGCCATTGTTGCCAGTCGATCACCGCCTGCTGCAGCCGCTCCTGATCTCGACCGACAAAATTCCACCATAACAACACAGGCTGTCCCAGCGGCTCGCCGCCCAGCAGCATGATGCGGCTGCCGGCCGAGAGAGTGAGGACCAGAGTCTCGCGGCCCTGCCCCAGATAGTAGAGCTCGCCGCTCTCCAGGGTTTTTCCTTCCAGTTCCGCATGGCCTTCATTGATACACAGCCCCAGCTCAAAATCCGCAGGGATGGGCAAGGTCAGTCGGCAGGCTTGTGCGGCAACAATATCGGCGCCCACCAGTGGCGAGAAAACCGTCGCTGGAGAACGGCGCCCGGCCAGCTCGCCCACCACCAGGGTGATGTCGGCGCCATCCTGTTGCCACTGGGGCAGGTCAGTGTGGTGGGCAAAGGCCGGCGGGATATCCTCATGCTCGGCGGGCAACGCGATCCAGAATTGCAGGCCGTGCATGGGGCCGCTGAATCCCGGCGGGCTTTCCTCGGAATGGCAGATGCCATGGCCGGCGGTCATCAGATTCAGCTGGCCGGGGGCGATTACTTGCTCATAACCCAGGCTGTCCTTGTGTAGCAGTGCGCCCTCAAATAACCAGGTCACGGTCTGTAGCCCGATGTGCGGATGGGTGCCTACATCGACTGCATTATCGGGGGTCAGGTCGGTGGGGCCTATGTGGTCGAGGAAACACCAGGGGCCAATGAGCCGCTGTGAGCGGCTGGGCAAATGCCGAATGATGGGCAGGCCGCTGCCGAGGATGCTTTTGCGCGAATCCACGGGCGTCAGGGTAGGCTGGCTGGCAAGGTTGGGGCATTCCACCGTTTCGCCGCTGGCGTGGGTATTGCTCATGGCTGTCTCCGTGGCATAGTCCAGATGCGGGGCGTGACTATGCTTCGAGTATGGAACGCGGTGACAACAATGGAAAGCAAGGGAAAGGACGCGCCTTATGGCCACAGTCAGCCTTCACAGCCACCATCATTATGCCCAGCAAATCAACGTACGCCAGCATCGCCTCAGTGCCGATGAGGGCGCGGCAATGGGGGGCGAAGATAGTGGCCCCAACCCGTATGAACTATTGCTGTCCGGGCTCGGTGCCTGCACCTCGATTACCTTGCGTATGTATGCCGAGCGTAAAGGCTGGGAGCTGGGTGATATTGATGTGCGTTTGGATTTTTACCGGGATGAGGACGGTGGCGAGCACATCGACCGTATCCTGGTCTGCAGTGCGCCACTCAGCGATGAGCAGCGGCAGCGTTTGCTGGAGATCGCCGCCAAAACCCCGGTAACCAAAACGGTGCGGCAGGGCGTTGCCATTACCAGCACGTGGAAATAAGCGGCGATTTGGCCCGGCTTTTGGCATACTCGCGCCTCCATTGAATCAGCGGAGTTGCTTGTATGTTCAAGGTCAACGAATACTTCGATGCCAAAGTGGCATCCATCGCCTTTCAAACCGAATCCAAGCCGGCCACCGTGGGTGTGATGGCGCCGGGGGATTATGAATTCGGCACCAGTGAGTATGAAACCATGACGGTGACCAGTGGTGCCCTGACGGTGAAACTGCCGGGCAGTGCCGACTGGCAGACGTTTGCTGCCGGTGAGACTTTCGAGATTGAGGCGAACCAGAAATTTCAGGTAAAAGTGGCCATCGATACGGCCTATCTTTGCCTGTACGGCGAATAATCTGCACGGCCAAAAGAATAAGAGCACCTGCGAAAAACAGGTGCCAACACCAGGGGGAGCCTGATGCCGTTATTTCCTGCCAGGGATGGTGCCACGCTGCGCGTGCGTTTGCTGGGCCGAGGTCAGCCGGTGCTGATGCTGCATGGCCTGGGGATGCAAGGCCGTGACTGGCTTCCCTTCGTGTTCCCCTTTCTGCGTCGTTTCCAGTTTGTGATTCCTGATTTGCGCGGTGCTGGCGGTTCGGCAGCGGCCCGTTTCAACCAGGCGGATGTGTTCCACAATCACATGCAGGACATGGAAGACCTGGTTCACCATTTTGGCCTGCGCGATTTCCCGTTGGTGGGTTATTCCCTGGGGGCGACCACCAGCCTGCACTGGCATGCTCATGGGGATTTTTCTCCGGTAAAATGCTACCTGCATATTGATCAGTCGCCCTGTACCGATAACAAGGCGGACTGGTCTCACGGGTTGTTCGGCGCGCGGCAGGGGCATTTCTTCGCCCAGTTGCGTGAGCTGCTGGCTTTGCTGGACGGTGCGCCAGACCAGGGCCGCATTGCCAACCTGGCGCCGGGGTTGCGCGCGGCCATCCTGTCAAGGTTGACCGATATCCTCGGGCAGATTGCTGGCCGTCGGGGGCTGCACTCCGCCTTCAGTGCAACGGCCCGCTGGTCGTCGCTATGGGCGCGGGTGTTGCCGGTGACGGAACTGGCGGATATCCGTGCGTACCTGAATGCCTACCTGTTTGGTGCCCATGACTACCGGTCCTCTGCGGCCGATTGGGGAGTGCCGGCCACGGTGATTACCGGCGCCCGCTCCCCCCTGTATCCCGCCCAGGGGCAGGCCGAGTTTGCCCGTTTGATCGGTGCCCGACATGTTGTTCTGCCCAGATCCGGGCATGTGCCGCTGATGAGCCAGCCACTGGCGTTTACCCGCGCATTGGGTGATTTTTTGGCCGACACAGAGTGATTTTGCGTGTCGCCTGCGGCGTGGTGCGTGCTGCTTCTCTTTGCTGATAGTGGAATGCTATTTCGCTCTGCCCCCGTTTCTCGCTAGCATAACGGGCCTTTCTGGAGCGGATATCGGAGATATCGGGTGGTCGCCATTCATACCTCAGCCCCGGCGCTGACTCTGCGCGCGGGCAGCGATGCGATTGCGCATTTACGCGAGCATGGCCTGCGGGCCGCCGATGTGGACATCGTTCCCGGGGCGGCCGGTGGCCCGAAGGCGTTGGGGATCAACGGCCTGGATCAGGCGGTGTTCGGGGATTTTCTGCCGTCGGCGCCGCGCCCGCGTACCTTGATTGGTGCCTCCATTGGCAGCTGGCGGTTTGCCGCCATTACCATGGGCGATGCCCGCACCGGCTTGTCCCGCCTGGCCGAACTTTACACCCGGCAGCGTTTCCCCAAGGGCATTACGGCGAAAGATGTGAGCCATCGCTGCGAGCAGATGTTGTCGGAACTATTACAGGATCGCGACCAGCGTATCTTGCATAACCCGGATTATCGGTTGGTAATCGTGGTGATTCGCAGCCGTGGGCTGATGGCCCGCCGCGGCGGTCTGGGCCTGGGGCTGGGTTTGGCGGGGTTGATTGGTACCAACCTGCTCAGCCGCCGTGCCACGGGCCTGTTTATGGAGCGTGGGTTGGTCTACCCGCGAGGCGCGGATTTGCCGGTGGGCCCGCTCAATGATTTCACCACCCACCACGTGGACTTGCAGGCGGACAATTTGCGCGCAGCGTTGCTGGCCAGTGCCGCCATCCCCATGGTGCTGGATGGAGTGACGGCCTTGCCCGGCGCCCCGGATGGCGTCTATCGCGACGGGGGCATGCTCGACTATCACCTGGACCTGCCTTACCAGAGCGACGGCATCGTGCTGTACCCGCACTTCACCGATCGGGTGATCCCCGGCTGGTTCGACAAGCCCCTGCGCTGGCGCAACGGTGACCCGCAGCGGTTGCGGCGCCTGTTGCTGGTGTCCCCGTCCCGGGAGTATCTGGCCAGCCTGCCCCACGGCAAGCTGCCCGACCGCACGGACTTCAAACATTACCTTGGCGATGATGCTGGCCGTGAGGCGTATTGGCGCAAGGCGGTGGCCGAAAGCCAGCGGCTGGGTGATGAATTTCTGGAGCTGGTGGAAACCGGCAAACTGGTGGACCGCCTGCAACCGCTGTAAAGACCCTCCGTAGGAGCGGCGCTTGAGCCGCGAATCGTGCTTGGCACGGCCTGCCTCAAGCAGGTTCGCGGCTCATCCCTGTAGGGCACAGAGAGCGTCGCTCCTACGGGGGAACGTGTTACCCTCGCCACGTTTTCCCATTGACCCGGATCGCCCGTGACTGAATCCAGCCTCTCAACAATGACTCTTGTCCGCCAGCTCTGGCAGCAGACCTGGCCCATGGCCTTGGGCGTCATGTCCCTGCTGGGGTTTTATCTGGTCGACAGTATCTTCGTGGCTCGGCTGGGTACGGCGCCGCTGGCGGCCCAGTCGTTCACCTTTCCGTTGGCGTTTCTGGTCATCGGTGTGCAGGTGGGCATCGGCATCGCCATTGCCGCGCTGATTTCCCGGGCTATCGGTGCCGGCCAGCAGGAGCAGGCCAACCGGCTGGGGGCGCTGGTGCTGGTTGGTGGTGGTGTGCTGCAGGGCATGCTGGTGCTGGTGCTGTGGTTGATCCAGGAGCCTGCCTTTGCGTTGCTCGGCGCCAGTGAAGAGATTCGCGCCATGATCCGGCCCTTCTGGGCCTTGCAGGTGCCGGCCATGTGGGTCGGTGGGGTCGTGTACTTTGGCTACAGCCTGTTTCGCGCCCACGGCAACACGCGTTTTCCCGGCATGATGATGGTGCTCACCAGCCTGCTGAATCTGTTGTTCGACCCGATCCTGATTTTTGGTATTGGTGATTGGCAGGGCTTTGGCCTGGCCGGTGCGGCGCTGGCGACACTGCTGGCGTTTTCCATCGGTGGGGTGATTGTGGCCCTGTCTTTGCGGGGCAAGGGTTGGGTGCAACGTACCGGCATGCTGGTGCAGATGCGTGCGTCGGCCTGGCCGTTTGTACACATTGCTGGCCCGGCCATGATCAGCCAGCTGATGCCGCCGCTGGCGGCCATGGTGGCCACGGCGCTGGTGGCCCGCTCCGGTGACCAGGCGGTGGCCGCCTGGGGCATGGCCAGCCGGCTGGAAAGTTTTTCCATCGTGTTGGTGTTGGGCATGACCATGGCGCTGCCGCCCTGGCTGGGACGCTGTTATGGCGGCAACGACTGGGCCACTGTGCGGCGGCTGATGCAGGTGGCGGCGGGCATGGTGATCACCTGGCAGGTGCTGCTGGGGCTGGTCATGGCGTTGCTGGCGGCACCGCTGGCCAGCGTATTGGTCGACACCCCGGCGGTGCAGGCCTACCTGACCGTGCTGATTCGCTGGATGCCGCCCAGCTATGGTTTTCTGGGCGTTTGCATGTTGGTGGTATCGGCCAGCAATGCGTTGGGCTGGCCCATGCGCGCCATGCTGATTTCTTTTTTGCGTTTGTTCCTGTGTTACCTGCCGTTGTTGTGGCTGGGCTTCGAGTTGGGTGGCTTTGGTGGCTTTGCCCTGGGCGCGGCATTCGGCAATGTGCTTGCCGGGGTGATGGCGTGGGGTTTCTATCAGCAGGCGCTGGCGGGCGTCCGTTCAAAGTTCCAAGTTGAAAGTTAAAACGCGAGCAAGGTGGGTGCCAGTCGGTCATTTTGCCGCCGCGGGTCGCCCCAAAAATACTCAGTGCGCGGGCACGGGATTTCCGTTATTACCGCGCTGTCCCGCGCTTTTCAACTTTAAACTTTCAACTCACTATTGCTCCCTCTCCCATTCCGGTGGTTTCCATAGATGTTTCAGGCGTTGTATTAGTGGTCCTTTCTGGCCTATAGCCCGGAACATGTCCACGTATTCGTGGCACCAGTTCACCACCAGGCTATTGCTGTACACCGGGCGGGTGATGCCGTATTCCACCGGTTGGTCGTCTTTTTCTTCCACAAAGGTGCCGAACAGGCGGTCCCAGATGATGAAAACGCCCGCGTAGTTCCGGTCGATATATTCCGGATTGCGGCCGTGGTGTACCCGGTGGTGGCTGGGCGTATTGAAGATATATTCGATGGCCGGGTGCAGTTTGCCCACCAGGGTGGTGTGGATGAAATACTGGTACACCAGCGATAGTGCATAGCACACCCCTATCCATACAGGGTTGTAACCGAGAAAGGCCAGCGGCACATAGAACAACCAGCCGCCGTTGAAAATGTTGGTGGCATTCTGGCGCATGGCGGTGGAGAAATTCATCCGCTCGGAAGAGTGGTGGGTCACATGGGCGGCCCAGAACCAGCGCACCCGGTGCGAGGTGCGATGGAAACCGTAGTAGCAGAAATCCACCAGGAACCACAGGGCGATGGCGGTAAAGACGTTGAGCTCAATGTCGAGCAATCGGTGCTGATACGCAAAGGCATAAAGTGGGAAGGCAATCAGCCCGGCGAATAGCAGCTCGGTGGTCTGGTAGCCCGCCCCCAGCATGAAATTCAGCCAGGATTCACGACCATCCACCAGTTTCTTGTTGTGGCGAATTTTGCGGTACTCCCACAGGAACAGGCCAATAAAAAGCGGCGTCGCCACGACAAAAATCAGCTGTCGGGCATCCAGGGCCAGCCAGTCGGGCAGGACATTCCATAGGGGTGCCAACCCGCTGTTCAGCCAGATAGTGTTGAACCAGTCCATCAGTGCCATAGAAACCTCGAAGCTCGGTGAGGAGCGCGGTGGAGTGTTGATGTTGGCAGTGTGCGACAAGCGCGGCTGATAGTATTGACTCTCTATGCCTTATTTTTGACAATTTACGCCAACAGGGTAAATGTCACCCGCAAGGAGAGACCATGGCCGCTGCCATGCGAGTCACCGGTGCCTGGGTTCAGTTGCTGACCGACTGGCTGGACCGGGAAAACCTGCCCGCCCCCGCATTACGCACAGTACTGGACAGCCGTTCGCCAGCGGATGTGGTGCCGTTACCGCTGTGGCGGGATCTGCTTCAGCAGGCAGTGTTGTTGCGCCCGGAGCGGTTGGCGCCGGGGCTGGAAATCGGCGCCATGATCCAGCCCCGCCACGTGGGCATGCTGGGCTATCTGATTCTCACCTGCCGGACTCTGGGCGAAGCCATGCTGGCTTACCAGCGCTATGAGACCTTGTTCTATGGTCAGGATATGGTGGAGGTGGTGGGGCAAGGTGATCAGATGCTGGTGCGCTGGCCCGGAGCGGATTCCACCGGGGAGCTGGCGGACAGTGTGGCTATCGCGGCCTTGGTCAGCTTCCTGCGTCGGCAGGTGGATACACCACCGGTGCCGACCCGCGTTGCCTTCGCCTTCCCGGCCCCCGGGCCGTCGATCCGGGCGGCGTTTGAAGCTTTCTTCGGGTGCCCGGTCCAGTTCGCTCAGGCGCATACCTGCGTTGCCTTTCCTGTCCATTTTCTTGCCATTGCCTTGCCGCACAGCGACCCGAGCATGCGCAGCCTGCTGGACCGGCAGGCCCAGGCCATGCTGCTGGCGCTGCCGGATTCCGACAGTTTTGACCGGGCCTTGCAACAGGCAATGGTGCGATTGATGCCGGAAGCGGCGGTGACCCTGCCGCGCCTGGCAGCGGAGCTGCATATGTCCGTGCGTACCCTGCAACGGCGCCTCGCGGAACGGCAATTAACCTGGCGGGAATTGCTGGACCGTACCCGCGAACAACTGGCCCGCCACTATCTGGCCGACCTGTCGCTGACCCTGGGGGATATTGCCCTGTTGCTGGGGTTCTCCGAGCACAGTGCCTTCAGTCGGGCCTACCGCCGCTGGACCGGCACCACTCCGGCACGGGCCAGAAAACAGACCGCCATGGCATACAAAACAGAAAATGCTGTGTAGTTTGGTGCTTTCGGCCGACGTGGATCGGCGAAACGCGCAGGCCGCGAATTCAGCGGGTGTTGGGCTATGGTTGTCGGCGTTGCTACCCGAACCAATCCAGTCGGTGAGAATTCCGGTCATTGCTGGCACGCCGTGCGGCGTGATTAATTTCCCGCCATCGTGCTCCGCGAGACGCCCTCTATACGTTGAAACGACGCTGAACTGAGAGGCTGGTGGAGACAGGCACTATGAGAGAGGAACATCGATGAAAACGCGTATTACCGAATTGCTGGGCATTGAGTACCCGATCGTTCAGGGCGGCATGCAGAACGTGGGTTATGCGGAGCTTGCCGCCGCTGTTTCCAATGCCGGCGGTCTGGGCATTATCACCGCCCTCACGCAGCCGACCCCGGAAGACCTGGACAAGGAAATCAAACGCTGCAAGGAAATGACCGACAAGCCCTTCGGTGTGAACCTGACCATTCTGCCGACCATCAAGCCGGTGCCCTACGAGGAATACGCCCGGGTGATTTGTGAAAACGGTGTCACCGTGGTGGAAACCGCCGGCCGTAACCCGGAACCGCACATGCCCCTGTTCAAGGAATACGGGGTGAAGGTGGTGCACAAATGTACGTCCGTGCGGCATGCGCTCAAGTCGGAAAAAGTGGGTGTGGACGCGGTATCCGTGGATGGGTTCGAATGTGCCGGCCACCCCGGTGAAGATGATATCCCCAACCTGGTACTGTTGCCGGCCGCCGCCCGCGTGTTGAAGATTCCCATGTTGGCGTCCGGTGGTATCGGTACGGGGGCACAGATGGCGGCGTGTCTGGCGCTGGGTGCCGACGGCATCAATATGGGTACCCGTTTCCTGGCTTCCAAAGAAGCCCCGGTACACGAAAACATGAAAAAGGCCATTGCCGAAGCCTCCGAACTGGACACCGCTTTGATCTTCCGCCCGTTGAAAAACACCGCCCGCGTTTACAAAAACCGGGTGGCCACCAAAGTTAATGAAATCGAACGCGAAAAAGGTCAGGACATGAAGTTCGACTATATCGTGGATCTGGTTGCCGGCGTGAAGGGCAAGGCTGCGCTCACTTCCGGTGAAATCGATGGTGGTATCTGGACGTCTGGCATGGTGCAGGGCCTGATCGACAGTTACCCGAGCTGTGCAGAGATTATCGATGACATCATCAGCGAATGTACCGGCACCATTAATCAGCGCCTGGCCGAAATCATGAAAAGCTAGGAAGGCGCTGAAGAACTATTTTCCTGAAATAAAGTTATGTTCTCCCGAGCCAGCCAGGGCAATGCCCTGGCTTTTTTTAGGTTCTTCGCGGATTAAAGTGACTAACACGTTTCTCGCCATCTGCCTGGTTTATCCCGAATACCCGGCACTTTGCCAAACGCTCGACGCCGGATGCCTGACGTAAACCGCCATAGCCTGAGAGGCTATCATTGATGGCAATAATCGGGTCATGCACTTTGCACAGAGAGTATGGCGGCCAAGGTTTTCAGGTTTTGAATGCAAGCGTCCTTCGTCGGGCATCCGGCGTCCAGCGGCTGCCAAGTCGGGATAATGAGACAAGTTCTGGAGCTGGCTGATCACTCAATTCCGCGATGAACCTTTTGTATGCTGCTTTGCGGCTGTACCGCGATGCATTTAGCAGGGTGGCTCGACAAGCCGGTGGTTGTGCGCTTTTCTGAAACAAGGCAGTCTCGATGCCCGATTCCCGGTGCGGTGAAATTCTGTCGCCGGGGTGCTTGATTCCTTATCAGAAGGATCTGATATGTATCGCCTGTATGAATTTGCCTCTTCCGGTAACTGCTACAAATTACGCCTGGCCATGGCACAGCTTGGTGTCCCTTTCGAGCGAGTGGAAAAAGACATTACTCGTGGCGAAACCCGCAGCGACGACTTCCTCGCGATCAACCCTAACGGCCGTATCCCGGTGCTGGTAACCCCGGAGGGAAGAGCCCTGCCGGAATCCAATGCGGCGCTCTGGTATCTGGCGCGAGACAGCCAGCTAATGCCCGTTGATGCCTTTGAACAGGCCCAGGTGCTGCAGTGGATGTTCTTCGAGCAGTACAACCACGAACCCAATATTGCGACTTCCCGTTACTGGCTGCATGTGCTGGGTGAACCGGAAAAATATGCGGATGCCTTGCAAGAGAAACAGCAAAAGGGGCATGAGGCACTGGCAGTGATGGAGCGGCATTTACAGGCCGAGCCTTTCTTCGTGGGTGGGCGCTACTCCATTGCGGACATTGCCTTGTACGCCTACACCCATGTGGCGGATGAAGGCGGTTTTTCGTTGCAGGCCTATCCCGGCGTCAGGGCCTGGCTGGATGCGGTCCGCGGGCAGCCGGGCTATGTCCCACTTCTGGCATAAGGGGCGGGGCTTTTCTTGACCGGGCCGGGCCGCCGTGATTCATTTATGAAATACAATTCCAAAAATGAATCACGGGAGAGAGCATGTTCACAGCCAACATTCTTCGGGGGCCGCTGGTGGCGGCCGCTTTGGCGCTGCCGGGCCTGTCAGGCGCGGCGATTTCACCGGCATTAAGTGAGACGGTTCGCCAGCTGGCCCAGGCGCAGAGCCAGGATCTGGAGGCGATTTTCCAGCAGGTTCACGCCAACCCGGAATTGGCCTTTCAACTGGACGAGACTGCTGCGCTGGTGGCCAAAAAGCTGAAAAAAATGGGTTACAAGGTGCATACCGGTATTGCGCAAACGGGGCTGGCGGCAGTACTGAAAAATGGCGAAGGGCCGGTCATCATGTTCCGCAGCGACATGGATGCCCTGCCGGTGAAGGAAGACAGCGGCCTGCCCTATGCCAGCAAGAAACAGGTTACGCTCGACGATGGCAGCAGCCAGTACGTTTCCCATGCCTGTGGCCATGATGCGCACACCGCCTGGTTGCTGGGTATTGCCAAGGTAATGATGGAAACCCGCGATAGCTGGTCCGGCACCCTGGTGTTGGTGGGGCAGCCAGCGGAAGAACTGATTGCCGGGGCTCAGGCCATGGTGGACGACGGCTTGTACGACAAGGTACCAGAGCCCTCGTTGTTGATTTCGGCACACATCTACCCGGTATGGCCGTCGGGTACTGTGGCGGTAAAAGCCGGGCGTCGCATGGCCGGCAGTGACCAGCTGGATGTTCATCTTACCGGTATCGGAGGCCATGGTTCCCGGCCGGAAGGCACCATCGATCCGGTGGTCATGGGGGCGCGTACGGTGATGGCGTATCAGACCATTGTGAGCCGTAATATTCCGGCCCAGGAACCCGCCGTGTTGACCGTAGGCGCCATGCAGGTGGGGGAAGCCCATAACGTGATTCCCGAAACCGGCACCCTGAAAGTGAATCTGCGCTGGTATGAAAAATCCACCCGCCAGACCCTGCTCGATGCCATCAAGCGTGAAACCCAGGGCATCGCCGATGCGGCGGGTGTTCCCGAAGAGCGAGCCCCCACCTACACCATGCTCGGTTATGCGGAACCGGTGGTGAATGCGCCTTCCCTGGCCGAGCAGGCCAATGCCACCCTGTCCGCCAGCCTGGGTAAGAAACGGTTGATGCCGGGTATTCCCCCGGTAATGGGGTCCGAGGATTTTCCCATGCTGGTGGCGGGTATCGAAGGCGCTGAAACCCTGTTTGTGGAAGTGGGTGGCGGCGCCGCGGATGTGATGAAGAACTACATGCAGACAGGGGAGTTGCCGCCTCTGAATCACAACCCGAAATTCCGTATCGAAAATCCCGCACTGGCGATTACCACGGCGGTTGAAGCCAACAGCGCCCTGTTGCTGGACGCCTTTCAGGCGAAGTAGTGATGTGAGAGAAGGGCAGGTCGGCCCAGGTTTTTCCTGGGTCGACCTGTACAGCGAGCGGCTACGCTGGCTGACTCAGATGGTGAAAGTGGTACTTCAGATGGTCGTCGATAAAGCTGGCGATAAAGAAATAGGAATGGCCGTAACCGGGCTGCATGCGCAGGGTGATCGGTACGCCGGCTTCTTCGCAGGCCGCGCTTAGTGCTTCCGGGCGTAGCTGTCCATCGGTATAGAAATTATCCGCATCCCCCTGATCGACCATCAGTGGTAACGCACTTCCTTTTTCCTTCAGCAGCTCGCAGCTATCCCAGGCTTTCCAGTTATCCTTGTTGTCGCCCATGTAGCCGGCCAACGCTTTTTCGCCCCAGGGGCATTGCATCGGGTTGCTGATCGGGGCGAAGGCGGAGACCGAGGTGTAGCGGCGCGGGTTTTTCAGGGCGCAGATGAGTGCGCCATGGCCGCCCATGGAATGGCCGCTGATGGCCTGCTTGCCGGTGAGTGGGAAATGTTCCTGTACCAGCGCCGGCAATTCTTCCGTCACATAGTCGTACATGCGGTAGTGCTGGCTCCAGGGTGATTGGGTGGCATTCACATAGAAGCCGGCGCCGGAGCCAAAGTCGTAGCTTTCATGCTCACCGGGCAGGTCGGTGCCGCGCGGGCTGGTATCCGGGCAGACAATCGCCAGCCCCAGTTCCGCGGCAGTTTTGTGAGCGCCGGCTTTCTGCATGAAATTTTCATCCGTGCAGGTCAGCCCGGACAGCCACCACAGCAGTGGAACGTCATTCGCTTCTGCCGCTGGGGGTAGATAAATGGCAAAGATCATTTCGCAGTTGAGTACCTGGCTGCGATGTTTGTAGCGCTTCAACCAGCCACCAAACGATTTGGTGGCAGAAACCAGTTCGATATCAGACATGATTTAACCTTTCTAACGAAGCCGCTGTAGGAGCACCTCTCGAGGTGCGAACCTTGGCCGGAAGGGTCTCTCTCAAGCTGGTTCGCACCTCGAGAGGTGCTCCTACGGTCGGAATTTATTGCCTCTTAAAAAAGAATCACCGAGCGAATGCTTTTTCCTTCGTGCAGTAAATCAAACGCTGTGTTGATGTCTTCAAGTCCCATGGTGTGGGTGACGAATTCATCAATCTTGATCTCGCCTTTCATGTAGCGATCCACGTAACCGGGTAATTCCGTGCGGCCTTTGACGCCGCCGAACGCGGAGCCTTTCCAGACCCGGCCGGTGACCAGCTGGAACGGGCGGGTGGAAATTTCTTCGCCGGCACCGGCCACGCCGATAACGATGGATTCACCCCAGCCCTTGTGACAGCACTCCAGGGCAGAGCGCATCACGTTCACGTTACCGATGCACTCGAAGGAATAATCCACGCCGCCGTCGGTGAGTTCGACAATCACTTCCTGGATCGAATCGTTGTAATCCTTCGGGTTGATAAAGTCGGTGGCGCCAAACTGGCGTGCCAGGGTTTCCTTGGTCGGGTTGGTGTCGATGGCAATGATACGTTCAGCCTTGGCCATCACCGCACCCTGAATCACCGACAGGCCGATACCGCCGAGGCCGAACACCGCCACGGTGGATCCTGCTTCTACCTTGGCGGTATTGAGTACTGCGCCAATGCCGGTGGTAACGCCGCAGCCGAGCAGACAGATCTTGTCCAGCGGCGCTTCCTTGCTCACCTTGGCCAGGGAGATTTCCGGTACCACGGTGTACTCGGAGAAAGTGCTGGTGCCCATGTAGTGGTGCAGCAGTTTGCCGTTCAGGGAAAAGCGGCTGGTGTTATCCGGCATCAGACCCTTGCCCTGGGTGGCGCGTACCGCCTGGCACAGGTTGGTCTTGCCGCTGAGGCAGAATTTGCACTGGCGGCATTCGGCGGTATAGAGCGGAATCACATGGTCGCCGGGTTTCAGGCTGGTGACGCCTTCGCCCACTTCCTGAACGATACCGGCGCCTTCATGGCCGAAAATGGAAGGGAACAGCCCTTCCGGATCTTTCCCGGACAGGGTGTAGGCGTCCGTGTGGCAGACACCGGTGGCGACGATCTGCACCAGCACTTCACCGGCTTTCGGGCCAGCCACATCAACTTCTTCGATAACCAGGGGTTTGCCTGCTTCCCAGGCCACAGCGGCGCGTGATTTCATGATGACTCCAGCGATAACGGCATTTGAGTGGTGGTTGGGCCCCGCGCAGACCGGCTGATGCCGGTTTACGTCGTTGGATCGGCCGAACGAACCACGAGTAAGTGGATTCACTATACGCAGACACGAATCAGGCTATAAGGCACAATTCGGCAATAGATTATTGCTCAGGAGCAACAATGCAGCATTGGGACCGAATTGAGGCCTTCGTGGAGGTGGTGCGGCTGGGATCCTTTGCGCGCGCCGCCCGGGACCTGGGGGTCTCCAGCTCTCACGTGAGCCGGCTGGTGGCGCGGCTGGAAACCCAGTTGGGGACGCAGTTGCTGTACCGCACCACCCGGCGGCTTACCCTGACGGATGCCGGCGCGGTTTACTTTGATCACTGTTGCCAGTTGTTCGATGGGTTTCAGGAAGCACTGAATGCGATCAGTGACTTCCAGCAGCAGCCCACCGGTGTGTTGCGGTTGACCTGCGCCACCACCTTTGGCGAGCGTTTTATCGCGCCGCTGGTCAACGACTTTCTGGCGTGCCATCCGCAGTTGTCAGTGCAGCTGGATTTCACCAACCGGCGGGTGGATATCGTGGATGAGGGGTTCGACGTGGCGATCCGCACCGGGGCCTTGCCGGACTCCTCCCTGATTGCCCGCAGGCTCTGCCCCCGGCGGGAATATGTGGTGGGATCGCCGGCGTATTTCGAGCGCCATGCCCGGCCCCATACCCTGGGCGAGTTGGGTGGCCATAATTGCCTGCAGGGGTCCTCGGAGCAGTGGGCCTTCGATGTGGACGGCCAGCATCGCCACAGCAAGGTGCAGGGGAACTGGAAAGGCAACTCCGGAGTGGCCTTGCTGGACGCAGCGCGCAAGGGCATCGGGCTGGTGCAATTGCCGGATTATTATGTGGCGGACGATCTGGCACGCGGCGATCTGGTGTCGGTGCTGGATCAGTATGCCTGCACCCACACGGCGGTGTGGGTGGTGTATCCCCGTCATCGGCACTTGTCACCGAAGGTGCGTCAGTTCGTGGACTTTCTGGTGGAGCATATGGCGCGTTGATAAGGTGCCGAAACATTCTTTTGTAGGAGCGTCGCTGGCGGCGCGATAAAAGCAGCTGCGAGTATCGAGTAGCGAAAACCGTAAACAATGTGGTTTTCAGGTTTTGAATTTCGAAAATCGCTTTTCGCAACTCGATACTCAGGTAATCGCGCCGCCAGTGGCGCTCCTACAGCAACTGAAATGGAATGAATATGTACACAGGAAGTTGTCTTTGCGGTGGCGTCGCGTTCGAGATTGACGGTGAGCTGGAGCCGATACAGGTGTGCCACTGCCAGCAGTGTCGCAAGGCACAGGGCGCCGCATTGGTTACCAATATTCCGGTGGATACGACGCAGTTGCGCTGGGTGCGTGGGGAAGATTTATTGAAAGGGTATGAGTCAACGCCGGGCAAGCAGAGAGTGTTCTGTCGCGAGTGCGGTTCGCCGGTGTTGAGTCGCCTTGAAAGCCTGCCGGGTGTGGTGCGTATCCGGGCGGGGTTGTTGAATGAGCCGTTGGTGACTCGGCCGGCGTTTCACTTTTACGTGGATTCAGCCTGTAACTGGTGGTCCATCGACGATGACTTGCCGCAGTACCCGGCGGGTCGTTCGTGATCGTCGTCGGGGCCGGGTGCGGGGTAGCCGCAACCCGGCCTCGCAGCTAACGCCTCTCAGCCCAGCTGGGCTTTGAGGGAGGCGATTTCCTGAGCATCGCTGTTACGCGCAACGAATGCCTGCCAGCTATCCGTCGCGTGGCTTTTCAGTGCCTTGGCAACACGCTGCTCTTCTCCTTCCGGCAAGTGCCCGAACAGCCCCAGCAGGTTGCTGTCGTGGGCCTGGCTGAGTGCCTGATCCAGAGTCTGGGGTTGGCGTTCGGTGAGCACATCCAGTGCCGGGGTCAAGTGGGCATGGTCCAGCAGCGGCAGCAGCGGCAGTAATTCATCCCAGCTGTTTTCTTCTGCCACGGTGGTGATCAGGCTTTCCATGATGTGCTCTTCGCGCAGCTTGGCCACATTGACCGCGGCCTGCTGATGGGTATTGTCCATGGCATTCACTGCCTGCAGCAGGTTGGTCCACAGCTGCTGGTCACTGGCGACTTCAATGATACGGCTCAGCACGGTTTCGCCCTGTTCGGCCACCAGGTTGCCCATCTGGCCGCGGAGCTGGGTGTTCAGGTGGCCATTCAGTGACAGCACGGCGGGCCACAGCTCATGGTCCGTGGCGGCTTTGAGTGTGGCCCGTTGCTGGGTCTCGCTGAGTAGCCCAAGCAGGGTGTCGAGTTTGCTTTTGTCTTCCAGATACAGCGCGATTTTCACCATGGCTTCACCGTCATTAACAGTGCTGGTCACGGCCTTCAGGGCGGATGGCTGAATCACAGCGACAAAGCGGGCCAGGGTGATGTGCTCATTCATGGCCAGCAGTGCCTTGGCAACGGTGGCGACAATCTTGTCGGGCATGGTGGCCAGCAAGGCGCGGGAATAAGTCGGCTCCAGGTGGATGCACAGCTTGGCAAGAAAATCGTCGGGCAGCTTGTCAGCCAGCTTGATGGCACGCTCGGCGGGTAGCTCGGAGGCGATGCCGGCGGCCAGCACAGACCCCAGCACGGTGGTTGCCAGTTTGGCGCTGGCACCGGTGGGCACCAGCTTGCTGATACCGGCCAGGCGCTGGTAGCTGTCCTGGTGCTGTTCATAGAAAAAACTGGAAACGCTGTTACGGAACGCGGCCAGGGCATTCAGGTCCTGGCCGTCCAGAAAGGCCATGTCGGCTTCGTCGGTTTCCAGCAGACGGCTCAGCTTGAGTAGCTCGGCCTGGGTTTCAATATGCATGATCTGTCTCCTGCTGACTTAACCGAACAACATCTTTTTGACTGGGCGACGGAAAGGCCCGGGCACTACGTTCAAGGCATTATTCATGGCCTTTTCCACGCGGGCGTCTTTGGTTTCCAGTGCGGCGAGCACGGTGTCCGCCAGTTTGCTGGCCTGGTCAGCGGGCAAGGACTCGATAAAGGCCAGCGCATCGGCTGGCAAGCCCTTGTTTTTCAAGGTACTGATGGAATCAGACATGGTTCCTCCTTCAATTCAGGCGCTACTATGCCAGCAAAGCTGAAAGAAGACTGTTGCCGAAAAGCCGTATTCGGGCGGCGCTTGAGAAAGCGCTGGGGGGAGATTTTACAAGTCAGAAAGCGGCAGGTGTGGCTGCACAGGCAGGCATGGATTGCCTGTGCAGCCAGCGGAGCCGCCAGGGTGTCAGGAGAAGGTGGTGGTCTCGCTGATAAAGCCCACATTGACCGCACCTGGGCCAAGATTGACGCCACCGGTAAGGCTCATGCCGGTGCTGAGCAGTTCTACGCCGTGTTGTTTGGCGCACAGTTTTAATTCACGGAAGCCAGGCAATTCGGCAATACGGTTTTCGTCGCCGGCATAGCTGACACAGACAACAGGTTCCAGCAGGCCCTGGCGAATGCAGTCACAGGCATGCGTGAACATTTTTTCCACAGCGGCCGGGTAACCACGCACTTTGTCTGCAGGAAACGATTCGCCTGCCCGTGCGCAGAGGATGGGCTTGATATCCAGCGTGCTGCCCAGTTTTGCGCTTAGCCAGCTGACGCTTTTGTCGCCTTTCTTGCGCGCACGTTTCTGCACATAGTAAAGATCATCGACCACAGAATAACCGCTGGTGAACGGGATCAGCGCGTTAACCCGATTGCGGACAGCGCTGACGCGCATGCCCTTGCCAATCATGTTGATGGTGGCAGCAGCCAGCACTGCCTGGCCGCAGAACAGGGTCTGGCTATCGGTAACCCGCAAGGCAAAAGGGCCTTCAACGCCGGCTTCTGCTCGCACCGCTTTGTAGTCGCGCAAGATGCCATGGGATGCGCGGGTGGCATTGTTGAACATGGGGCTACGGCTGGCGGGCAGCGTTTGAACCAGCGCATAGTCGTACTGGCTGACGATTCTGTCGAGGAAGAACTGGCGGAACGCGTCAGTGTCGAGGGGGACGGATTCGGCGTCCTGGCCTTTGTCCAGCCGGTTGTCGGCGTAAAAATCCTGGCGCTGTTTAGGGTCGCGACTATCCACAAACACAGCGTCACCGATGCGGATGGATATGGGCAGGACCTGTATCTGATGTTGATCAATATAGTGTTTTGGCAGGTCGCACGTTGCGTCGACCACCAGACCGATTTGCATTGTTTTCTCCCGTTAGCCAATGAGGCAATCGTGCTTTTGTGTGCCTGCGCCGGGATTATTTTGCGTTCTGTCCAGCGTCATTATTGGTGCACGGTGCGCGGACATACTAACGGGTTTGTCGCGGGAAAAAAGGGGCAAACGGCTTGGCCGGTCGAATGACCGGTAATCGGCGATTATTGGAAGTTTTCCTGGTCGGTGATAAACCCCACGCTGATGGCGCCGGGGCCGATATTCACGCCGCCGGTGAGCCCCATATGGCTGACCAGCAACTGGACATCGTGTTTCTCGGTAGCGGCTTTCAGGGCGTTGAAGCCGGGCATCTGGAAGGCGGCATCCGGGTCGCCGGCGTAACTGACGCAGACAATCGGTGTCAGCAATCCGTCTTCCACGCATTGGCAGGCGTGGGCAAACATTTTTTCCACTGCGCTTTCAAAGCCTCGCACCTTGGCGACCGGAAAGGTCTGGTCCCGGCGGGCGCAGAGAATCGGTTTGATATCCAGGGCCGAGCCCATCAGCGCGCCGACAAAGCCAACGCTCTTGTCTCCCTTTTTACGGGCGCGTTTGTGCACGTAGTAAAGGTCTGGCACCACCGCATAGCCGGTGGTCTTGGGGGTAAGATCGCTGATGCGTTGGCGAATGTCGCCAATTTTGGTGCCGGCATTGATCAGGCGAACGGTTTCGGCGGCAAGGACGCCCTGTGCGGCGAACAGGGTCTGGCTGTCGCTGACACGAATGCGGAAGGGCCCTTCCCGGCCGGCGGCCTCGCGGACTTTTTTGTAGCCGGAGAGTATGGCATGGGCGGCTTCGGTGGCGTTGTCGTAAATGGGGCTGCGGCTCTTGGGAACGGTTTGTACCAGGGCGTAATCGAATTCGCCCACGGCATGGTCCAGTAACAGGGTGCGGATCTGTTCTACGGAGGGCGGCGCGGTTTCTGCGTCGTGGCTCTTGTCGATTTCGTGGCGGGCATAGAATTCCCGGGCCCGCTGTGGGTCCCGGTCATCCACATAGATTTCCTTGCCGATGCGGATCGGAACCGGCATCACTAGGATGTTGTTGGCATCAATAAAGTCTTTGGGCAGGTCACAACCTGAATCCACAACCAGACCGATTTTCATTGTTATACGCCTTACGGAGCCTGTTTGATTTCAGTCTAGAACGGGCGTACCGCTATTGGCGTCTTTTTGCGTATGGGAATGGTGTAGGAATGTTATTTGAACGCTGCAGTCTGGATGCCAGATGCCTGACTGGAAAACCTGCAGGCTGCAGGTTTTTCGTCGGGCATCTAGCGCCAAGCGTCTTGCCGGCCGGGGTGTGCGAGGAGGGCAGCAAATCAAACCGGTGTGGTTAATTTTGCAGAGCGTCCCTCTTATTGAATATTGCCGCCCACTTCCACGATTTTCAGTGTATTGGTGCCACCGTGGGCGTCGTCGTAGTTGCCCTTGGTGATCAGAATCCGGTCGCCGGTCTGCACCACGCCCATGGCTTCCAGCATGCTCACCGCCTGCCGGTTGACGGTGTCGCTGGCCAGTGCGTGGCTGTCAAAGGGGATGGCATGAACGCCGCGCAGAATCGCCACCCGCCGCTGGCTTGAGGGGTAGGGCGTAAAGGCATAAATAGGCATGCCCGAGCGCAGCCGTGACATCAGCCGCGGGGTGTTGCCGGTTTCCGTCATGGCGATAATGGCCGCTACGTTGCTCAACCGGTTGGCGGCCTGCATGGCGGCCATGGCGATGACTTCATCAATGTTGTCCGCACGGTCATTGATGGGCCGATCGGTCCTGCGTTCCTGCCAGGTGCGTTCGGCGCCAAGAATAATGCGGTCCATGGCCTGCACGGTTTCAGCGGGGAAATCCCCCACTGCGGTTTCCGCTGACAGCATCACCGCATCGGTGCCATCCAGCACCGCGTTGGCCACGTCGGAGACTTCCGCCCGAGTCGGCTGGGGGCTGTGGATCATGGATTCCATCATCTGGGTGGCGGTGATCACGAAACGGTTCAGCGCCCGCGCCCGGCGGATGATGTGCTTCTGCACGCCGACCAGCTCCGCATCACCAATTTCCACCGCCAGATCGCCGCGGGCCACCATGACCCCGTCTGAGGCCACGATGATCGCGTCCAGGGTGTCGTCATCCGCCACCGCTTCTGCGCGCTCAATTTTGGCAATGATGCCACCTTTGCCGCCGGCGCTCTGGTAGCGGCGGCGAGCCTCTTCCACATCAGCGGCATCGCGGGGAAAGGACAGGGCCAGGAAATCCACATCCATGTCGGCGGCGGTAAGGATATCGGCCAGATCTTTTTCGGTGAGGGCGCGGGCACTGAGGCCGCCGCCCTTGCGGTTGACACCTTTGTGATCAGACAGTTCGCCCCCCACCCGCACGGTGCATTCCACACGGGTGCCGTTGATGGCGTTCACTTCCAGTTCCAGCAGGCCGTCATTGAGCAGCAGAATATCCCCGGCCTGACAATCGGTGGGTAGAGGCGGATAGCTGACGCCGACTTGTTCGGCATCGCCGGCGTCATCCGGCAGGGCCGTGTCCAGGGTAAAGGGCTGCCCGGCGCTGAGCATGATGGGGCCGTCACGGAAGCAGCCAATGCGGATTTTGGGTCCCTGCAGATCCGCCAGAATGGCCACGTGCTGGCCGCGTTGCTCGGCGCAGCGGCGAATCTTGTCGGTGGTATCCCGGTGGGTCTCTGCCGTGCCGTGGGAAAAATTCAGCCGGAAGACGTTCACGCCCGCACCGATCAGTGTGTCGAGCATGGGTTCCGGTGCAGAGGCGGGGCCAACGGTGGCAACAATCTTGGTACGACGAAGCGGGTGCTGAGGGGTGCGAGAGGGCATGCGTGTCTTTCCATCAATCATTTCGCCTTAGCATACCATGGGGACGCGAACGAACGATGACAGCCGGCGAGGCATGGGCCTGTGAGGTTCACTTTAATCCTTAAAGAAAGGTTCATTGCGGAATTGAGTGATCAGCGGGTTTCAGAACTTGTCTCATTATCCTGCCCTGGTAACCGTAGGACGCCGGATGCCCGACGGTGGACGCTTGACTTCAAAACCTAAAAACCTTGGTCGCCATGCTCTCTGCGCAAAAACGGCAACCTCTCAGGCTATGGGGGTTCTACGTCAGGTATTCGGCGTCCAGCGTTTGGCAAAGTGCCGGGTATTTGTGATAAGCCCGTCAGACGGCGAAAAGCGTGTTATTCACTCTAATCCGCGATGAACCTGAAGAAAGAAGCCCCGCCTGGAAGGCGGGGAAAGGGGAAACCGATGGCAGGGAATCAATGCAGCATGGCAAAGGCACACGCCTGGGCCTGACTGAGGCGAAGAAAATCGCCCATGCCCATTTTTATCACTTCTGTATGCGTGCCCGCGTTAAAGGCAAGCCAGTCTTCGCTGAGCAAGGTGTCGTCCACATACACGTTCATGTTGTACAGATTCCCGAAGGGGGGCTCGCCACCGGGTTCGCAGAGCGGGAAGCAATCCTTGAAGTCGTCTTCGCTGGCCAGCTCAACGCGATTGGCCTGCAGGGCCAGGCGTAATTTTTCCGGGTCCAGATATTGATTGGCAGGCAGCACGGCCATGGCCAGCTTTCCATCCACGTCCACAATCACGGTCTTGGCCATATGCCGGCCGGGAATATGGGCGGACTGTGCTACCTCTGAAGCGGTAACAGCGGGCGGGTGGTTGTAGCAGTGATAATTCACGCCGTTGTTATCGAGAAAATCGGCCAGCGCGCGGGCGGGCATGATGAACCTCCTCCCGGAATCGAGTCACCGGGATTGGGGAGCGGCCTGACAACCTGCTTGTGGCGGGTGCGCAGGAGACGCTCCGTGACGGTGTGTCTGATTAAGGGTAGGGCGAGTGAGGAAGGAGGAGAAATACAAATATGCGCTAATGTTTATAGCGGAAAAGCATAGCTACGAGCTACGAGCTACGAGCTACGAGCTACGAGCTACGAGCTACGAGCTACGAGCTACGAGCTACGAGCTACGAGCTACGAGCTACGAGCTACAAGAAATAGAAAAGGAAAGCTGGAAAAGTTCCAGGGTTTTGCGCTTTTCAACTTTCCACTTTGAACTTTCAATTGACCTTTCGCGGGCAGGGCGGTTGCCGTATGGCACTTAACCCAACCCGCGTTGCCGCGTGAAGCATGTTGCGTGCAGCGTCTCTTGTCACATTCCCAGATTGTCGAGAATGCGCAGATTCGGGCCTGCCTGGTTCATGGTGTAGAAATGCAGGCCCGGTGCGCCCATGGCCAGCAGCCGTTCGCACAGCCGGGTGACCACTTCTTCGCCAAAGGCTTTTACTGCAGCATCGTCGTCCTTGATGTCGTTGAGTTTGCTTTGCAGCCAGCGTGGCACATCGGCACCGCAGGTGCTGGAAAAACGCAGCAGGTTGGCCACATTGAGAATCGGCATGATGCCCGGGTAGACGGGGGCATTGCAGCCGGCCTTGTGCAGCGCATCCATGTAATAGCCGTAGGCATCGGCATTATAGAAATACTGTGTCAGGCCGCTGTTGGCGCCAGCGTCGACCTTGCGCTTGAAGTGAGCAATGTCGTCTTCAAAGCTGCGGGCCTGCGGGTGCATTTCCGGATAGGCGGCGACTTCCAGGGTGAAGTGATCGCCGGTTTCCTGACGGATCAATTGCACCAGTTCGTCGGCGTACTTGATCTCGCTCTGGGCGTAGCCCATGCCGGAGGGCAGGTCGCCACGCAGGGCGACAATGCGGGTGACGCCTGCCGCTTTGTAACCGTTCACCAGCTCGAGAATTTCCTCGCGGCTCTGGCCAATGCAGCTCAGGTGCGGTGCGGTATCGCCATGCTGCTCGCGCAGCTTGTTGACCATGTCGCGGGTGTTGTCACGGGTGGATCCGCCGGCGCCAAAGGTGCAGGAAAAAAACTCCGGGTTCTTCACCTGCAGTTTTTGTTGGGTCGCCAGCAGCTTTTCCTTTCCCTGTTCTGTCTTGGGAGGGAAAAACTCAAAACTGATTCGTTTCATAACGAGCTCGCTTCATGCTGCACGCATCACGCACCACGCCTGTTGCGTGATGCGTGTCGCGTGCCTGCGTTAATACTTGTAATGTTCCGGCTTGAAGGGGCCTTCCACGCCGACGCCGATGTAGTTGGCCTGTTCTTTGGTGAGTTTGGTGATCACGCCACCGAAACCTTCCACCATGTAACGGGCCACTTCTTCGTCCAGCTGTTTGGGCAGCACTTCCACCTTGAGCATTTTTTCTTTCACTGCGTCAGAGTGGTTGGCGTAGCCCTGATCGAACAGGTACATCTGCGCGAGGACCTGGTTGGCGAAGGAGCCGTCCATGATGCGACTGGGGTGCCCGGTGGCGTTGCCCAGGTTGACCAGGCGCCCTTCGGAGAGCAGCAGCAGGAAGTCGCCGGCGGCCTTGTCACGCCATACCTTGTGTACCTGTGGCTTCACCTCTTCCCATTCCCAGGTCTTGCGCATGAAGGCGGTGTCCACTTCGTTGTCGAAGTGACCGATGTTGCAGACCACGGCGCCTTTCTTGATGGCCTTGAGCATGTTGGCATCGCAGACATTGAAGTTACCGGTGGTGGTCACCAGCAGATCGGTGTTGCCCAGCAGCTCGGTGTTGATGGAGGCTTCGCTGCCATCGTTGATGCCGTCCTTGTACTGGCTGACGACTTCAAAGCCGTCCATGCAGGCCTGCATGGCGCAGATCGGATCTGCTTCGGTAACCTTAACGATCATGCCTTCCTGGCGCAGGGACTGGGCGGAACCCTTGCCCACATCGCCGTAACCGACAACCAGTGCTTTCTTGCCGGACAGCAGGTGGTCGGTGCCGCGCTTGATGGCATCGTTCAGGGAATGACGGCAGCCATATTTGTTGTCGTTTTTGCTCTTGGTGACGGAATCGTTCACGTTTACCGCCGGCACTTTCAAGGTGCCTTTGTTCAGCATTTCGTAGAGACGGTGTACACCCGTGGTAGTTTCTTCGGTAATGCCGTGAATATTGTCGAGCATGGCCGGGTAAGTTTCATGGATGTAGCCGGTCAGGTCGCCGCCATCATCCAGAATCATGTTGGCTTCCCACAGCTCGCCGTTGCCGTCACGGCAGGTCTGCTCGATGCACCACATGTACTCTTCTTCCGTTTCACCTTTCCAGGCAAAAACCGGCACCCCAGCGGCTGCGATAGCGGCAGCGGCGTGGTCCTGGGTGGAGAAGATGTTGCAGCTGGACCAGCGTACTTCGGCACCCAATGCGACCAGGGTTTCGATCAGCACGGCGGTCTGAATGGTCATGTGAATACAGCCGATGATTTTGGCGCCTTTCAGCGGCTGCTCGGCACGGTATTTTTCACGAATGGTAACCAGTGCCGGCATTTCGGTTTCGGCAATGTGAATTTCCGAGCGGCCATAATCTGCCAGGGAAATATCGGCGACTTTATAGTCGGTAAAGGTATCGGTTTTTGCGTTCATGGTGAGTCTCCGCTTGCACGCAACACGCTTGCACGCATCACGCTGAAAAAATTACTGTTCGCCGATGCGCCGAATCAGTGCGGCCAGTTGGGCGAACACTTTGTCTATCGCTTCCTGAAGTGATTCCACCTTCAGATAGCCAAGTTGGGCGGCGATCAGAGCCTGTGTTTCCAGTTCAAACAATGAGCCTCTTGCAATGAGCAGGAAGCGGCGTAAAGCTGCGTCACTTCCTCTTCCGTATCCTTCTGCAATATTGGAAGGAATGCTCAATGCAGAGCGCTGCATTTGTTGAGTCAGTACGAACTTTTCTTCCGCAGGGAAGGTTCGTGTGAGCTGATGTGTGGCAATAACCCGTTGTATCGCGGATTGCCACACCCGTAGATCCTTGTAGCGTCTATGCATGGCTCCTCCCTGAGCCGTGCGGTGTCTGGCGTGCTTGCGTGAAGCGTGTTGCGTGCAAGCGTTTCTTTTAAAGTACCTTGGCCAGGTCGGCGGCCTTGTCGGTTTTTTCCCAGCTGAAGCCTTCGCGGCCGAAGTGGCCGTAGCTGGCGGTAGGACGATAGATCGGCTTGCGCAGGTCGAGCATTTCGATAATGCCGCGCGGGCGCAGATCGAAATGTTCACGGACCAGATCGACGATGGCGTTGTCGCTGATCTTGCCGGTGCCGAAAGTGTTCACCGAGATGGAGGTGGGCTCGGCCACGCCGATGGCGTAGCTCACCTGGATCTCGCACTTGCTGGCCAGCCCGGCGGCGACAATGTTCTTGGCCACGTAACGCCCGGCGTAGGCCGCGCTACGGTCGACCTTGGACGGATCCTTGCCGGAGAAGGCGCCGCCACCGTGGCGTGCCATGCCGCCGTAGGTGTCCACGATGATTTTGCGGCCGGTCAGGCCACAGTCACCCATGGGGCCACCGATCACGAAAATCCCGGTGGGGTTCACGTGGTACAGGGTGTCCTTGTGCAGCCATTCTTCCGGTAGCACGGGTTTGATGATTTCTTCCATCACTGCTTCGCGCAGGTCGGCCAGCTTGATGTCCGGGGAATGCTGGGTAGACAGCACCACCGCATCCACGGCCACGGGCTTGCCGTTGTCGTAACGCAGGGTGACCTGGCTTTTCGCATCCGGGCGCAGCCAGGGCAGGGTGCCGTTCTTGCGCAGCTCGGCCTGACGCTCCACCAGACGGTGGGAGTAGTACACCGGGGCGGGCATCAGGGTATCGGTTTCGTCAGTGGCGAAGCCGAACATCAGGCCCTGGTCGCCGGCGCCCATTTCTTTCTCTTCGGCTTCGTCCACACCGATGGCGATATCGGCGGACTGTTTGCCGATGCCGTTAAGGACGGCACAGCTGGCGCCATCGAAGCCTTTCTCGGAGCTGTCGTAGCCGATATCCAGGATCACCTGGCGAACGATGTCTTCCAGCTCCACGTAGGTGTTGGTGCGCACTTCACCGGCGACCACGGCCATGCCGGTTTTTACCAAAGTTTCCACCGCCACGCGGGCGTGGGGGTCATCCTTGATGATGGCATCCAGAATGGCGTCCGAGATCTGGTCAGCCATTTTATCCGGATGGCCTTCGGACACGGATTCGGAGGTAAAGATGGAATATTCACTCATTGCTGGAGTGCTCCCTTAAAGTTAATTGCTTGCACGTAACACGCTGACACGCATCACGCGAAAACCGGGTTAATCTCCATGCGGCGCAGGATCGCGGCGCAAGTTGTTTTCGTTTTTGCCACATACTTATTCGCGAACAGCGTGCTGCGTGCTGCGTGTAAGCGTGTCGCGTTTTTCAAATGTTCTTACCTGGACCTGAAACCCATTGCGCAGTGCCAGAAACTGGCTTTCCTGCAACTCAAGACCGGCACGGCCGGCCCAGTCCACCAGGTCGGTTTCATCAAAGCCGAGCCAGAAATCCCCGCAGGTCTCGTGGGCCCAGTGCTGGTCATGCCGACACAGGTCGGTGATCAGCAGTGTGCCGCCGGCCTGCAGTTGTTCTGCTGCGGCGCGGATGGCGCTGGCCGGTGCGGGCAAGTGGTGCAGCACCATGTTCAATACCACGGCGTCGACCGTGGGCAGGTTGCTGGCGGCTTCCGGCCAGTCTCCCAGTATCAGTTCCACATTTGACCGTTTGGCGACGGCCTTGCGCGCCCGTTTGAGCATGGCCTCGGCATTGTCCAGGCCGATAACCTGTTCAAAATGCCCGGCGAGCTCCAGCAGGAAAAGCCCGTCACCGGGGCCAATTTCCAGCACCTGCTTTCCTTCCGGGCTGGCGCGCAGCAGCAGCTCGCAGGCCTGCTCGGCATATTGCCCGTACTCGGCGATCAGCTCCTGCTGGGCATCATGCTGTTCGGCGTGCCGGGCAAAAAAGGCGCGGCTTTGCTCGGCACGCTGCTGTTGCACCTGTTCCAGTCGCGCCGCGACTTCCTCATTGAGGGACCCATCATCCAGCTCGTCGAGCAAGGCGCTGTGAACGGCACCCTCTGCGTCATCCACCTGGGGCAGGCGACGACGGTAGAAAATGGAGTTGCCCTCACGGCGCTTTTCCACCAGTCCGCCTTTTGCCAGCACCTTGAGGTGGTGGCTCATGCCGGATTGCTTCATGGCCATGATCTCGCACAGCTCCAGCACCCCGAAGCTGTTCTGGCCCAGCACCTGCAATACCTGCAGGCGTAACGGGTCCCCGGCGGCCTTGAGAAAGCCCGCCAGATGATCGGTCACATCCGGTAGAGAGGGAGCCAGTGCATTCATAGAGGGGGAGTCTAGCGCAATCCAAAACTAAATCAAAATAAATTGATATAGGTTTTGGTGTTACCTTAACTCGCTGCCTGAAACAGGTGCCATGCGGCACGCAAACAGGCGGAGGCAGGCTGCCGGTGGGTGCTTGCGCTTGTAGCTATTACCCCCTTGAGGGACAATAGCGCCCCTTTTCAGCCACCAGTCAGTTTTGGAGCCCTGCATGCCCAGCGCCCCCGCCAGCCGTGACCTCGCCAATGCCATCCGTGCCCTGAGCATGGATGCGGTACAGAAAGCCAATTCCGGGCACCCCGGTGCACCCATGGGCATGGCGGATATCGCCGAAGTGCTGTGGCGCGGTTTTATGCAGCACAACCCGGCTGACCCGACCTGGGCCGACCGTGACCGTTTTGTGCTCTCCAACGGCCACGGCTCCATGCTGCTGTACAGCCTGCTGCATCTGACCGGTTACGGTGTCAGCCTGGATGACATCAAGAACTTCCGCCAGTTGGGCAGTGCCACCGCCGGACACCCGGAATACGGCGATGCGCCGGGCATTGAAACCACCACCGGCCCATTGGGTCAGGGCCTGGCCAATGCCGTGGGCATGGCGCTGGCCGAGAAAATGCTGGCGGGGCAGTTCAACCGCGAAGGGCACACCGTGGTGAACCACAACACCTATTGTTTCCTGGGTGATGGCTGCATGATGGAAGGTATCTCCCACGAGGTGGCTTCCCTGGCTGGCACCTTGGGTCTGGGCAAGCTGGTGGCGTTTTATGACGACAACGGCATTTCCATCGACGGTGAAGTGGAAGGCTGGTTCACCGACGATACCGTGGAGCGTTTCCGCGCCTACGGCTGGCAGGTGATCCCCAATGTGGATGGCCACAACCCGGAAGAAATTACCGTGGCGGTGGAAAATGCCCGCGCCAATACGGATCAGCCCACCTTGATTTGCTGCAAGACCATTATCGGTTTCGGCAGCCCCAACAAGCAGGGCAAGGAAGATTCCCATGGCGCCGCTCTGGGGGAAGATGAAATTGCCCTGACCCGTAAAGAGTTGGGTTGGGAACATGGCCCGTTTGAAATCCCGGCGGACATCAAGGATGCCTGGGATGCCAAGGAAGCGGGTGCCAAGGCGCAGAGCGAATGGCAGCAGCGTTTCGAGGCTTATCAGGCCGCGTACCCGGAGCTGGCGGCGGAGTTTCTGCGTCGGCAGGCGGGTGAATTGCCGGCAGACTTTGCCGACAAGGCGGATGCCTATATCCGTGAGTGTCAGGAAAAAGGCGACAAGGTCGCTACCCGCAAGGCGAGTCAGAATACCCTGGACGCTTTCGGTCCGTTGCTGCCGGAACTGGCCGGCGGCTCCGCTGACCTGGCCGGGTCCAACAACACCATCTGGAAAGGCTGCAAGTCGGTCACTGCCGACGATGCCAGTGGCAACTATATTCACTACGGCGTGCGCGAATTCGGTATGACTGCCATCCAGAACGGCCTGTGCCTGCATGGTGGTCTGCGCCCTTACGGTGGCACCTTCCTGGTGTTCATGGAATACGCCCGTAATGCGGTACGCATGGCGGCGCTGATGCATCAGCCGAACATTCTGGTCTACACCCACGATTCCATTGGTCTGGGCGAAGACGGCCCGACCCACCAGCCCATCGAGCAGCTGGCCAACCTGCGTCTGACCCCGAACATGCGTACCTGGCGCCCCTGCGACACGGTGGAGTCGGCGGTGTCCTGGAAAAAGGCGGTACAACGCCAGGATGGCCCGTCGTCGCTGATCTTCTCCCGCCAGGGCCTGCCCTGCATGGAGCGCGGCAACGACCAGCTGGCCGACGTGGAGAAGGGGGGCTACACCCTGTTGCAGACCGGTGAAGGCACCCCGGACGCCATCATCATTGCCACCGGTTCCGAGGTGGAGCTGGCAGTGAAAGCTGCCCAGGCGCTCAGCGGGAAAAACATCCGCGTGGTGTCCATGCCCTGCGTGGAAGAATTCCTGGCCCAGGACAAGGCCTACCAGGACAGCGTGCTGCCCAGCGACGTGCGCGCCCGGGTGGCCGTGGAAGCGGCGATTGCGGACTACTGGTACCGCTTCGTGGGCCTGGACGGCAAGGTGGTGGGCATGACCAGCTTTGGCGCGTCCGCCCCGGCCGGTGACCTGTTCAAGCACTTCAATATTACTGCTGAAGCGGTGCAGGATGCGGTGGAGTCGTTGCTGTAATGAAACGCCGGACGCCTGATGCCGGACGCTTGACGCAATGGGCCGTGCCCGCGTGCCATGGCCTTGCCGTTTCCGATACGGTGGTCACGGAATGCGAGGTTAAGGCTTTTAGCGTCTGGCGTCTGGCGTCCGGCGTCCAGCGAGGCGCAGCCTGATGCGCATCGCTATTAATGGCTACGGTCGTATCGGGCGCTCTTTTGTGCGTGCCCTGGCCGAGCGCGAAGGCGCCGGCTGGCAGGCGCCGTTTACGCTGGCGGCGATCAACGACAAGGGGCGCCCGGAAGACCTGCTCTACCTGACTCGCTACGACACCACCCACGGGCGGTTGGCGGAGCCGGCAGAGCTGATCGAAGGCATGCTGCGTATCGGCAAGCAGGCGCCCATGCTGCTGGAGCAGCCCAGGCCGGAATTGTTGCCCTGGGGCGAGCTGGGTGTGGATCTGGTGCTGGAATGTTCCGGCCATTTCCGCAGCCATGCCGGGGCATCGCGCCATCTGCAGGCCGGTGCCGGAAAAGTGATTATCGGTGCGGTGCCCTTTGATCTGGCTGACCAGATCGTGGTGTACGGCGTTAATCACGAGGATGTGCGTGACGACAGCCAGGTGCTGTCAGCGGCGTCCTGCACCACGCACTGTATCGCACCTCTGTTGCAGCGGCTGGATCAGCAGTACGGCATCCAGCAGGTGTTGATGAAAGAAATCCATGCCTACACCTCGGACCAGACCCTGCTGGACCATGTCCACCGGGATCCGCGCCGGGGCCGGGCCGGGGCACAGAATATTGTGCCGACCACCAGTAGCGCCATCGGTGCGGTGCAGCAGGTGCTGCCAGCCCTTGCCGGGCGAATCAACGGCGACTCCATCCGTGTGCCGACCCTGAACGTGGCCATGGTGGAGCTGACGTTGCGACTGGAACAGACACCGGATGAGGACAGTCTCAACCAGTGGCTGCAGCAACAGGCAACGGCGTCTGCGGGCCTGATTGGCTACAATGATGCCCCGCTGGTCAGCGTGGATTTCAATCACCGCCCGGAATCCGCCATCGTCGATGTGACCCAGACCCGGGTGCAGGGCGACATGGTGCAGGTGGTGGCCTGGTACGACAACGAATGGGGCTATGCCAACCGTTTGCTGGACTGGGTAAGTGAATTGGCTTTGAACAAGGCTGGGAGCTCAAGGCTGGGCGCCTGACGTGTTGCTTTAGCGTTCGGCGTCAGGCGTGTTGCGTCTGGCAGAATTTAATGAGGTAAGTGAACGATGAACTTCAAACGCATGACCGACCTGGATCTGGCAGGCAAACGCGTTCTGATCCGTGAAGACCTGAACGTGCCGGTGAAAGACGGCAAGGTTACCAGTGATGCGCGTATCCGTGCCTCCCTGCCGACCATCGAGCATGCGCTCAAGGCGGGCGCCAGGGTGATGTTGATGTCGCATCTGGGCCGCCCCACCGAAGGTGAATACGCCGACGAGTTTTCCCTGCAGCCTGTGGCTGATCATCTGGGTGGTTTGCTGGGCCGTGATGTGCCGCTGGTCAAGGACTGGCTGGACGGGGTCGAGGTGGCCGACGGTCAGGTGGTGTTGTGTGAGAACGTTCGCTTCAATAAAGGCGAAAAGAAAGACGACGAAGCGCTGTCACAAAAAATGGCCGCGCTGTGTGATATCTATGTGATGGATGCCTTCGGTACCGCTCACCGTGCGCAGGCGTCTACCCATGGGGTGGGCAAGTTCGCACCGGTGGCCTGTGCCGGCCCGCTGCTGGCCAATGAGCTTGACGCTTTGGGCAAGGCCCTGGACGCACCGGCGAAACCGTTGGTGGCCATCGTTGGTGGTTCCAAGGTGTCCACCAAGCTGGAAGTGCTGGAATCGTTGTCGGATGTGGTTGACCAGCTGGTGGTCGGTGGTGGTATCGCCAACACTTTCCTGGCGGCGGCCGGTCATCCGGTGGGCAAGTCTCTCTATGAAGAAGACCTGATTCCCGCCGCACGGAAAATTGCCGAGAAAGTACACATTCCGATTCCGGTGGATGTGGTGACGGCCAAGGAATTTGCCGAGTCTGCCGAGGCGGTCACCAAGAAGGTGGAAGACGTGGCCGACGACGACATGATTCTGGATGTGGGCCCGCAGACCGCACACATCGTGGCGGCGCTGATGAAGGAAGCCAAGACCATTATCTGGAATGGCCCGGTGGGTGTATTCGAATTCGATCAGTTCGGTGAAGGCACCCGGGAAATGGCCCTGGCCATTGCCGACTCGGATGCCTTTTCCATTGCCGGTGGTGGTGACACCCTGGCCGCAGTGGACAAGTATGGTATCACTGATGATGTCAGCTATATCTCCACCGGCGGCGGTGCCTTCCTGGAATTTGTGGAAGGCAAAGTACTGCCGGCGGTGGCCATGCTTGAGGCACGGGCGAAGGATTGATAGAGCGCCTGATGCTGGACGCCAGATGCCTGACGCTAAAACCCACAGGCGTCAAGCGTCAGGCCTTTGGCGTCAGGCTGCAATGGACGAAGTATAGGCGGTGCGGCGCACCGCGAACGGATTAACGAAGGGGAAACATCATGGCACTAGTAAGCATGCGACAGCTGCTGGATCACGCTGCCGAGTTTGGCTACGGCGTACCGGCTTATAACGTGAACAACGTGGAACAGATGCGCGCCATCATGGAAGCCGCGGACAAAACCAATTCCCCGGTCATCGTGCAGGCATCTGCCGGCGCTCGTAAATACGCCGGCGCGCCGTTTCTGCGCCATCTGATTCTCGCCGCCACGGAAGAATTTCCGCATATCCCCGTGGTGATGCACCAGGATCATGGCACCAGCCCGTCTGTTTGCCAGCGTTCTATTCAGCTGGGTTTCTCTTCGGTGATGATGGACGGTTCACTGGGTGAAGACGGCAAGACGCCCACCGATTACGACTATAACGTGGACGTGACCCGTCGCACCGTGGACATGGCCCACGCCTGTGGTGTGTCCGTGGAAGGCGAGCTGGGTTGCCTGGGGTCACTGGAAACCGGTGAAGCCGGTGAAGAAGATGGCATCGGTGCGGAAGGCAAACTGACCCATGAGCAGATGCTCACCGACCCGGAAGAAGCGGCGGATTTCGTAAAGAAAACCAAGGTAGATGCCCTGGCGATTGCCATCGGCACCAGCCATGGCGCGTACAAGTTTACTCGCCCGCCCACTGGTGACATCCTCGCCATCGAGCAGATCAAGGCGATTCACCAGCGCATTCCGGATACCCACCTGGTCATGCACGGTTCCTCTTCCGTGCCGCAGGACTGGCTGGCTATCATCAATGAATTCGGTGGTGAAATTCCGGAAACCTATGGGGTGCCGGTGGAAGAAATCCAGGAAGGCATCAAACACGGTGTGCGCAAGGTCAACATCGATACAGACCTGCGTCTGGCGTCCACCGGGGCGATCCGTCGTTTCCTGGCCCAGAACCCGGCCGAGTTTGATCCGCGTAAGTACCTGAAAGAATCCATCACCGCCATGCGTGATATCTGTATCGCCCGTTATGAAGCCTTTGGTACAGCAGGCCATGCGGACAAGATCAAGCCGATCAGCCTGGAAACCATGTTCCAGTGTTATGAGTCCGGTGATCTGGATCCGCGGGTTAAATAAGAGACGCAGCAGGCAACACGTAGATCAAAACAAAAAGGCCGCGCCCGATTGGGTGCGGCCTTTTGTTTTTTGGAGCTGCTATCAAGCGGCTTTGGTGGGTGCCATGCCGCGCGAATCCGTGAGGCCCCTTTTTTACCGGTTGGCTTCAATCCTGATGTCATCGCTGCCGGTGAGAATCAGTTGGCCCTGCTTGTTAATGTCGGCGTGCTTGACGCCCTTGAGGGCGTCCAAAAATTGCCGCTCCATTTCCATCAGTGGTGCTGGGCAAGCCATCATGGTGACGCCGCCGGTGGTGATGGTGAAGCTGTCCTCGTTCTGCACGTAGGTGGCCATGTAGTTGTTGCAGGCGGCCTTGCCGGCCACTTGCCCAGGCTGATGAAAGTTCAGCGTGACGGTAGCGTCAGTGACGTCTTCGCCATTAAGCGATGTGACGGACCAGGCTTCTCCACGCAGCTGGCTCTCTTCAACCATGGTGCGTACCTCGTTGGTCGGCTGCCCTGTGCAGGCAGCCAGTAACAGTGCGGCGCTGCCCAGGAGCAGCGGAAGGCGAAATGGGGTCATGGTGTGTCCTTGTGAGACGTTGTTGGTTACTTAGTGTATGTGCGGGGCGATATGGTTCCCGGCCAGGCTGGCGTTTATTGATGTGGCGCAAGGTTGTTGCAATGGGCGGGGCGAGTGCGTTGACTGGTCGCGGAGGAACAGGACAATGCAGTGAATCCTCTCTTATCTTCACTTTTCTGATCGCAATGATGGCGGGCCATGCTGAATACGTTGCTGGAATTTTATATTGAGCACCAGTGGGTGGCGTTGCCGCTGGCCATGTTGTCCGCGGTGGGGGTCGGCATATTGTGGATGGGCTGGCTCAGTTTGATGCTGACGGCATTCGGTCAGCGGCGCTGGTTATGGGGGTTTGCGATTCTGTTACTACCCGTGCCGGCGTCTCCGTGCTTTGCGCTGCGCCACCCGACGTTGAATCCCTGGGCCAATCGGCTGGTGCTATGGGGGCTGCTGCTGGCGCTGCCGATCCTGGTGTTAACCGGCTGGTGGGGCTGGCTGGCATTGACCCAGGCAGCGCCCGCTGCCTGATCAGTCGTCGTCGCTTGTCAGCCAGTGTGCGGGCCTGTCTGGCTTGGCATAGCTGAGCCGCCCGATACGCTGGCTACGGTGGTAGCTGTCCAGCCCCGACAGGGCCACCGTCCCGGCCCGTTCAATATCGACAAGGCCATCATCGCCCAGCACATCGTCGGGTAGCAGGATATGTTCGATGGCACCGATCACCAGCACGGTGTTGTTCACCGCCAGGGTCTGCACTTCCTCACCGCCATGCCCAGTTTTATCCGCGCCTGTGCCACGAAGGGGGCGGAAAAGTCGGGCAGATAAGCCGGACTTAGCCCGGTAGCGGTAAACTCGGAGATCTCCCGCGGGTAACGGGCGGCGGTCTGGTGGGCGGCTTCGAGGATGTCAGCATGGACCTGGTTGAGCGTATAAACGCCACTGCCCTGCAGGTATTCCAGGCTATGCCGATCCACCGAATGCGGACGCAAAATCATCCCCATCAATGCCGGGTCGGCCCCGATATGAAAGCAGGAACCGACCATGGCCAGGTTTTCCTGTCCGCTCTCGGAGCGTGTGCCCACCAGGTTGGCGCTTTTGAAGCCGGACAGGCTATTGATCAGATTGACCCGCTCCCCGCGGGGTAAATCCTTGAGTGTATCGGTTGTCAGATGCATGGTGTGATTCCTCCCAGGCCCGTATTATCGGTAGGTGCCGTGAGTAAACCGTGGAGATCCGTTACCGGCTATGGCAAACCCATTCGATCGCGATCAGATTATTCAGCAGTGGCAGCCCTTGAATTGGGAGGCTTTCGACCCGCTGAGTGAATCCAGCCAGCGCTATGTGGCGTACTACGGTCTCAATTTTGCCGATCGCCTGCCGGACCTGGAGCATGGCTTCGGTTATTTCGAGGCGGCGGGGCATATGCTTTCCGTGCATGGCTGGCGGCCCCGGCCGCCCCATCAGCCGCGTGGTACCGTGCTGATCTGTCACGGTTACTTTGACCATGTGGGATTGTACCGGCATGTGATCGGTCATGTGCTGGAACTGGGCTATGCGGTACTCGCCTATGATCTGCCCGGCCATGGCTTGAGTACGGGCCCGCAGGCCGTGATCGACGATTTCCGTACCTACCGCGACGTGCTGGAGCAGTGTCTGTCACTGGCTACCAATTCTTTTCCCAAGCCCTGGCATGTGATTGCCCAGAGCACCGGGGGGGCCATCGTGATGGATTACCTGGTCAGCCGTGGTGAGGGTGATGAAAACCCTTTCGAGCAGGTGATTCTGCTGGCGCCACTGGTGCGACCGTTCAAGTGGGGAACCGCGCGCTGGTTGCACACCGTGGTCAGTCCGTTTGCCAAAACCCTGAAACGGGTTTTTACCATCAATTCCAACGATCCGGATTTTCTCGATTTTCTGGAAAACAGGGACCCGTTGCAGGCGCGGCGTATTTCCGCCATCTGGGTGAGCGCCCTGAAGAAATGGATGCCGGGTTTTGAAAAAGCGTCGCGAATAAAGGTGTCGCCGGTGGTGATTCAGGGGGACAAGGATGAAACGGTTGATTGGCAATATAACCTGGAGATGATCAAGAAAAAATTTGAAAGCCCCGATATTCGTATGCTGCCCGGGGCTCGTCACCAGCTTGCCAATGAAAATGAAGCGTTCAGACGTAAAATTTTCGCGATTATTGACGAGTATCTGGCCTAAAGGCATTTTTTTACGCTTTGTTACTTGAGCCCGTTGCCGCTTTGTAACAATGTGGATTCACGGTTCCTGACTAGGGAATTTTGCGTTTTTACAAGGAGTCTATGATGAACAGTAAATGGATGTTGGCCGCTGCTTCCGGTGCGGTCTTGTTGAGTCAGGCTGCCGTGGCAGACCTGAATGCAGGCGTCAATGCTGCCGTGAATGCCCAGGCAGATGCCGATGCTGCTGAACAGACTGTTCGTGACCAGCGAGATGCGGCCAAGGCAGATGCCAAGCAGGCAGAAAAAGATGCGCGGGCGCAGCGTGATCAAATGGAGAGCGATGCCAAAGCCCGCCATGACGAGATGAAAAAAGACGCCAAGGCAAAGCGTGATGCCATGAAGGATGACGCAAACGCCATGGGCGATGATGCCCGTGCCAAGCACGATGCCAACATGAAGAAAATGGAAGAAAACCGTGACGCCGCGCGTCAGCGTCATGAAGATGCCATGAATAATGCGCAAGGGGCTGGCGCCAATGCCAACGCTGAAATGAAAGCGGGGGCCGCCGGTGTCAATGCGGAGGCGAAAGCGGATGCCAAGGCGGACGCTGAGAAGAAAGAAAAATCCTGGTATAACTTCTGGGATTAATATTCTTTCCGGGATCAAAAAAGGCCGCGATTCGCGGCCTTTTTTTGTTCTTGTAAGCGTTGACTGATGAACAGTTTTTAGCGTTTTCCGTCGCGCCTCAGTATTGGTTCACGGTGCCATTTTCGCCTACCAGAACCACGTCGGCAGGCCGCTTGGCGAACAGGCCATTGGTGACGACGCCAACGATATTGTTGAGCGTGGTTTCCAGTTCAATCGGGTTGGTGATATCCAGGTTGTGCACATCGAGAATGATATTGCCGTTGTCCGTGACAAAGCCTTCGCGGTATTCCGGTTGCCCACCCAGTGCGACGAGTTTACGGGCCACATAAGAGCGGGCCATGGGGATGACTTCTACCGGTAGTGGGAATGCGCCGAGGCGTTTCACCTGCTTGGAGACATCCACAATGCAGATGAATTCCCGCGCTGCGGCGGCGACAATTTTTTCCCGGGTGAGTGCGCCGCCGCCGCCCTTGATCATTTCCCGGTGGCTGTTCACTTCGTCTGCCCCGTCCACATACACCGACAGGTTGCCTACATCATTCAGCGAGAAAACCTCAATGCCATGTTGCTTGAGGCGTTCGGCAGTAGTCTCGGAGCTGGCTACGGCGCCTTTGATGCGATCCTTGAGGGTGGCCAGTCCGTCGATAAAGAAGTTGGCGGTGGAGCCGGTGCCCACGCCGATGATTTCCCCTTCGGGGACAAAACGCAGTGCGGCTTCGGCCACCTGCTTTTTCAGCGCATCCTGATCCATGAGGCTGTCCTGTCGTAGTGTGGGTGTGTGTCGACCGTGAAAGGTGCGCCAATTATAGGCCAGCGGCGCCCCTGACTCGACCCCGGCCTATCGCATTTGTGGCGGCCAGCCCCTAGACTATTCCTTTCCCTTCACAGAATGAGCCCGGAACCCTCCATGTTGGACAAATACGTTAAACGGATACTGCAATCCCGCGTCTACGACGTGGCGGTGGAAACTCCCATTCATGCAGCGCCGTTGATTTCCAAACGTATTGGCAACCGGGTGCTGCTCAAGCGTGAGGATCTGCAGCCGGTGTTCTCCTTCAAGCTGCGTGGTGCCTACAACAAGCTGTGTCAGCTGACGCAAGAGCAGCTTGCCCTTGGGGTGATCTGCGCGTCGGCGGGCAATCATGCCCAGGGGCTGGCGCTGGCCGCGTCGTCCATGGGCATCAAGGCAACCATCGTAATGCCGCGCACCACGCCGGACATCAAGGTAAGTTCCGTGCGTCGCCATGGCGGCAAGGTGGTGCTGCACGGCGACAGTTTTGATGAAGCGCTGGCCCAGGCCCTGAAACTGCAGGCCCGTGACAACCTGACCTTTGTTCATCCCTACGATGATCCGGATGTGATTGCCGGCCAGGGCACGGTGGGCATGGAGATTCTGCGTCAGCAAAGCCGCGATCTGGATGCTATTTTCATTCCGGTGGGCGGCGGTGGCTTGGCGGCCGGTGTGGCGGCTTATGTGAAATACGTGCGCCCGGATGTGAAAGTGATCGCGGTCGAGCCGGAGGATGCGGCCTGCCTGAAAGCGGCGCTGGAGAAAAAGCGTCGGGTTACGCTGCCTGAAGTGGGGCTGTTTGCCGACGGTGTTGCGGTGAAGCAGATCGGCAAGGAAACCTACAAGGTGCTGCGTGACCATGTGGATGAGGTGATCACCGCCAGCACCGATGAAATCTGTGCGGCCATCAAGGACGCGTTCGAGGATACCCGTGCCATCTGCGAACCGGCGGGGGCGCTGGCACTGGCCGGTTTGAAAAACTGGGTGGCGAAGCACGATGTGCGAGACCAGACCCTGGTGGCGATTCAAAGTGGCGCCAATGTGAATTTTGACCGCCTGCGTCATGTGTCAGAGCGTGCCGAGCTGGGTGAGCAGCGCGAGGCGATCCTGGCGGTGACCATTCCGGAGAAGCCGGGGGCGTTTCGGGCATTCTGTCAGGCCCTCGGGCGGCGCGGAATCACCGAATTCAACTACCGTTACAGCGATGATCGCGATGCCAATATTTTTGTGGGTATCCAGTTACGCCCGGGCGGTGAGGCGCTGCAGGCGCTGATGAGCGAATTGCAGGAGCGTGGTTATCCGGTGGTGGATATGAGTGGCAACGAAATGGCCAAGCTGCATATCCGCCATCTGGTTGGAGGCCATACCTCACGCCAGGACCTGCAGGAGCGTCTGTTTCGGGTGGAGTTCCCGGAGCGCCCGGGGGCGTTGATGAAATTTCTGCAGTCGCTGGGCGAAAAATGGAACATCAGCCTGTTCCATTACCGCAACCATGGCGCGGCCTATGGCCGTGTGCTCGTGGGTTTCCAGGTGGAGGAGGGCAAGCAGGCCAGGCTATTGGCCGACCTCAAGAAGGTGCCCTATCCCATGGTGGAAGAAAGCGACAACCCTGCCTACCGGCTATTTTTGAACTAACGCCGGTTTAACCGGTCAGTTAATCGGCGTAGCCGTTGCTGGCTTGTCAGTGTCCTGCTTTTCGCCCGATGATCGCTAACCTGTTGATTTTACATTGTCTGCTGTGTGCGCACCGTGTTAGCTTGACGTGAAATACGCCCTGCGACACTGGAGAGTTAGCGGGGTGTTCTGTTAAGAAGTGTCAGCAAGCAGCGCTAACTGCTTGACTTTACATTTGGAAATGATCAAATTTTGACCCACTTGGCATTTTATGCTGTTAAATCAGACTAAGGTGACAATCTTGTTAATACTTTTGGGTCACTTTTTTCATATTGCTGTACCATTTTGGGGAATAGAACAATGAAGAAAAAGCCGGACGCCCTGGTGCTACTGGCGGTTGTTTTCGGGTTAGGTGTGCTGGTTAGCAGCCTGACTCATGGTGGAAATGAACCGGATTACCAGCGTTACGCTGACAGTGCAGGCATTACCGTTACTCAGACGCAGCAGTAACCACGCTGTCCACCGGTTGGTCCCACGGGGCCACCGGTATCTCACCTCGCGCCATTTTCTGAAAATCGTACCCGGCGGCCACCAGCCGTGGCCGGCGCGGATGCCGTGCCAGTTGTGCCAGGGTGCGGTCGTAGTAGCCCCCTCCCATGCCCAGTCGATACCCCGCCTCATCAAAGGCCACGGCGGGCAGGATAATCACATCCAGCGCCCACAGGGCCCGCCCACGATAGCGCAGAGCGGGTTCGTGAATGCCGTAGGCATTGGCGCGCATGGGATGGTGATGCTGCCAGAGGCGAAATTGCAGGTGTCCGGGGCGCAGGGCGTCGACAAAAGGCAGATAGGTGGAGGCCTGCTGAAAGCGAGGGTGGCGCAGGGCGGGGCGTACATCCAGTTCGCCGTCGTTGGGCAGGTAGATAGCCACGTGGCGGGCAGGGCGGTGTTGTATGGCCCGGGCCAGGGCTGGGCCGAAACGGGCGCTGGCGCGGCGGCGTTGGCCGACGCTGAGGGCGCGACGTTGCTGCCGGAACTGGCGGCGTAATTGCTGGCGTTGCCGCGTGGTGGTGATTTTCGCGTCAGGCATCGGGTATCCGGCGTCAGCGATAATAAAGGGTGCTTCCCGGCCCGCCGCTGCGGGTTTGACCCTTGAACCGAAGGTTCAAGGTGGCGGCAGCAGCCTTGCCCTCAGGCTTTCCGCTCAATAGGCGGACATGCACACGGACAAGGCAATATATGCCCCCGGGTAGTACATTATCGGCAAGGGGACTTGACCCTCTGGCGCACGGGCCAGGAAGCACTTGAGGACATTATATCAGTGGTGCGGGGGGTGGGTCAGTCTTGACAGGGCAGGGATTTCGTTGGTGGTTCTTGGTCTGGATGCGAAGCCGCTGCAAGAGGTGCTCCTACAGGCGAGGCGGAGAAGAGTTACAGTTTCCGGCGGGCGTCTTCGAAGGCCTGGATTTCGTCTTCCAGGCGGCCGAGCAGGGCCTGCACCCGGGCTTCGCTTTCGGAATCCTGGGAGACGCTCTGGCGGGCGCGGAGCAGTTCGTGGCTCATGTTCAGGGCCGTCATGATGGCAATGCGTTCCAGGCCGATGACATTGGCATCACGCACTTCGCGCATCTGTTCGTCCAGATAACGGGCGGCCGCCAGCAGGTTGTCCTGTTCCCCGGCGGGGCAGGCGACGCGATACTCCTTGTCCAGTAGATGAATTACCAGGGAGTTTTCGTTAGACATTCCGGATTACACCGCATTGGCTGTGAGTCAGAGTCAGGCAGGCGGTCACGTTCAGGATTCCTGCTCGAGAGATTTCAGACGCGAGATGATGGCCTCGACTTTACTGCGGGCCGCATCATTTTTTTTCAGTAACTGGGCCCGTTCTTCCACCAGTTTGCTCTCGCGATCATGCAAGGCCTGGTTCTCTTGACGCAGCCGCGCGCTGATGCGCAGCAGGTCATCGACTCGGGCTTCCAGTTGCCTCAGTTGTTGTTCCGTCGTCATGGCAAAATGGTCGCTGTTCGCCTAAGGTAGCTCCCCTGCACCTTACCGGTATTTTCCGGTGATGGCGCCCCCACCCGGATTGCAGGCTTTTTGTACTATAGGTGTGGGGTCTGTAAGGGTCAATGAAATTCAAGTGTGATAGCCACTTAGCACACACTTCTCAGGTAATCCCCAACTCTGCTTCCCGGGGCCGCCGCGCCAGCGGATCACCGGCTGTTGAAAACGGAAAGACGCATGTCCAACGATATTGATTTTGAGGTTCTCGTCCAGGGGCTGGCTGCGGCCGGCGTAAAGCATTCTCCCAGTGAATTGCAGGGGGTGATTGCCGGCCTGCTGGCCACCGGTCACGGCGGCCATAATGAGGAACTGCTTGGGGTGCTGGCTGCCCACGTGGATATGCCGGAGGGTTTCGGTGCCGAGATGAATGGTGCCTTGCTGGCGGTTCGGGACCAGTTGCACGGCGGTTATCAGGGCACCGGTCTGGAGCTGAATCTGCTGCTGCCGGCGGATGAGGATGATCTGGGCTTGCGGGTGGCCGCACTGGCCCAGTGGAGCGAAGGCTTCCTGGTGGGCTTTGGCACCGGCTCGGCCAACACCCACGACAAGGATCTGTCGCCGGGTGTACAGGAAGCGCTATCGGATCTGGCGGCGATCAGCCAGGTCGCCACGCCGGATGATGACGGCGACGCGGAGGAAGACATGTTCGAGCAGGTGGCCGAGCACTGCCGCATGTCTGCCCTGATGATTTACACTGAACTGGTCATGCGTCATCAGGGCAAGCCGGAGTCGGCGCCAGCGGATAAAACACCGCCAACCCGGCATTAAGTGTTGGGCGTCAGACGTCTGGCGTGTTGCGTGAAGCGTGCCGCCTGTTGCGTTATTTAAGGAGTCGTTTTGAGTATCAGCCGCCAGGAGTTTGCCCGTCGTCGTCAGGAACTGATGACCATCATGGGGCCCAACAGTATTGCCATTCTGCCCGCCGCCCCGGAGCGCACCCGTAACCGGGACGTGGAATATCCGTACCGGCAGAACAGCGATTTCTGGTACCTCACCGGCTTTGCTGAACCGGAAGCGGTGATGGTGCTGCTGCCGGGTCGGGAGCATGGCGAGTATGTGCTGTTCTGCCGCGACCGCGATCGCACCATGGAAATCTGGAATGGCTACCGTGCCGGGCCGGAAGGTGCAGTATCGGAATACGATGCGGACGATGCATTCCCGATCAGCGATATCGATGAAATTCTCCCTGGGCTGATCGAAGGCAGTGAACGGGTCTATTACGATCTGGGCCACGACAGCGAATTCGACCGGCGCCTGATGGGCTGGGTCAACAGCATTCGCGAACGGGTGCGCAGTGGCGCGCACCCGCCCGGCGAGTTTGTGGCGCTGGCCCACCATCTGCACGACCTGCGGCTGTTCAAATCCGCCGCAGAAGGCAAGCTGATGCGCAAGGCGGCCAGCATTTCAGCCGGCGCCCATGTGCGCGCCATGCAGGCGGTTAAACCGGGGATGATGGAATACCAGCTGGAAGCGGAATATATCCACGAATTCATGCGCCACGGTTCGCGCAGCCCGGCCTACCCGAGCATTGTCGGTGGCGGCGCCAACAGCTGCATCCTTCATTACATCGAAAACACCGGAAAGCTGAAAGCCGGTGATCTGGTGCTGGTGGATGCCGGTTGCGAGCTGGAACATTATGCATCCGATATTACCCGTACCTTTCCGGTCAACGGCACATTCAGCAAACCACAGCAGGCGCTGTATGAGTTGGTGCTGGCCAGCCAGTATGCGGCCATCGAAGCTACCCACCCGGACAACCACTGGAACGTGCCCCACGAACAGGTGGTGAATATACTGACTCAGGGGCTGATCGACCTGGGCCTGTTGAAAGGGGAATTCAACGAGCTGGTGGAAACGGAAGGCTACCGACAATTCTTTATGCACCGCACCGGCCATTGGCTGGGCCTGGATGTGCATGACGTGGGTGATTACCGCATTCAGGAACAATGGCGCCAACTGGAGCCGGGCATGGCGCTGACCGTGGAGCCGGGACTGTATGTGGCGCCGGATGACACCACAGTGGACGAGCAATGGCGGGGTATTGGCATTCGCATCGAGGATGATGTGCTGGTGACCAAAACCGGCTGCGAAGTGCTTAGTCACGAGGTGCCGAAGGACGTGGCAGAGATTGAAAAGATAATGAAGGGCAGTCGCGAGTAACGAGTGCCGAGTATCGAAAAGCCTGGGCTTTATGTTTTTCGTAACTCGGCACTTTGGTGATTCGCGCCCCAAGTGGTGCTCCTACAGCGAAAATGGACGTTGGAATGACGCAACAGCCTTTGGTGATTGTTGGCGGTGGTATGGCCGGGGCCTTGCTGGCGCTGTTGTTGCGTCGTCACGGTGCCGCCCGGGTGATGCTGATCGAAAGTCACCCGCTGTCCCTGCCCGACGCTCCCCCCCTGACTCCCAGTTTTGATGCCCGCAGCACTGCTTTGTCCGCGGGGACGTTATCGGTGCTGGATGATCTTGGCCTTGGCAATGCCGTTCGTGAGCACGCGGCGGCTATCGGTACGGTGCATGTGTCGCGACAATCGCGGCTTGGCATAACGCGCATGTCCGCCGCAGAAGAAGGGGTGGCGCAGCTGGGTGCGGTGGTGGAAAACCGCTGGCTGGGATTTGTGTTGCTCGGTGCCTTGTTTGCGGATGAGGGCATTGAGGTGCGGGCGCCGGATACCTTGTCGGGTATTCGCCGGCAAGAGGGCGGTTACCAGGTCACTCTGGCCAGTGGCGAGGTGGTGGAAACGCCGCTGTTGATTGCCGCCGACGGCGCCCGGTCCAAGACCCGGGAGTGGCTGGGTATCAGTGCTCGGGATCACGACACCGGTCACGATGCGTTGATCGCTAACCTGTCCCTGAAAGAATCGCACAAGGGTATTGCCTACGAACGCTTTCTGAATGACGGCCCATTGGCCTTGTTGCCGCTGCCCGATCAGCGCATGGCGCTGGTGTGGACCGGCCCGCGGGAGCAGGTGAACCAGTGGATGGCGTTGGCGGACGACGAAGCACTGGCGCAGCTGCAGGGTTGTTGTCCGGCGGACGCGCCACGCCTTGGTGGTATCGGTGAGCGCCAGCGTTACCCGCTGATCCTCACCGATGCCTGTGCCCAGGTGGTGCCCCATGGGGTGGTGGTCGGTAATGCCGCTCACACCCTGCACCCGGTAGCCGGGCAGGGCTTTAATCTGGCGGTACGGGATCTGCTGGCGCTGGCGCAGACCGTGGGTGGCAATGCCGACCCCGGTAGCCTGGCGACCCTGCAGGCCTACGCACAAAAACGGGAAAAGGATCAGGCCCTGATCAGCCAGGCATCCCGCTGGGTGCCGGAATTGTTCCGGGTGCAGCAGCCGCTGTTTGCGCACAGTCGCCAGTTGGGGTTGGTAGCCATGGATATCCTGCCCGGGCTGCGTAGTGGTTTTGCAAAACGGGCCATGGGGCTTTAAGAACAGTTGAAGGTTCAAAGTTTAAAGTTGAAAGGCGCGGGCAAAGGGGGGGCTTGGTACCCGAAGTCCGAACCCGCGATTCAGCGCGAAACACCTTCCGTTCAGATTGGCACCAAACCCGCCTCGCGTTTGAACTTTAAACTTTGAACTTCGCGGCTGGTTGAATGGTGCTGACGGTGGAGGGGCATTTCTGTCCTTTGGGTGAACTATATGACTGGCAGTAACGAACAACACATCATCATCGTTGGCGGTGGCATGACCGGTGGGGTGCTGGCAGTGCTGTTGGCGGAGCAAGGGTTGAAGGTGACCGTGCTGGACGGTGCGCCTGCCCCGGCCATGCCGCAGGGCCCGGCGCAGTTGCGGGTGTCCACGCTTACCGAAGCCAGCCATTGGCTGCTGCGCAATACCGGGGTGTGGGATTATCTGGATGCGTCGCGGGTGCAGCCCTACAGTGCCATGCAGGTATGGGACCAGGATGGCACCGGCGAGGTGCTGTTTCAGGCGGAGGAGGTGGGCGCCGAGAGCCTGGGCTGGTTGCTGGAGAATGGCCACCTGGCTGCCGCGTTGTATCGGAAAGCGGCCACCTTGCCGACATTGGATTGGCAGTGCGGCGTGCAGGTGGATGCCCTGCGCCGCGATGCCGACACCGGCCAATGGGCGGTGCGCAGTGGCGATACACACTGGCAGGCAGACCTGCTGATAGGCGCCGACGGTGCCCGCTCGCAGGTGCGCGAACAGGCGGGCATCAGTGGTGGTCCGCGCGACAGTGGCCATCATGCATTGGTGGCCACCATCGCCACTGCGCAGCCCCATGGCGCCTGTGCCCGCCAGGTCTTTATGGAAAGCGGGCCGCTGGCGTTGTTGCCGTTATTCACGGACGCGGAGCAAGGGGATCAGCGTCAGTGTTCCATCGTCTGGTCTGGCTGGCCGGAACGAATTGCGGAACTGCGCGACAAGGATGCGGTCTCTTTCGCGGCAGAATTGCAGGCCGCCGTGGGCGACGCCCTGGGGCCGGTGACCCTGCTCAGCGAACGGGCGGTGTTCCCGATCCAGGAGCGTCACGCCAGCCAGTATGTGGCGACTGGTCTGGCGCTGGTGGGCGATGCCGCCCACGTGATACACCCGTTGGCCGGGCAAGGTGTGAACCTGGGCTTGCTGGATGCGGCGGTGCTGGCAGAAGAAATCGCGCGGGCCAGTGAGCACGGGCGAGACTGTGCCGACCCGGCCGCCCTGGCGCGTTATCAGCGCCGCCGCCGCGGCGAAAACCTGCTGATGCAGAATGCCATGCGCGGCTTCCAGTCCCTGTTCGAGCAGCGTGCCATGCCGGTGCGCTGGTTGCGGAACACGGGCATGCGCTGGGTGAATCAGGCCGGCCCGGTGAAAGGTTTTTTCGCCCGTCAGGCCATGGGGCGAACCACGGATTTGCCGGCCCGGGCAAAACCGCCAGCGTTTGGCGCTAGAGCTGACTGGCGTTAGCTGCCATACTGGTGGAAGTTAAGAATCATTCTTGTTTGCGAATAATTGGAGCGAATGGATATGCGCGTGTTTGGCATCATAGTTGGCGCCCTGGTTGTGGCGTCTGGCCTGTGGGGGTGTTCCGAACCGACCGCCGATGAAGAGCTGGTGGTGTATACCTCCCGCAACGATCACCTGATCAAACCGGTGTTCGATGCCTACACCGAGGCCACCGGTGTGCGAATCCGCTACATCACCGACAATGCCTCGGCCCTCACCGCCCGTTTGCAGGCCGAGGGTGAACGCTCCCCGGCGGATATGCTGATCACCGTGGACGCCGGTAATCTGTGGAATGCGGCAGAAAAAGGCCTGCTTAACCCGGTGGAATCCGTGGTGCTGAAAAACAATGTGCCCGATGCGCTCACCGACCCGAAAAAGCAATGGTATGGCCTGACCGTGCGCGCTCGCACACTGGTGTATTCCAAGGACCGGTTGCAGCCCAGCGAGCTGTCTACCTACGAAGACCTGGCCGACCCGAAATGGAAAGGGCGCTTGTGTTTGCGCACCTCCAAGAAGGTCTACAACCAGTCGCTGGTGGCGACCATGATTGAGCGTCTTGGCGAAGAAAAGGCCGAAGAAATCGTGCGCGGCTGGGTGGCCAACCTGGCCACGGATGTGTTCTCCAACGACACCGCCTTGATGGAAGCTATCGTTGCCGGCCAATGTGATGTGGGCATCGTTAATACCTACTACTACGGCCGCATGAAGCGCGATAATCCGCAGCTGCCGCTGGGGCTGTTCTGGGCCAACCAGGAGTCCAGCGGCGTGCACGTGAACATTTCCGGTGCCGGGGTTACAGCGAATGCACCGCATCCGGAAAAAGCCAAAGCCCTGCTGGAATGGATGACCCAGCCCGCCGCCCAGCAACTGTTGGCCGACCGCAACCTGGAATACCCGGTGAATGCGTCGGTGAAACCCCCGGAAGAGGTGCGCTCCTGGGGCGAGTTCAAGTCTGATGATCTGAACGTGAGTGTGGCCGGTGCCCTCCAGGTGGAGGCGGTGAAACTGATGGACCGCGCCGGATACCGCTAACCGGTGATTCGGCGCGGCGCGTTTTCGTTCAGTGGGGCCAGCGTGATTGCGCTGGCCCTGTTGGTCGTGGTGCCCATTCTGGTGCTGCTCGCTGCTTGGCGACAGCAGGAATGGGCGACCTGGCAGCACCTGATGGACACGGTGCTGTTGCGCCTGATTGGCAACACGGTATTCCTGATGATCGGCGTGGCCATTGGCGTGTCGCTGCTGGGCATCACCCTGGCCTGGTGTGTGGCCACCCTGGATTTCCCCGGTCGTCGCTGGCTGCAATGGGCGTTACTGCTGCCCATGGCCATGCCCGCCTATGTGCTGGCGTTCGTGCTGGTGGATCTGCTCGACTATGCCGGGCCGATCCAGACCCAGATGCGCAGCTGGTGGAGTGCTTTCCCAGGCTTCAGCGCCCGCCATCCTCTGTGGGTTGTGGTGACTCTCTCGTTGGTGCTTTACCCCTATGTGTACATGCTGGCGCGGCTGGCCTTCCAGGCCCAGGGCCGTGCCGTGCTGGAGCAGGCACGGATTCTTGGTGATGGCCCGCTCCGTGCTTTTTTCAAAGTGGCGTTGCCCATGGCGCGGCCGGGCATTGCTGCCGGGCTGGCGCTGGCGTTGATGGAAACCCTGGCGGACTTCGGGGCGGTGTCAGTATTCAACTTCGACACCTTTACCACTGCCATTTATAAAAGCTGGTACGGGCTGTTCAATTTACAGGCGGCGGCGCAGCTGGCGTCGTTGTTGTTGCTGTTTGTGCTGGTCTCCCTGTGGCTGGAGCGCCGTGGCCGGCGCCGGGCCCGTTTCAGCGAACTGGGAGGGCGGCAGGTCATGCGCGTGCGACCGCGTTTTGCCTGGCTGATCTCCGCCTTCGCCTTTGCGGTGCTGTTCATGGCCTTTTTGCTGCCGGTGTGTCGCCTGTTGTACTGGGTGGTAGGCACGGGCATCGACGGGCTGGATAGCCGCTTCTTCAGCCTGATCTGGCGCACCTTCCTGCTGGGCGCCATGGCCGCCTCGCTGGTGCTGGTGCTGGCCAGCTGGCTGGCCTGGGTCAAGCGCCACCAGCCGTCGCGGGCAGTATCCGGTTCGGTGCAGTTGGCCACCCTGGGCTATGCATTGCCCGGCTCGGTGCTGGCGGTGGGCATCATGGTCAGCTTCAGCGCCGTGGAAGCCCGGCTGGACCAGTGGGGTCTGGCGATTCCGCTGGTGGGCGGGCTGGCGGCGCTGATTCTGGCCTATGTGGTGCGTTTTCTGGCGGTGGCCTTCGGCCCGGTGGAAAACGCGTTGCAACAGGTGCGCCCCAGCCTGGTGGAAGCAGCCCGTACCCTGGGTGCTTCCGCCTCCGATGTGGGGCGCCGGATCTACCTGCCGATGATGCTGCCGGGGCTGTTCACCGCGCTGCTTCTGGTGGGCATTGATGTGATGAAGGAAATGCCTGCCACTCTGCTGCTGCGACCCTTTGGCTGGGACACGCTGGCAGTGCGTATCTATGAGCTTACCGCCGAAGGGGAGTGGCAACGCGCCGCCGCCCCGTCACTGACCCTGGTGTTGCTGGGGCTGGTGCCTGTCATCGTGCTTAGTCGCCGCCGTTAGTCAGGCTTTATTTGCACGATCGTTCACATTTAACCCTCCATTTTCTAGTAGTAAAGTTGTTTTTAGTTAATGACTTACTACTGATTCATTATGCTTTTAGCTCTCTTGTGAACAGTTGTGAGCATTATTTTCAATAGTGTGATCCGGTCATCGTTTTTTTCCCTGTCTGTATTGCTACTTTCTCCTTTCGCCATGGATGAATTGCCGTGGTGCGGTGGCAGGCAATGGATGCCTGCCCGCAATAACAATAAAGCCCGGCTTCGTCGTGACGATGGCATGCCGGTGCACGGAGATGCCAATGCAAACCCTGACCGTGCTTCTCGATCGGCGCGTTTTTCTGCGCTTGTGCCCATGGTTGAAGAGCCTGATGGGCGTGAGTTTGTTGGCCTTGCTGGTTGCCTGTGGCGGCGAGGAGGGGGCCACCGCATTCGATGACAGCGGGAAAGGGGGGCTTTATTACAGTTACCCCTATGATGGACAGCAGGCGGTGCCTCCCCATGCCCCGATCGTCCTGCGTTTTTCCGACCCGGTGTCGCTGGACGCCAGCAATGTCAGCCTCTACGAATGCGCCCCGGATGCCCGCCGTTGTGATGCGAGTAGCGCTGTGGCCAGCGTGGCACTGGCGGCGCCGCACAGCAGTGGCAACGGCCGGGGCGTCGTGCTTGCGCCGGACGTCGGTGCACTGAAAACCGGCACGGGTTATTCCCTGGTGCTGAATGATCTGGTCATTGATGATCAGAGGGTGAGCCTGCCCAACGGCAGCCTGGCGTTTCGCACCCGGATAGCCCGCGAAGGGCCGATCCGGGATCAGGTGCCGGACCCGCAGCTGGCGATCACCCGTATCGTGCCGGACGGCGACTTGCCGCTACTGGATTTTTCCACCGTGAGTGTGCGCTTCAATCAGCCGCTGGACCCGAAAACGGTGAAGTATGGCGATACCGTCAATCTGACATCCGGCGGTGAGCAAGTGCCCGCCGCAGTGTGGGCGAAGGGCAGCGCACTGGTGCTCGACCCGGAGGAAACATTGATCCCCGGTCAGTCATACAGCCTGTTGATTATGCCGGGAGTGAAAGGGCTGGCCGGCGATGGGCTGGACAGCCCGATGCTGAAAAGCTGGGTAGCCAGAAGTACGGAGCCGCGAGCCACCATGGTCCAGCGTGCCGCCGCCGCTGACGACTGCGATCAGCCGTCACCTTCCAGTACCTCCATGCTCACCGGCATGGCCATCAACTGTGTGCCGGTCATCGCCCGGTTGCTGGGTGACACCACCGTGTCGCGGCAGTCCGGTGATGTGTTTGCGGAGCTGGCCTACGCGCCAAATTTTCCGGAAGTGACTCCGCTGCGCATTCCCCGTGGTGCGTTACTGAAAGGGGACCCGCTGAAAGTGATGATCGGTGGGCAGGTGGATGCCGGTTTTGATTCCGGTGAGGTCACCGTGATGTTTCTGTCCGATGCCACCGGTTACCTGATCCCCAACCCCAATAGTGTCAGCCCCAATGCACCTCGGCAGCTGCGCCTGAATATCGATGTGGCGTTTGCCACTGAAGAACCGCGTGCCAATGGCGCCTTCACCCAAACGTTGCTACAGGTGGAGCTGGTCGGCACAGCCAAGGCCAATACCAGCACCGGCAGCCTGGTCACCGATGCGGTGGGCGTGGTGGAGCCGGAGGTGCTGGGGGTGGAAACCGCCTACGGGGTGCTCAGTTTCCATATGGAGTCCTACCCGGACCAGAACAATGCCCCGGCACCGCAGGACGATATGACACCCCCGACTTTGCAAGCGTGGCAGCCGGGTGAAGCCACCTTGATGCAGCGGCCGGGGGACCCGGTGGTGCTCAACTTCAGTGAACCGCTGGACCCGGGCAGCGTGCAGGCCGCCGGTGAGGCGGATGACACCTTGTTGCTGACCCGCGACGGCATGCCGGAGCCGTTTCAGTGGCGCGTGGATGGCGCGGCCCTGGTGCTGCAGCCGGAAGAGCCTTTGGCCCATGGTGCGCAGTATCAGGTGTTGTTCACCGACGGTATTCGCGACATCGCCGGCAACGGCGCGCTGGCCGATACCCTGACTTTTTCCCTGCCGGACTATGCCGCCGGGAACGCCAGGGCGCCGCTGGTGCTGTCTGCCTATCCGGGCTTTCCCTGTAATACCGTGGGCCGGGATCTGGCTGCCAATCGTGCCGGGCGCTGCGTCGGTGGCCGTGATGGCACCGGCACCGCGCCGGAGGGAGCGGGCCCGGTGGTGGAAGATGACCACCTTCCCCTGGCCCGTTTGCCGGTTAATCGCGACATCAAGCTGACCTTCTCCCAGGCCCTGGATGCGGATTCCGTGAATGCCGATACCTTTGTGCTGGAGGCCGTCGACGATGCGGGCCAGCCGCAAGGCAATGCGCTGCCCGGCGTGTTGAATGCCCGGGGGCGCACGCTCACCTTTACCCCCGAGGAGGCGTTGCAGGCTGGAGAGTTGTACCGCTATACCCTGCATTCTGTGGTCGATAATCCGGCCTGTGGGGTGGACGCCATTTGCGATGGGCGAGGCCTGCCGTTGCAAACCCGGCTGCTGTATCAGGGCCCGGAAAACGTACCCGGGGCACAACAGGGCGGCGAATCGCTGGTGGTGTATTTCCGCGCCAATGAGGCAAGCGGTGAGGTGCTGCAGGGGCTGCGGAACCTGCCTACGGCAGACGTGAATGCCAGCCTGATCCGTGAGTCCAGTGAGGCAGCCCCCTCCACGGAGGCCAGCGCCATTCTTAACAGTGCGTTTCTGGAAAAAGGAACGCCGGCGGCACAGGGCCAGCTTATTGCCGACTTTGATATCGGCTGCCCCGGTGACGACTATGTCACCCCGGACCTAAGTGCGTTTCCGGCCCTGGAAGCGCAGTACAGCCATCTCTATACGGATATGCCCGAGGCACCTTGCCCGGATAACCAATACCTGTTCCTGAGCGGCAACCTGACAGCGGAGATCGACGGCTACCTGAGCGCAGAGGACGTGCTTGCCCGTTTCGGTGATGATCCGTTGATTCCCGATGTGGTGAAGACACAGGGGGGCGTGCTGGCCTACATTCACCCCAGCCGGATCGTGACCACAGGCACTACCGTCTACCCGATCCTGACCCCCATCGCCGCCAACCTGACCCAGGCGGTGATGCCCGCACCCACCGGTCCGCAGCTTATGCGTATCCGTTATGCCTGTGACGCCAACCCCGCGGCCTCGGCACCCTGCGCCGCCCAGGACCAGGGCCGGGTGAAAGGCTGGATTGTTGAAGGCGCCAGCGAGCCGCAGTTTGTCACCCGCCTGAATCTGTATCTGGATGCGCCGCAACTGGAGCCGGTCGCCGTGCTGGCCGGGATGGCGCAGCCCTTCACCCATAACCTGCACAGTTACCCGCTTACGCTGGGGCTATCCGGGGCGGTGACTTTTCTGGACGACGGCCGGCTGGACATTCATCAACTCAGCACCCAGGCCCTGCCGGTGGATGTGTATCTGGGCGGCATGGTGGCGGATCTGGTTCAGGGGGTGGATGCCATTCACATGCAGATTCCGGCAGGCAGAACCGAGCTCAATTATGTGAGCGAGCCGGTGAAGCCCTGATCCATCTGCCGGAGGTGGCAGTAATAACAAACGCGCTGCTGCCTGCTCTGTGTCGCGATGCAGGGCAGGCAGCCCGCAGATAAAAAAAGTGGAGAAGTTGCATGATCATCAATAAAGCGTATCGCCGGCTGGCGACGTTGCTGTGCGGCGCGGTTCTGGCTGCAGGATTGGGCGCCGGGGTCAGTACCCCGGCCCAGGCGGGTATGGGCAATACGGCCAGTACCTATGGATTGCTGCCCATGGATGTGGCGTCGGCGCAGGGGTTGTCGCTTTTCAATGCCCAGGCGTCAGCCCTGTATTACAACCCGGCCTACCTGACCCGCGACCCGCGCGGCGAATTGACCCTGGGCATGATGCACGCCGCCCAGGAGTTGCGGGCGGCCAGCCAGGGAAGCCCCAGCGGCGGCTCGCCGGTGACCCGCGAAGGCGATGTGCTCAGCGATGCGCCTTCCCAGCAGGTGTTGATCGCCATGAAGACCGACCTGACGGACCTGACCAAATTCAACCACCCGCTGTACTTTGCCTTCATTGCCGGGGTGGAGAAGTATGGTGAGGAAATGCTGGCCTTCAATTCACAAACCAGCACCGAAGGGCAATTTTTCCAATACGGTCGCCAGCCCCTGTTCCTGAACCTGGGGGGCGGTGTCGAGTTGTTCAATGGTATTACCGGCGGTGCCTCGGCGCACGTGTCCCTGCGCTCCGATGCCACCCTGGTGGCCAGCGCGGATCTGGCCGGCAACACCCAGTATGAAAGGCTGGACGTCACCGCCCGGCCGGTGATTCGCCCGGTGGTGTCGGTGAACTTCGAGTGGGGGAAAGTGTTCTGCGGAAATAACGATCGCTGTGGTTTTCTTGGCGATCTGGAAACCGCGCTGGCTTTTCGCGGGCATACCGAAGCGCGCACCTCGGTGGAATCCAATATCACCATTCCCGGTACCGTGGTGGATCCGGGCATTACGCTGTTGATCGATACACTGGATTCCTATCAGCCGGATATCTACAGCGCGGGCCTGCTGTACCATCTCAGCGATCGTTTCCGCCTGGCGCTGGCGGTGGAGCAGCAGAACTGGCAGGACCTGGAAGACAAGCTGGACCGTGACACCATCAAGGATCAGGCCAATGTGGCGTTGAAGGATATTGTGGTGCCACGCATCGGGGCCGAGTGGACGGTAAACGACAGCCTGATCCTCACCGCCGGGGCGGCCTGGCAGGAAAGCCCGCTGGAAAGCCTGCAAACCCCGGATGTGAATTACCTGGATAGTGACAAGACGATTGTTGGGGTGGGCGCCTCCTGGATTGTTCGTAATCCGCCCGTCCTGGCCTTTCCGTTGCGGCTGGATTTTGGTTACCAGTTCCAGAGGCTGGAAAAGCGGGAATTTGAGCTGACGACGACCCGGCCAGGGGTGACCAACCCCTATGAAACCGTGTCGGCGGATGGTGAGGCCAATATTTTTTCCGGTTCCATCACCGTTAAGTTCTGATCCCCCCTTCGAGGTTGCCTGTGGCCCGCTGTCCTGGCGGTGCCACCTGCGGCCTTCTTCTTTGTGCCTGGTGCGGCCCGTGGGTGTCAGCTTGTTGAGCGCCTCATGAGGTTAACAGCCGTGCAATCGTCCCGGTGTCTTGTCGTGGGGGATTGCCGTTTATCGGGACAAAAGCGTGACTTCCAGGCTATTTTCTAAGGAAAACGGCGTATTACGAATGTGGTTCATCTGTGTGTTTCTGTGTATATATGTAAACCCAGTGAGGTTTTGCGACATTGTCGTGATTAAATGTTTCTACTATTTGGCACGATGATGCCAATAATAGTGAGCAAAAAACTGCTCAGCATAACGGTCAGGTGCGCTTGAATTTGCGTACCGCCAAATAATAACAACGGCCCCGTTTCGGGCGCGTCTTGTGGAGAGCTTCATGACAATACGGAAATTACTTCCTGCCGTTCTGGCGGGAATTGGCGCTGTGTCTGTGTCACCGGTAATGGCCAGCATGGGGAATATCGGCACTACCTATGGGGTGCTGCCCTCCGACCTGGCCTCCGCCCAGGCCTTGTCCATGTTCAATAGTCAGGTATCCGCTACTTATTACAATCCGGCTTATCTGGCCAAGGACAGCCGCGGTGAGCTGACCACCGGCCTGTTGCACGCGGACCATGAGCTGCGTGCCAGTTCCGTCGGTGGCGGGTCTGCCCCGCTTCGCGATGGCGATATTCTCCAGGATTCACCGTCCCAGCAGGTCTTGCTGGGCATGAAGACCGACCTTACTTCCCTGACCAAGTATGACCATCCCCTGTACTTCGGCTTTATGCTCGGCGTGGAAAAATACGGCGAGGAAATGCTGGCATTCAATTCGCAGACCTCCACCTCCGGCCAGTATTTCGAATACGGTCGCCAGCCGCTGTTCCTGAATCTGGGGGGCGGTACGCAAATCTGGCGTGGCCTGGATATGGGGCTGTCCGCACGGATTACCCTGCATTCGGAAGCGGAGCTGGTCGCGACGTCCACACTGGCTGGGGAAACCAGCTACGAAACCCTGAATGTGTCGGCCAAGCCCTCCATTCGACCAATCTTCGGCCTCAACATGGACTGGGGCGAAAGCTTCTGCGGTGAAGGTGATAGCTGCTGGTTCAATGGGCTGGAAACCGCGTTCAGTTACCGTGGTTACTCCAACACCAACACCACGGTGGATTCCACTATCACTATCCCCGGCACCGTGCTGGACCCGGGCATCAACCTGGCGATTACCACCATCGATTCCTACCAGCCGAATATCTATGCCGCCGGTCTGGCCTATGGCCGGGAGCGCTGGCGCGTTGGGGTAACCTTGGAAATGCAGGAATGGTCGAGCCTGGAAGAAGAGCTGGAAGGCGACACTATCAAGGACCAGGCCGTTAACACCGGCGGCGCGCCTTACGAGCTGCGTTTCAAGGATATTGTGGTGCCGCGCATTGGTGGCGAATTCAATATCAACGACACCTACAAGCTAACAGGCGGCGTGGCGTTCAGTGAATCGCCTCTGGATTCCAACGCATCACTGGAAGTGAACTACCTGGATGCCGACAAGATGATTCTGGGCCTGGGTCTCACTGCAGAGTACAAGTCCGTCCCGGTGCTGGCTTACCCGGTGCGTTTTGATCTGGCCTACCAGTATCAACAGCTCGACTCGCGCGAGTTCGATCTGTACGACCGCCGTTCCCCGAGCTTCCCGCAGTCCTACGAAACCGTGGAAGCGGAAGGCGATGTACACGTTTTCTCCGGCTCCATCACCCTCAAATTCTAGGAGGTAATGGCGATGAAATTAAAAGCGCTATCTCTGGCTACAGCAGCTGCCTTGCTGGCGGCCTGTGGCGGTGAGGCCGGTGACGAGCCCACCCTGGAAAACTGGCAGACCGGTGAGGTCTATTACAGTTTCCCCTACGACGGTCAGCAGGATCTGGCACCAAAGACGCCGCTGTCCATTCGGTTTTCCCATCCGGTCACAGTGGATGCCAGCCACTTTACGTTGCTGGAATGTGCCCAGCTGGACGGGGATTGCCCCGATACCGGCAATAATCAGGTGGCCCTGCAGGCGCCACAACCGGTGGATGGGGGCATGGGTGTCATGTTGCAGCCGGATGCGTCGCTGCAAACCCATACCCACTACCGGTTGGTGCTGAATGGCATAGAAACGGAAAACGGCTCCCCGGTGTTCCCGGATGGCGGCCTGGATTTCGTTACCCGGTTGTCCAGCGATGGCCCTATGTCCAGCCGCATGGCCTCCCCGGACCTGGCGGTGCGTAATGTGATCCCGGATGGTGAACAGCTGCCGTTCATGGATTTTTCCACCCTGCGGGTGCGCTTTAACCAGATGCTGGATGCCGGCACCCTGGTGTATGGCGATTCCGTGACGCTGGAAGGCAGTGACGGTCTGGTACCTGCGGCCCTGCTGGTAAAAGGCAATGCGGTCACGGTGGATCCACTGGAAGACCTGACACCGGGCGAGAGCTACACCCTGTCGTTCAGCACCTCGGTGCGTGGCGAATCCGATGACAGCCTTACCGGTGGTTTCGAGCAGACCTGGGTGGCCAAAGACTCCAGGCCCCGCGCAACCCTGGTGCAGGACGTGGTCAGTGCCACCGACCAGGCGGACGATCCCTGTAACGCGGACGGCGCGCTGGTGGCCAAGCTGACCGGTGCCACCATGAACTGTGTGCCGGTGCAGTCCACCTTGCTGGGCAGCAAGGATGCCACCATGCAGGGCGGCGATGTGTTCGCCGAGCTGGCATTTCTGCCCAACTACCCGGAAGTATCACCGCTGCGCATTCCCCGCAACAGCCTGCTTAGCGGCAGCAACATCGAAGTGAAAGTGGCCGGCGAAGTGAAGGCGGGTATCGAGACCGGTGCCATCGCCGTGACCTTCCTGTCCGATGCTTCCGGCTACCTGATGCCCAACCCCTACAGCGATGCCCATGAAGCGCCGAAACAGGTGAAGCTGTACATGGATGTGTCCATGACGGCGGAAAACCCGGAAGCCAACGGCGCGCTGAGTCAGACGCTGATGCATGTGGAATTGAACGGCATGGCGCTGGTGCAGGATGGCCGCATGGAAATTGACGCGGTGGGTATCGTGGAACCCAAAGTGTTGGGGCAGGAAACCGCCTTCGGCCTGCTCAGTTTCCACATGAAATCCTACGAGGATCAGGAAAACGCCCCTGAGCCGGTGCCGGATATGACCGCTCCGGTACTGCAATCCATGGTGCCCGCTGTGGATGGCAATGGCATGGCCATGAATGCACGCCCGGGCGATGCGGTGATTCTGAACTTCAGTGAGCCACTGGATAACGCCAGCCTGCATGCCGGCACCAGCTTTGGCCTGCAGCACAACGGCAGTTACGTGGATACCGACTGGTACCTGGACGGTGCCAGCCTGGTGATGCGACCGGCCCAGCCGCTGGCCTTTGGTGAAAGTTATACCGCTGTGGTGGAGGGTTCCGTGACGGATCTGGCCGGTAATCCGGTCAACCCGGTCAACCAGGGTTTCGAGTTGGCTAGCCGTGTCGGCGATTTGCCGCCGCCCCGTGTGCTGACGACCTACCCGGGCTTCCCGTGCGCCAGTGACAAGGAGCATTGGGAAATCGAGTTTGGCAACCACGGCTTCTGTCAGGGCGGTAAGACCGAAGATGATCGCAACCCGGTGTCCAGCCTGCCGGCAGACCGGGCTATCCGGATTAACTTCACCCGCGATATTGCCCCGGCCTCTGTGGTCTTCGAGAACACCACCGCCTGTGATGTGGGCAGCTTCCGGGTAGAGAAAGTGGAGTTGAACCCGGCCACGGGTACGCCGATGCGTTATGACGATGGCGAAAAGCGTAAATATCGCTGCGAAGCCGGCGTCACCGGTTCACTGGAGGTGGGGACGCGCAGCCTGGTCTTTACCCCGGACGAGCCTTGGGAAGAAGGGGTGTATTACCGCTACGCCTTGCAAAGTGTGAACGCGACCGGCGGCCAGTTGCCGGATGATTGCACCTCCGGCGAAGCCATTTGCGCTACCGATGGTAAACGTTTGCAGACCGCCATGTTGCGAGCCCCTGCCAACGATATGGGTGGCCCGGATATAGAGAACCACTTTATCGGGGCCGCGCCGAGGGTGTCGGTGTACCAGCCGCTGAAAAACCTGCCCACCGCGGATCTCAATGGTAATGGCCATTTTGATAGTGGTGAGCCGGGTTACGGAGGGAATGAACCCGGGGTGAATACCACGGATCTCATCCTCGACGGCTATGATGGAAAAGGGCTTTTGTACGATCCGGAGCTGCTGTGCGACGTGACGGAACAGTGCGACATCCATGTCACGGGTGCGCTGAATTCAGAAGTATTCGGCTCGGCGGTCTATACCGATCTGGAGACCGGTGAAGAGGTAATCGATCCCGCCACGAATGAACCCATGAAGGCGGTTCGTATTGGTTTGTACCCAACCATGATTCAGGCATCCTCGGTGACTCTGCTGGTGAAAATCCTGGGCTTCATTCCCAGTGAAACGCCAACGGAAACCCAGTTCATGCGCATGCGGTATCACTGTGTGCCCTGGCCGGACGATGCCGACAACTACTGTGGCAAACAGAACCCGGATGGCAGCTATGTCTACGATGAAATCGAGCGCCAGGGATTGATCCCCGGCTGGATTGTGCAGACCGACAATGGCCCGGAATTTCGTGCCAATGTGGATTTGTATCTGGATGCGCCTTACATGCATATCGTCGCCGGCGGATCACACAACCAGCATAGCTATCCGATTACCATGAAGCTTTCCGGGCCGGTCACGTTCCTGCCGGATGGCCGCATGGTGATCAACCAGGTCAATGCCAATATGATTCCGGTGAATGTGGTGCTGAGTGTGTTGCTGTCCAGCCCGGAGATCTACCTGAAGATCCCGGTGGGTGGCGTCAAACTCCAGTACCTGGGTGAGCCCATCAAGCAATAACGGATGTTTGTGTTTTTACAGCCGGCCTTTGGGCCGGCTTTTTTATGGTTTTTCGCGGATTAGAGTGAATAAAACGCTTCTCGCCATCTGCCCGGTTTATCCCGAATACCCGGCACTTTGCCAAACGCTCGACGCCGGATGCCTGACGTAAACCTCCATCGCCTGAGAGACTGTCGTTATTCCGGCATCTTTTTTGAGGGGTATTTTGAGGAATTGTCAGGGCCATCATTGAGGCAATAATCGGGTAATACATTTTGCACAGAGAGTATGGCGGGCAAGGTTTTCAGGTTTTGAATGCCAGCGTCCGTCGTCGGGCATCCGGCGTCCAGCGGCGGCCAAAGCGGGATAATCAGACAAGCTCTGCAGCCGGCGGATCACTCAATTCCGCGATGAACCTTTTTTATGCCTGTCGCACAGGCGCTCGGGCTGGCTGCCGTAATCGGCCTGCTACCTTTTCGGCCCGGTAACCGACTTCACCACTGGCCGCTCCCCGTTACAGATCCATAACACTTCGCTGCATATCCCGCCCTTGCGCGTACCTTTCTCAACCAATCCCAACCTTTTCTCAACGGCTGTAGCACGGGCGTTTTGTTTTACTTATTGCATATACACAGGGGGGAATAGCGAGAGGCTGCATAGCCTTCACGTGTTGTTCTCCCAGCGCCTGAGACGGTAAACCTTGGGCGAAAAACCGAATAACAAACGCCGGAGACGCGCTATGACAACCAAGAACCTGTCCCGCTGGGGGGCTGCTGCGATTATCTCAACTGCCTTGTCCAGTCCTGTTTATGCCGCCATGGGCAATACGGCCAGCACCTATGGCCTGTTGCCGACGGATGTGGGGACCGCGCAAGCGCTTTCCATGTTCAACACCCAGGCGTCCGCGTTGTACTACAACCCGGCCTACCTGACCCAGGATCCCCGTGGGGAGCTGACAGTGGGCTTGCTGCACGGTGAGCAGGAACTCCGGGCGGTGAGTCAGGGCAATCCCAACGGTGGTGGCGCGGCGGTTATTCGTGACGGCGATGTGCTCAACGATACCGATTCCCAGCAACAGATTATCGCCCTGAAAACCGATCTCACCGATCTGACCCAGTTTGGGCATCCCATCTACTTCGCCATCATTGCCGGCGTGGAAAAGTACGGTGAAGAAATGCTGGCCTTCAAATCCGAAAATTCTCGGGAAGGGCAGTTTTTCAACTACGGTCGTCAGCCATTGTTCCTGAACCTGGGTGGCGGCATCGAGCTGGCCAACGGGATTACCTCCGGGGCTTCTGCACATATCTCCCTGCGTTCCGACGCCAAGCTGGTGGCCAGTGCGGATCTGTCTGGTGAAACCCAATACGAAGAATTGAACGTGACAGCCAAGCCGGTGATTCGTCCGGTTCTGTCGATCAACTTCGAATGGGACGAAGTGTTTTGCGGCAAGGAAGATTGCGGCATCTGGACCGGCCTGGAAACCGCGTTCGCGTTCCGTGGCCACACCGAAGCGCGCACCTCGGTGGAGTCCAACCTGACCATCCCCGGTACCGTGATTGACCCGGGTATTACCGTACTCATCGATACCATCGATTCCTATCAGCCCGATATTTTCAGTGCCGGTATTCTTTATCACTTCAGTGATAACTTCCGCGCGGCGGTGACGGTTGAGCAACAGAACTAGAACGATCTGGAAGATGAACTGGCCCGTGACACCGTGAAAGATCAGGCCTTTGCGACCTTCAAGGATATCGTGGTGCCCCGCGTGGGCGCAGAGTGGACGGTCAACGAACACCTGATTCTGTCTGCGGGTGTGGCGTACCAGGAAAGCCCGCTGGAAAGTATCCAGACTCCGGACGTGAACTACCTGGATAGCGACAAGATTATTGCTGGCGTGGGTAGCTCCCTGATCATTCAAAATCCGCCGATCCTGGCCTACCCGCTGCGCCTGGATTTTGGTTACCAATTCCAGAAACTGGAAGAGCGTGATTTCGAGCTGACGACCACACGCCCTGGCGTGGCCAATCCTTACGAAGTCGTGACGGCTGATGGCGATGTCCATGTGTTTTCCGGCTCCATCACGCTGAAGTTCTAACGGAGGTGCCCCATGAAAAATAACAAACTGGCTCTCACTGCACTGGCGGCCGCACTGGTCGCCGGTTGCGGCGGCAGCGACGATAGCGTGAGCTTCAATACACCGACCTTTGACGCTCGCAATCTGCACTACACCTACCCGCTGGATAATCAGCAGCAGGTCGCGCCGCGTGCCATCATTGCCTTGCAGTTCAGCCATGAAGTGACGGCGGACGCCAGCAACTTCACCGTGACGGGCCCGGATGATGAAGCGGTACCGTTTACGCTGGAATCCGTGGCCGACGGCCGGGGTGTGGTGTTAACGCCGGACGATGCCCTGAAGCCGGCGTCGGACTACAAGGTGGTGATGAATGGTGTCACCGTGCTGGGTGAAACCACCACCTTTAAAGACGGCACCCTGAATTTTACCACCCGTGCAGCACTGGAAGGCCCCATTGAGACCCAGAAGACCGCTGCCAGCTTTGAAGTAGAATCCATCTTCCCGGATGACGGGCAATTCAAGAGCATGGATTTTTCTTCGTTCCGTCTGCGCACCACCCATCCCATTGATGCTTCTTCCGCTGTGTACGGCGACACCATCAGCCTGATGAACAATGGTGAGGTTGTACCCGCCTTGCTGCTGGTCGGTCGGACCACCATCACCGTGGATCCGCTGGAAGACATGACGCCTGGTGATACCTATGAGCTGAGTGTCAACGGTGTGAAGAGTCAGCTGGGCGAAGATATTGCCGCCTATTCGCACTCCACGGTACCCCAGGACACCACCTCTCCCACCACCGGGGAGCGTGCGGTGCTGGTAACCAATGCACCGCCAGCCGATGATTCGCTGGGCTGCCTGGACGACGGCGTCCGCTTGTCGGAACTGACCGGCCAGCCGATCAACTGTGTCCCGGTTATTGGCACCTTGCTGCAGGACAAGACCGTGTCCAAGCAGTCCGGTGACGTGTACGCCGAACTGGCTTTCACCCCTAATTTCCCCGACGTGACGCCCTTGCGGGTGCAGCGTGGCGGGATCCTGAAAGGGGATGCGCTGGAAGTGTTCATTGGCGGTGAAGTGCCGGTGGGATTCGACTCCGGTGAAGTGACCGTGGAAATCATTTCCGATGCCACCGGTTATCTGTTCCCCAACCCCAATGCGGAAAGTGACGACGCGCCTAAGCAGCTGCGGTTGTTTATGGACGTCGCCACGTCCACCACTGATGCGCGTGCCAATGGTGCCTTTACCCAGAACCTGATGCATCTGGAACTGGTGGGCACCGGCCTGATTGAAGATGGCCAGCTCAACACCGATGCGATCACCGTGGTAGAGCCCCGTGTACTGGGTGTGGAAAACAGCTACGGCGTGCTCAGCTTCCGCATGGAGTCTTACCAGGACCAGGAAAATGCACCGCTGAAACCGGTGGATGCGATCAACCCGTTTGTGCCGGTACTGGATGGTGACAACGGTCAGGAACTGTCCTGGCAGCCCGGTAATGTGGCGGATCGCATGGAACCCGGTGAGCCCATCGTCATTCACTTCAACGAAGCGCTGGACCCGAACAGCATTGTGGCCGGTGATTCCCTGCTGCTGACCAAGGGCGGCCTTGATGAGCCCTTCCAGTGGGAGCTGCGCGGTAATGCGCTGGTGATTACGCCGGATTCTCCGGTGGAATACGGCGTGGAATACGCAGTGACGACGACCCCGGCGATCACGGATCTGGCAGGTAATGCCCTGCAGGTTCTTGATTCATTGCAAGGGGACAGCACGCTCGACTTCACCCTGCCCGAATACGTGGTTGACGATGGCGGCGATGTGCGTCGTGGCCCGTTTGCGGCCACCGTGTATCCCGGCTTCCCGTGTGCCAGTTCCACTGCTACCCAGGGTGAAATTGATGCGGGAACCCAGGGTGTCTGCATTTCGTCCAGCCCGGAAGGCGAACAGGTTGAAGTGGACGAGCTGCCCATTGTGGACCTGCCAGCAAACCGGCCCATCAAGGTGCGCTTCTCCCAGAACATGGACCCGGCCACCATCACTCTGGGCGACACCCTACTGGTGCAGAAAGACAATGGCGGCAGCTGGGAAGATGTGGACGGTGAGCTGACGCTTGAGCCCCGGGCATTGATCTTCACCCCTGAGCAAGCCTGGGAAGAAGATGCACTCTACCGCTATGTGCTGGCCTCCAATGGTGGCGGCACGGGCTGTGCGGGCATGTGCTCGGTGGACGGCCTGCCCTTGCAGACTGCACCGCTGTTGGGTGGTGGTCTGAAGGAAGGCGGCCCGGACATGGAAATCCTGTTCCGTGGTGGCGTGCCCTTCAACACCATTTTCCAGGAACTGGCCAACCTGCCCAGTGTGGACGTGAACAACAACTTCCAGATTGATACTGATGAGCCGGTTCTCACTGGTGACGTAATCGATCCGCTGGATACGCCAGCCAACGCGACCATGATCCTGCCCCGCGATGGCGGTGGTGAAGGGCTGGTGACCACCGCGAATACCGGGTGTGGCTATGAGGGGACGCCGCCGTTTACCGCGGATGATCAGGCGCAGTGTGACAGTGACCGTATCCTCTATATCAGCGGGTTGCTGAACACCGAGATCCTGGACTTCGACCCGGTGGAGCAGGGCGTGCCGGTGGTGATTTATCCGACCACCGTGGCGCTGACCAACCTGGATGCCACGGCAGTGGTTGGGCTGGACCTGAATGTGCTGGATGGCGGTAGTACCCTGGATTCCATCCCGGTGCTTGGCCCGATTCTGGGCGGCGTACTGGAAGTCACCCTGGGGCTGGTGAACGACACCGTTTCAGCGCTGGCGGGTGAGTTCGGTGGCGACGGGGTGCTGAACAGCCTGCTGTCGGTGGTCGGTGATGTGGGGCTGGTGCCCATCGATACCGCCACCGGACCGAACATCATGCGGGTACGCTATAACGAAGATGAAAACGGCGACCGTACCATTCCGCCGGTGGGCTACATCGTGGACACCCCGGATGGCCCGGTATTCCGCATCACCTTCGATCTGTTGTTCGATGCCCCGGCACTGAGCCTGCCACTGGGCCTGGAGCACAACGTTAAAGGCCTGCCCATCGATAATGTGGATCTGGAAGGGCCGTTGGACTTCCTGCCCGATGGGCGCCTGTTCATTGGTTTGCAGAATGCCCAGCCGAAAAATGTGGACTTGGAAATCACCCTGGCCGGCCTGGAAGGCGGTAAAGTGAAACTGGTGATCCCGCCGGGCGGTATCAACCTCAGCTACCAGAGTGCGTCTATCCAGTAAATCGGATCGTGCTTTGTGCATCATGTGGCGCCCCGCTTGTCGGGGCGCTGCTTTTTCTGTCGGCCGCCAGCGGCCGCTTGTCGTGAAACCCCGCCCAACCCCTCAAGGTGGCACGGCCGTGCCCGAACTCGTCGGTGGATACTCTGTCTACCCTGTCACTGTTTAAAAGAATTTTACGGTTTGCCGTCGTGATTGACGCCAAATAGCGCTTTTTACCTATGTGAGTGTCTGTTCACTTTTGCATAGGGTGAGCTCCCCCCGTCGCCGCCCTGGCGACAGACAACGTAAAAGCAACAAGAAAACAGTGTAGGAGTACAACAAATGACTGTGTCTTTTTCGGGACGTGTCGCCGCCGTTGTCGGTGGTGTGTTGGTGCAATCTGTTGCCTTGGCGAGCATGGGTAATATCGGCACCACTTATGGCGTACTGCCCTCGGACATTGCCTCTGCGCAGGCGCTCAGCCTGTTTAATGATCAGGTGTCCGCGACGTACTACAACCCGGCGGCGCTGGCCAAGGATCCCCGTGGTGAGCTGACCACCGGCCTGATGCATGCTGAGCACGAGCTGCGTGCGAAAAGCCTGGGCGGCGCGGATGCGCCGATCCGCAATGGTGATGTGCTGCAGGATTCCCCCTCCCAGCAAATACTGCTGGGCATGAAAACCGACCTGACCTCGCTCACCCAGTACAACCATCCGATTTATTTTGGCCTGATGCTGGGGGTGGAAAAGTACGGTGAAGAAATGCTGGCGTTTGATTCCTCCACGTCCCAGCAAGGCCAGTATTTTGAATATGGCCGCCAGCCTCTGTTCCTGAACCTGGGCGGCGCTACCCAGCTGTGGCGAGGCATCGACGTGGGCGCCACCGCGCGGATTACCCTGCATGCAGCGGCGGATCTGTCCGCCACCACGGACCTGGCCGGCAACACCCAGTACGAAGAGTTGGATGTCTCCGCCAAACCGTCCATTCGCCCGATCTTCGGTATCAACATGGACTGGGGCGAGACTTTCTGCGGTGAAGGCGACGATTGCTGGTTCAACGGCCTGGAAACCGCGTTTTCCTATCGCGGTTACTCCAACACCCAAACCGAAGTGAACGCCAATGCGGTGATTCCCGGGGTGATTCCCAACCCGGGCCTGATGCTCAACATCAACACCCTGGATTCCTATCAGCCGAACATTCTCGCCGGTGGCGTGCAGTACCAGGCTGGCCGCTGGCGCACCGGGGTGACCATTGAGTGGCAGGAATGGTCCGCACTGGAAGAGGAGTTCGAGAATGACACCATCAAGGATCAGACCGTTAGTGGTCAGCCCGGGCAATTGACCTTTCAGGACGTGATCATCCCGCGCATCGGCACCGAATTCCGTCTTAATGAAAACTTTTCGTTCACCGGTGGGGTGGCTTACAGCGAGTCACCGCTGGAATCCAATGCATCGGTAGATGTGAACTACCTGGATACAGACAAGTGGATCATCGGCCTGGGCGTCACCGCGAAGTACAAGAAAACACGCTTCCTCGCTTTCCCGGTCCGTTTTGATCTGGCCTACCAGCACCAGATTCTGGAAGACCGCACCTTCGATATTTACGACACCCAGTCCGCCGTCTACCCGCAGCCCAGTGAGCAGGTGGAAGCCAGCGGTGACGTGAATGTGATCAGCGGCTCCATCACCCTGAAATTTTAAGCCCGGGAGGCAAACACAATGATGCGAACGAGCGTACTTCTCGCCACCGCACTGGTGCTGACCGCCTGCGGTGGTGGTGGCAGTGAACAGACCGTGGATTACAGCGGCCGCAACAGCGGGCAGGTGTTCTACAGCTACCCGGCGGACCAGCAAACGCAGATATCGGTGCACGCGCCACTGGTGGTGCAGTTTTCCGAGGCGCCGGACCTGACGCTGGCCGACATCACACTCACCGGCCCGGATGGTGCCGTTGATGTGGATATGAGTGAGGCAGATCAGGGCCGCTCCGTGGTGATCACCCCGCGTCTGCCGCTGGCATTCAACAGCGACTACACCCTGAGCCTGAATGGTATGGATTTGCAGGGTTTCAGTGATGGCACCCTGAACTTCACCACTGGCTCCGCCGGCACGGGGCCGCAGGATCAGCAGCAGAACGCGGATGAGCTGGTGATCAGCCGGCAAATGCCGTCGGGTGGCGGCGACCAGCCCTTCATGGACTTCTCCACCGTTCACCTGCAGTTCTCGCAGCCACTGGATCGCACCACCGTGGATAACACCACGGTCAGCCTTAACGATGCCGGCGGCAACCCGGTGGCGGCCACCTTACTGGTGAGCGGCACACGGTTGACCCTGGATCCGCAGGACGACCTCACACCGGGCAGCGATTACACCCTGGAACTGGACAGCGCCCTGACCAGCAAGACCGGTGTCGCCTACAGCGGGGAAAACAGCTTCACTCTGACCCCGCAAGATTCCACCCCGCGGGAAACCCTGGTGCTGGAAGCCATGGCCGCGGATCCCACCAAGGATTGTGGCGAGGACGGTGTCATGCTGTCGCCGCTCAGTGGCGAGCCGATCAACTGCGTGCCGTTGATCGCCAAGTTGCTGGGTGACACCACGGTATCCAAATTGTCCGGCAACGTGTTTGCGGAACTGGCCTTTGTGCCGGACTTTCCGGACGCCACGCCGCTGCGTATCAGCAAGGGCTCACTGCTCAAGGGTGAGCCCCTTGAGGTGCTGATTGGCGGCCAGTTGCCGGCGGGTTTTGATTCCGGCGATGTCACCGTCAGCTTCCTGTCCGATGCCTCCGGCTATTTGTCGCCGGCCCCGTACAGTGCCGCCCCGGAAGCGCCGCGGCGGGTGCAGCTGACCCTGGATCTGGCTTTTTCCACCGCCGACTCCCGCGCCAACGGCGCCTTCACCCAGACGCTGTTGCAGGTCGAGCTGGTGGGGCGCGCCATTGTGGTCGATGGCCGCATGGTGATTGATGCGATCGGGGTGATTGAACCGGAAGTGTTAGGGGTGGAAACCGCCTACGGGGTGTTGAGTTTCCACATGGAATCCTACGCGGACCAGACCACCGCCCCGGAACCTGAGGTGGATATCACCGGCCCCAGCCTGCAAAGCTGGCAGCCCGGTGATTTCGCCGACCGTTTCCGCCCTGGCGACCCGGTGGTGCTGAACTTCGACGAAACCCCGAACCAGGAGTCCATCGTCCCCGGTTCCACCGTGACGCTTACCGAACAGGGCGCGGATGTGCTGTTCCAGTGGCGTCTCGACGGTGCGTCCCTGGTGCTGACACCGGACGATCCGCTGGCCTTCGGCAGCGACTACCAGGTGGCGTTCACCGATGGCGTGCAGGATCTGAGTGGTAACCCGGCGAACCCGGAAACCCTCGATTTCACCATGGTGGATGCCACCACCAACAGCCCGCGCACGCCCTACACCACCACGGTGTACCCCGGATATGGCTGCGCCATTGATCCCGGTAGTGAAGACCTGGGCAACGGTATCCAGGGTGAGTGCGCCAGTGCTTATCAGGATCAGGCCGGTGATCTGCTGCCCGTGCCCACATTGCCCGCCAACCGTGCCATCGAAGTGCAGTTCTCACGCAACATGGCGGCCGACAGCATGGTGCTGGGCAGCGCCTGCGGGCAAGGCAGTGTACGGGTAGAGAAAATCGACACCGCCGGTAATTGCCAGGAAGCGGTGCCCGCTCACCTGAGCGTGGATACCCGCAAACTGACCATTACCCCGCAACAGCCCTGGGAAGAGGGAGTGCTTTACCGGTATGTGCTGGCATCCCATGAGCAGGCCGGTTGCGCCGGTGAGGTGATCTGTTCGCAAGATGACATGCCTCTGCAGACCGCCCAGTTACTGGGGCCGGATGCGGACAAAGGCGGGCCGGATATGGCGATTGCCTTCACTGGCGCCGCGGCCACCGACAATGTGTTGTTGCCGCTGCGCAACCTGCCCAAGGCGGATGTGAATGCCAACTTCCTGCTCGACGACAGCGAAACCAAGGCCCAGGAAGAGCCACCGGGCAGCGGCCAGTATCCCACCCCGACCAATGCCGCCAAGCTGGCGGTGCTGGACACCGGCGGCATCGCCACGGCGGCAAACATTGGCTGCAATATCAACGAAACCTGCCCGGCAGATAAATTCACCTATCTCAATGGCGGTATCAACGCGGATATTGTGGGCTGGAACGAAGCTGAACAGGCGGTAGAGGTGACGCTGTATCCGCCGGTGTTGATGACAACCAACACCGACGTCTACGCGCAGATTGCCGGTCTGGTCAGCCCGAACGTGCCCACCGAGCCGTTGGTCATGCGTGCCCGTTATGCCGACGATGGCAGTGGCAACCGGACGCAGCCGCTAACCGGCTGGATCCGCTACGACGCCGCTGAAGATCAGTTGATGTTCGACACCACGCTGGATTTGTTGCTCGATGCGCCGGAAATGGAAGCGCCGCTGGGGCTGCCATTCAACCTGCACAGTTACCCGCTGGATGACCTCCAGCTGTCCGGTCCGGTGGATTTCCTTCCCGATGGCCGTCTGGTCATCGGTTTGGTGAGCCTGGCTGCGCAGAATATCGACGTGCGTATTGGCGGGGCATTGGCCACCATTGATCTGCAGATCCCGGAGGGTGGGGTGAACCTTACCTTCCAGAGCGGGTCCATCAAGAAACCGCAGTAACGCCACCGTCCCTGACGGTGATACTCAAGCCGGCCTGCGGGCCGGCTTTTTTGTGGATACGGATTCCCGGCCCAGCCTATGCCGCCCGGCCCCGTGTCGATATAATTCCCCACTCACTCGTTCCATGGTGCTTTTTATGGCTCACCGCACAGCTTTATACGACGCCCATCTCGCCGCCGGCGGCAAGATGGTGGACTTCGGCGGCTGGGATATGCCGATCAACTATGGGTCCCAGATCGAGGAGCATCACGCCGTGCGTCAAAACGCCGGCGTGTTCGATGTCTCCCACATGACCGTGGTGGATATTGCCGGCGCCGGTGCCCGTGATTACCTGCGCCAGCTGCTGGCCAACGACGTGGACCGCATTGATCCGGGCCGCGCCCTGTACACCGGCATGCTTAACGACAATGGCGGCGTGATCGACGACCTTATCGTCTATAAACAGGACAATGGCTACCGACTGGTGGTAAATTGCGCGACCCGCGAGACCGACCTGGACTGGATGGAAAAGCAGGCCGGCGGTTTTGCCGTGGATATTCACGAGCGCCCGGAACTGGCCATGCTGGCGATTCAGGGGCCGAAGGCCCGTGAAATCCTTGCGGAGCTGCTCAGCGGCGCCCGTGCCGAGGCAGTCAGCAGCCTGAAAATTTTTGCCTTCGCGCAGGACGGTGACTGGATGATCGCCCGCACCGGCTACACCGGCGAAGACGGCGTGGAAATCATGCTGCCCAACGCGGATGCGGTGACCCTGTGGGGCCAGTTGCTGGCCGCCGGCGTTGCGCCCATCGGCCTGGGTGCCCGTGACACCCTGCGCCTGGAAGCAGGGCTGAACCTGTACGGCAACGATATGGACAACACCATTACGCCGTGGGAAGCCAACATGGGCTGGACGGTGATGCTCAACGACCGGGAGTTCATCGGCCGCCAGCCGCTGCTCAACCAGCAGAAAAATGGCCATGGCGAACAGGTGGGCCTGATTCTGGAAGGCAAGGGCGTGTTGCGCGCCCACCAGAAAGTCTTGCTGGCCAATGGCGAAGAAGGGGAAATCACCAGTGGTACTTTCTCGCCTACGTTAGGCAAATCCATCGCCCTGGCGCGGTTGCCCGCTGGCGCTACCGGCAAGGTGGATGTGGAAATCCGCAACAAGCGCCAGGTTGCCCAGGTGGTCAAACCGCCGTTCGTGCGTAATGGCGAGGTAGTTTATAAAGAGCTGTAGCATTCGCGATGCAAGCATCGCTTCCCACGGCATCTGAACTGGACCGGGGTTTGTGGGAAGTCATGCTTGCATGACGAAGAAATTGGCACCCAGGCATGGCTTCAACGACAAGCCTGCAGAACATACAGATTTCGGCGTCATGCGTGCAGCATGCCGCGTGAAGCGTTAAACCAAGGAGACAACAATGAGCGAGATTCCAGCCGAGCTGCGTTATGCCGCCAGCCACGAATGGGCCAAGGTAGAAGGCGGTGTTGCCACCGTCGGTATCAGTGACCACGCTCAGGATGCCATGGGCGATCTGGTCTATGTGGAACTGCCGGAAGTGGGCCAGGTGGTGGCCGCCGGTGATGAAACCGGTGTGGTGGAATCCGTGAAAGCGGCCTCCGACATCTACAGCCCGGTGTCCGGTGAAATCGTTGAAATCAACGAAGCTCTGGAAGATGAGCCGGAACTGGTCAACAACGTTCCCTATGAAGGCGGCTGGTTGTTCAAAGTGCAGCTGACCGACGAAGGCGAGCTGGACAACCTGCTCACCGCCGACCAGTACCAGGCGCAGATCGATAGCGAATAATCGCGTAGCGATTATTCGCAGCTGCGAGCCGCGAGCTACGAGCTGCCAGGAAAAGATTTTTCTAGCTGCTCGTAGCTCGTAACTCATAGCTGATCCCCAGCGTTTTTTAGCGCTGCGGACCCAAAGCCAAACCCAACCTATCCAGGTAGCCCCATGCCCTATATCCCCCATACCCCCGATGACGTTCGCGCCATGCTCGACGCCATTGGCGCCGACAGCATCGAAGATTTGTTCGATGAGATTCCTGCGCACCTGAAAGCCGCTGGCAAGCTCGATGCCTTGCCAGAAGGCCTGAGCGAAATGGAAGTGACCCGGCTGATGAGCGACCGTGCTGCCCAGGATACCGGCGCGGTCAGTTTCATCGGTGCCGGTGCTTACCAGCACCACGTGCCGGCGGCGGTATGGGAAATTGCCACTCGGGGTGAGTTTTACACGGCGTACACCCCGTACCAGGCGGAGGCCAGCCAAGGCACCCTGCAGGTGATCTACGAATTCCAGACCCTGATGACTCGCCTCACCGGCATGGACGTGAGCAATGCCTCCGTCTACGACGGTGCGTCCGGTCTGGCCGAAGCGGTGCTGATGAGCCTGCGTGCCAATCGCAAGAGCAAGTCCCGCAAGGTGCTGGTGCCCACTGCCTTGAACCCGCGTTACACCAGCGCCACCCAGGCCATCGTGGAAAACCAGGACGTGGCGCTGCAAAGGGTCGGGTTTGATGCCGCTACCGGGCAGACCCCGCTGGATGCCCTGAAAGACTTTGAAGGCGAAGACTATGCGGCGCTGGTGATCAGCCAGCCTAACTTCTTCGGTTCACTGGAAGAAGTGGATGCGCTCACCGACTGGGCCCATGCCAACAAGATGCTGGTCATCGGTGTGGTGAACCCCACCTCTCTGGCGCTGCTGACGCCTCCCGGTGAGTGGGGCACAGAGGGTGCGGATATCGTTGTGGGTGAAGGTCAGCCGCTGGGTGTGCCGTTGTCCTCCGGTGGCCCGTATTTCGGCTTTATGTGCTGCAAGCAAAAACACGTTCGGCAAATGCCGGGCCGCATCATCGGCCGCACCGTGGACATGGAAGGCAAACAGGGTTTCACCCTGACGCTGCAGGCCCGCGAACAACATATTCGCCGCTCCAAGGCCACCAGTAACATCTGTACCAACCAGGGCCTGGCCATGACGGCGGCGACCATTTATACCTCCCTGCTTGGGCCGGACGGCCTCGGCAATGTGGCGGCCCATTGCCATGCCAACACCCAGGCGCTGGCCGACAAGCTCACCGCCATCGACGGTGTAGAGCGTGCCTTCACCGCGCCCACCTTCCACGAAGTGGTGCTGATCCTGCCGAAACCGGCGGATCAGGTGCTGGCGGCCCTGGCCGAGAAAGACGTGCTGGGCGGTGTGAGCCTGGCCGGCGACTATGACATGAACAATGCGATCCTGGTGAATGCCACCGAAGTCCATTCCGAGCAGGATTTGCAGCTGTTCGAACAAGCCCTGAAGAGTGTCCTCAACGAATGGAGGGAAATGGCATGAGCGAGACACAACTGATTTTCCAACTGTCTCACCCGGGTCGTAGCGCCACCTCCCAAGCGCCCAAGGCGCTGGCGGAGGACAAGCTGTCCGCCATTCCTGCGCACCTGCGTCGCAAGGAAAAGCCGGGGCTGCCGGAAGTGTCTGAAATGCAGGTGGTGCGTCACTACACCAACCTGTCCAGCAAGAACTTCGCCATCGACAAGCAGTTCTATCCGCTGGGTTCGTGCACCATGAAGTACAACCCCCGTGGTGCCAACCGGGCCGCCATGCTGCCGGGCTTTCTCAATCGTCACCCGCTGGCGCCGGAAAGCCACAGCCAGGGTTTTCTCAGCTGCATGTTCGAACTGCAGAACTTCCTGAAAGAAGTCACCGGCATGAAAGGCGTCTCCCTGGCGCCCATGGCCGGTGCCCAGGGTGAGTTTGCCGGCGTCGCCATGATCCGTGCCTATCACGATGCCCGTGGTGACGATCAGCGTACTGAAATCCTGATCCCCAACGCCGCCCACGGCACCAACCCGGCCACTGCCGTCATGTGTGGCTACAAGGTCCGTGAAGTGCCGGTCGGCCCGGATGGCGACGTGGACCTGGACGCCCTGAAAGAAGCCTGCGGCCCACAGACCGCCGGCCTGATGATGACCAATCCGTCCACCTGTGGCGTGTTCGAACGGCAGATTGAAGACATCGCCAAAGCCGTCCACGAAGCCGGCGGGCTGCTCTATTACGATGGCGCCAACCTGAACGCCATCCTTGGCAAGGTACGCCCTGGTGACATGGGCTTCGACGTGATCCACATGAACCTGCACAAAACCTTCGCCACTCCCCACGGTGGCGGCGGTCCCGGTGCCGGCCCGGTGGGTGTGTCTGAGCGTTTGTTGCCTTACCTGCCCACGCCCATGGCCGGCCAGCGGGACGACGGCAGCTACCACTGGATCGATACCGATACTCTGGATACCAGCATCGGACACCTCAGTGCCTTCATGGGCAATGCCGGTGTGCTGCTGCGCGCCTACTTCTACGCCCGTTCCTTGGGCCGCGAAGGCATGATCCGCGTGGGTGAATTCTCCACCCTGGCCGCCAACTACCTGCTCAAGCGACTGGAAGCCGTGGGCTGCACCGCTGCCTATCCGGATCGTCGTGCCAGCCACGAGTTCATCCTCACCTTCGCGAAAGAAGCGAAAGAGCTGGGTGTTACCGCCATGGATATCGCCAAGCGCCTGCTGGACTACAACCAGCACGCGCCCACCACCTACTTCCCGCTGCTGGTGCCGGAGTGCTTCCTTATCGAGCCCACCGAAACCGAAAGCAAGGAAGCCCTGGACGAATTCGTGGAGGCCATGGCCGCGATTCTGGAAGAAGCGCGCAACGAACCCGACATGGTGAAAGAAGCGCCCTTCACCCAACCGGTCCGTCGCCTGGATGATGTGAAGGCGGCAAGAGAGCTGGACCTGACCTGGAGCGAATAAGAGACGCAGCACGCAACAGGCTTCATGCAATACGCATGAAGCGATTAAAACCCGGCGAAAGCCGGGTTTTTTATGCCGCTTCGCGGCTGCAACACGCTTCACGCAACATGCAGCACACAAAAATCAAAAGCGGATTTACCACAGAGGGCTCAGAGTTCACGGAGGGTGGATTTCGGAGTATTGCTGTTCTCGCTGTAGGAGCCCCACTGGAGGGGCGAACAAAACCCAGGATCAAAGACCCTTCGTTCGGCAAGCTGAATCTCCCACCCGCCTACCCCCGATCCAGCGGACTGATTACCCCCAGGCCTCCCCGATTCATCACATGCAGATAGCGCTCGGTGGTCGACACATCGCTGTGGCCCAGTAGTTCCTGCACTGTGCGAATGTCGTAGCCGCTCTCCAGTAACCTTGTAGCAAATGAGTGTCTAAAAGTATGCGGGCCGCAGAGCTTAACAATCCCGGCTTCCTGCGCAGCATGCTTGATCTGCTTGCGAATGGTGTCCGGATGATAGGGAACCTCTGAATAACTCCTTGCGTACTCAGTCTTCCAGGCTGGTTCGCAATCTAGGCGCGCTTTTGAAGGTGTATGTCCATCCATCGAAAAAGTGCAACAACGAGTGCGAGCCAGCCAGGAAGACCCGAAGGGCGTGGCCTGAAGCGCACATCTGCTGCGCCTTGCCTTTCGGAAAGGGAGCCACCCTGACCATCAAGGCAAGACACAACAGCTGCACGCTTCAGGACACGCTGAGCATGCAAGGAGTTATTCAGAGGTTCCCTAGTGATGGCGGCGAATAATGCCAGTCTGTGGGTCCCGGGCGGGCTCGCGGGAAGGGAAAATGAATTGCCAGCCCAGCTGTGATGCTTGGCCGGAGTACTTTCTCGCCAGCGCATAGGGCACCCATGCGGGGCCAACCCCGTTCTCCCTGTCCTGTTTGTAATAACTGCTGGCCAGATCGATCTGAAGCTTCAGGCGCCCATGTAATTGTCCGGCAAGTACGGTGACGCGATCCTTGTTTCCTTTTCCTTCGCGAACAATGAGCTGACACTGGCCGAAATCAATATCCTTGATTCTTAGTCGCAAGGCTTCGGAAACTCGCAATCCGGAACCATACATAAGCTCAGCCATCAGTTTGAATGGATCTGTTAGCTGCTCAATGATGGCGCGTGCTTCTTCGTCGGTAAAAACGACGGGAGGCCTGCGAGGCTTGCGTGATTGGCGAAAATCCAGCGCCGGGAACTCGATCTTGAGAAATTTTCGGTAGAAGCAGTTCAATGCATTCAGGGCTATTTTCTGCGTGGCGGGGCTGCAATGCCTCTGGGTAGCGAGATGAGTCAGAAAAGCCTGTATCTCCGGGGAGCTCATTTCGCGAGGATGCTTGCGGTCATGGTGGCGGATATAGGTAACCACCCAATGAACATAGGTTCGTTCAGTCTGATAACGATAATGATTGGTGCGCAGCCAGGCGCGGAATTGATCCAGTAGCCTGACAGGCTTATCAGGAATGGAAACCGGAATATCTCTGGTTCTATTGTTCATCATATTCTCCCTACCCATAGCAGGCTGGGGCACGGGAGACCCCGTGCTCAACAGAACGGGGCGTAAATAGCCGTAGGAGATATCGCAAAATTCGCTAAGTCGTTGATCTTTGGTTCGGGTTGCGACTTAAATGTGCATCGAAGCCCCGGAAATAGGCCGCTCGTTCGAGTTTTGTCAGATGGGAAGGGTTCTCACTTTTGGGGTAAGTTGTTAAGGGTTATGGGTTTTTCAGCATTACATGCTGTAGCCTGTTAAGAATTATGTCGAAAAAAGATATGTCGAACCGTTCGACTGAATACGCTGTTCGGCGTCACTGAGGAGTTGTCATGGAGCTTAGCCCGGCAGAACAGTTCGCTCATTCGACGGTCCGTATCGAATGCGATCTAAACGGCGGCGGTGTCAGTACTGGAACAGGATTTTTTTACGCTCTTAATCGCAGCGATACGCAGCATGTGCCAGTCATCGTTACAAACAAGCATGTCGTTGATGGGGCTGTCCGGGGTAGGTTTCTACTGACCCTTCGCAACGGTGAAGGCGGTCCAGACATCGGAAATACCAAGGCTTTTCAACTCGATAATTTCCAGGGGCGTTGGATCCCTCATCCCGATGCGGATGTTGACCTGTGTGTTATGCCGATTGCCCCTCTACTACGTGAAGCAGAGGCTACGAACACGCAGTTCTTCTTCATCACTATGGACAAGGAACTGATTCCATCCGCCGCTGATCTCGAAGATATGCTTGGGCTCGAAAGCATCATGATGGTCGGGTACCCCAACGGCCTGTGGGACAGAGTCAATAACCTCCCCATATTTCGAAAAGGCGTTTTGGCATCAGATTACAAGCAAGACTGGAATGGTCGTAAAGAGTTCTTAATCGACGCTGCATGTTTTCCTGGCTCTAGTGGGTCGCCCGTATTGTTGTTCGAGATCGGTAGCTACAAAACTCGAAAAGCCACGGTCATGGGTTCTCGCATCAGGCTTCTTGGGGTGCTTTATGCCGGTCCGCAGCACACTGTCGAGGGCGACATTAAGGTTGTAACGGTGCCAACCCAACAAAAGGCTGTTGCGGTTGCAGGCATTCCAAATAACCTTGGGATCATAATCAAATCTGAGCAGTTGCTTGTTTTTGAGGGGATGGTGAGGTGACGCCGAACAAATCGTTGCAGCGGACGTTTGACCCGCCACCTACTTTTGCTGCCGCAAAAGCAGGCGTCGCCTCAAACGCCGCTGAACTCAGGCGTTATATGAGTGGAGAGCCATGCGCCTGCGCGAGTTAAATGAAATGGGCGGGGCCAGAATTGAAGAGGCCCTAAGGGCTGCTTCAGTGTTCTTTGGCTATTGGTTTTTTGCCAAAACACTTGTTCGGATAATTGATGCCTGGGGACCGGCGTGGTGGATAAATTACGTCGTACCTTTCGTGGTAAGCGATTGGAGCTGGGGTGCATGCGTGGTTTTTGGTTTCTCTCCGGTACTGCTGGGGTTCTTGGGGTTTGTCATTTATCGCCCCCGTAATTCTTGGGCGAGCTGCTCATTTGCTCCAGTAGGAATGATTTTCTGGTTAGCTGTGCTGTGGTTCATATAACAAGCCAAGGCAGTGGGAAAAATTTTGCTTCGCTGCGCTCAAAACGCAAAATCTGCCTCTGCTTGGGGCGTTACGCTTGATTCTATGGACGTAGGAAATATAGGCCACAAAGAGTTCTTTGTATTGGCCTTTAAAGCTGGCTGTGTATTTTTCTTCAGCGCTCTTGTCGGAATGGTTGGCGGGGTGCTTCCTGTCATAATCTCATGCTTGATCTTCATTCCATTGATAAAAAGGGTGCCAAAGAGCAACCTGAAGAGAAGGGCGGTTTGTCTGTGGCTAGCGGTCTTTAGCTTTTTGGTCGCGAGCCTGGTTGTGGGGACGCCGTATGAAATTAGGATTGTGTAAAGCTAGCAAGTCCGTCCACGCGACAAATGCATGACTGCTGATGTTATATTTCCAAGTGAACCCCTGAAAGGAATCACCGGTGTTTAAAGTAAAAGCAACCCAGCATGTGCTGGCAGTCAAGGATCTCGAAACCACGGAAAACTACTTTCTGGACAAGCTTGGGTTTTCCGTCCGCTTTCGTGTGGACGGTTGGTCCTTCCTGAGCCTGGGCAGTTTTCATCTAATGGTAGGCCATTGCCCGGACGAAATGTCTGCCGGTGATACTCGCGAGCATTCGTATTTCGCCTATGTGAACTGTGAGTCCATCGACGACCTTTACCAGGATTATCAGAAGCGTGGCGCTGATATTTTTCAGGAGATAGCGGATAAGCCATGGGGATTGCGTGAGTTTGGCGTAGCCACACCGGACGGTCACCGGATCATGTTTGGTGAAGATATTGATTCAGACGGGCCGTAAATTAGGCCGATACGACTTACGGGGCTGCACGCCAGGCCCCTCATTCTCCGTTTCAGTGAACACGCCCCCTCCCCGCTAGTCCCCCGGCCATTAATATGCTATCCAGAAGTCATTCAGCAATGAGGATGAATGGATGCATTTTCTCAAGGCAACCTTGATTGGCGGGGTGGCATTTCTTATCCCGGTTGTTGTGCTCATGGTGGTGTTTGGCAAGGCGTTTGAGCTTATGTCGCGCCTGGCGGCGCCGGTGCAGCGCTTTGTGCCACTGGAGTCGATTGGCGGGGTTGCGGTGGCGGACCTGGTGGCCGTTTTGGCGATGGTGCTGGTGTGCTTCCTCGCCGGTCTGTTTGCCATGAGCCGGGTGGCGCGGCGGTTTTACCATCGTCTCGATGGGCTGTTAATGCTGTTGCCCGGTTATGCCTTTATCAAATCTTTTTCTCAGTCCTTGTCGCTGGACGCAAGCGGGGAGGCATTAATGGTGCCGGTGCAGGTGCGCTTTGATGATTATTCGCAACTGTGTTTTGAGGTGGGGCGCGCCGATGACGGTGAGGTGACGATTTATCTGCCCGGTGCGCCGGATCCCTGGTCGGGTTCGTTGATTCGGGTTACAGCGGATCGTGTTGAACGGCTGACAATCAGTATGCCGCAGGCGGTGAGTTATATTCGTAACCTGGGCCGTGAGCGAGGTGCTGGAAAGGCGAGTTAACGGTCTGTATGGTCATAGAGAACCTGGGGTTTGTGCGGCTACCACTGACCAGTCTGTTTGCCGAATAGGGATATTTTGTATGGCGAAGAATGCTGTGTTGCGAAATTCAACCATTCTTGTGCCGGTGTTCGTGCCGGCGGTTATCGTTGCGTTATTACTGATTATTGGCACCATCAGTGATCCGCAGCTGGCGGGGGAGGCGTTTTCGGCTGCCCAGTCCTGGATCACCGTTAACTTCGGCTGGTTCTATATGCTGGTGGTGGCACTGTTCTTTATTTTTATCGTCGGCATCAGCCTGACTTCCTGGGGCAACATCAAGTTGGGGCCCGACCATTGTGAAGCGGAGTATTCGTTTCCGGAATGGTTCGCCATGTTGTTTTCGGCGGGTTATGGCATCGCGCTGTTGTTCTTTGGTGTGGCCGAGCCCGTGCTGCATTATGCCGAACCGCCAGTGGGCGCTGCGCAAACGGTGGATGCGGCGAAACAGGCCATGCAGATTGCATTCTTCCACTGGGGCTTTCATATCTGGGCGATTTACGGCCTGGTCGGCCTGGTGATGGCATATTTCGCTTTCCGTCACGGTTTGCCGTTGTCCATGCGTTCGGCGTTTTATCCCCTTATTGGTGAAAAAATTTACGGCCCGATCGGCCATGCCATCGACGTGTTTGCCATTCTCGGCACCATGTTTGGTATCGCTACCACCCTGGGTTTGTCGGCGGCGCAGATTAATGCCGGGCTGAATTACCTGTGGGATGTGCCGGTGGGCAACATGGTGCAGATCAGCGCTATCGCTATTGTTACCGCGCTGGCGACGGTGTCGGTGGTGGCCGGGATGGACAAGGGCGTGAAGCGCCTGTCGATTCTGAATATGGTGCTGGCCGTGGTGCTGATGCTGTTCGTGTTCGTGGTTGGCCCCACCGTGCATATTCTGGAAAGTTTTGTTCAGAATACGGGCAGTTACCTGAGCAATATTGTCGAGCGTACGTTCAATTTGCAGGCGTATACGCACAGTGACTGGATCGGCAACTGGACCCTGTTTATTTTCAGCTGGACCATCGCCTGGGCGCCCTTCGTGGGCTTGTTTATTGCCAAAATCAGCCGTGGCCGGACCATTCGCCAGTTTGTGGTCGGGGTGATGCTGGTGCCCAGTATCTTTACCTTCCTGTGGTTCTCGGTGTTTGGCGATACGGCACTGAACGCGATCATGGAACAAGGCTATACCGAGCTGGTCACTCAGGTGCAGGCGGACAAGGCGGTGGCGCTGTTCCAGCTGTTTGATCACTTGCCCTGGTCCACGCTGGTGTCGTTCCTGGCGGTGTGCCTGATTGTGACCTTCTTTGTGACGTCGTCGGATTCCGGCTCGCTTGTTGTGGATTCCCTGGCGTCCGGTGGTGTGCTGGAAACCCCGGCCTGGCAGCGGATTTTCTGGGCGGTACTGGAAGGCGCCATCGCGTCTGTGCTGTTGTTGGCTGGCGGCTTGAGCGCACTGCAAACCATGACCATGGTGAGTGCGTTGCCGTTTGCGATCATCATTCTGCTGGCCGCCGTGGGGATGTGGCGGGCGCTGGTGATCGAGGGGCACCGGGAAACCAGTTTGCAGGCGCACATGGCCCATAGCCGGCATATGACCGGCAGCCAGTGGCGCCATCGCCTCACCGCCATGATCCGCTACCCCACCCGCGAGGAGGTGGAATCCTTTATTCGTGAAACGGCCATGTCCAGCATGAACAAGGTAGTGGAAGAGCTACGCAAGGCCGGTTGGGATGCCACGGTGAATTTCGACGAGCAGTTTATCCGTGCCGAGCTGGTGGTGAACCGCGATGAGCACGTGGGCTTTATCTATGACATCCGCCTGATTACCACGCCAGTGCCGGAATATGCCTACAGCAGCCGCGAGGCCAAGGTGAGCGATGCCCATGAGTATTGCCGCGCCGAGGTGTTCCTGCGTCGTGGTGGCCGTTCCTACGATGTGTTCGGTTACGATGAGGTGGATATCATCCGCGACATGCTCGACCAGTTTGAAAACTACCTGCACTTCCTGAATGTGGCCCCGGGCAAGCTGCCCTGGGAAATGGCCGAGCACGATGATCTTCTGCGCGATCAGGGTGACGACAGTGAAGGCAATGACGGAGAAGACGATGGCAGCGTAAAGCCGGTGTAATGAGTCACTAACCGAAACGCTGTTATCGGCTGGACGCCCCACATGTTGGGGCGTCTTTCGTTTCAGGGCGAAGTCGGATTACGCCTTTAGGCTCTCTGTGCCCTTGGGTAAATCTGACCTGCAAAACCAGACGACTCTCTGGTTTTGTAGGTTGAATTAGCCTGAAAGGCGTAATCCAACATTTAGGGTCGTCAAAACTCGAAGGGTGAGAGTTCAGCGTTTGCGCGCCAGTTTTTCCAGGCTCATCAGGGTATCCAGATAGTTCACGAAGTGTTCCAGATACGCAGGCGACAGCTCGCGCAGGGTTTCGATGGAGCGGGTGACCAGCCGGTGGGAGTTGAGCGGGCCGGCGTCGCTGGGGGTCTGGGTGATGGCATCGTCGATGCGCTGGCGTGCCCGGTGTGCCTGGCGCTGGTGGCGAAGCTGGCGCAGGGCGCTCAGCTCCCGCTGCCTGGGCGGCGGTGGAGGGGCGCTGGCGCCATTATCTGCCAGTACCCGGGTTTCCTGTTGTTTCAGCAAGCCTGCCAGGGTGTTGCCCTCTTCCGGGCTGTCATCCGCTGGTGGGTTGCTATAAGCCTGCTGTAAGGGCGCAAACGGTGACGCTTGTGCCGGCTGGCGCCGCCGTAGCAGGGAGCGGAACTGGCCGGGGTTGTCGGTGGGTTCCCCGGCGCGTTGCAGGGTCTCTCTTGCCTGATGCAGCGCGTCTTCGTACTCGGCCAGTTGGGCGGTCAGTTTGCCCTGTGTGCCGATAGGGGGCTCAGGCAGGGCAGCCAGCCGCTGGGCCAGGCTGTCCAGGTAATGGAACTGCACCGGCTCGAAATGTTCTGCGCCCTGTTCACGCAGAGCGGCTAGTCGATCCAGCAGGGCGCCGAGTGTGGGCGAGGGCGCGGCATGATCAGGGTGCATCGGCTTGCTCACTCTGCCTGGGCACGGTGGTCAGCTCCACCCGGCGATTACGGGCCCGGCTGTCGGCGTCGTCGTTGGGGGCCACCGGCTGGTTGTCGCCGAAGGCGGCGGCAAAGACCTGGTCGGCGGGCATGCCCTGCTCGATCAGGGTGCGGGTGACAGTAAGTGCTCGCTGGGCGGACAAGCCCCAGTTATCCGCGTAACGGCCATTGCCCCGGTTGATGGGCAGGTCGTCGGTGAAGCCGCTGACCATGAGCATGTCGTCATGCTGGCTGAGGAAGACCTGTAGCGGCTTGACCAGATCGCTGAGCAGGGCTTCGCCTTCCGGTTGCAGCTGGTCGGAGTTGAGCTGGAACAGCACGCTGCCGCTGATACCGATGCGGCCATTGTGAAAGGTCACCCGGCCGCTGGCCAATGGGTCGGCCAGCGCTTCTTCCAGTGCCATGCGGCGCTGTTCTTCGGCCAGCCGCTTGGCTTTTTCCTGTTCCAGGGATTGGCTCAGCTCCAGCTGGATGCCGATCACCCACACCAGCAACAGCACCAGAATGCCCACCAGAGCAGCCATGAGGTCGGAGAAGATGGCCCAGACCGGCGAGGCCTGGGCATCGCTGTCGTGTAATTCGTCCATCAATTGACCTCGGAAGCCGGGCGCTGGCCATCCTGCGCGGGCGCCTCGCTATGACGCAGGCTGGCCAGGGCATCGATCACGTCTTTCTGTGAGGCCATGCTCAGCTCGATTACCTCGCGGGCCTGCTCCACGTAATAGCCCAGTTGCTCGTCGGCGCGGGCGGACGATTTCTCCAGCGAGGTTTCCACCTGCTGCAGGTTGTCCAGCAGGGTGTCGTTGGCGCTGCTGAACACCTGCACGGCAGCGGCAAAGGCGTCGCTGAGGCTGGCCACTTCGGCGGCGCTGCCGGTGACGTCGCCGGCCACCTGATTAAGGCGGCTGGCCTGGTCGCTGACCTGTTGCGAGAAGGTGTCACTGACCTGGCTGAGCGTCTCGCTGGAGGTGCGGATCAGGGTGTCGATGGCGTCGCGTTGGGCGCCGGCCGCTGCTTGCTGGCCAGTGAGCAGGGAGTCCAGCTCGGCCATGATGCGGCGGCGCTCTTCCAGCAGTTCGTTATCCCGCTCGCTGCTATGGGTCATTTCCTCGCGCAGACGGGTGATCACTTCCGCGGCTGCTTTGGGGGTTTCCGAAGCGGTTTCGATAAGGCGAGTCATGGGCGCTTCCAGAGCGCTGCCCAGGCGGCCCAGGTGCTCGGTGACGGTGGCTTCCAGCCCGGCCAGGCGTTCGCTGGCGGCGTCGCCGCGGGCCGCTTCCTGATCACGCAGGGCATTCAACTGTTCGCCCAGTTGTTTGATCAGGCTGTCCATGCCGGTTTGCTGGCCGCTGAGTAGCCCGGCGGCGCTGTCGCGGAATTCGCTGTTGTGTTCGTGCAGGGCGCTACGGATTTCGCTGACCAGCGTGGCCACGGTGCGCTGTTGTTCGCCGAGGCCGGTTTGCCAGTGCTGGGCGGCCTGTTCGGTGCTGGCCTGGAATTGTCCGGCGATGGCGGCAAACTGCTTCTCGCTGTGTTCGGCTACGGCCTGTTGGCTGCTCTGTAGCTGTTCAAGCAGGTCCGCGCCGCTGGCCCGGTGGGCTTCCAGTCCGGCGTTCCAGTCTTGTAGTGCCTGACGGGTGGCGGTCTGAAATTCACCGGTGATGCTGGCCAGTTGTTGCTCGCTGGCACTGCCCAGTTGTTGCTGGGTATCGCGGACCTGTTGCAGCAGGGTGTTGCTGTTGTGCTGGAACTGGTCGTGGTGAGCGGCCAGGGAGGTGCTGATGTCGTTGACCAGCCGGGCGCTGGTCTGCTGGTGCTCGGCGAGGCCGGCGCGCCATTGTTCGGCGGCGTGTTCGGTGGTGTCGCGGAAGCGCTCGGTGAGTGTGCCGAGCTGCTGTTCGGTGATGGCGTTGAGCTTTTCGTGGGTGCCCTGAACCTGCTCGCTGAGGCTGGCCAGTGACTGGGCCATAATCGGCTGCACACTTTCCGCCGCCAGGCGGCTGCTGTCGGCGAGGGTGTCACGCAGGGAGTCGCCCACGGAGCGTGCCAGTCCCTGGTATTGCTCCTGGAGTCCGTTGTGGAAGGCTTGTTGATTGCCGGTGAGCTGCTCGCCCATTTGCTCCATGCGCCCGGTGAGGGTCTGCAGGGCGGTGACCAGTTCCGGGAACACCTGTGACTGACTTTGCAGGGCGGCGTAGGCTGCTTCACGTTGATGGTTCAGGGAAAAGCGGTACAGCTGGCCATCCACCGCATCATCGAGCTGGCGGGATACGTCCATGCGATCGCGGCGACACAGGGTGGCGGTGAGCCCCAGCATGGCGGAGGCGGCTACCCCGGCAATGGAGGTGCCGAAGGCCAGGCTCAGGCCGGCGATGGGCGCGGACAGGGCGCTGCGGATGGCGGTCAGTTCGCTGCTGCCGTCCAGGGCGGTGGCGGCGCCTTTCAGGGTCACGATCATGCCCACAAAGGTGCCGAGCAGGCCGAGCATCACCAGCAGGCCGGTGAGGTAAGGGGTCAACACCGGGCCGGGCAGGGCGGCGGGCTGGCCGTCGACGCGGCGTTGCACGGCATGGCGCAACGTGCCGGGCAGGTCGGTGAGCCAGCGGGTCAGTGATTCCCGGCCGGCATCGGGCTCGGGGAGCTGCTGCAGTTGTTGATCCAGCCGGGCGGTGTCGCGGCGATAGCGCAGCAGTTCCAGAAAGCCGAGCCCGTAGACGGCGGCGATCAGCAGGGTAACGGTGAGGGCCACCGGATTGCGCAAAAAGGTGGCGCCAATCCAGATAACGGCCACGGCGCCAAGGGCAAAGGGCAGAGCAAATAAAAAACGTCTCATGGGGTGGTGCTTTCCTTGTGATCAATGTCGGCGAACGTGGAGCCGGTGGTTGCGTCGCAGGACGCGGCGGTGGCGGCGCCCAGCAGGCCCAGAATGGGCTCCTGACGGGCGTCCAGTTCAGCCAGCAACAGCATTTGAATTTCCTGACAGAACTGCGCTAGCCAGCCGCTGACGGCCATCCAGTCCTGCGGTGGTGTGTGTTGGCCCTGCTGCCAGAGCGTGCGGTAACGCTTTTCCAGAAAGGCGGGCAGGGCGCTGAAGCAGCGGCGAACGTAGGCCGAGAGGCTGTGCTCGAACACCGCATCCAGCTCGGCCAGCCGGGCCAGCTCGGCACTGTGTGCGGTGAGCTGGCGGCGGGCGCGCAGGCGCAGGTTGGTCAGTGCGGCGATCATTTGCCGCTGGTGGGCCTGGTGGAAGCGTTCGTAGGGGCCAAAGCTGGGGCGCTTGTCTGCCGGGGCGTCGAGATCGACGGTGGGCAGGCTGATCACCGAAGCCGCCTGTTTGCCGGCGAAGCTGTGGCTCAGGTTCTCCAGCAGGGTGTTACGGGTTTTCAGCAGGTCGGCCTGCAGGGTGTCGGTGATATCGTCCCGGGGGGTAAACGGGCCGTTGGGACGGTGCTGGGTGGCGGCATCCAGGGCAATGGTGTCGGACAGGTCAAACAGACGCCCCAGCCGTTCGGCAAAACAGGGGTGAGAGGACGCGGCGGTTTTCGGGTCCAGGCTGGCGAGCAGCTGAACCAGCCGGCTGCCGGCGGGGCCGGTTTGCGCGGGTGTTTGCGTCCTATGCATACTGTTGTCCATGGCGACTGCAGGTACTGTAAAAACGGGCTTGTCGGTGGCCGCAGCGAGGCGCTGCCTGTGCCGATTGGAATGGATCGGTGGGCCAGCCGCCCATTCTAATCGGGAAAGGCCGGCGATGATAATGCGCTGGTCGGTTGAGAGATGAGTTGCGAAATCCGTCGTAGACTGGGGGCAGGGCGGAGAGAGGTGATGAGCGTCTCTGCCAAAACCGATGAATCGACAAGCAAAGGAGTGCGATATGAAGGCAATGACGACGGTAATGCCTGCCCTGCTGCTGGTAGCGGGACTACTCAGCGGCTGCGAGCCGGACAAGGTGGCAGGTGGTGACCGTGATCGTTTCGGCTGCCTGCCTTCTGCGGGTTATCAGTGGTGCCCGGCTACCGGGGCCTGTGAGCGCCCGTGGGAACTGGCTGAGGCCCGCGGCTTCGACAATACCCAGGCCGGGTTCGAGGCGTTTTGCACCGATTCGGCAACAGACCAGTAAGACGAAGGGTGTCATGAGTGAGTTGAGCGCCATCCGCATGCTGGCGGACTATAACCAATGGATGAACGGGCGCGTCTATGAGGCCACCGCTACCCTGGCTGAAGCCGTGCGCCGGGAAGACCGGGGCGCTTTTTTCGGTTCCATCGAGAACACGCTGAACCATTTGCTGGTGGCGGACACGCTGTGGCTGAAGCGGTTTGCGGTGCATCCTGCGTGTATCGACAGCCTTGCGCCGATCACCCTGCTGCCCACGCCGCCGGCGCTGGATGCCCCGGTACGGGAGACCTTTGCCGAACTGCATTTGCACCGGCTATGGCTGGATCAACAAATAGTGGATTGGTGTGGCGATTTACGTGACGCCGATCTGGATTACGTGCTGTCGTATCGTAACAGCAAGGGCGTTGCGGCGCGGCGACGGTTTGGCAGCTTGCTGACGCATTTTTTCAATCATCAGACCCATCATCGCGGGCAGGTAACCACGTTGCTGTCGCAAGCGGGTGTGGATGTTGGCGTGACGGACTTGTTGGTGCGTATTGCTGATGAAATGCAGTGAAACCGGTGGATATGCCGGTGGTAGCGTAAACAACGACGAGGTAGTAATGAACAAGGGTGTCATGGTTTTGGCGGCGTTATTGATGGTATCCGCCTGTTCCAGTCAGCAGAAACAGGAAATAAAAGAGGGCGGTCGCGAGGTGGGTGAAACCACCCGAGATGTAACCCGTGACATCGGCCACGCTACCCGCGATGCGGCCCGTGAAACCGGGCACTTCTTTCGTGATACCGCCAAGGAAATTTTCGGTGGCGGAAGGGGGGACGGCAGTGAGGAAAAAGAAGCGGACGACAGCGAACAGTAGCGAGCCGCTACAGGTTAGCGTCAAATTTGCGATTCAATGGGCAGCCATGACAGCATCCACACCTTCATGCGTTGCCAGCGGGACGTCTCCGGGTCGTGGTCCAGGGTCAGTGGGGTGTGGTCGTCTGCATCTCTCGCCTGCCATTGCAGTTCCCCCTCGTCATCAAGGCTGACATGCCAGGCTGAATCGTCGCTGACCCAGCTGGCAAACAGCTGGCTGAGTTGTTGATTCAGTGATTCGCTTTCAATCAGCAAACCGATTTCCGTATTTTGCAAAATCGAGCGGCCGTCCAGGTTCACGGAGCCAACGAAAGTGCGGTCGTCATCAATCACAAAGGTTTTGGCGTGCAGGCTGGCGCGGGATTTTCCCTTGAACCAGTGAATGCGTTCCTGTTGCCCGGCTTCGGCGCGAAGCTCCCACAGGGTGATGCCATTTTCCAGTAGCGGTTTGCGGTAATTCACATAACCACTGTGCACGATGGCCACGTCGGTGGTGCTGAGTGAGTTGGTAAGGATGCCAATGTTTACGCCGCGTTCAGACAGTGCCGAGAACAATGCCACTCCGGCATCGCCGGGTACAAAATACGCGGAGCTGATTTGCAGCCGTTGCCGGGCGCTTTCGAGAATGGTCTTGAGGGAGGCGCCCAGATAATCATCGCGGCTCAGTGTGTCGCGGGCGGTGGCTTTTTCCGGTGGGTCGGCATAGAGGGTGGCCTGCCCCCAGTCCAGTGGCACTTTTCCTTCCACAAGGCGGCGGCCCAGGCTGGAGCCGGAGAGGGCGCTGGCAAACTCGCTGTTCTTTTGTTCATCCAGAAAACGGAGCAGCGTGCGTTGCAGGGTGGGCAGGTCCATGTCTGCGTCGTCGGCATCAAGAACGCGATTGATCGGCACCGAGGCGGGCGTGTTCCAGTACCGGTCAAAACTGGCAACACCGTCAGGGACAATTTTGCCCACGGCCATCACATCCACATCCTGAAAATCCACATTGGTATTGGAAAAATACTCGTCGCCCAGATTGCGACCGCCAGTGATCATGACGCTGCTATCCGCCACCATCAGTTTGTTATGCATGCGGTGGTTGGTGCGCCCGAAATGTGTGGCCATTTGAAACGCCCGGCTAATGCCGCTGCGGGCAGCAACCGGATTGAAAATGCGAATATGAATGTTGGGATGTTGTTCGAGGGTGGCAACGAGGGGCTCTGCCACACGCGTGCCCAGATCGTCGACCAGAAGACGTACCCGAACCCCCCGATCTGCTGCTTCCAGCAATTTTGCGACAATGATGCGCGACGAGGTGTCGTCGGAAACAATATAGTACTGCAGATCCAGCGAGGACTGGGCCACTTCGATCAGGGCAACGCGTGCCACAAAGGCGGACAGCCCTTCATGCAACAGGTAAAAGCCGGATTGACCTTCATGCTCGGGGTTTTCGTGAAGTTGTTCCAGGCCTGCGGCGATAGGCCCCTCCGCTGGGCTGGGCAGGGCGGTGCTGGCAGGGCGGCTGCCTGGGTCATAGTCGGGCTGTGCCTGGCAGGCGGTGGAGAGCAGGGTGATCAGTAATAGCCCGATCAGGGGCGGCATATGAGGCATGGTGGAGTCATCGCAGCAAGTCTGCGATTATCAAAGCGCAACAGCGCAATAATTTCAAACTGAACGCGAACAGGGAACGGGCCATGTTGAAGCGAGGGGTGCTGGCGATAGTTGCAGGTCTGATGACGGGAACGGTCCAGGCCGATTTCTTTCAGGATTACATGATCGACCCGGAAGACGGCATGCTGGATGGTAGCCGTTATCTTTCCGAGGTGCCGCAGGGTTTCTTGCCGATTCCGATGATTATCACCGAACCTGCAGTGGGCGCGGGCCTGGGCATGGGCGCGATTTTTTTCCACGAAAGTGAAGAGCAAAAAAAGCAGCGGGTGTCCGGTAACAGTCCGGCCATTTTGCCGAATAACATCAGTGTGGTGGGGCTGGGAGCCACGGAAAATGGAACGCGCGCGGCGGGGCTGGGGCACATGGGCTTCTGGCATAATGACCGCATTCGTTATCGCGGCTTTGCCTTGTTCCCTGATTTGAATCTGGATTTTTATTCATTGGGCGGGCGTGACCTCCGTGACCCTGTCGAGCTGAATGTGAAAGGACCGGCGGCGGTCCAGGAGTTGAAGTTCAGGCTCGGCGCAAGCCGCTGGATGTTGGGGGCAAGACAGGTTTACCGGCAGGTTGAGCTGTCTCTTGAGGAAGATATTTCATTACCCAACCCGCGCCTGGAGCAGGCGGTAAATACCTTTCTACGTAACAATCTGGGGGATAAGATTCATACCTCCGGGTTGGGTGTGCTGGCGGAATACGATAGCCGGGATAACCCTCTGGCCCCCCAGTCCGGGCTCTACTATGCCGGTAATTACGTGTGGTATGGGGGGAGTGTTGGCAGTGATATCAACTTTGGCAGCTATACGCTGGAGGGTCTGAATTACTGGAATGCCAACGAGCATTTCAATTTTGCCCTGCGCCTTCAGTATGACGGTGTCGATGTGAGCGACAGTACCCGATTGCCACCTTATGTGTTGCCATATGTGGATATGCGCGGCATTCCGGCGGTGCGCTATCAGGGTAAGGCGGTCGCGGTGGCAGAAGTGGAGGCGATCTGGAAAGCCAGTCCTCGTTGGCGGTTCAACTTCTTTGGTGGCGGTGGACGTGCCGCAGAAAGCTTTTCGGATTTGTCAGACGCCGAGGTGGCCAACAGCTACGGTACCGGGTTTCGCTATCTGATTGCTCGCCGGTACGGGATGACAATGGGGGTGGATATTGCCCGGGGGCCAGAGGAGACCGCCTGGTATATTCAGGCGGGGTCCAGCTGGCGCTGATCAGTCTTCTTTTTCGTCCATGTTTTTGGCTGCGGTGCGGGCATCTTCCAGCGCCGCAAACTGTTCGGAGATCAGCGCGCCCACTTCCTGATTCACCTTGCGAATGGTGTCGTACACCAGGCCAATGGTTTTGCGCTGTTTTTCTTTCAGTGCCGGGGCCTTGTCTTCAAAGAGGCCCAGCTTCTCCAGCGCGTCAAACGGTAGCCCGGCAATATGCTGGTGCACGTCTTCCACGGTGGTAGCGCCATCTTCAATGGCTTCCTGAATCATGTCCTTGAGCAGCTCTGCTCGTTCTGCTGTTTTTTTCATTGTTGGCCTGCATGGTCAATCGGGTAAGGGGCTGTTCCGCAATGTAGCGGAAACCTTTAACAACGACCATAACCATTATGGGCGCCGGGAACACGTATTGATGCCCGATTGTCTGACCGTCTGTACCGTTGCCGGTGACAGACTTGACCCTGTTCAATAAATGGGGCCACTCTGAAACCGGGTTCACCTGTGAATCCCTGATCGAACAAGGAGTTGCGATTATGGAAACCGGTAAACAAATGATTGCCGATATCAAAGGCAAGCTGGATGAACTGGAAGCCGAGCTGGATCAACTGGAAAAGCAGGGGGCTGGAGACCGCAGCACCGAAGCGGAGCGACACCAGCTGGCTTTGCAGGATGTGCTGACAGAATTGCAGCAACGCATTGACGAATACCATGAACTGACCGGTGCAGACAGCGTGGATGGCCAGGCTAACTGGCAACAGCTGGACAATGACCTGAAGGATCTGGGCAGCGATCTTTACGGCGCCAACTGATTCGATGACCGCCTATTAGCCCTCGGGGTCCGGGGGCTTTTTCGGTATGCTTCTGTCTGGTTTTTCCAGGGACGGGAGTCACTCTATGGCCATTGGGCCGCTCAGCTGGCCGCTGCTGCTGCACTCGGTGCGCCGGCATTTTTCCCTTTTCTTCATGCTCTTCTTCTTTCTCGGCTTGCCGTTTGCGGCGGTTGGCGTCGGCCTACTCTGGTTTGAAGGTGGCGATGATTGGGGGGCGGCGTTTGGCGGGGCCTTCTTTGCGCTGGTCGGCATTGGGGTCATGATCATGGCGCTGGTCACCAGTGTCAGCAGCATCGGCTATTACTACGAGCGGGCCTTGCTCAGAGAGCACGGCACCAATGTGGATGGGGCGGTGTTGTCAGTGACGCAATACAATGAGCCAGAGGACGGAGAGGAAACGCTGTGGTTGCTGCGTTTCCGTTATAGCTGCCATGGGCAACCCCATGAAGGGGAGGCGGTTCTGCCGGATGAGGAATGGGTGAGCCGGCTGGGTGAGAATGACTGGGCGCCGTTACGGGCACTCAAGCCACGCCCGGCGTATGCAGAACCCCGCTGGCGAAAATGGAAAAATCAGCTACAGCGCGAAGGGCGCTGGTAGGCCGGACCGGGCTGCCCCGGTCCGGCGGGGTATGCCTACAGCAGCTGGCCTAGCCCCAGTACAGCGACAAACCCAACGCTATACGCCACCAACAGATAGCCGAAGTACCGGAGGTAGCTGCCGAACGTCAGCGCTTCGATCTTGCTCATGGCGATCACCCCGGCGGCGGAGCCGATGACAAGAAGCGCACCACCTACCCCCACCGAGTACGTCAGCGACAGCCACTGGGCCAGGTTCATTTCGATGCCGGAATTGAGCAGAGCGGCGGTGAGCGGCACGTTATCAAACAGCGCCGACGCCAGGCCCACCAGGAAGTTGGCGGCCACCGGCGGCATCACTTCATAGAGTGCCGGGAAGTAGGCGAGCATTCCCAGCTCCTTGAGCATGCCGACCAGCAGCAATACGCCCAGGAAGAACAGCAGGGTGTCGAACTCGATTTTGCGAATGTATTCCAGAACCGGTTCGTCCTTGTTCAGGAACTGCACCACCATGAACATCAGTGACAGGCCGAACAGGAAACACAGCACCGGCGGAATGCCGAACGCCACGTTGGCGGCGATGGTGCCGACAATGGTGGCGAAGAACAGCAGGGCAATGACCTTGTCGCCGCGCTCAATGGCGCTGCTTTTTTTCTGGATATGCACGTCGCCACTGAGGCCCAGCGAGAGCATGAAGGCGAGCACGGCCACGGCGCCGGCGGCGGGCAGGCTGAGCAGTAGCAGGTCCGGAATTTCCACTTTGCCGGCCAGAAAAATCATCAACGTGGTGACGTCACCGGTGATCAGGGCAGTGCCACCAGCATTCACCGAGAACACCACCAGCACCACGTAGCGCATCAGCTTTTTGGCCGGCAGGTTCAGGTTCATCAGCACGGCGATACATACCAGGGTGGCGGTGATGTTGTCGGCCATGGAAGAGAACAGGAAAGCAAACAGGCCGGTGAGCAGCATCAATTTGCGTTCGCTGATGTGCTCGGGCAGCAGCTTGTTGACCAGGCTATCGATAATGCCCTTGCTGGACAGGTAGGCCACAAAGGTCATGGCGGCCATCAGGAACAGCCACAGGGTGGCAATATCCAGCAGGTTTTCGTTCAGGCTTTCCATCAGCGCGTCGTGGCTGAGGTGGGCCGGGGGGGCAATAAAGAACAAAAGCCAGGCGAACGACCCGAAAAACAGGGTGGTTTTCGCTTTATCAATATGAACGATGTCTTCGACGACGATGGACAAAAAGCCCAGCGCCACCAGGATCAGCAAAACGGTAGTCATAACGGGCGACTCGCACTGTAGGCAGAAGGTGGAGAGTGGAGGGCGGCGCTATATTAGGCGTTTTGTGAACAGGGTTCACCGGAAACGGCCTGTTTATCCGTGGTTGTCCGGCCAATTGTGGACGAAAAACGGGCAAAGGTGGGCAAATTTTGCCCGTCCCCCTTTAAAAAGATGAGAATAATTCGCATTATGTGCACCCTGATTGCTTTCGCATCGGTGTGCCGGTGCGTTTTGCTTATTCATTTTGCTTATTGTGCCTGATGTCATCGAGGAATTTTCATGCTGACCCGCCTGTCCGCCGGGGGCCTGCTACTGGCTTCCCTGTTCTTGTCTGCCTGCAGCGACGACCCGCAATCCACCGACGCCGACAAGGCTCCGGCCTATGACCAGGCACAGGGCAAGCGGGTGGTGAGCCATTACGCTGATGTGGCGCTGGCCACCTTTGGCGACGCACTGTCCGGTGCCCGCGCCTTGAAAACACAGATCGATGCCCTGTTGGCGGCGCCCACCGAGGCCAACCTGGCCGCCGCCCGTGATGCCTGGCGTGCCGCGCGGGTGCCCTACATGCAGACTGAAGTATTCCGCTTCGGCAATGCCGTGGTGGATGAATGGGAAGGGCAGGTGAATGCCTGGCCGCTGGATGAAGGCCTGATTGATTACGTGGACGAGGACTATCAGGCGGTGATGGGCAACCCCGGGGCCCGCGCCAATATTATTGCCAGCGAGTCACTGAAAATCGGTGAACAGACCCTGGATCTGACCGACCTGAACGCGGAACTGCTGGCCAGCCTCAACGAACTGGGCGGTTCCGAGGTAAACGTGGCTACCGGTTACCACGCCATTGAATTCTTGCTGTGGGGCCAGGACCTGAACGGTACTGACGCCGGTGCCGGCCAGCGCCCGGCAACGGATTTCGCCACCGGCCCGGACGCAACGGGTGGTCACAACGAGCGTCGCCGCGAATACCTGTCAGTGGTCACCGATCTGCTTATCGACGATCTGGAAGTGATGGTGGATGAATGGCGACCGGGTGAAGAAAACTACCGGGCCGAACTGGAAGCGGACAGCGTGGAAAACGGCCTGCGCAAGATGCTGTTCGGCATGGGCAGCCTGTCCCTGGGCGAGCTGGCCGGCGAGCGCATGAAAGTGGCGCTGGCGGCGCACTCCCCGGAAGACGAGCACGACTGCTTCAGCGATAACACCCATGCGTCGCACTTCTATAACGGCAAGGGCATTCGCAATGTGTACCTGGGCGAGTATCAGCGGACCAACGGTGAAACCCTGACCGGCCCCTCGCTCAGCGACCTGGTGGCGGCGAACCAGCCGGCGGCGGACAGCCAGCTGAAAACCGACCTGAACGCCAGCGAGGTGGCGCTGCAGGTGCTGGTAGACAGCGCCAACCAGGGCACCCATTTCGACCAGCTGATTGCCCCGGGCAATGCGCAGGGTGCCGACACGGTGAATGCCGCCATTGACGCCCTGGTCGTGCAAACCACCAGCATTGAAAAAGCGGCGCGGGTGCTGAACATTCAAGCCCTGAACCCGGATACAGCCAATCACAGCTTCTGACGTTAGAACCTGAAAGGCGCGCATGCACGCAAGGGGGCAGAGGCCTCTCTGGGGTGCAGGCGCGCCCCTGTAGCGAGCTGCCCGCCAGCCATCAAGAAAGAAGGAAGCCCTGCTCTTGCGATATCTCCCGCTGACGTTTGCTGCCCTGCTGGCGGCGTGTGACACCGGTCCCTCCTTTACCCAGGCCGAACCCGGCGAGCAGTTATCTGCAGGCGACGCCACGGTGACCAAGACGGACCAGAACGCCTTCTCTCTGCCGCTGGCCAATTTGTCGCCGTCGCGGCGGCTGGACTTCAGTGTGGGCAACAGTTTTTTTCGCAACCCCTGGGTGATTGCGCCAGCATCCACCGATGCCCGTGACGGGCTGGGGCCGCTGTTCAATACCAATGCCTGCCAGAACTGTCATATCAAGGATGGCCGCGGGCACCCGCCCGGGCCTGACGCCAAGCAGGCGGTCTCCATGCTGGTGCGGTTGTCCGTGCCGGCGGCGGCCGACGATGACCTGACCCAGGGCGGATTGATGCCTGAGCCGATCTACGGCGGGCAGTTTCAGGATGCGGCCATCCCGGGTATTGAACCGGAAGGGCGGGTACGGGTGGATTACCGCCCCCGCACGATCACCTTTGAGGATGGCCATCAGGTGGAGTTGCGCGAGCCTCGCCTGAGCTTCAGCAACCTGGCCTATGGAGAGATGCACCCGGCGACGCTGTTTTCCGCGCGTATTGCTCCACCAGTGATTGGACTGGGGCTGCTGGAAGCGATCCCGGAAGCGGACCTGCTGGCCCACGCCGACCCGCAAGACAAGGACGGTGATGGTATCAGCGGTCGGGCCAACCGGGTCTGGGATCGCAGCAACAACACCACCGCCATGGGGCGCTTCGGCTGGAAAGCCGGCCAGCCCAGTTTGCGCCAGCAGAATGCGGAAGCCTTCGCCAATGACATGGGGCTGAGCAGTCATCTGGTGCCGACAGATTCCTGTTCCTCGGCCCAGCCCGATTGCCTGGCCATGCCCAATGGCGGCGAGCTAGAAGTCAGCGACTCGATTCTCGACAACGTCACTTTCTATACCCGCAATCTGGCCGTTCCCGCCCGCCGGGATGTGGATGATGCACAGGTGCTGGCGGGCAAGAGCCTGTTCTTCCAGGCTAACTGCCAGGGCTGCCATGTGCCGGTGTTCACCACCGGGGCCGACGCCGCCGAACCGGAGCTGGCGAATCAGACCATCCGGCCTTACACCGACATGTTGCTGCATGACATGGGGCCGGGTCTGGCAGACGGTCGCCCGGAGTTCCTGGCCAATGGTCAGGAATGGCGCACGCCGCCGCTCTGGGGTATCGGCCTCACCGAGGCGGTGAATGGCCACACCCAGTTCTTGCACGATGGCCGCGCCCGCAACCTGATGGAGGCGATCCTCTGGCATGGTGGCGAAGCGGCCGGGTCGCGGGACGCGGTACTGGCGTTTGACGCCGAGCAACGGGCTGCGCTGTTGGCGTTTCTGAACTCTTTGTGATTTTTTCTGTAACGATTTTAAGGTTGAGGATGGATCATGCGTGCTTTGATTGTGCTGGTGTCAGTTTCCTTGTCGGTGCTGCTGACGGCGTGCAGTAACCCACGTCAGGAAGTCACCGTGCAGCTGGCCAACGATGTGCTACTGCCGGCCCATCAGCAGTGGCGCGACAGCAATGCTGCCCTGGTAGACGCGGTGGAGGCGTACTGCGCGGCCCCACAGGCATCCGTGGATGATCTGGAAACCGCGTTTTATCAGGCCCAGTCCCGGTGGTCGCACCTGCAACCGTTAATGGTCGGGCCGTTATCCGAAGGCAACCGCAGCTGGCAGGTTCAGTTCTGGCCGGACAAACGCAACATGGTGGTTCGCCAGACGGAATCGTTGCTGGACGAGACGGATTCGTTGACCGGTGAGCAGCTGGAGAAGGCCAGCGTGGTGGTGCAGGGGCTGACGGCGTTTGAGTATGTGCTGTTTGATCAATCGGTCGCCCTGGCGGAGAAGCATGACCGCTACTGCCCGCTGCTCACCGGCATTGCCCGCCACCAGCTGGCGCTGTCCGAGTCGGTGCTGGCGCTGTGGAATGAGCCGGGCGGCATGCTGGCGCAGTTGCGCGACTTCCCCAATGAGCGTTACGCCACGGCGGATGAAGGCCTGGCGGCGATTCTGCGCACGCAGATCACCGGGGTGGATGTGCTGAAGAAAAAACTGGGCACCCCCATGGGGCGGCTGAATCAGGGCGTGGCGCAGCCTTACCAGGCGGAAGCGTGGCGTAGCCGGCAGTCCATTGAAAACCTGCAGGCGTCGTTGCAGGGCGCGCAGGCGGTATGGGAGCGGGTGCGTTCGTTGGTGAGCGATGCGGCCCTGGTGAAAGACATCGACCAGGCCTATGCGGATGTGGCCAACCAGCTTGCGGCCTTGCCTGCGCCGTTGATGGAACTGGTGCAGGAGCCGACAGACAGCGAGACGCTGACGACGCTCTATGCCGCGCTGGATAATCTGGAAAACCGTCAGCAAACGGAGTTGGCTCGCAATCTCAATATCCAGATTGGTTTTAACGCCAACGACGGCGACTAGAGTTGCGAGTTAAAAGTTAAAAGTTAAAAAAAGCGCGGGAGGGTGTGTCGATAATTCAACGTCGTGCCCGCGCTTCATTGCGATGCCATAGCGGGTTTGCGGAGAGCGTTATGCCACTAACACGACGGAAGTTGCTGGGGGCTGGTGCGGCGATGGCCGGCCTGGCCGCGTTGGGTGGCTGGTCACTGTGGACCGGCACGGCGGGTGAATCACCCCTGCTGCTTTCTGCGCGCAACGATGACGACGGTCAGCACTATGCCGTGGGTTACTACCTGAACGGCAAACGGGCGTTTGCCACGCCGGTGCCCGAGCGCTGCCACGCGGTGGCCCGCCATCCGTTTCTGCCGGTGGCGTTGTATGTGGGGCGCCGCCCGGCCCGGGAAAGTTACTTGATTGACCTGCGCGATGGCCGACTGCTGCAAACCCTGCACAGTCAGCCGGATCGGCACTTCTATGGCCATGCCGTATTCCATGCCCGCGGCGAGTGGCTATACAGCACCGAAAACGATACCCGCGAACCGGGGCGCGGTGTGCTGGGGCGGTACCGGCTGGATCGCGCTGCTTTGCAGCTAGTCCATGACGGCGAGGCGACCACCCACGGTGTCGGTCCCCACGAGCTGGCCTGGATGCCGGACGGCGAATCCCTGGTGATCGGTAATGGAGGGATTCGTACCGAAGGCGGCAGCCGTGAGGAAATGAACCTGGACGCCATGGCGCCCAGCCTGGTGATCATGAGCCGCCATGGCGAATTGATCAGCAAGGAAACCCTGGCCGACGCTCAAAGCAGCATCCGCCACCTGGATGTGGCTGCCGATGGCACCGTGATTACCGGCCAGCAGTACCATGGCCCGGCCTACAACAGTGTGCCGTTGCTGGCGATCAAGCGGCCCGGGGAAGCCTATCAACCGTTCCCGGTCAGCCGGGCGCAACTGGCGATGATGGATCAATACACGGCCAGCATTGCCATTCACAGCGAGCAGCGGCAAGTGGCCATGACCGCGCCACGGGGAAACCGTTTCTTTATCTGGGATCTGGATAGCGGTGACACGCTGCTGGATGCGCCCATGTCTGACTGTGCCGGTGTTGGCGCGGTGCCGGGCGGTTTTGCGGTGACCTCGGGGCAGGGCAAATGCCGCTACTACGATAGCCGCACCGCAGAGGTACAAAGCCAGTGGCTGGAACTGCCGGGGGGGTGGTGGGATAACCACCTGTGGCTGAGTTAAGGCGTGCATCCTGCCGCTTAACCAACGTCGTTTGCATCGCGGTGGGACCACCGCTCTCACCAGTCAGGGGACGTCGGCTTTTCGGTAGGAGCGCCTCTTGAGGCGCGAACCTCAGAGCGAGAAACCGGCAATGCGTTTAAGCCCGGAAAGCCGGGCTTAAACGTTATCGTTTTTCAATATCTGCCATGCGGGTGTCAGTCGTGCCAGTTGGACACCTTGCCGGAGCACACCCAGTCCTTGGAGCCTTTTACCACACCAATGGAGTTGTAGCTGTAGCGGCCATTGGCATTGTGGGTAGACCAGCTTTTGGTGTTGCCCGCGCCGATGCCGGAAGCGCCGCAATCCTCGGAACCGTTCTTGCGCTCGTTGCAGAAGCGGGCATAGATGCGGTGGCTGCAGGTGTTGCGGTAGGTAATGATGAAGTTGTCCTTGCTGTATTCACTCCATTTGGTTTTGTGCACCACCATGCAGGGGCCACCGCTACTGTTGCGGGCATCCCAGCAGGTGTCGTCGTCGACGCTGGAATAATAATCAGCGGCAGCAAACTGTGAGGCGAATAGTGCGGCAATGCCAATGGTCCATTTCATGATTTTCCCTTGTTCCCTTCGTTATCGACATCATCGATTCAGTCGACGACCCCGTCACAATAATTGTAGGAAGCTGGTAAAAATCCGCCTCACCCATATGGGGTATATCGGTATGGAACCTGTTGTAAAAGTGTCAGCGTCCAGCCGCTCAGGGAGCTGCGGTGGGATTAGCTGTGGTCGTTCAGGCATTGTCCGTGATCGCTCAGCACCTCAATCACCCGGCATTCGCCCGGTTGCCCTTGCTCGCATTCACTAATCATCCGGTCCAGCTCATTGCGCAGGGCGGTCAGTGCGCTGATGCGGTTTTGTACGGCGTCCCGGTGACGGCGGGCGATATCATCAGCGCAACCATGCTGTTCGCTCATGGTTAACAGTTCACGAATGTCTTCCAGTGTGAACCCCAGTTCCCGGCTGTGACGAATAAACTGCAGCCGTTCCCGATGGTTGCGGTGGTAGCGCCGTTGGCCGCCTTCACTGCGGGCGGGTTCGGGCATCAGGCCAATTTTTTCGTAATAGCGGATGGTCTCCACCTTGCAACCGGTGGCGCTGCTGAGGGTGCCGATGGAAAAAAGGGTAGACATGATGACCTCATCACAAAGGGAAAATCGGACTTGAACCTGTAGTCACTATAGCTTTTTAAATGGGGCCAAGGTGAAACAGAATCAAGGAGCAGGGCGATGCAGGAGAGACAGCGACGGGCGTTTGACGCCGCCATGGAAGCGGCACGGTGTGCCTATGCCAGGCAGGACTGGAGCCGGGCGTTCGCGCAACTGGAGCGGGCGCATATTCTGGGGCAGCGACGGGTTGGCGCCCATACCCTGAGCCACTGGTGGATGTTGAAAGTGGGCTGGCAACGCCGCGAGGCGCGGGAAATCCGCGGGCAGGTGCTGCGCCTGTTGGCCGCGCTGGTGATGTCGCGGTTATGGGTGCCCGTCGGCAATACCGGCGGCGCCAATGTGAACCCGCTGCAGCCCATGCCGATTCCCGATGCGCTGCGCGACGTGATGGAGGAACGATGATGCATGATCACTCTTCACATGCGCCACATTCACATACCCACGGTCACGGTGATGAGGACCGGGCCATCGGAATGGCGTTCTGGCTGAATTTCACCTTCACCATCATCGAATTTGTCGGTGGGCTGATGGTGAATTCGGTGGCGATTCTGTCCGATGCGGTACACGACCTGGGCGATACCCTGGCCATCGGCATGGGGTGGGTGCTGGGCAAAGTCAGCCGCAAACAGGCGGACCAGCGATTCAGCTATGGCTACCAGCGGTTGTCAGTGCTGGCTGCGTTGCTCAATGCACTGGTGCTGATTGCCGGGTCGATCTTCGTGATCAGCGAAGCCATTCCCCGCCTGTGGGCACCGGAAATGCCCAATGCCACCGGCATGCTGGCGTTGGCCATTCTCGGGGTGACGGTAAACGGTATTGGTGCCTGGCGGTTACTGCGCCAGTCCTCGTTGAATGCCAGTGTGATTCGCTGGCATCTGCTGGAGGATGTGCTGGGCTGGGTGGCCGTGCTGGTGGTGTCGCTGGTGCTGATGGTCTGGGAAATCCCGATTCTCGATCCCATTCTGTCCATCGGTTTCACCCTGTTCATTCTGTTCAATGTGGCGCGCAATGTGTGGGCATCGTTGAAAGTCTTCCTGCAAGCGGTGCCTGGCGAGATAGATACCGAGGCCCTGGTTGCTGCACTGCAGGCACCGGAAGCGGTGGCTGAGGTGCACCATGTGCATGTGTGGAGCCTGGACGGTCAGCAGCATGTGTTCAGCGCCCATATCAAGTTGGGCTGTGAGCCGCCCATGGAGCAAGTGCGGGGATTGAAAGCCCGCTTCAGTGCGCTGGTGAAGGAATACGGTTTTGCCCATTCCACCATCGAACTGGAATGGCCGGACGAGGTGTGCCGTAACCTGGAGCAGAGTGGTGAAAGGAGTGGATGATGGGGTGTTGTGATCACCAGATAGTGGAAAACCCGGCCCCGGCTTACCAGCGAGTGCTATGGATCGTATTGGCCATTAATGCGGTGATGTTTGTGGTGGAGGCGACATCGGGGGTGCTGGCGGATTCTCGGGCGTTGCAGGCCGATGCACTGGATTTCCTGGGCGATACCGCCACCTATGGGTTAACCCTCTGGGCGCTGGGGCAGTCGATGGCCTGGCGGGTACGTGCCGCGCGCATTAAAGGGGTGTCGTTATTGGTAATGGGCGTGATCGTGCTGTCGAACAGCGTTTGGGCGCTGTTGCAGGGCAGTGCGCCACAGGGTGGGCTGATGATGGGGGTGGCCAGTGTGGCGCTGGCGGCCAATGTGATCAGTGCGTTATTGCTACTGCGTCACCGTCAGGGGGATGCCAATATCCGTTCCGCCTGGTTGTGTTCGCGCAACGATGCGCTGGCCAATCTGGCGGTGCTGATGTCTGGCAGCCTGGTGTTCTGGTTGGACAGTCGTTGGCCGGACCTGCTGGTGGCCGTGGCGATTGCCGGCCTGTTCACCCACAGTGCTATCTCGATTCTGCGTCAGGCCGGCAGCGAATCGGCGATGAAGGATCGATGCGAGGGTTGAGTGTGCGATGGGGCTTGGCGGTGAGTGAGCAGGGCGGTACGCTGCATGGCCGTATTGGCGGCGAAGCTGCCAGCCTCCACGGCTTTTCCCTCTGCCATCACGATTGAGACCTATGGATTTCAAACAGGAAGACCTGACCGCTCTGGTCGAACGCACCATGCCGTTTGGTAAATATGCCGGGCGGGTGCTGATTGATCTCCCTGAGCCTTATCTGCTGTGGTTCACCAAAAAAGGCTTTCCGAAGGGCGAGTTGGGGCGGCTGATGGCGCTGGCTTTGATGCTGAAAATGGACGGCACGGAAAACCTGCTGGAACCGTTGCGTAAATAGGCTGTATCCGCTGAATCAAGCAGGTATCCTGAGGTCATTGCCATGTTCAGGAGCCAGCTGTGCCGTTACTCGATGTTGTTGCCAATAATGTGTGGGCGTATTCGGTTCCCCATAGTTTTATGGGGCTACATGTGGGCGCCCGCATGACAGTGGTCAAATTGTCTGCTGGCGGTTTGCTGCTGCATTCCCCGGTGCCGGTGGATGAGCCTCTGGCCCAGGAGCTGGCGGCGTTGGGCGAGGTGACCCACATTGTTTGCCCCAATCTTTTTCACCATGTTTTTGCCGCCGATGTGAAGCAGCGCTACCCGCAGGCGGTGCTGCACGGGCCGGCGAAGCTGGCGAGCAAGCGCAAGGATCTGTCGCTGGATGCGGTACTGTCGGAAACACCACATCCGGACTGGGGCGATGACTTTGAGCTGGTCTTTATTGAAGGCTCCATGTTGCACGAGACGGTGTTCTACCATCAGGCCAGCAAAACCCTGATTGCGGCGGACTTGATTGAAAACTTTCATCAATGCGACCACGGTTTCACCCGCTGGTATTTGAAGCTGGGCGGTTTGTGGAAAGTCCCGGGCTGGCATCCGGTACTGCGCCTGGTGTACCTGAATCGTCGCAAGGCCCGCGCCAGCGTTACCCGTATTCTGGAGTGGCCTTTCGAAAAACTCAGTCTGGCCCACGGTGAGGTGATCACCGACAACGCCCGCAACCAGGTCCGTCATGGGATGGAGTGGTTGTTCTAGAGGCGAGTTAGCGTGACGGTAAGGGCTTTCTACGAAGCCGCTGTAGGAGCGTCGCTGGCGGCGCGACCTTGCGAAGCAAGGCAATCGACCACAGGGCGAGCAGGCCTTCCAGTACTCGACAGGTTTTGCTTGCCGGCAAATACGACCTTTTGAATCGCGCCGCCAGCGACGCTCCTATGGCCCTTGGCTGGCCCCGCCCGCCCCCTCCATATTTCTTGCAACTTTTCCCGCTATATTCCCCAACCATCATTACTGGTTTGTGGAATTGCCCATGTCCCGCTGGATTCGCCGTTATCCGAAAACGGCTCTTTCGTTTGTCATTCTGATTGTGTGCCTGCTGCTTGTGGGCTGGCGCTGGGGATTCGCGTCGGCGCCAGCGATTCAGTGGAAAACGGCCACGGTGGAGCGTGGCGATGTGGAAGAGCTGGTCACCGCGCTGGGCACCCTGGAACCGGGGGATTATGTGGACGTGGGGGCGCAGGTCTCCGGCCAGCTGACGCAGCTGCACGTGGATGTGGGTGACAGCGTTGAGCAGGGCCAGTTGCTGGCGGAAATTGATGCGTCGGTACAGCAGACACAGGTCGATGCAGGGTTGGCGGAACTGGAAGCCCTGCGTGCCCAGCGGGAACAGCAGCAGGCGGAGCTGGAGCTGGCCGAGTTGCAGTATCAGCGTCAGCAGCGGCTGCGAGAGGCCAATGCCACCAGTGATGATGCCTTCCAGAGTGCCCGTTCAACGCTGGCCATTACCCGTGCCCAGATCAAGGTACTGAAAGCCCAGATCCGCCAGAAGCAGGCCAGCGTGGAAGGCGACCAGGCCAACCTGGGGTACGCAAAAATCTATGCGCCACGCAGTGGAACCGTGGTCAGCCTGGAGGCCCGTGAAGGGCAGACTCTTAACGCCAACCAAACCACCCCCACGCTGATGCGTATCGCAGATCTGACCACCATGACCATTTCCACTCAGGTGTCCGAGGCCGATGTGGATAGCCTCTCTGCGGGGATGCCGGTGTACTTCAATACCCTGGGCAATGGTGATGTGCGTTATGACAGTACCCTGCGCCAGGTGCTGCCCACCCCGGAAGTGGTGAACAACGTGGTGCTGTACACCGCTGAATTCGATATCGATAACCCGCAAGGCCGACTGATGTCCGGCATGACCGCCCAGGTATTCTTCGTGGTGGATTCGGCCAGGGATGTTCTGCATGTGCCCGTGGCCGCAGTGACGCGTGGCGGTCGCGGTCAATGGCAGGTGCAAAGACTGGGCCGCGAAGGCAAGCCACAAAACCAGCCGGTAACAGCAGGCATCAGCAACCGGGTACGCACGGTGATTCAAGATGGCCTGCAGGAAGGTGACACCGTGGTGTTGGGGCAGGCGCAGGCCAGCCCGGCAGGTGAGGCCGAAAAAGGCGGGCGCCGTCGCGGTGGGCTGTTCTGATGGCGTTGATCGAACTGACGGGCATCCGCAAGCGCTACCCGGCTGGTGAGCAGGATGTGGAGGTGTTGCACGGCATTGATCTGTCCATCGAGGCCGGGGAATTCGTTGCCATCATGGGCAGCTCCGGCTCCGGTAAATCTACCCTGATGCATATTCTGGGGTGCCTGGATCAACCCAGCGACGGTGCTTATCACTTTGCCGGGCGGGCGGTGACCGACATGGACCACGAGCAACTGGCCTGGCTGCGCCGGGAGATGTTCGGTTTCGTGTTTCAGAGTTATCACCTGATAGGCACTGCCAGTGCATGGGAAAATGTGGCCTTGCCGGCCATTTATGCGGGGCTGCCCCGGGATGATCGCAAGCAACGGGCGCAGGCCCTGCTCAGTGATCTGGGGCTGCACGACAAACTGGAAAACCGCCCCAACCAATTATCCGGTGGCCAGCAGCAGCGGGTGTCCATTGCCCGTGCCTTGATGAATGGCGGCAAGGTGATTCTCGCCGATGAGCCCACCGGCGCGCTGGACAGTGTCAGTGGCGAGGCGGTGATGGGTCAGCTCAAGGCGCTGGCGGAACAGGGCCACACGGTGATCGTGATTACCCACGATGGGTTGGTGGCCGAGCACGCGGACCGGATAGTGGAAATCCGCGACGGTAACGTGATTGATGATCGTCGTCGTCGCCCGCACCGGGTAGAAGCGGCCCATTCGGTGCCGGAACCGCCACAGGAAAGCCGCTTTCCTGACCTGGGTGAAGTGCTGGAATCGGTGGTAATGGCGTTGCGCTCATTGCACGCCAACTGGCTGCGCACTTTGCTTACCTTGCTTGGCATCGTGATTGGTGTGGGGTCGGTGGTGGTGATGCTGGCCATTGGTCAGGGCGCCAAGGAAGACGTGGTGGCGCGCATTGGCGAGCGTGGCGTGAACCTGCTGGTGATCCGGCCGGACCGGGGTCAGCAGCGTGTTGCCGACGGAGTGATCGCCACCCTGGTGCCGGAGGATGCCGAAGCCCTGAAAGCCCTGCCCAATATTCGCGTTGCCGTGCCGGAAATTTCCGGCAGCGTGACGGCCCGGGCCAACGGCAAGGACATTTCTACCAGCGTGCAGGCAGTGAGTGCCGATTACCCCAGCTTGCGCGACTGGCAGCCGGTGCAAGGGGTGTATTTCAACAGCAGTGATGAAGCCAGCTACGCGCCGGTGGCGGTGATTGGGCAGACAGTGAAAGACAACCTGTTCCCGGACAGTGATCCTTTGGGCCAGTTTTTGTTGCTCGACAGCATCCCGTTTCAGGTTATCGGCGTGATGGGTCGCCAGGGTGCCACCGACTGGGGAGACGATCAGGACGATGTGGTGTTCGTGCCCTTGTCGACCGGCACCCTGCGGTTGTTCGGCCAGAATTATCTGCGTTCCATCACCCTGGCAGTGGATGACGTTGCCGCCATCGATGAGACCGAAACCGCGGCGGTTAACCTGTTGACCCAGCGTCACGGCAAGGAGGATGTGCGGGTTTTCAATATGGCGTCCTTGCTGGACATGGTCTCGGAAACCCAGAACACCCTGACGTTGCTGTTGGGCTCCATCGCGGCGATTTCATTATTGGTGGGGGGGATCGGGGTGATGAACATCATGCTGGTGAGTGTTACCGAGCGCATTCACGAAATCGGTATCCGCATGGCCACCGGCGCTCGTCAGCGCAATATCCTGCAGCAGTTTCTTACCGAAGCGGTGGTGGTGTCTGCGCTGGGCGGAGTGATCGGTGTGGTGATTGGGCTTTTGGTGGGCTGGCTGCTGGACGCTTTCGGCATGGCCATTGTGTTCTCGGTACCGGTGATGGTGGCCGCGTTTGTTTGTGCCGCCGGCATCGGCCTGTTGTTTGGCTTTGCCCCCGCGTTGAAGGCCGCACGTCTGAATCCTGTGGAGGCACTCAGTAATGACTAGGGAACCTCTGAATAACTCCTTGCGTACTCAGTCTTTCAGGCTGGTTCGCAATCTAGGCGCGCTTTTGAAGGTGTATGTCCATCCATCGAAAAAGCGCAACAACGAGTGCGGGCCAGCCTGGAAGACCCGAAGGGCGAGGCCTGAAGCGCACATCTGCGGCGCCTTGCCTCTCGGAAAGGGAACCACCCTGACCATCGAGCCAAGACGTAACAGCTGCACGCTTCAGACCACGCTGAGCATGCAAGGAGTTATTCAGAGGTTCCCTAAGGCAATAAACAGGCTGGCATGGGTGACCGTTTTTGTTCTGCTATCCGGCTGCGCCATGCGGTCCGGGCTGGACGCGCCGGAACAAAGCATGCCGGCACAATGGCTTAACCAGCAGCAGGCCAGCGAAGCCATGGTGCATCACCCGCAATGGTGGCAGCAGTTCAACAGTGAGGAACTGAATCAATTGGTGGACCAGGCGCTGGCGGCCAACACGGATTTACTGGCGGCGACGGCGCGGGTCGAGCAGGCGGATGCGCAACTCAGCCAGGCTGGTTCGGCCCTGTTCCCGACCCTGGGATTGGGCGCCGGGGGCAGCCGCAGTGGTGTGTTCGGCGAAAGCGGTAGCAGTGAAAGCTACAACGCCTCCGTGAGTGCCAGCTACGAGCTGGACCTGTGGGGGCAGCTTCGCAATAGCCGTGATGTGGCGCGGGCCTCCCTGCTGGCCAGCCAGTTCAGTCGCGATACCGTGCAGCTCACCGTGATTGCCAGTGTGGTGAATACCTATCTGCAGGTGCTGTATCTGCAGGACAACCTGGCGCTGTCGGAAGAAAATCTGGCGCTGGCCCAACAAGTGCTGGATGTGGTGCAGGCCAAGGTAGAGAACGGTGCCGTCTCCCCTCAGGATCTGGCCCAGCAGAAAACCGTGGTTGCCAATGTGAAAGCGCAGCTACCGTCCTTGCGTCACCAGTTACGGCAAAGCCGTTATGCGCTGGCGGTATTGGTGGGAGAAATGCCGCAAGCATTCCAGGTGAGCGGCGGCACCCTGAGCAATCTGCAGCTGCCGGAGATCCAGGCCGGTTTGCCGGATCAGGTGCTGGCCCAGCGCCCGGATATTGCCCAGGTCCAGGCCAGTCTGATGGCCGCGGATTATACGGTGGCCGCCGCCCGGGCGGACTACTGGCCGTCCATTACCCTCACCGGCAGTGGCGGTTATGCCAGCAGCGCCCTGTCCTCGTTGTTCAATGGCGATGCGGTGTACAGCCTGGGCGTGTCGTTGGCGCAAACCCTGTTTGATGGCGGCGCCCGCAATGCGCGGATCGATCAGAGCAAGGCCGCCTGGCAAGAACAGGTGGCCAGTTATACCGGCACCTTGCTGGTGGCCCTGCAGGAAGTGGAGCAATCGTTGAGTAATGTGCAGGGACTGGCGGAGCAGCAGCAGTATCGTGAAGAGGCATACCAGCAAGCCGAGGAAGCCTATCGGGTGGCGCAGGTGCGTTATCAGGAAGGCGAAACCGAGCTCACCGACGTGCTCAGCGCGCAAAGCAGCTTTAACAGTGCGCGCCAGAACAGCCTGGATCTGATCTACAACCAGTATCAGTCGCGCATCACCCTGTACCGGGTATTGGGTGAAGGAGGCACGGCGTCTGCGGAATCCTGAAGTGGCATTGGTTTGCCGCGTCATCTGTTAACCGACACAATACGGCGATCGACTCCAGCCTGCCAGGTCGCCCGTGCTGCCGCTTGTCTATCATCCCGAATACAGTTTCCCGTTTCCCGGCGAGCACCGTTTCCCCATGGAAAAGTTCGCTCGGCTGCATGACCATCTGCGCAGTAGAGGGATTGCCTGTGGCGATAATGAATTTCGCCCCGGCCGTGCCAAGGCTGCACTGTTAAGTCGGGTTCACTGCCCGCAATACGTATCGGCGATGGTGAACGGCACCGTGGAAGCCAAGGCGTTGCGGCGCATGGGGTTGCCCTGGAGCGAAGCTTTGATGAGACGCTCTTGCATTGCCCCCATGGGCACCTTGATGACGGCCCAGCTGGCACTGCAGCAGGGTATTGCCTGCCATCTGGCTGGCGGCACCCATCACGCCCATTACGATTTCGGTTCCGGTTTCTGCATCTTCAATGATCAGGCGTTTGCGGTGCGCCAGTTACTGGACCGGGGCGTGGTGAAAAAAGCACTGATGTTTGATTGTGATGTGCATCAGGGCGATGGCACGGCTGCCATGCTGGCTGATGAAACTCGGGCTTTTACCTGCTCCATTCATTGTGAGAAAAACTTTCCGGTGCGCAAGATGAAAAGCGATCTGGATGTGGGGTTGCCGTTGGGCATGACGGATCAGGATTATCTGGATACGGTGTTTGAGACGCTGGATCAATTGCTGGATCTGGTGCAGCCGGATCTGGTTTTTTATGACGCCGGCGTGGATATCTTTCAGCACGATCCATTGGGGCGCCTGCATATTACCGAGCAGGGTATCGCCGATCGCGACCGGGGTGTCCTTGCCCGCTGTCGTCAGCGCAATGTTCCTGTGGCCACGGTGATCGGGGGCGGCTACGATGATGATCGTGACGCGCTGGCGCAGCGCCATGCAATCGTTGTTGAAGCTGCGTCTGAAGTACATTCCTTTGTGTAGGAGCGTCGCTGGCGGCGCGAAACAGCAGCCGCGAGTTGCGAGAAACGAGTCTCGAAAAGCAAAGTCTTAAAGAACGGAAGTTTCAGATTTTCGTAACTCGTAACTCGCAACTCGTATTTCGAATTTGCTATTTCGCGCCGCCAGCGACGCTCCTGTATCAGAGCCTGGAGGTTATTGCATGTCCAAAGCCTTGTTGATCATGGCCCATGGCAGCCGCAGTGAAACGGCCAACGACGAGTTTCGTGCGCTGGTGGACACCGTGGCGGAATCTGCCCACGCCGCCGGGCAGGAATACGTGGCCGTGTTGCCCTGTTTTCTCGAGTTGGCGACACCCTCTTTGATCGAAGCGATCCAACAGCTGGAGCATCAGCCGGTGAAAACCGTGCAGCTTTACCCGTTGTTCTTTAACAAGGGCAAGCACGTGGGCAAGGATATTCCGGCACAGATTGAAGAGGCCCGCGAGCGGTTTCCGGATCTGGATATCGAATTGATGCGTTATTTCGGCAGTGCCGCCGGGCTCGCACCGCTGGTGGTGCAGCATCTTCAGGAACAGGAAAACTGACCCGGACCCGGCTGTCATGGAAAGCACGCTTCAACGGATTTTTACCAGCGAGTCCTGCCGGGTACTGGCGACCCTGATTCGTCTGCTGGGGGATTTCGACCTGGCAGAAGATGCCTTGCAGGAAGCGTTTGTCGCTGCCCTGAGGCAATGGCCGGAAGACGGCGTGCCAGACAACCCCCGTGCCTGGCTGGTCTCTGCGGGGCGCTTCAAGGCCATCGATCAGTTACGCCGCCGTGCCCGTTACGACGCGCTATTGCGTGAGCAGGCGGATCACCTTGCCGCCCAGGCGACGGTGGAAATGGAGATTGAGAATGCCGCCATCGAGGATGACCGGCTGCGCCTGATCTTCACCTGTTGCCACCCGGGGCTGGCGCCGCAAGCACAGGTGGCGCTGACATTACGGGAAGTGTGTGGACTCACCACGGAAGCCATCGCCCGTGCCTTTCTCAGCAAACCCGCCACTGTGGCCCAGCGCATTGTCCGCGCCAAGGGCAAGATTCGCGATGCGAAGATTCCCTACGAGGTGCCGGAAGGCGCGGCATTGGCGGAGCGTCTGCAATCGGTCCTGCAGGTGATCTATCTGGTGTTCAACGAGGGCTATCTGGCGTCGTCCGGCGAGCAGGCCCTGCGTCATGATCTCAGTGAGGAAGCCATTCGTCTGGCGGAGCTGGTGCTGGCCTTGCTGGCGGAACGTACCGACCAGCCGGACCCCGAATGCCAGGGCCTGCTGGCGCTGATGCTGCTTCACCATGCCCGTCGGGCGACGCGCACGGATGCGCAAGGCGAGCTGGTGTTACTGGAAAACCAGCAGCGCAGCCTCTGGGACCGGCAGGAAATCCAGCGCGCGGATCAACTGGTGCGCCAGGCCTTGCTGTCACGGCGCTTCGGGCCTTATACCCTGCAGGCCGCCATTGCGGCAGTGCATGCACAGTCACCCAGCAGTGCCGAGACTGACTGGCAGGAAATCGTCGGGCTCTATGATCTGTTGATGCAGCATATGCCGACGCCCATTGTGGCGCTTAACCGGGCGGCGGCGCTGGCCATGCGTGATGGCCCGGAGGCCGGCTTGCAGGCACTGGAGCCGCTGATGGAGAACAAGGCCCTGAAAGGGTATCACCTGGCCCATGCCGCACTGGCAGATATGCACCGGCAGTTGGGCCATCAGGACGCGGCGGCTCAGGCCTACACGCAAGCGTTGGCATTGGCGACGCAACCAGCAGAAAAACGCTTTCTGCAACAACGGCTTGCTGACCTTTCCGGGTAGCGGTTTTATTCGCGGACAGTGGCATCTTGAAATAAACAGGGGCGTTGTCGAAAGCGGGGTTTCAGGTTCGACTACTGTGAAAGCGACCCATAAAGGAGTTGAACATGAGCATTGAAACAACCATTCAGGACCTTACTCGCCGTTGGCTGAAAGGCGCAGCCGATAATGATATCGAAGCGATCATGGCCCTCTATCATGCCGATATTCGTTCATTCGATGCGATTCTGGCTATTCAGGTGTCCGGCGAGAAAGCGTATCGGGCGCATTGGAAAAAGTGCATGGAATCCTGCCCGGCGGAGCCGTTTTTCGAGATGCACGACCTGGTTGTGGAGGCATCCGATTCACTGGCGGTGTCGCACAGCCTGACCCATTGCGGTGCCACTATGGAAGGGGAAAAGCAGGGCGGCTGGATGCGCTGTACGCATGTATGGAAACGTGATGGCGGCCAGTGGAAGATTGTCCACGAACACTTTTCCTGCCCGTTCAATCCGGAGGACATGTCGCTGATTATGACGTGGCAACCGGAGCACACACCGGTACCTTTCAACTAGTGCTAACAGGCCAAAAGGAGAGCACGATGAAATATCTATGTCTGGTGTATTACAACGAAGCGGCGATGCAGGAACGTGGCGATGATCACTGGCAATCGCTTAACCAGGAGTGCCAGTCCTACAGCGGTGGCTTGCAGGAGTCCGGCGTGATGCTGGATGGCTCCGCCCTGCAACCGGTGTCCACGGCGACCACGGTGCGTTTGCGCGACGGGCAGGTGAGTGTCACCGATGGCCCCTTTGCGGAAACCAAGGAGCAGCTGGCGGGCTTTTACCTGATCGACGCCAATGACCTGAACGATGCGATCCGTGTGGCCAGCCGTATTCCGCCGGCACGCTACGGCAGCATCGAGGTGCGGCCGGTGCGCGATATCTACGGCGAGTCGTCGGATGCCGTGCCTTATGCGGACGCGGTATCGGAAAACGAGAAGGTGACGGACTAAAGCGTTTTTGAAAACGCCCGTCACCCCTGATTTTCTGTGGGAAGTGATGCTTGCATCACGAATAACGTCGGGGGGGCGGTCCTTTCGCGATGCAAGCATCGCTTCCCACAGCCTGCCTGTCTTTTTTCAGAGGCTCCCTAAAACTTTGGGGGGCTCAACAGGCGCCATCTCGGTAGTGTTAACAGGTCCTAATCAAAGGTCTTCGCGAACACCAAACCGCCCCACAGCACATTGCGGTCACCCACGCCTTCTTTCAGTTCGGAGGTGTGGCCGCGCAGGACATAGCTGAGCCGATAGCCGTCGCTGAAGGCATAGGTGTAACCCAGCCAGGCTTCGGCGACGCCATGGTTCACTTCGTCGCTGTCGTAGCGCACGTCGCTGTCCCGGAACTGGCCCTGCAGAAATGCATTGTAGGCGCGGCCGACCAGAGCGATGCCACCCCACACATAGTGCTCGTTATCCTCACTGGTGGCGGTGGTGTTGTTGCGCTCGCCGTAGCGGGTCAGCTCCGGGTTGCTCTGCCACCAGGGACTGCGCAGGCGTCCGGCGCGAAAGCTCAGGCTCCAGCGTGCTTCGGTGAGGTAACCCACGGAGCCTTCCACGGTGCTTTTCACTTCCAGATTGTCGCTGGAAATGGGCAGGCTCTTCTGCCGTGCCACCGCGTAGCGAGCGGTGGGTTCGCCGCCATCGCTGATCTGGTGATCCCAGCCTTCCGCTTGTTCACTGCCGACGACCTTGTGCACACCATTCTGAATGTTGCCGGCCAGATCCAGCCCCAGGGCGCCCAGTGTCAGGGTGCTGTGCCAGGCCACCTGGTCGTCGGGATTCACCTGCACGCGGCTGCTGGAAAGGTAGATCATGCTGGCGTAGGGACGGTCGTCGTACAGGGGCTCGGGCCGCTCTTTCTGTTCCGGGGTGAAGCCGAAAATGCCCGCTTCAAAACTGTGGCCGCGAACCCGGCTCCCGGACAAGCTATTGAGGCCCAGGGCGGTATCGATCCAGCCCAGCGGGGTATCCAGGGAAAGCAGAAAATCCCGTGCCCGGGTGCCGGTGGCGGCCATGCTGAGGCCGTAGGTGTAATCCTGATCACGGGTGCCCGGCACCAGCATGTCGTTATCCAGGGTCAGTGCCCAGCTACCGGTTTCGCGCTCCTGCTGCGGTTGAGGGCGGGATTGGCGTGGGCGCATTTCGGCGAATCCGGGGTCCCCGGCCCGGGCCAGCGGCGAGGCGGTGTCGGACAGGGACGCGGCAGCGGTCAGTCCCGGGCTCGCCAGCATGATGATCGCCAGTAAGCTGGCGACCCGGAAACCGGGGGAAGGAAAAAGGCTGTCGCGTGTGTTCTCTGTCATGGCTCCGTATCCGTCTCACTCCGGAAGCGCGCAAGTGGCTCGCCGGAACTGCAATTCTGTGACGCGTACGGTATGCCCCGCACGCGCATGGTCGGTATCGCGTTGCTGGGCGGTTGTTGCCTGTTTCTACAGAGAGTTGTTGTTCTGCCAGCGGCAGCGGCGCCATTGTCGAGCCGCTGAGTGTTCAATAGGACTAGGATCACCGATGACTGTTCGATGAAACAGTGCGACAGCGTTGGCCATTTAATCGAATTTTTCGATTTATTCGGAACGCGCCCTTATCCGCGGATGACAAGATACCCATCACTGCCGTCTTCTTCGGTCATTGAGCTTCGTTACCCAGGCGGCGTAGCCTCAGTGACATATTCATGAGCTGACGCTCAACAGACAGTGATGATAAGGAGAGCACGGTGGCAGAAGCATATATCGTAGCGGCGGTGCGTACCGCTGGTGGCAAGAAGAACGGTCGGCTGAGCAAGGTACACCCGGCAGATATGGGCGGCCGCGTTATTGATGCAGTGGTCGAGCGCACCGGGGTGGCGCCGGAAAAAATCGACGACGTGATTTTTGGTTGTGTGAGCCAGATCGGCCCGCAGACCTTCAACGTGGCGCGGACCTCTATCATGAGCTCCTGCCTGCCGGAGTCCGTACCGGGCGTCACTATTGACCGTCAGTGCGGCTCCTCCCAGCAGGCAATCCACTTTGCCGCCCAGGCGGTGATGAGTGGCACCCAGGACCTGGTGATTGCCGGCGGGGTGGAATCCATGAGCCAGGTGCCGATCGGTTCTCCGGTGATGGCCGTCAAGGAAATGGGCAACCCGTTTACCGGTGAAATCAGCAAGCGCTACCCGGGCGAAACGTTCAGCCAGTTCCATGGTGCTGAGCGCATGGCGGAGAAATACGGGGTAAGCAAGGCGGAGCTGGATCAGTTCGCCTACGACTCTCACAAACGTGGGGCGGCGGCGACCGAAGCGGGCCGCTTCAAGGATGAAATCATTCCGGTGCCGGTGACCCTGGAAGACGGCTCCCAGGAAGAGCATCTGGTCGATGAAGGAATTCGCTGGGAAGCGGAGCTGGATGCCATCAAGGCACTGCAGCCGCTGCAGGAAGGGGGCCATATCAGCGCCGCCAACGCCAGCCAGATTACCGACGGCGCCTCGGCGGTGATGATCGCCAGCGAAAAGGCGGTCAAGGAACTGGGCCTGACGCCGCTGGCGCGTATTCACGCCATGGCGGTGGTGGGTTCTGACCCGACCATGGTGCTGGAAGGTCCGATCCCGGCCACCGAGAAAGTGCTCAAGCAGGCCGGCATGACCATGGCGGATATCGACCTGTACGAAGTCAACGAAGCGTTCGGTTCCGTGCCGCTGGCCTGGATGAAGGCGGTGGGTGCAGACTACGAAAAACTGAACGTGAACGGTGGCGCCCAGGCGCTGGGCCACCCGCTGGGGGCCACCGGTTCCAAGCTGATGGGTACGCTGGTGTATGAGCTGAAACGCCGCGGTGGCAAGTACGGTCTGCTGGCCATCTGTGAAGGCCTGGGAACCGCTAACGCGACCATTATCGAAGTGCTGTAAAAGTTGTCGATGAAAGTGAAAAGTGCAAAGTGAAAACGCGGAGGGGCGTGTGGCCGCCCACCTGAAATTCAGCTCCGTGCCTTCGCGTTTTTCAGCTTGAAAAAATCCGCCCTGGCTTTCCGGGGCGGCTTTTTTGTGCGCACGGTTTTATCTGCAGGAGCCATGCCTGCACGGCGAAGGATTCAGTCACGAGTCACGAGTTTCGAGGAGCGAAGTTCAGAACCGGAAGCCCTCTCTTCAGATCTTGGGTTTTGCCTTTCGCAACTCGTCACTCGTATCTCGATACGGTTTCCTCGACCGGGGCAGGGCCGCTTGCAGACAGTCCTCCATGTGCGCAGGAGGATGTTATTGCCAGCGAATCAACTGAGCCTTTCCACCAGCCAGACCCCGGCCAGTACCATGATGGCCACCGACCCCACCGGCACAAAGACGCGCTTGTACAGCGCCGTATCCCGCGCCAGATAAGCCAGCGGCACAAACAGCAACACGATGGCGATCTGCCCCAGCTCCACGCCGATATTGAAGCCCAGCAGCGGCAACACAATGCCGTCCCCCATCAGCCCCAGATCCGCCAGCACTGACGCAAACCCCAGCCCGTGAACCAGGCCGAAGACGAAGGCCATGATCCAGCGTTTCGGGAACAGCCCGGGCAGCAGATTGGCGGCGGCGCCGAGCGCGACGGTGAGGGCGATGGCGGACTCCACCAGCCACGCGGGCAGGGTAATGATGCCCAGCGTGGCCAGCGCCAGGGTCAGCGAATGGGTGACAGTAAAGGCGGTGACGATGGCCAGGGTCTGGGTCAGGGCGCCACGCATGGTGGGTGCCGGCTGCCAGCTGCCCCGTTGCCACACCAGCACGGCGGGAAACAGCAGGGTGAGCAGGAACAGGATGTGGTCGTAGCCGATCAGGATGTGGTGGATGCCCTGATGCACAAACCCCTGAAAGGCCTGCCATTGCCCTGCGCCACTGGTATCGAGCTGGTGGCGACGTTGGTTGTCGCTGAACGTCACCGCCAGTTCGACGCCGTCGTGGTTCGACCTGAGCAAGCCGTGGTGGCTGGGGTCCCGGTCGAACAGGAAGCGGTAATGAACGCCCAGTTGTGACGGTGCGGCGGGGCAGGTGCCCTGAAAATGCAGGGCGGCGTAGGTGCCGTCCACATGGTCATTGGCCTGCAAACCGGTGAGCGTGAGCGGGCAGGGTTGGGCTGTTTCCCCTTGCCCCGTCTGCACGGTGAGCATGGGCAGAATTTGCTGCGCCAGTTCGGGTTGGCGGTTACGCAGCTCGCCCCAGGTGATGTTGCCATCGTTGTTGCTGTCGAGGTCGATCACCAGTTGCAGGTCGCGTAGGGCGATATCCCAGCGACCGGTAATTTGCGGGCTGCTGGAGGTGCTGTTCAGGGTCAGGTAGCTGTCGCTGGGTTTATGGGCAAACGCCGGGGCGCAGGCGAGAAGCAGCATCAGTATCAGGCAATGCTTCATGGTTGGGCCTCCGGCCAGTGCGCTTGGAGGGCGGCATCATGGACGCCGTGGGTGTCGATGAAGTCCCGTGCGGTGGCCTGGGCATCGGCGTTGTCGGCGGCGGTGGCCGCGGCGAGCAACAGGCGCAGGTCGGTGAGCTCCTTTTGCTGCTGCCAGTTGTCCCGGGCCACGGCAAGGGCCTCGGTGGGCGACGGGTCGACCTGCAGCAGGTAGCGGGCATGCTCACGTTGATGCACGGTGCGGCCAGCGAATTCAGCCGCGTCAAGCCGTTGCTGGTAGGCCTGTTGCCACTGCCCGGCCTGCGGGTGCTGGCTGCGCTGGCCGGCGATGGCCAGGCGCAGCAGGGCATTGTCCCGGTCCTGCCAGTTCTTCAGATCCGCAATCACGGCGTCGGGGTGACCTTGTTGCAACCACAGGTCGTTTTGCAGGTAGCGCAAATAGGCATTCTGTGGGGCGAGTGCCAGGGCGGCATCCAGGGCCTGTTGCGCCCGTTCCGGTTCGCCCTGCTGAATGGCCATTTCGGCAATCAGGGTCTGCAACCAGACGCTCTGGGTGGTGTCGCTAACCAGTGGACTATCGGCCAGCGACTGCAGGGTGGCGTAGGCGCGCTGATGCTGGTCCGTCATGGCTTGCACACTGGCCTGACATAACACCACCGTCGTCGGTGGCAGGCTGTTGGCCGCGTTGCCACAGGCTTGCCGGGCGGCATCGAACTGGCCCTGAACCCGCTCGATGTTGGCCAGCATCAGCCAGCCCTGGCCCTGATTGGGGTGCTGTTCCAGTAATCGCGTCAGGCGGGTACGGGCCCGGGTGAACTGGTGGCGTTGTTGCTCGATGTCCGCCCACAGCAGGCTCACCGCCGGGGGCGGTGGCTGGGAAAAGGAGGCCAGGGTGCGTTGTGCATAGCCGAGAAAACGCGGGTCGCCCTGCTGGCGACCGTAATCAATCTGGGCGCGGGCCAGACGCAGTGCATCGGCCTCGTTTTGTGGTGGGCTGGCGGGTGTCAGGGCCCGTTGGGAGTCCGACAAGGTGGCCAGCACCGTGTTGTTATTGTCCGGGGTGTAGGGGGCTGCCCCGGTCGTGCTGACCAGTAGCCCCCCGCAGAGAATCAACAGTAAGGCCGCCGGAAACCGGCGGCCTGTTTGGGGGTTAATCCAGGACACTGTTATAGGCATCCTCGTTGCTGTTGGTCTGGTTCCGGAAGCGCAGGTTGTTCACGCTAACCGGGTCGGTGGTGTCACTGGTGGCGGCCAGCTGGGTTTTCACAAAGACCGTGTAGTCCACCGTGGCTTGTGCACGGGGCGGTGGCGGATCGTTGTCATCGTCACCGCCGCAGGCCACAAGCCCGAGGGTCGCCAGCGAAACCGTGGTTGCCAGTAATAAACGCATGATGTCCTCCTGTGATGGGGCGCGGTTACGGCGCGGCGGCCACGTTGTCGGCACCGGGCAGCGGCGTGTTCAGGTACGGAAAGGTGGTCAGGTAGGCGGCCGGGTCGGGCAGGGCGCCGTCATTGACGATGGCACCACCGTTGACCTGACTGTCCTGGGTGCCGCAATTACCGATTTCACCACCGGGATCGGCTCCGTTTACATCGGCCCCGCAGAGGAAGCCTTCGGCGGCGGTGAGGGCAATGTCGACCACGTCATCCACAGGGCGACGGCCATTGGGGAAGCCGGCAAAGTCACCCCCAGCAACACCGAGGTCGACCTGGGCGCCCGCGGCGGTGGCCGGGATGCCGGTATTCAGGCGCAGCATTTCACTGGCGGTTACGGTGGGCAGCTGGGTGACACCGGGGACGCCGGTGAGGAACACAGTGACCAGATCGTTACGCGGGGTTTCCGGGGCGGGCACGCTGAACAGCACATTCACCAGGGCGGGCAGGCTCGGGTTAGTCACATAGGTGGCGAACTGGCCGTCGTCCTTGGGTTCACTGGCGTTGAAGCGGTCCTTGTCGGGCAGGCCGATGACTACCTCGTTCACCAGGGGCGAGCCGAGACGGGATACCTGGGTATAGGCGCCGCCTTTCACGGCCGGGCCTTTGGCGTCCGCGCTGGCGGTGGTGCTGGAGCCCTGCGGCGCGGGGTTGATGACACTGGCCTGACGAACGCTGGCGGTGGTCCAGCCACCGATAACGGTGTTGTCGCCGGTCAGGCAGTCCGCCGGGACTTCCAGAGCCAGGCTGGTGACGTTCTTGTCGCCGATGGTGTTGCTGCGTGAATCACGGGCGCCCAGTGGGTCGAGCGCCACCAGGTCGAACACTTCGCCGAGATTCACCACAAAGCCTTCCTGGCGCTGGCCAACGAACACTTTGCCCGGCATCGGGCAGTCGGGGAGTGTGACGTCGTAAATGAAGCTGTCGGCGTAGGTGGCGTAATCGTTGATTGATTTTGTGCCAATGTTGTCCACCGGTTTGGCAAAGGTGTCGTCACCACTGCCGGCGTGGGTGATGTTTTGAACGTTGCCGGTGCGGCGATCGCCGGTGATCATTTTTACGGTGTAACTTTCCAGCACGTTCTGGGCGCTGGTGTCGTTGGCGGTGATGGCGCCGATGTTGATCAACGGTACCGGCACGTCTGTGCCGCCCACATTGACCGTGGCGTTTTTGCGTTCCGTATTGAATTGGAACTGGAAGGTGATGTCTTCCATGGCGTTGCCGTCATTATCAATATGGATTTCGTAAATGGCGTCATCGTCCAGGGAAAAATAATTGGGACCGCCATAGGCATCCTGCAGGGGCAGGTAGTTGGCGATCAGGGTCACATACCCGTCACGGCCGGACTCATAGCTGTTGAACATATAGAAGTCCGTGCCATCGACTTTGGGCATGCCGGTGATGAACGGGGCCTCGCGGTGGCTGGATGCCAGCGCAGTGCTGCTGGCCAGCAGCGCGGCGGCGGTGCAGACCGCAGGCAAGAGAACAGGGCGGCGTAACATACGAACACTCCTTTTATTTGTGTGTCTACGTTACGCAGCAGCTCGCCTGGCGGATGCAAAAAATATTTTGTTTTTTTCTGCATCCGGAATGCGTTTTTTCACGTATTACTAACAGGTCATCTGCCATTAAGGAGGTCAACTCAACGGCGCGTCCGGAGAACCTCGTTATGGCAGCAAGGGAAAGCATGCTGGTGGATCAGCTGGCAAAAGTCGCGCAAGGGGACCGCGCGGCTTTTTCCGACCTGTACCAACAAACCAGCCGTGCAGTGTACGGACAGTGCATGCAATTGTTGCGCGATAATGACGAGGCCAATGACGTGCTGCAGGAAACCTATATTCAGGTGTGGCATCACGCCGGTGAATACCATGCGGACCGGGGCTCGGTACTGACGTGGATGATGTCGATCTGTCGGTACCGGGGGCTGGATGCGATACGGCGCCGCCGCAGGGACGTGGAGTTCGATTCGGTGGCGCAGAATCATGCCTGCGAGAAACCCGGGCCCATGCAGAATGCAGGCGACATGGTGGATCGGCAGCGCTTGAGTGATTGTTTGCGCGATCTGGATGAGCGTTATCGAAACAGTATCGAGATGGCCTATTTTCGTGGTTTCACCCATCAGGAACTGGCGGTTGCCATGGGGCAGCCTCTGGGTACTACTAAAAGCTGGGTGCGCCGTGGGCTCAACGTATTGCGTCAGTGTCTGGGTTCATGAAGCCGGATAACCCTGAGCGTAATCATGCGCTGGCGGCGGAATATGTGCTGGGCACCCTGCACGGCGCGGCGCGAAAACGTTTCGAACGGTGGATGATGTTGTCGCCCAAATTGCGGCGGCAGGTGTGGCTGTGGGAGCGGCGGTTGCAACCGTTCAATGATTCTGCGCCCAGCATGCAGCCGCCGGCCGGTGCCTGGGATGCGCTGGAGCGTCGGTTGTTTGCCGCGCCAGAGACGGCGCCCGAGCCCCATGCCGGTGCCGCTGCCTGGTGGCAGTCGGCGTTGCCCTGGCGCTGGACCACAGGCATTGCCGTGGCGGGGTTGATGGCGTTATTGATCTGGACGCCGGTGCCGCCGAAAGCCCCGGAGAATGGATTGGTGGGCGTGGTGCAGGGGACACAGGCGCAACCATTGTGGGTGTTGAACGCTTCCCGGGGAGACCACAGTCTCACATTGCGTTCATTGCCGCCCGCGTTGCCGGCAAGCGATGATCAGGATTATGAGCTGTGGTTGTTGCCAGAATCCGGGGTGCCGATCTCGTTATCGGTATTGCCGACCGAGGGGGCAGAGTTGCGGATCACGCTGAGTCATGAGCAGGTGAAACAATTGCTGCAATCCCGTTCCCTGGCGATCAGCCTGGAGCCCCATGGCGGTTCGCCGACGGGGCAGCCCACCGGGCCGGTGGTGTATCAGACTCAGCTTGTGGATTTATAGCAGGGCAGGCGAGCCGGGTGCTGGCCTGCGTTGATGCGGCGTCAGGTGCCGAGTTCGCTTTCGGCGGTTTCCAGCGCTTCCATGGCGTCCAGTAGTTCCCCTTCCAGCGCGTCGTGCTGTTTCTTCAGGCGAGCCTGATCCCCCAGCAGCCCGTTCATTTCGTCCTTGCGGTTTGGGTCGGTGTACAGCGCGTCATCGCCCAGCCCGTCTTCCACTGTGGCCAGTTTGTCACTGCACTGGGCCAGTTGTTTTTCCAGGGTTTCCACCTGTTTTTTCAAGGGCCGTAACTGCTGGCGCTGTTGGGCGGCTTGCTGGCGGCGGGCCTTGGCGTCCTGGCCATCGCTGGCTTTCTCTTCTTTCACCGGTTTGCCGTCGCGGCGATTTTGTTGCAACCAGCGGGCGTAGTCGTCCAGGTCGCCATCGAAATGGCTGACACCACCGTTGGCCACCAGGAAAAAATCGTCCACGGTGGTTTCCAGCAGATGGCGATCGTGGGAGACCATCACCACTGCCCCTTCAAAGGCTTGCAGGGCCAGGGTCAGCGCTTCGCGCATGTCCAGGTCCAGGTGGTTGGCGGGCTCATCCAGCAGTAGCAAGGCGGGTTTTTGCTGGACGATCATGGCCAACGCCAGGCGGGCTTTCTCGCCGCCGGAAAAACGTCCGATGGGGGCAAACACATCATTGCCCTGAAAGCCGAAGCGGCCCAGTTCGCTGCGCAATTGCGATTCGCTCCATTGCGGATAGAACCGTGACAGCATCTGGTAGGGGGTGTCGTTGGCGTCCAGACGATCCACCTGTTGTTGGTGGAAGTAACCGATTTTCAGATCATCGTTTTTTTCAAAGTGGCCGCCCAAGGCGGGCAGTTCGCCCACCAGAGTGCGCACCAGGGTAGATTTGCCTGCGCCATTGGGGCCGAGCAGGCCGATGCGGGTTTCCGGACGCAGGCTCAGGTTGACCTGGTCCAGGATCACCGTATCGACGCCGTTATTGCGATAGCCGCACTGCACCGCGTCCAGGTTCTCCATGGGGTTGGGCAGTTTTTCCGGGCTGTAAAAATCAAAACTGAAGCCGGAATCCACATGGGCGGGGGCAATCAGTTCCAGTTTTTCCAGCGCCTTTACCCGGCTCTGGGCCTGCTTGGCCTTGCTGGCTTTTGCCTTGAAGCGGGTAATGAATTTTTGCAGGTGGGCGACCTGGGTTTGCTGCTTGTCGTGCATCTTCTGTTGCAGGGCCAGCTTTTCGGCGCGCTCGCGTTCGAAGTCGGAGTAGCCGCCGGTGTACTGCTTCAGGCTGTTATGTTCGATGTGCAGAATCTGGGTGACGATGGCATCCAGGAACGCCCGGTCGTGGGAGATCACCAACAACGCTCCGGGCTGCTGAATCAAATAACTTTGCAGCCAGAGAATGGCATCCAGATCCAGGTGGTTGGTGGGCTCATCGAGAAGCAACAGGTCCGCGTCGCTCATCAGTACCTGGGCCAGGTTCAGGCGCATGCGCCAGCCGCCGGAAAAACTGGAGACGGGTTGTTGCTGTTGGGCTTCACTAAAGCCCAGGCCGGCCAGCAGGATGGCGGCGTTGGCCGGTTGCTGCCAGGCGTGCAGGGCGTCCAGTTCGCCGTGGGTCAGGGCAATGGCGTGGTTGTCGCCGGCCTGTTCGGCGGCCGCCAGTTTGCGCTCGGCGGCACGCAGGGCGTGGTGGCCGTCCAGCACATACTCGATGGCGGGTTGTTCCAGCGCGGGGACTTCCTGGGCCATCATGGCCAGGCGCCAGTCGGCAGGCAGGTTGAGGTTGCCGCCGTCGCTCTCCAGCTCGCCCATGATAAGCTTGAACAGCGAACTCTTGCCGCTGCCATTACGGCCCACCAGACCTACGCGCCAGCCCTTGTGCAGGACCAGGTTGGCATCTTCCAGCAGCAGGTCGGGGCCGCGGCGAAGGTTGATATGTTCGAGAGACAGCATGGTGAGCCTATTTTCAAGACAGTGGCCTGCGTGCCGTGACAGGCGTGCAGGAAACCGGCGCAGTGTAAGCGATGGCCTGTTCAAGCACCAACCTGCCCGGGGAGGTGAACCAGGGGATGCCTGTGAATGATGAGATGAAAGCGGATCTGTGGCGTTTTGCGCTGGGGCGCTGGCAGGACAAGCGGTTCGAGAAAGCCTGCCTGCATCTGCAGGACGACTATCAGGTGCCGGTGTCGCTGCTGCTGTGCGGCTTGTGGCTGGCGGCGTCGGGCAAGCAGCCGGATGCCCGGACGGGTCGACGGTTGGCGGAGCTGGCGGAGCAGTTCGAAGCGGATTATCTGCGCCCGCTGCGCCAGGTTCGCCGCAAGGCCGCACAGGATGACCGCTTGCCCGAGTTCAAACGCCAACTCCAGCAGGTGGAGCTGGAGGGCGAGCGCTGGTTGCTGACCACCCTGCCTTCTTTGTGCGAGAACCTGTTGCCGGCAGGCAAGCCGGTGGACCCGATGGGCTGGTTGCTGGTGCTGATTCCGGAAACGGCGCAGTGTGAGGGATTGCAGGAAGGGCTGAGCCGCCTGGCCGAGTTGAAAGTGGAAAGTTGAAAGGCGCGAGCTGGGCAGGGCGGGATTCGAATCAGGCTGTCGTCGCGCCGCAATATAGGCAAAGACATTGATGCGGTCAGCAATAAGGAGCCGTGGCGCGGTGAGGGCGTTAACGATTTGGCACAAATGCCTGGCGCGCTTTTGAACTTTCAACTTTGAACTTTCCCCCCTCCGCTGCCATTCTTCCTGTCCACGTTTTATTCGGACCCTTCCATGAGCACCGACCTGGATTTTGATCGCGACCACCTCTGGCATCCTTATACGTCTACCTCGAAACCCCTGCCCACCTTTCCCGTGGCCAGTGCCGCCGGGGTGAGGCTGACGCTGGACGACGGGCGTGAATTAGTGGACGGCATGTCGTCCTGGTGGGCGGCGGTGCATGGCTATAACCACCCGGTGTTGAACCAGGCGGCCAAGGACCAGATCGACCGTATGGCCCATGTGATGTTCGGGGGGCTGACCCACGAACCGGCGGTGGAGCTGGGCAAAAAGCTGGTGGCGTTGACGCCGGATCCATTGGAGAAAGTGTTTCTGGCTGACAGCGGCTCGGTGTCCGTAGAAGTGGCGATCAAGATGGCCTTGCAGTACTGGCTGAGCCAGGGGCATACCGGCAAGGACAAGCTGCTGGCCCTGCGCAACGGCTATCACGGCGATACCTTCGGCGCCATGGCGGCCTGTGACCCGGTCAACGGCATGCATTCGCTGTTCAGTGGTGTGCTGGCCAAACATTATTTTGCCGACGCGCCGCAGTGCCCCTATGACAGTGATTTCGATACGGCGGATCTGGATTCCATCCAGCAGATGCTGGCGGCTCATCATCAGGAGATCGCCGCCGTGATTCTGGAGCCGGTGGTGCAGGGCGCGGGTGGCATGCGCATTTATCATCCTGTCTATCTGAAAGCCGTGCGCGCCTTGTGTGACGAATACGGTGTATTGCTGATCTTTGATGAGATTGCTACCGGGTTTGGTCGCACCGGGAAAATGTTTGCGCTGGAGCATGCCGATGTGTGCCCGGATATTCTTTGCCTGGGCAAGGCGATTACCGGGGGCTACATGACCCTGGCCGCTACGCTGTGTACCGACCAGGTGGCAGCGGGTATTTGTGAGGGAGAGGCCGGTGTGTTGATGCACGGGCCGACCTTTATGGGTAACCCGCTGGCCTGCGCCGTAGCCAACGCCAGCATCCAGTTACTGCTGGATTCCGGCTGGCAGCAAAAAGTGGCCGCCATAGAAGCCCAGCTCAAGGACGAACTGCTGCCGTTGAAGGCGTTGCCTGCGGTGGCCGATACCCGGGTGCTGGGTGCCATCGGGGTGATGGAGATGAAAGAACCGGTGGCCATGGAGCAGGTGCAGGCGCGTTTTGTGGAGCTGGGTGTGTGGATTCGTCCGTTCGGCAAGCTGGTCTACATCATGCCGCCATTCGTGATTGAGCCGGAGGATTTAAGCAAGCTCACCGGAGCGATGCGGGATTTGGCGGAGGGCAGTTGACGTTAAGACCTAACTTTCTACAAACCCGCTGTAGGAGTTCCCTTCCAGGGGACGAACCTCGCGAAGCGAGGCGACAAGAGCGTTCACCTGCCGCACTGTCATGAGTCGATCCAGAACCTGATCGCCCTGTGAGCAATTCCGCGTTTACACGCGGTTCGTCCCCTGGAAGGGAACTCCTACAGGTGGTTTACCGAAACCCCGGCATGGTCTGTATCAGGTGTCGTTGCACCTCCAGCCACTCGCCGATTAGCCGCCAGTGTTGCTGGTCTTCAAGATGGCGGGAGACGGCGGCGTCCATGATGCCTTCCCCCTGGCTCATGGCTTGCACGTAGAGCTGGGTATCACGCAGGGTCACCAGGTAGGGAATTTTCAGGCTGGACAGAAACTGGCGTAGGGCTTCGTACATTTTTGTGCGAGTGCGCGCCCGGTTTGCGATCACGGCTAGCCGGCGGGGACGCCGTCGATAGCTGGGGGTAAGCATGACGCTTTGCAGAAACCGGGTAGTGGCGCGGATATCAATGGGGCTGGGCAGCACAGGAACCAGAACCACCTGGGAGAGTCGTAACAGGTGATCCAGCTGGTGCGGATCCAGCCCGGCAGGGGAATCGATGATCACCAGGTTGCCGGCCTGGTCCAGACGTTGTTGCAGACGGCCCAGGGAAACCGGTTCGCCGGCAGGCCAGCCGAGGGTTTGAATGGTGGGTGACTTGCGCATTTTCAGCCACTGGGTGGCAGACTGTTGCGGGTCCAGGTCCATCAGGCATACCGGACGCCCCAAGGCCTCGAAGTAGCAGGCCAGGTTGGTGGCGATGGTGGTTTTGCCGCAACCCCCTTTGCTGTTTGCGACCAGAATCACCAAACGCGATGCGTGGGGACGATGCTGGGAGCCGATCCCCGTGGATGGGCTGTTCTGTGCGCTGTTCATACCGTTTCTTTATGGTTATTTCGTATGATTCTACCTGCCCCTAATGCCGGTGCGGTGACTGTCGGAAGAAAGGGTGATTGTGCTCACAAATTCAACACTACCGCAAAAGTGGCACAAGTGATGTAAATTGTGATGTTATTTTGCTCCCACCGGGAACTCGATCCCGTGAAGAGGCTCAATACAGGGGAATCCGGCATTATGCGTTTCTTGCTCATTATTGTGGTGCTGCTGCTGGCAGTGCTGGCGGCATTGTTTATCGTGCCGCTGGGTGGCGGTAAGCCACTGTTGGACTGGCAGCATGTGGAACAGAACTGGCAACAGCCGGAAAAATTGTTCGATGGGAGCCTGTCTCCCTGGCTGGAAAAAAAGGGAGACACGGAGCTGTATCGCTGGCGTGACCCCGATGGAAACTGGCAGTATGGCCAGATTCCGCCGCCGGGTGTGTCGGCGGAACCCATTACGGTAAAGGCTCCGGACACCATCAGCGCGGAAGAGATGCGCGGTGGTAAGGGGCTTGAAGAGACACAACAGAAACAATAACAGTAAGCCAATTGGAGGCAGAATGAAGAAATTGGGAATCGTGCTGGCAGGAACTGTCTTGCTGGCAGCGTGTGGTCAGGAAAACGCAGAAGTGAAAACGGACGACCAGAAAGCGTCCTACGCTTTGGGTTTCCGCAGTGCCGAGCAGATGCGCAGCCTGGAAAACCTGGACCTGGATGCCATGGTTGCAGGCCTGCGTGATGGCTTCGACGAGAAGGGCGAATCCCGCCTGGGTGATGAAGATCTGGATCAGCTGATTCGTGATTTTCAGGGTCGCATGATGGCCGCTCAACAGAAGAAGGTTGAGGAAGAAGCCGGCAAGAACCTGGAAGCCAGCGAAAAATTCCTGGCGGACAATGCTGAACGTGACGGCGTGACCGTTACCGACAGCGGCATGCAGTACGAAGTGCTGGCCTCCGGTGAAGAAGGGGCGGCGTCTCCGACCCTGAACGACACCGTGGAAGTGCACTACCACGGCACCCTGCCCGACGGCACTGTGTTCGACAGCTCTGTAGAGCGTGAGCAGCCGGCCACCTTCGGCCTGCAGCAGATCATTCCGGGCTGGCAGGAAGCGCTGCCGATGATGAAGGAAGGCGACAAGTGGAAAATCGTTCTGCCGCCGTCACTGGCCTACGGTGAGCAAGGCGCGGGTGGCGACATCGGCCCGAACCAGGTGCTGATTTTCGAAATCGAGCTGCTGGATGTGAAAGGCAGCGGTGATGCATCACAAGGCAGTGGTGATGAGGCGCAAGGCGAAGAATAATCGCCGAGCGTTTTTTGCTACGAAGAGGGCGCCGAAAGGCGCCCTTTTGGGTTTAGGGCTACGAGAGGTTCCCTAGTTGCTGGAGCACACTGACATCACTACGAAGCTGCTGTAGGAGTACCTCTGGAGGTGCGAACCGCGCTTGCGCGGAAATCGCCGCAGGGCGATCAAGCATATCCGTGCTCGGCAGGTTGCCTTGAACTGGATGGTGCCAGATTCGGTTCGCCCCTCAAGAGGCACTCCTGCATTTATCGTTGACGCACGAAACAGAACGGGGGCTCGAACCCTGTCCCTCTGTCGCTTGTTGCTGCTCTTAATGCGTCGCCTGCTGCCGCGGCGGTTCTTGTTGATGAATACTGAGAATCAGCTGGTCTTCCAGGGCAAAGCGCTCTTCCAGGGTTTCCATCAGTGCACTGATGCGCTGGGGTAGCACCTTGCGCTGGGCCAGGCACTGGTTGGGGTGTTCGAAGTCTTCATTGAAAGCCAGGGCGGCATCGGTGGAGCTGTCCAGCTTCTGCATAATCTGCCGGGTCAGTGCCGGGTTTTCCCGGTGGAAGTGGCGGGCTTCGTTAACCAGTTCCCGATATACCTCGAAATAGCCGGCACTGATGTAGTCCATCAGCAGCTGACAGAATCGCTGTACCTGCCGGTGCATGGGTTGCGGGTTGTCGTACGGTTGGGGGGTAGAAAGGCCTTTCAGGCCCTGCATGGTGCACAGCAGCACAATCAGCTGTTGGCGTTCATCCAGCCAGGCTTGAACCAGTGCTTCGATACGTTGCCATTGAGCCAGTGCTGCAGATGTGGAACTCGCCATTGTGTTCCCTCCTTAGTGAATGGCTGAGACTGCCTTGGGCCGGGGGTACGAACGGTGCCGTACAAGCGGACGTCTGATTCTTCAGCAGGGCTATCGAGACTAGGATGGAGCGTGGCGAGGGCGCAATGGGCAGAAAGTGACCTTTTTGCGGAGTGGGGAGAAACAGCTGAAAAAACAGCGTGGCGTCAGCCACTTGCTGATAAAGACGGATTTTTCATAAGGCAGGGGCTTTTAGTGCTTTGTAACGGCAGGCGTGAAGCGTGCAGCCTGTTGCGGCTCTTACAGATATTGCGCCACCCAGGGCCACAGCCAGGGCAGCGCTATGGCGGTGACCAGCCCACACAGGCCCAGCGCCAGGCCCGCAAAGGCGCCGGCTTTCTCGCCGTATTCGAAGGCTCTGGCGGTACCGATGGCATGGGCTACCAGCCCCAGTGCAAAGCCTTTTACCCGGTGGTCGGTGACCTTGAGCAGCCGGAAAATGGGGCCGGCGGAAAGCGCGCCGACAATGCCGGTGATGGCCACGGCGCCGGCCGCCAGCGACACGTAGCCGCCGGTGGATTTCACCACTTCCACGGCAATTGGCGTGGTGATGGATTTGGGCGCCAGGGAGCCTACGACTTCCGCGGGCGCACCCAGCCACCAGGCCAGTCCCACCGCGATGGCGGCTGAGATGAAGGCGCCGAGAATGGTGGCGATCACAATGGGGGTAAGCACGCTGCGCACGGTGTGCAGTTGCCGATATAACGGCCAGGCCAGGGCAACGGTGGCCGGGCCCAGCAAAAAGGCAATGATCTGTGTCTGGTCGCGGTATTCCTCGTAGTCCACATTCACCAGCGGCAACACGATAATCACCGGAATGGAGGCCACCAGAAACGGGTGGAAAATGGGCAGGCTGTTGCTGCGGCCGTAGATCCAGAGCGCGAAACGGTAGCTGGCCAGTGTCAGCAGCACGCCAAACAGGGGCGTGTGCACCAGCCCGGCAAGGTTGTCCAGGTTAGCCGGCATGGTCGTCTCCACGGTGGCTTCCGGTGGCTTCCTGGTGTTTGCCGCCCAGCAGCTTTTTCAGCATCAGGGTGACCACGATCATGCTGAGCAGGGTGCCCAGCACCACCGCCACGCCCAGTGCCAGGGCGTACTCTTCGTAACGGTGCCATTGCAGCACAATGCCGACCCCGAGGGGGAAAATTAGCAGGCTGATGTGCTTGATCAGGGCGCCGGCGGCCGGGGCCACCCGCTGCGTGAACGGGGCTTCCAGCAATAGCGCCAGCAGCAACAGCACCATGCCGACCACGGAGGCGGGCAGGGGGATGCCGGTGAGGCGAATAATCACTTCACCGAAAAACTGGAACAGTAGCAGGATCAGCAGACCATCGATCATGGCGGGCTCAGCGGGGCAACGGGCGGAACATCTGAATCAGGGCGACGATCAGCAGGCCGGCAAACACCACCATGGACCAGGCGGGCAGGCTCAGGCCGAGAAAGGACCAGTCCATTTCGGCGCACTCGCCGGAACCGGCCAGCACTTGCTGGAGCACATTCTGCAGGGGAAATACGTCGAGCATGTAGTCCAGCCCGGGGCCGCAGGCGGGCACCTGGTCCGCCGGCAGGTTCTGCAGCCAGATGTGGCGCGCGGCCACGGCGCCGCCACCGAGGGCAGCCAGGGCGGTCAGCGCGCCGTAGAGGCGCACGCCCACGCCTTTGGGTCCGTGCAGGCTGGCGATCAGCAGGATCACGGCTGCGGCGATCACGCCCACGCGCTGGAAAATACACAGCGGGCAGGGTTCCAGTCCATCCACGTGTTGCAGGTAAAGGGCGCCGGCCATGGCGGCCAGACAGGCAAGAAACGCGAGGATGTTCAGCGGGCGTGGAGCAGGAATGAAGGACGGCATGGGGCGGCTCTTTTCGTCGGGGACCGGCGAAGGGTAGGCAAAAGCGCCGGTGGCGGCAAGGGGGAAAGAGGGCGGATGCTTAACGTACGGTGCCGGGTGTGGAAAGCACAGGAAGCGGTGCTGACAGCACTGCTCCCACCAGGCAGGAGAGAGGCCGCTCCTTGTGCGGATCCGCGTCAGGCCTGTTTGGCGTTTTTCTGCTGCAGGTTGCGGTCGTGCCAGGCGTCGATGCCGGCTTGCCAACCGTCAAACCACCATTGCGTCAGCGGGGCATCCGTATAGGGACAGCGGTTGCTATCGCCGCCGGACATCCCCCACATGCAGCCCTGATTGTACGCTTTTTCGCACTGTTCCCGGTCTGGAGACATGCCCTTGCTCCTTGTCACGTTCCATTGAGAGTAGCACTACGGTGCTATTTGCATAGCGTGCGAGTCCGCATTTTTGTTGTGCAAATGCAGCAAGCGCGATCCGTGTGCAGTGTTAGCGGTGGGCTATGCAACGGAATGTGTCGCAGTGCAATGTGACGTTGAGGCGGGTGGCGCATGTCAGGGGCTGTATTGGGGAGTGAAGGGGCCGGCAGCGGTTCCCGCGGGGGCGGGAACCGCTGCCGGCTGTTTGCCGGTCAGTCGCGGAAGTAATCGGCCAGGTAATCCTCGAAGGATTGCTGATCGGCCGCTTCGCCGGCGGCCTGTTCGGCCAGGCTGTCCGCCGCCAGTGCTTCCAGGCGCTGGTTGGTGTTGTCGCAGCGCTGGCGGGACAGGAAGTGGTCGCGGTGGGCCAGGGCCTGATCCATGGCGAACTGGAAGAAGCCCTGATTGCGACTTTCCAGTGTTGCCAGAATCCGCGCGGACGGGGTGGCGTCCGGGTTATCCACTTTTTCCTGCTGGTGCGCTAGTGCCTCGGCATAGTTGGTGCCGCCATGGGCGCGGTCAAACAGTTCGGCAATGGGCTGCATCTGTTCCAGCTTTTCCGTGGCCCAGTCTTTCAGGCTCACCGACTTGCCCCAGTTGCAGAGCTGGGTGGCGGTGTTGCGGCCGTCGTAGACCACCTTGCGCAGGTTTTCCTTGCTGGCATGCAGGTCGCATTTTTCCAGTTGCGGCGATTCGCGCAGCAGGCAATAGGTGGCGAACAGGTCCAGGAAACGAATTTCCTGCTGGTTGATGCCCACCGGCTCGAACGGGTTGAGGTCCAGCGCGCGGATTTCGATGTATTCCACGCCACGTTCCTGCAATGCCGTGGTGGGGCGCTCGCCCGGGTTGATGGTGCGCTTGGGGCGAATGGACGAGTAGTACTCGTTCTCGATCTGCAGAATATTGGTGTTGAGCTGGCGGTAGTCGTCTCCCACCTTGACGCCGATTTTCTCGTAGGCCGGTTCCGGCGTCTTGATGGCATGGGTGAGGGTGCTGACGTACTCATCCAGGTTGTTGTAGCTGATCGCCAGGGAAGACTGGGCATTGTTCTGGTAGCCCAGATCGCTCATGCGCAGGCTGGTGGCCTGGGGGCGATACAGGGAGTGGTCAAAACGCTCCAGCAAATCGTGCTCGCGGCCGGCCAGGAAAGAGGCACACAGTGCCGGGGAGGCGCCGAACAGGTACACCAGCAACCAGGAGTAGCGCTGGAAATTGCGAGTCAGGTCGAAGTAGCGACGGGAAATGTAATCCTGCAGCGGCGCGCTGTCGCCTTCCAGTTGCTGATTCAGTTTCCAGAATTCTTCCGGGTAGGAAAAGTTGTAATGAATCCCGGCGATGGTTTGCATCTTGCGGCCGTAACGATGGCCAAGCCCTTCCCGGTAGACGGTTTTCATGCGGCCCACATTGGCGCTGCCGTATTGCGCCACGGGTACATCACTGTCCTTGCCGATCATGCAGGGCATGGAATTGACCCACAGCACTTCATCACCGATGTGGCTGTACACGTAGCGGTGGAGCTGTTCGAGAAACTCGATGGGCTTGTGCAGCTCGGTGCTGGGTGGGGTAATGAATTCCAGCAGCGCTTCGGAATAATCCGTGGTGATGTAGGGGTGCGTCAGTGCGGAGCCCAGCGCCTTGGGATGCGGGGTTTGCGCAAGGGTGCCATTGGTGGTGATGCGCAGGCTTTCTTTCTCGATGCCGCGACGGATACCAGCCAGGGTGGCGGCGGCATCTGAATCCAGCAGGGCATGAATTCTCTGTTCAAGATGCTTCATGGTTGGGGCCTGTCGTGCGGCCGCCCGGGTGTGGGGCTGGCCGCGGGTGTGACGGAATTCCGACAATCATGGGGCAATAGAATGACGCTGAGAAGTCACTCCACTCAGGAGCGCTTCTTGCTGTCCTTCTTTTGCTTCTCTTCCTTGGCCTTGGCAAACAGGTCGGCGAAGGTGCCGCCGCCGCCCTGGGGCTGACCACCGGCACGCTGACCGCCGCCGTTACCACCGCCACCGCGGCGTTGGTTATTGCCTTTATTGGCCTGATTGGCGCGGTTGCTGGTGGGGCGCTGGCCACCGGTTTTTTCGGTGGGCTGGTCGTCCATGCGCATGGTCAGGCTGATGCGTTTGCGATCCAGATCCACGTCCAGCACTTTTACCTTGACGATATCGCCGGGGGCGACCACCTGATGGGGGTCTTCCACGAACTTGTCGGCCAGCGCGGAGACATGCACCAGGCCATCCTGGTGAACGCCGATATCCACGAAGGCGCCGAAGTTGGTCACGTTGGTGACGGTGCCTTCCAGGATCATGCTTTGTTTCAGATCCTTGAGGGTTTCCACCCCTTCCTTGAGTGCCGCCGCCTTGAATTCCGGGCGCGGGTCACGGCCGGGTTTTTCCAGCTCGCTGAGGATGTCAGTGACGGTGGGCAGGCCGAAGTTGTCGTCGGTGAATTCGGCGGCGTTGACCTTCTTCAGGAAGGGCACATCACCCACCAGATCCTTCAACGGGCGGCCATGTTTGCCGGCGATTTTTTCCACCACCGGGTAGGCTTCCGGGTGCACTGAGGAGCTGTCCAGCGGGTTCTCGCCGTTCATGATGCGCAGGAAGCCGGCGGCCTGTTCAAAGGTCTTGTCGCCCAGACGCGGAACCAGTTTCAGGTTGGCGCGGCTGGCAAAGGCACCGTTCTTCTCCCGGAAGGTAACGATGTTGCCAGCGATGGTGCTGTTGAGCCCGGCAATGCGGGCCAGCAGCGGGGCGCTGGCGGTGTTCACGTCCACGCCCACGGAGTTCACACAGTCTTCCACCACGGTATCCAGTGAGCGGGACAGTTTTACCTGGCTCACGTCGTGTTGGTACTGGCCCACGCCGATGGCTTTCGGATCGATCTTCACCAGTTCGGCCAGCGGGTCCTGCAGGCGGCGGGCAATGGAGACCGCACCCCGGAACGATACGTCCAGCTCGGGGAATTCCCGGGCGGCCATTTCCGAGGCGGAGTACACGGATGCGCCGGCTTCGGAAACGATGATCTTCTGGATCGGCTGATCTTTCAGCAGCTTGACCACTTCGCCGGCCAGCTTGTCGGTTTCCCGGCTGGCGGTGCCGTTACCGATGGCGATCAATTCCACGCCATGCTGTTTGCTCAGGGCAGCCAGTTTGCTGAGGGACTGGTCCCACTGTTTTTTCGGCTGGTGCGGGAACACGGTGGTGTGCTCAAGCAGCTTGCCGGTGGCATCCACGACCACCACTTTCACCCCGGTACGCAGACCCGGATCCAGACCCATGGTGCACTTGGGGCCGGCGGGGGAGGCCATCAACAGGCTTTTCAGGTTACGGGCAAACACCTGAATGGCTTCCTCTTCGCCCATTTCCCGTACCCGGCCCAGCAGTTCGGTTTCCAGATGGGTATTGAGCTTGATCTTCCAGGTCCAGCGCATCACTTCCTTGAGCCAGTCATCGGCGGCGCGGCCGGCGTGCTGCCAGTCCGCTACGGCGGTGACCATGGCTTCACAGGGATGCGGCTGGGCATTCTCCAGCTCTTCCGGCAGCACCATGGAGACATGCAGGATGCCTTCATTGCGGCCCCGGAACAGGGCGAGGGCGCGGTGGCTGGGGATGCTTTTAAGGGTTTCGCTGTGGTCGAAATAGTCGCTGAACTTGGTGCCGTCTTTTTCCTTGCCGTCGACGACTTTGGCCTGGATGTGGCCCTTGTCCCAGAGGAAGGTGCGCAGGCGGGTGAGCAGCTCGGCGTCTTCGGCGAAGCGCTCCATGAGGATCTGTTTGGCACCGTCCAGGGCGTCCTTGGCGGTGGCAATCTTGTGTTCCTCGTTCAGGTAGCCGGCGGCCAGTGCTTCCGGCTCCTGGGTGGGATCATTCATCAGGCTGTCTGCCAGCGGCTCGAGACCGGCTTCGCGGGCAATCTGGGCGCGGGTGCGACGCTTGGGCTTGTAGGGCAGGTAGAGATCTTCCAGCCGGGTCTTGGTGTCGGCAGCCTTGATCGCCTTTTCCAGTTCCGGGGTGAGCTTTTCCTGTTCGGTGATGCTTTTCAGGATGGCCTCGCGGCGCTCTTCCATCTCGCGCAGATAACGCAGCCGTTCTTCCAGGTTACGCAACTGGGTGTCGTCCAGACCGCCGGTGACTTCTTTACGGTAACGGGCGATAAAGGGGACGGTGGAGCCTTCGTCGAGCAGGGCGACGGCGGCGTTGACCTGGCGTTCCTGGCAACCGATTTCTTCGGCAATAATCTGTTCGATACTACGCATGATATGTCCTGACGGCGTGCGGCCTGCGGGCGTATTGCCGGCAAGCGTTCTTCAAATACAAAACGACCGGAATCATAGGGAATGAATCCGGTCGTTGATAGATTGACTTGTAAAAGCGGCTGTGGCTGTGGCGCAGGTCATGGACGTTCGGTTACCGCGCACGACAGGCCGCGGACGACGACTCAGCCCAGCGCTTCATTGATCTTGGCGACCAGTTCCGATTCCACCGGCGGTTTCACCACATAGCCGAAAGCGCCCTGGCGTTCGCCCCAGACCTTGTCGGTTTCCTGGTCCTTGGTGGTGACCAGAATCACCGGAATGCTTTCTGTGGCAGGGTCGCGGGTGATCTTGCGAGTGGCCTGGAAGCCATTCAGTTCCGGCATCACCACATCCATCAGGATCAGGTCGGGCTGTTCCTGACGGGCTTTTTCTATCCCTTCCATGCCGTTGGTGGCGGTGACGACATCATGGCCCTGACCCTGGACAATCTTAACCAGATTGGTCAGCTGGGTCGGGGAATCGTCCACCACAAGAATTTTGGCCATGTTGCTCTCCTCAAGCCGCTATTGATCCCAGGCGGCTGTTTTTTTATATGTGTCTCGATCCAATCGCGAATCATACCAGCGACGGCTTAAAAGGTAAGCTGTCGAATTGTGGCACATGGGTGCCGCAATGGGGCAGCTTACCGGGTAAACGTGTGGGTGCTGCGCCGCCCCCAGAGTAGAATGGGCAACACAATCAGGGCGGTGACCAGCGTCCAGCGGGCCAGTGCCCAGAAACTGTTGGCCAGCAGGTCGCCGTGATGCCCGGCCAGCGGTGCCAGCGCGGCAATGACAAGGCTGCCGACCCCGGTCAGCAGGAGCCAGCGCGGTGCCAAGGCCAGTGCCAGCTGCCGGCGGCGGAACAGGCACCACAAAAAGGCCAGCCCCAGCCCCAGCATCAGCAGCCAGAGTAGCCCGGCGGGGGCGAGCAGCAGCAGGCTGGCGTCTTCGCTGGCGGCTGCCTTGAGCAGGGGCAGGTTGCCGAACACGTTCAGTAGCAGGAAGGGGCCGAGCAGCATGGCCCACCACAGATTGCCGCCCAGGCCTTGGGGACCGGGTTGCTGACGGTGGTGGACGGGATCAAAGCGCCAGACGCGCTGCAGCAGTGTGCCCCAGTTGTGCGGCGCCAGGTTGCGGCCGAGTCCATGGAAGCGGTCGCGCTGTTCCTCGATCAGCATCAGCATGGCGGGCACTACCAGCAGGATCAGCCCGGTGCCGAACAGCAGGCCGAACACCAGGCTCACGGCCATGGGCTTGAGGAACTGGGCCTGCAGTGAGCTTTCGAACAGGATCGGCGTGAGGCCGGCTACCGTGGTGATCGAGGTCAGCAGCACGGCACGCAGGCGGCGCACACAGGCTTCGGTGATTGCCTGGAAGCGTTCCATGCCTTCGGCGACCAGCTGTTGATAGAAACTCACCAACACGATGGAGTCGTTGACGATAATCCCGGACAGGCCGAACAGGCCCATGGCCGAGAACATGGAGAACTTGATGCCGAACGGGGCCGTGAAGATATGCCCGATCACTGCGCCGGTGAGGCCGAAGAATATCGCCACCATGATCGCTATTGGCCAGGAGTAGGAGCTGAATACCCAGGCCAGCACGATATAGATAATCGCCAGCCCGAGCAGGGCGCCGGTGGCCAGGTCCCGCAGGTTTTCCGCCTGTTCCTGGAGCTTGCCCTCGTAGCCCACGCCGATGCCGTAGCGGCTTTTCAGTTCCGGCAGGATGCCTTCGTTAAGGGTGGCGATGATCTCGTTGGCGTTGCCCTGTTCGGGATCCAGGTCGGCGTACACGGTGGCGGCCAATTCGCCGTCGACCCGGCGCAGCAGGTCCACGCCCTTGCGGGCGTCAAACGTGACCACGTCGCGTAGCGGAATGGCTTCGCCCTGATTGGTGATGATGGGCAGGCGCTCGAGGGCGCTGAAGCGGCGGCGCTCGCTGTCTGGCAGCATCACCCGCACTTCCACTTCTTCGTCTTCCTCGTTGTAGAGCTGCGCCAGACTGCCGTCGAAGGCGCCCCGTAGCTGGCTGGCCACTTCGCTGAGGGTCAACCCCAGGGCGCGACCCTGAGCGGTGAGCTCGAATGTGAGCTGTTCCTTGCCGTAAGGAAGATCATCGTCCACGTTGCTGACGCCGGTGAACTGCTCAAGACGTTCCTGCAACGCCAGTGAGGCGGCTTTCAGGGTAGCGGCGTCACTGCCGGTGAGTTTCACCTCGATGGGTTTGCCCGGGGGGCCGGCTTCGGCCTGGGAGATGGTCAGCTGATCCAGCCCCGCGGGCATGGCCAGTCTTTCGCGCCAGGCATCAATCAGTTCGTCGTTGGAGATGTCCCGGTCCGAGCCGGTGTAGACCTCGACCACCAGGGTGCCGTATTCATCACCGAACTTGTCCTGGCGGCCGCCGATGTTGGGGAAGCCGGCGGCGGCGCCGTGATGGCTGATAATGGTATGGACCAGATGCCCGCCCAGTTCCTCGTTGGTCTCTTCCAGAGTGCGTTCCAGCTCGGCGAGGAAGTCGTCCACCTGTTGCTTGTCGGTGCCGGAGGAGAATTCCGCCACGGCGCGCAGTTGGTCACCATCTACCGGCGGGAAGAAGGTGAATTTGAGCCAGCCGGTGGATACCAGCGACAGGGCAATAACGAAGGCACAGACGGCGGAGACACTTACCAGCTTGCGGTGGCTAATGGACCATTCCACCAAAGGCCGGAAGCGCTCATCCCGGAAGCGGTTGAAGCCGATGTCGATGCGTTCGCGCAGGCCGCTGGCCTTGACCTCGATGCCGCGGAAGCTGTGGTGCAGATGGCCGGGCATCACCAGGAAGCATTCCAGCAGTGAGGCGAGAATCACGCAGATCATCACGAAGGGAATATCGAAAGATATTTTGCCCATGGCGCCGCCCATCATTCCCAGTGGCAGGAAGGCGGCGATGGTGGTGGTGGATGATGCCACCACCGGCCAGAACATGCGCCGGGCCCCGCCCAGGGCTGCACGCTGGGCGGATTCGCCCTGTTGCAGGTGGGTGAGGGTGTCTTCGCCCACCACGATGGCGTCGTCCACGATCAGCCCCAGGGCCAGAATCAGGCCGAACAGGCTGATCATGTTGATGGTGCCGCCAAACGCCCAGAGGATGCCGAGGGTGGCCATGAAGGACACGGGAATCCCCACGGTGACCCACCAGGCGACTCGCGCATTGAGGAAAAAATAGAGGGTCAGGATCACCAGCACCAGGCCGGAAATGCCATTCCAGAGCAGGGTGGAAATACGCTCCTGTACGTGCTTCCAGGCCTCGAAATAGAACGTCATTTTGACGCCATTGGGCAGCGAATGTGCGTATTCGCCTCCCCAGGTACGAACCTTTTCGGCCAGGTCGAGCATGTCGTCATCTTCGCCGCGCATCACCTGTAGTTCGATGGCGGGTTTGCCTTCGAAGGTGAGCGTGGCCTGGTCATCCCGTGCCCGCCGTTCGATGATGGCCACATCGCCCAGGCTTAGCTGCTGGCCGTCGGCGGTGGTAATCAGGGGGAGCTCGGCAAAGGCCTTTTCGTCACGGCGCTGGCCCAGCGCCCGCAGTTGCTTGGCGGCGTCGTCGCGCCCCACGGTGCCGGCGGGGGTGTCCTGGCTGAAGCTGCGTACCTTGTCGCCGATTTGTCCCAGGGTCATGCCCAGATCATGCAGGGTGCTGCTGGGCACCTGAATGGCCATTTCCTCTTCCGGCAGGCCAATGAACTCCACTTTGCCGACCCCCAGCGCCAGCAGCTCATCCTCCATTTCCCGCACCAGGGGGCGCAGCTCTTCCCGGCTGCCATTTTCCGTGGATACCAGAATCGAGGTGACCAGCGAATAGCGGGTAATTTTCTGAATCACTGGCCGCTCTGCGTCCTGGGGCAGGTTGCGGATCGAGTCGATGCGCTGGCGCACTTCATCCAGGGCCAGGCCCAGGTCACTGCCGTCTTCCAGTTCAATAAAGATGGCGCTGGCGCCCTGCTGGGAGCGGGCAATCAACTTGCGGGTGTTGGGCAGGGTTTTCAGTGCCTGCTCGACGGGAATGGTGATGGAGCGCTGCACGTCTTCCGGGCTGGCGCCGCGCCAGGGGATGGTGACGGTGACGTATTCGAAGTCAAAATCCGGGAACAGCTGGGTGTTCAGGCGGGTCAGGCCCAACACCCCGAGCATGATCATCAGGATCATCAGCAGGTTGGAGGCAACCTTGTGCTCGGTAAAACTGGCGATCAGGCCCCGCGACTCACTCACTGTCACCGCCCTGGTTATCCGCGTGGGGGTTTGTTTCCGGGGTGGCGTTTTCCGTTTTGCTCTCCGTTTCAGTGCCGGTGTCCGCGTTGCTGCCGGGCACCGGTTGCGGGTCCACGGGCAGGCCGACGATGGCCTGGGGCAGCTGGGTGGTCATGATGCGTTCACCACCGGTCAGGCTGTCGGCGCGCAATAGTAGCAAGGACTGGTCGCCGTCGATGGCTTCGCCGACGATGTGAGCGTCAACCCGTTGCAAATGGTCCTCGGCGTCGATGCGATAGAGCCGGTTGAGACCATGCAGGGCGGTGGCCGGCAGCGCCAGCAGTTGTGGCTGGGCGGGCAGTGTCAGGGTGATAGTCAGCGGGCGGCCCAGGGCCGCGGTGGGCGAGCCTTTCACGCTGTCATGGCTGAACGCGAACAGGCCATCGATACCGCCACGGGCATCGGCGGCATCGCCGGCCAGCCGTTTCAGTTTCAGCGGCAGGGTGTGGCCTTCCAGCTGGGTGCTGGCGGCCAGGTCGCCGGCGATCAAGCCTTGGCGTACGGCAGGCAGATAACGGTCGGGAATCTGGGCGCGTACTTCCAGTTCGGTGTCAGCAAACAGGTCGATCAGCGGTTCGCCGGGACGCACCCGCTCGCCCGGGGCTACGCTCACCTGGGTAATGGTGCCGTCGAATGGGGCGTTCACGGTGGTGCGAGCCAGGTCGATCTTCGCTTGCTCCAGCTGCGCCTCGGCGCTGGCCAGGCGGGCTTCCATGCGCGCCAGCTCGTTACGGAAATCACTGACACTGAGTTGCCGCTGGCTGAGAGACAGGTCGGCCCGGGCCTGGGCTTCTTCGGCTTCGTCCAGCTGGGTCTGGGCCACCAGTTTGCGTTCCCGCAGGGACTGGATACGCTCCAGATTATCGGCGGACAACTGCGCCAGTTTCTTTTCCAGCGCCAGGTTTTTCTTGTCGCTCTGGTAGCGCAGGCGGGTGGTTTCCAGCTGGGCGGCGGCTTCGTCGCGGGTGGCTTTGGCGCGGTCGCGGGCCAGGGCGGCTTCGGTGTCGTCCAGCTGGATCAGTAATTGGCCTTCGCTAACCCGGTTGCCGGCCCGTACCGGGATGCTGTCCACGTTGGCGGTGACCACGGCGGTCAGGCCCGCCGCCCGGGGGGATTGCACCCGGCCGAACAGTTGGATTTGCGGCGAGCGCGCCTGCGGGTCGGCCAGCACGAACCGCACCCGGGCATGGTTGTCCACGATGTCTCGGGTGGGCGCGGACGGTTTGAATGTGGCAAGCAGGATGATCGCCAGCACCGTGCCCAGAATAACGCGGGCCACGGGGGGGATGTGTTTCAGGCGGTCTCGCAAGGGAAGTCCTTTATCGATAATGATTCTCAGCCAGATACTCTAGCGTTTTCTTGTGGTAGTGCCTATTGGCACCCTCTATCTTCAACGCTGGCAATGTTTTTATACAATCTCTTCGTGCCATTTTCTTGCACGTTCGGACCACAACGCGTAAATCAGGGACCAGTAAACCTTCGGAGGTGCCGTGAGCGAACAACAAGACAAGATTCTGGTCGTGGATGACGATGCGCGACTGCGTAGCCTGCTGCAACGGTTTCTGGAAGAAGCTGGCTATACCGTAAAGGCGGTGGGCGATGCGGAGCAGATGGACCGTGCCCTGTCCCGCGAGCTGTATTCCCTGATGGTGCTGGATCTAATGCTGCCGGGGGAAGATGGCCTGTCGATCTGCCGTCGCCTGCGTGAGGCCGAGAACGTTATGCCGATCATCATGCTCACCGCAAAGGGCGATGATGCCGAGCGCATTGAAGGCCTGGATGCCGGCGCCGATGACTACTTGCCCAAGCCGTTCAACCCCAAGGAACTGGATGCCCGTATCCGCGCGGTGCTGCGCCGCCATGTGCGCGAGCTGCCCGGGGCGCCCAGCAAGGAAGAAGGGTCGGTGACGTTTGGCCCCTGGATTCTGGATCTGGCCAACCGCACCCTGACCCGCGACGGCGACCCGCAAAGCCTGACCACGGGCGAATTCGCCGTGCTCAAGGCATTGCTGCAGAACCCCCGCGAGCCGCTTACCCGTGACAAGCTGATGAGCCTGGCCCGGGGCCGCGAATGGTCGGCCATGGAGCGCTCCATCGACGTGCAGGTCTCGCGCCTGCGCCGCCTGCTGGAAGACGACCCCTCCAAACCCCGCTACATCCAGACGGTCTGGGGTGTGGGGTATGTGTTTGTGCCTGATTAAGAGACGCAGCATGTACCACGCTTCACGCACCACGCGCGTGTTGCGTGAGGCATGCAGCGTGTAAGCTGCCTTGATGACACTCTATCCCCGCACAGCCTTTGTTCGCTCCGCCATTGTGGTGGGCCTGGTGATTGGGATCAGCCAGGCGCTGACCCTGTGGTTCTTTGCCCGTAATGCCTACCTGCCCGGTATCCGTGAATATGCCCGCTTGACGGTATTGCAAGCAGAGCTGGCGTTTGATGATTCGCGGGCGGCCGCGGATGCGGATCTGGCTGACCGGCTGGGTAATGCCACCGGTATTACGGTGGCGATTCCAGAGAAACTTCACGATGGCACCATGCTGCTGTCGCGTCCGGTGGTGGGCCGTTTTCAGGAAGAACTGGAAGGCATGCTGGAAGAGCCGGTGACGGTGCGTCTGGAAGACAACCGCCAACCGGTTCTGTGGGTGAATGCGCCGTCGTTTGGTGAGCAGTGGGTGCGGGTGCCCATGGCGTTCTTCCGGGATTACGATCGCTACCTGTTGTTGGGCTGGGGGGTGACCGTGCCTTTGCTGGCCATCATCGGCGGCTTGCTGATTGCCCGGGGGCTGAACTTGCCGTTGCGACGGCTGGCCAAAGTGGCCTTGAAAGTGGGGCGTGGAGAGGCGGTGCCGGTGCTGGATACCACCATCGGCCCGGAGGAAATTCAGGCAGTGAATGCCGCCTTTAACCGGATGACCAGTGACTTGCAGCATGCCCAGCGAGATCGGGCGTTGCTGCTGGCCGGGGTGTCCCATGATTTGCGAACCCCGCTGACACGTTTGCGCCTGTCGGCGGAATTCATGCAGGACGAAGAGCTGGCAAAAGGCATTATCGAAGACATTGAGGATATGGATGCGATCCTCGATCAATTTATTTCCTTTATCCGTGATGGTGCGGATGAGCAGCCGGATTTTGAAAACCTCAATGACCTGATTCAGGAAGTGGCCGGCAAGTACCCGGCGGAGCAATTACGGTTCGAGCTGGAAGACCTGCCCCGGCTTATGCTCAAACGGCTGACGGTAAAACGGATGCTGGCCAACCTGGTGGGCAATGCCCTGAAGTACGGTGCCTCACCGGTGGAGGTGCGCACCGCGGTGGCGGAAAACAAGGTCGTGTTGACGGTGCGTGATCACGGTCGCGGTGTGCGTGAAGAGGATATTCCGTTGCTGCTGCAGCCGTTTTCCCGGGGGGAAAAGGCGCGCACTCTCAGTGGCAGTGGTTTGGGGCTGGCCATCGTGAAGCGGATTGTGGACATGCACCACGGTGATATTCAGCTGGCCAATCACCCCCATGGTGGACTGCTGGTGGAGGTGCGTTTTCCGGTAACCGGTAAATTCGTGCAACCCGAACCCTTGTCCGCCGGTGTGAGATAAATCCAGCGGTAACAAAAAACCACATTCTGTGGCCCGGAATGTGCGCTGGCGCAAAGTTTGCGGCGCAAGGGTCGGTGCATTCTAGGGAACCTCTGAATAACTCTTTGCGTACTCAGTCTTTCAGGCTGGTTCGCAATCTAGGCGCGTTTTTGAAGGTGTATGTCCATCCATCGAAAAAGCGCAACAACGAGTGCGGGCCAGCCTGGAAGACCCGAAGGGCGCGGCCTGAAGCGCACATCTGCTGCGCCTTGCCTCTCGGAAAGGGAGCCACCCTGACCATCGAGACAAGACTCAACAGCTGCACGCTTCAGGCTCACGCTGAGCATGCAAAGAGTTATTCAGAGGTTCCCTGGTACGCAGTTACTGGCATGGGTAACTGGAAAAGAACGAACAACAGACAGCCTATAGTAGCGATAAAAAATTGAATCCTGTTGCAATAATATCTTGTTGATGCCACTGCCAACCTGTTCGAAGAACACAGTGTGAACAGGCGAATGGGACAAAGAAGCAGGCGCAATAAGCAGGAACTAATAAGCAAGAAAAAAACGCAAGCAACGGAGCGAACACCAAATGGACTTGGGAGAGAGCCTTATGAATACCCTCGCAGCGTGGCGGCCGCCACGATGAATGTTATTTCCTGTCAAACCCGACTCGCTGATTCGCGCACAGGTTGACTGTAGCCGGTTGATGTTTGTGTTGTGAATGCCGATAGCCTGTTGTGGCCCGTGTGCCATAAGAGGTTTTGGGCCGCACGCCTGTGCGGCCCTTTTTTCGTTTCTTTTCCTGTAGGTGTTACTTTCTTGTTGAGGAAACGGAGCCGCCCGTTATTCTCGGAAAGGAATATGATTTGCTGGCGGGCCATTGAAGGCATTAAGGGAGCGATGATGAAACAACAGGGGAAGTATTCTTATTCGGTGGCGGCGGGACTCGTCGCCTTGGCCTGTGTGATCAGTGGGCCGGTGTCTGCCAAGGATGATCCGTTATTGCCCGGGTATGTGGGGGTGCAGTACAACCTGCTCGATCAGCAGATTTCTGCCGGCGATGATGCGCAACCGCGCAGCGTTCAGGCGGTGTGGGGCTGGCAGTACAATACGCTGCTCGCGCTGGAGGCCCGGCTGGGCTATGGCGTCAGCGATGATGAGGGCGGGCTGGATACGGCCCGGGTCAGCGTGGACCCGCAATGGCTGGTGGGGGGCTATCTGAAAATGGGGCTGAGCTACCGTTTGCCGCTGTCCCCCTATGTGCTGCTTGGGCACTCCTCGGTGAAGCGCGAGGTCACCGTGGCCGGCGGCGATACCGAAGAGGACGTTGCCAGCGATCCCTCCTACGGCATGGGGGCGTCGATCAAATTGAACGAACGCAATGCCCTGACAGTGGAATGGCTGCAGCTGGATGATGACGACAATGACCTGACCACCGTTAACGTGGGCTATCTTTTCCGTTATTGAGCGTCAGATTGCGTGGCCAGGCCGGCGGCGGCGTGACGTTTTTCCAGGCTGCGGCCGGCCAGGAAAATCAGTAATCCGCCGATAGCCAGCGCGGCCCCCACCAGGCCGGTGGCGGACCATTGTGCGCCCATCTTGATGGTGACGCCGGCCAGCCAGGCGCCCAGCGCGTTGGCCAGGTTGAAGGCGGCATGGTTCATGGAGGCCGCCATGGTCTGGGCGTCTTCCGCCACATCCATCAGTCGGGTCTGCAATGCCGGGCCCAGCGCCATGCTGGTGCCTACCAGCCCCACGAAGAGGATGGCGGGCAAGGGCCAGTCGGCGGCAAAGTAAAAGCCGGCCTGAATCAGCGCACACCAGATCAGGATGCGCGGTATGGCACGCAGCAAGTTGCCGTCTGCTGCGCGGGCACCGGCAAAGTTACCGATGATGGTGCCGATGCCGAAGATCATCAGCACCATGGGGCCCCAGCTTTCCGCCATGCCGGATTGCTCGGTGAGGGTGGGCATCACATAGCTGAAGACGGAGAACATACCGCCGAAACCGATGCTGGCGACCCCCAGGGTGAACAGCACCCGCTGTTTGACCAGCGCGGACAATTCGCGACGCGGGCTGGCGTTCGGGTCCGGCGGCTGGGCGGGTACCCACAGGCGGATCAACAGGGCGGTGCACAGGGCAATCACGCCCACCCCGATAAAGGCCACTTCCCAGCCGAACAGATTGCCCGCCCAGGTGGCCAGGGGCGCGCCGACCACGATGGCAATGGTCAGCCCGCTCATCACCCGGGCGACGGCGCGAGCACGCATGTGATACGGCACGGCGGAGGCCGCCACCAGGGCGGCGACACCAAAGTAGGCGCCATGGGGCAGCCCGGCGAGAAAGCGCAGGCCCACGAAGGTCCAGAAATCCGTGGCCAGGGCGCTGGTCATGTTGCCCACGGCAAACACCAGCATCAGGGCGATCAACAATCCTCGCCGGGGCACCCGGGCGGCGAGAGCGGAAATCAGCGGCGCACCGACCACGACCCCCAGCGCATAACTGCTGATGGCATAGCCCACATCCGGAACCGGTACTTGCAGGTCGGTGGCCACGCGCTGCATCAGCCCCATAATGACGAACTCGCCGCTGCCAATACCAAAGCCGCCGAGGGCCAGAGCGAGGGAAAGGCGAAGCAAGCGACTGGAGTCGGAGGACATAAAGGTTCCTGGATGAAGGCAGCGGGCAGGTCTGTGACGGATGGGGTGAGACTGTCGATATTGAACAGGGTTCATTCTAGCATGCGAAAAATGGTTTAGTGCCCGGAGCAGGCAAGAAAACGCCAGCAGGAACAATGCGCAAGAATAAAGAAATAATGAAGGAGAAACGATGAAAGTGACACGCATCATGGCCAATGTGGCCACGGGCGATCTGGGCAAGGCGCAGGCCTTCTATGGCGACCTTCTCGGCCTGGACCGGATTATGGATCATGGCTGGTTCCAGACCTATGGCTCGGCAGAAACCATGACGGTGCAGCTGAGTTTTGGCTCCCAGGGTGGTTCAGGCACAGCGGTACCGGACCTGTCCATTGAAGTGGATGATCTGGACGAGGCATTGAAGCGGATGCAGCAGGCGGGGGTGCCGGTGGAATACGGGCCGGTGAATGAGCCCTGGGGCGTGCGACGCTTCTATGTACGTGACCCGTTCGATCGACTGTTGAATATTTTGCAGCATCAATAACCGCCCCTCTTGCCCGAGCAGGGTGGAGAGGCGGTATGGCGTCACAGGGCGCTGGTTGGCACCAGCGGAATGTTCACCCGCGATGGCATGGCCGGGGCGCTGTAGATGGTCATGGCGCCCAGCAGGCTGGTGAGCAGGTCGGGGATCGGGCTCAGGCCATGGGGCAGGTCACTGGTGCCCACGCTGATGCGCAGCTTTTCCCCGGCCTTGATCAGGGCGCTGGTGGGGAACACTTCCACATCGGCGCGGAAGGCGGTCAGCGGGGTGATCGTCCGTTTTGATTCTGCGCTAAACGGATGCCAGGGCTGGATCAGTTTGCCGTTCATAAAACGGGAGCGGCTGGCATCAAAGGCACTCATGGACGCCATCTGAATGCCGTGGGTTAGTGGCCGGGCAATGCCGTTGTCGCCCACCACGCTGACGCGCACGGTGACATTGGTATCCAGGGCAGTGGTGGACGCCCAGATCTGCCCGGTGATCGGGCCGTTGATGGCCATGTCTTCTTCCAGCGGTTCGCTGGTGTACACCGCTTCCAGCAGATTGGCCACGTTGTCCTGTGCCGAGCAGGGCGGCAGGATCAGGCCGAGCACACCTGCAGTCCACTGGCTGGCGCTGGCGGAACACAGGCCATTGACCGGCGTCTGCAGCAGGCTGGTCTGTTTGCTGGTGGTTGGAGCGCTGTGGGAAATACTGCCGAACAAGGGGGCGCCGGGCTGGCCATGGAGGTAAAAGGTTTCCGCTTGCGCGTCCGGGTGTGGCCAATCGGCGGCGGTGACGAAACGTTCTTCGCCGGTGTAGTACTGCGTCACCGGCGGGAAATCCCCAGCGCCGGTGTCCATGCCTTTCAGGTACTGGTCGAACCAGGCCAAGCGGATGGGGCCCAGGGCCGGCACGCCATCGGCGGGCAGGCCGGCCCCGGAGGAGCCGTCCAGATGTTCCCAGGGGCCGATCAGCAGCTTGGCGGTGGTGTGGTCTTTCAGGCCTTCATAAATCAGTGGCTCGCCGCGCTGGAAAATATCATTCAACCCGCCCACCACAAAGGTCGGCGCGGTGATCTTGTCGATCTGTTCCAGCGGTGAGCGGATGCGCCAGAATTCGGTGTCGTATTTGTTTTCATCGCCAATCAGCGCACCGGCCACCACCGGTACCTGAAACTCGGTGAGGGCGCCCTGCAAATGTTGCAGCAGGGTGGTCAGGTAATAGCCCGGTTCGCCGTTATCCAGCCCGGCGGGGGTGGGGATGATGCCCAGCCCGGTGACCAGGGTGACCCACAGGGGAATAAAGCCTGCGTTGATCTGCCCGCCAGTGAAGACGATATCCCGGTAGGCATCGCCCATGGGCACGATGGCAAAAATGGCTTTCACCGCCGGGTCTTCCTGGGCACCGGCCAGCAGGCCGGTGATGCCCATATAAGACGCGCCGTTCATGCCGATGCTGCCGTTGCTCCAGGGCTGCACCTTGATGTACTCCAGCAACTCACCGATATCGTCCTGGTCAATCTGGCTGAATGCCTGCCAGCTGCCTTCCGCTGCCCCGGTGCCGCGCAGATCCACAATGATGTAGGCGTACCCTCTTTTCACCAGCGCCGGGTCGGCGGCACCGATGGCGCCGAGCGCCTGGTTGTAACCGGTAAAGGTCGCAATCACCGGGAACGGGCCGTCGATGGCATTGCCGTTTTCGTCCGCTGGCAGGGTGACGGTGGCGGCCAGACGAATGCCGTCGCGCATGGTGATCAGCTTCTGGGGCAGGTTGACGGTGTTCGGGTATTCCTCGTCGCGCTGGTAGGGCTCGCTCCAGGCCAGATTCACCGGTGTGCTTTCCTCCTCGCCAGCATCGTTATCGGTATCGTCACCGCTGTCGCCGCCCGTGTTGGCGTTGGGGCTGTTGGGTGCATTGGCAACGGTCGGGGCGCTGCCGCTACCTCCGCCGCAGGCGGTCAGTTGCAGTACCAGGCCAAGGAGAATGACGATCAGAGTGCGGCCATTCAGGCGCGCTGAGGATGAAGCGGGCATGGTGCGGTCCCTGTGTTGTTATGGTGGCGGCTCGCCATGGAGCGAGACATTTTTTTATAGGTGTATCAGCGTAGGCGGGATGGCAGTGCAAATCTGTGGGTACCTTGGTGCCCAAGCGTGAAAGATGCTGGGGCTTTTGTGACGGACTGTAATCTGTCTCTGGTCGGAGACGTTTGTGGTGGCAGGACTGATGGCGGAGTCACCGGGTGCGGCGTAGCTCAGTGGTTTGGGGTGATTGGGGTTTGCGTTTTGCCTGGGCAGTTTGCTGTTGGGAAAGCCGGACCCCGGTTCCCCCGGGTGTGAGGCTCTGAGCCGAAGAGCTGGTGGCGTTGTGGTCACTGAAGTCTTGGTTCGTGAGACACACTAGGGCCTGTTAACACTACCGAGATAACGCCTGCTGGATGCGTTTTTTCGTCCAGTGGTGTCAGTCGGTGTGCCGTGTAGTCATTCTACATAAACAGCGGATGGCGCTGCTGGGCGGAAAAAGGGACCAGCCCTTCGGGTTGAGCCCCAAAAGCCGTCACTCGTCGTTATTCGTCACTCATTTGGAGCCACCAAACATCACTCCTCATGCCTAGATTGACGGCTTTTGGGGCTCAACAGGTGTCATCTCGGTAGTGTTAACAGGCCCTGGCCACCAGGCGGTGTTGCTTTGAGGGCCAGGCATCCTGCGGTGAAATACGAGACGGTCGCGCTAATCAGCGCTTCGTTACTACTCTGCCGGGTTCAGTTTCAGCAGCTGACCATTGTTGCTGTCGGTGAGCAGGTACAGGTAACCGTCTGGCCCCTGGCGAACGTCGCGAATGCGCTGTTTACGATCACTCAGCAGCCGGGTTTCGCTGACTGGCTGCTGCCCGTCAAACGCCACCATGTTTAGATGCTGCAATTTGAGTGCACCGTTTGCCGTGTGGCCTTGCCAGTCGGGGTAACGGTCGCTGGTAATGAAGGCCATGCCGGCGGGCGCGATGGAAGGGGTCCAGTGTAGCAAGGGCTGGGCATAGCCTTTTTTCTCGGTGTCGCCAATGCTGGGGCCGTAATATTCCCGCCCATAGGTAATCACCGGCCAGCCATAATTGACGCCGGGTTTTACCGCATTGATCTCATCGCCCCCGCGGGGCCCGTGTTCGTTCAACCAGGGTTTGCCGGTTTGTGGATGCAGGGCCAGGCCCTGGGGATTGCGGTGGCCCCAGCTCCAGATCTCGCTGGCCTGGTCGGCCTGGCCCACCAACGGATTGTCTTCCGGGATGCGGCCATCGTCGTGCAGACGCAGAACGCTGCCGGCTGGATCCTGGGTATTCTGGGCGCGCTCGCGTTGCCCGCGGTCGCCAATGGTCAGGAACAGGTAGCCGTCATTATCGAACAGGATGCGGCCACCAAAATGTTTGGCGGTATTGGTGCAGGATTTCTCTGCCACATACACCGTCTGGAAGTCGTTCAGGCTGCCGGCTTCATAGGTGCCGTAGCCCACCGCAGTGGTGCCGCCCTCGTCGCCGCAGGGTTGGGCATAGCTCAGGTACAGGCGCTGGTTCTCGGCGAAGTTTGGGTGGGGCAGCACATCAAACAGCCCGCCCTGGCCGGAGGCCACGACGTCCGGTACGCCATCCACATTGGTGTCTTGCAGTTCGCCATCCACAACCCGTCGCAGTGTGCCGCGCCGTTCCGTAATCAGCCATTCGTTGTCTGAGACAAACGCCAGTGACCAGGGATGATGCAGGCCATCGGTGATCTCGGTAGCGGTGATGCTGTCGTTGGTTTGTGGCTCCAGGGTGGCGGTGGTGTCCGCGCAGGCGATGAGGGCAAGGCTGGACAGCATGGCGGTAATGGCAGGACGCATGGCAGGCTCCGAATCGAATATGATTCGAAGCATGCCATGGGGCTGTGGCAGATAAAACCGTTTACTCCGGGTGCGTCTGGAAGCCAACGCTGAAACGGTTCCACATATTGATAACGCCGATGACGTAGCTCAGGTCACTGCGTTCTTTCTCGCTGAAGTGTTCCGCCAGAGCTTCATAGGCGGCGTCGCCATCGCCGCCCTGGCTGAGGCGGGTCAGGTATTCTGTCCAGCCCAGCGCAGCCTGCTCCCGCTCACTGAACCAGTCGGTATCCCGCCAGCCAGCGACAGTATCAATGCGTGCGTTGTCCTCCCCCAGTTTGCGTGCCTGGGCGGCGTGCATGTGCATGCAAAAGGCACAGCCGTTGATCTGCGAAGCCCGCAGTTCCACCAGGGCAATCAGTCGCTTGTCCAGCCCGGTGGCGTCGATGGCCGCCTGGGTGTTGAACATGGCTTTCATGGTGTCCGGTGAGGCGGTGTAGTAATTGAATCGGGCTTTCATGATGATGCAGTCCTTTTGTCAGTGTTCCGACTCGGGAACGGTCGGCGTCATGTGCTCTGTGCCGTCGTAAAGCCGTGGCGGCGGGAGACGTGTTTCTGGCACACGATGTGCTGGGAGGCAAACACGCTGCAATTCGCTGACCGGGTCCCGCCACAAGACAGGCTTACTCTTCAGGTAAATATTGGGTTATGTCGGTCCACGGAATCAGGCGGTTCAACTGGATGGTTTCAAAGACTTCCCTGGCCTTTCTCTTGCTGCTCATTTGAGCCAGCAAGACTAGCGCGCCCTGGTAGGATGGGACGCCTCCGTTGCTGGATATCCTGTTGCGGTCAACGACGACATTGCGGTCTTCGATCACATTGATCCTGGGGAACTCTCGCTGTAACTGGGGTTCGCCACCAGCCCAGGTGGTAGCGGTGTAGCCATCAAGCAAGCCTGCGTGGGCGTACAAAAAAGCCCCGGAGCAATTGCTGGCCAGCCATGACGCGGTTTTTGCCTGTTCGGTAAGAAATGTTGTTAGATCAGCGTTTTTAAACAGCGAGTCCATAACATAGGAGCTGGTTACGATCAGTGCATCCAGTTTGGGGCTGTCGTAAATGGTGTTGTCGACCGTCAAGCGTATCCCTTCCTCGGTAGTCACAACGGTTGTGTCTTTATCTACGCCAATCAAAAGTACCTCATAGTTTGAAAACCACGACTTTCTCGTCGCGACACCAAACACTTCCGCTGGTGCCGTGACATCACTCGTTAGCACCTTGTCATAAACCAGAATCCCAATTCGCTGGTCTGCGGCAATGGAGGGTAATGAATACAGCGCCACGACAATCAGTATCGTGATTCTCACTATCCGCTTTTTGCTATTCATTGGGTTTGCCTTTTGATGGAAACAGTTCATTCGCATTCGTCAATATTGATGATGGCACGATGGCTTAACGGGCGAGGCCGTAGCGCAAAGTCGATGAGTCGTGTTCATCCTGATGCTAATCTACCGCCATATGGTTTGGTAAAAAGGACCAGTTTTCTATTATTAAGGAGACCAATTTGCAGCTGCATCTGGTGCTGAATGGCGAAGGGCCGTTGCAGGCTCAGCTTTACCGTGAGCTACGCCAGGCTATGCAGGATGGCCGCTTGCAGGTGGGGGAGCGGATGCCGCCAAGCCGGGTATTGGCCCGTGAACTGGCGTTGTCGCGGCAACTGGTGGTGGTGGCGTATGAACGGCTGATCGCGGAAGGCTTTCTTTGCGCGCGGCCGGGTAGCGGTACCTTTGTTGCCCGTTTGCCTGCCAGTGAAGCGGTGGCGATATTGCCGGCAGGCGTGAGCCCTGGACCCCACTGGGTGATGCATCCGGTGTGGGGGAGCGCGCCCGCTCGGCGTTTTAATTTTGCGGGTGGGGTGACCGAGCGGGAACAGCTACCGTGGCAGGCGTGGCGGCGCTGTCTGAACCGGGCGGTACGGGATCAGCAGGCGGAGACTTTGCTTTATGGCGAGGTGCAGGGGGACCTGCGTCTGCGCCTGGGGTTGGTCGATTATCTGGGCTACAGCCGTGGGCTGCCATGCAGCGCGGATCAATTACTGATTACGCAAGGCGCCCAGCAGGGACTGGATTTGTTGGCGCGGGTGCGCCTGGCTCCCGGGGATTGCGTGGCAATGGAAGAGCCGGGCTATCCTCCTGCCCGGGCAGTGTTCGAGGCGGTTGGGGCAAAAGTGATACCTGTGCCGGTGGATGAGGAGGGGCTGTGTGTTGATCGCATTCCAGATCAGGCACGCCTGGTCTATGTGACTCCATCGCACCAGTTTCCGTTGGGCATGCCGATGAGCCTTTCCCGGCGTTTGGCATTGCTGGAGCGGGCCCGTGCTACCGAGATGTTGATAGTGGAAGATGACTACGACGGCGAGTTTCGTTTTGAAGGGCGACCACTGGAGGCGCTCAAGCGGTTGGATCATCATCAGCAGGTGGCGTATCTGGGCAGCTTTTCAAAAGTGCTCCATGCCAGTTTTCGTATGGGGTACATAGTGATGCCGGGCGGTTTGCAGGCTGCGTTGTTGCAGGCCAAGTCGCTGACCGACTCGAGCAGTAACGACCTGACCCAGCGTGCGCTGGGCTATCTGATCGAGCAGGGTGACTTTGCCCGTCACTTGAAGCGGATGCAGCGCCGCTACGCATCACGCCGTGAAAAACTGCTTGCTGCATTGCGGGGGCAATCGGCGCTGACGGTTCTGCCGCAGATGGCCGGGTTGCATATTGCGGTGCGCACGCCGCCGGTGAGGGACTTGGCTGACGCCTTGATCAGAGAGGGCGTTACCGCCATGTCGCTGGAGAGTTTATATATGGCGGAACCGGCGGTGCCGGGCGTGCTGCTGGGGTTCGGTGCCCTGCCGGACGACACCATCGAGGATGGGGTCAGTGCCCTGGCCGGGGCACTGGCCCGATAAAACCGTTTCGAGGTCCGAGTTTCGCGTTACGAAAACCTGACATTTCCGCTCTTTCAGGTTTTGCCTTTCGAAACTCGCTTTTCGCGACTGCGGTTGTTTCGCCGTCGGCGACGTCTTCGCTGTGCCGCTTCTGTGGCAGAGCTGACCGGTTAAAGAACGCCGATATGGGTGAGCACTTCCTGATCCGGGAAACCGTCCGCCACCATACCATTGGCCTGCTGGTAACGGGCCAGGGCCTGGCGGGTGCTGGGTCCGAGCAGGCCGTCTTCTGCGCCCGCATCATGGCCCTGTTGATTCAGCGTCTGCTGAAGCCGGGTGACCTGCTCGCGATTCAGTTTGGGGGCAGGAACGGGCGCCTGGTGAAGGGCGCCGCCGCCGGCAATGCGGTCCGCCAGCCGGCCCACCGCAATGGCGTAGGATTCTGACCGGTTCCAGCCCATGATCACGCGGAAATTCTGGTAGGCGAGAAAGGCCGGGCCGTTATGGCCGGACGGGACCACCAGTGCCGCTTCCATGTCTGCCTGGGGCAGGGGCTGACCATTGGGCATGCGCACACCCAGCTTGGCCCAGTCACTGAGGCTGCGCTGATGGGCGAAACCGGTTAGCTGGAAATCGAAATTGTCAGGCAGCGTGACTTCCCTTCCCCAGCGCTGTTCCCGTTGCCAGCCCAGCCCTTGCAGGAAATTGGCCGCGGAGGCGAGAGCGTCGTCTTCGCTTTTCCACAGATTGCGGCGGCCGTCACCATCGTGATCGATCGCGTACTTGAGAAAAATGGCGGGCATGAATTGGGTCTGGCCCATGGCGCCGGCCCAGGAACCTTCCATCTGGCTGGCTTCCACATCGCCGGACTGAATGATGCGCAAAGCGTTCATCAGCTCGCCGGAAAAGTAATCGCCCCGACGGCCTTCGCACGCCAGGGTGCTGAGTGCATCCAGTACCGGGATGCTGCCCAGAAAGCCGCCGTAATTGGTTTCCAGCCCCCAGAAAGCGACCAGGTAATGGCCGGGGATGCCGTATTCGCGGGTGAGTGCCTGTAGCAGGGGTTGTTGTTCGCGGTACTTTTTACGGCCGGTTTCGATACGCGTTTCGCTGACCCGGCGGGTGTAATAGTCCGCGAAGCTGCTGGTGAATTCCGGCTGGCTGCGATCCAGTTCGATCACCCGCTGGTTCAGTTTGACGGTATTCAGGCTGCGGCTGATCACCTGGGCCGGGATGCCGGCCTCATCGGCCTGGGCCCGTAATTGGGCCATGCATTGTTCAAACTCGGCGTTGTCCAGGGCATAACTGGCATGGCTGGCGAGCAGGGTGGCACTGGCAAACAGGGCGGCGCGAATCGAGGGCATGGGGTCTCCACCATCAAACGGAATAAGGCGACACAGAGCATAACGCTGTTGTTGTCGGGGTGCGGCACATAACAACAAAAAAACAGAAAAAATCTGTCTTTACGGTTGCCCGGATTGCCGCGATGACAGCGGCAAATAAAAGGTGCAGACTTTTGCTATTGCCATTGCTTCAAGCAAGGAGGGCCTGTGAAGCACCAGTATGCTGTGATCGGTTTGGGCAGTTTTGGTTCCACCATTGCGCAGGAATTGACGCGCCTGGGGCACGATGTCATGGGCGTGGATATCGATGGTGAGCGGGTGGAGTATTACGCCGACAAACTGTCGCAAACCCTGATTGCCGACGGCACCAGTGACAAGGTGGTGGCCGAGCTGGATTTGCCAGCCTTTGATGCGGTGGTAGTCGCCATTGGTGAAAATCTGGAAGCCAGCATTCTGACTACCCTGGCGCTGAAAAGTGCGGAGGTGGAACAGGTATGGGTCAAGGCGATCAGTGAACCCCATCACCGGATCCTGTCGCGATTGGGGGCCAACCGGATTATTCACCCGGAGCATGAAATGGGCATCCGCGTTGCCCAGACCATCGTGCACCCGGAAATGCTCGACTATATTTCCCTGGGTAACGATTGGCTGGTGGTAGAGGTGAAGGTGGATAAACGCTTTGCCGGGATGACCGCATCCGAGCTGCCGCTGAAGGATGAAGAGCTGCGCCTGGCGCTGGTCAAGCGCGGCACCCAGGTGTGGCAAGCGCCGTTTGAAGGGCTGGAATTGCAAGAGAAAGACCAGTTGGTGCTGATGGGCACGCTGCATGACTTGCTGCGGTTTTCCAAAGCGCAATGAGGCCCTGGTTCGCACGCCGTTTTGGTGTTTCCCGCCCCCATATCCACAAGCCGCTGGTGTCTCCGCCAGTGGCGCTGGCCGGCAGTTTTTTCTTTTTAATCGTATTGGGCGCGTTGCTGCTCAAGTTGCCTATCGCTACCCATTCGCCAATCAGCTGGTTGCAGGCCATGTTCACGGCTACCTCTGCGGTGACGGTGACGGGCCTGTCGGTGGTGGATGTGGGCAGCCAGTTCACCCTGTTCGGCCAGTGGGTGTTGCTGCTACTGATTGAGGCCGGCGGCATTGGCATCATGACCTTTGCGGCGGCCACCTTGCTGGCCATTGGGCATCGGCTGGGTATCGGTGAGCAGCAGTTGATTCGTGATTGCATGAACTACAGTCGGGTCAGTGATATCGCCTGGCTGATTCGCCGGATCCTGGTGGTGGTAGTGGTGGTGCAGGCGGTGGGTATGGCGCTATTGATGTGTGTCTGGGTGCCCGCGCTGGGTTGGGGGCAGGGCACGTTTCACAGCCTGTTCTATGCGGTGTCGGCATTCAATAACGCGGGCTTTGCGCTCAGTGCCGACAGCCTCACCGGCTGGGGTGGGCACTGGGGCATTGTGCTGATCATTACCACCATGATCATCGTGGGCGGGCTGGGCTTTACGGTGCTGGCGGATTTCGGAAAAGGCTGGCGCTGGCGCGGGTTGTCCCTGCACAGCAAGTTGATGCTGGTGGGCACCGGGGTGTTGTTGGCGGCCACGTTGTTGTTCTTCATGCTGGCGGAGTGGAATAACCCCGGCACCCTGGGTGATATGAGTGTCAGCGACAAATTGGCGGCGTCCTGGTTTCATGCGGTGACGCCGCGTACTGCCGGGTTCAATGTGGTGGACATGAGCGCTTTGTCGCTGCCGACTAGCCTGTTTTATCTGCTGCTGATGTTTATCGGTGCGGGCACCAATTCCACCGGTAGTGGTATCAAGGTAACCACCTTTATGGTGTTGCTGCTGGCAACGCGGGCTTTCCTGCGTGGGCGGCCCCTGCCGGTGATCTTCGGCCGGCAGATTTCTTCAACGCTGGTGTACAAATCCCTGGCGATTACCTTTATTGCCTGCGGGGTGGTGTTTGTGGCGTTGATGGCACTGTCGGTCACCGATGCCCGGTTGGGCTTTGAGGATCTCACGTTCGAAGTGGTGTCGGCGTTTGGCACCGTGGGGTTATCGCGGGGCATTACCGGTGAGCTGTCGTCAGCGGGGCAGTGGGTGATCATGCTGGTCATGTTTGTGGGCCGGATCGGCCCGTTGACGCTGTCATTCCTGCTGACCCGTCCGCGCCAACCGGTGGTGCGTTATCCGGAAGGCGAGGTTTATATCGGTTAATTGATAACGAAGAATGGCTTATTGCGCGGGGAGGTCGATCTGCTGGCGCTTCACGCGAATAGCTGTGCTGCGGGCCAGAATCTTCAGGCCCCGTGCTTCGCAGTGAGCGCGGGTGAAGGCGGCGCCGAACAGCAGGATCATGGACGAGTAGTACACCCACATCAGCAACACCACCAGGGACCCGGCGGCGCCGTAGGTGGACGCCGTGGCTGTATGGGCCAGGTACAGGCCGATCAGTGCGCGGCCGACAGAAAACAGGATCGCGGTGACCAGTGCTGCAGGCATAACGGCTTTCCAGTTCAGTACCACATCGGGCAACACCCGGAACATGGTGCCGAACAGCAGGCCGATCACCAGCAGGGAGACGCTCATCTCAACGACCACTACCACTGCGCCGTGAATGGGTAGCCAGCTTTCCGCATAGACGATGATTGCCTGGACCACCACGTTCAGCAGCAGCGAGACCAGCAATACAAAACCCAGCGAAATCACCACCGTCAGCGACAGCAACCGGCTTTTGATCAGGGCGGCGATGGTGTTGCGTGAAGGGCGCGGCATCACCTCCCAGATGGCATTCATGGAGCGCTGCATCTGGGCAAACACGGTGGTGGCGCCAATGATCATGACCAGCAGGCTGAGCATGCCGGCGAGCAGGCCCTGGCTGGGTGCTTGGGTATTGGCGATGGCGTTTCGGACTTCGTTGGCCGCTTCCGGGCCGATGGTGGCTTCCAGCTGGCCGAGAATTTCGGTCATGGCGGCGTCACTGGTCATCACCAGGGAGATGACTTTGACCGCCAGGATAATCACCGGGGCAAGAGAGAACAGGGTGAAGAAAGCCAGCGAGCCGGCGTAGCTGACGGCGTTGCCCTCCAGCCACAGGCGCACCGTGTTTTTGAAAATGCCGAACCAGTAGAGTGCGATCGCTTTCATTGTCATCCCGGCGTCAGTGTCCTGCTGGCAGTGTAGCGACTGCCGCCGGGAGAGGCGAATGCTGATGGCTTATTCCGCGGGCACATCCCAGCGAATGGTGACTGGCTGTCGGCCCCATTCCCGTGCTGTCTGCCGGTCTTCCATCAGGATGTCGATGTGATCGGTCCAGCGCTTGTTCATCTTGTCGAGCACCTGATAGGTGCCGGGCAAGCCGTCAATGCGGACTTCGGTCTGGTGGGTGAGTCCCGCCTTGATCAGGTCGCGGGATACGGCAATGGCTTTCATGCCGGGCTCCAGCTGGTCGCCCCAGGCGGCCAGGCCCACGTTACCTTTCTTGGTTTCTGCTTCGGAGAGGGTGTACGCAGAGGCGCTGACTTCACGGCTGACTTCGGTGGTGTTGTCACAGCCGGTGATGGCCAGGATCAACGTCAGGCCGGTGATCCATTGGCCGAGTTGCAAGGTGCGTGGCAATACGTCGTGCATGGTTCCCCCTGTGTTGTGTGATAAGAACCACACTGGCAGGGAGGGTGTGAAGATGCCATCAAAGAAAAGCCCGGGGTGCCGAAACGCCCCGGGCCTGCTGTGTGCTCAGGAAGCTGTCAGGGTCAGTGCAGTTTCAGTCGCGGGCGTACCAGCTTGTTGAAGCGACCGGCGATGAGCAGCATGATCGTGCGCGGCCAGCCGTAGAGCGCGGCTTGGTGCATACGGTACAGGCTGATGTACATCATCCGGGCGAGCCAGCCTTCCACAAAGAAGTTGCCGCCTTTCAGGTTGCCCATCAGCATGCCCACCGAGCTGTAGTTGGACAGCGACACCAGCGAGCCGTGGTCCTTGTATTCGAAGGGTTTCGGATCGCGATTCATCAGCAGCCGTTGCAGGCTGCGGGCGGTGTGCTGGGCCATCTGCTGGGCGGACTGGGCTCGCGGCGGGATCGGACGTTCCGCGCCTTCCGGGATCAGGAAGGCCGCATCACCGATGATGAAGATGTTCTTCTGGCCTTTCGCCTGCAGGGTCGGCTCCACTTCCACCTGGTTGATACGGTTGGTGGTCAGACCATTAATCTGGCTCAGCCATTCCGGGCATTTCACCCCGGCGGCCCAGACCAGCAGGTCGGCCTTGATGGGATCACCGTCTTTGGGGACCAGCGCCTCGGGGGTGGCCTCGGCCACCATGACGCCGGTGCGCACTTTCACCCCCAGCCCTTCCAGGCGTTTGGTGGCGGTGGCGGAGACCCGCTCACTGAGTACCGGCAGAATACGCGGCGCCGCTTCAATGATATCCACCTGCAGGTGTTTGCGGTCCAGATGTTCGTGGCCATAAAAATTGAGCATGCTGACGGCGTGGTGCAGTTCCGCTGCCAACTCAACCCCGGTGGCGCCGCCACCTACGATGGCCACGGAGACCGGTTTACTTTCATGGTTGGCGTGCAGGCAGGCATTGAGGAAACGCTCACGGAAGCGTTCTGCCTGGGCGCGGCTGTCCATGAACAGGCAATTGTCGCGTACCCCGGGGGTGCCGAAATCGTTACTCTGGCTGCCGGTGGCCAGCACCAGATAGTCGTAACTCAGCTTGCGCTCCGGGAGGACTTCGCTGCCATGGGCATCGTGCAGGGGCGCCAGGGTCAGCGTCTGCCCGGCGGTATCCACCTGGGTCAGGGTGCCGGGTTCAAACCGGTAATGGTTGAGCTGGGCGTGGGCGCGGTAATCCACCGCATCCAGGTCCGCATCGATGGCGCCGGTGGCGACTTCATGAAAGCGGGGTTTCCAGACGTGGATGTTGGATGAATCCACCAGGGTGATATCGGCATTGCCATATTTGCCGAGCTTGGCGCCGAGTTTGGTGACCAGCGGAAGACCACCGGCACCACCGCCGACAACAACAATTCTGGGTTTGCTCATGAGAAGTCCTTTATCTAAGACGGCAAGTCTAGCCTTTGGACATGTCATGTCCAATTGTCGCATGGTATTACGACTTGTTGGGGGGGAAGAGCTGTACTTACGGTCTGGCGTCGATGCTTTTTTTGCGTGAGAGGTGCGTCTGCGTGCCTACAAACAACGAAGGCGCCTTGGAGGCGCCTTCTGCGTGTTGCCTGCAGCGTGAAGCGTGCTGCGTCAGTTACGCTTTGGGGCCGGCAGCGCGGATCTCATCGGACACATCGGCGTACTTGTCAGCGAAGTTCTTCTGGAACTGCTCTGCCAGGTCGCGGGCACGTGCTTCGTAGTTTTCCGGGTTGGCCCAGGTTTTCTTGGGCTGCAGCAGGTTGCTGTCCACACCGGAAACGGTTTTCGGCACATCCAGGTTGATGATGTCCAGGTGCTCGGTTTCCGCATTGTCCAGTTCGCCGGACAGGATCGCGTTGACCACGCCACGGGTGGTGGGAATGCTGAAACGCTCGCCTTCACCGAAGGGGCCACCGGTCCAGCCGGTGTTCACCAGGTAAACGGTGGAGCCGAATTCTTCCATGCGCTTGATCAGCAGCTCGGCGTACTCGCCGGCACGACGGGGGAAGAAGGGCGCGCCGAAGCAGGTGGAGAAGGTGCTCTTGATGCCGCCACCGGAACCCATTTCGGTGGAACCCACCAGGGCGGTGTAGCCGCTCAGGAAGTGGTACGCCGCCGCTTCCTTGGACAGCTTGGACACCGGAGGCAGAACGCCGGTCAGGTCGCAGGTCAGGAAGATAATGTGCTTGGGCTCGCCGGCACGGTTTTCGTCGACTTTCTTGTCGATGTTTTCCAGCGGGTAGGCGGCGCGGGTGTTCTGGGTGAGAGACACATCGGCGTAGTCGGCGGTGCGGTTGTCGTCGATGATGACGTTTTCCAGTACCGCGCCGAACTTGATGGCGTCCCAGATGACCGGCTCGTTTTTCTGGCTCAGGTCGATGCACTTGGCGTAGCAGCCGCCTTCGATATTGAAGACCACATCCTTGCCCCAGCCGTGCTCGTCATCACCGATCAGGTAACGGTTCGGGTCGGCGGACAGGGTGGTTTTACCGGTGCCGGACAGGCCGAAGAACAGGGCCACATCACCGTCTTCGCCCACGTTGGCGGAGCAGTGCATGGGCAGCACGTCTTTTTCCGGCAGCAGGAAGTTCTGCACGGAGAACATGGCTTTCTTCATTTCACCGGCGTAGCGCATGCCGGCAATCAGAATCTTGCGCTGGGCGAAGTTGAGGATCACGCAGCCGTCGGAGTTGGTGCCGTCACGCTCCGGGTCGCACTGGAAGTGCGGGGCGTGGAGGATCTGCCATTCTTCCTTGCTGCGCGGGTTGTACTTCTCCGGGCGGATGAACATGGTGTTGGCGAACAGGTTGTGCCACGCGGTTTGCGCGGTCACTTTCACGGCCAGGTAGTGATCAGTGTCGGCGCCGACATGCAGGTGGGAAATAAAGGCGTCGCTTTCGGCAACGGCCGCGGTAACGCGGTCCCACAGGGCGTCAAATTTGTCGCTGTCGATGGGGCGGTTAATGGCGCCCCAATGGATGTGCTCGCTGGTGCTCGGCTCGTCAACAATGTAACGGTCCATGGGCGAGCGACCGGTACGGTGGCCGGTTTCCACTACCAGGGCGCCGTTATCGGCCAGGCGGCCTTCGTTGCGCTGAACAGCCAGCTCTACCAGCTGGGCCGGGCTGAGGTCGTTATAAACAATCGGATCGGTCATGGTTATTCCTGGGCTTGTGGCCGTGCGGTTACAGCGGGTATGGCCGTGCAACCTTCAAGTTCGCATTGCGGATACACAGTGCCGGTCTCGTGCCCGGACAGAGACCGGACAAGACCAATAAGGGACCAGTAGTGGCGCCACTGATCAGCACAGGCGCGCGATTATGCCAGAAAAGAGAATCAGTGGCGATTCCCCATCGGACCATGCGGTCACGGCGCCAGAGGCAATTAATAGTTAATAATGAATAGTGAATAGTTGCGCGGGGCCGCTAGGCCTTGTCTCGGAACGCAAGAGGCCGCACCCAGGCTATGGGCGCGGCCTCTTGCGTTCCAAGTCAGACAGAGCAAAACCGCGAGTTATTAACTATTAATTGCCTTCCCGGATCATCTCCGCCAGGTCCACCGCGTCAAAATGCTCCTGGTGACGGCAGAAATCGCAGGTCAGGGTCACTTCGCCGTCTTCGTCCAGTAATTGCTGCAGCTCCTGATTGCCCAGGGAAATTAGTGCATTGCGGTTACGGTCCCGGGAGCAGGTGCAGCCGAATTGCAGCGGCTGGGCGTCCGGTAGCTGGGGCGGGGTGTCGTGGAACAGCCGGTGGAGGATGGTCTGGTCATCCAGGTTCAGCAGTTCTTCCATTTGCAGGGTGCTGGCCAGTGCATCCAGGTGTTCCCACATCTGGTTGTTGCCGTCGGTGGTGGCAAGCTGGTTGGGCAGGCGTTGCAGCAGCAGGCCCGCCGCGCGGTTGTTGCCGCTGGCCAGCCACAGGGAGGTCGGCAGCTGTTCGGATTGCTGGAAATAGCCTTGCAGACATTCTGCCAGGGTGTCGCCGCTGAGCGGGACGATGCCCTGGTACTGGCGGCCCTGATCCGGGGTGATGGTGATCACCATGGTGCCTTCGCCGATCAGTGTCTGAATGTCGCCATGGCTCCAGTCCTGGCCGTCGCTGTGGCGGGCCAGTGCGCGCAGCTCACCGTCGTGGCTGCATTCGGCCAATAGCAGCGATACCGGGCCTTTGCCCTGGGCCTGCAGGGCCAGCCGGCCCTTGAACTTGAGGGTGCTGGCCAGCAGGGCCACCGCCGCGACCGCCTCGCCGATCAGCCCCTGTACGGGCAGCGGGTAGCTGTGGCCTTCAAGGATACGGCTGACGCTGCTTTCTACCTGTACCAGTTCGCCACGAATGTCGGAGTCGGGGAAAAGGAAGCGCTGCTTGTGGTCTTGCATGATGATGTCCTGAGGTTGATCGCGGTGACGCCACCGTGAAAATCGTTATTCCAGATTGTCTCGTTTGAAGCGCTGGATATCCCGGCGTTCCTTTTTACTGGGTTTGTGGTCCGGAGCGGCGGTGGCGGCCCGGGCCAGTTTTCGCTGCTCGCTGTTCATCTCCCGTTTGGCCACGCTTTCCGGGGTTTCTTCATAGAGCGTCTGGGCCACCTTGGCCGGGCCGCGCTTGCTGCTCAGATCGCGGACGATGACCTCGAAATGTTCGGTGCCCTTGGTAATGGTCACTGTCTGGCCGGGCTGCACCGCCTTGCTGGGCTTGGTGCGGCTGCCATCGATATGGATCTTGCCGCCTTCCACGGCGGTTTTGGCCAGGGTGCGGGTCTTGAAGAACCGGGCGGCCCAGAGCCAGGAATCTATGCGTACGCTTTCCATCGGTTTCCCCACACCTGGCCGTCAGGGCAGCACGGCCAGGAAGTCATCAATGGCCGGAAACGGGTCCGTATCAAGCCGTTTGGGCAGGCTGGAATCCGGGTGCAGAATACTCACCGGCTGGCCAATGCCGTATTGCCGGGCGCTGTGCAATACCGGCAGGGAGTCGTCCACCAGCAGTGCGCGGCCCGGCTCAAAGGGCAGGTGCCGCTGCAGGTGCTGCCAGAACGCCTGGGCTTCCTTGGGGTGGCCGTAGTCGTGACTGGACACCAGCTCGTCGAAATACTGGTCAATGCCGGTGCGTTCGAGCTTTAAGTGCAGTGCATCGCGGTGGGCATTGGTGACCATGATCACTTGCTTGTCCGAGGCCTGAAGCTTTTGCAGAAAGGCTTCTGCTCCCGGCCGCACGGAGATGCGGTCGCCAGCGGCTCTTTTCAAGCCGGCAATTTCCAGACCCAGCTCGGCGGTCCAGAAATCCAGGCAGTACCAGTTCAGGGTGCCTTGGTGGCTGGTGATCCAGTCGTGGATAATGCGGTTGGCCTCGGTCTGCTCCAGCCCCTTTTCCCGGGCGTAGCAGTCGGGCACGTGTTGTTGCCAGAACCAGTTGTCGAATTGCAGGTCCAGCAGGGTGCCGTCCATATCCAGCAGCACGGTGTCGACGGATTGCCAGTCAATCATGAATTTCCTGCGTGTTCGGGTTAGTCTTGCCTCGGTTAGTAGGCTCAGAGGTAATTATGGATGAGAAACCGGAGATTCTCGACACCCGGCTGATAGCAAAGAGCCGGCTGTTCGGGATCGAAGAGCTTCACCTGCGCTTCACCAACGGTGTTGAGCGCACCTACGAGCGTTTGCGCACCCCGCCGATCGCGGGGGTGATGATGGTGCCCCTGCTGGATGACGACACCGTGGTGATGATCCGGGAATATGGCGCTGGCACCGAGAGTTATGAGTTGACCCTGCCCAAGGGGGCTTACGAACACGGTGAAGACTGGCGTGATGCGGCCAACCGGGAGTTAAAGGAAGAGGCCGGTTATGGCGCGCGACAGCTGAGTCTGATGAAAGAGATGACCCTGTCCCCCGGTTATATGGGGCACCGCATCAAGGTGGTGCTGGCGGAAGACCTGTACGAAGAATCCCTGCCCGGCGATGAGCCGGAGGAACTGGACGTGGTGCCCTGGAAACTGTCAGAGCTGGATCGTTTGATCGAACGTGACGATGTGACCGAGGCGCGGGTGATCGCAGCGTTATTAATGACCAAACGGTTGCTGGAGCAGCGGGCTTGATCCTGGCGTTATCTAATACCTGCCGTTGGAGTTTGCCTGCAAGCGAAAGAGTGACGAGGTACGAGTAACGAGTTTCGAAAACCGGTTTTGCCTTTCGCGACTCGTTACTCGTATCTCGCATGATTGTCAGCAGGCTGGCGCCTACAAATACCAATGTTGAACGATAGGAAATCTGTAAATGACCGACTTTAATACCCTGCTGGAACCGCTTGCCGAGATTGCCCGTGAAGCGGGGGACGCCATTCTGGCTGTCTATGAGCGTGATGATCTGGGGGTAGAAACCAAGGATGACAAGTCGCCCATTACCGAGGCGGATATGGCGGCGCACAAGATCATTGAGGCCCGCCTGCAGGCGCTGACCCCGGAGATTCCGGTGTTTTCCGAAGAATCCGGCGGCATTGCCTATGCGGATCGCAAGGACTGGCCGCGTTTCTGGCTGGTGGACCCGCTGGATGGCACCAAGGAATTTATCAAGCGTAATGGTGAGTTCACCGTCAACATCGCGCTGGTGGAAGGCGAGACCCCGGTGCTGGGCGTGGTGCATGTGCCGGTAACGGCAGTGACCTACCTGGGTGGCCAGGGTGTGGGTGCCTTTAAAGAGCACAACGGTGAGCGCCAGGCGATTCAATGCCGTGCCCGCACCACGCCGGTGGTGATGGTCGCCAGCCGTAGCCATGGTGGCGAGGCGGTGGAAAAGCTGGAAGCCTTTATCCGTGACGAAGTGGGCGAGGTGGAGCGCGCCTCCATGGGGTCGTCACTGAAGCTGTGCCTGGTGGCGGAAGGCAGCGCGGACATTTACCCGCGCCTGGCACCCACCAGCGAGTGGGATACCGCCGCCGCCCACGCGGTGGTGACGGCTGCAGGCGGGGTGGTGGTGAACACCGCCTTCGAGCCGTTGCAGTACAATAAGGAAGATATTCTCAACCCGCACTTCCTGGTGCTGGGGCAGAGCATTGAAGAATGGCGTTTTATCGCCCCGGCGTTGAACGCTTGAAGCCAGATGCATGAAGCATGACGCTAAAGAGTAGAACCTGAAGACAGGGGTGCAGCCACGTCACAAACGCATGCTGCATTGCAATGCAGTCAAAAAAGGGGGGGGCCTGATCGGCATTTTCCACCCTGCGGTTTTATGATTGGCGTCAGGCGTCAGCTATACCAGACAAGGAGTTTCCATGAGCGCAATGCGTGAATTACGTTTCGTCAGTGAGGGGCAATCCTGCCGGGGGGATCTGTATCTGCCCGAGGGGAAAGGCCCTTTCCTGACGGTGGTCATGGGGCACGGGTTTGGCCTCACCAAGGAATGCGGGTTGGCGCCGTTTCGCGACGCTTTTGTCGAGGCCGGTTACGCGGTGTTCCTGTTCGACTACCGTCACTTTGGTGAAAGTGAAGGGATGCCGCGTCAGGTGTTGTTGCCCCACCGGGAAGTGGCGGACTGGCAAGCGGCGCTGGGCTGTGTGCGCAAGCTTGAGGAAGTGGATAACCAACGCATCGTGCTGTGGGGGACGTCTTTTGGTGGTGGCCTGGTGACTGCCGTGGCGACCCGGGAGCCGGTGGCCGGCATTATTGCCCAGTGCCCGATGATGGACGGCATGGCGTCGGTAATGGAGGTGATCCGTTATGCGGGCATCGGGCAGGCGCTGAAAATGACCGGCATCGGCCTGTGGGATGTGGGCAGCAGTGCGCTGGGGCTGGGGCCCAAAATGCTGCCTTCGGCAGGGCGGCCCGGTGAGCTGGCCGCCATGTCCAGTCACGACGCCTATGACGGTTATACCGCGCTGATGCCGGCGCATGTGCCCAATGAAGTCGCGGGGCGAATTGCCCTGGCGTTGCCGCTATTCCGGCCTGTGACCCAGGCCAGCAAGGTAACCTGCCCGGCGCTGATCCTGATTTGTGAGACCGATACCGTGGCGCCGGCCAGCGCCGCAGAAAAAGCGGCCGCGGCCATGGCAAGGCCCAGCGTGAAGCGCTACCCGGTGGGCCATTTTGATATCTATCAGGGCGAGGCCCGGGAGATCAGCCTGGCGGATCAACTGGCGTTTTTGCGGGACCTGGAGAGCTAGGGTCGCTTAATGATGCCTAGAAAGGCAGAAGGGTCGCCAGGTCCAGCGACAGCTGGTTGGACACCATCACCGCGCTGGTCGCCACCAGGCTCAGGTTGATGGCAGGCAGTACCAGGCCAATGGCCAGCAGGTTAATGGCGCTGGGTTGCCGAATGCGCCCGCTCCACAGCACCAGGCTGATCAGCGCTGCGCAGGAAAGGGGAATCCAGAGCCAGGGGTGCGATCCGGCGGTATGCCACAGGTTTTCTAAATTGAACATGCCAGTACCCGTTTCGTTATTGTCATTGGCGGGACCGTATTGGCCGGTGCCCGGGGTGACCTCCCCCGAGGTCAGGTGGGAGTATGCACAGCCGGTTATGTAACCAGTGTGTTAAAGATCACAAAAAGATAATGGCACTTTGACATTGGTTCTAACGTGCCAGATCTCTATGAAAATCAATGAGTAGCGTTGATATGCAGATAAATGAGCCTGGCCAGCCGATGGGACAGCAGGGCCGCAGTGGAGTGGTCTGCTGGCTGGGGCGGGTGGCATTGTTGCTGAGCCTGGTGGTCACGGTGCGTGCCGGCGATTTCAACTACTCGGCCGAGCAGTTCGCCCTGATTGCCGGTTATGAGTCTTGTGTTCGCCAGTTGGCTGCCAACCTGGGCAGTGACCAGCGTGATGCGCTCACGGACAAGTTATTGCGCAGTAAAGGCATCAGTTACCAGCCGCGCCGGGTGGAGAACGACCGGCGGCTGTGGGCTTACCCGGAGTATGCTACCCAGCGCCGGACCCAGAGTTACATGATTCAGGCTTTCAAGCAGGACTGCCTGGAGCAGAACGCCGGGCGCTACTGACCGGAAATATTGCCCCTCCGGGTTGTCGATCAACGCCAGTGTTCATGCCGGTTGCGCCTCGCCTTCGTCCGTAGCGGCACTTTTCCCGGGCTCCAAAGTCAATTAACGGCCCGTTTTGGCCTTTTCTCATACCCTCCAGTACGGCTATTCTGTCAGCCATTGAAACGTGCCATTGGCCAATGTCAATGTTTGCACTGCGAGGATCAGGCAGCCCGAGCGGCTGGAGGTAAAGAATATGTCCAATAAACACGTTGATGTACTGATTGTTGGCGCCGGCCTTTCCGGTATTGGTGCCGCTTGCCATTTAACCCGCAAGGCGCCGAATCGCACCTACGCTATCCTGGAGCGTCGCGAACGCATCGGCGGCACCTGGGATCTGTTCAAGTACCCGGGCATTCGTTCTGATTCCGACATGTTTACTCTGGGCTACAGCTTTCGCCCCTGGACCGAGCCCAAGGTATTGGCCGATGGCAACTCGATTCGCCAGTACGTGGAAGAGACCGCGGAAGAGTATGACGTTAAAAAACATATCCGTTTTGGTCGCAAGGTGATCAAGGCGAACTGGTCCAGCGCTGACAATCACTGGGCGGTGGAAACCACCAACGAGAAGACCGGCGAGCAGGAAACCTTTACCGCCAACTTCCTGTTCTCCTGTAGCGGTTACTATAACTACGACGAAGGCTACAAACCGGATTTCCCCGGCGAGAAAGACTTCAAGGGCCAGGTGATTCATCCGCAGCACTGGCCGGAAAACCTGGATTACAAAGGCAAGAAAGTGGTGGTGATCGGTTCCGGCGCTACTGCCGTCACCCTGGTGCCGGCCATGGCCAAAGAAGGCGCCCAGGTCACCATGTTGCAGCGTTCGCCAACCTATATCGCCACGGTGCCGGAAGTGGACCCGATCTCGGTGGGCATGCGCCGTTTCCTGCCGGAAATGGCTGTGTATCGCTTGGCCCGTGCGCGCAATATCGGGCTTCAGCGTATGGTGTACAAGTTATCCAAGCAGCGTCCCAAGCTGGTGCGCCGAGCCTTGTTGGCAGCGGCCAAGCGTCAGCTGGGTGATGATGTGGACATGACGCATTTCCGCCCCAGCTACAATCCGTGGGACGAGCGTTTGTGTGCGGTGCCCAACGGTGACTTGTTCAAGACCTTGCGGCGTGGTGAGGCCGAGGTGGTGACCGATCACATCGAGCGGTTTACCGAAACCGGGATTCTGCTTAAATCCGGCAAAGAGCTGGAAGCCGATATCATTATTACCGCCACGGGCCTGAATATTCAGATGCTGGGTGGAGTAGAAGGTACCGTTGACGGCAAGACGGTGGAGCCCCGTGAGTCGCTGGTTTACAAGGGCATGATGCTGCGCGATGTGCCTAACATGGCGCTGGTCTTCGGTTACACCAACTCATCCTGGACCCTGAAAGCGGACCTGGTGTGCGAGTACGTGTGTCGCTTGCTCAATCATATGGAAAAGACCGGTGCCCAGACCGTGATTCCCCGTGACAAGGATAACTGCATCACCGACGAAAACTTCCTCGGCATGCAGTCCGGTTACATCCAGCGGGCCAATGACCGCCTGCCTCGTCAGGGCTCCAAGCAGCCGTGGATGGTGGTGCAGAATTACATGGTTGATATGCCCAAGCTGCGTTTTGGCGCTATTGATGACGGGGTTCTGGAGTTCGATAACTATCAGCCGGTGAAAAAGAAAGGGCTGGTGGCGTCGCTGCTGGGATCCTGAATAAAAGTTAAAAGTTAAAAGTTAAAAGTTAAAAGTTAAAAGTTAAAAAGAAGAGCGAGATTAAGTGCAGGCGCCCGACCGGGCAACTACCCCGCACTGATCAATAAAAAGGCCGCACCCGGGAAAGGGTGCGGCCTTTTTATTTTCTCTTTCAGCGTCACGCTCACTTCCAGGGCAGTGCTTCCATGCGCTGGCGGGCGGCGGAGTATTCTTGCTTCAGGCGCGCGATCAGATCGGCAGCCGGGCCGATCTTCTTCACCGCACCGATGCCCTGGCCGCTGCCCCAGATGTCCTTCCAGGCTTTGGAGCTGCCATCACCGAAATCCATTTTGGACGGATCGCTTTCCGGCAGGTTTTCCGGGTCCAGTCCTGCCGCTTCAATGGAATTGCGCAGGTAGTTGCCATGGACGCCGGTGAACAGGTTGGAATAGATAATGTCGTTGGCGCTGCCGTCCACGATGGACTGTTTATAGCGTTCGTCGGCATTGGCTTCATCGGTAGCGATGAAGGCGGAGCCGATGTAGCCCAGGTCGGCGCCCATGGCCTGGGCGGCCAGCACTGAATCGCCAGTGGCGATGGCGCCGGACAGCAGCAGCGGGCCGTCGAACCATTCACGGATTTCCTGCACCAGCGCCAGTGGCGACAGGGTGCCGGCATGCCCGCCCGCGCCTGAAGCCACGGCGATCAGGCCATCGGCACCTTTCTCGATGGCTTTTTTGGCGAAGAAGTTATTGATGATGTCGTGAAACACCAGGCCGCCATAGCTGTGGATGGCTTCGTTCACATCCACCCGGGCCCCCAGGGAAGTGATCACGATGGGCACCTTGTACTTCACGCACATTTCCAGGTCGTGCTCCAGCCGGTTATTGGACTTGTGCACAATCTGGTTGACCGCGAAGGGGGCGGCAGGCTTGTCAGGGTTGGCCTGGTTCCAGGCATCCAGCTCTTCGGTAATGCGCTTGAGCCACACTTCCAGTTCTTCCGCAGGGCGGGCATTCAGCGCAGGAAAAGAGCCAACAATGCCGGCTTTGCACTGGGCAATGACCAGATCCGGGTTGGAAACAATGAACATGGGCGATGCCACAACGGGCAGCTGCAGGCTGTTTTGCAGGGAGGCAGGTAGGGCCATGGGAACTCCTCAACTCTCACGGTGAGCGCCACCGGGAAAAGGCGGGGCGCTTTCAGGGGCACAATAGTGCGATATAGCTGCGGCGATGTCAGCACCGAGAACGACAATCAGGGCGCGAATATGGACGTGCTGCACAGGCTTGCCAGCCCTGACCACCGCTGGAAGCCGAATGCCCGACGGCAGATGCGGGGATTCAAAACCTGAAAATCCTGGCCGCCATGCTCTTTGCGCACAAGGCCTTACCCGATTATTCCCTGAATATCCCTCAGCAGGAGAGACCGCAATAGCGGCAGTCTTTCAGGCTATGGGGTTTTACGTCAGGCATCCGGCGTCGGGCGTTTGGCAAAGTAAGGTTTATTCGCGATAAACCTTACTTGTCCGGGTGGCCCCGGAAGGCATTCAGCAGGCGGCTGGGCAGGCCGGCCGAACGCAAAAAGGGGCGCACGTGCATCAGGGTTTCATGGATGTCGTTGACGTGATCATTGAGCAGATCCACATGGTCGGTAATGCCATCGACGCGCACGGACAAGTCCGCCACCTGCCCGGGCAGGGCATCCATGCGTTCGATGATGCGCATGATGCGGTGCGCCATGATCATGTATTCCAGTGCTGCGCGGATCACCGCCACGATCACCAGCAGTGCCAGCGGGGCGATGGCGGTGGCGATGATGCCCGCCAGCGTGGAGAACCAGAAGCACAGGCCGACCACACTGACCACCACGACCAGTGCGCCGACAATCAGCAGCAGATAGAACAGCGGCATCAGCTGCATGGTCAGATAGCGGTTGAAGCGCCAGTCTGCCAGGTTGGGAATGCGCGATGTTCCAGAGGGTGGCGTTTCCGGGTTGGGCGTCTGCATGGTGCCTCCTGGTTTTATTGTTGGTTGTGGTGTTCGGCTTCGGGGCTCTGGGTGCTATTGCGTGGCGTTGCTGGCCCCCAGTTTGTGCTCCGCATAACTGGCGAGAAAATCCCCGAAGACCATGGTGAGCTCCTCAAAGCTCTGGGTCGGTTTTTCTTCGGAGAGATGGCGGATCACGGTGAAAATGCCACCGTTGATATAGAAATAGGCCACCGCCGGAATATTGGGCATCCGCAGCAGCTCCGGGTGATGCATCAGGTATTGAGTAAACAGGTCCATCAAGGCCCGATTGATGGGCTCCTGGTGCGTCACCATGTCCTGACTGAAGGCGTGCCGGGCACATTTCAGATAAATCTGGTTGTTCTCTTCGAGGAAATCCCGAAAGGTGAACAGCAGCTTGCTCACCGCATCGCGGATGTTCATCCGCACCAGCTCTGGAATCAGTGGCTTGATCATGGCCACGGTGTCGTCCACAAAGCGGGCGCCGGCGGCATTGAAAATGGCGTCCTTGTCTTCGAAGTATTCATACAGCGAGCCCACGCCGATGCCGGCAATATCCGCCACCTGGCGGGCGGTGGTGGCCGAAGGGCCTTGCCGGGCAATGGCAATCAGGGCGGCCTCGACGATGGCGTCGACGGTGGCCTTGGAGCGCTGTTGTTTGGGTTTGCGTGCCATATCTGTTTCCGAATTGAATCCGAACAAGCATTCGATTTATTGTTACACCGAGCAATGTAACAGTAAAGCCTTGAGCATGCAGCAGCACCCCAGGGCGCTGGATTGCGGTCAGCTGTGCTGCCGCACCGAATAGACGTTAAACCGGCTGAAATATCGTATCGCGATAACAGGAGAGCATCATGGCTTCTATCGATCTGGACAAAATGCTGGCTAAGATCAAGTCCACCCAGTGGGCCCTTTCAGATATCGATTGGGACGCCCCTGGCGCGGAACTGATTACCGAAGAGCAGTGGCCCAAGCTGAAAGACTTCATGGCCGACCTGATGTGGATTGAGCACGTTGGCGCCCGCGCTTTTGCTGCCATGGCCAAGAAAGCCCCCACCGACACCCTGCGTGAAATTTATACCTACTTTCACGCGGAAGAGCAGCGCCACGCCAATGCGGAAATGGCGCTGATGAAACGCTGGGGCATGCTGGAAGGGGATGAGATTCCGGAGCCCAACATCAACCTGCGGCTGGTGATCGAATGGCTGGACCGTTACAGCGACGAAATGCCGGTTTATGTGTTGGGTACGGTGGTGCCGATGCTGGAGATCGCTCTTGACGGTGCCTTGTGCACCTTCCTTCTTGAGACGGTGAAAGATCCGGTTTGCCACCAGGCCTTTGAAAAAATCAACGACGATGAGTCACGGCATCTGGGGGTGGGCTTCAGCGTGATGGAAATGCAGGGTCGCGGAAAAACCTTTATTGGTGCCGCCAAAATGCTGGCGCCGTTGCTCGACCCACGCCTGATGCTGGGTATTGCTTCCTATGTGCCATTGCTGAACAAGATGCGCGACAACATCATCACCATGGGACTGCCGGAAGAGCGGCTGTATGCCGCTATGGCCAAGTTCGAAAAAATTGGTGGGCGTACGGAAGACGGCCGCCGCAACCCCTGGTTCCAGGTGATTCGCCAGCATGCCAAATTCGTGGTGGATCGCAATAACCGCGCCTATCACATGCCGGTCGATGGCATGGTCAAACTGACCGGCCTGATTCCGCGCCGGGCACTGCCGGCGGTGCCTTCCTGGGTGAAAGAGCTGACCTATCAGCCCACTGCCTGATGCGGCCAATGCTGGCTCGCCATGCGTGCGGTGCGCATGGCGAGGCTTTCCTGATTGTTGAAGAGATCCTGTTATGACTACCTCCTCTGCCTCTCCGAAAAAGGCCGTTCGCAAGGCGGCCCCCCGTAAACGCTCCGCCACGGGCAAGCGCCCTGCGGCAAAAAAAGTACCGGCGGTAAAACCGGTATCGGTGTTGATTGTGGGCGCAGGGTTTGCCGGCCTGGGGATGGCCATTCGTCTCAAGCAGGCCGGTATTGACAACTTTGTGATCCTGGAGCGTGCCAACGCTGTGGGTGGCACCTGGCGCGATAATCAATACCCGGGCGCAGCCTGTGATATTCCTTCCAATCTGTATTCCTATTCGTTTGCGCCCAATCCCAACTGGTCGCGCAGCTTCTCGGGCAGTGAGGAAATTCTCGGTTATATCCATCACCTGGTGGCCGAGTTCAAACTGGAATCACACATCCGTTTCGAGAAAAACGTGGAAGACCTGTCCTTCGATGAAAAGAAGGGCGTCTGGACCGCGACCACCGATAAAGGCGAAAAGTTTGCCGGCCGTGCTGCGGTGATGGCCCAGGGGCCGCTGTCCAATTGTAGCTTCCCGGCGATTACGGGCATCGAAGATTTCCAGGGCCACAAGATTCACAGTGCCCGCTGGGATCACGATTACGATTTCGCGGACAAGAAAGTGGCGGTCATCGGCACCGGCGCCAGTGGCATCCAGATCATCCCCGAGCTGGTGAAACAGGCGAAACATGTAAAAGTGTTCCAGCGCACCCCGGGCTGGGTCATGCCGCGCCCGGATTTTGCCACGCCGCAGTGGAACAAGAAGCTGTTCGAAAAACTGCCGGCCAGCCAGCAAGCCATGCGCAACCTGCTCTACTGGACGCATGAGAGTATGGCGTTGGCCGTTATCTGGAACTCGCCACTGACCCGCGTGGCCGAACGCGTAGCGCGTTTGCATTTGCGCCGGCAAGTGAAAGATCGCTGGCTGCGTCGTCAGCTGACGCCGGACTTCACCATCGGCTGCAAGCGGGTGCTGGTATCCAACGATTACTACCCGGCGCTGCAGAAGGATAACGCCAAGCTGATTACCTGGCCGATTGCCCGGATCAGTGAAAAGGGCATCCGTACCGTGGAAGGCATTGAGCATCAGGTGGATTGTATTGTTTTCGCTACCGGTTTCGATGTCAGCCATTCGGGGACGCCTTTCCCGGTGAAGGGGCGAAAGGGGCGCGTCCTGGGCGACGAATGGCAAGGCGGTGCTCAAGCCTATAAGAGTATCAATGTGTCGGGCTATCCGAACCTCTACATGACCTTTGGCCCCAACTCCGGCCCGGGCCATAATTCTGCGCTGGTGTATATGGAATCCCAGCTCGATTACGCCGTGAAAGGGGTGCAGAAAATTCTTCAGGAAGACCTGAAGGTGCTGGATGTGAAAGAGAGCGTTCAGCGTAAGCACAACAAGGCCATGCAGAAACGGTTGGCGAAAACCAACTGGAATTCCGGCTGCAAGAGCTGGTATCTCACCGAAGACGGTTTCAACGCCACCATGTACCCCGGGTTCGCCACCCAGTACGCGGCGCAGATGGCCGACTTCGAGGAGAACGATTACGAAACCGCCTGATGTGAATCAGTCTGGTTTCATCCGGTGAACGCGGCCCTGCCTGGCAGGTGCCGCGTTTTTTTATGGTTTTCATCGCGCAATGCCAGGTCGCCCGTGGTGATCTGCAGGCCTGTCATTTGGTAGTCATTTCTCTGTCGTGCTGGATTCATCCTCGTCCTGTAAAACCCTGTGAGCAATCCGTTTGGGGAACATACACATAACAGGGGAAACCGATGAAGCATTTGTATCTGGGGGCCAGCGTGATTCTGGCCGCGACGCTGAGTGCCTGTGGTGGCGACAGCAATGAGTCTGATGCCGCTGTTGATGAAGCGGTGCGCACACCGGACAGCATCCGGTTGTCCTATGTGAGCCGTTATTCCACGGGCAGCTTTGATGCTTCCGCCGCCGAGATCCCGGCCTATGATGCGGCCAGCCAGCGCCTGTTTGTGGTGAATGCGGAGCAGGGGGAGCTGGATGTACTGGACCTGAGTGACCCTGAGAATCCGGTCAAGATCGATGCGATCAGTGCCGCAGGGATTGCGGTGGGCGCGGAAGTGAACAGCGTCGCTGCCAGCCATGGCCTGGTAGCGGTGGCCATTGAGGCCGACCCGAAAACGGATAACGGTTTTGTCGCGCTGTATCAGGCCAGTGACCTGACTCTGTTGGGGAGTGAGGAAGTGGGCGCCCAGCCAGACATGGTGGCGTTTACCCCGGACGGAACCCGCGTGCTCACCGCCAATGAGGGCGAGCCCAGCGATGATTACCAGACGGATCCGGACGGTTCCATCAGCATTGTGGATTTCAGTGACCCGGCCAACCCGGTGGTGAGCACGGCGGATTTCACTGACTACAACGGTGAAGAAGATGCCCTGCGTAGTCAGGGGGTACGAATTTATGGGCCAGACGCCTCTGCATCCCAGGATCTGGAGCCGGAATATATTGCGGTCTCCGCTGATGGCGCGACCGCCTGGGTCACCCTGCAAGAAAACAATGCACTGGCTATCATTGATATCGCTACCGCTTCAGTGACTGACATCGTTACCCTCGGTGAGACGGATCGTAGCATCGCTGGTAATGGAATCGATGCCAGCGATGACGATGAAGTTATCGACATCAAGACCTTTGCCGGGGTGGTAGGGCTGTATCTGCCAGACTCGATTCATGGCTATACCGTTAACGGCAAGACCTACCTGGTGACTGCCAACGAAGGTGATGCCCGCGCCTGGGGCGAGGACAATGATGCCTACTGGGGTGAAGAGGCGGATGAAGATGCGGTACCGCCGGTAGCCTGTATGCCGGATGCCAGCCAGGGTTTTGTTGAAGAGTTTCGGGTGAAACATCTGGTGCACAACAGTGGTTTTGCGCGCCGCTGTGGTGATGACCTGCCACCTCAGCTGAGCGAGCTTGCCGACGGTGCCTTGCTGGACCCGGCGATTTTCGGTTACTGCGGCGCTGAAGCGGGCGATTCCGGTGATTGCCGGGAAGATGACGTTCTCGGCCGGCTGAACATCACCTGGACGTTGGGGTATAAAACCAACGCGGATGGCTCCCCGAAAATGTACGACGATGCCGGCGCAGAAGATGCGGTTGCCGGTGATCGCATCATGTATGACACGCTATATAGCTACGGTGGCCGTTCCTTCTCCATCCGCGATGAAAGTGGTGATCTGGTGTTTGATAGCGGTGACGCCATCGAGCAGTTCCTGGCCAGCGACGACTGCAAGCTGGGCTCCGACCGTTCAATCGATTGTGCCGACTACTTCAACACCGGCCACGATGAAGGCGATGCCATGGACAGCCGCAGTGATGCCAAGGGGCCGGAACCGGAAGGCCTGACCATCGGCCAGATTGGCGACAAGCATTTCCTGTTCCTGGGGCTGGAACGCATGGGCGGGGTGCTGGTGTATGACATTACCGACCCGCTGGCGCCGGTCTACCAGGATTACCTGAACAGCCGCGAAACCTGGGATGTGGACCCGGATGCGGGCAACCTGGAAGGGTATGGCGACCTGGGGCCGGAAGGGTTGGTGTTCATTCCGGCAGCGGATTCAGCCAACGGCAAGGCGTTGCTGGTAGTGGGGAACGAAGTGAGTGGTTCTACCGCCATCTATGAAGTGCAGAGTGTCTTCAACGAATAATCTGCAGCAATAAAATCGCAAAGAATAAAGGCGGCCTCTGTGGGCCGCCTTTTTGCGTCATTGCTGCTCTACTGTGGGAGCCACAGGCAATCGGGCTGAGTATTATTCAGCGGTTCCCTGGTCTTTACGGGCTGCCTGTCTGGCCTCAAAGGCCGCCAGCTGTGCTTCGCTGGCAGGCTTCTGGTACAGCGATTTCCATTCCGCGAAGGGCATGCCGTAGACGTATTCCCGTGCGCCGTCATAATCCAGTTCCACGCCTTGCTCGGTGGCCGCTTCCATCAGCCACTTGGCCAGACAATTACGGCAGAAATCCGCCAGGATCATCAGGTCGATATTCTGCACATCCTTGTTTTCATCCAGATGCTGGAGCAGCCGGCGAAACGCCGCGGCTTCCATTTCTGTGCGGGTGGTCTGGTCGAGGTCGGTCATGGGGTTCTCCTTGTGCTCGTCACCAGATTCGAAGCCGCTGTAGGAGTTCCCTTCCAGGGGACGAATCCGGCGCTTGTTCATATTCGAAAGCGCTTAACGCTAGCCTGTGTGCTGAATAGCAATGGGCCTTTTAAATCACTTGTCGGCGAGGATCGCGCTGCGCGCGATTCGTCCCCTGGAAGGGAACTCCTACAGACCCCGCCTACGCATTAGTTTCAGGCGTCAGCCTCAATGCTCCGCAGATAGTCGTCGTAATTCCCACTGAAGTCACGAACCCCTTCGGGGGTGATTTCCAGAATACGGGTGGCCAGCGAGCTGACGAATTCCCGGTCGTGGCTGACAAAGAACAGTGTGCCCGGGTAATTTTCCAGTGCCAGGTTCAGCGCTTCAATGGATTCCATGTCCAGGTGGTTGGTGGGCTCATCCAGCAACAATACATTGGGCTGTGTCAGCGTCAGTTTGCCGAACAGCATGCGCCCCTGCTCACCACCGGAAATCACCTTCACGGATTTCAGCACTTCGTCGTTGGAAAACAACATGCGGCCCAAGGCTGCGCGTACCGCCTGTTCACCATCGCTGGTCCATTGCGCCATCCAGTCGAACAGGATCATGTCCTGCTCAAAATCGTGGCTGTGATCCTGGGCAAAGTAACCCAGCTCCGCCGCTTCGGCCCATTTTACCGTGCCGTTATCTGCGCTGAGATCACCGGCCAGGCAGCGTAGCAAGGTGGTCTTGCCGATGCCGTTGGGGCCGATGATGGCTACCCGTTCGCCGGCTTCTACCTGCAGGTTCAGGTCCTGGAACAGGGTCAGGTCGTCGTAATGTTTGCCCAGCCCTTCCAGGGTGACGGCCTGACGATGCAGTTTCTTGGTCTGTTCGAAACGGATGTAGGGGCTGATCCGGCTGGAGGGTTTGACCTCTTCCAGCTGGATCTTGTCGATCTGCTTGGCCCGGCTGGTGGCCTGTTTGGCCTTGGAGGCGTTGGCCGAGAAGCGGCTGACAAAGCTCTGCAGGTCAGCGATTTCCTTTTTCTTCTTGGCGTTGTCCGCATACAGACGGTCACGGGCCGCAGTGGCGGCAGTCATGTACTCGTCGTAGTTGCCCGGGAACAGGCGTAGCTCACCGTAATCCAGATCCGCCATGTGAGTGCACACGCTGTTCAAGAAGTGACGGTCGTGGGAAATGATGATCATGGTGCTGGAGCGTGCCACCAGAATATCTTCCAGCCAGCGGATGGTGTGGATATCCAGATGGTTGGTGGGCTCATCCAGCAGCAGCACGTCCGGATCGGAGAACAGGGCCTGGGCGAGCAGTACGCGCAGTTTCCAGCCGGGGGCCACGGCGGTCATCGGGCCGGCGTGTTGTTCTTCGGGAATGCCCAGCCCCAGCAGCAGGTCGCCGGCACGGGCTTCGGCGGTGTAGCCGTCCATTTCCGCGAACTGCATTTCCAGCTCGGCCACGCGCATGCCGTCTTCTTCGCTCATTTCCGGCAGGCTGTAGATCCGGTCGCGTTCGGCCTTCACTGTGGCCAGTTCGCTATGCCCCATGATCACGGTGTCCAGTACCGTGTGTTCCTCGAAGGCAAACTGGTCCTGGCGCAGCTTGCCGAGGCGATCATTGGAATCCAGCATGACCTGACCATTGCTGGGCTGCAGCTCGCCGCCGAGGATTTTCATGAAGGTGGATTTGCCGCAGCCGTTGGCGCCGATCAGGCCGTAACGGTTGCCATTGCCGAATTTGACGGAGACGTTTTCAAACAGCGGCTTGGCGCCGAACTGCATGGTGATGTTCGCAGTAGAAATCAAAAGACTGTCCTGTAACGAGAGGGCGGCCGGGGGCGCGCCATCGCCGGCTGCGGGGGTTATCAGCAGGCGGCGGGAAGAAAGAGGCGGCATTGTACCGGCTTGCCGGGCAAAAGGCAGTCCCGCCCGGCGGTCCGTCCGGGGTTGAAAAATTGGGCAAAAAGGCGCGTATTAGAACGGAGAGGCAAGACAGAGAGGGGATTATGAAAACAAAAACGACCCTGGCGGGGATGGCGACCATCGTGATGGCGGCGCTTTTCAGTGCGGGCTGTAGCAACAATGCCAGCCATGATTACCTCGAGCAGCAGGTTCAGCGGACCTTGCAGGATAACAACCTGGGGGTTTGGCAGGTTGAATCGCTGGCTCTGGAGGAGGAGCAGCAAAAGCGCACGGACAAGGATAACCCGACCACGACCTATCAGTTCAGCGTTGCCCTCGTACTGCAGGAAGATTTGCAGCTGGTCCGCTATGCCGACGCGGACGCCCGTGAACTGGTGGTGACGCCGGGCCCTCGGGCGGGTGAGCAGGTGACGTTGCCTGCGGTGGCGCGGGTAGAGGGGCCGCTGGGGGAGGCGTCCTCACGGGCGCATGTGAGCCTGCCGCTCACGGATCTGCCGCCGGGCCTGCCGGCATCGTTGCTGCGCGACCGTTTTGCGGACTGGCAGCAGATCAGCGTGGGCAGTGACTCCTATCAGGCCATGCTGGAGCGTCTGCGTCGCCAGTTGCTCGACGAGCAGAGAGCCCTCACCGACACCGCCGACCGGTTGCGACGCGGGCGGATGCAGCTGGAGGCCAAGGATGAGGAGCTGAAGGCGCTGGAAGAGGACAGCGTCGGCCAGTCCAGCGGTATGGGGGAGCCCATGGAGCGGCTCAGTGGTGACGTGCAGGCCTTGATGTCCCAAGTGGAGCAGCTTCAAGTGGAGAAGTACACCCGGGAAGATACCGTTAAAAAGCTGCGTGCGGATCTGGACCACCTGCAGGGTAAGTGATCACAGTAGCGGTGTGAGCGCAGCGGGCATGCCGGCAGGATTCGACTTGTGCGGCGCCATGGGTATCATGGCAGGCCCGCTTTACCCACCGGACCCTTGTCATGTTTGAACAAACCGTTACCCCCCGCTTTTACGAAACCGATGCGTTTGGCCATGTGAACAATACTGTTGTTACCGGCTGGTTCGAAACGGGCCGCGCGCCGTTGTTTGTGCTTTTCGGCAGAGGGGGCAATCCCGCATCCCTGCCGCTGATCCTCGCCCGAGTCGAGGTCGATTTTGTTGCCCAGATTTACTACGGCAGCGACGTGACCCTGCGCACCGGCATTGAGCGCATTGGCAACAGCTCTTTTGTGGTTACCCAGCAGGCCTGGCAGAACGATGCCCTGGTCGCCCGGGGGCGGGCGGTGCAGGTTTACTTCAACCATGAAAAACAGGCGTCGGCACCGATCCCTGATGACTTCCGTGAGGAGCTGGCTCGCCATGAAGGGGCGTTGCCGGAATAACGCTTTCCCATGGTGCTGATAGCCTGGTCGCCATGGCGTCCTGGCGTGATGCCGCTACACTAACGGGCATAGTAGTTCGGGGGCGAGTCGAGCTCCCTCTCTATCAGAATGGCAACCGAGTGAGATCGCTTCATGGCCTATCAGGGACAAGAAAACTTTGATCATCGCCAGCCCCGCAAAACCGGTGTGCTGATCACCAATCTGGGCACCCCGGATGCGCCGGAAACCGGGGCTCTGCGCCGCTACCTGCGCGAATTTCTGTCCGATACCCGGGTGGTGGAAATTCCCCGCTTCGTCTGGTTCTTCATCCTCAATCTGGTCATTCTGGTGATTCGCCCGCGCCGTTCCGCCGAAGCCTATAAAGGGGTGTGGACAGAAAGAGGCTCACCGCTGCTGGTGCACAGTCAGGACCAGGCGGATGGTATTCGGGAGCGGCTGCAACAGAAATACGGTGACGGCGTAGTGGTGCGTCTTGCCATGCGCTATGGCAACCCGTCCATCGCCAGTCAGCTGCAGGCGATGGAAGATGATGGCGTGCGTCAGCTGCTGGTGTTGCCTCTGTACCCGCAGTATTCGGCCTCCACCAACGCGTCCACCTTCGATGCGCTGGCGCGGGATTTCATGCAGCGACGCTGGCTGCCGGACTTGCGGTTTATCAGCCACTACCCGGACTTTGCGCCGTACATTCAGGCCATGGCAGAACATATTCGTGCCTACCGGGAAGCACATGGCAGTGCAGACAAGCTTATCTTCAGCTACCACGGTGTGCCCAAGCGTTTTCTGCTCAAGGGTGATCCGTACTTTTGCGAGTGCCACAAGACCTCCCGGTTACTGGCCGAGGCACTGGGGCTGGCCGATGATCAATGGATGACGACGTTCCAGTCCCGCTTCGGGCGGGAAGAATGGCTGCAGCCCTACACGGATGCCACCCTGAAAGCCCTGCCAGGGCAGGGAGTGAAATCCGTACAGGTCTTCTGCCCCGGCTTCTCCGCTGACTGCCTGGAGACGGTGGAGGAAATCGATGAGGAAAACCGGGGCTACTTTGAGCAGGCCGGTGGCGAATCCTTTGCCTATATCTCTGCCATGAATGCGGAGCCTGTGCACCTGGATGCGCTGACACAACTGGTCGAAAATAACCTGCAAGGCTGGCAGCCAGGGGACAATCAGCCGGCCACCCTGGCCGCTCGCGCCACGCGAGCCGAGGCACTGAAGTAGCAAGCGGTAACCCGCCCCTTCCTCCCCCTCCCTTCGTTCGCATCTCAGGATGCGCGCTCCTGCATCCCTCATTTGGGGGATGCGGGTTAATGCCAAATCCCTGACTATTTATCGCAGGCCCAGCCTGAATGGGGGCTTGAGCGTTCGATCCTGATAAGCAATGAGAGGGTGTCATGAAAGCTACAAAATCGGTTTTCTTTCTGATTCCGGGTCTTTTTTGTATGTTCTTTGCCGTCGCAGGCCATGCGAGCAGCTATGCCAAGGAATGTATTATGGACAGTGACTATTTTGTGAATTTTGATCTTTCCGTCGGGGATAAAGCGTTTTGGACAACGGTTGAGCCAGCGTCAGGTGCCGATGCATCAAGAAGTGCCATGTGCTCCTGCGCAAAGGCGATTAACCGGTTGCAGATCCAGGAGTACAACGAGCGTTACCCTGCCGCTTTTCTCAGGGGGGAGGATCGGGAGGGGTGTCGTGACTACGGCGATGGTGGTCAGAGCCACAAGTTGTATTGGACGCAATAAACAATCAAGGATCAATGTTAGGGGATGAAAATGAAAACAATACGTCAGTTATTTGGGGCTGCTGCAGGCGTACTCATGGTGTCTTTTGGCGGTTTCGCCCATGCGGAATACTCCGGATACCATTTTTGTGAAGCGGAATATCGATCCTATGGTGATGAAGACATATCCGAGGTTTACATCTCGGGTGTTTTCTATGATTCCTACGTGACGCCAAGCCGTGTAGATGACAGCTTCGCTGAATTTATCGATGCAGAATATGACCCTGAAGCAACCATTTACAACGTGAGTTGTGCAAGGAATCAACACGACTCCGAACGGGAAGCAGAGCGTAGCCGAAATCGTGCTATCTCCAACTGGCGAGACCGGGATTATGAGGTTCACCGGGTAAGATGGAGTCGATGACGTTCTGATTGCTGCCGGGTTTCCTGCGTCCTGTGCCGCTTAATCCCGTTCTGGCGTATGCGCAGACTGACGAAAGGAAGTCTGGGGTTTCTCACTATTAAGACTGGCTTTCGGAGGGCGTTGTGCGCAGGAAAATGCTTTTTCTTACGGTATCTTTGATGGTGGTGCCTCTAGGGGGGCTGGCAGCAGAAGGCGACGATGTCGGCAAGGAATTCGGTTATTGCGCTGTTAAAGAGGGCCGTGATGGGGGAAGAGCGGTCTTTTCAACGGTATTCCATGCGGATTTCGTGGATTTCTATGGCGGCTACATGTCCGACAAGATGCCGGAGATACAGCGCCGCTTTCGGAAATATGCGTATGCCTATTGGGGGGTAGACGGGGATGCAACGTGCTACCGCAGGCCCGACCGGAGGAAAGCCGAGGAGGCACTCATGGATGCGGTTTCGCAACTGCGTCGGGAAGGGGGTTGGGATGTGGAGATATCTCGTTGGCATTTCAGGGGTTAAACGTGCCAGCGGCTGAGGAATTAAATAATTTTGCTGATGAAGGTCGGTTGTTCTGTCATTAATAAGGTTGTGATCGGGGGTAAGGTGAAAATCCATTATTTTGTCTGTGTGCTATGGGGGCTGGCACTGGTCGGCTGCGGAACGATCAATGCAGACAGAGAAAGCTACATGAAAGACGCCGTTTATGAGAAAGAACGGTATTTTGGAGATGCGGTTTCTGAGCCGGCGTTTTCCCGCTATGAACTACGCGGGAAGTATGAGGTTGACGAGGAAAAGCTGAATATCCATATCGACCCGGTTGAGATTTACACCCAGGAAAAGGAAGAGTTTGTCGTACGACGGAAAGTGTCTTATGAGCGATACGGGCCGTACGGTTATAGTCCCGGTATGTGTGTTTTCAAGGTGGTAATGGTTTTCGATGTCCTTTTCTCCATGATTGATGATGATTATGCAGAGGACCTTCAGGAGACATGCTACAAGGTTTATGAGTGGAAGAGAGAGGAGCAGGAACAGCCTCCAGAAAAAACCGGGGTCAAGACCGTGGAGCTGCTGGCCAGAAATTACCAGGATTCAAGTGGGGCTTTGGTTTTTCAACTCCGCGCGGATGGAAAGCGGGTAAACAAAGTGAATCTTACCGGGTTTAGAGGGAAAGAAAGGCGTGGTCCCTATTCCTGGACAGTGAACAGCTGGTATGACTTTTCCCGACTTGAGGATGATGATTCCCTGGCAATTGAAATTATCAATCGTAGGGGGAGGGTGGCTCTGGACAAGACGTTGGCAATAGCTAAAGAGGATGCGGAGTCGGTTATTTTTAAAAGCAAGTATGACGGCATCTTTCAGTTGTACTACACCTGCAGACTATGTAACGCAAACCTGACGGATAATTTCTATACCGATGCTCGGCGAATAATTTGGTACAGCAATGTCTATTTATACAAGGGAAAGGGGTCGCTGGATTTTGTGGCTTCGTGTATTGAAGACCGATTTGACCGTTTGAGACATGGCGATGTGCGGGTGATGAGGGCGAATACTCCGAAAGGAAGGAATATCTGGCCGGATATTTACTCTTCTTACGGAACGGTTCGTGGTGTCAAGGCTCCTGACGAGCCGACCGTTGATGACATCCAGTCCTGCATCAGGAAGAAGAGGCTGGATCTGGAAATAAAGAACTATTATGGGTGATGTTTCCTGAATCCCTTGTGAAGGGTTATGAGGAAAAATATGAGAGCTCTCTTCCTGTCGGCTCTTATGCTGGTTGCTGGCCAGAAGGCTTGATCGCAAATGCACAATCTGGATTTCGAATGTAATGGTGACGCCTGCATTATGCGGACGTTTTTTTATCCCGGAACGGGCTGTGCCTAGCGCATATGAAGTTGCATAGTGGTTGTATCTTTCACGGATGATACGGATGTCATGATGAGATTCCCCCGAGATGCCGTCTGCGGGGCTGAATACCTAACTTGAGGTATGGGATAAGCCTCACCCCATTGCTATGGTTCAGACAGAGGCTCTGCGCCTTATGCGTGGGGCTGGCGATTGCCTGTTGTCCGGGGAAATGATGTCCAAATCCATTGCCGTAATCCTGATGCTAATCGTGCCGCTGCTATTGAGTGGCTGTGCGTTGTCATATCACGGGAATCTTGTTTCTAAACTGCAAGCTCAGGGCCCCAATCCCTATATTAATGAGCCGGAACTAAAAGACCTTTATGGAAAAATCCGGGTTATTGCCATGGCAGAAAGGTCTTGGGGCGACCCTTATGCCTTCGACTCGCGTAACGACGCCATCATCAGTAATTTCCAGGATCGTTTCAGCAAGCCAGCAATGATGGAGGCGATCAGCCTTGTTCGTGAAGGCTATGATGCAGTTGTGGCGGCTCGTTACCCCCATATCGGTTATGAGACGGAATGTACCTTGGTGGATGCCGGCGCTTATGTTGTGAATACAGAGGTGGCAGCGGATCAGTTCGATTGGAATTTTATTAAAGGGGAGTGTGTTGGCGGGCTTGCACATGGGGTTGGAAAAGCGGTTGATGAAAAAAATAACGCGCAGTTTGTGGGGCGATTTGATCAAGGGGTAATGGTCGAGGGTGTGTTTGATATGCCTTTGGAAAATGGCAGTCAGGTTACCCAGCTTGGCGATGTTCCCGGCAAGGCACGTATTGCCCGCCTGTTAAGCACAGAAACCCGTGAAGATGGTTTTCAGTGGCATCGATACGGTGATTTTAATGACCGGGCGGAAATGCACGGGTTTGGTGTTGTTATTTGGGGCTACACAAACGCCATGATCGTCAAGTCCATGGGGGAATTCAAACACTCGAAGCTGAACGGGTTTGCAGCCAAACAGGTATCCGGCACTACAGAGGCAGGAGCGGTCTGGTATGTGCGGATTGGCGAGCATGTTGAGGGAGAGTTGAATGGAGCAGGAGCGTGGACGAATGGCGTGACGAGTTTGAGCGTGGGCTACTGGGAAGAGGGAAAATTAAACGGCAAGGGATACGGTGATTACGCTAACGTTGCCGAGAACAGTGAAAGCTACGCCGGAACATACTTGGCCGGCAAACGTCAGGGCTCATTTACGGTGCGTAGACGGGCCCAGTTGGGTGGCGGAACAGGGGAGTTCACGGAAATATACGACAACGGCAAGTTGATCGACGACGGCATCGAGGAAAAATCAAACAGCGGTGATGGATTCGGAAAATTTGTTGCACTCGCTGGCGGCGCAGCAGTGATTGGTTCATCGGGAATTTCAGATTCGTCCAAAGTGGATATTGGCACTGCCTTCGCCTCCGATGTGATGGCCGGCGGCGACGGCAAGAACATGAATGCAATGAGCCAGCAGGCTGCTCAGGGTGGTGGGGCAACGAGCCAGGTGGGTAGTGATGATGACAAAGGGGTATTTCAGTTCAGTTGTTATGACCCGGGTAATTTTATCTGTGTTGACTATACTCTTTTCAGCCGAACCAAAAGTGAGCAGTTTAAGGCGCAATGCGCTCAGGGGCGCAATAAACAGGTTGCCAGCTGTGACAGTTCGACCCGACAGGCTATTTGCAGTCATCAGAGCCCGACAGGGGACACGGAGACGCATGATTACCTTTATGGCTCGGAACCGGAGCAACTGAAGCAGGCCTGCTTGTCCACGGGGGGCAAGTTCAGAATGGTCGAATAGTTGGGCTTTCTGGATAGCTTTTCTGGATAAAAAATGGAGCAGGCTTTGTCGGGCATTGAAGCCGTTGCCCGGCGCGGGAATGTGTCGGGTTCAGCTGAATGGAATGAAAGGCTATTGTTGTTTGTTTCCTGCGGTGCTGACCGTAAAGGTTGTATAACGATTTTCGCTTCTGGAAAAGAAAATAGCCTGGTTGCCGGTGATGCCGGCAACCAGGCGTGCCACGCGTTGCTGGCTACTACTGATTGGTGAGGTGGCGAATCAGCTCGTCAGTAAACTCTGTGGTACTGGCGCGTCCGCCCAGATCCGGGGTGACGATTTCCCCCTGGCCGACCACGTGTCGCACGGTGCGGCGCAGCCTTTTTGCCTTGTCGTGCTGTTCCATGTAATCGAGCATCATGGCGCCAGCGAGCATGATGGCGGTGGGGTTGGCCACGCCCTTGCCGGCGATGTCCGGTGCGCTGCCGTGGACGGCTTCGAACAGACCGCCGTGTTCACCAATGTTGGCCCCGGGGGCCACGCCCAGCCCGCCGATGAGGCCGGCACACAAGTCGGAAAGGATGTCGCCGAACAGGTTGGTGGTAACCAGTACATCGAAACGGTGCGGGTTCATGGCCAGCTGCATGGCGCAGGCGTCCACGATCATTTCCTCATGTTCCAGATTCGGATAGTCCTCGCGCACCTTGCGAGCCACATCCAGAAACAGCCCGGAAGTGGACTTCATGATATTCGCCTTGTGCACCACGGTGACTTTCTTGCGTCCCTGTTTGGTGGCGGTGTCGTAGGCGAAACGCAGCAGGCGCTCGGACTCGGTGCGGGTGATGCGGCTGCGCAGCTCGGCGGTTTCGCCGTCGTCACTGACGGTTTGCCCCAGCCCGGAATAGATACCCTCAATATTTTCCCGAATGGTCATGATGTCCACATTGTCATAGCGGGACTTCACGCCGGGAATGGACAGGGCCGGGCGCACGTTGGCGAACAGGTCGAAGGTCTTGCGCAGGGTTACGTTCACGGAAGTGAACCCGCCGCCCACCGGGGTGGTGATAGGGCCTTTCAGGGCCAGGCGGTTGCGTTTGAGCACGGCGAGGGTGTCTTCCGGCACCAGCTCCAGGCCCTGATCCAGAGCGGTCTGCCCTGCGATGGCATACTCAAACTTGAGACCGCAATCCAGCGCGTCCAGTACCCGTACCGTGGAATCGACGATATCCGGTCCGATTCCGTCACCGGGGATAACGGTTACGGTGTTCTCGTTCATACTGCCTCCTGATTGCGGTTAATAAGGGTTGAGCGTGATGTGTCCGGGGCCAAGATGCCATGTCCAGTAGAGAAATGGGGCCTCTATTCTGCCACGTCACGGCCGGCAAAATGAATGCCGACAAAAGTCGCAGGTTATGATGACAGAGTGCTTTTAGCGCAGAACGTTCATAGAGAAAGCCCTGGCAGAAGCGGAATCAGGGTTATTGCTCACCCTCGAGTAGCTGGGCCCCGGTGCCCTGCTCGGAGAGTGAGTCATAGGGATTGCGCAGCCGGCAGGCCTTGATCGACAAGCACCCACAACCGATACAGTCGCTCAGTTGATCACGTAACTGGGTCAGGGCGTGAATGCGGGCATCCAGTTGCTCCTGCCAGCGTGCGGAGAGTCGTTTCCAGTCACGGGCGGTGGGCGTTCGGCCGTCGGGCAGGCTGGCCATGGCGTCGGCGATTTCGGCCAGGGGGATGCCAATACGCTGGGCGACCTTGATCACGGCGACACGGCGCAGTACATCACGGTGGTAGCGACGCTGGTTGCCACTGCTGCGCCAGCTCTGGATCAATCCCTTGGTTTCATAAAAGTGCAGGGCGGATACCGCAACCCCGCTCCGCTCTGCCACTTCCCCCACGGTCAGGGCTTTACCGATATCGTTTGCGTTGATGAGGGTCATAGCTGCTCCCTTTTTCTTTCTTTATTGACCTCAATAATGATTGAGGTTTTACGCTGAGCCTTCATTGTCGTCAACTGTTCAGGAGATAATATGGCTACGCGCGACCCGCTGACTCTGGCTCTGGTATACGGCAGTACCCGTGAAGGGCGTTTGTGTGACACTCTGGTCAATTGGGCTGCAGAGCAGATTCGGGATGTGCCCGATTTTGCGCTGCAGGTGATTGATCCCCGCGATTTTGATGTGCCGGCGGATTTTCCGAATGCAGCATCCGCCAGTGTGCGGCAGTTGAAAAACAGGCTGACAAAGGCCGATGCGTTTTTAGTGGTTACGCCGGAGTACAACCACAGTTTTCCAGCCATCCTCAAACAGGTCATTGATGTCTCCAGTGCGGCCTGGAAAGCAAAGCCGGTGGCGTTTATCAGTTATGGCGGGGTGTCTGGCGGGCTGCGAGCGGTAGAACAGTTGCGGCTGGTCTATGCCGAGTTGCATGCGGTGACAGTGCGCAATGTGGTGAGCATCATCAATGCCGGTGACGAATTTGATGCCCGTGGGCGCTGGCAATCGGTGGAGCAGAAGGTCCGCGCAGAAAAGCGTTTGACGCAGCAGCTGGCGGTACTTCGGTGGTGGGCGCAGAGCCTGAAAGCGGGGCGCCGGCGACCGGAGTTTGCGGCGGTTTCGTGAGCGTGTTGGTCGTTCTGCGTATCCGCACCCATAGACGGCGCCGGGTGTGCATAATGGTGCGCCTGTATAGGGTATGCTTGCCATCGGCGCGATGCAGTGAGAGTGGGAAGGCGTCCTTTGAAGGAGAGATAGTGTGGATGCAGTAATTTCAGTCAACAATCTCAGCAAGGTTTATGAATCCGGATTTCAGGCGCTTAAAGAGGTCAATCTGGAGATTCGGCCCGGGGAGATCTTTGCCCTGCTGGGCCCCAACGGCGCCGGCAAAACGACCCTGATCAGTATTATTTGCGGGATCGTGAATCCCTCGTCCGGCAAGGTTCTCGCCGATGGGCATGACATCATTACCGATTTTCGCGCCGCACGAAGCGCCATCGGTCTGGTGCCCCAGGAAATTTCCACCGACGCATTTGAAACCGTCTGGGCAACAGTGAGTTTCAGCCGCGGGCTGTTTGGCAAGCCGCGTAATGATGCCCACATTGAGAAAGTGCTCAAGGCGCTGTCGCTGTGGGACAAGAAAGACAGCAAGATCATGATGTTGTCCGGTGGCATGAAGCGACGGGTGATGATTGCCAAGGCGCTTTCCCATGAGCCCAAGATCCTGTTTCTGGACGAGCCTACGGCGGGCGTGGATGTAGAGCTGCGCCGGGAAATGTGGGAAATGGTCCGCCAGCTGCGCGAACAGGGCGTCACCATTATTCTGACGACCCACTATATTGAAGAGGCCGAGGAAATGGCTGACCGGGTGGGTATTATTCGTCAGGGCGAAATTATCCTGGTGGATGAAAAGTCCCGGTTGATGGAAAAGTTGGGGCGCAAGCAATTGACTGTGCACCTGGCAGAACCGCTTGATGCGATTCCCGCCGCCATGGCGGACGAGGCGCTGGCGCTGGCCGATGAGGGCTACTCGATGGTTTATACCTACGATGCCAACCAGGAAAACACGGGCATTGCCGAATTACTGCGCCACCTGAGCGAGCAGGGTATTGAATTCAAGGACCTGCATTCACGGCAAAGTTCGCTGGAAGATATTTTCGTGGACCTGGTGCATAACGGTAACCCGGACGACAGTACGGCCGGGCGGGTAACCAGTGAAGATGCACCTAACGCACAGGGAGACGCTTGATGAATATTCATTCCATTCGCGCTATCTACAAGTTCGAGATGGCCCGTACCTGGCGCACCCTGATGCAAAGCGTGGCTTCCCCGGTGATTTCCACCTCGCTGTATTTTGTGGTGTTCGGTTCTGCGATCGGCTCACGGATGGTCGAGATTGACGGCGTCAGTTACGGGGCGTTCATTATTCCCGGTCTGATCATGTTGTCTTTGATGACGCAAAGCATTTCCAATGCGTCTTTCGGGATATACATGCCCACTTTCTCCGGCACCATCTACGAGGTGCTGTCGGCACCGGTGTCCTATGTGGAGATCGTGATTGGTTATGTGGGGGCGGCGGCAACCAAGTCCACGATTCTGGGCATCCTGATTCTGCTGACGGCACGATTGTTTGTGGACTATGAGGTGCAGCATCCTTTCCTGATGATTGGCTTTTTGCTGCTGACGGCGATCACCTTCAGTCTGTTTGGCTTTATCATCGGGGTATGGGCGGATACCTTCGAGAAGCTACAGATCATTCCCCTGATGATCATTACTCCGCTGACCTTTCTGGGGGGCAGTTTCTACTCCATCGATATGCTGCCGCCGGTTTGGCAGACGGTGACCCTGTTCAATCCAGTGGTTTATCTGATCAGCGGGTTCCGCTACAGCTTCTTTGGTGTGGCGGATGTGCACATCGGGATCAGCCTTGGCATGACGCTGTTGTTCCTGACGCTGTGCATGGGGCTGGTGTGGTGGATATTCAAAACCGGATATAAATTGAAAAGCTGAAAAAAGGGCGCTTTATGCGCCCTTTTTTTGGTTCTTCGCGGATTAGAATGAAGAACACGCTTCTCGCCGTCTGCTTGGTTAGTCGCGAAGTCCCGGCACTTTGCCAAATGCTCGGTACCGGTTGCCTGACGCAAAAAACATAGCCTGAGGGGTTGTCGTTATTGCGGTGTCGCTTTTGAGGAATGTTTTGAGAGATTGCCAGGGCCATCATTCAGGCAAGAATCGCTCAATTCCGCGATGAATTTTTTTGGGCTCCCTAATCAGGCGCTAACGCCTGCCTGTGCCCCGCGCAACTTGCTTACGTCTGCGCGCGGTGGTGCGCCGAACAAGCGGCTATATTCCCGGCTGAAGTGGGATGGGCTTTCATAGCCCACCCGGTAGCTGGCCGTGGCCGCTTCCAGCCCTTCGGTGAGCATCAGTCGGCGTGCTTCATGGAGGCGCAGCTTCTTCTGAAATTGTAGTGGTGACATGCGGGTGACCTGTTTGAAGCTATGGAACAGGGTGGACTCACTCATGTTGGCCGAGTCTGCCAGATCCTTCACCCGCAATGGTTCGGAATAGCGGTCCTTGAGGGTGGAAATGACCCTGGATATCCGGTTGGCCTGGGAATCAATAGAAGCGAACTTGCGCATGCGTGGCCCCATCTCGCCAATCAAAGAACGGTAGATAATCTCCCGACGGGTCAGTGGGGCGAGCACGGCAATATCGTCCGGGGTGGTCATCAGGTTCAGCAGTCGATAGAGCGCCCCCTGCATGGATTCATCCATGTGGGACATGCACAGACCACAGCCCACTTCGGGGCATTCATTACCCGGTTCATAACGGCCAACCTTGTCACCCAACTCCAGCACAAGGTCAGTGACCTCCTGCGGATCCACATCGATTTTTACCGCCAGGTAAGGATGGTTTGGGGAGGCATCCACAATTTGCCCAAGCACCGGAAGGTGGACGGAGCTGGCCAGGTAGCTTGATGGGCCGTACACAATTTCACGGTCGCCAAGCTCAATGGTCTTGGTGCCTTGCAGAATAAAAATCAGTGAAGGCTCGTAGACCGTAGAGGCGCAACTGCTGGTGTCATCGGCACGATACAACGAGACGCCCGGAATGCCGGAATCGAGCATGCCTGGCTCTGCAATCTGTTCGCAGACAAGCTGCGCCAGCTGTTGCTCGAGTGTGCTGCCAGCAGGGGCGGCAACATTGGATAAAGTGGCGGTCATGACCTTTCTCCCTTTTGCCGCAGTATACGCATGCACCGGGTGGGGCGGTGGGGTATCGAGCCATTTTCTGCAGAATCGGGCAATGACTGCGCAGAAACCGGCAATCTGCACCCGGCTGCCTGTGGGATCAGGCAATATCCCCTACTGTTGCGAACCTGTAGGGGAAGAACCATGCGGGTGGCCAGCGGCTCCCTTGTTTCAAAGATTAACCCTTTTAAATTAAGGGGTTATTGGTTTTGTTTTTCTTTTTCCTCTCCTTTTCGCCTGTTCCTGCCGTGGTTTGCTTGCCTGAAACAGTAATGACATCCAGGTGAAATATGGCCGGGGGCAAACCTGCTTTTCACCGGTGCAGATGGATTTAAACAGGATCGGGCAATGTTGAGGCAGTAACCCGATATCGCGCTTCGGCCCCTTTTCATTACAGTTTCTCTCCATTCAGGAAAGCCCTGTGCTTTCTTGCCGGGCAACCGTGCTGGCAGTTTGCCGGTTCGTCAGGAGCGTGGATTTTTTTATTGACCTCAACTCAACTTGAGGAATTAGAGTCCTCTGCCATGACGGTTCGGTTGTGGTTTTTCAGGGTGAGTGTCTGATCGGGTGGTGAATTGATTTTGCCACGCTGTCGAATCGTTTCAGGGTTATTCGATTATCGGGTACGCATTACTGCGGTAATGCATCAAGGGTGATAGCGGGAGTCAGATTCATGGAAAGTGTTAGTAGTGAAACGGCCGGTGGTGTGGGTGTGTACCTGGGCCTGGCGTTTATTTTGATGGCGATTGTTTTCTTGTCCGGTTGCGATGCGCGTAGTGAAGCCTCGCAGCAGATGCCCGCGCCGGATGTGGATGTGGCCCTGGTTCAACCGGAACCGGTGACCTTGTGGGAGTCTTTTACCGGTCGTGTGGTGGCGCCGGAAACGGTGGCGCTACGGCCCCGGGTCAGCGGTTACATCGATAAGGTGGCCTTTGAAGAAGGGGCTCTGGTGGAAGCTGGTGATCTGCTTTTCCAGATTGATCCACGCCCGTATCAGGCCAGAAAGCAGGCTGCGCAAGCGCAGTTGGCACAGGCAAGGAGTGAGCTGGCACTGGCGAACAGCCAGGCGGAGCGAGCCCGTTCGTTGATGGAAAGCCGTGCGATTTCCCGTGAAGAGTATGACCAGCGCAACGCGGCAAAGATGAGTGCGCGAGCGCTGGTCAATGCGGCAAAGGCGGCGCTGGAAACCGCCGAGCTGGATTTACAGTACACCCGGGTAACGGCGCCGGTAAGTGGCCGGGCAGGTCGCGCCCTGGTGACGCGGGGAAACCTGGCCAGTGCGGATCAGACATTGCTGACCACGTTGGTGTCGGTGGATCCGATGTACGTGTATTTCGATGCGGACGAGCAAGCCGCACAGGAAAGCGAACAGGCTCGTGTGGCGGGAAAGCCGACCAGGGTGCGCATTGGCTTGGCCGGAGAGTCGGGGTTTCCGCATCAGGGCACGCTGAACTTTATCGACAACCGATTGAACGCCAACACCGGCACCTTGCAATACCGGGCGGAACTGGCCAACCCGAATGGCACTTTTAAACCGGGGCAATTCGCCCGCGTGCAATTGCCGATGGCGCGCATGGATAACGCCATGCTGGTCAACCGTAAAGCGGTGCTTACCGATCAGGACCGTCGCTTCGTGTATGTGGTTGGTGACGACAACATGGCCGCTCGCCGCCAGGTAACACCGGGCCGGTCGGTGGACGACCAGCTGGTTATTCTCGAAGGCCTCCAGCGGGGTGACAGGGTCATTATCAATGGTGTCCAGAAAGTGTTCTTTGACGGTATGCCGGTGGCGCCTAACCAGGTTGCCATGAGTGAGCAATCGGCTGAACCCGCGGTGGCGTCTGCCCAGCCGTGACCCGGATCGCCTCTGCCGTACAAGGTGCTGTGCAGAGGCTCTCCAGCAAAACCGGATAACCGTGATTGCTCGCTAGCGAGAAAGGAGGTCCGGCAACTTCAAAGGGAACGACATGTCACGGTGGGTCGCTGATCTGCCGCGCAGGAGTATTGCCATGAATTTTTCACGTTTCTTTGTCGACAGGCCCATTTTCGCGGCGGTGTTGTCGATCATTATTTTTGCGGTGGGGCTGATTTCCATACCCAACCTGCCGGTAAGTGAATATCCGGAAGTGGTGCCGCCGTCAGTGGTGGTGCGCACCGTGTATCCGGGGGCCAATCCGAAGGTGATTGCGGAAACCGTGGCGACGCCACTGGAGGAAGCGATCAACGGCGTTGAAGGGATGATGTACCTGAAATCCGTGGCGGGCTCCGATGGGGTGCTGCAGATGACGGTGACGTTCCGGCCGGACATCGACGCTGATGATGCCACCGTGCGGGTGCAGAACCGGGTCAGTCAGGCCCTGGCCCGATTGCCGGAAGATGTGCGCCGTCAGGGGGTGACCACGCAGAAACAGTCACCAACATTCTTGATGGTGGTTCACCTGACATCCCCGGATGGCCGTTACGACACCCTGTACCTGCGCAATTACGCCCGCCTGCATGTGCGGGACGTGCTGGCGCGGATTCGTGGTGTGGGCGATGCGCAAATCTTTGGCGGCGGTGACTACGCCATGCGTGCCTGGCTGGACCCGGAAAAAATTGCCGCCAGGGGCCTGACCGCCAGCGATGTGGTGGGCGCCATGCGCGAGCAGAATGTGCAGGTATCCGCCGGCCAACTGGGCGCCGAGCCCATGCCGGGCAGTGACTTCCTGACACTGATTAACGCCCAGGGGCGGCTGCGCACGGTGGAAGAATTTGGTGATGTGGTCCTCAAGAGCGGTGCGCAGGGCGAGATTGTTCGTCTGTCCGATGTGGCGCGGCTGGAGCTCGGCGCGGGGGATTACACCTTGCGTTCCCAGCTGGACAGCAAGGACGCGGTAGCGATTGGTATTTTCCAGGCGCCGGGCGCCAATGCGCTGGAAATTCGCGACCAGGTGATCACCGCCATGGATGAGATTGCCACCCGTTTTCCACAAGGCGTGAAGTATGAAGCGGTGTACGACACCACGGTATTCGTCAGTGATTCCATCAAGTCGGTGATCAAGACCCTGATTGAAGCCGTGCTGCTGGTGGTGCTGGTGGTCACCCTGTTCCTGCAGACCTGGCGCGCGTCGATTATTCCGTTGCTGGCCGTGCCGATTTCCGTGGTAGGGACATTTGCGGCGCTCTATCTGCTTGGCTATTCCATCAACACGCTGACTCTCTTCGGGTTGGTCCTGGCCATCGGCATTGTCGTCGACGATGCCATTGTGGTGGTGGAGAACGTGGAGCGAAATATTGAAGAGGGGCTCACGCCACTGGCGGCAGCGCATCAGGCCATGCGGGAAGTGTCTGGCCCGATTGTGGCAATTGGTCTGGTGCTGTGTGCGGTGTTTATTCCCATGGCGTTTCTGTCCGGCGTTACCGGCCAGTTCTATCGACAGTTCGCGGTCACCATTGCCATTTCCACGGTGATCTCCACCATCAACTCGTTGACGCTGTCGCCAGCGTTGGCGGCCATGCTGCTCAAGCCCCACGACGCGCCGAAGGATCGGCTGACACGCCTGATTGATACGCTGTTTGGCTGGCTTTTCCGTCCGTTCAACCGTTTCTTCAACGCCAGCTCGGACAAGTACCATGGCGGCGTGTCCCGCTCGCTCCATCATCGTGGTGTGGTGTTCGTGATCTATGCGTTGTTGCTGGCCGGTACCGGCTTGATGTTCAAGGTGGTGCCGCCGGGATTCATTCCGGTACAGGATAAGATGTACCTGATCGCCGGGGTGAAACTGCCGGAAGGGGCGTCGCTGGAGCGCACCGATGCCTTGCTGCAGAAAGTGACAGACATCGCCATGAACACCGAAGGCGTGGCGCACTCGGTGGCGTTCCCGGGTTTGAATGCCTTGCAGTTCACCAATACCTCCAATACCGGTGTGGCATTTTTCCCGTTGGAGCCGTTTGATCAGCGCAGCCGTTCGGCGGCCGAGATCAATGCCGAGATTAACCAGAAAATCGCCGGCCTGAAGGAAGGGATTACGTTCTCCTTTATGCCGCCGCCGATTCTCGGTCTGGGTAACGGTTCAGGGTATCAGCTGTTTATCGAGGACCGGGGCAACCTGGGCTATGGTGAGTTGCAGAACGCCGTGAATGCATTCCAGGGGGCCATTGCGCAAACCCCGGGGATGGGTTTTCCCATCAGCAGTTATCAGGCCAATGTGCCGCAGCTGAATGCGGAGGTGGACCGTCTCAAGGCGAAAGCCCAGGGCGTGCCGCTGACCGAGCTGTTCGATACCTTGCAGACCTATCTGGGCTCGGCCTATGTGAATGACTTCAACCGCTTCGGTCGAACCTGGCAGGTGATTGCCCAGGCGGATGCGCCTTTCCGGGAAGACATTGATGACATTGGCCGGTTGCGTACCCGCAATATTCACGGCGATATGGTGCCCATCAGTTCCATGGTCACTATCACCGAAGATTTCGGTCCGGATCCGGTGCTGCGCTACAACGGCTACCCGGCGGCAGACCTGGCCGGTGAAGCCGACCCTCAGGTGCTTTCTTCTGCCCAGGCCATGGCGGTGCTCAATCGTATTGCCGATGAGGTGTTGCCTAACGGCATGACGTTCGAGTGGACAGACCTGAGTTATCAGCAGGCGACCCAGGGCAACGCGGCCTTGCTGGTCTTCCCCCTGTCGATACTGCTGGTGTTCCTGGTGCTGGCCGCCCTGTACGAAAGCTGGACGTTGCCATTGGCGGTGATTCTCATCGTGCCCATGTGCATGCTGTCGGCCCTGATGGGCGTGTGGTTCTTCGGTGGGGATAACAATATCTTTGTTCAGGTGGGGCTGGTGGTGTTGATCGCGCTGGCCTGCAAGAACGCGATCCTGATTGTGGAATTCGCCCGCGAACTGGAAATGCAGGGCAAAGGTGTGGTCGAGGCGGCACTGGAAGCCTGCCGGTTGCGCTTGCGCCCGATCATCATGACATCCATTACTTTCACCGCCGCGGTGCTGCCGCTGGTGCTGGGCAGTGGTGCCGGTGCGGAAGTGCGCCAGGCACTGGGTGTGGCGCTGTTCTTCGGCATGCTCGGCGTCACCCTGTTCGGGCTGTTCCTGACGCCGGTGTTCTATGTGGCGTTGCGCAAACTGGCGGGCAGCAAACCGCCGGTCAGTCACCATGAAAGCACTCTGGAAGGGGGCGCCCATGGACAGATTCAAGGAGGCAACCATGCGTAATGCAGTGGGCCTTATTGGCGGGCTGGCCCTGTTGGCCGGGTGTGCAGTCGGGCCGGATTATCAGGTGCCGGAGACCCCGGAACCGGACAGCTTTTCGGCGCCACATGCCAGCGCGACCTCCTCGACCACCGCGGGTGATTTTGCCCAGGCCGAGCAGGACTTCTGGCAGGGCTTTGATGATCCCTTGTTGGCGCAATTGATCGCACAAACCCTGACAGCGAACCAGACGTTGCAGGCGGCGTTGGCCCGTTACGATCGGGCCGCGGCCTTGCTGTACGGTGCCAAGCGGGAGCAGTGGCCCAGCGTCACGGCCAGTGCCAGCGGTGCCGAGCAGCATCTGGCGGATGTGGAGCGCACTCCGGTCGGCGGTGGGCCGGAGCGGGTAGAACTGTACCAGGCCGGCATCGCGGCGCAGTGGGAGCTGGATATGTTTGGCCGTTTGCGCCGGGCCACCGAGTCCCAGGCGGCGCAGTTGCAGGCGGTGGGGGCTGATCTCGGTGCCTTGCAGGTGGCATTGGCCGGACAGGTGGCCAGCAGCTATTTTGAACTGCGTGGCTTGCAGCAACGGCTGCAGGTGGCCGAGCAGAATGTGGCGATTCAGACCCAGACCCTGGATATTGTCTCCGCCCGGGTCAATGCCGGTCGCGGCACGGAGTTCGACTCGGTGCGCGCCCGGGCGCAGCTGGAACGGACCCGCGCTGCCCTGCCTTCACTGGAGGCGGACATTCGTGCAGCCATGCACCGTATTGCCGTGCTCACCGGCCAGCCGCCGGCTGCCCTGGTTGACACTCTTGCGGTGAATACCGGGCTGCCGGGCAGTTTGCCGGTGATCCCGGTAGACAGCCCCGGTGACGTGTTGCGACGCCGGCCGGATGTGGCGGCAGCGGAACGCCGGTTGGCCGCCGCCACGGCCCGCATTGGTGTAGCAACGGCGGACTTGTTCCCCCGTTTTACCCTCAGCGGGTTGCTGGGGTCGGTGGCCACGGACAGCGGTGACCTGTTCAGCGGCCCGGCGGAAAGCCGGCGTGTGGCGTTGGGCGTGGACTGGACCTTCCTCGACTATGGCAAGGTAAAGGCGCGTATCGAAGCGGAAGATGCCAGCAGCCGTGAGGCTCTGGCCAACTATCAGCAGGCGGTGCTGGTGGCACTGGAAGAAACGGAAACCCGGTTGGTGCGCTATCAACGCGCCCGGCAGCGAGCCGAACGGCTGGTGAGGGCTTCAAACGATGCCCAGCGGGCGGCGGCGCTGGCCAGAACCCGGTATGAGCAAGGCTTTATCGGTTACTTCGAAGTGCTGGCAGCGGAACAGGAGTTGACCACCACCCGTGATGCCCAGGTGCGCAGTCAGGCGGCTGTCACTCAGGCCATGGTGGATGTCTACCGGGCCCTGGCCGGTGCCCCGGCGCCGGCAGCGGAGTCGAAGCCGTAGGCGGCGTCAGTCAATGCGAAAACAAAAAAGGCCCTTAGGGGCCTTTTTTGTGGTTCATCGCGGAATTGAGTGATCAGCCAGCGTCAGAACGTGTCGCCTTGTCCCGCCCTGGCAACCGCTGGACGCCGGATGCCCGATGGCGGACGCTTGCATTCAAAACCTGAAAACCTTGGGCGCCATGCTCTCTGCGCAAAATGCATTACTAGATTATTGCCTGAATGATGGCCCTGACAATCCCTCAAAGCATCCCTCAAAAGAGATACCGCAATAACGACAGCCTTTTTTGTTTCAACCCCTTCTGCCAATCGCCACCACGATTGCTTACCATCAGGGCTGACTGTCTGCGGATAAAGACCATGATCGTTCGAGAGCGCCCCAATGCCATTGCCCTGTTATTTGCCCTGCGGGGGTCGGTGGTGCCGGAAATTCTGCCGCACATTGCCTTTGTCGCGTTATTTTCTGTGGTGGTGGCCGCGCTCAGTCACTACCAACTGATTGATCTGACCAGCCTGACGATTATGCCGGTGACCCTGCTCGGCATCGTGTTGTCGATCCTGCTCGGTTTTCGCAATAACGCTGCCTATGACCGCTGGTGGGAGGCGCGCAAACAATGGGGCCAGATGGTCAATGAAATCCGCAGCCTGGCCCGAGCCAGCGGTGCCTTGCTGGGCGAGGACGCCGCTGCCCGGCGCGCATTATTGATGCAGGTGCTGGCCCATGCGGTGACGTTGAAGGGCCAGCTTCGTGGCGAAACCGTCAACGAGGAACTGTTGGCCTGGGTGTCAGCGGAACAGCGGGATGCGGCGCTGGCGAAAGCCAACCCGGCGGATGCGTTTCTGGCACAGGCTGGTGGCTTGCTGGGGGAGCAGTATCGGCAGGGGGCGCTGGACAGCATGGGGCTGAAGATACTCGATGAACGTCTGGCGGCGTTGAGCGGTATCCAGGCGGCCAGTGAACGTATTGCTTCCACGCCCTTGCCGTTCGCCTATACCTTGCTGGTGCATCGCACCGCCTATGTCTATTGCTACCTGCTGCCCTTTGCGTTGATTGGTGGCATGGGCTGGGCAACCCCGATACTGGCGGCGGCTGTGGCCTATACCTTCTTCGGTATCGATCGCCTGTCCGAACACCTGGAGACACCTTTCGGCCGCGCCCCCAATGACCTGCCCCTGGATGCGCTGTGCCGCATTCATGAAATTTCCGTGGCCGATGCCCTGGGCGAGACTGCACCCGCCCCCTTGCCGGTAAAGAACTTCCAGCTTCAGTAACCCCGCTGGATTTGCCACGCCGGCATCCCCTATCTGGGGGATGCCGGCCTTACCGCGCCTCGCTATGTTATTTCCATAAGCCGGATGGGCCGGTGTGAACAGGCGAGGCAACATGAAAAGTAACATGAAAAGGTTGATGGGGTTTTCGGTATTGCTGGTGGCGTTGCAGGGCGCGCCGCTAGTGGCGGCGGCGAATGAGGTTTGTGCGGGGCCGTTTACCCGCCCGGCGTACAGTGAGGTGCTGGATCTCTTTGAATCGGACAATGCCCCCAAAGTGCGTTGCCCGGAAGGCACCACACCTATTCGGGCGGGCTCAGCGGCATATCCGAACTATCTGTTGGGTTATATGAAGAGCGAGCCGCTGGGTAACGGCAAGATACGTAGAACCCTGGACTCCATTGATTATGAGTGCCTGTGCCCCTCCGGCCGTAAAACCGGTACTGGCGCTCGCTATCAATAAGGGCGTCATGCTGTGCCGGCCCGGCAACAAAAAGCCACCATACTGTTGCGGTTTCTCCATGGTGAGGGGCCGGGAAAAGCGGTGCAATTGAGCCGGTAAGGGATCGATTATTCAGCTCCAAACAACGAACAGGGAAGGGATCAATGATGGGTAAAATATTCGCGATATTTATCGCCATGCTGTTCGCCAGCGTAGCCAGCGCCAACGGGGCCTTGGCCATCGACAGCAATCAGGGTGACCAGTACGGCTTCAGCTATAACCATGAAAGCATGCAGCAGGCCCAGTCACGGGCGCTGAGCGAATGCGGTTACGGTTGTCGGGTGGTGCAGACGTTTTCCCGGGGCTGCGCCGCCTATGCGGCGGACCAGGCATCGGGGAGCTCCGCGTATGGCTGGGGTACGGCCTCCAGCGGTGGCCAGGCCCAGAACACCGCGCTGCAATATTGCGTGCGTCAGGGCGGCCAGCGCTGCATGGTTCGGGCTTGGGGCTGTAACGGTAACTAGGCGTACAGGGCCGCAACGGCCCTGTTCCTTTGTCTGCTTTGCTTGAAGCGGATGACACTCATAAGGCCGTGACCGGCCAATAGTCCCGCTGCCAGTAATAGCCAGAGCACATTGAGGACCGCGTTGCCCGGATTATCGCGGTGACGGGTCAGGTCCAGGCTTAGCACGGCGGTCCCCCCATCAACCTGATAATCGGTCACCATGCCCCGAAGCTTGAAGGGCTGCCCGGCGGCGTTGTCGATCATGGCAGTCATCGCGTCAATGCTGGCCTGATAGGGCGAGGTGGTGTCGTCGGGCGTCAGGGTGCTGGGCACAGGGCCTTGCACCAGCCGAATCTGCACGCCGCCTTGCTGGCTGTTGGTAATGTCCCGGGCAATGTTGACGCCGCGTTCCATATCCAGCTCGTTGGCCAGCTGATTCAACCGCTGACGCAGGGCCTTGACGTGCGCTTCGCTGGTGATCGCGGTTACCGGGTCATCACTGCCTGCTTGCGTTTGTACGGCGTTTCTCAGTGAGGTCCATGTTTCCGGCTGGTGGTCGAGTGTGAAGATCAGCCGGGACAGCATGTGCCGGTGAATGCGCTCGCACTGGCTTTCGGCACTGCTGCTGGTGCCGCTTTGGCTGCAGGCCGAATCCAGCGTGTCGATAAGCTCAGGCAGGTGCCTGAGCATGACCGGTTTGCCATTGCGGTAGGTGTCCCAGCCTTGCATCGTCGCCATCAAACTGAGGTAACCATCGGTGCGGGTTTGCAGCAGTGTCCGGTCACGCAGCTGGCGGATGATCTCCGGCTCTTCCAGGTGCTGTGACTGGGGTACGTTGCTGCCCCAGTGGATGCGTCTGCAGTCGAAGGTCGGGCGGTAACCGTCTATGCTCAACGCGCATTGACCGCGCCCCTCGATACTCACCGGTGCGCCGATGGCGGGGGGCTGCTGGAGCACGGCGTCGGGAGTTTGCAGGGTGGTTTCCTGTGCGCCGCTGAGCAGCTGACCGGTAAAGAGAAGATCGCGGGACAGTTCGGTGAAGCTGGCAAGCGGGAACAGCAAGGCGATAGCACCCACCAGAGCCAGGGTCAGGTGGCGCCCCCAGTACACCGGAGGGAAACGGCGAACTTCTTCGTCCAGCGACATCCGGTTGCCGTAACTGACGACACTGTAATCATCCACGCGCACGGCCATTTCCTGATTCTGGCCGTCCTCATACTCGATGAAGGGGCGCCAGTGCTCGGGCAACACAAAGCCGATGCTTTCGTTGAGCGTGACGGAGATCTGTACGTTGTTCTGTTCATCCACGGCCACCGGCGTCAGGCAAATCTGCCCGGAGACCTGATTCACTTTTTGCGGCTTGTCCGGCGACGGTTTACGGAAAAACCGGAACAGGGCGATGACAACGAACAGCAGGCCGGTGGCCAGAGAGATTGACCCGATGAGCGAGCTGTCGACCCCGATGGCAATGCCCAGGCAGACAAAGGCCAGTATCCACAGAAAGGCGGGCAGCATGGCAAGGCCGCGCCCGCGCCGGGATTCGATTTCCGCGTCGGTTTCATCGCGCTGTTCGCGAATGCGCAGGGTGCCTGCAGGGTCGTCTTCGCGGGTTTGCTCGTCTTCCTCAACCACACGAGCCAGCTCACCGTGGTCGCCGCTTTCCCATTGTTGCTGTTTTTGCTCGCGGCGCTGGTTGCGTTCTTCGCCGCCGGCCAGGGTGAAATCATCATTGAGTGCAACGACGATGGCTTTTTTCTCGGCAAGCACGACCAGGGCATCATTGTGCTCGCGGAGAAAATATTCGGCGTCATAGGGCAGCAAGACTTCCACGCCGCCGATGGTGTCATGCCAGACGGTATTGCCATTGGTGGTCAGCCCGTGGCGCAGGTAAGGGCCGCTGAGGGCAAAAACCGCATTGCCGGTGAGTGTGCCCAGGGTCTTTTTCTCGGCCTCGGCGATGACCGCATCCACAAGGCGCAGCTCGGTCGGATCCAGGTTGCGTTGGGGCGTGCCTTCCTGGCGGAAGGTCGTGAGACTTTTCAGTGAGGATTTCTTGCGGCCCTGATAGACAATGACGCTGTAGAGCGTGGAGCCGAGCAGAAAGAGAATCAGCAGAATTTTCAGTATGGCAAGCGCTTCCATGGCAACCCCGTCCTGTTTGAAAAACGGGGAGAGTACGGATTGCCGTTGAGGCTGGCATCCGTTGCCGCTGAAAATTGGCCCGGCCTGTGAACGAGGTCACAGGCCGGGAGAGGGCTTAATCGATCACGGTAAAGGTCATGCCGGCGTTTTCCTGCAGTCGTTTCAGTAACGGCTCGCCGAGCAGGGAGGCGGTGGTCCAGAAGCCGCCGGGGGCATCTTCCACTACGTCCTGTGCCAGACAGGCCGCCGCCTGGCCCAGCAGCTTGGCGGTGGAGCCGTAACCGGGGTCGGCATCACCGGTGACTTTCACTTTCAGGGTTTCCTGATTGTCGGTGTGGCCGACAAAGCGGATGTCGTAGAAGCCGGCTTTCTGCGCTTCCGGGCTGGGGCCTTCGCCGGGCTGGGGCACCACGAATTTGTTCAGCGCCCAGCGGGTGGGCTTGATCGCCGCAGCGGCAAAGAACAGGCCGGTGCCGGCACCGATCCCCAGTGCTTTCATGCGCCCGCCCATACCATCACCGGTGAGCATGGCTTCGTTATAGGTGAAGTGGTCGGTGTAGGCCTGGCCGGTCAAGGCGTTGGAGCGATGGACAACACGGCTGTTGATGGCATCCATCACGAAGGGGCCAACCCAGGCGTTGAAGTCGTTATCGTAGCTGGCAAGGCCAATGCTGGTCTGGCGGCTCTTGAAGCCGTGATCCGGCGGGCAAAGCAGGTAAGGGTTGGCGAGCTTCTTGCGCAATGCCGGGTCTTTGCCGGCTTCTTCTGCAATATTCATCATGCTGGCCACTGTGCCGCCGGAAACGCCACCCTTGGCCACTTTGACGCGCATGCGCACAGTGCTGGCCGGCGCGTTGAAGCGGGCCTGGGCTTGCTGCTGGAGAAAGTAGACGCCCATGTCGGAGGGAATGGAGTCAAAGCCACAGCAATGCACGATGCGTGCGCCGTTCTTCTTGGCGGTAGCTTCGTATTGCTCAAGCATGTCGGCAATCCACTGGGCTTCACCGGTGAGATCACAGTAATCCGTGCCGCTGTTAACGCAGGCCTTGATCATCGGTTCGCCATAGAGGGCATAAGGCCCCACCGTTGAAACCACCACGCGGGTCTGGGCGCAAAGGGCATCCAGGCTGTCGGCGTCGTTGGCATTGGCGGTGATCAGGGGCAGGGCGCTGGCGGCGTCGCCCAGTGAGGCTTTGACTTGCTCCAGTTTATCCTGGGAGCGCCCGGCGGCGGCCCACTTTAATTCACCATCGGTCCCGTAGGTGTCAAAGAGGTACTGGCAGAGAATCTGGCCAACGAAACTGGTGGCACCGAAAACCACCACATCAAATTGTGAATCGCTCATGGAGACTCCTTGAAGAATCAGCGAAATGGATCAGCGCAATGGAAAGTCTGACTGTGTCCGTATCCTAAGCTATTGGGGGGCGAATACGTAACCGGTGAGATTGGTCGTGTGCAGGGGTAAAAAGGTAGGGAACCGCTGAATTACCTCCTTGCGTACTCGGCGTAGCCTGAAGCGTGACCTCAGGCAACCGGCGCCGAGCGTTTGGTCACGTGTGGGGGGATTCGCGGTAAGCCAAAAAAAGGTTCATCGCGGAATTGAGTGATCAGCCGGCTTCAGAACTTGTCTCATTATCCCGCCTTGGCCGACGCTGGACGCCGGATGCTCGACGCCGGACGCTTGCATTCAAAACCTGAAAACCTTGCCCGCCATACTCTCTGTGCAAAGAGCATTACCCGATTATTGCCATCAATGATGGCCCTGACAATTCCTCAAAATACCTCTCAAAAGAGAGGCCGGAATAACGATAGCCTCTCAGGCTATGGAGGTTTACGTCAGGCATCCGGCGTCGAGCGTTTGGCAAAGTGCCGGGTATTCGGGATAAACCGGGCAGATGGCGAGAAGCGTGTTATTCACTCTAATCCGCGATGGACCTAAAAAAAGCCCTCCGGCTACAGGGGGGGAGTTGCCGGAGGGAGTCCGTCAGTGTTGCTTGAGGACGAAATCGATTTTTTCCCGCACAGCACAGTCCGGGCAGGGCCAGTCATCAGGGATCTGTAACCAGCGGGTGCCAGCCGGGAACCCTTCTTTCTCATCGCCATGGCGTTCGTCATAGGTGTAGCCACAGTTGGGGCATTGAAACTGGTGGGTGGTTTCTATTTCTTGTTCCGCTTGCCGTGCCGCCTCAATGTCGCTCTGTTGGACGTCCGGTTCAGAATCTGCACTACGATAACTCACCACCGGGCGTTGCCATTTTTCCAGTAGCGCCTCGCGCTTTCCTGGCTGCAAGTTGGCCTGTGTCAGGTCGCCCTTGTAATGCTCAACCACCAATGGGTCCATCTTCTGGTACCAAACAAAAGGCAGGTAAGCAGGGACCAGCATGGAGGCATAGCCAGAGGGTAATTGCGGGCTGTCATCGAAATGGCGCAGGGCCTGGAAGCGCCGTGTCGGATTGGCGTGGTGATCGGAATGACGCTGCAGCTGATACAGGAAAAGGTTGGTGACAATGTGATTGCTGTTCCAGGAATGCCGGGGCTCGCAACGTTCGTAACGCCCGTCGGCTTTTTTCTGGCGTCGCAGGCCGTAATGTTCCATGTAGTTGATGACTTCCAGCAGGGAAGCACCATAAAAAGCCTGCAACAGCAGAAAGGGCAAAACGATCCAGCCCAGCCACAACGTCAGCAGGCCGAAAAGCCCCACAGTCATCAACCAGCCCTGCAGGTTTTCATTGTTCAGGGACCAGCGCGGCTGGTCACAGCGTTGCAGGCGTTGCGCCTCAATATGCCAGGCGGATCGCACGCTGCCGATCATGGTGCGTGGTAAAAACGCCCAGAAGGATTCCCCCATGCGTGAACTGGCGGGATCGTCGGGTGTCGCCACATTTTTGTGGTGCCCTTTGTTGTGCTCCACAAAAAAATGCCCGTAGGCTACCGGTGCCAACGTCACCTTGGCCAGCCAGCGTTCGGCTCGGGTTTTCTTGTGGCCCAGTTCGTGGGCGGTATTGATGGCAATGCCATTCACCGCCCCCACGCTGAACACCAGACCGACCAGCCCCCACAGGGGTACATTGCCGCTGGCTACCAGCCAGGCGCCAAGCACGGTAGCCAGGTACTGGGTGGGGATATAGGCATAGACGATGAGTCGGTAATAGGTGTCCCCTTCCAGTTGGGACACGGCGGATTCCGGTGGGTTGTTGTTGTCGGTACCGACAACCCAGTCGGCAAGGGGGATCAGTACATAGATCAATACCGGCCCGCCCCAGAGCAACCCCGGCCAGGACCAGAGGAACATGTAAATGAGAAGAAACGAAACAGCAAGCACCGGAATGGCGGGACTCAGTAACCAAAGGTAACGTTTCCCGTCGTGCCAGCTTGACAGTGTAGCGGTGTGCTCGGGTGCTGCCATGGTGCCACCTTTTATTCTGCTTCTCGTTTCACGCTATACCTATGGCCATATGAGGCCAAGCATTGCTTTGTATTAACTTGGAAACGAGGCGACAGGCCTTGATTTTGAAAAGAAAAAAGCAGAAGCAAGGAATTGCATTTAAATACTGATTTTCGGGAAAACAGCGGGGGACGGTGGAGAGAAAAAGGCGGTTGCCTGACTACTGAAGCGGTGAGAAGGTAAACAGGTGGCTGTAGCTGATACGTTGCGTTGATTTCAACAGGGAGAGCATTTCATGGCGAACCAGAAAGAAATTAACAATGCCCGCAATGATCTTGATGTGCTGATCATTGGTGCGGGGCTGTCCGGTATTGGCGCTGCCTGCCACCTGAGAAAGGACTGCCCGGATCAACGTTTCGCGATTCTTGAGCGCCGCCAGGCAATGGGGGGTACCTGGGATTTATTTCGCTACCCGGGGATTCGCTCGGATTCCGACATGTTCAGTTTTGGTTACGGTTTTCGCCCCTGGAATGAGTTGAAGGTGCTGGCGGATGGGCCGGCCATCCGTAACTATATTTGTGAAACCGCTGAGGAGTTTGGGGTAACGGAACACATTCGTTATGGCCTGAAAACCACTGCCGCCGACTGGTCGGACAGCGAGCAACGCTGGACCGTAACCGTGCTGCGGGAAGAAACCGGTGAGACGCAAACCTTTACCGCCCGCTTTCTCATGGGGTGTACCGGCTATTACAATTACGACAAGGGCTATTTGCCTGATTTTCCGGGCATGGATCGCTTCAAGGGACGCTGTGTTCACCCCCAGCAATGGCCGGAGGATCTTGATTACAAGGACAAGAAAGTGGTGGTAATCGGCAGTGGTGCCACTGCCGTCACACTGGTTCCCTCCATGGCGGAAGAGACGGCTCATATCACCATGCTGCAGCGTTCCCCTTCCTATATTTTTTCCATTCCCGGCCATGACAAATTATCCGAAATGCTGGACGCGGTGTTGCCGTCAGGCTGGGTGTTTGGCATGGCCCGGTGGCGCAATATCAAGCTGCAGCGCCTGATTTATAAAGCGTCAAAAAAGTATCCGAATTTCATGCGCAAACTGCTTCTCTCCAATGTCAAACGGCATGTGGGCGATGGCGTGGACATGGCCCATTTCAGTCCTTCATACATGCCCTGGGATGAGCGCCTGTGTGCGGTGCCGGATGCGGACCTGTTCAAGGACCTGCGCGGTGGCAAGGCGTCCGTGGTGACCGACCACATTGAAACGTTTACGGAAAACGGCATCTTGCTGAAATCCGGCCGGGAGCTGGAAGCGGATATCATCATTACCGCCACCGGCTTGAACCTGCAGGTGCTTGGCGGCATGCAATTGTCACTGAACGGCGAGCCACTGGATGTGAGTGAGCGCATGACCTACAAGGGCGTGCTGATGGAAGGGGTGCCCAATATGGCGTGGGTGTTCGGGTATACCAATGCTTCCTGGACACTGAAAGCCGATATCGCTGCCGCCTATGTCTGCCGGTTACTGAATTACCTGAAAGAAAACCGGCTTTCTGTTGCCATGCCTCGGGCCGAATGCGCCCAGCCGCAACAGGACCATTCCATTATGGATGCGCTGGGTTCCGGTTATGTGCAGCGCTCGAGCCATCTGCTTCCCCGTCAGGGTCAGGGTCATCCCTGGAGAGTCACCAACCACTATGCCCATGATTCTCACATGTTGCTGGAGGAGCCGGTGGAAGATGGTTTTCTGGCGTTTTCACGGTAACCGGAGGATCTGGCAGCTCCGCCGCATTCGTTGATGTGCCGGTTTCAGCGCCGGCCTGACCGTTCAGCCCTGTCGGGCCACCGGGTGCCAAAGAGCGGTATGTTTTAACCGCAACATTTCTTGAATTTCTTGCCGCTGCCACAGGGGCAGGGATCATTTCTGCCGGGCTTTAAGGCTGTCACCGAGGGTGTGCCGTCCAGGTAATACCAGTGGCCGTTTTCCTTCACAAACCGCGAGCGTTCTTCCAGTACGGCCAGGCCCTGGCGGTCCTTGCTGGTGGCGCGAAAGTGTACCCAGCCGGTATCACCGTCTTCGTCACTGGCGATGATCTCCAGCGCCAGCCACTGCTGGCCGTCATCCTGATCCAGCCCGGCGGGGCGTTGGCTCAGGTGCCAGCTCTGTGCAATGTAATCGGTATTTTTTAAGGCAAAGGCGCAAAAGCGCGAGCGCATCAGCGCTTCCGGTGAAGCGGCTGGCTTGCCCTGATGCAGGGGTTGGCAGCAGTGGGCGTAATCAAGGCCGGACTGGCAGGGGCAGGCAGTCATGGGGTGTCTCCGCGGAAGCGATCAACAAAAGCGATCAAACAGGGCCAGCAGGTCCTGGCGTCGTTGGGGCAAATTCTCTCCCCTTGGGTCATTCAGTACCAGTGCATTCATGGCGCCGTTGAGTAGCTCCGCCAGCCCTTCGGCGCTACCAGCAAAGTGCAGGGCGCCTTCCGCCATGGCTTCGCGAATGCCTTCGCGCAACAACGGGAAACTGTAGCGCTCATCCAGGGCCCGCCAACGTTGCTGACCCAGTACCGAGGGGGCTTCGACCACCAGGATGCGGCGCACATTGTCCCGGGCCATAAAATCCACCCAGGCCAGGCTGCCGGCCTTGAGGGTGGCCAGGCTGCCGCGTTGGCCGTCCACGGCTTTCTCGATGGCAGCCATGGCCTCCTGGCTGAGCAGGTCACAGACCGCTTCGAACAGCTCCGCCTTGTTACGGAAATGGTGATACATGGCGCCCCGGGTGACGCCGGCGCCGGACAGGATGGTCTCGGTGCTGGTGTCGGCATAGCCCTGTTCGGCAAACAGGTGGCGGGCGGCATTGATCAGGCAGCCGCGGGTCTGGGCGCGGCGCTGTGCATTGGTGGCCATGGTTTTCCTCTTTTGGTTGACAAACAAACTAACAGTTTGTTTTTATTTTCTCAAAGCAGACTGCCTGTCTGTTTTTAACAAGGAGGTATCAAATGAAAATCAGCGACCGCTATCCCATCGTGGTCACCGACCACAAGGTAGCCTGCCGGGATTTCTGGCAGCGGCATTTCGGGCTGGATGTGCTGTTCGACAGCGACTGGTTTGTGCTGCTGGGCAATGAGCAGCAGGGCAGCGTGGTGGCCTTCATGAGCCCGGATCATCCCTCGGCGCCGCCTGGGCCTGAGTGCTTCGGCGGGCAAGGTGTGTGCCTGGAGATTGAAGTGGATGACATCGTGCAAACCCACCAGCACTTTACCCGGGGCGGCGGGCCGGTGGCGTACCCGCTGACCAGGGAGTCGTTCGGGCAACATCGCTTCGGGTTGCGGGACCCGTCCGGTTTGTGGGTGGATGTGGTCGAGCAGATTGCGCCAGAGGACGGCTATTGGGACCGATACATGCAGACCGTGGGTTAGCCTGCGGAGGCCAACAGATAGTGTTCGATGCGGAACACATGCTCATCGCCCACGTTGAGTTGTCGTAGTGCCTCGGCCAGTTGCAGCAGGTACTCGGCGTTGCTGCCGCTGGGGCCATGGCTGGCCGCTATATGATCGGCAATCTGCTGTTCACTGGCCTCGCCGAGAAAGGCGGCATTATCTGCGGTAGCGATATAAACCAGGCCCTGTTCATGCTGGCCATCGGCAAAGGTCAGTGGGGTGGTGACGCGCAGATAGCCGTTTTTCTCGCGGTGATCCAGATGCTCGAACACATCCGGCGTGATGCGGTAGGCCATGCCGGCACACACCGTACCGGGGGACTCAATCAAGGTGACCACCCGGCCCGGTTTGTCCGGGGTGCCGCGATGATCGTGGGAGCCTTGCCAGAAACGCCGGACCCAGCCGGTAATCGACGCCGGGCGTCGTGCCAGATAGGGAAAGTCGGCCTTGTAGATCAGCGAGCCATATCCAAACAGCCATACCGGGTGGTCCGGGTGCAGGTCGTGGCGGCGGCGATTTTCGTCGGCGGTGTCGAGCATGGCTAACCGTCCTGCTCCTTGATCCAGGTTCGTGGTTGTTGGCGTGTGGGCGTTATACTGCCGGCTCAGTATGACAGCCAGCCGGGGAAATAATGAAAGATGTGCGCGAAGAATATCACGCTGAAGGGCTGACCCAGGTCTCCCTCCATGACGACCCACTGGAGCAGGCGCGTCTCTGGGTGGATGAAGCCATTGAGGCCGGATTGCCGTTGCCCAATGCCATGACGCTTGCCACCGTGAGCGCTGACGGCCAGCCCTCTTCCCGGGTGGTGTTGCTTAAAGGTATCGAGGGTGGCGGATTCACCTTCTTTACCCACTACGATAGCCGCAAAGGGGAGGAAATTGCGGCCAACCCCAAGGTGTCGTTCACCATGTTCTGGCAGCCGTTTGATCGCCAGATGATCGTTATCGGCGAAGCGCACAAAGTCGATCGGGAAGAATCCGACAGTTATTTTGCCTCCCGCCCCTATGCCAGCCAGGTAAGCGCGGCTATTTCCCCCCAGAGTCAGCCCGCCAGCCGGGAGTGGCTGGAAGAGGAAGTGAAGCGACTGGAGCAGGAATTTCCTTCGGCGCCGGTGCCGCGTCCGCAAATGTGGGGCGGGTACAGGATTATCCCTACAGAAATCCAGTTCTGGCATGGCCGCCCCAGTCGCCTGCATGACCGGTTTCGTTATACCCGGCAGGCTGATGGCAGCTGGAGTCATGAGCGCCTGGCGCCCTGAGCATCACGCCGCCAGCGACGCGCCTACTGTTCTGGCGTGCTGCGCCGCCAGAATGAGGCAAGCAACGACCCGGACAGGTTGTGCCAGACACTGAACAGGGCCCCCGGCAGGGCGGCCAGTGGGGTGAAGTGTTTGATCGCCAGCGCCACGCCCAGCCCGGAATTTTGCATGCCCACTTCAATGGCCAGGGTGCGGGCGGTTTGTGGATCAAGCCGCAGTAATCGGGCGATGCCGTAGCCGCCCACCAGCCCCAGCGCGTTGTGCAGCATCACCGCCATAAACACCGCCATGCCCGCTTCGGCAATGTTGCCCTGGTTCAGGGCCACGATAATGCCGATCACGATGACGATGGCGGCCACGGAAACCAGCGGAAAAACGGCGCGAGCCGACGTCAGCTGCCGGTGCAGAAAGGTATTCAGCGTGCAGCCGGCAACCACCGGAATGACCACGATCTGAATCAGTGACAGCAACAGGCCAGTAACCGGCACCGGGATGCGTTCACCCAGATACAGCCAGGTCAGCAAGGGCGTGGCGACCACGGCCACCAGGGTGGAGGCAAAGGTGATGGCCACGGACAGGGCCACATTGGCGCGGGCCAGATAGGCAATCACATTGGACGCCGTGCCACCGGGGCAGGCGCCGACCAGCACCAGGCCGATGAGGAGTTCCTCAGGCAATTGCAGGGCGATGCCAATTGCCCAGGCAATCAATGGCATCAGGCTGTATTGCAGCACGACGCCAAGCGCAATTATCCCGGGCCGCTGGAAGACCTGGCGAAAATCCTCCCAACGTAATGACAGCCCCATGCCGAACATGATCAGCATAAGTAGCGGCACAATGGCCGGCTTGCCACCGACAAGCCAGTGTGGTTGCCAATATGCCAGCAGGGAAAACAGCAGCGCCCAGAGCGGAAAGAGTCGGGTAAGTCGCTGGATCATGATGTTGGCCTTTATTGTTATGTGTTCGGGGTTGCGGTTGGGTCGGCAACGAGGCACAAGTAACGCGTTTCGGCATTCAGGAACGACAAGCTTAATGCGGATTTTCGCAACTCGAAACTCGTCACTCGCAGCTGCTTCTCCTACAGTGCCAACGTCAGCAGAAACGGCAGCAGCAAAAACGCCAGCAAGGTGGAAATCACTACCATGGCAGCGACTTCTTCCGCGCCCCGGTTATAGGCTTTGGCGAGCAGGTAATTGAATACCGCCACCGGCATGGTGGATTCGATTAATACCACCCCGCGCAGCGGGCCGTCGATGTCCAGTGCCGTCACCAGACCCCACCCCACCGCAAAGCCACTGGCCAGACGCAGGACTGCAAACCCGGCTCCGCTACCCAGATGGCGCACTTTCAGCTGCGACAGGGACACCCCGAGTGTAATCAGCATCAAGGGAATGGTCAGATCGCCGATCAGGCTGACGGTGTTGTAGAGCCACTCAGGCAGGCTTAGCTGGAAAGCGACCATGGCCACTGCCAGAAACACGGAGATCAGAATCGGGTGGCGGAACAGTTTCAGGGAAAACCCCTGACCACTGACGATGGCCAGCCCCAGGGAAAAGTGTGCCACGGAATAAAGCATCATCCAGGCCAGCGATAGCGCCAATCCGGCTTCACCAAACGCGAGCATGCACAGCGGGATGCCCATGTTGCCGGTGTTGGGAAAGACCAGTGAAGGCAGAAACACCCGGAAGGGCTGGCCGGTGAGGCGCAGTATCACCGCGCTGACCACGAACGTGGCGGCCAGCACCGCCACTGCCAGACCGGCCACTTCCATGAGCGCCTGCAGGTCCAGATTCGTCTTGCCCATGGTGGCGACAATCAGGCAAGGGGTAGTGACCAGGGTGACCAGTGAAGTGACCATCTGGGTATCGAAGGGCTTGCCGGCCCGCGCCCAGAAAAAACCGACACCGGCGCAAAACAGTACCGGGGCAATGATGGTCCACAGAGTGGTAAGCATGTCGGTACATCCCGTAAATAAATCAGCCACGCAGTCTGGGAGCTGCTGGCCGGGATGTCCATTGTCGGCGATCAGGTCGCGGTGTGTTCAGTGGTGTTCTGGTTGCGGGCGTGGGCGTCTTGCAGCATGTGCAAGGTAATGGCGCGGACCGCCTGACGGGAAGAGGCGATGTGCTGCTGCAGATGCAGCCTGGCATCCGCCGCTCGGCCTTCCTCGATGGTCTGGAGAATGGCCGAGTGTTCATCATAGGTGGCGTCGATGCGGGCTGGCTGGGTGAAATCAAGTCGCCTGACGATGCGCAGTCGTTCGGTCAGATCTTGATGGATGCGGGTCATTTCCCGGTTGCCGGCGGCAGCGACCAGTTGTCCGTGAAAGGCTTCATCCATGGCACAGGTGGCGGGTCCCCCGGTGGTTCTTTCTGTGGGTGGCAGGCTCCATTGCTGTTTGAGTTGCTGCAGTGTCGTCTGGGTGGCCGTGTCGCGGGTGCGCTGGCAGAGGCGATCCACGGCCGAGCATTCCAGTACGATACGGATGTCGTACAGCTCTTCGAAATAACGAAAATCAAAAGGCTTTACCTGCCAGCCATTGCGGAACAATACATCCACATAGGACTCGCGTTGCAGGCGCAAGAGTGCCTCACGAACAGGTGTCCGTGAGGCCCCCATTCGTTCGGCAATATGGCTTTCGGTGATGCGGTCTCCGGGCAACAGGCGGAAATCAAAGATGTCCTGCTTAAGCCTAGCGTAGATCTGGTCTGCCAGGCTGGGGGCTCTGCCGCCGGACGTTTCTGCTTTCATGACTTTTCCATCACCGGTTCAGGGGCTGGTGGGGTTGAGTGAGGCAATGTAATTCCTCCAGCCGCCCAGGGCGGTAATGTCGGTGGCGTCATCAATGGCCCAGGGCTCACAGATAAAGCCTTTCACCCAGCGCCCGTCGGCGGTTTCCAGGCTGCCGATTCCCAGTGGGGCGGGGATCAGGCCGACAAAACTGCCGAAGTGTTTCACCGGCATTTGCCACAGTTCGATAGGGATGCTGTCGCCGCCGTTTTTTTCATTGCGGATCAGTCCGGGTTTGGGCGGCACCGTGTTGGCCAGGGCGTAGAGGCGGTAGCAGGGCGCGGTGTGAGTGGCTTCCAGCAAGACTCCGTCGCGTTCGGTGAGCTGGGTATTGAGTGGCATCCCGGTGAGGTGCGCGCCGACCACCGCAACGGTAATCAGGTCGCCGTCATCATCATTGGCCGCGCGGGGTTGCGGCTCCGGCAAGGGCTGGCCGGTGGCGCCGGCCTGCCAGGGCTGCGCCTGCTGCCAGCGCTGCCCGAAGTCGGCCAGCGCATGGTCCTGCCAGGCCGGGCCAATCAGGGTGACGCCGCCGGGCAGGCCGTCTTCACGGAAGCCGCCGGGCAGGGCCAGGGCGCACAGGTCCAGCAGGTTGACGAAATTGGTCCAGGTGCCGAGCTGGCTGTTCAGGGTGATGGGGTCAGCCTGCACGGCGGCGCGGGTGTAAATCCCCGGAGTGGTGGGCAACAGCAGGGCATCCACCGTTTCCATCAGGGCGTCTGACTGGCGTTTCAGTGCGGCGAGCTGGTATTGGGCGCGGAAACCATCCGCAGCAGTGAGGGTGGCGGCGGGTTCCAGAATGTCGCGAATCACCGGCAGCAGCGCGTCCGGTTTTTCCTGCAACAGGGATTCGGTAACGGTGAAGCGCTCGGCCACCCACGGGCCCTGATAGAGCAGTGCGGCGGCATCCTGTAGCACCATGGTATCCACGGTGACCAGGTCGGCAATCTGTTGGATCTGTTCAAGCTGTTGTTCCCACAACCGCTGGGCCTGGGTGTCTCCGAACCAGGGCAAATCTTTGGGGATGCCCAGCGTGGGGCGTGCGGGCAGGCTAGTGGTTTGTGATGCCGGGGCCGGGCGACTGTAGGCATCGTCGTTGTCGAACTGGCCGATCACCCGGTATACCTGTTGGGCGTCGTCTACGCTGAGCGCAAAGATGCTGACGCAATCCAGGGTCCGGCAGGCGGGCACAACACCTTTGGTGCTGATGGCGCCACGGGTGGGCTTGAGGCCCACGGTATTGGTGAATGCGGCTGGCACCCGGCCGGAGCCGGCAGTATCAGTACCCAGAGAAAACGGTACCAGACCCAGGCTCACCGCCGTGGCGGAACCGGAGCTGGAGCCACCGCTGAGATAATCCGGGTTAAACGGGTTGGGCACTTCCCCATAGGGAGAACGGGTGCCCACCAGGCCAGTGGCGAACTGGTCCAGGTTGGTCTTGCCCACCACGATGGCGCCGGCCTTGCGCAGCAGGCGCACCGCGGTGGCGTCTGCTTCCGGGGTGTAGGCAAAGTCAGGGCAGGCCGCAGTGGTGGGCATGCCGGCCACATCAATGTTGTCTTTCACCGCGAAGGGAATGCCATACAGGGGCAGGGATGAATCGGTGAGAGCGTTGGCCTGCTCGATCAATGAGGACTCATCCAGCAGGTGGATCCACAGGGCACGTTCACTGTCGTGAAGTCGTGGTGCCAGTTCTTTCATGGCCTGTACCGGGGTGAGATCACCGTTACGGTAGGCCGCCTGCCATTGTTGAAGAGTCCAGCCGATCATTTGTTTGCACACCTTTTTGTATACAAGTTGGTATGCGAACTTGTGCAAATGTGGTGCCAGCGACGGGAAAAATATTTAACGTGTTGTTTTTACAATAATTAATAGGAAAGACATTGAGTGCGGCTGGGCCCCGGGCGGAAACTGGGTGCGCTAACCTGATGCATCTGCGCTGTATCAGTGCAGGACTTGCACAACTTGCCCCATAGAGTGGGTTGGAGCGGATCGAGCGATTGATCAGGGATGCCGATGGCAGGGACAGCAAGGCTCTATTTCCACCGATTTGTTTGCTCTGGCATCGTGGTTGAACTGATTCCAGTGAGTGGATTCGATGTGGAGGAAAGGTAATGGATCAGCGTGCGTTGGTTGTGGAGGGCGGTGCCATGCGCGGCATTTTCGCCGCCGGTGTGCTGGATGCGTTTCTGGAAAACCCGCATCACGGTTTCGATTTTGCGGTGGGCGTTTCTGCCGGTTCGACCAACCTGATTGGTTACCTGGCGGGAGACCACGGCAGAAGCCGGCGGATCATCACCGACCATGCCTGCCGCCCGGACTTTATAAACTGGCAGCGCTTTATGGCCGGTGGGCATCTTTGCGATGTGCACTGGTTGTGGCATCAATCCCGACTGGAGGTGCCGTTAAGCCTGGAGCAACACTGGCAGGGGAAGGTGCCCCTGTGGGTGGTGACCACGTCGGTGGAAGACGGTGCGCCGCGCTATTTTGAAACTCGCCCGGATAACCTGGACGAAGTGATGACCGCGTCCTGTTCCATTCCCTTTGCTTACCGCGATTTCCCCACCGTCGCGGGGCATCCCATGACCGATGGCGGGCTGGGGGATTCCATCCCGGTGCGCTGGGCCTATCAGCAGGGTGCGCGGGATATTACCGTGGTGTTGTCGCACCATCAGGGTTACCGCAAACGCTCCAGTGCCCTGACGCCCTTGCTGAAACCCTGGGTGCGGGACATGCCCGCGCTGTATGACGCCCTGCTCAGGCGCACGGACAGTTACAACGCGTCACTGGACTTCATCGACAACCCGCCTGCAGATTGCCGGTTGACGGTGGTTGCGCCTGACCCGGACTTTCCGGTAAACCGGTTGACCACCAATCCCCAGAAACTGGATATGGGGTATCAGCAGGGGCATCGGGCCGGGTTGCAATCGTTGGGGGTGGAGATGAAGCAGGCGTCGAGCGGCTAGCGACAAGTCTGCAGTCGCGAAGGCGTTTTTCAAAGGCTCCCGCCGCTGTCAGCCATCGTCTTCTTCGCAGTGCCAGACCCAGGCATCCAACTCGATATGCTCAATACCGCGAAAGTGGCTCTCCATCATGAACTCGCGGCGATCGCTGAGCATGCCGCGGTTGCCGCCGGCTTTCTTGATGGCCTTGGCGAGCTTCTTGTTCACGTTGTTATTGATCCAGGCATCGCTGAACAACATGCCCTGCATCTTGCTCCCCGACGACACCGAAACTTCCCCCTTTTCTTCGCACCCCTGAGGGGCTTCGCGGAGCAGTAATATTTTATCCGCCTGTGCCGCCAGGGCGGTGCCGAGCAGCAGAATCATCAGACAAAAGCGCATGGTGTTTCCTGTTGTTGTTATTGGTCGGACTTGCAGGCCTGCCGGGCCTTGGCCACGTTTTCCCGCAAGTGAACGGGATTGATGGTGCCGGCAATGATACTGCTGACGCCAGCGGTGCCAAGGATCTGGTTCAGACTTTCCTGCACCGGATCAGCAAGGGTGTCGTTGAGGTGGCCGCTGGCAAAGGCTTTCTTGATCAGGATGCCTTTGTGGTGAGCGGCGGCGTGTTCGATCACCGGTACTTCATCATGGTGCTGAAGGTTGTAGGTGACCATGGCCATGTCGGCGTGGTCCAGGCAGGCAATGCCGCCAGCCACGGTCTTGGTGGACATGCCAGTGGTGCGCACCAGGCCTTCCTTCTTCAGGTCGTTCAGGGCGTCCAGGGTGCCCTGTTTGATGATCCCCATGTCATCGCCATCGGAGTGAATCAATACGCAATCCAGGTAATCGGTGTTGAGGCGTTTCAGGCTGCGTTCCACGGAGCGGCGAACGTGTTCCGGGGAGAAATCGAAATGGCTTTCACCACTGTTGTTATCAAACTCTTCGCCGACCTTGGTGACAATGACCCAGTCCTGGCGCCGGCTCATCAGCTGGCCGAGACGAGCTTCGCTGTGGCCGTAGGCGGGAGCGGTGTCGATCAGGTTGATGCCCAAGTCCCGGGCCTGGGCCAGCAGCTCGGTTACCGCGTGGTCATCAGGGATGGTGAAACCATTGGGGTATTTCACCCCCTTGTCGCGGCCGATTTTCACCGTGCCCAGGCCGAGTGCGCTGACGGTTAACCCTGTGTTGCCCAAGGGGCGCATGAAGGACATGAAAACTCCTGAATCATTCTCGCTGTAGGAGCGCCACTGGAGGCGCGAACACCCAGAAGCGAGTTACGAGTTACGAGTTACGAAAGGCTGAATATTTTGGATTTTCGCGACTCGTAACTCGCTTCTCGATACTGTTTTTTTGGGGCGCGCCGCAGTGGGTAATCAAAAACAACGATGCCAGTACGGCAGGCCCATGGGGGCCTGCTCAAGCTCTGCCGGTACCGTTAGCGGTTCGCCGGGTTGCAGGCCGCTTTCTTCCACTAGCGCCATGACCCGGTCGCCCAGATCCGGCGCCAGAGTGAGTTTGGTGGGCCAGGCGATGATCAGGTTCTGGTCCCGGCGGGCGTAGGCATTATCCGGTTTCACCAGTGCCTGTTGTCTGGGTTCGGCGCGGGTCACATCCAGGGTGGCGAATTCGGCGTTGCTGAAATCCAGCCAGGGGAACAGCTGCCGGAGTTCGTCCCGGCCGGCGGCCAGTTGTTCCTGATCGGTGCGCTCCACGCCCCGTTCCGCCAGGTCACCGCCCAGGTACCACACCACCTTGCCGTCCGGGCAGTCGTGGGTGGTGACGGTGAGCACCGGTTTGTTGCTGGTGCCGACACAGTGGGCGTAAAGGCGATGGCCCAGGTCGTGTTTGACCAGCACCATTTTCAGCGGGCGCAGTTGGCTGTTTTCCTGCTCCAGCAGGTGAGCCTGATGGGCGCCGTCGAGCAGGGCCGGGTTGCCATTGCCGGCGGCGAGCAGGGTCAGGCGCGGTTCAATGCGTTGACCATTGACCGTGACGGCGCGCAGGCCGTTTTCATCCCATTCCAGTGGGTCCCGTTCGTTGTCGAACGCCAGCAGCCGGTCGCGGACCGGCGCACTGAGTGTCTCGATCAGCGATTCGGTATTGATGACCAGGTCGTCCAGTTTGTAGACGTTGCCCTTGAAAGCCTTATTGGCCAGCGCGCTGGGGAAATGATCGCGCTTGAGCTTTTCAATGCGGCCGCGCAGCATCTTGCTGGCGAAAAAATTGGTCATCCGTGAGGCCACGGAGCCGCTGGACCACATGTGCTGGGTGTCACTCAGTACCGTCAGGTCGCGCAGGTCCACAGGGTCATCGCCGGCCATGGCGGCACGCCAGCGATCCGGCATGGCGGAAATGGCTTCGGACTCGTTGGACAGGTTGCCGCCCAAGGCATACTTGAGGCCACCGTGGATAATGCCCTGGCTGGCCAGGGTCTGGTCGCCGCCGAGGGTGGCGGACTCCAGCAGCAGGCATTGGTAGCCGGCGGCGTTGAGTCGGTTGATCAGCCACAGGCCGGCGATGCCGCCGCCAAAGATCACAATGTCCGGGCGGAGTGTGTCAGGTTTCAGGGTTGAGTCACTCATGGCTCACCATCGTTGAACAGTGCGGCTATGCTAGCATAGGCCAAGCCGCTAACACGCAAGCACGCGATACGCACCACGCCAAAAACAAGAGAGCCCATGCGAACCCTTTATTCTTTCCTCTGGTATTTATTGCTGCCCTTCCTTTTTCTGCGCCTGTGGCTGCGCGGCAGAAAGGCGCCGGCCTATCGGTTGCGCTGGAAAGAACGCATGGCGTGGGGTTATCGGCCCGGCACCCTGAAAAACAGCCTTTGGGTACATGCAGTGTCGGTGGGCGAAACGCTGGCGGCGGCGCCGTTGATCGAGCGGTTGTTGGCGGATTACCCGGATGTGCCTTTGCTGGTCACCACCACCACGCCCACCGGGTCGGAGCGTGTACAGGCGCTGTTCGGGGATCGGGTGACCCATGTGTACTGTCCCTGGGAATTGCCCACGGCACTGACGCGCTTTATGCGCGCCTTTGATCCGCAACTGGTGATCGTGCTGGAGACTGAGCTGTGGCCGAACCTGTGTGCGGCGGTGAAGCGCCATGGCGCAAAACTGATGCTGATGAACGGGCGGTTGTCAGAAAAAAGCTATCGGGGTTACGGCAAGTTGCCTCGGCTGATTCGCCCGATGATGGCGCGCTTTGATGCGCTTGCCGTGCAGACCCAGGTAGAGGCCGAACGTTATATGGCACTGGGTGCCTGGCCGGAGCGGGTCTACCCCATTGGTAGCGTGAAATTCGATATGACATTGGATACGGCAGTGAAGCAGGCCGCGTCGCAGCTGCGTGTTTCATTCGGTGATCGGCCGGTGTGGATAGCCGCCAGTACCCATCCGGGGGAAGACGCCCCGGTGCTGGCGGCGCACAAGACACTGCGTGCACAGAAGCCGGATGCGCTGCTGATTCTGGTGCCGCGGCACCCGGAACGGTTTGACGGGGTTGCCGATCAGGTCCGCGAGGCTGGCTTGTCAGTGGCCCGCCGTAGCCAGCAGGAACCGGCCGCCGATGCGGCGGTGTATCTGGCCGATACCATGGGCGAATTGCTGATGTTGTTTGGTGCCTGTGATGTGGCCTTTGTGGGCGGATCGCTGGTGCCAGTGGGCGGCCATAATCTGCTGGAACCGGCGGCCTGGGAAAAGCCGGTGCTCACCGGCCCGCATCTGCATAATTTCACCGCCATCGCGCAACTGCTGGATGAGGCTGGCGGGCTCAGTGTGGTCGACAGCGGCGAAGCGTTGGGTGACAAGTTGCAGGTATTGATGAGTGACCCGGACCAGTGTGCCCGGCAGGGCCAGGCCGCCGCTGCGGTGGTGGAAGCGAACCGTGGCGCGCTGGAAAAAGGGTTGGAGTTGATCGCCATGGAGATGAATGTCGGATTACGCCCTTCGGGCTAATGCGACCTACGCTGTGCCTGTCGCAGGTTGTGCATAAAAAAACCGCTAGCCGTTGCCGGGTAGCGGTTTTTTTATGGTCCGGGCGATGCCCGCGTGTTTGCGTCAGGCATCGGGCGTTCGGCGTCAGGCTGGCCTGCCTCAGTTGATCGGCGAGTTTTCTTCCATCATTTCTTCACTCTGGCCTTCCAGATCCGGGTTGTAGAGATCCAGCGTTTGATCCGGGGCCAGCCAGTTGTTTACCGCCGCCAGGTCGCCCTGTTGCAGGTCGCCGGTGGTGGATTTCAGGGTCAGCGAGTTGATGATGTAGTCGTAGCGAGCGTTGGCGTAGTCACGCTCGGCGGCGAACAGGGCGCGCTGTGCGTTGAGTACGTCGACCACGTTACGGGTGCCGACTTCATAGCCGGACTGGGTGGCGTCCAGCGCCGAGCGGGTGGAGCGGATGGCCTGCTGGCGCGCCTTGATGCGCAGGGCATCGGCTTCCACGGTGCGGTAGGCGCTGCGCGCCTGTTGCACGATATCGCGTACCGCCTGGTCATACTGGAAATCCGCCGCATCCGCACGCAGGTAGGCTTCCTTGCGACGGCTGTTCAGGCCGCCACCCTGGAACAGGGGCATGCTCACTTCCACACCGATCTGGCGATTCTGGGTGTCGAACAGGGAGCTGTTGGAGTTGATGCCCGAGGCGTTGGGATCTTCGTCCGGCGACAGGTGGGAGTGCTGGTACTGGGCCACCAGTTGTACCTGGGGCAGCTGTGCGCCGAGCTGGCGTTTGGCGGTGTTCTCGGTGAGCTCTGTATTATAGAGCGCTGCCTGCACCTGCGGGTTTTGCACCTTGGCCTTTTCGATCCAGTCGTTCATGTCGGTGGGCTGGGGGCCTTCCATGGGTAATTCATCGCGCAGCTCCAGCAGGGTTTGCCACTGCTGGCCGGTGAGGGTTTCCAGCTGGTCACGGGCAATGTCGTATTGCTGGCGAGCGACAATCAGGTTTACCTGGGTCAGGTCGTAGGTGGCTTGGGCTTCTTCCACGTCGGTGGCCGGCACCAGGCCCACATCAAAGCGCTCCTGGGTCTGTTCCAGTTGGCGGCCGATGGCTTTTTCTTCCGCCTTGGCGGATACCCAGGTGTCCCAGGCGCGCAGTACACCGAAGTAGCCCTGGGCCACACGCAGCACAAAATCCTGGCGGGCCTGCTCGAAATTGGCCTGCGCGATATCGGTGCTCGATTGTGCCTCTTTATAGCCATACCAGGCATCAACACGGAACAGGGGCTGGGTCAGGGTGAAGGTGCTGACTTCGCTGCCGTAGTTCTGGTCCACGTTGATATCTTCGATTTCACGGTCGTTGTCGTAGCGTCCGTAGCTGGCGGAGACGTTCGGGAACAGGGCGGCGCGGCCTTGTACCATCAGCTCCTGGTCGGCATTCCAGTTCATCCGCGCGGCGCGCCAGGTGCCGTCGTAGCTCCAGGCTGCGTTGGCGACTTCAGTAAGGTCAGCGGCCTGAACGGCACTGGCCAGTGAGGTAAGAAGAAGAACTAGGGGCGTTGCCGGGCTACGCTTCATTCTGGTGCACTCTTTTTGTGTGTCTGATTAATCATTATGGTACTGGCAAGTACAGAAAATTAACACTGCCTGTTTGGGCCAGTTCCGCGGTTGTTTGGCTATTGGGCGCTGGCGTATAGTGTCCGCCATTCCTGAATTTCCCTTATTTGCTTCTGGAGGCCGACGTGCCAGACGATCAGCGCCCCATCGCCAACGCCATTGACGAATCCTGCCAGCCCATCGCGGGTTCACGAAAGATCTACGTCACGGGCTCGCGCCCGGACATTCGTGTGCCCATGCGGGAAATCCAACAGCATCCGACCCCATTGGCGGACGGAAAGTTCGAGGATAACCCACCGCTGTCGGTTTATGATACCTCTGGTCCCTATACTGACCCGGACACCCAAATCGACATCCGTAAAGGGCTGAATCCTATTCGCTCAGCCTGGATTGATGAACGTGATGATACCGAGCAACTCGCCGGGCTGACCAGCGAGTATGGCCGCAAGCGGGCCAACGATGTGGCCAAGGCCGGCCTGCGCTTTGAGCACACCCGCATTCCGCGCCGTGCCCGTGCCGGCAAGAATGTCAGCCAGATGCACTACGCGCGCCAGGGCATCATCACCCCGGAGATGGAATATATCGCCATCCGCGAGAACCAGCGGTTGCGCGAGCATCGCGAAGCCGGCCTGCCGGTGGATCAGCATCCGGGGCAGAGCTTCGGCGCGGCGATTCCGGCGGAAATTACCCCGGAGTTCGTTCGTGATGAAGTGGCTCGGGGCCGTGCGGTGATTCCGGTGAACATCAACCACCCGGAAATCGAACCGATGATCATCGGCCGCAACTTTCTTACCAAGATCAACGCCAACATCGGCAACTCGGCGGTGACCTCTTCCATCGAGGAAGAAGTGTCCAAGATGACCTGGGCTACCCGCTGGGGCGGCGACACGGTGATGGACCTGTCCACCGGTGACAATATTCACGAAACCCGCGAGTGGATTCTGCGTAACTCGCCGGTGCCCATCGGCACCGTGCCCATCTACCAGGCGCTGGAAAAGGTCAACGGCGTGGCCGAAGACCTGACCTGGGAAATCTTCCGCGACACCCTGATCGAGCAGGCCGAGCAGGGGGTGAGCTACTTCACCATTCACGCCGGTGTGCTGTTGCGCTACGTGCCGATGACCGCCAACCGGGTTACCGGCATTGTGTCCCGCGGTGGTTCGATCATGGCCAAGTGGTGCCTGGCGCACCATGAGGAAAGCTTCCTCTACACCCATTTCGAAGATATCTGCGAGATCATGAAGGCCTACGATGTGACCTTCAGTCTCGGCGATGGCCTGCGCCCCGGTTCGCTGGCGGATGCCAACGATGAAGCCCAGTTCAGCGAGCTGCGCACCCTGGGCGAGCTGACCAAGATTGCCTGGAAGCATGATGTACAGGTGATGATCGAAGGCCCCGGCCATGTGCCCATGCACATGATCAAGGCCAACATGGATGAGCAGCTGGAGCACTGTGGGGAAGCACCGTTCTATACCCTGGGTCCGCTGACCATCGATATCTCCCCCGGTTACGATCACATTTCCAGCGCCATTGGTGCGGCCATGATCGGCTGGTATGGCACCGCCATGCTTTGCTATGTGACGCCCAAGGAGCACCTGGGGCTGCCCAATCGCGAAGACGTGAAGGAAGGCATCATCGCCTACAAGATTGCTGCCCACGCGGCGGATCTGGCGAAGGGGCATCCGGGTGCGCAGCTGCGTGATAATGCCCTGTCCAAGGCGCGTTTCGAATTCCGCTGGGAAGATCAGTTCAACCTGGGGTTGGACCCGGACCGGGCTCGCGAATACCACGACGAGACCCTGCCGAAACAGGCTCACAAGGTGGCGCATTTCTGTTCCATGTGCGGGCCCAAGTTCTGCTCCATGAAGATCAGCCAGGAAGTCCGCGAGATCTACGGTGACGGCACCGCCCAGGTGGCCCAGGCCGAAGCGGGCATGGAAGAAAAGTCCAAGGAGTTCCGCGAGCAGGGCTCCGCGCTTTATCACGAGGCCCATGAGTAATCAGTCGCTGACACCGCCATTTGGCCCGCAGGATGTGGAAGTGCTGGAACGGGAGACCCCGTTCCAGGGCTTCTTCCGGGTGGATACCCTGACCCTGCGTCACAAGCACTATAACGGTGGCTGGGGTGAGCCCGTTCGCCGGGAGCTGTTTGTGCGCCCACCGGCGGCGGCGGTGTTGCCCTATGATCCGGTGCGTGGCGAGATTCTGCTGGTGGAGCAGTTTCGGGTCGGCGCGCTGGAATGGCGGGATACGCCCTGGTGTCTGGAATTGATTGCCGGCATCGCCGACAAGGACGGAGAAAGTGCTGCCGACCTGATTCGCCGTGAAGCGGTGGAAGAAGCGGGGCTGACTCTGGGAACCATGGAGCCGGTTGCGGCGTACATGCCCAGCCCGGGTGGCTCCAACGAGCGCCTGCAGGTGTTCGTGGGCCATGCGGATCTGGCCGGCGCCGGCGGTATTTTCGGTTGCCCGGACGAGGGCGAAGACATTCGTGCGGTCACCGTAAGTGCAGTCCATATTCCTGCGCTGCTGGAAAGCGGTCAGGTGGACAACGCCGCGTCGCTGATCGCCCTGCAGTGGTTGTTGTTGAACCGTGACCGGCTGGATGCAAGCTGGGGCGGACAATGAGTCGTCGCGAGCGTTACCGGCTGGATTTCCGTGCGCTGATGACCCAGTGCGAGGAAAACTATGCGCGGCTGTTGCCGTTGATGAAGGCGCTGGGTGAGCGCGACAGCATGGCGGTGGACGTGGGGCATGACCTGCATCCTCATACCCTGCAGATGCGTGTGCTGGAGCGCTCCCCCTACACCACTACCGTGCGCCTGGAAGACCAGGAATTGCTGGAAACCTTGCCGGCATCCCGGCTCACCGTGCGCATGTACCACGATGCGCGACTGGCAGAAGTCACTGAAGCGCGGCCTTTCCGGCGGGTCAATGCCCGTTACGCCTACCCCAACCGCAACATGCATCAGCGTGACGAGAAGGTGCAGTGGAACCGGTTTCTGGCGGAATGGCTACGCCACCTCCATGACCACGGCCGCGACAGTGGCCAGGCCTGGCGGCAGCAGGTCACCGGTAGCTAGCCTCTGAGCATGCAAGGCGTTATTCAGCGGGTTCCCTGGGCCCCTGCCATTCTCTGGACACAGAATCAACCCGCCCTGCGGCTTCTTCGTGGAGAAATGGTAACCAATTCCAGCTCTTGGACCTGTTTCCTAGAAAAGTGCCATCATCTTGGTTATAAGTGACGTGACGCGCAGTTCCACAGTACTGGGGAGTACAGGGAGGAGCTGCAGGATAGATGGGACCCTAATAAACGGTTACGGGAGCGGGGATCTTGACGCAGCAGTTGCAGCCCCTTCGAGTCGTGCAGTTGTCAGACTGCCATTTGTTTGCCGATCCACAAGGCAAGCTGCTGGGTTTGAATACCCAGTTCAGTCTGGACAAGGTGCTGGAGCTGATTCGCAAGGAACAACCCAATCCGGATTTGATTCTGGCCACCGGGGACCTGTCCCAGGATGCCTCCTACGAATCCTACGAGCGCCTGGATCGCGCTCTGTCCGGTTTCGATGTGCCGGTTTACTGGCTGGAAGGCAATCACGACAAGCCCGCGCCCATGTTGCAGGCGCTGGAAGCCCACCGCGAAAAAATGAGTCCGTGCGTGCTGAATGTGGGCAACTGGACCATTGTCATGCTGGACTCCACCATTCCCGGTGAAGTGCCCGGCGATCTGTTCGATGAAGACCTGAAATTTCTCGATACCGCCCTGCGAGACGCCACCGGTGAACACCTGATGGTGTGCCTGCATCACCACCCGGTACCGATGGAGTGCACCTGGCTGGATACCCAGGTGGTGGGCAGTGCCGACCAGTTTTTCCAGGTCATCGACCGCCATGAGCGGATGCGCGCCATTATCTGGGGGCATGTGCACCAGGAGTATGACGCGCACCGCAACGGGGTGCGGATGATGGCGGTACCCAGCACCTGTGTGCAGTTCAAGCCCAAGAGCGAAGACTTTGCCGTGGATGATGCCAATCCCGGCTACCGTTGGCTGGATTTGCACCCGGATGGCCAGATCGACACAGGGGTGAGCCGGGTGGAAGGCATCACCTTCGAGGTGGATTTCACGGTCAAAGGTTATTGAGTGTCGAGTTGAAAGCTTAAAGTTGAAACGCGAAGACAGGTAGCCGTGACATTGGCAGGCCCTTTCTCCGCGTTGCCAGAGGGGCAGAATCGCGGGCACGGTCGAGCGATTGCACGCGCTTTTCAACGTTAAACTTTCAACTTGCAACTCCTCCCCATCGCGTCAAACTCCTGAACAGCGTAGTAACGAGGAGTGATCATGACTGCCCCGCAAATGTCCCTGATGTATATCCACGGCTTCAATAGCTCGCCTGCGTCCCACAAGGCGGGGTTGCTGCGCTCGGTGTTCGAGCAGGCCGGGTGCCCGGAACGGCTGATCGTGCCGGCATTGCCGCCGTCGCCGAGGCTGGCCATGGCGGAGCTGGATGCGGCCATTGCCGGGGCCGGGCCGGTGGCGCTGCTGGGCTCGTCGCTGGGCGGTTTTTATGCCACCTGGCTGGCGGAGCACCACGATCTGAAGGCCGCAATCGTAAATCCTGCGGTCAGACCGTGGCGACTACTGGACAAATACACAGGTATCCAGCATAACTACCATACCGGCGAAGCCTACCAGTTCGATCCGGTCTGGCTGGAGCAGTTACGGCGCTACGAAGTGACAGAGATCACCCAGCCGGAAAACCTGCTGTTGCTGACCCAGACCGGTGACGAAACCCTTAACTGGGAAGACGGCTGGGACTATTACGGCGACTGTCACCGCTATTGTGGCTTGGGTGGCAGCCACGGCTTTGATAACTTTGACGCCTTCATACCGCTGATGCTGCGGTTTTGTGGGATTGAAATACACGCCTGATGCCCGAGGCCAGATGCTGGACGTGTGATACATCATGCGTCCGGCATCTGGCGTCCTGCGTCTGGTGCTTCTGGAAAATCTATGGCCAATAACTATACGTCCGAAAATATTGAAGTGTTGTCGGGCCTGGACCCGGTGCGTAAGCGCCCGGGCATGTACACCGATACCTCCCGCCCCAATCACCTTGCCCAGGAAGTCATCGATAACTCGGTGGATGAAGCGCTGGCCGGCCATGCCAAGTCGATCAAGGTCACCCTGCTCAAGGACGGCGGCGTGGAAGTGGAAGACGATGGCCGCGGCATGCCTGTGGACATGCATCCGGTACAGAAAAAACCGGGTGTGGAAGTGATCCTGTCTACCCTGCACTCCGGGGGCAAGTTCTCCAATAACAACTACCAGTTCAGTGGTGGCCTGCACGGCGTGGGCGTGTCCGTGGTGAACGCTCTGTCCACCAAACTGGAGATTCTGGTCAAGCGTGATGGTCAGCTGCACCGCATGGAATTCGGTGATGGCGAAAAGCGCAGCGATCTGGAAGTGATCGATACGGTTGGCAAGCGCAACACCGGCACCATTTTGCGCTTCTGGCCTGACGCCAAGTATTTCGATTCACCGAAAATGTCGGTGACTCGCCTCAAGCACCTGTTGCGGGCCAAGGCGGTACTTTGCCCGGGCCTGCTGGTCACGCTGGATAACCAGCTCACCGGCGAGAGCGACGCCTGGCAATTCGATGATGGCCTGATCGAATACCTGCTGGAATCCAGCCGCGGTTGGGAGCGCGTGCCGCAGGAGCCGTTCAATGGCGCCATGAGCGCGGAAACCGAAGCAGTGGATTGGGCGGTGACCTGGCTGCCGGAAGGCGGTGAGTTAATTCAGGAAGCGTATGTAAACCTGATCCCCACGGCCCAGGGCGGCACCCATGTGAACGGGCTGCGTTCCGGCTTGCTGGATGCCATGCGCGAGTTCTGCGAGTTCCGTAACCTGCTGCCCCGTGGCGTTAAACTGACTCCGGAAGATATCTGGGATCGGGCTGCCTTCGTGCTCAGCGTGAAAATGCAGGACCCGCAATTTGCCGGGCAAACCAAGGAGCGATTGAGTTCCCGCCAGACCGCAGCCTTTGTCTCCGGCGTGGTGAAGGACGCGTTTTCCCTGTGGTTGAACCAGCACACCGATGAAGCCGAAAAACTGGCGGACCTGTGCATCAATAACGCCCAGAAGCGTTTGCGCGCAGCCAAGAAAGTCACCCGGAAAAAAGTCACCAGCGGCCCGGCCTTGCCCGGCAAGCTGGCGGACTGCACCAGCGATGATCCGTCCCAGAGTGAAATCTTTCTGGTGGAAGGGGATTCGGCGGGTGGCAGCGCCAAGCAGGCCCGCGACCGGGTTTATCAGGCGATCATGCCCCTGCGCGGCAAGATCATGAATACCTGGGAAGTGGATTCCAACGAGGTGTTGGGTAGCCAGGAAATTCATGATATCGCCGTGGCCCTGGGTATCGAGCCCGGCAGTGATGATCTCGGCAGCCTGCGTTACGGCAAGGTCTGCATTCTTGCCGATGCGGACTCTGATGGTCTGCATATCGCCACGTTGATCTGCGCGCTGTTTCTGCGTCACTTTCCTGCCTTGGTAAAGCACGGCCATGTATTTGTGGCCATGCCGCCGCTGTATCGCATCGACGTGGGCAAGGAAGTGTATTACGCCCTGGACAAGGAAGAGCGCGATGGCGTGCTGGACCGCATCAAGGCCGAGAAAAAACGCGGCAAGGTGAACGTGACCCGCTTCAAGGGGCTGGGTGAAATGAACCCGCTGCAATTGCGCGAAACCACCATGGCCCGCGACACCCGCCGCCTGGTGCGCCTGGATGTCTCCACCGATGACGGCACCCACCAGCTGATGGATATGCTGCTCAGCAAAAAGCGCGCGTCCGACCGCAAGGTCTGGCTGGAAGAAAAAGGCAATCTGGCGGAAGTATAGAAACGCTTCACGCAACAGGCTTCACGCAGCACGCTGAGTGTGTTTTCTGAAGCACAAAGGTTAATAAAAATTGGAACATATTGCTGGTTTGGTTTTCTCGTAAAGCGTAACGACAGAGTGTTGCGTGATGCGTGTAAGCGTGCAGGCCAGCGAGTATAGCGAGCAAACATGGCTGACGAATTTGAAAGTTTTCCGTTAAAGGAATACACCGAAAAAGCGTACCTGGATTATTCCATGTACGTGATTCTGGATCGGGCCCTGCCCAATATTGGTGACGGCCTCAAGCCGGTGCAGCGGCGTATCGTGTACGCCATGAGTGAGCTGGGCCTGAAGTCCACGTCCAAGTACAAGAAGTCCGCCCGTACGGTGGGTGATGTGCTGGGTAAGTATCATCCTCATGGGGACTCTGCCTGCTACGAAGCCATGGTGTTGATGGCGCAGCCGTTCAGTTACCGCTATCCACTGGTGGATGGTCAGGGGAACTGGGGTAGCGCGGACGACCCGAAATCGTTTGCCGCCATGCGTTATACGGAATCCAAGTTGGCGCCGTATGCGGAAGTGTTGTTGTCCGAGCTGGGCCAGGGAACGGTGGAATGGCTGCCCAATTTCGATGGCACCATGGATGAACCCAAGCTGCTGCCGGCCCGGCTGCCCAATGTGTTGCTCAATGGCACCACCGGCATTGCCGTGGGCATGAGCACGGATATCCCGCCGCACAATCTGCGCGAAGTGGCCAATGCCTGTATTCACCTGCTGAAAGATCCCGGCGCCTCGCTGGATGACCTGATGCAGTACATCAAGGGCCCGGATTTCCCTACCGAAGCGGAAGTGATCACCCCGATCAACGACATCATTCGCATGTATGCCGAGGGCAAAGGCTCTCTGAAGCAGCGAGCAGTTTACGAACGCGAAGATGGCGATATTGTGGTGACCGCGCTGCCGTATCAGGTTTCCGGGGCCAAGGTGCTGGAACAGATCGCCGATCAGATGAACAAGAAAAAGCTGCCCATGGTCAGCGATCTGCGGGACGAATCCGACCATGAGAATCCCACTCGCCTGGTGATTACGCCGCGCTCCAACCGGGTGGATGTGGAACAGTTGATGAGTCACCTGTTTGCCAGCACCGACCTGGAAAAGAATTACCGGGTTAACCTGAACATGATCGGCATCGATGGCCGGCCCCAGGTGAAAAGCCTGGATATGATCCTGAACGAGTGGCTGCAGTTCCGCATGGTCACGGTGCGCCGTCGTCTGCAGTACCGTCTCGACAAGGTGCTGGAACGCCTGCACATCCTGGAAGGCTTGTTGGCGGCATTCCTGAATATTGATGAAGTGATTCATATCATCCGTACTGAAGATGCCCCCAAGCCGGTATTGATGGAACGGTTTGGTATCAGCGACCGTCAGGCGGAAGCGATTCTGGAATTGAAGTTGCGCCACTTGGCGAAACTGGAAGAAATGAAAATTCGCGGTGAGCAGGACGAGCTCAACGAAGAACGCGAATACCTGGAAACCACTCTGGGCTCCATGGCGAAAATGAAGAAGCTGGTAGCCAAAGAGCTGAAGGATGACGCCGAGAAATACGGTGATGATCGCCGCTCGCCGCTGGTGGAGCGCGATGACGCCAAGGCCCTGGATGAGACCGACCTGCTCAGCGCCGACCCGGTGACCGTGGTGCTGTCGGAAAAAGGCTGGGTGCGTGCTGCCAAGGGGCACGAAGTGGACGTGGAAGGCCTCAGTTATAAAGCCGGCGACAAGTACAAGGCCAGCGCCAAAGGCAAATCCAACCAGCCGGTCTGCTTTATCGACAGTACCGGGCGAACCTATTCGCTGCCGGCGCACACGCTGCCCAGCGCCCGTGGCCAGGGTGAACCGCTGTCTGGCCGGGTCAGCCCGCCTTCCGGCGCCAGCTTTATGGCGGCGGTGATGGGCAAGGACAAGGATGCCTACCTGATGAGCACCGATGCCGGTTACGGTTTCGTGGTGCGCTATGCGGACTTGCTGGCGAACAAGAAAGCGGGCAAGACGGTGCTTAATGTTCCCAAGGGTGCGCGCGTGTTGTCGCCACAACCGATTGCCTCCACGGCGGATGACCGCATTGCGCTGGTTTCCAATGAAGGCCGGCTGTTGGTGTTCCCGGTCAGCGAGTTGCCGGAAATGGTTCGCGGCAAGGGCAACAAGATGATGTCGATTCCGGGGGCGCGTGTGGCCGAGCGGGTGGAATTCGTGCAGGACGTTCAGGTGGTTGGCCCAGACGATGCGCTGACTCTCTACGCGGGCAAGCGTCACCTGACCCTGAAAGCCGGCGATCTTGAGCACTATTATGGCGAGCGGGGCCGTCGCGGGGCGAAGCTGCCGCGTGGCTTCCAGAACGTGGATGCCATGTCTGTGGAGCGCAAGGGCTGATCGTGTGCCTGTAGGAGGGGAAGGGCCGGTAATGCGAGCGCGCAGCCGGCCTTTTTTCTGTGCACAGAGGAATGCTGCTGCGGTGACAGGTTCTCCAGCAGTAAAAAGGTTCGCCGGGGTAGAGGTGCGGCGAGTGGATAGGGATTGGAATTAACGAGGTTTGCACGGAATGCTGACGGGTATCCTTGCGGTTGTATTGTTGTTGCTCAACACCCTGGTGTTGATTGGTCCGATGTTGCTGGTGGCGCTGCTGAAGCTGGTACTGCCCGGTGTGACGGCGAAGCGTGCTTGCTCGGCCACGGTCATGTGGATTGCGGAAAGCTGGGCGGAAATCTGCAAGGGGATTTTTGCGCTTCTCACGCCCACTCACTGGGAGATCCGTGGAGTGGAGTCCCTGCGCAAGGACACCTCCTATCTGGTCGTCAGTAACCATCAATCCTGGGTGGATATCCCGGCACTGGTGCAGACCTTTAATCGCAAGACGCCGTACTTCAAGTTCTTTCTCAAAAAGGAACTGATCTGGGTGCCGTTTCTCGGGCTGGCGTTCTGGGCGCTGGATTACCCGTTCATGAAGCGTTACAGCAAGGCATTCCTGAAAAAGAATCCGCACCTGAAAGGCCAGGATCTGGACATTACCCGGCGAGCCTGCGAAAAATTTCAGGGTATCCCGGTCACGGTGGTGAATTTCCTGGAAGGCACCCGGTTCACTCCTGCCAAGCAGGCGGCGCAGCAGTCTCCCTACCGGAACCTTCTTAAGCCCAAGGCGGGTGGGGTGGCGTTTGTATTGGCTGCGCTGGGCGATAACCTGGATGCGCTGCTGGATGTGACGGTGGTGTACCCGGAGGGCGAAACGCCAGGGTTCTGGGATTTGCTCAGTGGCAAGGTGCAGAGGGTGATCGTGGACGTGCGCACCTGCCCGTTGGAGCCGCGGCTGTGGCGCAGCGATTATCAGGACGACCCGGTGTTCCGTGAAGAGATTCAGCAGTGGGTGAGTGAACTCTGGCAGGAAAAAGATGCGCGCATTGATTCGATTCGCGGCGAACTGCAAAGGCCTCAGTAGCGGCGAGCGAGGGATGTGTAGGTCGGCTTAGGCGTAGCCGTAAGCCGACACTTACCTTTCAACCGACGCTACCGCCGGGTGTGGGATTATGCCCTTAAGGATCCCTAAAAACCCAGTGAAATGGCGAAATAGGGCCCGCCGACCTCCAGGTCGGTATCCAGGTTGTTCACGTCATCCAGCTCGATGTTCATGCGGCTGTACCCCAGCTCCAGGCCAAGCAGGTAATCTGAACGCCAGCCCACACGGGCGTTATAGTCGTTCATCTTGCTGCCGTCGTAGGAAATGGCGTTCACTTCCGCGCCCACATATACGCCGGGAATCGGAAGCTGTGCCCGGGCACCGGCGTGCAGCATGGGCAAGGTTTCATCAATGCTCAGGGTGGTTTTTCCCACCAGGCTGTTCAGCCGCAAGTCACCATCCATTTGGCGTACGGTCAGACCGAGATCCACTTTCAGCGCATTGTTGATGGGGCTGTAGTAAAAAGTGCCGTCCAGCATTTCCAGGTCAAAGTCCGTGGCGACGCGGGTGTTGGCAACAAAGTTTTGCCCATTGAATGTGAAGCTCCGGCTGATGACATTGCTGGCGCTGTCAGACAGATCGATATAGCGCAGGCGAACATTGGGGATCACCGGCACGGCGTGTTCCACCCCGAGATAGAGCACACTCTGGTCGGCCTTGTTGAAGCCCAGATCATCCTGCACATCGATGTTGGCGCCACCGGAAGCCACGTTGCCTTCCAGTTCTGTATCCCAGGTATACCCGCCACCATAGATCGCCACGCCGGGGGCTGCGTGGGCGAGAGGGGTGGCCAGTAGCGCGGTTACCAGCAAGCCAGCACGTTTCATGGGGAATCCTCATTGTTCTGAATTTGCCCCAGTATTGCAGGTGCGGGGGGTGTCACCAAGTGAAGGCGGAGTCTGTTATGATTGCGATCACACCGCGAAAACGCTTGGCAGTGCCCCCTTGCGCTGCTTGAACCTGATGATGATTCTATGTTCCTTGATGAAATGCCCGGCAAATTCCGTTATCCGCAGCCGGAAGATGCTGAAGACAAAGCGCTGCTGGCGGATATTCAGCGCAAGGGCTGGCACCACTTCGCTGTGCCCGGTGGCGACGGCCAGCCCGGCTACACCTTCAGCGTGGGGCATTTTCTCAACCTGAATCACCCGGAACTGATTGTGGTGGGCCTGAAAGATGCCCTGGCCAGCAAGTTGCTGGACAGCGCGGCCGTGCGGATTCGTGGGCTGAAAAAGCCCTATCAGCCGTACCGCCTGTATAACGATATTGCTGATGGGCTGGAAGTCATGTTTCTGCCGGTGGCATTCCCGCATTACAAGGAATACCTGGGTTTTGCCAACTGGTTCTACCAGAGCCTGCCGGCGCCGTACCCGGCGCTGCAGATGGTCTGGCCGGATCCGAAAGGTGTGTTTCCCTGGCAGCCCGGTTACGACAGCCGTTTTCACCGTGCCCAGCCGCTGTTGGGTAAAGCGCCAGCGTCACCGCTGGGTCAGCGTTAAAGGTCTTTTGACAGCCCTTGCCGAGGGCAATCTGTTCATGGAGAAAGAGAGAACATCATGGCGAATTCACTGCAGAAGCAATTGATGAAAGCGGGGCTGGCGGACGAGAAAAAAGCCCGCAAGGCCAAGCAGCAGAAACGCGAGGATGTGAACAAGGCCAAGCGCGGCGAGATCGAGCTGGAAGACCCGGCGGATCGGGCCCGTCGCTTGCGTGAAGAAAAGGCCGAGGCAGACCGTCAGCGCGAAGCCGAGCGCAAGGCCGAGCGGGAAAAGAAAGAAATTGCCGCGCAGATCAAGCAGATGATCGAGCAAAGCCGGCTGGACCGGAACAATGGCGAAGTGGCTTTCCAGTTCGTGCAGGACAAGAAGATCAAGAAAGCCTATGTCACCGGCAAACAGCAGAAGCAGCTGGAGCGAGGACAGATCGCCATTGTGGCTTTGGGTGAGAGCTTTGAGCTGGTGCCAACCGTGGTGGCAGAGAAAATCCGTCAGCGGGATGAGGCTGCTGTGTTGTTGCTCAACGAGCGGGGCAACGAAGCGGTGGACGAAGATGATCCCTACAAAGACTTCCCGATCCCCGATGACCTGATGTGGTAAGGGCCGCTACCAAGTCGCTGTAGGAGTTCCCTTCCAGGGGACGAACCTCGCACAGCGAGGCCATCGCCCGCAGGGCGATCAGGGAAACCAGAACGTAGCCGCTTGCGCAAAACTCATGTGAAGCGTGGTGCACACTTCAACCAAACAGGCCCGATCCATGACCGTATCCCCGAAACTCGGCACTCGCCATTCCCTGGAAATTCTCAAGGTCATTCGCAATGGCTTGCTGCTGGATGGTGGCGAGCTGGGCGAAGTGTTGTTGCCGTCCCGGGAAGTGGAAGGCCAGACCCTGGGTCCCGGTGACAGTGTCATGGTCACGCTGTACAGCGATGGTGAAGGGCGGCCCATGGCCAGCCTGCGCACCCCGCGAATACAACTTGGCCAGGTGGCGTTACTGAAAGTGGTTTCCACCAGCAAGGTGGGGGCGTTTGTGGACTGGGGCATGCCCAAGGATTTGCTGCTGCCGTTCGCTGAACAAAAAGGGCCGGTGCGGGAAGAAAGCTGGGTGCTGGTGATACTGACCACGGACCGGGAAGGGCGGCTGATGGTTAGCGCCCAGCTGGACCGTTTTCTGTCCGATACCTGTCAGGCCTATCAGCAGGGTGATGAAGTCTCGCTGGTGGCGGCGCACAGCACCGACCTGGGCTACAAGGTCGTGGTGGATGACCATGCCTGGGGCATGATTGCGGCCAGTGAACTGCGTGCGCCATTGCGCCCGGGGCAACGGGTGACCGGCTATGTGCAGCGCTTGCGTGAAGATCAGAAACTCAGCCTGTCATTGAACGCGCCGGGCGCGGCGAAAAGCGATGGGCTTACGGAGCAGATTCTGGCGGCACTGGAAAAGGCCGGTGGCGAACTGCCACTGGGGGACAAGAGTTCGCCGGAAGCCATTTTCCAGACTTTCCGTTGCAGCAAGAATGCCTTTAAACAGGCCATTGGCGGGCTCTACAAGGCGCGCCGGATTGTTATCGAAAAAGAGCGCATTTTTCTGTCTGACGTTTGATCTTTGCAGGCTCCGTGATTCCGTAGGTCGGCTTAGGCGGAGCCGTAAGCCGACACCCGCCTTCGCCTGGGATGGCTAAACCGCGATCAGAACCGGTAGTCCATCTTCAGGCTATACTTGCGGGCATCCCCGTAGTATCCCCCGTTATAGAACCCCAGATTGTTGTAGTACTTTTCGTCCGTCAGGTTGCTCACGTTGGCCCCAACCGACAGGGCGGGAGTCACCTGGTAGCGAGCCATCAGGTCCACCAGGGTGTAGCTTTCCTGAACAAACTTGTAGTCGGCGCTGGCCCCGGGGCGAGTCACGAATGCATAGGTCTTGTTCTGCCAGGATACCGCCGTGCCGACAGTCAGGCCGTTCAGGTCACCGCGAAAGCGGTACTGGGTGGACAGGCGAATCATGTCTTCCGGCGACGTCGTGTTTAGCTCGTCGCCGTCCGGGTCTTCGGTAATGCGGTAGGTGTAGCCTGCCTGTACCTGCCAGTCAGGCAGGATCTCGCCGGCGGCTTCCAGCTCAAAACCGTTGGTTTCGGCACCATCCACGGCCTGGTAGGCCACGGAGTTGGGTGGCCCGCCTGGAATGGGTTGGCCAGTGGACTCGGCCAGGTTGTCCTGATTGATACGGAACACCGCGACAGTGGTGTTCAGGCGCCCCTCATTGAACTCACTCTTCAGGCCGGCTTCATAGCTGTTACCTTCTTCCGGGTCGAGAATCTGGTTGTTGGTGTCGCGTACGGTCTGCGGTTGAAAGATGCTGGTGTAGCTGGCGTACACAGAGTGATGATCGGTCAGGTCATAGACCAGCCCCAGGTAGGGGACAACCTCACCGCTTTCCTGGTATTGCTCATCCAGGGGGCCTTGCCAGTTCACGCCCTGGGTGTCGGTCTCCCAGTCCACCACCTGGCCACCGGCAATGACGGCAAGGCGATCGGTGGGTTTGAAGCGGGCGGTGGCATACAGGCTGGTCTGTTTGGTGTGTTGCTCTTCTACCGTATTGGGTGCGGCCCAGGCCGGTTTGGGAATATCGCCATCCCAATTGAGCAGGTCCGGTACCACGTTGTTGAAATTAACCGGCGACTGGCCGGTGTAATCCCGTTCGGCATCGGAGTAGCTGGCGCCCACCACCAGTTCATGTTGGCGGCCGAAGAGGGCGAAGGGCCCGTTGGCGTAGAGATCGAACGTATCCTGGGCCTTGTCCTCCACAAAGCGTCCGGACCATAGCGTCTTGCCGCTGCCATCGCGGTTCAGCTGGCCACCACCGGCGGAGGCCAGCTGGGCGTCATAGTTGTTCTGCTGGTTGGTGTAGGCAAACTTGCTGTACCAACCGTTTTCGAACTGATGCTCCAGGTTCACAAAGACGGTTTGTGAATCCTGGGCCCAGCTGCTCCAGTCGGTGGCCGGATTCAGGTCCCGGTCCAGATCGGCAAGGCCGCCGTCGCTGTAGAACAGGGGGATGCCGCCCCAGGTAGACCCCATGGGATCATAATCCATGTAGTCCATGCCCATGGTAAGCAGGGTGTTGTCGAACAGGTCCGCTTCGATTACGCCGTAGAACACCTGTTTTTCGTTTTCGTAGTGATCCAGAAAAGACTCGCCCTGTTCGTAGGCGCTGACAAAGCGGCCGCGCACCCGGCCATTCTTGGACAGTGACCCGCTGGCATCGAACTCGCCGCGGTAACCGTCCCAGCTGTTCAGCTCCGCGCCCACCTGGCCGGTGAAATCACGGGTGGGTTTCTTGCGTACCAGGTTTACCGTGGCGGACGGGTTGCCAATGCCGTTGAGCAGGCCGCTGGCCCCGCGCAAGACTTCAATGCGGTCGTAGATGAAGGTATCGGACAGGGCTGCTTGTTTGCCCAGGGTGTCGATCCGTGTGGACGGCATGCCGTCGTATAGAAAGTTGGTAATTTCAAAGCCGCGGGCAAACAGCTGCTGGCGTTCGGTGTCCTGGGTTTTCACGGTGACGCCCGGCGTGCGCTGCATGACTTCCGCTACGCTGTCGAGGTTGAAGTCGTCCATCTGCTGACGGGTAATCACGGAAACAGACTGCGGCGTTTCGCGGGGCGATAGCACCATGCGGGTTGCGGTGTCGGTGGCGGCGGTACCGTATCGCTCCGTGCCTTCGGTGGTCATACTGGCATCGTGTTCATCCACGCTGCTGGCGGTGACATCAATATTGCCCAGCGTATGCGCATCGCTGCTGCTGGCGGTTTCGGAATAGGCCGTGCCGGACGCCAGTATCAAGCTGGTCGCCAGAACGGAAAAACGAAAATCAGACATGGTTCCCCCGGTAACAATAAAATGCAGTAACGACGCTCGCGGTTTGCGTGCATCGAGGCATGTGATGGCTGGGGGAAACCTGGCGAGAATCACAGGCCTGTGGATGATAATGATTTTCATTTGTAATTCAAGGCGGCAACAGGGCGAACGGTGAAACAGGGGCAAGAGATATGCTTTTGACGTTGTATCTGATCGGCATCACGGCGGAAGCCATGACCGGCGCGCTGGCTGCAGGGCGGCTGCGTATGGACCTGTTTGGGGTCGTCATGGTGGCCTGTGTGACGGCCATGGGCGGCGGCTCCATGCGTGATGTGCTGCTCGGGCACTATCCGCTGGTCTGGGTCGTGCACCCGGAATATCTGGGCCTGACGGCGGTAGCGGCACTGGTAACCACCTGGGTGGCACCGCTGATGCAGCGCCTGCGCATGCTGTTTCTGGTGCTGGATGCGCTTGGGCTGATGGTGTTCACGGTGATTGGTGTGAAGGTGGCCCAGGGCATGGAGCTGGGGGCGCCGGTGGCGGTGTTGGCGGGCTTGATCACCGGTATTTTTGGTGGCGTGATTCGTGATCTGCTGTGTAACCGCATGCCGCTGGTATTCCAGAAAGAACTGTATGCGGTGATTTCACTGGGGGCGGCCTGCCTGTATTTGTTGCTGCAATTGACGCCATTGGGGGAGACGGTCATCACCCTGGTAACGCTGGCTAGCGGCTTTCTGGTGCGCATGCTGGCAATTCGTTATGAGTGGCATCTGCCCCGTTTCAAGTACAACGTGCCGGAGCAGTAGCCCCTGCCGGTATGAGTCGCGGTTTCAGTGCCAGCGCAAGGTCACCGGCTCGCGGGTGGTGAAGCGGGCCAGGTGGCTGTCGATAATCTCGCGCAGGCGCTCCAGATCATTGCTGCCGGCCTGGCAGTGCAGATGCAAGGCCTGTTCGTCTGCGCTCAGCTCGCAGGTGCCGAACGGAAAACGGATGACCCCGTTGTGGTCGTCGAACTGTGTTTCCAGCTTGTGGCTGAAATGGCGGCAGAGTTTTTTCAGATACAGGGAAGCCTGGCCGGTGGCGGCAAATCCGTGGGCATGTTCCATGGTAGTAAATCCTGTTCATTAAGTTGATAATGTCAACTATATTCCACCTTAAAGTTGACTGTGTCAACTACTTTAACCGTTACGAGAACGCCATGCCTGATGACATTACCGCGCCTCTTGCCCGGGCTTTCACCGCCGCATTGAACCGGCTGCGTGGGGCCATGCGTGAACCGCTGTCCACGTTACCGGTGTCGCTGGGTCCACCGGACATCGGCCTGCTGCAGTTTCTGCTGAATACGCCGGGCGCCACGCCCCAGTGCCTGGCGCGCCACCAGGCCCGTGACAAGGCGCAGCTCACCCGCAAGATCAAGGCACTGGAAGCGCAGGGGCTGATACGCCGGGAAGCCGACCCGGATGATGGCCGCAAGGTGCGCCTTTTCCTCAGCGAGCAGGGGCAGGCCATGGCGGGTGCCGCTGAGCAGATTCGCCGGGCGGCGTTTGCCGAGCTTCTGCAAGGCTTGAGCCGCAGTGAGCAAGAGCAGTTGCTCGGGTTATTGCAGAAATGTCAGCAGCCGCTTGAATGACCCCCTGCGCAAAGCGTGCACAAAGTGATGGCCGTCGTCTTTTTGCATGGGTAAGGTTTGCCATACTGTTCCCCTCTGAACAGGGATGATTGACGATAACCAAGGAGCAACTATGAACGCTTTCCGTTTTGGCTTGATGGGCGCCTCTCTGTGCCTGGTCCTGAGTGCGCCGGCCCAGGCCTTTGATCTGAAATCCATGACCGACTCGGCCAACAAGGCCGTGAATGACGCGTCCGACAAGGCCAATGCCAGCGTGAATGAGGCTAACGACGCCGCTACCGGTGCCATGGACAGTGCCAACAGCAAACTGGCGGTGACCGGTGAAGCCAAGGCATTGGTGGATTCCCTGTCCACCGATCTGGGTGTGACTCAGCAGCAGGCGGCAGGCGGTGCCGGGGCCTTGTTGGCCATGGCCCAGAACAACCTGTCGGGTGATCAGTTCAGCGGCATCATGAACAAGGTGCCGGGGCTGGATTCCCTGCTGGGTGGCGGTGGTGGCATGGCCTCCTCCATGCTGGGTAACATTTCCTCTTTGCAGGGTGTCTCCAAAGCCTTCAGCGCACTGGGCCTGAGCCCGGAGATGATCTCCCAGTTTGCGCCGAAGATCCTCGGCTTCCTGGGCGGTGAAGGCGTTGGCGCGACCGCACTGAACAGCCTGAAGGGCCTGTGGGGCGTAGCGGGTTAATGCCGTATTGACGGCCTGTTGGCAGGCCGGAGGCGATACTGCCGTCCTGCCTGTCCATCTAGGGCCTGTTAACACTGCCGAGATGACACCTGTTGAGCCCCAAAAGTCGTCAATCTAGGCATGAGGAGTGAAGTTTGGTGGCTCCAAATGAGTGACGAATAACGACGAGTGGCGGCTTTTGGGGCTCAACCCGAAGGGCTGGTCCCTTTTCCCGCCCAGCAGTGCCATCCGCTGTTTATGTAGAATGACTACACGGCACACCGGCTGACACCACTGGACGAAAAAATGCATCCAGCAGGCGTTACCTCGGTAGTGTTAACAGGCCCTAGAGTAATTCATGGATTCATTGTCACAGGCCGTATTGGGTGCCTCCGTCGGGGGCGCCGTTCTCGCCCGCCCGCTGGGCCGCCGGGCTCTGCTCGGGGGGGCTTTGCTGGGCACCTTGCCTGATCTGGATGTTCTGATTGATTACGGCGATGCGGTGGCCAATTTCACCGAGCATCGCGGCTTCAGCCATTCCCTGCTGGTGTTGTTGCCGGTATCGCTGCTGCTGGCCCTGTGCCTGTCCCGCTGGCAGACACAGATTCCGTTGCGACGCTGGTGGCTGTTCACCGGGCTGTGTCTGATCACGCACCCGCTGCTGGATGCGTTTACCACTTATGGCACCCAGTTGTTCTGGCCACTGGGCGATCCGGTGGCCATCAGCAGTGTCTTCATCATTGATCCGCTTTATACCTTGCCGTTACTGATCGCGGTCCTGTGGGCAGTGGCGAAGCCGCCGGCCGGGCGGGTGTTGATTGGCGGCCTCGCCGTGTCTTCCCTGTACCTGGCTTGGAGCGTAGCGGCCCAGTATGCGATGACCCAGCGGGTAATGCCGGCCCTGGCCGAGCGTGGTTTGTCTCAGGCGCCACGGTTGGTGCAGCCGATGCCGTTCTCCACACTCTTGTGGCGAATCACGGTGCTGGGCGAGCAGCAACGGCTGGAAATTCTGACGGGGATTCTGGATGGCGATGCACCGTTGCAGGTGGAAGCCTTTCCCCGTGATACACAACGGTTAGCAGCGATCCGGGCGCTGCCCGCCGGGCGTACCCTGTTGCACTTTACCCGTGGGTTTGTGGCGGCGGATGAGCAAAAAGGCAGGCTGCTGGCCACGGATATCCGCCTGGGGTTGCCCGGGCTGCATCCGTTCCAGTTTGTACTGGCCGAACGTCAGCCGGACGGCTGGCATCCGCTGGCTGCCAGCCAGCGGATGCCCCGGCCGATGACGCATCCCGAGGCCTGGCCGGCCCTGCTGGCCCGGACCTTGTCGCAGAGCACCCTGTGGTGCCTGTCGACGTTGTCGGCCCCGGGGAAGAATGGCTGCCCGTTAACGGGCGCCGGTGTAGACACGTTGGCGCCCGCCGGTATGGCTGAACACCCATTGCCATAACTGAAGATCCCGGGCCTGGAACGCCCCTGCGCAGGCATTCAGGTAATAGCGCCACATGCGATAGAAGCGGGCGCTGTAACGCCGGGAAAGTTGTGGCCAGGCGCTGACAAAATTGCGATCCCAGGCGCGTAGCGTGCGGGCGTAATCGGCGCCAAAATTATGCAGGTCTTCAGCCACAAACCAGGGTTCGACGGTACGGCTGATCTGGGCGCAGGAAGGCAGTTCGCCGTTGGGGAAGATGTATTTGTCGATCCAGGGGTCGTGGTGGTGACTGGTCCGGTTGTTGCCGATGGTGTGCAGCAACATCAGGCCTTTTGGCCGTAACAGCTGGGCGCAACTTGCCATGAAGACGGAGTAATTGCGCCGGCCCACGTGCTCGAACATGCCCACCGATACCACCCGCTCGAATTGTCCCTGCAGGGTGCGGTAATCCTGCAGGCGAATCTCCACGTCATGTCCGGCGCAGCGTTGTGTCGCAAGGGTTGCCTGCTCTTTGGACAGGGTAATGCCCACACCGCGCACGCCGTAGTGACGGCTGGCATGTTCCAGCAGGCCGCCCCAGCCGCAGCCGATATCCAGCAGTGTCATGCCGGGCTGCAGTTCCAGCTTGCGGCAGATCAGGTCCAGTTTGTTTCGCTGCGCCTGGGCCAGGGTGTCGGCCTGCTGCCAGTAACCGCAGCTGTAGCTCATGGTCGGGTCGAGCATGGCTTCGAACAGGCTGTTGTCCAGGTCGTAATGCCGCAGAGCCACATCCTTGGCGCGGTGCAGATTCTGCCGATTAAACAGACCCTGGCCGATCCATTGCAGGCCCCGTTGTAGTAGGTTCTGGCTGATGCGGTTGGCGCCGTGGCGCAACAGTCGCCGGAACAGTTCATCCAGGGCATCGCAGTCCCACCAGCCATCCATGTATGACTCGCCCAGGCCCAGTGAGCGTTGCAGGGCAATGCGGGTGAGCGTGCGAGGGTGGTGGATCTGCATGTCCCAGGGGCGGGAGCCGTTGATGCGGATATCGGCGCTATCCAGCACGTCGTGAACCCGGCCGGCCAGGCCGGTGTGCTGATGCGAGGGCAGAGAATCGGGGTGATGCAGGCCAGACATAACGCCTCCTTTCGTCGCTAGCGATGATGGCGGAGTCGGTTCTGGGCGACAGCTCGGCTGCCCGTTCGGTGTTGCTTGTGTCGGTTATAACACGCTGCTGCGCGCGCAAACGCGGATAACCGCACAGTCCCTATTGTTCTCCTGTGTGTGGCCACGGGCAAGAGGGGCATAAACGGCACCAGCCGCTTCGTTATGCAGGCATGACCTTCCACAAAACCCGCAAGCTTTGTAGGAAGGTCGCTGCGACGTGGGGCGTCAGCAGGGCGATGCATCCGACCTGCGAGTTATTCCCAGCCGGCAAGTACCAGCTTTCCGATAGTGCCGCCTGACTCCAGCCGCCGGTGGGCTTCTTTCAGATTGGCGGCATTGATGGTGCCGAGCCCCTCGCTGACGGTGCTCTGGATTTTGCCCTGGTCCACCAGCGCGCTGAGTTGGGTGAGGATGTCGCCCTGGCGTTGCATGTCCGTGGCGAACATGGCGCGGGTGAACATGAATTCCCAGCTGAAGCGGGCGCTCTTGGCCTTCAGGGGGTTCAGATCCAGCGGAGCGCGGGCATCGACAATGGCGCAGATGCCGCCGAACGGGGCTACGGCCTGGCAGGCTGTGGCCCAGTAGTCGTCCAGGTTCTGGGTGATAAAGATGCCATCGATCTGTGGGCAACCAATGGCCTCCAGCTGCGGCAGCAATGGTTTGCGGTAGTCCACAATGTGATGGGCACCCAGGCTTTGGCACCAGTTGGCAGAGGTTTCCCGGCCCGCGGTGGTAATGACCTTGAGGCCGAAGTGGTGGGCCGCCAGTTGGATGGCGATGGAACCCACGCCACCGGCACCGCCGATCACCAGCACATTTTTTCCTTCGCATTGGCCGGGTTGAAAACCCAGCTGATCTTCCAGGGCTTCCCACGCAGTGAGCGCGGTGAGCGGCAGGGCGGCGGCTTCCTGCATGCCCAGGCTGTCCGGCTTTCTGGCGACAAGGCGCTCGTCAACGCACTGGTGTTGTGCGTTGCTGCCCTGACGTTGCACGGCGCCGGCGTACCAGACCCGGTCGCCGGCTTTGAAGTTTTCCACTTCCGCACCCACCGCTTCCACCACGCCGGCGGCATCAAACCCCAGCACCCGGTAACCGGGTTGCTCCAGGGGTCGCTGACGCAGTTTGGTGTCAATCGGATTGACGGAGACCGCCTGCACGGCGACCAGCAGATCCCGCGGGCCGGGAGAGGGCAGGTCCAGCTGGATATCCTCCAGGGCGTGAACATCCTCGATAGCTCTGGGTTGATTGAATCCAATCGCTTTCATTTCGGCTCCCTCGCGGATCGCTAACGTATTCTCACAAGTGTTGCGTGCAACGGTTTGGCACACTTGGCTGGGCAGACTATGCCACAGTATGGCTTTATCGTCTGGCAGCAGGTCATCGCCAGCGCTTCGGGAGAGCAAAAGGGAGAGCACAATGAAGTTTGAAGAATACCGTCAGTTTGATGCCATTGGCCTTGCCGATCTGGTGGCGCGGGGGGAGGTCACGGCGGCGGAGCTGCTGGAACTGGCGATTGCCCGTGCCGACGCGGTGAATCCGCAATTGAATGGTTTGATTATTCCGTTGTACGACATGGCCCGAAAGCAGGCCACGGGGCCTTTGAGTGGACCGCTGGCGGGTGTGCCCATGCTGGTGAAGGATCTGTTCCAGGAAATCGGCGGTGCGCCCAACTATCAGGGCAATAAAGCGCGCAAGGCCAGTGATGTCCATGCACAACGAGACTCCACCCTGGTGGCACGCTGGAAGCAGGGTGGACTGGTTCCTTTCGGTCGCACCAATACCCCGGAGTTTGGCGCCAAGGGGATTACCGAGCCGGATTCGTTCGGGCCGGCGCGCAACCCCTGGAACCCGGACCATACTCCCGGTGGCTCTTCCGGAGGCTCGGCAGCCATGGTCGCTGCGGGTGTGGTGCCGGTGGCCGGCGCCAACGATGGCGGCGGCAGCATTCGGATACCCGCTGCCTGTTGTGGCCTGTTCGGTCTCAAGCCGGGCCGTGGCCGCACCCCCTGGGGGCCGGAATTCACCGAGGCCATGCACGGGATAGCGGTCAATCATGTGCTGACCCGTAGCGTCCGTGACAGTGCATTGCTGCTGGATATTGCCCAGGGCGACGAGCGCGGTAGCCTGTTTCAGATCGCCCCGCCAACGCAGACTTACGCCCAGTCTGCGGCCAGCCGCCCTGGCAAATTACGCATCGGCTTTTCCACCCGCTCGCCGCTGGGTACCGATGTGGATCCGGAAGCGATCCGGGCGGTGGAGAAAACCGTGGCGTTGTTGCGGGACCTGGGCCACGAAGTGGTGGATGCCGAGCCGCAGATGGACGCCAAACAGATGTGCATGGACTGGCTGTCGGTCTGGTTTGGTCAGTGTGCAGCCGAAGTGGATGAGGTGAAGGCCATTACCGGTTGCGGTGATGAGGGCTTCGAGTTGGACACCCTGGCCATTGCCGCTTTTGGTCGCGCCACCCCGGCCCATGAATACGTGAAATGCCAGACCCGCTGGCAACAGTACATGATTGCCATGGATACCTTCCTGGAGCAGTACGATTTCTGGCTGACCCCCACCCTGGCCATGCCCCCTGCGGGTATCGGTGCCATGGCGACGCCGCCGTGGCAGCAGGCTGCGCTGAAGATGTTGCTCAAGGTGGGCGGGGAAAAGCTGTTGATGAAAACTGGCATGATCGAACAGATGGCCATGGAGAATTTCAAATACATGCCTTTCACCCAGTTCGCCAACGTGACCGGGGTGCCGGCCATGTCCGTGCCTTTGCATTGGTGCGACTCTTCGCCTGGCAGTACGGGCCTGCCACTGGGCTCCCAGTTTGTCGGCGGTCACGGCGATGAAGGCAAGCTGTTGGCGCTGGCCGCGCAGCTGGAAGAGGCGGCGCCCTGGTTTGATAAGGTGCCGATGTAGGGGCTAACCGGCGAGAAGCGAGTGACGAAAAGCGAAAGGCCTTTCGTCATTCGCCTCTACCGCGTTTCTGATTCTTGTCATTGCGGCCCGGCCCGGCTCAAGTCCGGGCTGGGCTTTCGGTGGTTGTTTCGCTGAACGGCTTCAGTGTCTCGACGCCGCCTGCGCCGCCGGTGAGCGTGCCAGATACGCCAGCGCCTGTTCCGTGTTGCCTTCATGGATGGGATGAAAGCGTGGCGAGACCCAGCGCAGAGTAGCGTTGAGCAGAAAGCCGAAGGTGGGCACGTTTTGGGTTTGCTGGCCGACCTGCTGTAGCTGGATCAGCACTTGCGGGATCAGCTTGCGCCCTATCTGGCGTGCGGTCTTGTCGGAATCCTGTCGGGCCAGGCTGCGCCCACCTTCGGCAATAAAGTAAATGAACAGCGGGAACACAATGGCCATCAGGGCCTGGCGGCTGACATAGAACCCAAGTTGGGTTTTGCACAGGTGCTCGAAGAGATCGTAGGCCACGGTGCGGTGTTCCACTTCCTCGGCCAGGTGCCACTTGAACAGGTCCACCATGGTGGGGTCGCCGTTCTGCTCCCAACTTTCGTTGTCCATGGCCCACTGCCCCAACACACCAGTGAAATGCTCGATGGCAGCGATGATACCGACACGCATGACCAACCAGTGTTTCTTGAACGGTTTGCGCTGCAGCAGGGTCAGCCCGAACGGCGCATCGGCCAGGGCGGTGCCAAACAACCATTCCACTTTTTTCAGGAACGGCTCCACGCTGAGGCCGTGACGTTCCAGATACAGCTGTGCCTTGCTGTGGGCGCGGGAATGCACCGCTTCCTGGCGAATAAAGCCTTCCACATCCGCCCGTAGCTGATCGTCTTGAATCAGGGGCAATGCCTGATTGTAGACCCGGCAGAACCACAGCTCACCTTCAGGCAGTAACAGGTGAATGCCGTTGATGGTGTGGGTAGAGAACGGATCATCGCGCAGCCAGTGCAACGGTGTATTGTCAAAATCAAATTGCACCCGACGAGCTTTGAGTTGGTGGCGAACAGGGTTATTCATGGTGTCCGGTCTCCGTCAGGGGGTTAGGTCGATGCGGGCAACGCGTCGTGACAGGGCGGGGGCAAACCGGCTGAGCAAGCGGGTGCTCCAGGCTTCGGCACCAACCAGCGACAGCGCCGGGTTATGCAGAACCGCCTTGAGAATGGCCTCGGCCACATCGTCCGGGGAGAAATTACGGCGTTTATACAGCGCATCGGCTTTGGCGCGCTTCTGCGCCTGTTCTTCTTCACTGGCGCCGGCATAAACCGTGGCCGTGGCGATGCCGGTGGCGACAAAGCCGGGGCAGATGGCGGTGACGCCGATATCGTGTTCAGCCAGTTCGGCGCGCAGGCATTCGCTCAGCATGTGCACGGCAGCCTTGCTGGTGGAGTAGGCGGCCAGTTTGCGATTGGGGGCAAAGGCAGCGGCGGACGCCACGTTAATAATGTGGCCGTGGCGATGGCCGTCGATCATCTGTTGGGCGAACAGACGCGAGCCGTGAATGACGCCCCACAGGTTCACTTTCAGCAGGCGATCCCATTCCTTGACGCTGGTATCCAGCACCCCGCCGGCCATACCAATGCCGGCGTTATTGATGACGACGTCCGCGCCGCCGATTTCTTTGCTCACCCAATTGGCCAGTCGTTGCATGGCCTGGGCCGAGCCCACGTCGACTTTGCGAGACCAGGCAACGGCGCCCAGCTCCCGCGCCTGGGCAGCAGTGTCTGCGGCGCTGTCTTCATCAATATCCACACAAACCAGGTCCGCGCCTTCGGCAGCGAAGCGCAGCGCGGTGGCGCGGCCGATTCCGGAACCGGCGCCGGTGATCACCGCCGTTTTTCCATTCAGCGGGAGGGCACTGCGGGCGGGCCGCACGCGGGCATGCTGCAGGGTGCCGCTCATGGTGCCTTTCTCAACGCCGCTGACGAATTCGTGAATCCAGTCGGCAATGCGTTCCGGGTGGCTGAGGGGCACCCAGTGGTTGGCGTTGATGTCGCGGCGGTAGAGTTGATCTGCCCAGAGATGCAGGTCCTCAAATAACTGTGTGCCCACATAGTTGTCGCGGGTGGGCACGATCAATTGAACCGGGCAATTGGCGTAGCGTTTTTCCGGGTTGATCAGCTTGTTGCGGAAATTGGCCCGATAGAGCTGCACACCGAATTTGCCATCTTTGCCCTGGGTGGGGTTGGCGTCGGGTTCGGCGACATTTTCACGGTGCTTCAGGTACTGCGGCCAGAGTTTGTCGAGGCCGCCCTGCCAGGCGCTGGGAGCGAGCACGGGAAGATGAAAGAAGCCGATATACCAGGAGCTGAGTACCTGCTTGAAGACTTTCGCCTTGGCGGAGGCGGACAGGTTCAGGGTGCGCTCGCGCATCCAGTGGCCCATGTGGTCCAGGCAGGGTCCGGAAATCGTGGTGTAGGACAGGATGCGCGATTTCAGCGGCTCGCTGGTGACCGATTCCCAGCTTTGGATGGAGCCCCAGTCATGGCCAGCCAGATGAAACCCACGGTCGGGGATCAGGGTATCTACCACCGCGAGCAGGTCAGCGGACAGCAGCTTCATGCGGTAGTCCGCTTGTGCCCGGGGGGCCTGGGAGGCGCCTGCGCCACGCACATCATAGAGGATCACAAAGTAGTGCTTGGCCAGCTGCTGAGCCACCGGTTGCCACACGCTGTGGTTGTCCGGGTAGCCGTGCACCAGCACCACGGGCGCCTTTTTGGGGTCGCCGAGGGTATAGGCCTGGAGTGAAACGCCCTGGCTGTTGACGGTGGTGGGGGTCATGTTGGCTCCTGAAGCATGGCAACGTTGCATCTAGACAACGTCAAGTTTTATCGAATGTATCAGTGCTCAATGTAACGGTCAATGTGCAGAGAATGGCAATAAATACCCGGTGGTCAGTCCCATGGGTCAAGGACGGGGGCGGTGAGGAAGCAAAGCGGCAGGTCGCGGGGAGGGGGAACGAAAAACGGCGGCCCGGAGGCCGCCGTCAACAAGGTCGGAGCAGGGGATCAGCGCATCAGTTGCTGATCGTCGCGCTCGGGCTGTTGGTGGTGGTGCCCTTCACTGAGTGCACCTTCTTCACATCCACCACGCTGCGGCCGTCGTCGTGGTCCACTTCACCGGTAAAGGAAAGTTGGGTGCCGGCTTTCAGCGGGCGGTTTGCCGTCAGGTCATCGTCGAGTTCGACTTCGAATTGCCCTTTGCGATCACGAAGCAAATAACGCTCATCGCCCAGTGCTTGAACCACTTCACCGTCCATGCGTACTTCAGTGCCTTCCTTGATGCCCTGAGTGATGGCGGCGCTGTCGGTGGTGATGGTGTCGCCGGCGCTCACGGTGGCGGTGGCGCCCAGCAGTACAGATGCAAGAATCAATTTTTTCATGAGTCATCCTCCTTGGTTGATGTCTCAGGGAATTAGTGGGGCGATGGGGGCAGGTCGTTCCTGGTGTTTGTAAAAGCTCGGTTAAAGCCCCTGCATAACGCTGCGTTTTGCGAGCTGGCTCACAGGTTCAGAAGAGAGGAAGGGCGTGGGGCGACAAATGAGGTGAGGGGAGGTGAGGGGGTTAGCGGCAGTGGCTATTGAAGGTGTGCCAGAAAAGGCAGGGTTGCGCGGCGTGTTTTTCCAGGGAGAGAAACGCTGCGAATGCTTTGCCGGTATAGGTATTTTCCAGGCGGAGGCCACTGCGAGAGGCAGCATTCACGGCCTGGGTGCTGGCGGCAGTGGGGTGGCCATAACCGGTGCCCAGGTAGTCGTCATGCCATTGCAGGAAACCGGTATCGAATTGTTCCCAGGGTAGCCCCAGTTGTTGCCAGCATTGCCGGGCCATGCGAATGACCAGTCGGGCATTGCATACCGAGAACGGGCCGAGATGGTCCTGTGCTACCTGCACGGCATGGATGTGGGCATTCAGGCCGCTGAGTTGGTTGCCCACCAGCAGCCCGGCGACGGTGGCACCGGAGCCGGCGGCGACCACAATGTCAGCGGGTGTCGGGCAGAGGCTGTCGTTGATTTGCTGTTTGAGTTCCAGCATGGCGTTGGCATAGCCAAGGGTGGCCGCCGGGTTGGAGCAGCCGGCATAGAGGAAGTAGTGGTCGCGGCGAAGTCGTCCCGGGTGCAGGTACCAGCCCAGGGCGGCCCGTAGCAGGCTGTTGCGGTCGTGCAGCTGGGCGCCGGCCTGTTGCATGCGCTGGCGGTTCTGGTGGACCACGGGGGAATCCGGCTGGGGAAAAGTGAAAATGTCACAGCCCAGTTGTTCCTGTTCACAGAGTAGTGCGGTGGCCAGCCCGGCGTTGGTTCCGGTGGCCCCCAGGGTGACGACGCGTTTTATGGACCGTTGGCGAAGCTCGCCCAGCACCCACTCCAGTTTGCGCAGTTTGTTGCCGCCGTAAGGGTGGGCGCTGATGTCATCGCGCTTGACCCAGCACAGGGGGCTTTGTTCGGGAAGCGGCTCCACCGGAGTGGGCAGATCGCACAGCGCAACGGGGGCAAGGTTGGCGAGATGCGGAAACCGGGTGAGCAGGGGCCAGCTCATCAGGCCCCGTTACCCTGGGAGAGCGGTGGCCACCAGTCGGCAAGGGCGCCGTTATCCCACACTGCCAGGTCGCCGAATTGCAGCAACACGAATTCGCTTTGCGTGGGGCGGAAGAACAATTGGTCGTCGACCTGTAGAGCGGTGTCCGGACTGCCGTTGTACATCATCTGGTTGGTGCTCACACCGTACACCGGGTTGGCCTGAATTCCCGGCGGGGAAACCGGCTCGGCCTTCCAGTAGCCGCCGTAGATAAAGTAGGTGCGTCGGCGGTTGCTGTCCCAGCCTTGCCAGAGTTCGCCCAGCGGTAACGGGCCGGGCAGGGCGAGGCCATCCAGTTGCTTGAGTACCGGGGCGGCAATAAAGGCGGCGGGCTGGAAGTCTTTCAATAGTGGCAGGTCGAAGTCGCTGGCCTTGACCAGGCAGGAGCCGGCACTGAGTTCGTTGACCACGGTGGTGTTGTCGTAGAGTGCCACCGTGGGGCTGCCGGCGCCGTTAAAGCACAATGTCTGTTGCTGGTAGGCGGGGTTCAGTTGATACAGCCTGTCGATATAGCGCTGGTAGATGGCTTCGGTTTCCCGGTGGCCCTCTTCTGCGCTCTGGATAAAAGCGGGCAATTTCCCCACGTGAGCGTCGTAGCCCATGAAGCCACTGAACCGTAGTTGTTCGGGATGGGCCTCGATCAGCGCGATCATGGCGTCCAGTTGTTGTGGGTCGGTGAGCCCGCCCCGGTGCAGGCCCACATCAATTTCGATATTGATATTGAGTTGCCGGTTTTGCTCGCGGGCCAGGGTCAGGTATTGCTCAAGGCGAGTGGGTGAATCAATCAGCCACTGCAGTTGTTGATCAGGTTTGAAAGGGTGGGTATCGCCCAGCTCGGTATAGAAACGGCGGGCCGCCTGGATGGGCATGGGTTTGCCCAGCAGCAGATCCGCACCGGGCTCGGCATCGACCAGGGCATTCATGAACGGTTGGTGAAAGACCATCACCCGTTGGCTGCCGGTGTGTGTCATGACTTCCTGAATCAGCGGTACGCTGGGCAGGGATTTTGCCACGATGCGCAGCTGGCAGTGGCTGGGCAGCATCTGAACCAGGGTCCGGCAGTTGCCAATCAGTCGCTGACGGTCAATGAGCATTAGCGGCCGACCGGGGCCGTGTTGTTTCAGGGTGTCGTTCAGCGACTGGAAGTAAGCATTATGGGCCGCACCACGATTGTCCGGTCGCAGCCACCAGCCACCCACGGCAAGCGCGCCTGCGCCGAAGAGAAAATGACGTCGTTTCATAAGCAATAACCGATCAAGCGTGTGTCTGCCGCAAAGGCTCGGGATGATGCCTCCCCGGCACGGTCGACTCTCACCCTATAAAAACAGGCGTTTCAGATGCGGATTCAGCATCCGCCCCTGTGGATCCAGTTCTTTGCGCACGGCCTGGAAACGATCAAAGGCCGGGTACAGTTCCGCCAGTTCCCTGCGTCCCAGATTGTGAATCTTGCCCCAGTGAGGCCGGCCGGCGTAGCGGCGCAGGATGGGCTCTACCACGTCGAAAAGCGGCTGGTAGTCCTGCTCGAAGTATTGGTGTATCGACAGGCTGGCACCGGATTGCTGATGGAACATGGACAGCAGATTGTCGTCGGCCGCGACGTAACGGAATTCAATGGGGAAGAACACGTTGATGTCATGCTGGCGAATGGCGGCACAGACTTCTTCCAGGCAGGCGATGCCCTGTTCCGCTGGTACCGTGTATTCCATTTCGTTGAAACGCACGGTGCGGTGGTTGGCAAAGACTTTGTTGGCCGGGCCCACATAACGGCTGTCTTCCACAAAGAGGGTGGAGAGTTTCTGCAGGGTTGGTGTTAGCCAGCCGGCCTGCATGGCCAGCTTGGAGACCATTTCCAGCAGTTCGTTGTCGTCGGCACGGGTAGGACTGTCCTGGGTGTCACTGGTGATCTCCATGGTCTTGACGATGGCCTGATCACCCAGCGGGAAGGCAAAGAATTCAATGTGGCGGAAATTGTCTTTTTCTTTCTCCACAAAATCCATGGCGTCGCGAAGGGGCAAGGTCCAGGTGTGCTCTTCCAGCCGATAGGCGGGATCGTGGCGAAAACCGATTTCGGTGACGACACCCAGAGCGCCCACGTTGCAGCAGGCGGCAAGAAAGTGATCGCCATCGGCGGCCGTCAACTCAAGCGGTTCACCGTCAGGGGTGACCAGGCGCAAGGAGTCCACCTGCCCGGACAGGCTTTGCAAACCCAGCCCGGTGCCGTGGGTGCTGGTGGCAATGGCGCCGGCCAGGGATTGCAGGTTGATGTCCGGTTCGTTGGTGAAGCTGTAGCCCTGTTCGTAGGCCATGGCGCTGGCCATGGCCAGCCGGGTACCGCCGCCGTAGCGGAATGTGTTGCCGTCAGCGCCGCGCAGTCCGGCCATGGGTTCCAGGGATATCAGGGTGTCGTCGGTGGGCACGATGCCGCTGAAAGAGTGGCTGCCACCGAAGGCGCGCAGGGTGCCGGTGCTGTTGCGAATGGTGTCGCGCACCATGCTTTCATCGGTGGCGTACACCAGTTGCCGGGGGGTGGCGCTCTGGTTACCGGACCAGTTTTGCCAGGCGGGAGCGTTACCTGTGTTGGCGAGTAGCTGGGCGGGGCTCATTGAGCCCAGGGCACCGGTGGCGGCCAGGGATTTCAGGAAAGCACGGCGGTTGAGTGACGAAAAAGCGGACATGGGCGACCTTGTTATCTTTGTTTTGCACGATCGTACCATATTTGTGTTTGGGCGCCACTGCTGTGATGTGATGCGGCGCCCACCCCGGGGATTATTCCGGGGTATCGATACCCAGTGATGACCACATTTCATCGACCCGGGCTTTGACAGCTGGATCCATGCTGATGGCGCGGCCCCATTCGCGGGTGGTTTCTCCGGCCCACTTGCTGGTGGCATCCATGCCCATCTTGGAGCCCAGACCTGCCACTGGAGAAGCGAAGTCCAGATAATCGATGGGGGTGTTTTCGATCATCACGGTATCGCGGGCCGGGTCCATGCGTGTGGTCATGGCCCAGATCACATCTTTCCAGTCACGGGCATTCACGTCGTCGTCGCAGACAATCACGAATTTGGTGTACATGAACTGCCGCAGGAAAGACCACACGCCCATCATTACGCGCTTGGCGTGACCGGGATACTGTTTCTTCATGGTCACCACCGCCATGCGGTAGGAGCAGCCTTCCGGGGGCAGGTAAAAATCCACGATCTCGGGAAACTGCTTTTTCAGAATCGGCACGAAAATTTCGTTCATGGCCACGCCCAGCACGGCAGGCTCATCCGGTGGTCGACCGGTATAGGTGCTGTGGTAAATCGGGTCGCGGCGATGGGTGATGCGTTCCACGGTGAATACCGGGAAGCGTTCTACCTCGTTGTAATAGCCGGTGTGGTCGCCGAAGGGGCCTTCGTCGGCCATGTCATCCGGGTAGAGGTAGCCTTCCAAAACGAATTCGGCACTGGCGGGGACTTGCAGGTCATTGCCGATGCATTTCACCAGCTCGGTCTTGGAGCCCCGCAGCAAACCGGCAAAGGCGTATTCGCTGAGAGTATCCGGCACCGGGGTGACGGCGCCGAGAATGGTGGCCGGGTCCGCGCCCAGGGCCACGCTCACCGGGAACGGTTCGCCGGGGTGTTGCTGCTGCCATTCCTGGAAATCCAGAGCGCCGCCGCGGTGGCTAAGCCAGCGCATGATCAGCTTGTTGCGGCCAATCAGTTGCTGGCGGTAGATGCCCAGGTTCTGGCGTTCCTTGTTGGGGCCGCGGGTGATGACCAGCGGCCAGGTCACCAGTGGCCCGGCATCATCGGGCCAGCAGGTCTGTATCGGCAGCTTGTACAGGTCCACCTCGTCGCCTTCCAGCACCTTTTCCTGGCAGGGGCCGGAGTTGGACACCTTGGGGCTCATGCTCAGGACCTTGCGAAACACCGGCAGTTTTTCCCAGGCGTCACGGAAGCCCTTGGGCGGTTCCGGTTCCTTGAGAAAGGCCAGCAGTTCGCCCAGCTCACGCAGCTCCGCCACCGAATCGCGGCCCATGCCCAGCGCCACCCGCCGTTCGGTGCCGAACAGGTTACCCAGGACCGGGGTGCCGAACCCCACCGGGTTTTCAAACAGCAGGGCCGGCCCGCCGGCCCGCAGGGTGCGGTCGCAGATTTCCGTCATTTCCAGATTCGGGTCCACCGGCACCGTAATGCGCTTGAGTTCGCCGAGTTGCTCTAACTGGGAAATGAAGTCTCGAAGATCGCGATATTTCATGGCGTTCCTTGTTGATCGGGTCACCGAAAAGGTTGTGCGGCGAGTATAGCAGGCCGGGGGGAAGCTAGAAGCGGCGCGAGGCTGGACAGTGAAACGCTGAAAAAACTAGTCCTAAAGATCGACGAAGCCGCTGCAGGGATAGACAGACCTGGTGGAATCGCGCGAGTTCTATTGCTTACAGCGCGATTGAGCTCTCGTTTGTTGTGTTGTCTTATCTGATGCGCACAGCGATCTAGCCCCGCGGTTCGATCAGAACCTCACTCCTCACCGATTGGGCGATAAAGCACTTTTCGTGGGCGCGCTGGTGCAGAGCCTGAATCTTGGCGGCGTCCGGTTGTTCGCCATTAAAGGTGGCTAGCGGTTGCAGCACCATGGTCTGCATATAAATCTTTGCTTGATCGTTTTGCCCGAGTACGCCTTGGGGGTCGTCATCGTAGCTGGCCACCGACAGCCCTTCGCGGGCCGCTTCGGTGAGGAACGAGAGCAAGTGGCAGCTGGCCAAGGCGGCCAGGAAGGCTTCTTCCGGTTCCATGAATTCCTGGTGGCCGTGGTGGCCATCGACCACGCGCACTTCATTGCCGTCTGCAAGATGCCAGAGGTAATGTTCCCGGTCGCCGTGGGCGGTCCAGCTTAAATGCATGGTGTGTTGTGACACGAAATTTCCCCGGTTGATCCGTTATTAGCAGGCTGTTGTGAACCCCTTTGGGGCAGTATGCCATCAAAAGAGCCACTTGCCATGACGTCTTGGGTCCAGTGTTGCTATCTCGCTGTCAGGCGGTGCCGGAGGGGCCGCTGGGTTGGCTTAATGACCAGTAGCGGAATACCGCAATATTCACCAGCGCACTCATCAGCGACACCGGCAGGGCGGCGAGCAAGGAAGCGGCGGTGGTATGGCTGACCACCCCGAGGATGGCACTGGCCACCAGGCTACTCATCATCAGGTACGCCAGGAATACCAGTACCAGCACCAGCAGCAGCGGCCATTGTTGGGACTGTGTCATCCGGAAGGACTGGCGCAGGGCTGCTATGGGGTTTTGTTGCTTGAGTACCACCAGCAGGGGGGCGTAACACAGGCGGGTATAGACCCACGCCGCCGGGAAGAACAGGGCCATCCAGCCCAGTGACACACCAATGGCCATCAGTGCATAGCTGAGCAGCAAGGGCGGATAAACCAGTAATGCCGGGGCGGTGCAGGCCAGCAGGCCGCGTGGTTTGCCGTTGCTGATGGCGGACAGCTGTACATAGAGCGCGCCTTCGGCCAGCGGGCGTACCAGCAGAATAATGGCCAGGCTGATGCCGCTGAATTGCAGGGCGGCCCCTTCGGTTTCCGGCAGCACGAAGGAGGGGCCGAAAATCCACTGGGTAGCTTCGGTGATCAGGGCAAAGGGGGCGGTGACCAGAAACAGCGGGCCAAGGTGCCGCCACCAGAAGAGGAGAATTTCGCGAAAACGGTGTCCGATCATGGTGAGCCATCAATTCAGTCGACGGCGCAACCATACGACAGCGCTGCGTCCATTTCCAGAACGCAGCGCCATCCCGGGGCTACCACCAGTATTTTCCCCAGTTTTCCGGGTTGGCCCAGAAGCGCGGGTTATTCCACTTGCGTTCGAAATTGTAGTTATCCAGGTCGTAGCTATAGATGTTCAGCTCGCGACCGTCTTCAGCAAAATGCCCCTGCTCACGACAGCCCAGTGCCAGAAAACCGTTGGCCGGCCAACGCAATTTTTGCGGGGCCAGGGTGGGTTGATACACGGCCACCATGGAGTCGGTATGCAGGTTGCGGAGCAACCCCATCAGTGCCTCGCCGTCATGCTGGGGCATGTATTCCAGCTGATCCGCCACGATGGCGATATCCACCCGGTTAATGTCATCCAGGGCGGGGAACGGGTTCTGTTCCTGAATTTCTACCAGAGTGCAGTTGTGGTCTTTGCACCACTGGGCAACGACAGGGATGGGGTTGAGGCTGACAGTGAGAATGGAGGTGGGCTGGTGGCTATCAAGAATAGCGGCCAGACGTTCCTGTGGAGATTCGGTCATGGAGTGTGCCGTCGCAATATTCATGATTTCAGTCTAACGCCAATGTGGGTGGCTTTCGATAGGGGGTTGGGTAGCGTTTTGCAGTTTTTGATGCATTGCCGTTATGGCTTCCCGGGTGGTTTACAGGGGGGTGTTTTGGGCAGGGTGCCGGGAGAGTTTGACCGGTGCGCCATCGGGCTGGGCCACTGAAATGAGATCTTCATCAGAAAATGAAAAACAGGCGTTGACGACTGTCTAATCAATAATGATAATGATTCTCATATACGAAAAGGAGGTCAGCATGTCTCAGGTAAAGAAAAACGTTGCCACTACCACGCGCCAGGTTGCCATCAATGCGGAGAGCAGTGTGGCAAGTGGTTTGCTGCTTAACCATCAGGGCAAGTTGTGGATTGAGCATGCCGGTGAGCGTTACCAGCTGCGCCGTACGTCCAACAACAAGTTGATACTTACCAAGTGACGCGGCATGCAACACGCTCCACGCAACAACACGCAGAAAGCGCTTCTGGTTTTCAAGGTCCCAATCCCGCGTAAAAACGTGAGCGCGGGGCAAGGCGTTTAAAAACCGACAATCAACGAATCGCGTTGTTGCGTGTCGCGTCTCATCTTTCTCCCTGACGTGGATCGCCAGCCGCAGCCAGCTTTCCACACCTAATTTAAGGCTCTTCGGCATGCAGCATGCCACCTGCCGCAACGCACAGGATCTGTTGTCATTAGGTTGTCTGCCAGCCGAGCCCACTCTTTCGGCGCGGCAGCAAGCGGCAATAGTCATGACCCTGTGACCGCGTTGTGGCGTGAAGCATGTTGCCTGCTGCGCTATTTTTTTGGAGGCAGTATGGCTGTCATGGCATGGCCCGCGGCCCCGGCAACATCCCCTCTGTTGAGGCAGTGTGGTGCTGCGCTCGGTGACCGGGTGTTGCGGTTGCAGGATGAACCGCTGGCAATTCTCAAAGCGCTGTACCGGTTGGGTTCACTGGTGGTAACCACGTTCTCCAGTGGCTCGCGCATTTCCCAGAACATGCATTACCCGACCCTTCAGGACGGCGAGTCCGGGGTGCCCGGTGAATGGTGGCTGGAGTCGGTGGGGGAGCGCTGCCGGCTGCGCCAGAGCTTGCAGGTCGGCCAGTGGCATTCGGTGCTGGCGGTGCTGGAACCCACAGGTGCCTTGCCGGCCCGCAGCCTGGTGTTCTTTGACCGTCATGGGCAGCCGCTACAGCAAATGGCGGTGGCGCCGGACAGTGGCGGGTTGGCGTTCGAGGAACTGGTGTGCGCCATGCTTCACCCGGACCAGCAAACGCTCAATCTGCCGGCGGTGTTGCCGTGTGGTGTGGGCGGTGAACTTGGGTCGCTCAGCCAGTTGGAACGCGACTGGGCGAGCAGCACGGATGACGAAGATTTTGCCGGCTTGTTGCAGCGCTGCGATCAACAGCGCGACGTCTTGTATCGCTCGGTGCGCGACAGCTTTGCCTGCCAGGTAAGGCCGGAAACGTTGCCGGCAGTGTTGGCGGAAGCGGCTGTTCGAGACACGGTAACAACCTTGTGCGTGGGTAATCAGGGGGTGCGCCTGTGCATGACTGCGCCCTGGTCGTCGCCGCGTTGGCAGGGCAGCCATTGCCATCTGGCCCATAACGGCGCGTTGGTGTCGCTGGACATGGCAAAGATGGACAGCCTGTGGCGTCTGCGCAAGCCCGGTGATGGGCAGGTGGTTACCGCCCTTGAAGCCCTGGATGATCGAGGTCAGTGGTTGTGGACCCTGTCCGCCGGTGACGAGGAAAGCCAGTGGCGGGCGCTATTGAAAGATAGTGTTATTCGCTAGCGACGAGCGACGAGCGACGAGCGACGAGCGACGGGATTGGGAAAAGTAGAAACGTTTCACGCCGCTACGTTTCTACGGTGCTGCTGCCGCATGGCAGACGCTGAAGCGTCAGGTTGAAGCGAGGCAGGGCTGTCGTCAGCCCGCGCCGGGCAGTCAGATCACTCAAAACTGATCATCGAATTGCTTGATCAGATTGATGATTCCGGTCACGTCCTGCTCCATGCCTTTCAGGGCTTCCTCTGCCATGGGGGCAATATCGCATTGTCCGGGCAGGGGATGGTCCGCTTCCAGAATGGCCCGGAAACGGGCGATGAAGACCCACTGTAGCCACTCGCTGAAATTCATGGTGTCCGCAAAAAATGGCGTGCTGCTATCGAAAGCCGATGGCGCCGGCGGCTGCGTGGCCCACAGACCTTGCTGGTCCAGTTCCGTTTGCAGGTCATCGAGTAACGAGGAAAGTTGGGCGCGTTGGCTCATGGGGGAAATCATCCGCGGTCAGTCGTCGAAGAGCGGCACCAGATCCGGTAGCTCATGCAGGTTGTGGATATGGTGACGGGGGCGGTCCAGTTCAACCGGCCAGGCCAGATCGATGAGGTTGGCCCAGACGGCATGCATAGCGTGTTCGCGGGCAGCGTGCACATCTTCCAGCGGGTGGTCACCCACGTGGACGGCCTGGTGGGCTTGAACCCCGGCGGATTCCAGCGCGGCATGGAACATGTCCGGGGCGGGTTTGCGCTTGCCGATGGTTTCCGCAGAGTGATGGAACGCGAACAGTTCGGCGATGCCGATCTGGCGCAGGTCGGCGTTGCCGTTGGTCAGTGCGCCCAGGGTGTAGCTGTCGGCGAGTTGCTCCAGTACCTCCCGGGCACCGGGAAAAAACGATACCTGGTTTCGGGCCTGATGAAAGACCGCGAAGGCGTCCAGGGCGATCTTGCGGGCCTCGGCGTTACTGAACCCGGCGTCCATGAAGGCCCGGGTCATGGCGTCCTGGCGTAGCGCGGTCAGGTTGTCCAGGTAGCCGGGGTTTTCCTTGAGCAGGGTGGTGCGCACCATGCGCACCCGCTCCGCGTTGAGGGCGCGGGCGGCATCCGGGTGGCGGTCAGCGATCCAGTCGCTACAGGCTTTCTCGGCCTTGCGGATCACCTCATCCACAGGCCACAGCGTGTTGTCCAGATCGAAGGTAATCAGCTTGAGTGTACTCATGGGCGGTAGTTTATCGTAAAACCGCTAATGGCAGCACACCGGGTTGCTTGTGTCAGAGATGGGGCGGGTGCCCGGGATTATTCGTCTTCGTCCTTGCGGCGCTGGGCCCTTGGATGGGCGCCATCGTAGACCTGGGCCAGATGCTGGAAGTCCAGATGGGTGTAGACCTGGGTGGTGGCCAGATCGGCATGGCCGAGCAGTTCCTGTACCGCACGCAGGTCGCCGGAGGATTCCAGCAGGTGGGTAGCGAAGGAGTGGCGTAATTTGTGCGGGTGCAGATGGTCGTCGAGACCCCGTTCCAGAGCGTGCCGCTTGAGCCGTTGCTGCACGCTGGAAGGTGACAGGCGACGGCCGTTCTTGCTGATGAACAGGGCGGTTTGGTCGCCGCTTTTAATCAGCAGGGGGCGTACTTTCAGCCAGCGGCGTACGGCGGTGAGGGCGGGTTTGCCCACCGGCAGCTGGCGGGTTTTGTTGCCTTTACCGGTGACCAGTAGCTGGCCGTCACGCAGGTCGATGCTGTCCAGATTCAGGCTCAGCAGCTCTGCCAGCCGCAGGCCGCAGGCGTAGAGCAGCTCCATCATGGCCTGATCGCGCAGGGCCAGCGGTTCGCTGCTGTGGGTGCCGGCATCCAGCAGGTGGCTGACCTGATCCGCGTCCAGCGCCTTGGGCAGGCGTTTGCCGCTTTTCGGGGCGCGGATATCCATGGCCGGGTTATCACGGGCCAGCCCTTCGCGCATCAGGTAGCGGAAAAACGTGCGCAGGGTGGAGAGCATGCGCTGGATGGTTTTGCCGCTTTTCCCCTTGCGGTGGAGTGCGGCCGCCAGGCTGCGAATGTCGTGCACGGTGAGGGCATCCCAGGGCTGGGTGCCCAGGACTTTTCGGGCCTCGACCAGGTCGCGCTGATAGCTGCTGACGGTGTGCGGGGAAAGGCGGCGCTCGCTGGCCAGATGGGTCAGGAAGGCGTTAACCGTTGGCGCTGTGCCAGTGCTGTCGCTGTCCACGGTTAACGGCCCTCGTTCAGCTGATATCGCTGGTTTTCTTGGCTGCCTGATGGGGGTATTGGCGCACGACTTCGTGGAGCCGGCGGCTCAGCACCTGGCCAATATGGGTAATGAACAGGGTGCCCAGGGAGCTGCGGAAGTGCATGGCGCTTTTACTGCCAATGGCCAGCAGGCCCAGGCGGCCCTGGTATTCCAGCGGCACCATGGCGGCGGAGCGAATGTCGGTGGCATTGTCCTGGAACAGGGCTTCCATTTCTTCCGTGCGCATGGCACCGCACACAGCTTTGCCGCTGCGCAGAAGATGGTTGAGCGCGCTGGGCAGGGCGTCGCTGTCCACGCAGCGGATCTGGTTGCGCAGGTCACCAAGAATGGGCACTTCCCGGTCGTACAGCATTAGTGCCACCTGATCACAGTGAAAGTCCGTGCTCAGGCTGGTGAGGAGATTGCGGAACAGTTTTTCCGCGCCGCGGGCTTCCAGCAGCGACAGGGTCAGGCGGCGAGTCTTGTCGAACAGGTGATCATTTTCCCGTGCCACATCCAGCAGGCCGTTGAGCCGGTCGCGCAGCTCGGTATTGCGCTCGCGCAGAATCGACGCCTGGCGCTCCAGCAGCGATACCGCCTGGCCTTTGGAATCGGGCAGGCGTAACAGCTCCAGCAGCTCCGGGCGATGCTGAAAGAAATCGGCATGTTCTCGCAGGTAGGCGGCGACCTGGTCGGCGCTGGCTGGGGTCTGATCCGTCATCAATCCTGTCCTTTGTCATCATTCGGGTCAGTCGGCACTGACATCGCCGGTGCTCGTAATCGCCTGCTAAAGAGTGATTTCAATAGCGCCATCATAGACATGGCTGGCGGGGCCTGTCATCTGGATGCCACCCTGGCCATCGTAGCAGACTTGCAGCGTACCGCCCGGCAGGTGCACGGTGACGGCGGCATCCAGCCAGCCCCGACGCTGGCCGATGGCCACAGCGGCACAGGCGCCGGACCCGCAGGCCAGGGTTTCGCCGGCGCCCCGTTCGTAGACGCGCAGGCGGATTTCGTTGCGGCTGACGATCTGCATAAAGCCCACGTTCACCCGCTCGGGGAATTGTTCATGGCTTTCCAGCAGCGGGCCGACGCTCTCTACTGGCGCGTTATCCACGTTTTCTACCAGCAGAGTGCAGTGGGGGTTGCCCAGGCCAACCGCGCCCACTTCCCAGGCTTGCGTGCCGGATACCAGGAAATAGCTGTCCGCTTCGGCTTTGGCGGTCATGGGGATGGCGTCTGGCGCCCAGCGAGGCGCGCCCATGTCCACGGTGACCTGTTCATCGTCGGTGACGGTGAGGGTCATCTGGCCGGCGGCGGTTTCCACCTGGATTTCACGCTTGTCCGTGAGCCCCTGTTCGCGCACAAACCGGGCAAAGCAGCGGGCGCCGTTGCCGCACTGGCTCACTTCGGAGCCGTCGGCATTGAGGATGCGGTAGCGGAAATCGGCGTCAGCGGAACGGGAGGGTTGCACGATCAGCATCTGATCGAAGCCCACGCCAAAATTGCGGTCGCCCAAGCGGCGAATTTCATCCGCAGGCAGGGGCAGGCCGGTTTCCGGTAATGTCTGGCGAATGCCGTCGATGACCATGAAATCGTTGCCCAGGCCGTGCATTTTGGTAAAGCGCAGGTTCATACCGCTGTCCGGTGAAATCGTAATTAAAGGCCTATTGTACGGCCTCCCGGGGCTGAAATCAGTGCCTTGGGCGGTGCAAAATGTCTATGGGGCTGATTCTTTCCGGCGATACGCGGAATGAATTGCGGGTCTGCTGCGAACGCTGGCGCCGGTTATACGGTTTCATGCGCGGGGCATTCAGTGCCTTGCAAAAGACACAATCAATCAAAAAACAGACCCTACGCCGGCCGAGCAAGGTACAATTGTCCATTGATCGTGGCGAATCTGTCGTCGCGAATCCGCCGTGAGGCGTTTTTCATTCCCAGTTCAGGTGTCCGTCATGCTTTCCTACCGTCACAGTTACCACGCCGGCAATTTTGCGGATGTGCTCAAGCACATTGTGCAGGTGGCAATCATTGAATACCTGAAGAAGAAGGACAAACCCTTCACCGTGCACGATACCCACGCCGGCGCGGGCCGTTATGCCATCGCCAGCGAGCATATGCAGAAGACCGGTGAGTACCAGGACGGCATTGCCAAACTGTTTGGCAAGCGCACCGGGGTGGGGGTGATTGACCAGTACGTGTCACTGGTGGAAAAGCTGAACCCGGTGGGGCGGCTGACCGATTATCCCGGTTCGCCGCAGATCAGTGCCCGCCTGCTGCGTGAGCAGGATGTGCTGCAATGCACTGAGCTGCACACCACCGACTTTGCCCTGCTCAAGCGTGAGTTTGCCGACGACAAGCGCGTGCAGGTGCTCAAGGAAGATGCCTGGCAGGGGCTCAAGGCATTGTTGCCACCGCAGCACCGGCGTGGTCTGGTATTGATCGATCCGTCCTACGAGATGGAAGCGGATTACAACGGCGTGCTGCCTGCGGTGCAAATGGCCATGGAGAAATTTGCCACCGCCACCTATGCCATCTGGTACCCGGTGCTGGACCGCAACCGCACAGAAAGCTTTATTCGCCGTTTCGTGAAAGCCGGCATTCCCAACCTGCTACGGGTGGAGTGTTGCGTGCGCCCGGATGCTTCCGGCCGTGGCATGACCGGCACCGGCATGCTGATCATCAACCCGCCTTACACGCTGGCCCAGCACATGGCTCAGGCCATGCCGTTATTAAAAGACGCGCTCTGCGATACCAACGGCCATACGCTGGTGAAAATGCTCACCGGGGAACAGGGTCAGTCCTGATCCGGTTGTCGCCCTGGTGGCTGTTTACGTCTCGTTGAATAACAGCACCAGGGTGCCGCCACGCAGCAGGCTGCCGTAGTTCAGATTGATCCCGATGCCGATGTTGTCGATGAACGGGATGCGCTCGTGAATATCCAGCAGCCAGCCTACGCCTGCCTCGTAGTAATAATGATTCCCCAGTGACCCCTCCAGATCGCCGCCCAGGTCGAAGCGGGATGCCTGCATCCACACGTTCTGGCCGGGCAGGATGCGGGTGACAAAGGGGTGTTTCCAGCGTGCCCCATTGGACCAGTGCCAGGCTTCCGGCGCGACGTCATGGGCGGCGCGGTCGGTATGAAAGGTGTGCCCGGCCATATAATGGATGTCACTGAACAGCTGTACTTCCGACTGTTCCCCGCCAATGAAATAGGTCAGCCGGGCGCTGGGTTCCAGTAGCCAGGCATCCGCGTTGAAGTTGGTAATGAGTCCGTCGACGGCGGGGGCGATGGCCTGGGAATCGGCGGTATTGAAGTCGGTGTCGTTGCGGTAACGCATCCAGTGCGCGTGGGTGGAGAAGGCAAGGTCCCAGTGGGTGGACAACCGGCGGCTAAAGGTCCCGCCGACACTCAGGGAAGTGACCGAGCTGTTGATTTCGTCCTTGGCCCGGCTGGTGCTATTGATGATCTGGGTCTGCTGTTTGTTTTCCACATAGGCGGCTTTCACGCCCAGCGACAGGGTATTACCGGTTTCCGCCAGAGGGGTTTGCCAGGTGTAGGGCAGGCTGAAGGTGGCGATGCGTTGTCGCAGTTCCCGGGATTCCAGTGAGCCGAAGTTATCGTCGTCCAGATTCAGCAATGTGTTGGGGTCAAAATCCCAGAACCCGAAGCGTACGGCGTCGCCGCTGGTTAGCAGGTTGGCAGTGACAAAACTTTCCGCAAGGCTTAACCGAATCGCACGGTTAACGGCGTCGTTGGCTGACGCTTTGCCGGGAGCGGTGGCAAGTAACGGCCCGGACAGGATCAGTAATGACAGCGCGGCACGGAAATTCATGATGGCAGGGGGAGGTCCAGGGGGTTGGCCGTGACAACCAAAGCGTAAAACAAAAAATGGGCCGAAGCCCGTTTTCTGTGCCTTGTCAGGCCATATCAAGGAAGCAGCGACTCCTGCTTCAGCTGATCGTCATAGGTTTCCCGTTGGCGCACCACAAAGGCCTGGTCGCCATCCACCATGATTTCGGCGGGGCGGTTGCGGCTGTTGTAGTTGCTGGCCATGGCAAAGCCATAGGCACCGGCGCTGCGCACGGCCAGCAGGTCGCCGGTTTCCAGGGACAGGGCGCGGTCCTTGCCGAGGAAATCGCCGGTTTCGCACACCGGGCCAACGATGTCCCACTCGCGGCAATCGGCGTCGTGGGGTTTTACCGGGATAATGTTCTGCCAGGCGGAGTACAGGCTGGGGCGGATCAGGTCGTTCATGGCGCCGTCGACAATGGCGAAGTTCTTGTGCTCGGTGGGCTTGAGGAACAGCACTTGGGTAATGAACAGGCCGGCGTTGGCGGCAATGGAGCGGCCCGGTTCGATATGCACGGGCAATTCGCCGGGAATGTGCTTGAGCAGGGCCTGCACATACGCTGAACGGTCCGGCGGGGTTTCGTCGTCGTAGGTGACGCCCAGGCCGCCGCCCAGATCCAGATGATGGATTTCGATGCCGTGTTCCTGCAGCTGGGCCAGCAGCTTCAATACCCGCTCCAGCGCATCTTCAAAGGGCGCAAGCTTGGTGAGCTGGCTGCCGATGTGGCAGTCGATACCGAGAATCCGGATGTGCGGCAATTCGGCGGCGCGCTGGTACAGGGCGGGCGCCTTGGTGATGTCCACGCCGAACTTGTTGTCTTTCAGGCCGGTAGAAATATAGGGGTGGGTCTGGGCGTCCACGTCCGGGTTCACGCGAATGGCGATGGGCGCTTCCCGGTCCAGTTCGCCGGCTACCAGATTCAGCAGCTCCAGCTCGGCGGCGGATTCCACATTGAAACAATGAATGTTGGCTTTCAGGGCTGCGGCCATTTCATCGGCGGTTTTGCCCACGCCGGAAAAGACAATCTTGTCCGGATCGCCACCGGCGCGCAGCACCCGCTCCAGTTCGCCCCCGGAGACGATATCGAACCCCGCGCCACAACGAGCCAGTACATTCAGCACCGCCAGGTTGGAGTTGGCTTTCACCGCGTAACACACCTGATGAGGGTGGTCGCCGAAGGCTTCATCGAAGGCCAGATAATGACGCTCCAGAGCCGCACGGGAATACAGGTAGAGCGGCGTGCCGAAGCGATCCGCCAGTTGCTCTACGGGAAGTTCTTCGGCGAACAATTCACCGTCGCGGTACTGAAAGGGGTCCATGATTATTCCTGTCCGGACGCGTTGGCGTCGTCTTCGTCTTGGATGTCGTCACTGTCAGTGGCGTCGGCTTGCGCCGCCTGGGCGTTGCCGGCCGACGCGGCGGTGTTGCGTTCCTGATCAAAATACAGCGGGCCTTTCTGGCCGCAGCCGGCCAGGAGCAGGAACAGTAACAGGCTGAATGGGCGCATGGGGTACTCCGTTTGCTGGGGTGTGAGTATAACGGTTCGTGACTCTGGAGGTAATGCGGGGTCGATGTGAAATCCGGTGATGGCGGTGTCCGATAACGCCGCTTGAGAAAAAAACGGTCCGGTTTACTATCTGTGGATAGTCCGCTCCGCGTGGACGCATTTCTGCTGATCTTTTCGCCCCTTTCTCGTACTTGCCCTGCCTGCGCCTGGATACCCCGGCATGCGGGCGGGCGTGTATGCGTGGGGCATTTCTGAATGATTGACCCTGTAAGGAGAAAGCCATGGCGTTACCGGCCATTACCGTTTCACGTTTGGATGTTGCGCGCCTGGAAGCATTGTTAGCGACCGCCCATGGCGAGGTGGCCGAAGGCCTGGAAGAGGAACTGTTGCGAGCCACGGTGGTGGCGCCCGAGGCAATGCCGGCGGATGTGGTCACCATGAATTCGAGGATTCGCTGCCGGGAGCAGGCCCGTGGTCGGGAAATGAGCCTGACATTGGTGTATCCACAGGATAACGGTCCGGAGCGGGTGTCGATACTGGCGCCGGTGGGGGCGGCGTTGCTGGGGTTGTCGGTGGGGCAGAGCATTGACTGGCCGGCGCCCAACGGCAAGATCTTGAAACTGGAAATCCTGGCTGTTGAATATCAGCCGGAAGCCAATGGTGAGGATCTGGAGTAGCGCCGGGATGGGACTGCTGCCGGGCGTGCTACGGCTGCGCAAGCCGGTTGCCCGGAACGAAAACGCCGCCGGCTCTCTGGAGCCGGCGGCGTTTTTTATCGTACGGCGCCTTCCGAAGAAAGCGCTTGTTGCGGCGCTTACTGGCCGGTGTTGTCCAGCGCCTCGCGGGCACGGCCGACGGCCGCTCGTACCTGGTCCGGCGCGGTGCCACCGATGTGGTTACGGGCGCTCACCGAGCCTTCCAGGGTCAGCACGTCGAACACGTCGTCGTCGATCTGGTCGCTGAACTGCTTTAGCTCAGACAGGGACATGTCGCCCAGGTCCTTTTTCTTCTCTACGCCATAGGCCACGGCCTTGCCGACGATCTCGTGGGAGTCGCGGAAAGCGATGCCCTTGCGGACCAGATAGTCGGCCAGGTCGGTGGCGGTGGCGAAGCCACGGCGGGCCGCCTCGCGCATCACTTCACGATTAGGTTCCAGGGACGGGATCATGTCGCCGAAGGCGCGCAGGCTGCCTTTCAGGGTGTCCACGGCGTCGTACAACGGTTCCTTGTCTTCCTGATTATCCTTGTTGTAGGCCAGCGGCTGGCTTTTCATCAGGGTCAGCAGGCTGATCAGGTGGCCGTTGACGCGGCCGGTCTTGCCGCGCACTAGTTCCGGCACGTCCGGGTTTTTCTTCTGCGGCATGATGGAGCTGCCGGTGCAGAAGCGGTCGGGCAGGTTGATGAAGTTGAACTGGGCGCTGGTCCACAGCACCAGCTCTTCGCTGATCCGTGACAGGTGGGTCATGGTCAGGGCGGCCAGGGCGCAGAATTCAATGGCGAAATCCCGGTCACTCACCGCGTCCAGCGAGTTTTCGCAGACGCCGTCGAAGCCGAGCAGCTCGCAGGTGCGCTCGCGGTTGATCGGGTAGGTGGTGCCGGCCAGGGCGGCGGCGCCCAGGGGCATGCGGTTGACCCGCTTGCGGCAATCCAGCAGGCGCTCGCGATCACGCTTGAGCATTTCGAACCAGGCCAGCAGGTGGTGCCCGAAGGTCACTGGCTGGGCGGTCTGCAGGTGGGTGAAGCCGGGCATGATGGTGGCCGCTTCGCGCTCAGCCAGGTCCAGCAGACCGACCATCAGGTGCAGGTATTGCTCTTCCAGAATCAATAGCTCGTCACGCAGCCACAGGCGGATGTCGGTGGCCACCTGGTCGTTACGGCTGCGGCCGGTGTGCAGCTTCTTGCCGGTGATGCCGATCTTGTCGGTGAGCCGGGCCTCGATGTTCATGTGCACATCTTCCAAGGCCACGGACCACTCGAACTCGCCGTTCTCGATTTCCAGCTGGATTTCACGCAGCCCCTGGATAATGGCATCGCGCTCTTCATCGGTGAGCACGCCCACTTCGGCCAGCATGGTGGCATGGGCCTGGGAGCCGTAGATGTCCTGACGGTACATGCGGCGGTCGAAGTTCACACTGGCAGTGAATTCCTGCACGAACTGGTCGGTGGACTCGCTGAAGCGGCCGCCCCAGAGTTTGTTCTGCTGCTTGTCAGTCATCGTACTTGCTCAACGCTTGGTTTGCGGGGGGCGCAAGTATAGCAGGGAGACACTATTCCTTGGGAGTGGCGGTTGGTTCAGGTATAACATCTTAATAATTAGTTCTTTTTCCGTATAAAGGGGATCGCCTGTGGCCATGGACGTGCCGGCCAATAACAGTTTCCTGCCCGACCTGTGCAGCACCCGTGCCGTGCTGGTGGTGGTGGTGGTGGCCGAGCTGATGGCGTTGGTGGTGACGTTGGTGGCCACTTACTACGACGATTTCAGCGTTGGCCGGTTGGCAATTACCTCCCTGTTTGTGCAGTGGGTGGGGTTGAGCTCTGCGGCGCTGATCTGCCAGCTGCGCAATCGGCTGAATCGTCTGCCGCCTGCCTGGACATCCACCGTGGTGGTGCTGCTGGTGGTGGCCGATACGTTATTGTTCAGCATTCTGGCCCGGTTGGTGATGGACTGGGTTAGCGGCGGCGCGCTAGAAACGGGATTGTGGTCGGCAGATATTCCGGTAAATGGCCTGATTGCGGCGATTATCGCCGGGCTGGTGATGCGTTATTTCTATGTGCAGGAGCAGCTGCGCCAGAAAGGCCAGGCGGAGCTGCAGGCGCGTATTCAGGCCCTGCAGTCACGGATTCGCCCGCATTTTCTGTTCAATTCCATGAACATCATCGCCAGCCTGATCGCGGTGGACCCGGACGGGGCCGAGCAGGTGGTGGAAGACTTGTCGGTGCTGTTTCGCGCCAGCCTCAAGAACAGCGGGAATGAAGCCTCTCTGGAAGAGGAACTGGAGCTGTGTCAGCGCTATATTCACATTGAACAGCTACGCATGGGCGAGCGGCTGCAGGTGGAATGGGATATCCAGGTAGACGCAAAATCCCTGAAGATTCCGTTATTAACCTTGCAACCCTTGCTTGAAAATGCCATTTATCATGGCATACAGCCATTATCGGCGGGGGGGATGGTGACGATTCGTGCCCTCGCGCACAATGGCAACCTGGTGCTGTCGGTGAGCAATCCCAAGCCGGAAGGCGACGGGCATCACAAAGGCAACCGCATGGCACTGGAAAATATACGTCACCGGCTGGAAGCCCTGTACGGTGACGAGGTGGCGGTGGAATCCCGCCCGGAACAAAAAGAATACGAGATCGAAATTCGATATCCGCTGCAATAAAAAGGATGGGACTTATGCGGGTACTTGTCTGCGATGACGAGCAACTGGCTCGGGACCGGCTCAAGAGGCTGGTCGATAAAATCGAGAATGCCGAGGTGGTGGCAGAGGCGGCCAATGGCCGTGAAGCCATCATTGAAGCCCAGTCCTGCAAGCCGGACGTGGTGCTGATGGATATCCGCATGCCGGAAATGGATGGCATGGAAGCAGCGGAGCATCTGGGCAAGATGGATAATCCGCCGGCCGTGATCTTCTGTACGGCCTATGACGAGCATGCCTTGCAGGCGTTTCGGGTCCACGCAGTGGATTACCTGCTCAAGCCCGTCAATGCGGCCGACCTGACGACGGCGCTGACCAAGGCGAAAACGCTTAACCGTGTGCAACTGGCGGAAATCAGCGATGAGGTGAGCGAAGACAAGCCTCGCCGTCGCGGCCATATCAGCGCCCGTACTCACCGGGGGCTGGAGCTGGTGCCGGTGGATGATGTGCGCTACTTCCTGGCGGATCAAAAATACGTGACCGTGTGTTTCAGTGAAGGCGAAGTGCTGATCGACGAAACCCTGAAAGAGCTGGAAACCGAATTCGGCGACCAGTTTGTACGTATTCACCGCAATGCGCTGGTGGCGCTTCGGTATATCGAGGGCATGGAAATGGCCACCGCCGGGCACCATCAGGTCCGTCTGCGCGGGGTAGACGAGCGCCTGACTGTGAGCCGCCGCCATGTGGCGGGCTTGCGGCGGGTGCTGCAAAGCCTGTAACGGGCGTCGGGGTAATTAACAAGGTCCGGGCCGCGTGCTAGCCTTGGGCCTGCTGCATTGCACGAAAAGTGAACGATAACGAATAACAAAAACAGGATCTCTGTAATGAAAAAGACTCTGCTTCTTCTGGTCAGCGCGGTTGTGCTCAGCGGCTGTGCCAGTGCCACCATGCCGGTTACCGGCTTCCTGTACGGCAACGTGAAGGCGCCCATGGCGGCCACCGCTTCTTCGGAAAAACCGACCCGTGTAGGCCGCGCCAGTGCCCGCTCCATCCTCGGTGTGATCGCCTCCGGTGATGCCAGTATCCAGACCGCTGCCCGCAATGGCGGGATCACCGAAATCCACCACGTGGACTATGAATCCCAGAATTTCTTTGGGGTGCTGGCGGAATTTACCGTAGTGGTCTACGGCAACTGAAAAGATCCGCGACAAGCTTCAGGCTGCAAGCAACAACACGGCTTAACGGTTTGAATGTTCTTACGCATCGGAGCCGCGTCCAGAGTATGGGCGCGGCTCCGGTCGTTTAAAACCGCGGCAATCAGGCAGTCGTGTTGCAGCGTGTCGCGTGCAGCTTGAAGCTTTTTAAACTGATAGACTATCAACCCAAATTCACTGCCCTCAGGATGCCCCATGTCCCGCGAAATCTTGCGTATCGCTACCCGTTCCAGCCCGCTGGCTATCTGGCAGGCCGAGTATGTTCAGCAGCGTCTGGAAAGCCTGCATGAAGGGTTGGCGGTGGAGCTGGTGCGGATCAAGACCCAGGGGGACAAGATTCTGGATACCCCGCTGGCCAAGATCGGTGGCAAGGGCCTGTTCGTGAAAGAGCTGGAAGAGGCGATGATGGACGGGCGCGCGGACATTGCCGTGCACTCCATGAAGGATGTGCCCATGGAGCTGCCGGAAGGGTTTGCCCTGCCGGTGATCTGTGAACGCGAAGACCCCCGGGATGCCTTTGTTTCCAATACATTCGATAGCCTGTCGTCTTTGCCCCATGGCGCTTGCGTGGGCACCTCCAGCCTGCGCCGCCAGGCCCAGGTAAAAGCCAATCGCCCGGATCTGGTGGTGAAAAGCCTGCGCGGTAATGTGCAAACCCGGCTGGGCAAACTGGATGCCGGCGAATTCGACGCCATTATCCTGGCTGCCGCGGGCCTCAAGCGTCTGGAAATGCACGACCGCATTCGCTATGAAATGCCTCCAGAAGAATCGCTCCCCGCCGTAGGGCAGGGCGCGGTGGGGATCGAATGCCGCGAAGCGGATACGCGCACCATTGATCTGCTCTCACCGCTGAGTGATGTGGATGCCTGGGATCGCGTGGTGGCCGAGCGGGCCATGAACCGCCGCCTGGAAGGGGGCTGCCAGGTCCCCATCGCGGGTTTTGCGTTGCTGGAAGATGGCCAGTTGTGGCTGCGCGGCCTGGTGGCAGAGGAAGATGGTAGCCGGGTGTTGCGGGCGGAAGGCTCGGCGCCGCGCGCCAAGGGTGCCGAATTGGGTATCGATATTGCCGAACAGCTGTTGGCGCAGGGTGCGGATGCCATTTTGAAGGCTCTGTACGCACGCCAATGACCCAGCAAGGACGGCAGCAACAGGTCGTCGTGACCCGCCCCGCGGGCCAGCAGCAACGGCTGATGGCCCTGCTCACGGAGGCGGGCTACCAGCCTCTTCACCAGCCAGCGCTGGCAATAGAGCCGGTGCCGGTGGATGGCGCCATGCAACGCACCCTGATGGAGCTGGACCGTTACCACGCGGTATTTTTTGCCAGCGTGAATGCCGCCCGGTTGGCCCTGTCGGCCATGGCGGACCTGTGGCCGCAGTGGCCGGTGGGAGTGCACTGGCTGGCGGTTGGTCGGGCCACGGCGGCGGAGTTGGCGTCCTGGCATCTGCCTGCCACGGTGCCAGAGCATGGCTTCAATTCCGAAGCAGTGCTGGCGCTGCCTTGCCTGCAACAGCTGCACGAAAAACAGGTCCTGATCTGTCGGGGCGACAGCGGCCGCGAATTGTTGGCGCAAAGCCTGGAAGCGCGTGGTGCCCGTGTCGATGGACTGGCCTTCTATCGGCGCCATGGAATCAGCGGCATCACCCTTTCGATGCAAGCTGACTGGGTAATGGTTACCAGTGTGCAGGGTTGGCAGGCGTTACAGTCAGCCCTGCCCGCCGGGTGCGGCGTGGTGGCGGCTGGAGCGCGTGTGGCCGCGGCGGTGCAGGCCTGTCACGCCGGTCCTGTGCGGGTGGCGGCCAGCGCCCATGACGAGGATATGCTGGCGGCCTTGATGGATGGGGGCGGCGGTTAAGGCGAACCTGAATTCTCTCTGTGTCTATGCGATTGCCGGCCTGGCTGCGAATCTCCCTTTTTACTGCACACGCAACGCCTGAAACCGGCGTGTCACGCCATTCCGCGTAGAACTTTTTACCCGATCTAACCGTTAATGATTGGACAGCAATGGGCGCTCACTTTAAGGTTTTTGCAATGATATCGGGTATCGCCACACCGAGGGCGCAGGGGGTTCGAGACTCGCGCACGCCTCGCTATGACAACAACGGAGCTGACATGACGCAGGATCGTCCTTTTTCCCGCCAGGCAGGAGTAAGCCTTTTGACTGTGCTGCTGGTACTGGTGGTGCTGGCCGCACTCGGGGCAGCGGGCTGGTGGGGGTGGCAGGAGTTTTCCCGGCTGAAGAGTGAAAAGAGCAGCCTGGCGGATCAAGTGACGACCGTGAAAGGCGAGTTGGCCAGCCAGCGCGCCCAGGTTCAGTCTGCCCTGTCCGGTTTGGAAAAAGAGCAGGCCAAACTGGCGGCACAGATGACCAAGGATCGTGCTGCGTTGACTGATTTGAAAAGTGGTGGCCAGCGCCTGTGGCTGATCAATGAAGCACGTGCCCTGGCGAGCCTGGCCAGCCAGCGGCTGTTGCTCACCCAGGATGCCCAGGCCGCGCGCCGCTTGTTGAAAGCGTCGGACGAAACACTGGCCCGCCTGGATGACCCCGCCGTGTTGCCGGCCCGCAAGGCGCTGGCTCTGGACATGGAAACCCTCAGTGGTGCCAGCCAAGTGGACGTGCAGGGCATGGTGCTGCGCCTGGGGGCCTTGCGGGAACTGGTCGCTGAGTTGGCGGTACCCGCAGAAGCGTCGCCACCGGAGCGTGATACCCCGGATGTAGATCAACCCTGGTGGCAAGATGTGCTGGACCGGATGCCGGTGACCGTGCGTCGTCACGAAGGGGCGGTGCCGCTGCCGTTGTCGGGTGAGCAGGCCTCGCTGGTGCGTCTGACTTTGGATGGTAGCCTGCAGCAGGCGCAGCTGGCGCTGATGCAGGGCCGTGCCGATGCCTATGGTCAAGCCGTCGAAAATGCCCGGAGCACGCTGAAACAATGGTTCCGGGACGATGATCCCCGTGCAGCACAAATGCAGGCAACCCTGAAAGAAATGGGCGGTGCCAGTGTGGCCCAGGCCCTGCCGCAGATCGGGAATGGTCTGGCGGCCATCGAGGCCTTGAAACGCAAGGAGGGCGGCGCATGAAGAAAGTCGTCCTGCTGATTATTATCGCCCTGGTTGCCGCGCTGGCGCTGGGGCGCTGGATGGCAGCGGATTCCGGTTATGTGCTGATCATCCGTGACTCCGTGTCCGTGGATACCACCCTGGGGTTTGTGGTGCTGATGGCCCTGCTTGGGGCGGTGGCGCTGGTGGTGCTGACTTTGCTGGGCAACGCGGCCTGGAATGCCATGGAGCCGGTGCGGGCCACCCGACGCTGGAAAAAAGCGGTGGCGGAGCGTCGCTTGCGCAGTGGTTTCCTGCAGCTGGTGGATGGCGAACAGGAAAAAGCCGAGCGCTTGCTGGTGGCCGCCGGTGAAGACGGTGACTGGCCGTTGGTGGCCTGGTTGCTGGCGGCGGAAGCGGCCCAGGAACAGGACAAGGTAGAGGCATCGCAGCATTATCTTGAACAGGCCAGCACCGACCGGCGGGGACGCCTGGTCGCCGGCCTGATGAAAGCGCGCTTCGCCCTGGATGACGGCTACCCGGAGCAGGCACGCAGCGAGCTGAAAGTGCTGGCGGATATGGCTCCGCGCAACAAGCGTATTCTCAATACCTACGCTGAGGTGCTGGAAAGCCAGAAGGACTGGCAGGCTCTGTGTGCACTGATGCCGCGCCTGAAGCGGGCCTTTGGCGAGGCGAATCAGGCTCGCCGTGAGCGCCGGGCCTGGCTGGCCTGGTTGCAGGAAACCGCCCGCAGGCCTGGCTTCAACGATGCCGATAGTCGCCGGGATGAATTGCGCAAACTCTGGAAAGATGTGCCGGTACACCTGAAAAACGATCCGGCCATGGTGGCACGCTATGCCGGCTTTCTGGCCCAGCTGGGTGGTGGCCGTGGTGCCTTGAATCTGGTCCGTGAGCAACTGGGTAACCAGTGGGATGACCGCTTGCCGCCGGTGCTGGAAGCCATCGACGACATTCCCCCGGACGACCTGCTACAGGTACTGGAAAAGTGGTTGGTGGAACGGCCGGGCAATGCGTCGGTATTGATTACCGCTGGTCGCGTCGCGTTGAAAGCGCGTCTGTGGGGTAAGGCTCAGGGCTTTTTCGAGGCGGCGGCCAACTCCAGCCAGAGTGCCACGGCGCTGGCAGAACTGGCGCGCCTGTACCGGGCGCTGGGAGATTCCAGCAAGGCCATGTCTGCCTTCGATCGCCGTATGGCGCAGCTGGAAGGGGAGCTTCCTGCCCTGCCGCTGCCTGATAAGAGCGTGCAGTAGTGTTGAATGTCGTTTTTTCGGGTTACGCCGCTACGCGGCTAACGCGACCTACAAAAACCGCAGCACCTTGTAGGTCGTATTTACCCAAGGGCACAGAGAGGCCGAAGGCCGTAATCCGACAACGCATTAGGGGATGCAGGCAAGCCCCCCTTCAATCCATGGCGGTGGCAATCTCTGCCGCCACTGCCTGCCAACCCTGATCCAGCGTTCTTACCAGATTGGCATAGCCGCCGTTGTCCAGCGCGGCTTCCCATTGAATGCGCCCCTGTGTTGCTTCCCCATTGTTTCCAGTCAGTGCCCAGCGGCCGGTGATGACGGCGGAATCCCTGTCTTTGCCTTGCAGGCCCTGAAAACGGGTCAGCTCCACGGTGAGCGTCTTTTCGTCTCCGCTGGGCATGCGGGTTTCCAGGGAACGTTGTAATTGCGCGGCCAACGGTTCGGCCCAGCGATGGTGGCGGCCCACCTGTATCTCGCTGTCACTGAGTTGCATGACAATGCCGCCCCGGTTCAGGTAGCTGGCCAGGTGTACCTTGATGGTCAGCGGTGAATGCGCGGCCCCGGTGGCGGAGGGCAACAGGTAGCCCGGTGGCGATGTGGCGGGGGCGTGGCTACAGCCCCACAGGCCGGTGAGAATGGCGGCGATGGCTAGCAGACGGATCATTGTGCACCTCGGGGTTGGGTGTCGGTGGCCGGGTGGCGCTGGAAAATTAGCGCGTTGGGCTGTTCATTCAAGGTGTCGAGTAATGGCTCGGCGTCATCCAGCAGGCGATTGAGCTTCTGCAGGGTGCCTTGCAGTTCCCGGTAGCCATCGCCGCCTGCCTGCCAGCCCTGCAGGGTGTTTTCCAGCGCATTCAGGTTGTCGGAAATCTGCTGGGGCAGCGCATTGAGGGCGGGATCATCCAGCAGGTTTTCGATGCGGCCGGTCACGCCGGACAGGTGTTTCAGGTTGCTGTTGAGGTTGTTGGCCATGTCCTGCATGGGAAGACCATTCAGGGTTTTCAGCAGGGCGTGGAGTTGATCTTCCAGCTTGCTCAGCCCACCGCTGTCCACGGAGGGAAGGACGGGTACGGAGCGGTAGGTGAGGGTGGTGTCGGTTGCGGTGACGTTCTTGTGGAACTCGAGGTCAACAAACAGGGAACCGGTCAGCAGGTTGCCGGCTTTCAGGCTGGCGCGCAGGCCGTTCTCCACCATCTGGCGGATTTCACTTTCCCACGAGGGCAATGCAATCGCGGATTGATGGGTGACCCGTTGTGGTTCCAGGCGGATCAGTACCGGAATCGGGCTGTCGGTCATGGCGTTGGGGCCTTCGGCGCCAAAGGCCCAGGGGACCTGCTCCACCGTGCCGATACGGATGCCGCGGTATTCGACGGGGGCCCCGGCTTGCAGGCCGCGCACGCTGCGTTCAACCAGCAGCACATAATCCAGGGTTTGGGTGTAGAGTGCCCGCCTGGCGCTTTCCTGGTTGTCATGCAGCACGAACTGGTGGTCGTCTTCCACGGGGGCGCCCGTGCTCATGTTGGGGTCCGGTACGGAGAAGGAAATGCCGCCGCCAAGCAGGGCTTCCAGTGAGCTGAGTTGTGCCTGGAAGCCGCGGGCATCCAGCTGAAAGCCGATGCCGGAAACCTTCCAGAAGCGGCTGCTGTCGCTGACCAGTACATCGTAGGGTTTTTCAATGAACAGGCGGTGGCGAAACAGTTCGGCATCGGGGTCGAAGGTGGTGTCCACCACGCGGCCCACTTTCAGGCTGCGGAAACTCACCGGGTCGCCGTTGTTGATGTTGGTGCCCGGTTCGCTGATCAGTTTCAGGAACAGGCCGTCGCCGGTTTTCTCCGGCGGTGGCGAATTTTCTACGGTAAAGGTTTTGGCCTTCTTGCTGCTGTTGCCGGGCAGCAATTCGATATAGGCACCGGACAGGACGGTGCTCAAGCCGCTGACGCCCTCGCGCCCGACTCGGGGTTTGACCACCCAGAATTGCGTGTCGCTGTTGAGCATGCGCTCGGTGTCGGCCTGCATCTGTACGCTGAGCAGGGTGTGGCTCAGGTCTTCGGACAGGCTGACGCTTTCTACTACACCCACTTGTACATTACGCATTTTGACGGCGGTTTTACCGGCGTTGATGCCTTCCGCATCTTCCAGTTCCAGGGTAATCACCGGGCCCTGGCTGGAGAGGTAGCTGAACACCAGCCACAGGCCGATCAGTGCGGCCATCAACGGAATCAGCCAGACAGAAGATAACCGCGGGCGACGATGTGACGGTGGCGAATCGGCCTGGTTCAAGAGGATTTCTCCGGTGCGAGAGTGGGGGGCAGGCGTTGTTCTGCGCGTTGTTTTGAGTATTGCTGCAGCTGTTGTTGTCGGTCCCAGATCAGGCGGGGGTCAAACTGGTGTGCGGCGAGCATGGTGAAAATCACCACGGCAGAAAACGCCAGCCCACCCACACCGGGTGTGACCGTAAGAATATTGCCCATCTGAAACAGGGCGACAATGATGGCCACCACAAAGACGTCAATCATGGACCAGCGGCCAATCCACTCGGTGAGGCGATAGAGCTTCATCTGGCTGGTCATGTCCAGTGCCTGTCGCTGGCGGGCAGCGATGCACAGCCAGCCAAGGGCGAGGATCTTGCCGAAGGGGACCAGCACACTGGCGGTGAAGATGATCAGGGCGATGGGCCAGTCGCCGTGGCGCAGAAACAGCATGACCCCGGCAATGATGGTGGACGGCTCGGTCTTGCCCAGGCTGGTGGTGATCATGATCGGGAACAGGTGCGCCGGAAAGCAGCACAGAATGGCGGTGACCAGCAATGCCCAGACCCGCTGCAGGCTGAAGGGATGACGCTCATGGAGAAAGCTGTGGCAGTGATGACAGCGGTGGGATTGTCCCAGCGGTTGCAGTTGCCCGCACCATTGGCAGCCAATCAGGCCCTGGCGCTGGGCGGTGTCGCCGGCTTGTGCCTGCGCTGGCTGTTGCAGGTCGCCGAGCAGTCGCTGCCACAGGCCGATAGTGTTCATGCGGGTGACGGTGATCAGCAGGATCAAGGCGAACCCGGAAAAGGTCCAGAAGGCGGACAGCAGTTGAATATGGGCCATGGCGATGATCTTCACCAGGCTGACCAGGGCGGCGATGGCGAAGACATCCGCCATCATCCAGGGCTGCATGCGTGGCAGCCAGCGGGCCAGAAACAGGCTGCCGGGCAAGCGCCCGGGGCTGGCCAGGCTCATATGAATCCAGCACACCGACAGCAGGTATAGCCCCGGGATCACAATGATGGTGGCGATCACGATAGCGGCCAGGGCCGGGTGGTGATAAATCGCCAGCTCGTAGGCCGCGTCGGTGACGGTCATGGCCCGTTCAATGCCATTCTTCTCGAAGCCCAGATAGGGAAACAGTAAGGACAACGTCAGCAGCAGCAGGGCGGTGAACGCCAGGGCAGGGGTGAGCTGGTCGTTTTGCGCCGGCCGCATCAGCGGGTGCTGGCAGCGGGGGCACTGCAGCCACTGGCCGTCCCGGTGAATCACTACCTCGGAAACCAGGTCGCACTCGTGGCAAGGCAGCAGTAGCACTTGACCGTCGTGAGCCGAGGAGGGGGAGTCTGCCATCGTATCCTTTCCCTGGGGTGTAGCTTCAAGCTACAAGCTACAACGCGAGCCGGGTTGTTGCCAGCCCGACAGCATTTTGGCCGCGATTTGTGCTGGATCCTGGCTTTGTCTGAGCAGCCAGACTTGTAGCGCGTGGCAAGGCCCTTTCCGGTTAGCGTTGGACTTAATTCGTGTTGCCGCTTGTAGCTTGAAGCTTGCAGCTAATCCCGTGGCGCGTAATCAAACACGTCGCAGTGGATGTTGCCGGCGGGAACACCTTCGGCGACCAGTGCATCGAAAACCGCCCAGCCCATGGGCGGGGAACCGCCCAGAAAGAACAGGGGCAGGTCGGGTTCGCTGAGCGCTTCCAGTGCGGCTTCATGGACCAGCCCTTCGGCGTGGTCCGGGTGGCGGATGTCCGACAGGGAGGTGACGAAATCGAAGTCGGCCAGGGCGCCCTGCCATTGGGCCGGCAGGTGGGGCAGATACAGGTCAGCGTCGGTTCGTGCGCCCCAGAACAATCGCACGGGCTGGGTGAAATTCAGCGCGATCAGGCGTTCGATCATGGCTTTCACCGGCGCGAAACCTGTGGAACCGCAGATAAACCACACCGGCTGATCCGGTGCGCTGTCGATAAAACGCAGGCCGGCGGGCAGGGTCGTGCTGACGGTGCTGTCTGCCTGCAGGCTGGCCATGATGTCCTGGGCGGCACTGTTGTCATCGCCATGGCGAACGTGCAGCTCAATATCGCGGCCATCGCAATGGTTGGCGATGGAAAAGGGATAGCTTTCGCCGTGCAGGTTCAGCATCAGATACTGGCCTGCATGCCACTGGATTTTCTTGCCGGCGGGCAGGCGCAGCCAGACTCGACTCACGTCATGGTTGAGCGCGTCGATCTGCTGGATCTGGCAATGAATCTGGTGGACCGGCAATTCACCGGGCGCGGTTACCTCGGGCACATCTATCTCGCAGTCGCTGAGTGGCAGGGCGACGCAGTATAACACCTGGGAGCTACTGGCATCGCCCGCGTGAATGGTGCGGTTTTTCTGTTGCACCTGTCCATGACTGAGCTGACCGATACAGCGCTCACACACGCCATTGCGGCAGGCAATGGGGAAGCCGAAACCGGCCTGCTGGCCGGCGTCGACGATGCTCTGGTCGGTGCGGCAGGGGAAATGGCCCTTGCCACTGACGGTGATGGTGAAGGTCTGGGGCATGGAAACGTTGCGAGTTACGAGTATCGAGAAGCGAAGATCTACAATCGCTGTTGCCGGTTGTGGTTTTGCCTTTCGAAACTCAATACTCGTAACTCGCCACTGTTTTAACTGCCTACGCCCACAAACAGGGCCACAATACACCCCATGCCAAAGGCCCAAACCAGGGTGCGGGCGCTGGCCCAGTCCGCCACATAGCAGACGGTGAAGAGGATGCGGCTGGCGACGAAGGCCACGGCGATACCATCAATGGTGCCCTGCGGAGACGTGGCCGCCAGGTGGGCGATGATCACCGCAGCGGCAAAGGCCGGGGTGACTTCAAAACCGTTCTGCTGCGCCCAGTGTGCGCGTTTGCGGCTGCCTTCCAGGGTTTCCAGGAACTCGCGGGGGTTGTGATTCTGTCTGGGGCCGAATCCGCCCTGAAACTTGGCGATGCCGGTGGACAGATAAGGCAGGAACATGGCGGCAAGCACGCACCAGTAAGCAATGGTCATGACGTTCTCCGGTTGTTATGGGGGTTGTTGGGATGCTGCTGGCGGTTCGAAACAAGAGATAGTGGCGAGTGACGAGGAGCGAGTTTCGAAAACCCAAATCGGTTTGCCTTTCGCGACTCACTCCTCGTCACTCGCTCCTGTTTTTCTCGCCCCCAGCGAGACTACTGTGATTATGCCATCAGGGTAGTTCAGGCGCTGTCATCGGCCTGTGAGGCTAGCAGCCTCTGCTCGATAATCGCAAAACGATCCTGCCCCCATATCATGTCATCTTGGGTCATAAAACTGGGTACGCCCCAACTGCCTGCCTCCATCATGGCGTTGCGATTGTCCTCAGCAAGATCGCGCCAGCTATCGTCATCCAGCCAGCGGCGGGCCCGGTTCCAGTCCAGGCCGGCGTTTTCCACCAGAAACTTCAGGCCATTATCGCTGGCGGCGTTGATGCCCTGGCTCCAGATGCCGGTGGCGGCGGCGCGCAACCATTCGCGCAGGCGGCCTTCTTTTTCGGCAAAGGGCCAGATCGCCATGCAGCGTTCCACGCCGGCGCCCACCGGGTCGCAGACCTTGCCGAACGGCACCGCGTGCAGGCGGGCTTCCCGGGCAGCGTCCTTGAGGATATAGAAACGCTTGGCTTTGGGGACCGTGAGCCCGCGCATCACCATGGGCAGCACCGGGCGGATTTTCAGGTCCAGCCCGTAGTGGTCGGCCAGCGCATAGGTGCGCGCCAGGGCGATGTAGGAATAGGGGCTGCGGAAGGAAAAATACAGCGCCAGCGGGGTGCCTTTGAGGGCTTCGGGGGTATCTTTCAGGCGGGCCCGTTTGGCGCGGCCGTAGGGTAATGGCCAGTCGGCGCCGCCCAATCCCAGTTCGTTGAGGCGGTGGCCCAGATGATCCAGCCGTTCCACGCTCCAGTACCATTCGCCGGCGTAGTGCAGGGTGCCAGTGAGGTAGTGGCCGTCTTTCAGGAACTGGTCCCGGCGGGCTTCCAGTGATAGCTGGGCCCGATCGGCAGCCTGTTGGCCATGCTCGCTGAGCAGGGCTTCCAGTTTGTCGTGATCATTGCGCCACAGGGCATCGGCCAGGGCGGCGGCCAGGCTCCAGAAGCGCTCGTCGCCTTCGTGTTTCAGCAGGCAGCGGGTGGCGGCCAGGCTGACTTCGCGGGGAGGCAGCTGCCAGTCTTTTGGGAAGTCCAGCCCGTGCAGGCCGGCCAGCTTGACCGCGTCACGGGGGGCGAGCTCCGCGAGCATGTCGGCGGCGGGGTACATTTGCTGATCCAGATACAGCATTACCCGGGGGGTGACGGTGATGCCGAAGTGCTGGGCAAAGCGCGGCATTACCTGCGCCATGAGCACCGAATAGGGATCATCAATGCGGAAGTAGAAGGTGGCCTGGTGGGGTTGGCGGCGCAATATGCGGCGCCACTCCAATAGTCTGCGGCGTAACTGTTGCAGGCCTTCACTGGTGATCAGGCGGGCAAGCAGGGGCATCAGTTTGTGTTTGAGGCTCATGCGAATGATGGCTCCTTTGGCATGGCGCATTGTTGGCCAGACTGTCGACTATAGCTTAAGCCATCCAGCTGTTTCCGTGAAAAGGGGTAAAAAACGCAGCAATCCTTGCGTGTCAGCAAGCCAAGGGCTGCCGCGTAGGAGCGTCGCTGGCGGCGCGATAGACCTGCCTCAGAAGCGAGTCAGGAGTTTCGAGTCACGAAAACCGTTCCGCGCGGAATACGTTTTTGCTCTACGAAACCCGCTTCTCGCAACTCGACACAACGTTGATCGCGCCGCCAGCGACGCTCCTACGGTAAGTTCTGAGTCATCGGGTTGCGATTGCGAGGCACAAAAAAGGCGGCCTCATTTGAATGGGGCCGCCTCTTTATTTGCTTCGCGCCTTACTCGCCGATCTGGCTCAGGTCACGTACCGCGCCACGGTCGGCGCTGGTGGTGAGGGCTGCGTAGGCTTTCAGGGCGGTGGAGACCCGGCGTGGACGGATTTCCTTGGGCTTGAAGGCCAGCTTGCCACGGTTTTCCATGTGGGTGCGGCGATGTGCCAGCTCTTCATCGCTGATATCCAGACGGATGGTGCGGTTGGGGATATCGATATCGATGGTGTCGCCTTCATTCACCAGGGCAATGGCGCCGCCTTCTGCCGCTTCCGGAGAGGCGTGGCCGATGGACAGGCCGGAGGTGCCGCCGGAGAAACGGCCATCAGTCAGCAATGCGCATTCCTTGCCCAGCCCTTTGGATTTCAGGTAGCTGGTGGGGTAGAGCATTTCCTGCATGCCCGGGCCGCCTTTGGGGCCTTCGTAGCGAATCACCACCACGTCGCCGGCAACGATCTGATCACCAAGGATGGCGCGTACCGCAGAGTCCTGGGATTCGAAGACCCGGGCGCGGCCGGTGAACTTGAGGATGGAATCGTCCACCCCGGCGGTTTTCACGATGCAGCCGCGCTCGGCGATGTTGCCGTACAGCACGGCCAGGCCGCCGTCCTTGCTGTAGGCGTTTTCGTAGTTGCGGATGCAGCCGTTTTCGCGGTCGTCGTCCAGGCTGTCCCAACGGGTGTCCTGGCTGAAGGCGGTCTGGGTGGGGATGCCTGCCGGGCCGGCGGTGAACATCTTTTTCACGCCTTCATCCTGGGTGCGAATGATGTCGTAATGCTCCAGGGCTTCGGCCACGGACGCTGAATGCACCATGGGGATATCCCGGTTGAGCAGGCCGGCCCGGTCCAGTTCGCCGAGAATGCCCATGACGCCACCGGCGCGGTGCACATCTTCCATGTGGTATTTCTGGGTGGCCGGGGCCACTTTCGACAGGCACGGCACCTTGCGGCTGAGTCGGTCGATGTCTTCCATGGTGAAATCCACTTCGCCCTCCAGCGCCGCTGCCAGCAAGTGCAGTACGGTGTTGGTGGAACCGCCCATGGCGATGTCCAGGCTCATGGCGTTTTCGAACGCTTTCACCGAGGCGATATTGCGTGGCAGCAAAGCGTCTTCGTCCTGCTCGTAATAGCGCCGGGTGATATCCACGATGCGACGACCGGCTTCCAGGAACAGCTCGCGACGGTCGGCATGGGTGGCCAGCAGAGAACCGTTACCGGGCAGGGACAGGCCCAGCGCTTCGGTCAGGCAGTTCATGGAGTTGGCGGTGAACATGCCGGAGCAGGAGCCGCAGGTGGGGCAGGCGGAGCGCTCGACTTCGTTCAGGGTTTCTTCGTCCACGCTGTCATCGGCGGCCATCACCATGGCGTCCACCAGATCCAGCTTGCCCTCGGCCAGTTTGGTCTTGCCCGCTTCCATGGGGCCGCCGGACACGAAGATCACTGGAATATTCAGGCGCATGGAGGCCATCAGCATGCCGGGGGTGATCTTGTCGCAGTTGGAGATGCAGACAATGGCGTCGGCGCAGTGGGCGTTGACCATGTATTCCACGGAGTCGGCAATGATGTCGCGGCTGGGCAGGGAATAGAGCATCCCGTCGTGGCCCATGGCGATGCCGTCATCCACCGCAATGGTGTTGAATTCCTTGGCGATGCCCCCGGCCTTCTCCACTTCACCGGCCACCAGCTGGCCCATGTCCTTCAGGTGCACGTGCCCGGGCACGAACTGGGTAAAGGAGTTGGCGATAGCAATAATCGGTTTACCGAAGTCCCCGTCCTTCATGCCCGTGGCGCGCCACAGGGCACGGGCGCCAGCCATATTGCGGCCATGGGTGGTGGTACGGGAGCGATACTGCGGCATGGGAACCTCGTAATGGTCAATAGCGGGACATAAGCCCGGCATTGTAACCCAGAGAGGGCCCGGGCTGTAGGGATTCGGTCGGCCTTCGAGCCAAGCTGTAGGAGCGCCAGTTATTCGCTCTGCTCACCCCTTCGGGGCCGCCTTGCCGGCGTTCCTTCGCTTCGCTCGGTGGGGCGCGAAAATGGCGTTTCGAGTTGCGAGAAGCGAGTTTCGAAAGGCAAAACCCTCAGTGGGCTCGTCTTTCCGGTTTTCGTGACTTGAAACTCGTTACTCGCTTCCACGGTTTCTTCGTGGGCGATCTCCAGGGCAGGCGAAAGTGTTTGTGACAGCAAAGGGCGGCAAAGCCGTTGTTCACCCGCGCGCCAGTTGAATATGTAGGATATGGCTTACAGCGTTTTATAAGTTGCTGAGATAAAGTGAATTTTCCCGTTAAACGCGAAGGCCTGAGAGAAATCCGCATAGGAGAGGCTCCCGGCTTGCGGCCACAACATTAGCATTCTGGCTTTCCCTTGGATCCGCCGAGCCTTTATGAGGTGTTTGTGAGGAAGAGTGGAAGCGTTAAAGCGGAGAGGAAATATCTGGCGTTTGGATAGTGGTATTGGTCCGGGCAAAGGAAGAAGTCAACATATTGAATAATGCGACCAGTCTGGGCTGTGTAACATGCTCAGAAACAAGGTCTTTTTTTCGATATACAGAATTTATAACTGTGATATCAAGCCGGCACGTTCATTGGATATTCGAGCCGGCTTCCTAATACCTGTTAACTTTCATGGATAGAAATCGAGATGAACAAACAAGAAGAAGAGTGGTTTGAGTCTCCGGGAAGCTACAAGGTCCTAATGGATGGGCGTTGGGAGCTGAAGGATCTCTCGGTAATATCCCGGGAGTTTGAGCAGTGTTATGCGTTCATTTACTGCTTCGATGCGGAGGTTAGCCCTCTGAGTGAGGAGCGCATTGAAATTGCACTTAGGGGCTATCCTTGGCGGGGCGGTTACAGCTATCTAAACATCTATACGGTGCTTGAAGGTCAAGTTAGGTGGCGAGACCGCCCGAGATTGAGATCCATCCAATACGCTTCGCCGGGTTGGATAGAGCTGGCGATAAATGCTGATGTCGCTATACAGCTGGCAAAGTCAATTTCTGCATTATCCGCAGCGGGGGCGGTTGCAGTGAAGTCATATGCCGCAGCAGCGAAGGCCCTCCGAGAGCTTAACGCGCACAGGAAGAAGAAAGAGCTTGAGCATCTAAAGCTCACTGCCGAACAGCATAAAGAGATGATGAGGCTCAGTAACGAGCATGCCAAACATCTTGGCTTCAAGAGTGTTGCAGCACTCATACAGCATACTGGAAATCCAGAGATAGCTCTCAGGTTACTTCTGGCACATCACCGAAGAATTGATGAGATAATTCGGCTTACTATAGAGGAGAAGGCGCAATTTCCGACTTCTTTGCATCCACCGTCCGATGAAAGCTAACAAGCGGCAGCACACGGCCCCAGCTGCGATGCACCAATATGCGGTCGCTGTGCTTTTACCACATATTGGCACGCCGCAGCTGGTCCGGTGTGCCGAACGTTAGGCGAAAACATGAAGTACGCTCTGATAATAATCGTCATCTTTTGTATAGGCTGCTCGTCTGCGATTCGAGATCGTAGCTACGTGGCGATAGACGGTGAGGGATGGGAGATCCAGGACGGGCGTGCGAGCTACGACTGTGGTCTTTCTGTATTGTCTGCTGGAAGTGTAGCGGAATCTCGCTTCTTCGTGGCTGGACCTGTCGTTCCTTTGGTTCCGTTTACGCATGAATATCCTGGCTACCTTACAGTCACTGCTTCGGAGTCTGAATCGTGTCCCACTGTTACATTTGGGGGCTCAGAATTAGAGGCATATAAAAATCACGAATACGAACAAGACATCACGTGCCAATACAAGCTGGGCAGGATAGAAGATAAAGATGAAGTCATTTTGGAGTTTTCGCACGGCTCTTCATGCAAGGCAAATCCTTTGCGGTTTAAGCGGGGCGACAGCTGGGATTATTGCCTGATGTGCAGCGCCTAACAAATCGCGCCAGTCTGACAGCCATAAGGAACGGCCTAAAAAAACAGGCCGCCACTTATGGCTGCAGCTGCGCTCGGCGCTAGAAAACAGGCGAAAACCTTCAAAGCCCCTTCACAAACACCTTCGAATTCCGCTGCCAGTTATACAGCGACTGCCGGGCGCCGGGCAGTGCATCGACTCCCGCCGCTTCAAACCCCTGTTGCTGAAACCAGTGCGCGGTGAGCGTGGTGAGCACGAACAAGCTGTGCAGGCCCTGTTCCCGTGCCCGCCGTTCCAGGTAGGCGAGTACCTGGGCGCCCCGTTCGCCTTTGCGGTAGCTGGAGTGAACGGCGACGCAGGCCAGTTCGCCGGTCTTGTCCTCGGGGAAGGGGTAGAGGGCGGCGCAGGCGATGACCATGCCGTCGCGTTCGATGATGGCGAAGCGCTGGATTTCGTTTTCCAGTAGCTCTCTTGACCGGCGCACCAGGGTGCCATCTTCTTCCAATGGTTCGATCAATTCGAGAATACCGCCCACATCTTCAATGCGCGCGCCACGGATGGTTTCGTAGTTTTCCCTCGTCACCAGGGTGCCACAGCCGTCGCGGGTGAAGAGTTCCTTGATCAGTGCGCCGTCCACCTGGGCGTCGAGCAGGTGGGCCCGGGCCACGCCATTGCTGGCGGCGTGGCAGGCGGCGGTGAGTTGCCGGTCCACGCCGTTATCTTCGTACTGATCGCCGGCCAGCAGTTTGCCGGCTTGCTGGGGGCTGAGTTCGCGCACCAGGTTGCCTTGCGTATCGGCCAGGCGCAGGTGCTCGCCCATGATGATGAGCTTGTCGGCGCCCAGGGCGATGGCGGCAGTGGAGGCCACTTCTTCCGCGTTGACGTTGAACAGTTCGCCGGTGGGCGAGCCGCCAACCGGCGAGAGGAGCACCACGTTGCCGTTGCCCAGTTGCTGGCGAATGGCATCCACGTCGATGCGCCGCACTTCACCAGTGTGTTGGTAATCGAAGCCACCGCGTACGCCTACCGGTTTGGCCACTACGAAGTTGCCGCTGACCAGACGGATGCTGGCGTTATGCATGGGCGAGTTGGCCAGCCCCATGGAGAACAGGCCTTCCAGCTTCAGGCGCAATGCGCCGACCGCCGCCATGACGCTATCCAGCGCGGCGCTGTCGGTGATGCGCATGTGCTGCTCAAAGGTAGACTCAATATCGGATTCTGCCAGCCGGGCCGATATTTGTGGCCTGGCGCCATGCACGAGCACCAGTTTGATTCCCAGGCTATTCAGCAGTGCCAGATCGTGAATCAGGGTAGGCAGGCGCGGGCCGTCCAGCAGCTCCCCGGACAGCATGACCACAAAGGTTCGGCCCCGGTGCGCATTGATATACGGGGACGAATTGCGGAACCAGTGAACCTGGCTGTCGGTGTTCGGGGTTGTGCTAGTGGACACGGGCGTCTCGGCTCTAAGTGACTGACAGGCCAGTATAGCCAGCAGATCGCGCCGGATGCCAGATGCCGGACGCATGAGGCGAAACAAAAACGCCGCCCCGAAGGGCGGCGTTAGCGTGTTGCCAGTTGCGTGAAGCGTGCGGCGGCTCTCTATGCCCCAAACAGTCCCTTGAAGAAGTAGAAGAACAGGATCGATAGCAAGGCGCCGGCGGGCAGGGTAACGACCCAGGAGGTGAAGATGGTGCTCACCACCCGCAAATTGAGAGAGCCAATGCCCCGGGCCATGCCTACGCCCAGTACCGCCCCGACCAGGGTGTGGGTGGTGGAGATGGGCAGGCCGGTGCCGGAAGCCAGGATCACGGTGCCGGCAGCGCCGAGCTCGGCGGCAAAGCCCCGGCTGGGGGTAAGCTCGGTGATGTTCTTGCCCACCGTGGCCATGACCCGGGCGCCGAGAATGGCCAGCCCGAAGACGATGCCCATGGCGCCGACCAGCAGGATCCAGCCTGGCATGGCGGCTTCCCCGCCGATCATGCCTTCGTTGACGATGGCGCTGTTGATGGCAGCCAGCGGCCCTACCGCGTTGGCCACATCATTGGAGCCGTGGGCAAACGCCATGGCACAGGCGGTAAAAATCATCAGTACCGCAAAGATACGCTCCACGGAGTGAAAGCGGAAATTCTTGTCGGCTTCCGGGTCCGGTTGAATGCGGCTGAGGAAGGCGGCGCCGATCAGGGCGACGATCAGCCCGCCAACGGCAGACCAGCCCAGGCTGGCGGCATAGCTGATGTCCAGGCCGATATGCTTGAGGCCTTTCAGCAAGGTGACGGCGCTAATCGCGAAGCCCACCAGGAACATATAGAAGGGCACAACCCGCTTGGCTCGCTGGAAGGGGTCGTCCTGGCTGAGAACCAGTTTCTGTACGCTCTTGATCAGGGCGAAGGAGATAAAGCCGGCCAGTAGGGGCGAAGTGACCCAGCTGGCGACGATGTTGCCCACCTTGCTCCAGTTAACCGCATCCACGCCCACGCCCACGGCGGCAAAGCCGACAATGGCGCCGACGATGGAGTGGGTGGTGGAAACCGGCCAGCCGAACCAGGAGGCCACAATCAGCCAGATGCCGGCGGCCAGTAGCGCGGACATCATCCCGTAGACCAGATAGTGGGGGAATTCTGAAAAGACGCCGGCATCCACGATCCCCTTGCGGACCGTGGCGGTCACTTCGCCACCGGCCAGGTAGGCACCAAAGAATTCAAAGACAATGGCGATCATTACCGCCTGTTTCACGGTCAGGGCGCCGGAACCCACCGAGGTGCCCATGGCGTTGGCCACATCGTTGGCACCTACGCCCCAGGCCATCAGGAAACCGAAGGCCCCAGCCAGCAGCAGCATCAGGTAGCTATGCTCTAACATCCACTCCATAAGAACTCTCCTAGCGTGCGACCAACATCTGCAGGCGGCCGCCCACTTTCTGGGCGCGATCAGCCAGATCGCCTACCCATTCGATGATCTTGTAGAGAAAAATGACATCCACCGGGGGCAGTTCGCTTTCCAGCTTGAACAGGGTGGAACGGATGGTGATTTGCTGCTCGTCGTTGTTGCGCTCCAGCCGGTCCAGCTCTTCGATGAGCTCTTCCACGATCTGGACTTCACGGCCACTGAAGCCGGTTTCGATGAGCTCATCCAGTTCGTTGATGGCTTTCTGGGCCTGGGCGGAGGTGTCGATGGCACCTTGTACGTAGCTCAGCATGGCATCCGCCAGTACCGCTGGAATCGTCATCTGCCGGCCCAGCATCAGCCCGGAGATGTCCTTGGCCTTGTTGGCCACCTTGTCCTGCACGCTGATCAGGTCGAGAAGGTCGGTGCGGGGCATGGGCAGGAACAGGCTTTTGGGCAGATTCAGCCGGAACTCTTTTTTCAGCTCGTCGGCCTGGTTTTCCAGCTCCGCGATGCGCTTGCGTGCTGCGCGGGCCTTGTCCCAGTCGTTATCGGTCACGGCGGCGAAGAAGTCCGCCAGCGTGCGGGCACAGTCGTGAACGGTGTCGTAGTGTTGTTGCAGGGGTTTGATTGGCGAGCGGCCGAACAGGCCGGCAATGGAGCTTCCAAAGGACATAGGCGCCTCGGGTCCAAGTTTTAGGGTTGGAAACAGCTTCCCATCATGCCGCTATTCGCTGCTGGCGGGTAGCGGCGGCGGGACGGTGACAACGATGTCACAGTTCCGTCATGAATTGGGTCGCGAGTATAGAGAAAGCGGACGGGGCTGTCAGGGGTTCAGTGTTAGGGTTACAGTAAAGAGGCTGATAGGCCGCCTTGGTCTACGCCAGAATAATGAGATGACTCCGGTTCACCGGGGCTGTATGCATGTTCCTGCGTTGTGGTGCGGGCAGTGGCCGCGTGCTGTGAAGAATTTGGGAGAGTAGAGAGAGTGACGAAAGTAAGCGTTAACGCCCCCGCTGATCCCGCCAAGCTGGACGGGCTGCTGATTGATGTGCGCTGGTTGATGCGCGAATTGCTGGATGAGGGGCGCGTCAGCCAGGAAGATTTCAACGTCATCTCTACCACGCCGCGCGAGAAGAAAGAGCTGAACTGGCACGCCATTCAGGTGCTGGCCAAATACCGCCTCACGGACCGGACCGATACCCATCAGCTGCTGGATGTGGATTTTCTGACCCAGTGGCTGTCGGCCAAGAGCGGTTTGCCGGTGTACAACATTGATCCGCTCAAGGTGCATGTGGATCAGGTCACCAATGTGATGAGCTACGCTTTCGCCGAGCGCCACGGCATCGTGGCGGTGGAAGTGCATCGTGACAAGGTGGTGGTGGCCTGCGATCAGCCGTTCGTACGTGACTGGCAGCCGCATTTGCAGCAGGTGTTGCGCGATCGTGAGCTGGAAGTGGTGTTGGTCAATCCGGAGCAGATGCGCCGTTACCGGATCGAGTTCTATAACCTGAGCCGCTCCATCGCCGGTGCGGCCGGTAATACCGGGCAGGAAATGTCGGGGATTACCAACTTCGAACAATTGCTGGAAGTGGGCAAGGGGCATCACGACGCTGACGACCAGCATATCGTCAATATTGTGGACTGGATTCTGCAGTACGCGTTCTCCCAGCGAGCCAGTGATATCCACCTGGAGCCACGCCGGGAAACCGGCAAGATGCGCTTCCGCATCGATGGTGTCTTGCACGATGTGTACGAGTTGCCGGCGGCCATCATGGCGGCGGTGACCAGCCGTTTGAAAATCCTTAGCCGCCTGAACGTGGCGGAAAAGCGCAAGCCCCAGGATGGGCGACTGAAGACCAAGTCGCCGGAAGGGGATGAGATTGAACTGCGTATCTCCACGCTGCCCACCGCGTTTGGGGAAAAGATGGTGATGCGGGTGTTCGATCCGGATGTGCTGGTGCGCAGCTTCGAGCAGCTGGGCTTTACCAAAGAGGATCACGATACCTGGAACAAGATGACCAGCCACCCCCATGGCATCATCTTCGTGACGGGCCCTACCGGGTCGGGGAAAACCACCACGCTGTATTCCACCCTCAAGCAGCTGGCCACCAGCGAGGTGAATGTCTGCACTATTGAGGACCCCATCGAAATGGTGGAGCCCAGCTTCAATCAAATGCAGATTCAGGCCAATATCGATGTGGATTTTGCCCAGGGGGTAAAGGCCATGCTGCGTCAGGATCCGGATATCATCATGATCGGTGAGATTCGCGACCTGCAAACCGCCGATATGGCCATTCAGGCGGCGCTTACCGGCCACCTGGTGCTGTCGACCTTGCACACCAATGATGCGCCGTCCTCGGTGACCCGTCTGATTGACCTGGGCGTGCCGCCCTACATGATCAGTGCCACGGTGCTGGGGGTGATGGCGCAGCGGCTGGTGCGGACCCTGTGCCCGAACTGCAAGGCGCCCAGTGAAACGGACCCACAAGCCTGGGACGAGCTGGTGCGCCCCTTCAAGATGAAAATGCCGGAGACCCTCTATCAGCCGGTGGGCTGCCTGGAATGCCGGGGTACCGGCTACCGGGGCCGTATGGGGGTGTATGAAACCATGCCGCTGCGCACCACTCTGAAGAATCACATCACCCGTGGCGCAGACCTGGAAACCCTCACCCGGGCGTCGCTGAAATCGGGCATGAAACCCTTGCGTATCAGCGGTGCCATGAAAGTGGCGAAAGGCTTGACCACCATTGAAGAGGTGATGCGGGTGACTCCATCCCAGGATATCCTGATGGGGTGAGCAAAAGCCTGGCGTTTAAATCCGGAAACCGGAATCCTTGTCAGGCGTCAGGCGTCAGGCGTCAGGCGTCAGGCGTTGTGCTTGTAGCTTTCCCTTCGCCGTACGACAATAGCCGCCCATGAATGAACCCCAATATCACTCCCTGCCGGATGAACTGTCGGTGCTGGTCAGCCAGCACTGGATGCACTTTGTTGAATCCGGCCACCGTATCCCCGACGCTCTGTTGGCCGACTTGCCCCGTGTATGGGCGGGCTCTGACTACGTGGCGGCCCAGTTTCAGCGCGATCCGGGGCTGGGGGAGTGGCTGCTGGCCAGTGACCTGAGCCAGGCGCTGGCGGCGACGTCCCTGAAAGAGGAAATCCGCACTCTGCTGGCGCAATGCGACAGCGAGGACGACCTCAAGCGGGCCCTGCGCCGCCTGCGCCATCGTCATATGGTGCGCATTGTCTGGCGGGATCTGGCCCGGATTGGTGATTACCACAGTGCCGTGGCGGACCTGTCGTTGCTGGCGGACACCCTCATCGACGAGGCGCTGTCGGTGCTGTACGGCTGGGCCTGTGAGCGCAGTGGTGCACCGCTGGACCCGGACGGTAACCCGGTCAGGCTGGTGGTGCTGGCCATGGGCAAGCTGGGTGCCCACGAGCTGAATCTGTCTTCCGATATCGACCTGATTTTTGCCTACGAGCATGAGGGTGAAATCGAAGGCGAGCGCCGTGCGTTGACCCACCATCAGTTCTTTGTGCGCCTGGGCCAGCAACTGATCAAGGCGCTGGACCAGACCACCGCTGACGGTTTTGTCTTCCGCGTGGACATGCGCCTGCGCCCCTGGGGCAAGAGTGGTGTGCTGGCCATCGGCTTTGATGCCATGGAGGGTTACTACGAGACCCAGGGCCGTGAATGGGAGCGTTATGCGCTGATCAAGATGCGCCCCATGGCCGGCGATCTGCAGGCCGGTGATCGCCTGATCAAGCGCTTGAACCCCTTCGTTTATCGCCGTTATATCGACTACGGCGCCTTCCAGTCCCTGCGGGAAATGAAGTCCCTGATCGAGCGGGAAGTGAACCGCAAGGGCATGCAGGCGGATGTGAAGCTGGGCGCCGGTGGCATTCGTGAAGTGGAATTTATTGTGCAGGCGTTTCAGCTGATCCGTGGAGGCCAGCTGCCGGCCCTGCGTGAGCCGAACCTGATCAAGGTGTTGCCGCAACTGGTGGAGCTGGAACTGCTGCCCGAGGATGTGGCCGACGAACTCACCGAAGCCTACCTGTTCCTGCGGGATGTGGAGCACCGCCTGCAGGCGGTGGCAGATAAACAGACCCAGCGCCTGCCGGATGACGAGCTGGGCTGGCAGCGGCTTACCTTTGCCATGGGCTTTTCCGCCCGGGCTGCCTTTGAGCGCAAGCTGCGCCGTTATCGGGAAAGTGTGCGCCATCATTTCAGTCAGGTGATCGCCGACCCGGAGCAGGAAACCGATGCCGCCCAGGGGGCGGATCAGGAGCTGCTGGATCTGTGGCTGGGCGAGCTGGAAGACGATGCTGCCGTGGCTCAGCTCGGTGCCATTGGGGTGCAGGATGCGCAGGCCGTGTATGCCCGGCTGGATGTGTTCCGCAACAGCCGGGCGGTGGAAAATATGCAGACCATCAGCCGTGAGCGATTGGACCGGTTGATGCCGCTGATGCTCGAGGCCCTGGGGTACCAGGGGCATGGCGAAACCACCGCCACGCGTTTGATCGCCTTCGTGGAAGCGGTGCTGCGCCGGAGTGCCTACATTGCGCTGCTGGTGGAAAACCCCAGTGCGTTGACCCAGCTGGTGAAGTTGTCTGGCGCCAGCCCCTGGATCGCCGAGCGGCTCACCCGCCACCCGGTATTGCTCGACGAACTTCTCGACGTGCGCACCCTTTACTCGCCGCCGGAGCGGGCAGAGCTGGATGACGAGCTGCGTCAGCAGCTGTTGCGGGTTGCGGAGGACGATCTGGAACAGCAGATGGAAGTGCTGCGCAACTTCAAGCAGGCTCACCTGCTGCGGGTGGCCGCGTCGGAAGTGACTGAAGTGCTGCCCTTGATGAAGGTGAGCGATTACCTGACCTGGCTGGCCGAGAGCATTCTTAATCAGGTGGTGATGCTGGCCTGGGAGCCCATGGTGGAACGCCACGGGCGTCCATCGCGGGATGACGGCCAGCCTTGCAGCCCGGATTTTGTGGTGGTGGGCTACGGCAAGCTGGGGGGCATCGAGCTGGGTCACAACTCAGACCTGGATCTGGTGTTCCTGCACGATGCAGCCAGTGGCGGCATGACCGACGGGGACAAGTCTGTTTCCAATGAGCAGTTTTATGCCCGCCTGGGGCAGCGCATCGTGCATATCATCGGCACGCGTACCATGAGCGGCCAGCTCTATGAGGTGGATACGCGTTTGCGTCCGTCCGGTAGCGCCGGCCTGTTGGTGAGCTCCATGGATGCGTTCGAAAAATACCAGCGCAACGATGCCTGGACCTGGGAGCATCAGGCGCTGGTTCGCGCCCGGGTCGTGGCTGGCTGTAGCCGTGCCCGTAATCGCTTTAACGATATTCGCCATCAGGTGCTGTGCGATTCGCGTCCGCAGGAGAAACTCCGCGAGGATGTGCTGGCCATGCGCACCAAGATGGTGGATCACCTGGCCGACAAAAGCCCGGACACTTTTCACCTCAAGCAGGATCCGGGAGGTATCGTTGATATCGAATTTATGGTGCAATACGGGGTTCTGAGATGGGCCTCCTCCCACGGTGAACTCACCCGCTTCACCGATAATGTGCGCTTGCTGGAAACACTGGCCGCATTGGACATTATGTCGGCTCAGGATGCCGGCCTGCTGCGGGAAGCCTACCTGGCTTACCGGTCCGCGGCTCATCGCGCCTCGTTGCGCAAAGAGAAATCCATTGTCGACGACACCCAATTCCGCGATTTGCGTGAAGGCGTGCGAACGATCTGGAAGCATTGGTTCGACCTGTAGGGCGTTCGCTCAAAGGTCCTTAGTTCTGGGAGTATCACTGCCATGTCGATGGCTGTAAGAGACGGTTTTATCTGGTTGGATGGCGAGCTGGTTCCCTGGCAGGAGGCCAAGGTCCACGTACTGACGCACACTCTGCATTATGGCATGGGCGTGTTCGAAGGCGTGCGGGCCTACGAAACGGATCGCGGGCCGGCAGTGTTTCGCCTGCAGGATCACACCGACCGGTTTTTCAACAGTGCGCATATCCTCAACATGAAGCTGCCCTATACCAAGGAGCAGATCAACGAGGCGCATCTGTCGGCGATTCGCGAAAATAATCTGCCCCATGCCTACCTGCGCCCGATGGCGTTTTACGGCAGTGAAGGCATGGGCCTGCGTGCCCACAACCTGAAAGTGCACGTGATGGTGGCTGCCTGGGAATGGCCATCCTACATGTCGCCGGAGGCGCTGGAGCTGGGCATCAAGGTGCGTACCTCAAGCTACACGCGTCACCACGTGAACATCACCATGTGCAAGGCAAAAGCCAACGGCAACTACATGAACTCCATGTTGGCGCTGAACGAAGCGCTATCCGGTGGCGCCGATGAAGCCTTGCTGCTGGATAACGAGGGTTATGTGGCGGAAGGCTCCGGTGAGAATGTGTTCTTGGTTCGCGACGGTATCATTTACACCCCGGAACTGACCTCTTGCCTGGATGGCATTACCCGCAAAACCATCATGCAACTGGCAGAAGAGCGTGGTTATCCGGTGCGTGAGAAACGTATCACCCGTGACGAGCTCTACATTGCCGACGAAGCTTTCTTCACCGGCACCGCCGCTGAAGTGATGCCGATTCGCGAACTGGATGGCCGCATTATCGGTGCCGGCAAGCGTGGCCCGGTCACCGAGCAATTGCAGGCGGTGTATTTCGATCTGGTGCGCGGCAAGCTGGATGACGACTATGGAGACTGGCTCACTTACGTGAGCTAAACAGGCGGATGCCGGCTACCTTGACCGACTCGCCCTCCGCCATCCTTGTCGTCGGCCCGTCCTGGGTCGGCGACATGGTGATGGCGCAAACGCTGTTTTCCGAACTGCGTCATCAATACCCCGATTGTGCTATCGATGTGCTGGCGCCCACCTGGTGCCGGCCGCTGCTGTCACGCATGCCTGAAGTGCGTGAGGCCCTGGCGCTGCCGTTTGATCATGGCGATTTGCGTCTTGGTGAGCGGCACGCACTGGGAAAATCCCTGCGCGGCCACTATCAGCAAAGTTATGTGCTGCCCAATTCGCTCAAGTCTGCGCTGGTGCCGTTTTCGGCGAAGGTCCCGGTGCGCACCGGCTGGCGCGGCGAAATGCGCTATGGGCTGCTCAACGATGTGCGCAAGCTGGACAAGGGGCGCTACCCCTTGATGGTGCAGCGTTTTGTGGCGCTGGCGTTGCCGGAAGGGGCATCGGTTCCGGGGCTGGAAGACATTACCGCCCCGCACTTGCAGGTCAGTGACGATTCGCGCAATGGGGCCATGGCAGCGCATAATCTGAACTTGGACCGCCCGGTGCTGGGACTGTGTCCCGGGGCTGAATTCGGGCCGGCCAAACGCTGGCCAGAGCATCACTATGCCGCGGTGGCCCAGCACTGGATCGAGCGTGGCGGGCAGGTATGGATCTTTGGTTCCGGGAAAGACCAGCCCGTGGCCGATGTTATCGTCGGGTCGCTGGCGAACGGCGCCGATGAACATGCGGTGGTGCTGGCGGGGAATACGTCCCTGGAGCAGGCCGTGGACCTGCTCTCGGCCACCATGGCGGTGGTCAGCAATGATTCTGGCCTGATGCATATTGCGGCTGCACTGAAGCGGCCACTGGTGGCCGTCTACGGCTCAACGTCCCCCGGCTTTACGCCGCCCCTGGGCGACCGGGTGGCAGTGGTACGATTGGGGCTGGAGTGCAGCCCCTGTTTCGAGCGTGAATGCCCGCTGGGCCACCTGAACTGCTTGCGCCAGCTGCCACCCTCGCAGGTTATTGAGGCTCTGGGGCAACTGGAAACAGCGGATGCCTGAACGAATCGACGGGTCCTGACATGCGCGTGCTTCTGATCAAGACCTCCTCAATGGGGGATGTGATCCACACCCTGCCGGCGCTCACCGATGCCCGGGCTGCCATTCCTGATCTGCAGGTGGACTGGGTGGTGGAAGACAGTTTTGCCGATCTGGCCCGCCGCCACCCTGCCGTTCACACTGTCTTTCCCTGTGCCCTGCGGCGCTGGCGTAAGCATCCCATCAAGGCGCGCCGCTCCGGGGAGTGGGCGGCTTTCAAGTCCGCCGTGCAGGCAACCTCCTATGATGCGGTGATTGATGCCCAGGGCTTGCTGAAAAGCGCGTTTATTACGCGCCTTTCCCGTGGTCCCAAATTCGGCCTGGATAAGTACTCTGCGCGGGAAGGGTTGTCGGCCAGAGTGCTGGATCATCCGCTCCCCGTGGCCCGTGGTCAGCACGCCATCAAGCGGGTTCGCCAATTGTTTTCCCAGGCTCTGGGTTACACCCTTCCCGATGCTGCGCCAGACTATGGCCTACCCCGTGAGCATGTGCCAACGCCCTTGAGTGAGTCGGCAGAGCTGGTGTTCTGTCATGGCACTACCTGGCCCACCAAACATTATCCGGAAGCCTTCTGGCGCCAGCTTCTCGAGCTGGCCAGCGGCGACGGCCACCGTGTCCATCTGCCCTGGGGTAATGACGAAGAAAAGGCTCGCGCCGAGCGGTTGGCCGCGGGGCTGGAGCGCGTTTGTGTGTTGCCCAAAATGGGGCTGGATGCGCTGACCGACAAACTGTTGAGCTGGGATGCCTTTATCGCCGTGGATACCGGGCTGGCACACCTGGCCGCCGCTGCCGGCTTGCCGGGTGTGGCGCTTTATGGTCCTACGGACCCGATGCTGACCGGGGTGCAAGGCCTGCGTGCTTCGTCGCTGGCGGCGGATTTTCCCTGCGCGCCTTGCGTGCAGGAGAAGTGCACCTATCGGGGAGAGCTGGGTAAAGGGGTGGAACCGCCCTGTTTCAGTACTTTAAAGCCTCATTTCGTCTGGCAGCGGTTACGGGAGTTAAGCATATGACGCAGCAAGGAAATACAGTGGCTTTTGCGTTGTTCCGCTACTTTCCCTATGGCGGGCTGCAGCGGGATTTTCTGCGTGTGGCGGAGCTGTGCCAGCAGGCCGGGCATCAGGTGAAAGTGCTGACTACGGAGTGGGATGGTGACCGACCGGATTGGCTTGATGTGACAATCGAGAAAGTGGCTCCGCGCACCAATCACGCTGCCATGGTGGAGTTTGGTAAAAGAGCACTGCAATTCAAGCAGCAGGTTTCTGCCAGAGTACTTGTGGTGTTCAATCGTTTGCCGGGGGGCGATCTGTATTTTGCTGCAGATGACTGTTTCGCCATGCGAGTAAAGGAGAAAAATGCCTTAGTGCGTTTGCTTCCCCGCTACCGAACGTACCTCAAACTTGAACAACAGCTGTTTTCGGGCGCTAGCCATACCCGGATTCTCTTTCTCAATGACAGCCAGCGGGATGATTATCTGGGCGAATATGGCCTGGATCAGGCGCGTTATCGGGTGCTGCCTCCGGGGGTGCGCAATGATCGTCGCCCCGGTGATAATGCGGATGCGTTAAGAGCGGTGGTGCGCAAGGAATTTTCTGTTGAAGATAATGAGTTTTTACTGTTGTTTCTTGGCTCAGATTTCCGGCGCAAGGGATTAGAACGGGCATTGTTGGCCATGTCACATCTTCCTCCCTCGCTGAGCGCGGTGAAGATTCTGGTTGTCGGTGAAGATGACAGAGCTCCCCTGCAAGCCGAAATCAGTCGTCTGGAACTGTCGGAGAAGGTGGTTTTTGCCGGGGCGCGGGACGATGTGCCGGCCCTGCTGCAGGGCGCCGATCTTCTGATTCATCCCGCTTTTCATGAAGCGGCGGGTATGGTGTTGGTGGAGTCTCTGGTGGCCGGTTTGCCGATTCTGACCACTGCGGCATGCGGTTACGCAAGCTACGTGCGTGAGTCTGGTGCCGGGGTGGTCGTGGCATCCCCTTTTCAGCAGGCGACGCTGGATCAGGCTTTGGCGGAGATGCTTGCGGGGGACCGGTCGGTTTATCGGCGCTCTGCATTAGAATACGCAAATCGTGTGGATCTGTTTGGCATGCATCAGCAGGTTCTGTCTGAAGTCGAGGCGTTGGTTAACTCATGAGCGAACTTTTTCTCAGAGACGAATTTGCAGCCGCCTGGCATGGTCAGGACCCCTTTGCGTGCGTCGAGGCGCTGCAGGGGAAGGTGTTTCGGGCCCGGGAAGGCCGGCGCACCTTACGTTTCGTGCTGGGTGAAAAAAGCTACTTCCTCAAGCATCACCGGGGTGTAGGCTGGGGGGAAGTACTGAAGAATCTTGGTCAGTTACGTTTCCCCATTGTCAGCGCGCTGGCAGAAGTCCGGGCCATTGAGGCGGTTACCAAGGCCGGCCTGCACACCATGACTATCGCGGCTTATGGTGAGCAAGGCACCAACCCGGCCAGTATTCACTCCTTTCTAATTACCGATGATCTATCCAATACCCTGAGTTTGGAAGATGTCGGATTGGTGTGGGAGAAAGAGCCACCCGGCTCGGTCTTCAAACGAAGTCTGCTTGCGAATGTGGTCAGGGTTGCCCGGGATATGCATAGATCGGGCATCAATCATCGTGACTTTTACCTGTGTCATTTTTTGATGGATCGCGCTCGATGGGAAGCCGGGGATGGTGACGCTCCCTTGTACCTTATCGATCTCCATCGTGCCCAGATCCGCAGTGCCGTGCCCCGGCGCTGGTTGGTGAAAGATGTCAGTGGTTTGTTTTACTCTGCCATGGATATCGGTCTGACCAGCCGTGATCTGTTGCGGGCCATGGCGATATACAGCGGAAAACACTGGCGCGAGACCCTGAGTGAGGATCGACATTTATGGCTTGCTGTGCGTGAGCGGGCCGAGAAACTGTACCGGAAAGACAAGAGCAGGGAGGCTCCGCGGTGGATGTGAATGTCCATGAAGGCGATAGCTTTCAGCTACTGTACCAGGATGTCGAGTCGGTTGCGCCTTTGCTAAACGGAATGCCTGTGCAGCAATGGTTTGATGGCGATCACCGGGTGCTGAAGCGAGGTGGGAAAGTTGAGGCCCGCCTGCTGCAGTCAGCGGCGAGCGCGATTTTTGTCAAACACTACATGGCCACCGGCTTGCTCAGGCGTGTGATTGCGTTGTTTGGTGTGTTTAGGGCAAAACGAATTTTTTATCTTTCCCTGACCTTGTCGCGGATAGGGGTGCGTGTTCCACGGCCGCTGGCCTATCTGGCTGAGCGGCGCCGGGATTGTTCTTCTTCCTTCTTTGTCTGTGAAGCGCTTGATGCGGAAGACCTCAAATCCGTGGCGGTCAGTCGCGGCCTAGATGAGATTGGTGGCGCAGAGAAAGTCTTTACAGAGGTTGGGGATGTTCTGGTGCGTTTGCATCAGGCTGGTTATGCCCATGGTGACACCAAGTGGGCTAACTGGATGGTGCGGCGTACGGACTCGCAACTGGTGCTGATTGATCTGGACGGAGTAAAAAAACCGTTCTGGTTCCGCAATAAGCGCTTTGGTCGTGACTTGGCTCGCTTCTTGATTAATGCTCGTGAGCTGAAGATCAGCGAGTATGTGGTTGAAGCCATGCTGAAAAGTTATGCTCGCCAGCGCGGTCGGACGGTCACCCAGGTGTGCCGCGATCTTGGGCCCGCTTATGACAAGCTGGCCAAACGTCATCGCAACAAATATGGGTCGCAATTGTGATGTACCAATGGCCGCACCTCGGCATATCGCTGACGCTGCTTTTCTGGGGGGCGCTGGCAATAATTTATATGCAGCGCAAGATCTATGCGTTGCGCAACTATGTAGATGCTCGCCCCCGGCTGGATGATGTCTGGGTGTTGTGCCTTTCTGCTGTTGTAGTGGCATTGGCTCAGCCATGGCCGTTCCTGTATGGCTTTTTGATCGCGCTGGCAGGGGTGTCCTTGTTCATCATGTGGCTGGATGTGGTGCTGATCCACCTGTTCGGTTTCGAGGTGAATTTTAGTAACGTGAAGATCTTCCTTCAGGGGGCCGAAAGCTTTTCCGGAGATTCCCGGGAGATTATCGAGGCCATAGTCAAGCGTTCCTGGTTTTTGGCGACACCACTGGCCATCGTTGCCTTTATGGTGGTGCTGTATGCCCAGATGGCTGGCAGTGGTCGTGTCAGGGATGTGGCGCTTGCGGCAGTTCTGGTCCTGTTCCTCATGGGAATTACCAAGAGCCGTTTTCGGCTGATTGGGGCGCCTGTCTGGCTGGGGCTACTGGCAGGGGTTGCCGTTTTGTTCGATTATCTAGCGACAGTCGGCGTGGACTGGCCCTGGTGGCATTTGGTGATGGCAATGATGTTGCTGCTTGGGGTGGCGGTACTGAAGTTGCTGGCGCAGTTTTCAGATGCCCCGTTTTTTACCGTTCGGTCTCCCGCGAGAGATTTTATTCGTGGTGCACGGTTAAGTCCGAATTCCGGGGTCCACCTGAAAGAGGGCGATGTCCAGCGTCACGTGACGCTGCCCCAGGAGGCTCCACAGCCCAGTGAAAGCTTCGGGCTGTGTCGGAATGCGAATGTGATTCTTGTCACCATGGAGTCCTTAGCACGGGATTATATTCAGCCGTTCAATGCTGACGGGGCTAACCTTGAATTCATGAGCCAGTTTGCAAAGAAAGCGCTGGTTTCAAGGATGCATTACGCCTGCTGTCCGAATACAAATCGAGCGATACAGCACATCTATCAGGGTAACTATCCGGTGAATGGCGACTATCCTTTTCTGCCTTTGCTGAAAGAGAAGGGATACCGCACGGCTTATATGATGATATCCCGCACCCGCTTTTTTAATCTTTGCGATATTCTGGATGAGGCCGGGTTTGATGCAGTCCTTGACCGCGATTCGCTTGGTCTGGATCCTGAGCGGGGTGATTACGCCTTACTTGATAGTGTTGATACCGTTAATGAAGCGCTGGGGCAGGAGGGGCCGTTCTTCCTGCATCTAAAAAATGAGCAGACTCATTCGCCCTACCAGGTAGTCAACAAGGAACGCTTCTGTCGCCACCAGGGCGAAGGGCGGGAAATCAGTTTTCGCAATGCTGCTGAAGAAGCGGATAGTGTGTTGTCTGACTTTCTCGTCGCCTTGGGAAAGCGTCGTGATTTAAGTAATACCCTGATTATCTATACCGGGGATCATGGCCAGAGTTTTGGCGAATTTGGCTATGTGTCCCACTCTAGTTCGAGTGTCAACGGGCAGGTACGTACCCCGCTGGTGATGAGCCATCCGGACTTGCCGGCGGGGGAGGTTGCAAGGTCCACGCACTTTGACGTTATGCCGACGGTACTGGATCTGCTGGGGGTTCCCTGTGAGGCCAGGATTTTTGGACGGTCGCTGATGCATGGAGCTAATCAACGCCCTCTGCTTCTTTACTCGCAGACTCGAAAAGGTAATGCGCCCTCCAATGCAAGCCTGTTGGACGATGACGGTAAGGTCATGGTTGATCTGATCTACGGTTATCGCTATCGCCTGGACGCAGAAGATCAAATTATTGAGAAGCTGGCGCCTGCCGAGGCGGGCTACCAGGAAGCGTTACTCTATACGGCATTGGAAGAACGCGGGCTGATTAGCGGCAGCGCGTTTTCTCCTCGGCCGAAAACCGGAGGCTGATAATGAGCAAGACATTGCCCTATGTGTTGTTTCTTGCGATGAGTCGTAATCAGGAAAAGCATTTTCGTGCGTTGAAAGCAGAAATGCCGGTGGATGGGGCTGTGATCAACGCCAAGCATCCCGGTTGGGGAAAGACCCTGCGCGCGCTCTGTTGGGTCTGGAGAAACCGGGCGTCACTGCCGGTTTGGCTGAGTTTTCGGGTGGACAAGGGGCGGCTTAACAATGGCGCGCATGGCCGCTGGTTCCAGTTTGGTCTGGCTCTGCGCATCGCGCACCTGATGGCGGGGATCTTCCGTGAGGCCGATCAGCGCCGCCCTGATATCATTTTTGTTCTCAATGGTGAACATTATAAACAGAAGGCGGTTATCTCCTGGGCGGAAAATCAGGGTATCAAGCAGGCTTACCTGGAGCTTGGGTATTTGCCGAATACCATGGTGCTTGACGGTAGGGGGATCAACTATGCCAATGGCATGCCACGTGATCCTGATTTCTACCGGGCCTACAAACCACAAGGTATGAAAGTGGACAGTAACCTGGTTAGGCGCCCGCCCCGTACCCCGGTAGGGGCACCGATTACCTTGCCGGAGCGCTACATATTTGTGCCTTTCCAGGTCTATGACGACACCCAGATCTTGATTCATTCGCCATGGATCAAGTCCATGGAGCGGCTGCATGAAGTGCTCGAAGCGACGGTAGACAGTCTGCCCTCGGACACCGTTTTTGTCGTCAAGGAGCACCCCACCTCCAAGCGTAGCTATCCGCAGCTTCATGGGCGCCACGAGCGAATCCTGTATGCCAACGCCAATGACACCCAGCAGTTGATTGAGCAGTCCCTGGCCGTCATCACCATCAACTCCACGGTGGGTATCGAGAGTCTGCTGCTGGGCAGGCCGGTGATTACCCTGGGTAATGCCTGCTACAACATTGACGGGCTAGTTTCCCATGCTGACAGTGAAGAGGCGCTAAAAGCGCTTCTCAATGATCCGGCTGCGCTCCCCTTTGATGGAGCTCTTATTCAGCATTTCGTTGCATGGCTTGGCGAGGCGTACCTGGTGCCCGGGCGATGGCCCGACTATTCGCCGGAATATCCGGCAAGGATGCGGCTGCGTCTGGATGAAATTTTGGGTGGGGGCAGGTTTTGAGCTGGGTGATACGGGGCGGGGCTTCTGCGGACCTGGAAGAGCTTCAGGCATTGTTTGATGCGGAGCCAGAACTGGTTTCTGGTGAGGGGACCACGTCCCAAGTGTATCGAGGTCAATATCAGCAGCGTAGTGTGTTCCTCAAGATCAGTCGCAAGGAGCGCTGGAAAGTGCTGCTGCCCCGCTTGCTGGTGGCTCGGTGTTGGTGTTCGTCCGTGGATCTGGAAGCACGCAATCTTTTGCGATTGCAGGATGCAGGTATCCCTGTGATTCCCATTCTTGGCCACGGTAGCCGGTATGTTCTTGGTGTGCCGGTATCCGGAGTGATGTTGTCGGCGGCGGTGGCGGGTGTCAGCCTTGAAGATGCCCTGATGGAGGGCAGGTCGGCGCGGCTGGAATTGGCACAAGGCTATGGTCGAGTGGCAGCAAGGCTTCACCTGATGGGCGGCTATGAGCCGCTCAGGGCCAAGGATTTCATGGTCGAAAACGGCCAGCTGATGTTGCTGGACCGTGAAAAACCCTTGGGCGCTCCGGGATGGAGACAAAAGCGGGCGATGACCTCTCTGGAAAGAGCCTGGTTCAGAAATCGTCGCAGCGGGTTACGGCTGGATCAGCGCCAATGTGACGCCTGGCTGGAGAGTTATTGCAGTGAAGCTGGTTTGGCTGGCAAGGTCGCTGACAGGGTTAAAGTTGTTGTCCGCCGTTACTGTGGTGATTGAGAACTGAGCTCAAAAGGCGACAGCTTTTCTAGGGTCGGCCAGTAATTGACGGATTCCAGCGGTGTTCCCTGGACGATCCCCTTGCGTTGGAAGTGCTTCTCGACCTCTGCAAAGGTTTGCTCTTTGAGCAGAGATGCATGCCGCTTGGGGTGAGGGAATGCTTGAAAATAGTAATCGAAAAACAGCTCTCTTTCGGCTGGTGTGATGTAGTACGGGCCGAACAGCATGATCTGCTTCAGGTTTCGTTGCTGCTCGCGATTGAAGCGAAGGGCCTTGCGGGTCCTTTCGTTATCAATCATTGCGAGGCGGTAGCGCTGATGATCGGGTACAATTACCACGTTGTTGCCCCGCAGATCTCCATGGATGATGCCGTTGGCATGCATTTTTCCGATCGTCAGTCCGAGTTCACAGAACAGGCCTTTTCGCCACTGACTGTCAGGGGTGTCGCGTAGGTAGCTTTCGATCGCATTGAGAAGAGGGGCGCCTTCAAGGGCTTCCATGATAATGAAGTCGTTGTCTGGATAGTATCCGGTTGCCAGAATTTTCGGGGCCATGCAGCCGGCCTCCTGGAGAAGCTGAGTGCCCGCGAGGGTTCGCTTGGCCCTGCCGCCAGTAAAGGTGCTTTTTAACCTTTCTGTAACCGAAGTGCGGTTAAAACTCTTGAAGTAAACGCTCATGTCCGGGTGGAAGGCAATGGTGTTGCGTGAGTTTTGTTTAACCTGTTTCCACGCAGAGTCACCAGAAAAAAACTGTTGAAGAGCCTGGGTGTAAGCCTCTTTCAGGCTGTTGTCCTGGTTCGGGATATGCTCCAGTGTGAAATGTGGTTGAGACATATTTATGTAGTTAGCTCATTGTTTGACAGATTTTTGATTGTATCGGAATACCGAATTTGGCGGAAGTGAGCTGCTACAGCAAGTCTGTTATCCGTTGATTTTTCAGGAGATGTTTGTGCAGATTAGTGTCGTTATACCATCGTTTAATGCTGCTTCTTATTTGCAGCAAACTCTGTCTTCTGTCGAGAAAGCCATCGGCGATGCGAAGGTTGAGGCTATTGTGGTGGATGATGGTTCTACGGACAGCAGTCTGGCGCTGTTGAATGAGTGTGCAGAGCGTTATCCATGGTTAACAGTGATTAGCCAGAGTAATTCAGGTCCTGCCGTTGCCCGCAACAAAGGGGCGGCCGCTGCCAAGGGTGACTTTCTTGTTTTCCTTGATGCGGATGATGAATTGGAGCGGGGTTCGCTTGAAGAGGCTGCAACCTACATCGCTGAGAATCCAGGGAAGGATATGTTAATTGGTCATTATCAAATTGTGGACGAAAGTGGGCTTTCGCAGGGCATGCCGGTTATCGCAAAGTATAAGGGTACGGTCCCGCATGTGGCAGACTACATCCGTAGTGATCTCGCGATGCAACAGGGCGGATATTTGATCCGACGGGCCCGCTTTCTGGAGTTATGTTTCCCCACCACGCTGCGTACTCAGGAAGACATTCCTTTCTTTCTGGCCGCTTTGGCACACTGCCCGGCTATGATCATTGATGTGAAAATGGTTCGGTATCATCGCTATAGGGGGGTCGTGAGCAAGGAAAGGGCTGCGGCGCTCAGAGAGGGGTTCGCGAATATGGATGTCCTGTTCGAGAGCCCTTATGTCTGCCCCGTTTTGCAAGAGTTCAGAGGGGAGATTTATCGCAGGAAAGCTCGTGGTTTGGTGCGCTATGCGGTAAAAAATGGTTCAGCTGATGATCTTGTCAGGGTGTACCGGGAATATATAAGGCGAAGAGGGGGCGGCGTGTTTCTGGATGTTCGTTATCAGTTCAAATTCCTGAAAGCGCTAATCAAGTTATGGTTTTTCTAGTCTTCCCCTCTCAATGTAGATGATTGTTGCTGATAAATGGCTGATTGATGGTTTCTGTGCAATCTTTTCGTGGTTTTTGGCTTGGCATGCTTTTCTGGGGAATGGTTTTATGGGTGTTCTCCTTTTTTGTAAGTGCTAGCGTTGGGGCGCAGGATAAAATATTTTATTATGCAGTGGCGTTGCCTGTTCTGCTTGTGATGGTGTCAGGCGGAGGAGGGCGACTCCCCTTTGTCCTCTGTGGTGTGCTGCTGTTACTTTTTTTTCTTGCTGTTCCTGTTCTCTGGAGTGGCGATGCTGAGTACTTCAACCTCGTTGGCCGTTATCTGCGCTATTTTTTCCTCACTTCGTGCGTTTTTTTGGCGCCTTTTCTGCTAAGGGTTAGCCTTGAAAGGCTGTCGGAGTTAATGATTTGGGCGATTATTGGGGGGGCGATTATTGCGGCTATTTTGCAATGGCTGCATTTTGTCTTTGTGCTAGATTTTCGACTTACCTCCCATGGTGTTGGTGGTGTGGGTGGGATTGGGGTTAACCCCAATGTGACGGGGGCTGCAATGGGGGTTGCATTTTTGGCTGCTCTCTCTGTTTCTTCAACGATGAAGAATGGATGGTGTCGTGCGCTCCTGCTTTGTGCTTGTTTGTTGTTTTTGTCGTCTATGGGCTTGGCGCTTGCGCGCACTGCTTTTGTTGCTGTTGTGGCCGTGTTGGTGCTTGGTAAATTCCCTCTAAGGGCGTTTTGGCTGTATTACCTTCTGGCTTCCGTGGGCGCTGTGTTTTTGGCGGTGATGTTCTGGGTTGCAGTTGGTCAGGAGGTTGCGTTACGTCATGCAGATACGTTGCTTACCGGGAGGGTGTCGATCTGGAGTCAGCTGCTAAGCGATGTGTCTGGGCACTGGTGGTTCGGACTGGGGCTGCAGCGTGATCTTGAATTTTATACGCCGGGACTCAGTCGTCCATACATGACGGCACATAATATCTATTTCCAAGCATTCAGAAATGGTGGTTTTTTTGCGTTGTCGGCGCTGGTCGCCCTTGTGTTACTCATCCTGAGAAATATTGATGTTTCCAAAGCGTCAACGCTGTGGAGAAATATTCTGTTCTTCGGGCTAGTTTACGCGTTGGTTGATGCATATTACTACCCTGTGTCGGACCCAAACTCCAACTGGCTTTTCCTTTGGTTGCCTGCAGGGTATCTGCTGGTCGCAGGTATGAAAAGTAAAGAGAGTCAGGCAGTTATTGGTGCCCGTGGAAATTCTGGTTCCATCTAAAGCTTCTTATTCAGGAAGCAATAATGCCGATTTGTTCTTTAACTCGATACAGTGAAGGTCAATAGCGTTTGGGGCAACCATCAGGCTGATGCTTAAACCGCTTGTGCACCCATAGATACTGCTCCGGGCACTTGCGCACGTAGCCTTCAATGGTGCTATTGATGCGAGCGGTGTCCTGTTCATCGTCCCCGCAGGGGAAGTTTTCCAGCGCCGGGCCGAATTCGATTTCGTAGCGACCGCCGGGTAAGCGATAGTGAGCGCAGGGGATGACCGCTGCCTTGCCCATGCGGGCGATGCGGCTGGTGGCCGTAATGGTGGCGGCGGGAACGCCGAAGAAGGGCACATAGACCGCATGGGCAGTGCCATAGTCCTGATCCGGGGCGTACCAGACAACTCTTCCGTTTCTCAGCAGGCGCACGATTTGGCGGATATCCATGCGATCGACGATCCCTTCCACGTATTTTTGGCGGCCTTTGTTAATCAGGCGGTCAATCACCGGGTTGTCGTTGGGGCGGTAGACTGCATTAATATCCAGGGCGTAGCTCAGTAGGCGCGAGCCCACATCCACACTGTTAAAGTGCATGCCCAGCAATAACACCCCTTGCCCCGCCGCTTGAGCACTCCTGATGTGCTCGATGCCTGTGATGGTCAGTCGTTCGCCCAGCTTGATACGGTGGTTGCTGAAGCTGCCGGCCATTTCCAGAATGGCTTCACCGGTGCTGATCATGCAGCGGCGGGCCAATGCTTCCTGCTCTTGGGGGGGTAATTCAGGAAAACAAAGCCGGATGTTGGTTTGCACAACATGACGGCGTTTTTTTGCCAGATGCCAGGCGAGATGGCCAAGGCCTCGTCCTGCGGCGAGCAGCAGATTCCAGGGCAGCTGCCCGATCAGCCAGAAAACGCCTGCCCCCAGCCAGCTAGGGTAAAGACGAGGGTCGGAGAGCCGTGAGGGCCGGTTGGTGCGTTTTCCCATGAGGCTCTCAGCGGCTGTTCGGACGGATGGCGGGGCGCTCACTGAGGCGGGCCAGCAAGAGCGCTAACGGCAGCCACAGGCTGAGCCAGCTGGCCTGGAACGGCACCAGTAAATAGGCGCCGGCCGCGTAAGTCATGCACAGGCCGGGCACCACAGCAATGGTGTAGGCCGCATTGTCATGCCAGTTGATCTGGCGCTGCAGCAGCGCAGTAAACGGACTCACCCAGCTGGCGACAAACAGCACCAGGCCGATCAGCCCCAGGCCGTGGATCAGCAGCAAAAAGATATTGCGCGGATGGGCAAGCGTCAGCAAATGGCTGTCGTTCCGCCCCAGCACGCCATTCAGCGTTTCGTGGTTCAGCCCATTGCCGATCAGTGGATGAGCAAAATAATTACTCACCGTCACGCTGTGGCTGCCCTGCAGCATCAGGTAGAAGGCGGCGGCCAGCGGGATCAGGCTGAGCCAACGGCGAGAGCCCCGGCTGATCAGCCAGGCGACAGCAAACAGGAGGCTCATCAATCCCAGCGGCAAAGACGTCAGGCATAAAAAGCCGAAGCCGACACCCGCGCCGACCAGGCGGCGACCGCCTTTGCCGGATGCGCCTTCTTCCATGCCCTGTGCCAGCAGGATGAAGGTCGGCGCCACCATGGCCATCAGCGCCAGGGAGGGATCCAGGGAGGGCATGCGGAAAATCAGGTTGGCAGGCTCACTGAAGAGAGGGCTGCTGAACGGCTGGGTGGTGTAGTAGCTGACCATTACCACCGTGGCCACCACCATGGCGCACAGGGCACCGTTGGCCATGGCTTGCTTGAAGGTGTTACGGAAATAGAGGTGCAACCAGCGGAACAGGCCCACCATGACCACGATTTGCACCACGCCGCGCACCGTCCGCGAGGAGTTGGGTTCCTCCGCCCAGGCCAGGCTGAGCAGGGCCCAGGCGAGTAATAGATAGAGCGGAACCAGAAAGGGCGAGGTCATCAGCCGGTGGTCGCCACTGACCACCGCGCGGGTAAGCAGGGTCAGCCCGGGCAGAAAGAACAGCACATCAAGCACGTTGAGCAGGCCGATGCGGGAGTTGAACAGGAATACGCCGCTGAACATCACCGCAAATGACAATGTCAGCCACCAGCGTAACCAGCGACCTTGCATGATGTTGGGGGGCAGTGGCGGCATAGGGTGTCCTGTTGCTCCGAAATTGGCCAAGAGTTGCTGAATGATACCCTGACAGCGTGGCGATGCGTAATTGTTGTGCCCGGTCAGCAGGTAGCGGCGTGCCGCGAAGTGTACTGTCAGAACCTGTTTGCCTCCACCGCTATGCTACAATTGCGGGCAATTCGGCTCTGTTGTCTTTTGGAGACATTGATGCAAAACCCGCAAATTCCCTCTTTTGCCCAGGCCCGCGTTCTGGTGGCTGGCGATGTCATGCTTGATCGTTACTGGCACGGCCCAACCGGCCGTATTTCGCCGGAAGCGCCGGTGCCGGTGGTGCGCGTTACCGAGCTGGAAGACCGCCCCGGTGGTGCCGCCAACGTGGCATTGAACATGGCCGCCCTCGGTGCCCGTGCAGAGCTGGTTGGGGTGACGGGCCGCGATGAAGCTGCCTCGATTCTGGAAGAGCGGCTGGCGGCGGCGGAAGTGGGCTGCCATTTCCAGAAAGTGGACGGGCTGCCCACGATTACCAAATTGCGGGTGATTAGTCGTCAGCAACAACTGCTGCGGCTGGATTTTGAAGAAGCGTTCCACAACCAGGACCCGGCGCCTTTTGCCGAGCAGGTTAAGCAGCAGTTAGCCCATTGCGGTGCGCTGGTGTTGTCGGATTATGCCAAAGGCGCCCTGCGTGACTGTCCCGGTCTGATCGCGCTGGCCCGCGAAGCGGGTGTGCCGGTGTTGGTGGATCCCAAGGGTACCGACTTTGAGCCCTATCGCGGGGCGACCCTGCTGACACCGAACCTGAGTGAGTTTGAAGCGGTGGTAGGGGCAGTAAAGGATGAGCAGGACCTGATTGAAAAGGGGCAGCAGCTGATCCGTGATCTGGATCTGCAAGCCATGCTGGTCACGCGCAGCGAGAAGGGCATGACCCTGCTCCGCGACGGGATGCCGGAGCTGCACCTGCCGGCCCGGGCCCGGGAAGTATTTGATGTGACCGGCGCCGGCGATACGGTGATTTCCGTGCTGGCGGTGTCGTTGGCGGCCGGTGCTGCTATGGAAGATGCGGTGGCGCTGGCCAATATTGCCGCCGGTATCGTGGTCGGCAAACTGGGCACCGCTGTGGTGTCTGCGCCGGAACTGCGCCGTGCGGTGCACCAGGAAGGAGGCTTGGGCCGTGGTGTGATGACCGAAGCACAGTTGCTGATCGCCATCGAGGATGCCCGTGCCCAGGGTGAGAAAATTGTCTTCACCAATGGCTGCTTCGACATCATTCATGCTGGCCACGTGGGCTATCTGGATACGGCTCGTCGGCAAGGGGATCGCCTGGTGCTGGCGGTCAACGGTGATGAATCGATTCGCCGCTTGAAAGGGCCGGGCCGACCGATTAATCCGCTTGAGCGTCGCATGGCGGTGCTGGCCGCGCTGGAAGCGGTGGACTGGGTGGTGGCGTTCGATACGGATACACCGGAGCCGCTGCTGGAATCCATCAAGCCGGATGTGCTGGTGAAAGGCGGTGATTACAGCGTGGATCAGGTGGTGGGCCACGAGTTTGTGAAAGGCTACGGCGGCGAGGTGAAGGTGCTCGATTTTATCGATGACATTTCTACCACCAAGATCGTTGAGCGAATCCGAAAAGACAATGAATAGTTAATAACGTCGCGAAATCAGTGCTGTGCCGCGTTGAAACGTTTGAGGCCGCGCCCATGGTCTGGGCGCGGCCTCATACGCTTGAAAGAGTGATAAAAACTGCTCGCGCAGCTATTCATTATTAACTATTCATTCCGTTCCTGTCTCTACGATGGCGGGCAGGCGTTACGCCCGTCCATCTTTCAAAAGCTCGAACGAAGGCGGCGGACTCGCTGTAGCCGAGTAATTCGGCAATTTCCGCCACGCTGCGCTCTGAATCCTCCAGATAGCGCCGGGCCTTGTCTTGCCGGACCTGGTCCATGATGCCCTGAAAAGGGCGATTTTCCTTGCTGAGTTGACGTCGGAAAGTGCGTTCGGGAATACCGAAGGCCTGGGCGACTTGTTCGGCGGTGGGGAAGCTTCGTACAAACAGATTCAGATACGCCGCGACGCGACCGCCGAGGTCTGCGGTGGGCGCTTCGCGGCGGGCCAGCATGGCATCACATTGCTCGCGATACATGTCCTGGGCCATCTTGTTATAGCCGGGCATGCGGATGCCCATGTCCTGGTTGCGAATCACCGCCTTGCAATGGGGTTGGTCGTAACGGATCGGGCAGCCGAAATAGTCCTCAAAAGCCTCAGCATGGGCCGGGCGCGGGTAGGGCATCCACACCTCCACCGGTTTCAGGTCAAGATTGAGCTGGGTCTGGATGTCGTTGATCAGCTTGAAGGTGCCCACCATGTCCCGGTCGATCAGAATACGGCTCACTTCAGGTGGTAAAGGGATCGGGTACAGCTCCAGGGCGGTCGTCTGTTCGCCGGGCACCAGTGCGATTTCGCCGTACAAATAGGTCAGGGCCTGGTACTTGACCCCGAACTGGAATCCCTGGAACGCCGTTTCACTGGTCATCAGCAGCATGGCCAGCTGCCCGTAGCCGGCAAAGCCGAAACGGCTGCCCATATCGAAGCCCAGCATGGGGTCGTTTACGCGGGGTAGCAGCTCGGTAAAGATGAGTAGCTCCCGGTCCCGGCCGATTTCGCTGTTGGGATCCAGCTTGCCCCGGTCCAGCCCGTGGCGGGCGAGCACTGGGCCACAGTCGATTCCCTTCTCGGTCTCGAGCAGGTCGATGGTGTAGATCAGTGCAAGAATCGAGCGTTCAGACATGGCCGGAATTATCAATTTTTAGTCAGGTTAACACGTATTCACAGGGCGCTGACAAGGCTAGAGTGCATGCATTGATAGATGCATCGGCATCCCAAGGAGAATACCTATGACAAGTCAGGCCCGTATCAATGTGAAAACCCGTCGCGTCAAAGTGGCCATCGTTGGTGGTGGTTTCGGTGGCATCTGTATGGCCATCAAGCTGCGCGAAGCCGGGATTGATGACTTTGTGCTGCTGGAAAAAGGCAGCGGCATGGGTGGCACCTGGTATCACAACAGCTACCCCGGGGCGGCTTGTGATGTGCAGTCGCACATGTACTCCTTCTCTTTCGAGGGGAATCCGGACTGGAGCCATCGCTACAGTGGCCAGCAGGAAATCCACAATTACATTCAGGGCGTGACCGACAAGCACGGCCTGCGTCAGTACACCCGTTTCAACAGCGAAGTGACCGGGGCCCATTTTGATGACAAGGCGGCCCTGTGGACGCTGGATATGGCCGATGGGTCTCAGGTGGTCTGTCAGCACTGGGTGCTGGCCAGCGGCCCCTTGCACGTGCCGTCTTTTCCTGATTTTAAGGGAATGGAAAACTTCAAAGGCAAGATCATCCACTCCGCCCAGTGGGATCATGACTATGACATGGCCGGCAAGAAGGTGGTGTCCATCGGTACCGGCGCCAGCGCCATTCAGTATGTGCCCCACGTGGCCAAAGAAGCGGGCCAGCTGACGGTGGTGCAGCGCACGCCGCCTTGGATCATTCCCCGCGATGAGCGCGCCTATTCCAGCCTGAGCAAGTGGATGTTCCGCCGCTTCCCGGCCCTGCGCAAGCTGCACCGTCTGCGTCTGTATCTGAGCAATGAAGCGCGGGTGGTGCCGATCTTCAATCCACGCCTGGCCAAGCTGGCTGAGCCGGCCCTGAAAGCGTTTATTCATTACCAGGTGAAAGACAAGGCCACGGCTCGCAAGTTGGTGCCAAGCTACACACTGGGCTGTAAACGCATCCTGATTTCCAACAACTATTACCCCACCTTCAACCGCGACAATGTGTCGCTGGTCACCGAAGGCGTGAAGGAAATTCGTGAAAACAGCATCGTGTTCAGCGATGGCAGTGAGCAGCAGGCCGACTGCCTGGTACTGGGTACCGGTTTTATCGTGGATCCGCGTATTTACATGAAGGATTTTGACATTACCGGGTTACCGGGGCACCGATTGCAGGACGACTGGAAAGCAGGATCGGAAGCCTATCTGGGCACCACGGTCAGCGGTTACCCGAACATGTTCCAGCTGGTAGGGCCAAACACTGGCCTGGGCCACAACTCCATTATCTTCATGATCGAGAGTCAGGTGCGCTACATCATGGATGCCATTACCAAGCTGGATAAGCGCGGTGATGCCTGGCTGGATGTGAAGCAGGACGTGCAGGATCGCTATAACGACAAACTGCAGGAAGAGCTGAAAGGCACGGTATGGCAGAACGGTGGTTGCATGAGCTGGTACCAGCAGGCCGATGGCCGCAATACCGCCCTGTGGCCCCATGCCACTTTCCAGTTTATGGCGCGCACCTGGACGGTGAGCATGAAGGATTATCACTGGCAGACGGCGGTTGAGAGCGTGCCCGTGAAAGAGGCGGCTGTTGGCTGACAAAGAACGTCTCGAGTTGCGAGAAGCGAGTTTCGACAGGCAAAACCAGAAAATAATGAGGTCAGGTTTTCGCTACTCGAAACGCGTGGCTCACTTCTGAATTACTGTGGTTCGCATTCCGCCGGTGTGGCTTTCTGGTACAGCGGTAGCGCCACCTGCATTTTTTCTTCCAGTGCGCCGATCCGGCTGCCGGGATTGGGGTGGGTGGACAGGAACTCCGGGAGCTGTCCGCTCCCGGTGGCGGCCATGTTCTTCCAAAGCTGCACGCTTTCGCGCGGGTCAAAACCGGCGCTGGCCATCAGCTCCAGTCCCATCAAATCCGCTTCTTCTTCATGGGCCCGGCTGAAGGGCAGGGCAATGCCCAGCTGTGCGCCCATGCCCAGCGCCTGAATAATGCGCTCTGAATCTGCATCCCCTTCGCTGAACATGCCGACCAGAAACAGCACCGTGCGGATTCCCAGCTGCTGGGTCAGCCGCTCGTTACTGTGTCGTGCCAGCACATGGCCCACCTCGTGGCCAATCACAGCGGCCAGTTGGTCATCGCTGGCGGCCACCGCCAGCAGGCCTTCGTTGACGCCTATCTTGCCACCAGGCAAGGCAAAGGCGTTGGGGCTCGGGTCGGCAAAGACCACGATTTCCCAGCGCTGGGGTAGCGCGTTGCCGGGAAACCGGTTGGCTAGATGGGCGAGTATCTGTGTGGCGACGCACTGTACTTCCTGGTTGGCGGCCTCGTCGTCGCTCACCGGAGTCTGCTGCTGCATTTGCAGAAACGTCTGCCGGCCAAAATCCGCCATCATGGTGTCCGGCATCAGGGCCAGCTGGTCCCGCCCGGTGGGCGTCTGGTCGCAACCGGCGAACAGCATCAGTGACAGAATAAATACAATAAAGCGGTACACGTGACAGGGCCTGCCTGGAGTGCGAGAGATGTGTGCACGTTAGCGCAGAAGGTCAGGCGAGGGTAGAGGCCGGTTCGCGGCTTGATGGGGGAAATGCGCAACCAGTGGCCATAAAAAAAGCCCCGCTCTTGTGAGCGGGGCTTTCTTGTATGGTGCCCGGAGGCGGAATCGAACCACCGACACGGGGATTTTCAATCCCCTGCTCTACCGACTGAGCTATCCGGGCAATCAGGGCGCGTATTAAAGCGGCTTGGGCCGGAGGCGTCAAGCCGTGGGCGTTTATTTGTTCGCATCGTGAGCAGGTGGCACGTATCCCTCTGCTTTTTCGTAGTTTTCGTTGTTCAGAAAACGATCACGTTGTTCGTCCAGGAAGGCGCGTGCCTGTGGGTCCATCACGTTCAGGTGCTTTTCGTTGATCAGCATGGTCTGTTCGTGCAGCCATTCCTGCCAGGCCTTTTTCGAGACTGTCTCGAAGATATCCTGCCCCTTGGGGCCGGGGAACGGGGGGCGGTCGAGGCCGTCCAGTTCAGTCTGGTATTTGCGGCACATTACCGTGCGGCTCATGGCAACTCCGTAGGCGGGTACATGTGAGGTGGACTATAACATGCGTGACTGGCGTGGGGCGTCGAGACCCGCCAGCAGTTTCTTCACCGGTGCGGCCAGGCCCAGCGTGCCGGGAGACTGCGGGTCCACCCAGCGACCGTCACTGTCACGGGTGCCGGCTGGGTCCACGGCCACTTCCAGCGGGACGATGTCCAGATGATAGTGGCTGAAGGTGTGCCGGAACGGATCCAGTGGCTGGCTATCAGCACGGGCATCGAACGCACGGACTTTCAGGGCGTCGTCCATCTGTGACTCATCGTCGGTTTGTGGAAAGCACCACAAGCCGCCCCAGATGCCTTGCTGGGGCCGCTGTTCCAGCCAGACCCGGCCGTTACGGTCGCGCAGGATAAGCATGACGGTGGTGCGTACTGGCAGGGTCTTTTTCGGTTTCTTGCCGGGGTAATCCTGTGGGTTACCGTTGGCGTGGGCTTCGCACCCGCGGTTTACCGGGCAGCTAGCGCAGTCGGGGTTGCCCCGGCGACACAGGGTGGCGCCCAGGTCCATGATCGCCTGGGTGTAGTCCGCCAGCCGTGCGTGAGGCGTGTAGTGTTCAGACAGCTCCCAGAGTCGGCTTTCGACCGGTTTTTTGCCCGGCCAGCCGGGCACTGCATGCAGCCGGGCGAGCACCCGTTTCACATTGCCATCGAGAATCGGTGCGCGCACGCCGCGGCTCTGGGCAAGAATGGCGCCGGCGGTGGAGGGGCCAATGCCGGGTAGCGTGGCCACTTCCTCAACGGTGTCCGGGAATTCGCCCTGATAGTTCTCCAGCAGTTGTTGGGCGCATTTATGGAGGTTGCGGGCGCGGGCGTAGTAACCGAGCCCGGTCCACAGGTGTAGTACCTCATCCTGCTCCGCCAGTGCCAGTGTTTTGACATCCGGGAAGCGCGCCATAAACCGCTCGAAGTAGGGAATGACCGTGCTGACCTGGGTCTGTTGCAGCATGATTTCCGACACCCACACCTGATAGGGCGTGCGCGGGTGCTGCCAGGGCAGATCCTGGCGGCCATGCTGGTCGTACCAGTCGAGTAGAGCCTGGCTGAAGTCTTGCGGGGTGAGGGATGTGCTGGGCATGACACTCCGGACAAAAAACGGCGGAAATGAGCAAACGCTCATTTCCGCCTGCGTGTCGCTTGCTGCATGAAGCGTGCAGCGTCTCTTAATTAAACAGCTTCTTGAGACCGTCCTGCAGCTGCTTGTTCACTTCTTCCTTGGCTTTCTTCTGGGCGGCATCCTTGAGCACTTCTTCGGTGGTGTCGCCTTCGCCTTCAATGCCGAATTTCTCTTTCAGCTTGTCTTTGGTGGCGTTGGCGGCGACCTGTTTGCCGATGTCCTTGAAGCCATCCTTGTCCGGGCCACACCATTTGGCGGGGCTGCCACCCAGGTTGCCTTCGCAACGCAGCGGCCAGGTGGTGCCGGTCAGGTACTTGGAGGTGCCCAGTTCCGGCGATTGCATGCCGATCTTCAGGTCGAAGTCCTGGTTGAGGATGTTCATCCAGCCATTACCGGTGATTTCCCCTTTTTGCAGTACCGCAGACAGGCTGTCCAGATACGCCACGTTCTTGTCCAGCCGCGCCTTGGATTTCAGGTCGAGAATCTTGGTGTCCTCGGACAGGGCGCTGGGCAGTTTGCCGGATTCCTGGCTGGGAATCAGGGCGGTGGCCAGGCCCTGGAACTGGCCGAGCATGTCATTCACGCCGCCAACCAGGGTGCTGTACAGATTCAGGCCGCGCACGGTGGTGTCGGCCAGGGACAGATCGATGGTGCCTTTGGCGGAGTTCATCAGCGCTTTTTCGCTGTTGCCGCTGGCACTGTAGCTGCCGTTCATGTCGAACACCCCTTTGGCCAGATCATCCTCCAGCGCCATTTGTACCAGCGGTTGGATCTGGACGCTGGAGACGGTGTTGCTGGCGGTGATTTTCGGGGTGCTGCCGGAGGCATCCAGTTTGGCTTTGGCGCTGAAGCTGCCGCCCAGGGTGCTGCCGCTGGCGCGGGTCAGCTGCAAGACACCGTTTTTGGCGCTGACGGCAAATTTCATGTCGCTGGCGGTAATGCTGTCGTATTTCACGGTGCCAATGGCCAGTTCGCCGTCCACCAGCAGTGGGCGCAGGGTGTCCACCGGGATCAGCTCGTCACTGGACAGGCTGGCGGTTCCGCCGGTTTTGCCGCCGCCGGCTGCGGCGGTTTCGGTATCGCCACTGGCAGGAGGCATGTAGCCGTCCAGGGTGATCTTGTCGAGCACCAGGTCAAAGATGATCTTGCCACTTTCCAGGCTGGCCAGGCCGGCGCTGCCGCTGAGGGTGCTGTCATCCAGGGTCAGGGTCAGCGGGCTGGCCATGACGCTGCCGGGCTCGCCGCCCAGGGTGGCGTCCAGGGCAATCTTGCTCAGTGCCTGGCTGTCGGTGGTTTCGATGGGCGCTTCGCCAATCGCTTCCAGCACCTTGTTGGCATCGAAGGGCGCGGTGGCCAGCTTGCCGCTGAGCTGCATGTCGCCGGTGAGGGCGCTAATGTCCACGTTGCCTTTGGTCTCGGTGCCGGCGGCTTGCAGCAGCAGGTCCTTGATGGAGACGGTGTCCTCGTTCAGGTTTACATCCAGATTCTGTTCCAGATGCACATCCACCGGCATGGTGGTGGCGCCGGCGATATTGGCATCCAGTGTCATCGGGTTGAGGACGAAATGGTTATTGTCGATATCGGCGGCCAGTACCGTGTCCAGATTCATGTCCACGCGCATGTCGCTCTGGTCCTGATAGCGCAGGGACATCTGCAGCGGGAAGGGTTCATCCAGGTTCACGTCCTGGGCATTCAGATTAAAGTGCTCGACGACGATGTCGGTGCCATCGGCGGTGCTGCGGTAGCGAACCTTGCCGTCGCTGACCACGACTTTGGGAATGGTCAGCGGAATGTCCAGGCTGCTGCTGCCCTCGTCTTCGGCCGCCGGTTCTTCTTCAGCGGCGGTGTCTTCTGCCGGCGTCTGCGGGCCAATCTTCTCCCAGTTGGCGCCGTCCGGGCCGTCCACCAGGTTTACATTCAGGCCAGCCAGGGTGATGCCGTCCATTTCCACCTGGCCGTACAGCAACGGTAATACGGCAACGCTGACGCTGGCTTCGTCGAGGGCGGCGAACAGCTCTTCGTCATCGGCAATGCGGGCTTCGGTGCGGCCAAGACTCACGCCCAGCGAGGGCCAGAATTGCCAGGCCAGGTCACCCTGAATGTCCAGTGTCAGGTTGGCCTGTTCCTGTGCCTGTTTCTCGATTTCCGGCTTGAACTCGTTGGGATCAATCACCTGCGTGATCACAAAAACAGCAATGGCTAATAGCACAATGATGGCAAACAAAGTGATCAGCAAAATTTTTAACAGGCGTCCCATGTAGCACTCCTTGCGCGTTGGTCGTTGGACCGTGATTATAGCAGTGGGGATTCACTGACCATACCGTAGCATTATTCGTGATTGTTATTGTGACGTTAGGGGAAGAGCGTTTGCGAAAGTTCCATGTTGTTGTCTTGATGGCGCTGCTGTTGGTGGGGGGCATGGTGCGTGCCGAGCCCATTGCACTGGTTTCGGCGGGGGATAGCGTTCAGTTGGGGGCCCGGGTGGATGTGCTGGAGGACCCGGAAGGCAACTGGACCTTGAGTCAGATTCGCGACCAGTTTGCCAGTCGTTTTCGCCAAAGTGACAGCAACACCCTGAATTTCGGTTTTACCAAAAGCACGATCTGGCTGCGTTTTCAGCTGGATGCCAGCCAGATGGATGGGCGTAGCTGGTTCCTGGTGGAGCGCTATCCGATTCTCGATGAGCTGACCCTGTTCGTGCCGCAGCCGGGTGGCGAGTTCCGGGAATACGCGGTGGGGGATACACGCCCCTTTGGGCGGCGGCCCATGGATCACCGCTCTTTTGTGTTCAATCTGGAATCGCTGCCAGACGGGGTGAGTGAGTACTATCTGAAGGTGCGCGGCAAGGGCGCATTGAACATGATGCCCATGCTCTACAGTGCCAAGGGGCTGGTGGAGTACACCTATCTGGAGCAGTTGCTGCAGGGGCTGTTCTACGGTTCGTTGACCATCATGTTGATTTACAACCTGCTGTTGTTTCTGTCCCTACGTGACAATGTGCACCTGCATTTTGTGGTGTTTCTGACCGGGGTGCTGTTTTTCAATATCTGCGTCAGCGGCTTTGGATTGCAGTATCTGTGGCCGGAGACCCCCAAGATCAATGAATATTTCTGGCTGACCACCTATACCTGCGGGCTCTCGCTGGCGCTGTATTCACGGCAGTTTCTGCAGTTGGCCCAGCGGTTTCCACGCTATGACCGATTGCTGAAGCATTACCTGATCCTGATCGGGCTGGCGTTCCTGTTGCAGTGGGTGATTCCGCCGCCGTATTCCTATCACCTGTCCACGGTGGTGGTGATGATGACGGTGGTGCTGTTCAGCTGGCTGGGCTGGGTGGTGTGGCGCCAGGGCTTCCGGGTGGCGCGGTTGTATGTGTTGGCCTGGTCCGTATTTCTGCTGACAGTGTTCCTGTATGCCATCGGCAATCTGGGCTTGATTCCCTATAGCGTGATTGTTCCTTACCTGCCGCATTTCGGCGCCCTGTGGGTGGTGGTGATGTTGTCACTGGCACTGGGCGACCGGATCCGGTTTCTGGAAAGTGAGCGCAAGCAGTTGTCGGTGGAGGCGCAGCAGAACCTGGAGCGACACCTGGCGGATATCGAACAGATGAACCAGGACAAATCCATGTTCCTGCAGTACATCAGCCATGAGCTGAATACGCCGATCAACTGGATTGGCGCGGCCGATTCACTGGGGCAATCCGGGCAGTGGCCGGGTGAGAAAGAGGTGGATGTGTGGGCCATGGTGCGCAAGGGGCAGCGGCGCCTCACGGGGATCGTCAGCACCTCACTGCGGTATTTTGATCTCTCCGACCGCCACCAGCCGCCGTTGCAGGCCAGCTGTCAGCCCATGTGGATGTTCGACGCCATTTTGCGTGACCAGGCGGCGCGGATAGAGACTTGCGGTGTGGCGGTGCGTAACCGGATTTCACCGAATTTGCAGGTGCGAGCCTGTGAAGGGGAGTTGCGTGAAGTGCTGACCATGGCGCTGGATAATGCGCTGCGCTTCAGTGCCGAAGGCGATAGCGTGGAAGTCAGCAGCACCGTGGATGTGCCGGCGGGCCATGCCGAACTCTGTATCCGTGATGAAGGCAGGGGGGCTACCGCGGAGCAGCTGGAGCACATCCTCGAACCATTCTTCGTGATGGGATCACGTCACCATGAAGAAGGTTTTGGCCTGTCCCTGGCCATGGCGCGGGTGATGGTTGAGCAGGTGGGCGGTTCTCTGTGGGCGGAAAGCGCCGGACCCGGGCGGGGGTTTGCGCTGCATATCCGGTTGCCACTGGCTCAGTTATAGGCCGGGCTGCTGCTGGCAGTGTTCGGGCAGGGTGAGCGTTTCTCCCAGCTGCTGACCGATCAGGCGCAGAAAATCCTTGCCCACGCCGCGCCCCTGAGTGGCGGGATGCACGACCATCCAGGCCAGCTGCGGCTGGTTTTCTTCTATCAGGGCGATAGCCACGCGCTGCCCATTGAAGTGGGCAGCGAACAGCCGCCCTTGCCCGCCAGCCACCGCATCGGCCAGCTTCTGGCGGTATTGCGGGGCATCACGCAGCACCTTGGCAAAGGCTTCGCACTGGGTTTCCGTAAGGGCATGGGCTTCTACGCTGATGGGCATCGACGCTCTCCGCTGGTTAGCTTCTGTTGGGGTGCGTATAATAGCCGGTCCAATGCCTGGGAGGTATAGATGAGCAAGCGAAGCGCTACCGTAGAGCGCAACACCCTGGAAACCCAGATTCAAGCCACCATCAATCTGGATGGCACCGGTCAGTGCAAACTGGATACCGGGTTGCCGTTCCTTGAGCACATGCTGGATCAGGTGGCACGTCATGGTTTGGTCGATCTGGACATCAAGGCCAAGGGTGACCTGCACATCGATGCCCACCACACGGTGGAAGATATCGGCATCACGCTGGGCCAGGCCTTCGCCAAGGCCATCGGTGACAAGAAAGGGGTGCGCCGTTACGGTCACGCCTACGTGCCTCTGGACGAAGCCCTGTCACGGGTGGTGCTGGACCTGTCCGGCCGTCCGGGCCTGGAAATGTTTGTGGACTTCACCCGGGGCAGCATCGGTGGCTTCGACGTGGACCTGTTCTACGAGTTTTTCCAGGGCTTCGTGAATCACGCCATGATTACCCTGCATATCGATAACCTGCGCGGCAAGAACGCCCACCATCAGGCTGAGACCGTGTTCAAGGCCTTTGGCCGCGCGCTGCGTATGGCGGTGGAGCCGGACCCGCGTATGGACGGCATTACCCCGTCCACCAAAGGTACCCTCAGCGAAAGCGAGTAACCGTACAGCACAGGCTCCCGAATATGAGTGAAGTCGTTGCCGTTATTGATTACGGCATGGGTAACCTGCACTCCGCAGGCAAGGCGCTGGAAAAGGTCGCCAATGGCCAGACCATCATCATCACCGGCGACCCGGATCAGGTCCGGGCGGCGGACCGGGTGGTCTTTCCTGGTGTGGGCGCCATTCGTGACTGCATCGCCGTTCTGAAAGACACCGGCCTGGATCAGGCGATCCGGGATGTGGCGAAAGCCGGCAAGCCATTGCTGGGGATCTGCGTCGGCATGCAGGCGATGATGGCCCGCAGTGAAGAAAATAACGGGGTGGATTGCCTGGGCATTTTCGATGGGCAGGTCACCTTTTTCGGTGAGCAGTTCAGCGATACGGGCGCCCGCCTGAAAGTGCCGCACATGGGCTGGAACCAGGTGCAGCAGGGCATGGCGCACCCCATGTGGGCGGGGATCGATAACCATGCCCGCTTTTACTTCGTGCACAGTTACTGTGTCACCGGCTTGCCTGACGAAGCGGTAGCCGGGCGTTGCGACTACGGCCTGAGCTTTGCCGCTGCCGCAGTCCAGGGCAATGTGTTTGCCGTGCAGTTCCACCCGGAGAAAAGTGCTGACGCCGGTCTGACGCTGCTGGAAAATTTCCTGCGCTGGCAGCCATAAGCAGACGCTACACGCGGCACGCAACAGGCTTGCACGGCCCGCCTTCTCCCGGCCGGGGAAGGCGGGCTTCCATGAATTTGATAAAGAGATTCTGATGTTACTGATTCCCGCCATCGACCTGAAAGACGGTAAATGTGTACGCCTCAAGCAGGGCCGTATGGAAGACGACACCGTGTTCTCCGACGACCCGGTTGCCGTTGCCAGCCATTGGGTGGAACGTGGCGCTCGCCGCTTGCACCTGGTCGACCTGAACGGGGCCTTTGCCGGTGAGCCGGTGAATGGCGAGATCGTCAAGGCGATTGCCAAGGCCCACCCGGACCTGCCGATCCAGATTGGTGGCGGTATTCGTAGCCCGGAAATTATTCAGGCCTACCTGGATGCGGGGGTGCAGTGGGTGATCATTGGCACCAAGGCGGTGAATGAGCCGGCATTCGTCAAAGCCATGTGTGAGCAGTTCCCCGGCCACATCATCGTGGGCCTGGACGCCAAAGACGGCAAAGTGGCCACCGATGGCTGGGCGAACGTGACCGATGTGGATGTGATCGATCTGGCGAAACAGTTTGAGAACGACGGCGTGTCCGCCATTGTTTACACCGACATCAGCCGCGACGGCATGCTGCAGGGCGTGAATGTGGATGCCACCGTGAGACTGGCCCAGTCCATGTCGATTCCGGTGATCGCCTCCGGCGGCATTACCAATCTGGATGACGTGCGCAACCTGTGTGCGGTGGCTGACCAGGGCATCAGTGGTGCCATTACCGGCCGTGCCATCTACGAAAACACCCTGGACTTTGCCGAAGGCCAGGCGCTGTCTGATGAGTTGAGCGGCGCCTGAGCGCCGGGGACGTATTATGGGTTTAGCCAAACGCATTATTCCGTGTCTGGATGTGGATGCCGGCCGCGTGGTCAAAGGCGTGCAGTTCGTGGATATCCGCGATGCCGGTGACCCGGTGGAAATTGCCAAGCGCTATAACGATGCCGGTGCAGATGAAATTACCTTTCTGGATATCACCGCCAGCCATCAGGAGCGCGATACCACGCTGCACACAGTGGAGCAGATCGCCAGCCAGGTGTTTATTCCGCTTACCGTGGGTGGCGGCGTGCGTGCGCTGGAAGATATTCGTAACCTGCTGAATGCCGGTGCGGACAAGGTGGCGATCAACTCGGCGGCGGTACATAACCCGGAGTTTGTCCGTGAAGCGGCGGAGCGGTTTGGTTCCCAGTGTATTGTGGTGGCCATCGACGCGAAAAAAGTCAGCGCGGAAAGCGACACCAATCGTTGGGAAATCTTCACCCACGGTGGCCGCAAACCCACGGGCCTGGATGCGGTGGAGTGGGCGCGCAAAATGACCGACTACGGTGCCGGTGAAATCCTGCTGACCAGCATGGATCGTGATGGCACCAAGAACGGTTTTGACATCGCGCTGACCCGTGCCATCTCCGATGCGGTGCCGGTGCCGGTGATCGCCTCGGGCGGGGTCGGCAATCTGCAACATCTGGTGGACGGTGTGCAGCAGGGCGGCGCTGATGCGGTGCTGGCGGCGTCGATTTTCCACTTTGGCGAATATTCGGTGCAGCAGGCCAAGGAATTTATGCAGTCGGCCGGCGTGGAAATGCGCCTGGGCTGATCGGCCTTCTCTCGGTTTTAACCTCCTGTCACAACTTTAGCCGTTACGTACTGGCTATAAATGGAACCCTGTTTTACTCTCGAGGTTTTGGGGGCGCTGCCCCTGTTGAAAGACCATAAAAAAATCACGGGAGAGTTGTAATGGGTTCAGGTGCGTTGATTGATATCGGGCTGCCGTTATCGTTGTTTTTGATCATGGTGGGAATGGGCATGACCCTGACCCCCAAAGATTTCCGCGAAGTTGTTGTTGCCCCGCGTGGCACCTTCTATGGCCTGGTCTGCCAGATACTCCTGCTCCCGCTCATCGCCCTGGGCGTGGCACTGGCGCTGGACCTGTCGCCAGCGCTGGCGGTGGGCCTTATCGTGATTGCCGCCTGCCCGGGCGGCACCACCTCCAATCTGTTTGTCTATCTGGGGCGCGGTGATGTGGCCCTGTCCATTGTGCTGACCGTGCTCGCCAGCCTGATCACCATTGTCACGCTGCCTGCGTTTACCGGTTGGGCCCTGGAGCGTTTTCAGGACACCGCCAAAGCGCTGGAACTGCCCGTGATGCGCACCATCATTACCCTGTTCGTGATTATCCTGTTGCCGGTGGCCATCGGCATGGCTATTCGTCACTTCCGCCAGAACTGGGCGGAAAAGGGCGAAAAGGCCGTGGGGCTGCTGGGGCTGGCGGTGATGGTGGCGGTGATTGCGCTATTGCTGGTGGAGCTGGGCGATGAAGCTCTGGTGCTGTTCAAGCAGGCTGGTGTGTCCGCCATTATTCTCAATCTGGCCGGTATTGTTCTGGGCATGGTGGGTGGCCGGGTGATCGGCTTGAGCCGTGATCAGGCATTCACTGTGGCCATCGAGCTGGGAATCAAGAACGGTACGCTGGGGTTGATGGTGACCTTGACCCTGCTGCATTCCGAGGCCATGTCTGTGCCGTCTGCGGTTTACGGTGTACTGATGTTTGCTTTCGGTTTCCTGATGATCGGTTACGCCAAACTTACCGGTATCGGCAAAAACCGGGATCAGGACCCGGCGTGAGCTTCGCTCCCGGTGGTGGCTGTGGTCACTGCCGGGGTGCTCAATAGCGTGGACACCGACACTACCTCAATGCCGGCGTCTTGCATCAAGGGCAGTACCTGCTGCAGGTAGTGCACGGTTTCCGGATACGGGTGGCCGATGGCAATCGCCTGGCCGCGTTGCCGGGCCAGCCGGATCAGCCGGTTGAACTGCTCATTGATGCTGACCAGATTGCGTTCATTATCCAGAAAGACATCGCGCCCGGCGTGGGATAGCCCCACCTGCCGGGCCACCTGCTGTGCCACGGAATGACTGCTGGTACGGCTGTCCACAAAGAATAGCTGGTGCGCCTTCAACTCTGTCATCAGCCAGCCCATGGGCTGTTGCTGTTCGGTAAGCGCGCTGCCCATATGGTTGTTCAGGCCGCGGGCCTGGGGAATCTGGCTCAGGGCCTGGCGCACCGCATCCAGCAGTTGAGGCTGATCCATCCCGCCCCGCAGGCCGCCCTGATCAAGGACCTGATGGCGTTGCGCGGCCATGGGCATGTGCACCAGCACTTCCTTGCCGGCCAGGCTGGCCCGCTCCGCCAGTCGGCGGGCATGGGGGGAAAAGGGGATCACCGCGCAGGTGACCGGCGCGGGCAGGTCCACAATGGCCTGGCCGTGTTGCCGGCTGTAGCCCAGGTCATCAATGATGATGGCAATGCGTGGTGCGGCCAGCGCGCTGGCGCTCAACAGCAGCCCCGGGAGCAGCCACCCCAGGGCCAGTAACCGGCCTGTCATCAAGGCTGGTCGGGCTGTGAGGCGTGGGCGGGGCGCTGAGTGAGGACGACGCCTTTGAGAATGGAGAGCGCCTGCGCCAGCGGGTAATCGTCCTCGGCCAGGGAGCTGCGTTTCTTCTCTTTCTCGCTGTCGCCGTTTTCATTGTCCAGGTGGCGAGGCAAGTCTGCTTCACGCAGGTGCATGTCTTCGCGTACTTCGATCTTGGTGACCACATCCACGGCAATGTCGGGTTCAATCCCTTCTGCCTGAATGGAGCGCCCCTTTGGGGTGTAATAACGGGCGGTGGTGAGTTTCAGGGCGCGGTCCTTGCTCAATGGCAATACCGTTTGTACGGAGCCTTTGCCGAAGGTGCGGTTGCCCACCACGATGGCGCGTTCCTGGTCCTGCAGGGCGCCGGCCACGATTTCCGAGGCGGAGGCGCTGCCGCCGTTGACCAGCACCACCAGCGGTTTGCCGTTCAGGGCATCGCCGGCGCTGGCATCAAAGTCGTTTCGGCTCGCCTTGTCGCGGCCCTGGGTGTACACCACCAGGCCGGCATCCAGGAACAGGTCGGTGACTTCCACGGCGCCGTTGAGCACGCCGCCGGGGTTATTACGCAGATCGAGAATCAGGCCGTTAAGAGCGGTGTCCTTGTTGAGCTTGTCCAGCGCTTTGCGGGCGTCGTCACCGGTGTTGTTCTGGAACTGGGAAATGCGCAGGTAGCCCAGGCCCGGTTCCAGCATTTTTGATTTCACGCTGTGGGTCTGGATGCGGTCGCGTTCGAGGCTTACCTGGCGGGGTTTTTCGTCGCCTTCGCTAAGGACCATCAAGTCGATTTTGGTGCCGATTTCCCCGCGCATCAGCTCTACGGCTTCGCCCAGGGTCAGCCCTTTCACAAAGGTGTCGTCGATCTTGAGGATCAGGTCGCCCGCGAGAATGCCGGCGTTGCTGGCCGGCGAGTCATCCACCGGGGTGACCACTTTGACAAAGCCGTCTTCCATGGTGACTTCGATGCCCAGGCCGCCGAATTCGCCGGTGGTGGTCACCTGCAGGTCGTCAAACTGGTCCGGGGTCAGGTAGTTGGAGTGCGGGTCCAGATCGTGGAGCATGCCGCGGATGGCGGCTTCCAGCAGTTCACGGTCATCCACGTCTTCAATGTAGGCCGCACGGATGCGTTCCATGACCTCGGCAAAGGCGCGCAGCTCGTCCACCGGGACGCCTTGCTGGCGGGCCTGCTCATCAAGGGCAGGGTCCTGAGCGTGAAGTGCGGTGAGCGGGCTCAGGGCAAGCAGGCCGGTGAGCGCGACAGAACGGAGCGTGGGCAGGATGGTTGTTGGCATTCAGGATCCCCGGCGGGCACAGAAAAAAGGTGTGCGCGTTTCAAAGTTCATCATCGATTTTGCGCCAATGGCGGCAGTGTAACACGCTGATTGCACCAGCGTGTGGGGTTCACAGCCTTGCCCCGGTGGCGTATCTCGAAGTAGAGACCGTTGGTCCGGTTGCCGCCGGAATTGCCGGCCAGGGCCAGGCTGTCGCCGGCGGACACCCATTCGCCGACCTCGCGTAACAGGCTCTGGTTGTAGCCGTAAAGAGTCAGGTAGCCGTTGCCGTGATCAACAATGGTCAGCAGGCCATAACCGCGCAGCCAGTCGGCAAACACCACGCGGCCGGCATGGATCGCTCGGACCGGGGTGCCCGGGGCAGCATTGAAAATGACGCCTTGCCAGCGCAGCGCGCCTTCCCTGCGGCTGTTATAGCCGGTGGAAATGCGTGCCTCCACGGGCCAGGGGAGTTTACCGGCCAGATTGCCGAAGGGCTTGCCGCCCAGGTCGGCAGGAATGTCATTGAGGCTGCGCTGCATGTCTGCCAGCAGCTTTTGCAGGCGCTGCTGATCTGCCTTGAGCTGGTTAAGATTGCTGCCACGATCATCCAGTGAGCGGTTCAGTGATGCCAGTGTGGCCTGGCGCTCTTTCTGGGCGTCTTGCAGTTTGTCCGCATGGCGTTGCACGTCGGTGCGTTTTTCCAGCAGCACCTGGCGGGCCTTCTCTACCCGCAGGGCAATCGCCTTGAGTTCATCAAGCTCGCCGTTGACGGCCTTGAGGCGGTTGCTGCGGGCGCGTTGGTAATATTCCTGGTAGCGCAGCAGGCGGGCGATCTGGTCGGGCTGTTCCTGGTTGAGCAGCAGTTTGATGCGTTCCTGGCGGCCGGCCTGATAACTGGCGCGCACGGTTTTGCCCAGCCAGTCCAGCTGGGTGCGTTTTTCTGCGGCCAGCACTGCCTGTTCTGCCTCCAGGCCGTCGAGGCGTTGCCGGGCGGTGCTTGCCTTTTTTTCCAGATTCCGTTGTTCCCGGGTCAGCCGGCTGATGCGCAGTTCCGCCTCGCGCAGGCTGGCCTGCACGGAATCACGTTCGCGCAATTCGCGGCTCTGGGCCTCGCTCAATTCGCTGATGCGGGATTTGAGCTTCTCCAGCTGGGCCTTGCTGGGCGCGGTGTCCGCCACCCCGCTAACAGGGAGCAGGGCCGGGAGCAGTAGAAGCAGCAGTAATCGTCGGGTCATGGCGAGGTTTTACCTTAACGGCCCGGGGATGTGTATACTTGGCGCCGATTTTCCTTCGGCTTTCTTTCCCGGGGGAAACAGTGGCGCCGCACCATTGGCGCCGATTAGAGCCAACGCTAATGATCCGGGGTTTCCATGGGCAATCTGATTGAATTCGCCAGCAACCATTATATTCTGGTGTCCGCCTTTTTCCTGTTGTGGGCACTGTTTTTTGTGCTTGAGTCCCGCCGCGGCGGCCAGTCTCTAACGCCGCAGTTGGCCACCAACATGGTGAACCAGAAAGACGCGGTGATCGTGGATCTGCGCGACAGCGATGAGTTCCGCACCGGGCATATTGCCGGTAGCATCAATATTCCCGCCGGGCAGGCGCTTGATCGTATTGCAGAGCTGGAAAAATACAAGGACAAACCCCTCATCCTGACTTGTGATATGGGGGCAAAGGCCTCACATCTGGGACGGCAACTGCGCACCAAGGGCTTTTCTGATCTGTATCGCATTCAGGGTGGCCTGAACGCCTGGCGATCAGCCAGCCTGCCGGTGGTCAAAGAGTAAGCAGGAGGCAGAGATGGCCAAAGTCGAACTGTATACCACTGCCTGGTGCCCGTTTTGCGTGCGTGCCAAGCAGCTGCTGAACAGCAAGAATGTGGCGTTCGAGGATACCGATGTGGATCGCGAGCCCCAGCAGCGTGCAGTCATGATGCAGCGCGGCGGTGCCCGCACGGTGCCGCAGATTTTCATTAATGATCACGCCATCGGTGGCTGTGATGAACTTTTTGCTCTGGAGCGAGCGGGGGAGCTCGATGCTCTGCTCGGAGCAGGCCAGTAACAGGAGAAGAACATGGCTGATGAACAGCAACAGGTTTTCCAACTGCAGCGTATTTACCTGAAAGACACGTCCTTCGAGTGCCCGGGTGCACCGGAAGTGTTCCTGCAGGAATGGAAACCCAAGGTGAACGTGCAGCTGAACAACAGCGCCCGCCGTGTTGGTGAAGGCGATGAGTTCGAAGTGGAAATCACCGTGACGGTGACCGCCAAGGACGAAGCCGAAGAAAAGACGTTCTATTTGGTGGAAGTGAAGCAGGCCGGTATCTTTACCGTGAAAGGCATCGAAGGCGAAGAGCGGGCGCAATTGCTCGGCGCGTATTGCCCGAATCTGCTGTTCCCGTATGTGCGTGAAGTGGTGTCGGACCTGGTGGCCAAGGGGTCATTCCCGCAGATGGTGCTGCAGCCGATCAACTTCGATGCGCTGTATCAGCAGCAGCGTCAGCAGCAACAGGAAAATGCTGCGGCGGCGGGCGAGACCGTTCAGTAAACTGCAATTAATGGTTAATAACGGATAATTAAAAGCTGCGAGAGCAGCGTTTGTTATGCCGGAATGCAAGAGGCCGCGCCCAGAGTATGTATGGGCGCGGCCTCTTGCGTTTCAATACGGACAAAATCTATCCCGTGATGTTATTAATTATTCATTATTAATTGCACCTTCGTATCCCAGCTGTCGCCATGCTTCATAGAGCGTTACGGCAACGGCATTGCTGAGATTAAGGCTGCGGCTATCCGCCACCATGGGCAGGCGCAATCTCTGTGTTGGCGGCAGACTTTCCAGAATGGGGTCCGGCAGGCCGCGGGTTTCCGGCCCGAATAACAGAACATCTCCGTCCTGAAAACAGGCTTCGCTATGGGGGCGGCTACCCTTGGTGGTCATGGCGAACAGCCGCTGGCCAGCGACACTTTCCTGAAACGCGGCAAAATCCCGATGCACCTGTAATGCGGCGAACTCGCTGTAGTCGAGGCCGGCGCGGCGCAGTTTCTTCTCTTCCAGGGAAAACCCCAATGGCTCAATCAGATGCAACTGGGCGCCGGTGTTGGCGGCCAGGCGGATAATGTTGCCGGTGTTGGGGGGGATTTCCGGCTCGAACAGGGCGATATGCAGCATGTCGGGTTTTGCCTTGGCGGGGTGGGCGTGGTACTGATCAGAACTACGATAAGCGCTACGACAAGAATAACAGGACATGGATGATGATGTGGAAACGCGGGACCTTGGTGTTGTTGTTTTTACTGGCCGGTTGCAATGAGCCTTCGCCGCAGGACAAGCCGGGGCAGCTCCTGTATGTGGCGCCCTATGGCTCGGCATGTATTGGTGTCGGCGTGATGGAGTGTTTGCGGGTCAAGCATGAGGCCGATGCCAATTGGGAGCTATTCTATAACCACGTAGAGGGCTTTACTTACGAAGAGGGGTTTCAGTACACCTTGCGAGTGAAGGTCGAAAACGTGGAATCGCCACCGGCGGATGGCAGCAGCTTGCGCTATACACTGCTGGAAGTGGTGGAGAAAACTCCGGTGAACCCGTAACGAGAGGAGAGGGCTGGTGAAGTGTGTGTTTCAGGCACGGCACATGATTGAAGCTCATATGCTGGCCAACCTGCTGGACCAGGTGGGCATCATGGCCCAGGTGCATGGCGATATGTTGCAGGGCGGCATGGGTGAGCTGCCGGCGGCGGGCCTGGCGACAGTATGGGTGGCCGCCAACGATGAAACACGGGCCCGGGAAGTGATTGCTGAGTTCGAGGCCAGCCAGCCGGCAGATCGGGGAGAGGGGGCGCCCACTACCGGTGCAGCACCGCTGGCCGGGCAGGGATTTATGGCGGGTTTGATAGTGGGGCTGGTGATCGGTGCGGTGCTGGTGTTGATGCTATTGCGTTAAAGTCGCGTTGGCGGTGCACCCACCGGACACAAAAAGCGCCACGTTTTTAGGCGTGGCGCTTGATGCGTACAGCGTGTTGCGTCTCTTAATTACCGCCCGGCGCGCTTGCGCTCGGTTTCGGTGAGCAGCTTCTTGCGAATACGCAGGGAGTTGGGGGTCACTTCCACCAGCTCGTCGTCTTCGATGAAGTCCAGCGCCTGTTCCAGGCTGAAACGGATCGGCGGGGTGAGAACGATGTTCTCATCGGTGCCGGAGGCGCGCATGTTGGTCAGCTGCTTGCCCTTGGTGGGGTTGACCACCAGGTCGTTGCCACGGCTGTGGATGCCGATGATCTGGCCTTCGTACACATCCACGTTCGGGTCGATCAGCATGCGGCCACGTTCCTGCAGGTTGAACAGGGCGAAGCCCAGCACCTTGCCTTTCACCATGGATACCAGCACACCGTTGATGCGCTTGGCCATGTCGCCGGCCTTGTGCTCGCCGTAGTGGCTGAAGGTGCTGTTGAGGATGCCGGTGCCGGAAGTCAGGGTCAGGAACTGGCTGCGGAAGCCGATCAGGCCACGGCTGGGTACCAGAAATTCCAGGCGAACCCGGCCTTTACCGTCCGGTTCCATGTTGGTCATCTCGGCCTTGCGCAGACCCAGGTGCTCCATGATGGCGCCCTGATGCTGTTCTTCCACGTCGGCCACAACGGTTTCGTAGGGTTCCTGCTTCACGCCGTCTTCTTCACGGATGATTACCTGCGGGCGGCCTACGGCCAGCTCGAAGCCTTCACGACGCATGTTCTCGATCAGTACCGACAGGTGCAGCTCGCCACGGCCGGAGACGCGGAACTGGTCGGCGCTGCCGGTTTCTTCCACGCGCAGGGCCACGTTGTGCTTGAGTTCGGCTTCCAGGCGCTCACGGATCTGGCGGCTGGTAACGAACTTGCCGTCCTGGCCGGCAAACGGTGAGGTGTTCACGTGGAAGAACATGCTGACGGTGGGTTCGTCCACGCTCAGCGGGGTGAGCGCTTCCACATTCAGCGGATCACACAGGGTGTCGGAAATGTTCAGCGGATCTAGGCCGGTGATGCAGACAATCTCGCCGGCGGACGCGGTGGTGGCATCGACACGCTCCAGGCCGTGGTAGCCCATGATGGTGAGGATCTTGCCGTTACGGACATTGCCGTCGGCGCCGATCACTTTCACCGGGCTGTTGGCCTTGATGTTGCCGCGCTTGACCCGGCCAATACCGACGATGCCCAGGTAGCTGTTGTAGTCCAGAGAGGAAATCTGCATCTGGAAAGGGCCGTCAGCATCCACGTTCGGGTAATCCACTTTGTCGACGATGGCCTGCAGCAGCGGGGTCATGTCGTCGGCCAGATCATCCGCGTCCAGGCCGGCAATGCCGTTCAGGGCAGAGGCATAGATTACCGGGAAGTCCAGTTGCTCGTCGGTGGCGCCCAGGTTGTCGAACAGGTCGAAGACCTGATCCATCACCCAGTCCGGGCGAGCGCCAGGACGGTCGATTTTGTTGATCACGACAATCGGCTTGAGGCCGGCGGCGAACGCTTTCTGGGTCACGAAGCGGGTTTGTGGCATGGGGCCGTCCACTGCGTCTACCAGCAGCAGCACGGAATCCACCATGGACATGACCCGCTCTACTTCACCGCCGAAGTCGGCGTGGCCGGGGGTGTCCACGATGTTGATGCGATAGTCATTCCACTGGATGGCGGTGTTCTTGGACAGAATGGTAATGCCCCGCTCTTTCTCCAGATCGTTGGAGTCCATGACCCGTTCGATGTCGCCGGCGCGATCTCCCAGGGTGCCAGACTGTTGCAGCAGCTTGTCCACCAGGGTGGTCTTGCCGTGGTCAACGTGGGCGATGATGGCGATATTGCGCAGACGTTCAATCACTAGTGATGCTCCAAATATGGTGGGCGAAACCGTGCCAGCGGTTTCGCAGGGGCGCGCATTATAGCAGCGTAGCGTGTGGGTGATAGCCCGCCGGTCAGCCTTTATCGTAAGATTGGCAATTGTGAACAAGTTCAAAATTTCACGGTTGAGCCTGCGAGAGGCCCGATGATCGCCTAGAATGGCGCAACCATTTTCCGGGGGACCGGTCAGAGGCTGGGTCGGAAATCCCGAGATCAGGCTGTAATGCTTTTACAATCAGGTTGTTATAATGCGCACATTCCTTGCTTTGCTGTTGGTGCTGGCGCCCTTGGTGGTGGTGGCTGACGACTCATCCGGCAAGATGATTTATGGCTTGCACGAGAAAGTGCACATCAAGGAGTTGGGCATTACGGTACCTGCCAAGCTGGATACGGGGGCGGATTCTGCCTCCCTGAGCGCCCGTTACATTCGTACTTTTGAGCAGGATGGCGTGGAAATGGTCGAGTTCGACCTGTCCATCGACCGCGATGACCGGGAAGATTGGGGTATTACCGCGGAACAATGGGATGATGTGGAGCTGCCACTGTCAGGGCATGTGCGCATCAAGCGACGGGCAGAAAGTGTGTCGCCGGGTGAGCGGGACTACAGCCGTCGTCCGGTGGTAACCCTGACGGTTTGTATGGGCAACCGCCAGGAGCAGATTGAAGTTAACCTGACAGACCGCAGCGAGTTTCGTTATCCGTTGCTGATGGGTTCCGAAGCGCTGCAAGGCCTGGGCGCATTGGTGGATCCGTCGCTATCAATGGCGGTGGGCGAACCCGGTTGTCAGGCCAGTGAAGACAATAGTGAAGACAAGGTTGTCGAGAGCGACGACGAGACGATGGAGGCTGCCGAGGCGCTATAATGGGTTCTGTGAAGTTGCAAGCGCGGCTGCTTGCCGTTTTCCTGCTTTTGTTGGGGGGCGGCAGTATCGCTTACCAGCTGTTGGTACAAAATGTGCCGCTCAGCCAGGACGAGAAGGACCCGGTGTGGGTCGTTGATGCCCAGGTCTCTTTTTCGGCCAAGGCCAACAAACCCGTCAAGGTGCGCATGTTTGTGCCGCCGCTGGGAGTGGGCTATACCACCCTCAATGAAAGCTTTATCTCCAACAATTACGGCGTGAACGTGAATGTGGAGAAAGGCAACCGGCAGGTGACCTGGTCGTCCCGTCGCGCCGAAGGCAACCAGTACCTCTATTACCGCCTCATGCTCACGCCGCGTTATGCGGATGCCCCGGAAAATGATCCCGGCCCCCAATTCCGCCCGGCCCCGACACTGGATGGCCCGGACAAGCTGGCAGCCGACGCGTTGCTGGAGCCGATTCGCCAGCACTCGGCGGATGTGGAAACCTTTATCAGCGAGACCATCAAGCGGGTCAACGAGCTGGAAAACGATAATGTCCAGCTGCTGCTGGGCAGCGATGTGAGTCCGGAGAATCGGGCCAGCGTGATCGACTTGCTGTTGGCGGTGGCGCATATCCCGGCCGAGCCAGTGCATACGTTGCGCCTGGCGGAAACCCAGGAGCAGCAGCCGGAGCTGTGGCTGCGCAGCTTTAACGGCAAAAAATGGCTGTACTTCAATCCGCTCAATGGCCAGCAGGGCCTGCCGGAGGATCGCCTGGTCTGGTGGAGTGGCCCCGGGCCGTTACTGAATATCGAGGGCGGCAAGTCTGCGGACGTGAGCTTCAGCGTGCATGAGAACGAAATGAGCGCGTTGCAGCTGGCCCAGTCCCTGCGTTTGAAAGACGTAAGCAGTTTTATCGATTTCTCCCTTTACGAATTGCCCTTACCTGCCCAGCAGCTGTACCGCATCCTGGTGATGATCCCGGTGGGAGTCATGTTGGTGTTGTTTATTCGTTCGCTGATCGGCATGGAAACCCTGGGGACCTTTACCCCGGTGTTGATCGCCCTGGCATTCCGTGAGACGCAGGTGGTCTGGGGGGTATTGCTGTTTACCTCCATTACCGCCATCGGGTTGTCGGTGCGCTCCTATCTCGAACATCTGAAATTACAGTTATTACCCCGGCTTTCCGTGGTGCTGACCTTTGTGGTGATCGCCATGGCCTTGATCAGCCTGCTGGGCTACAAGCTGGGCATGGGCTCGGGCCTGTCGGTGGCGTTGTTCCCCATGGTGATCCTGACCATGGTGATCGAGCGGACCTCCATCGTCTGGGAGGAGCGTGGCGGCACCCAGTCGCTGAAAGTGGCGCTGGGCACGCTGGTTGCGGCCATCTTCTGTCACCTGCTGATGGTGTGGCAGCCGCTGGTGTATTTCGTGTTCACCTTCCCGGGCGTATTGCTGTGCCTGGCCGCAATCATGGTGCTGATGGGCCACTACCGGGGTTATCGCCTCACCGAGCTGTTGCGGTTCCGTGCCATGGTGGACGGGGATAAACGCTGATGTTCTGGTCGAAAACCCGCAAGGCCCTGCGCGCCCGTGGCGTCATGGGCATTAATCAGCGCAATGGCGATTACATCCTGCGTTATAACAAGCGCAGCCTGTACCCGCTGGTGGACGACAAGATTCAGACCAAGCAAATGGCGCTGGATGCGGGAATCCGTGTGCCGCACATGTACGGCACCATCGCCACCGAGCAGGGCATCAGCACCTTGCACCGGGTAGTGGAGCAGCACCGGGATTTCGTAATCAAGCCCGCGCAAGGGGCCGGCGGTGACGGCATCATGGTGATTGCCGATCGCTTCGAGGATTATTTCCGCTCCGCTTCCGGACGCATCATTACCACCGAAGAGCTGGAACACCATATCTCCGGGATCATTTCCGGTATCTATTCCCTCGGCGGTCATCGCGACCAGGCACTGATCGAATACCGGGTGCGTTCCACCGAACTGTTCAACCGGATCAGCTTCGAAGGGGTGCCGGATATCCGCATCATCGTGCTCAAGGGTTACCCGGTGGCGGCCATGTTGCGTTTGCCCACCCGGCAATCCCAGGGCAAGGCGAACCTGCACCAGGGCGCCATCGGCGTGGGCCTGGATCTAGCGTCCGGGGTCACTCTGGATGGCACCTGGCACAACCTGAAAATCGAACGTCACCCGGATACCGCCAATCCGGTGGCCGGGCTGACCGTGCCGGACTGGCAGGAATGCCTGGAGCTGGCAGCCCGTTGCTACGACCTGACCGGGTTGGGCTATCTGGGGGTGGATCTGGTGATGGACCACGAGCATGGTCCGATGATGCTGGAGCTGAATGCCCGTCCGGGCCTGAATATCCAGATCGCCATGGATGACGGCTTGCTGCGCCGTTGTCAGATTATCGAGAAACAGCTCGAGGCCCTGAAAGACGAAACCCGTCCGGTGGCCGAACGCGTGGCCTTCGCAAAACAGCAATTTGCGGTGGCCGGCCCGGTGCCGGCGGAAGAAGAGTAAAGGCCGGCAAGCGGCAAGCCTGTCGCTTGCTGCCTTCGTCAGCCGCTTTCAGCGAATCCCTTTCCCCTGTTGGGTGCCCTGCCAGAGTAGTGTGATCAATGGATCCTGTGGGTTCCCCAGCACACTGTAAAAGCGGTACTCCGCTTGCATCGTCCCGTTATCATCCTGCAGATCAATGGTGGCCAGGCCGTGGGTGGCGCGGGTGAAGCGTTGCTGTTCACTGGGAGGCCCCAGGTCGTTATTGATGCTGGCGGCCCCGGAAATCAGCTGACGGGTGCCCTGGTATTCCCCCTCATCGGACAGCACGTGGTCATGACCGCCCACCAGCAGGTCCAGGTGGCCGAGCAGCTTTGGCTTGAGTGAGAGGTTGATCATCTCGCCGGCATCACCGTGGGAGCCGGTGCTGAACATGGGGTGGTGGGCAAAACCCAGGCTAAAGCGGCAGCCATGCTGGCGGGCCGTTTCCTTGGCCTGTTCCAGCCAGCTGCCCTGGCGGCGGAAGTAATACCATTTTTCGAACCAGGTGGTTTCCAGGCTGAAGGCGCAAGCGTCCGGCCATTGTTCAAAATAGTAGAAGTGGGGAAAGTGGACTTGTGGGTAGCGCCGCGCCACTTCCAGCCAGGCCTCGCCGCTGCCTTTCCAGTCATGATTGCCCAGCACCAGATAGAAGGGAATGCCCGCGTCCATGGCCGGTTTCATGGGGGTGAGGAAGCGGCTTTCCAGCAAGGGATCGTCGGCACTGGTGATGCCGTCCGGATAGACAAGATCCCCCAGGTAGCGCACCTGGTCACATTCCAGGTGCACCAGCGCCTGACCCACGGCCATGGACGGGGCATTGCCCCAGCCGCCATCGCCCACCGCGCAGATGCGCTGCCCGGCTAGGGGCTCCTGATGAACCAGCCAGGGGCCGTGGGGCGTATGCCACCACCAGCCCAGCGCGGCAGCGATCAGGGAAAACAGTGACGCCATCAGCAGCCAGCGAAGTCTTGAGCGCATAAAGCAAAGCAATTTCAATTACATGGGTGGCCGAGTGTGGCGGACCGGCATGACGGTGAAGTGACAACCGGTCGGTGTGGCAGCCATCGGGAGGATGCGCCCTTGGCCCGCGATTGCTATACTGCGCCGCCCAATTTTTGAGCTGTCCCCACAGCAACGCAGGTTTTTCGATGACAGAGGCAAGCCAACCAATCAAGCGCCGCGCCATTGCTCTGGTGTCCGGTGGACTGGACTCCATGCTGGCGGTGAAAGTCATGCAGGAGCAGGGCATCGAGGTGGAAGGCGTCAACTTCTACACCGGCTTCTGCGTGGAAGGGCATACCCATGCCATCCGCAAAAAGGACAAGGACAAGGAAAAGCGCAACAACGCCTTGTGGGTCGCCGAGCAGCTGGGTATCAAGATGCACATCATTGATATCTCCGAGGAGTACAAGGATGTGGTGCTTAACCCCAAGCACGGCTACGGCGCCAACCTGAATCCCTGCCTGGACTGCAAGATCTTCATGGTCAACCAGGCCACGCTGATGATTAACAAGGCCCGTGAGCTGGCGGGTGACCGGGGCTTCGATTTTATTGTTACCGGTGAGGTAATTGGCCAGCGCCCGAAGAGCCAGCGCAAGGAAACCATGCCGATCATCAGCCAGGAGTCCGGTGCGGATGATCGCCTGCTGCGCCCCCTGTGTGCCCAGAACCTGCCGCCTACCCTGCCCGAGCGAGAAGGCTGGGTGAATCGCGATGAGCTGCACGATTTTTCCGGGCGCAATCGCAAGCCGCAGATGGCGCTGGCTGCCAAGTTCGGGCTGGATGACTTTGCCCAGCCCGCCGGCGGTTGCTGTTTCCTGACCGATGAATCCTATTCCAACAAGCTGGCCGACCTGTGGAAGGCCCGCAACGAGCGTCGCTACGAGCTGGATGACATCATGCTGCTGAAAGTGGGCCGCCACTTGCGTCCGCAGCCCCATTACAAGCTGATCATCAGCCGCGAGGAAGGTGAGAACCGCTTTCTGGAAGGCTATCGCTACCAGTTTACCAGCATCACCACGGTGAGCTGCCCTGGCCCGCTGGCACTGGTGGATGGCCAGTTCGGCAGCGATGCGGAGCTGGAACAGGCTGCCGCCATTGTGGCCCGTTACTCCAAGGGCCGGGTTGAAGAGGCTGTGACCCTGGAAGTGCGCAGCCCTGACGGGGTCGCACGGGAGATTACCGTGGCGCCGGCGCAGCCGGATGCGGTACTGGCCAGCTGGAATGTGGGCTGAAGACAGCGACGTAGCTGCGAGAAAAACAAAAAAGTGCTGCCGAGGTTGTGCTTTATTTGCGGCGCGGCCCATCTTTTAGAAGCTAGAAGCTAGAAGCTAGAAGCTAGAAGCTAGAAGCTAGAAGCTAGAAGCTAGAAGCTAAGGATACCTTGATGAGCGACACCCCGATTGAACTGGATGTGCGTCGGTTGCTGTGCCCCATGCCGGTGATCAAGACCCAGAACAAGGTAAGAACCCTGGCCACCGGCGATACGCTAAAAGTGGTCTGCACCGACCCCGGCGCGTTAAGCGATATCCCGGCCTGGTGCCGGATTAATGGCCACGAGGTGCTGGAAATGGGCGAGCAGGGCAACGAGGTTTTTGTGGTGCTGCGAGTGGGTGAAGATAACGGTGCACTGTTTTAGTGCTTTGCACTTATTGAGTGCACTGTTGCTGTGCACCAAAATGAATCATCTTCCCTGGTTTTTGCGATTTAGGCGGGGAATGCGCTAAAAAAGGGCTGGCACGGTATTTGCCTCCCTATTGGCAAAGCTGGCCCAGTGGCCGAGAATACCGGCTCTTTGTGTTGCGCTTACCCAGAGTGGCACGACGAGTCAGAGACAAACCCGCTGTTCCTTAGGAGGACGCACGATAATGTCTGTTAAGACCCTCAAACTGATCAAAGAAAACGATGTGAAATGGGTGGACCTGCGCTTCACCGATAGCTCTGGCAAGGAGCAGCACGTCACCCTTCCGGTTGGCGAAATCGATGAAGATTTCTTCCAGGACGGCAAAATGTTTGATGGCTCCTCCATCGCTGGTTGGAAGGGCATCAACGAATCCGACATGGTAATGATGCCGGATGATGAGTCCGCCGTAATGGACCCGTTCACCGACGTGGCTACCCTGAACCTGCGCTGCGACATTCTTGAGCCGACCACCATGCAAGGTTACGAGCGCGACCCGCGTTCCGTTGCTCGTCGCGCCGAGGAATACCTGAAGTCTACCGGCATCGCAGACACCGCTCTGTTCGGTCCTGAGCCTGAATTTTTCGTATTTGATTCCGTGCAGTGGAAATCCGACATGCAGGGTTCCATGTACAACATCCACTCTGAAGAAGCTGCGTGGGTGTCCCACGAAGACTTCGAAGGCGGCAACATCGGTCACCGTCCGGGCGTGAAAGGTGGTTACTTCCCGGTTCCGCCGGTAGACAGCCTGCACGATCTGCGTGGCGCCATGTGTTCTGCCATGGAGTCCATGGGGCTGAAAATCGAAGTGCATCACCACGAAGTGGGCACTGCGGGCCAGTGTGAAATCGGCGTTGGCGCCAACACCCTGACCGCCAAGGCGGACGAAGTACAGATCCTCAAGTACTGCGTACACAACGTGGCACATGCCTATGGCAAAACCGCTACTTTCATGCCCAAGCCGCTGATCGGTGATAACGGCTCCGGTATGCACGTGCACGTGTCCCTGGGCAAAGACGGCAAAAACCTGTTTGCCGGTGACGGCTATGCTGGCCTGTCTGACGAAGCGCTGTATTTCATCGGTGGTATCATCAAGCACGCCCGCGCCCTGAACGCATTCACCAATGCTTCCACCAACGCCTACAAGCGTCTGGTGCCCGGCTTTGAAGCGCCGGTAATGCTGGCCTACTCTGCTCGCAACCGTTCTGCGTCCATCCGCATTCCGTTTGTGAACAGCGCCAAGGCCCGTCGTGTGGAAGCGCGCTTCCCTGATCCGTCTGCGAACCCGTACCTGTGTTTCGCATCCCTGCTGATGGCTGGTCTGGACGGCATCAAGAACAAGATGCACCCTGGCGATGCCATGGACAAGGATCTGTACGATCTGCCGGCTGAAGAAGCCAAAGACATCCCCACCGTGGCTCACACCCTGACCATGGCGCTGGATTGTCTGGAAGAAGACATGGACTTCCTGACCGAAGGCGACGTGTTCACCAAGGATATGCTGGATGGCTACATCGCACTCAAGCGTGCCGAGGTTGAGCGTTTGAACATGACCCCGCACCCGGTTGAGTTCGACATGTACTACTCTTGCTAATGCCTTTCGGCACCTAGCAGAAAAGGGCCCCCGCTTGTCGGGGGCTTTTTTTTGCCTGTGAAAAGGCGGCCATTTTGTGCACTTACCCCTTTTCTGAAGGGGCGAGTCAGGCCAGAATCAAGGACAGTCATATGGAGATAACAATGAAAAAGTCGCTGATTGCGTTTGTTGCCCTGGGGTTGGTGTCTGGACTGAGCCTGGCGGCCACAGCGGAAGAGGAAGAGGGTGCCAGCCGGGTAGACGCCGCTGATGCGCCGGCGTCGAAGATTTACCGGACCACCGATGAAAAGGGCAATGTGGTATTCACGGATCAACCCGGAGAGAACAGCCGCTCCGAGGAAGTGAAACTGAAAACCACCAATACAGTGCCAATCAAGAAGGTGGAAATGCCGGAGGCGGTGTCGGCGCCAGAGGAAGAGGCGGCGGACCCCGCGGTGGAGGAGTACACATCGCTGACCATTACGTCCCCGGAAAGCGGCTCGACGCTGCGTAACCCGACCGATGCCGTGTATGTATCCGTGAATCTGCAGCCCGGGCTGCAAGCCGGCGATAGCCTGGTGTTGCTGGATAATGGCGCGGAGCAGCCCGCCCTGCAGCTGGATGCGCCGGAACGCGGGGTGCATAACCTGATCGTGAAAGTGGTGAGCGAGGAGGGCGAAACCCGCATCACCTCCGAGCCGGTGGAAGTGTACATTCACCGCAGCACGGTCAGTGATTTCCGCAATTTCCCCGGTGGCGGGAGTAACGGTGGTGCTGCGCAAGTCGGTGGTGCAGCGGACCGTGGTGGTTCGGCCAATGTGGGAGGCAGTGCTTCAACCGGGGGCGCTGCCAGCGTGGGCGGTGGTGCAGATCGGGGCACCGCTGCCCAGCCGGCAAAACCGAATCGGAGCATCCGTAGCAACTAACAATGCACCTTAATGGTGCATTCCGCCCCTCCTTCCCTTTAAACTCATCAATAGCAGGCTTTTACGCCTGTGCTGCAGGCCGCTGATACCCGCTTTGTCGGGCTGATCTACAGGTGGCCTGATAATTGCTTATGCCCTGTTATGGGCCAATTTCTGATGGGTGACATTACGTTGCACAAACGACTACTGGATCACCTGCGTACCGCAGTGATCATGCTGGACGATGCCTTGTGCGTGCGCTACCTGAACCCGGCGGCGGAAATGTTGCTGGCGACCAGTACCAGCCGTGCCGTCGGTCAGCCTCTGCCCGATTACTTTTTCGATGATGAAGAAGCCCGCCTCGCCATTCAGCAGTGCATTGATGATGAGCACCCCTTCACCCAGCGTGAGGCGCGGCTGTCGGTGGCGCCGGGCCATGAAATCATGGTGGATTATTCGGTCAGCCCGATTAACGAGCCGGGTCAGCCGTTGTGTCTGCTGATGGAAATGCAGTCGCTGGATCGCTTGCTGCGGATCAGTCGTGAAGAAGCGCTGATTCATGCGCACCAGGCTACCCGGGCACTGGTGCGAGGTGTGGCCCATGAAATCAAGAATCCGCTGGGTGGCATCCGCGGTGCGGCCCAGTTGCTGGAGCGGGCGCTGCCTGACCCGGAGCTTACCGAGTACACCAAGGTCATTATCGATGAAGCCGACCGGCTGCGGTCGGTGGCGGACCGCATGCTCGGCCCGCGCAAGCCGCCCGAGTTCCGTGCCGTGAATGTGCACGAGTGCCTGGAGCATGTGCGCCAGTTGCTGCTGGCGGAATACCCCAAAGGCGTGGCGATCTGGCGCGATTACGACATCAGCTTGCCGGATGTGATCGCCGACCGGGACCAGCTGATTCAGGTATTACTGAACCTTATCCGCAACGCCACCCAGGCGTTGCTGGAATCGAAGACGCCGGCACCGCGCATCACCATGCGTACCCGGGTGTTGCGCCAGTTCACCATTGGCGCCCAGCGTCACCGTTTGGTGCTGCGCATGGACATTATCGATAACGGCCCGGGCATTGCCGAGGATGTGCAGGAAACCCTGTTCTATCCCATGGTCAGTGGCCGTGCCAGCGGCACCGGGCTGGGGCTTTCCATTGCGCAGTCCATCATCAGCCAGCATCAGGGGTTGATTGAGTGCGAGAGCCAGCCGGGCGAAACCGTGTTTAGCATCCTGCTGCCCATGGAGCAGCTGGATGAAACAGAGAAACCGACATAGCGTTAATTGCGCTGCTTTGAACAGAGCGACGCCATACAAGCCGGCCGCTGATTGCGGTGGCGATGGAAACAACAGGAGTAGCAGGTCATGAGTGTCAGTATTTGGGTTGTGGATGATGACCGCTCCATTCGCTGGGTGTTGGAAAAGGCGCTGGGCCAGGAAGGCTACGCGGTGACCTGCTTTGAAGATGCGGATGAAGCGCTCAATACCCTGGAGCAGGGCGGGCAGGAGCCGGAAGTGCTGATCAGCGACGTGCGCATGCCCGGCACGGATGGGTTGCGGATGCTGAAAATTTTGCAGCGCAAGAATCCGGATCTACCGGTGATCATCATGACGGCGCATTCCGATCTGGATTCCGCCGTGGCCTCCTACCAGGGGGGCGCGTTTGAATACCTGCCCAAACCGTTTGATGTGGATGAGGCGGTGGCGCTGGTGCGCCGGGCCATCAAGCATCGGGAAGAGTCCCGTGGCGACTTTCCTGAACCGGTTGAAGAAGCGCCCACCGAGATTATCGGTGAAGCTCCTGCCATGCAGGAGGTGTTTCGTGCCATTGGCCGGTTGAGTCATTCCAATGTGACAGTGCTGATCAATGGTCAGTCCGGGACCGGTAAGGAGCTGGTGGCTCGCGCCTTGCACCGCCATTCCATGCGGCGCGAGAAAAATTTCGTCGCCCTGAACATGGCGGCGATTCCCAAAGACCTGATTGAATCAGAGCTGTTCGGCCATGAAAAGGGGGCCTTCACCGGCGCCAATAATCAGCGTGTGGGGCGTTTTGAGCAGGCCAATGGCGGCACCTTGTTTCTCGATGAAATCGGTGACATGCCGCTGGAAGCCCAGACCCGTTTGTTGCGGGTACTTCAGGAAAGTGAATTCTATCGCGTGGGCGGGACCACGCCGATCCACGTGGACGTGCGGATTATTGCTGCCACCCACCAGGATCTGGAAAAGCTGGTGAAAGAAGGCGATTTTCGCGAGGATTTGTTTCATCGCCTTAACGTTATTCGTATCCATATTCCGCGCATGGCGGAGCGCCGTGAAGATATTCCCCGCCTGGCCAATTACTTTCTGCAGCGTGCCGGCAGTGAGCTGGGGGTGGAGCCGAAAATCCTGCACAAGGACACGGAGAAATACCTGTCTGCGCAAACCTGGCCGGGCAATGTACGGCAGTTGGAAAATACCTGTCGCTGGCTGACTGTGATGGCATCCGGCCGGGAAGTGCTGGTGGATGATCTGCCTCCGGAGCTGAAAGAAACCGGTGCCGCGAAAGGCACGGATGTCAGCGGTGACTGGCTCAAATCCCTGCGCAACTGGGCTGACCGGGCGCTGTCTCAGGGCGAGCGCAGTATCCTTGAACAAGCGGTGCCGGGCTTTGAGCGCACCATGATTGAAGTCGCTCTGCAGCACACCGGCGGGCGCAAGCGTGACGCGGCGGCATTGCTGGGCTGGGGGCGCAACACCCTGACACGCAAGATCAAGGAACTGGATATGGAAAGCCAGCTTGGAAGTGATGACGACTGATGGAAGTAATTAATAGTTAATAATGAATAATTAATAACTGCGCGAAAGCGCATTGTTTCGATCTGAAACGCAAGAGGCCGCGCCCAATACTGGGCGCGGCCTCTTTGCTTTCTGAAAAGACTAACCAGAAACGCGTAGCTATTAATTAATCAGACTCTCAATCTTCCAGCCGCCGTCCTGGATCCAGTGGCTGTCCATCTGGTAGCTGTCGGCATCATCCGGCAGCACATTTTTTCCTCCCCAAGCCAGAGCGGTAAATTGCACCCGGGCCTGCTTTTGTGTCACCGGGTCCAGATCAATCTGGATGCGTGTAAAGGTGAGGTTGCGGTTCGGGTAGCGAAAGAAAATGCCCACCAGGGTGCGGTGAATGTCCTTGCGTTGCAGGGTTCTGCCGCGCCGTTCAATGGCCACATTGTCGCTCAGCCTGTCCATGACTGTGCCCGTGTCGCCGTCTTCGATGGCAGTTTCGATTTCAGCAAGAGCATCCTTGATGGCCTGCTCCGGGGGCGTGTTGTCACAAGCTGCCAGCAGCCCTTGCAGCATAATCAACAACAGGTATGCTGAAATTCTTCTTCCTGTCAGAACCTGACTCATGGCGTTATTTCCTTTTCTTGAGCCGTATCGGCAATGTTACCTCCCGGTTGGGCAGGGGCATCAGTTATATGTGGAAGAGAGTGGTAATCCGCAGGGCATTCCCGTGGTGGTGTTGCATGGTGGCCCCGGTGGCGGTTGCTCTCCAGCATTGCGGCGTTTTTTCGACCCGCAACGGTTTCGAATTATTCTGTTTGATCAGCGTGGAGCCGGTCAAAGCCGGCCGCTGGCGTCCATTGATGATAATACCTTGAGCCATTTGCTGGCAGATCTCGAACAGATTCGACAGGCGTTACACGTCGAACGCTGGATGGTCTTTGGCGGTTCCTGGGGCGCCACTCTGGCGCTGGCTTATCTGGCGGCGTTTCCACAGCACATTATCGGCATGGTGCTGCGTGGTATTTTTCTGTGTCGTCGCCAGGATCGCGACTGGCTTTATACCGAAGCCGGGGCAGCCAGGATGTTCCCGCAGGCCTGGCAAGCCTTCCAGCAGCAAGCGCCGCCGGGCAGTGGCAGCTTGCTGGAGCGTTACTATCAGGGGCTGCAAGGCGAGCACGCTCGCCGTTATGCCCGGGCCTGGTGTAATTGGGAATCCACCCTGGCACTGATGCCGACCCAGCCACCGGGGCCGGGCAGTGATGACGAGTTATGCATGGCTCGCCAGGAAACCCATTATTTTCTTGCTGATGGCTTTGTGGAGCAACCGTTGCTTGAAGCTTGCGCCGGCAGTGTCGTGCCGGTGGAAATTGTGCATGGCAGCCGGGATTTTGTCTGCCCGCCGGAGCAGGCGCTGGCGTTGCATCAGGTGTTGCCAAACAGTGTGCTCAACTGGGTCGAGCAAGGCGGTCATTCTTCCATGGATCCGGCGGTTGCAGAGGCGCTGGTTAAAGCGGTGATTCGACTTGAGGGGAGAGATAGGCGTTGAAAGTGTTGATGCAGCGGGTTGGCGAAGCCCGTGTTGATGTGGGCGGTAGAACCGTGGGGGAGATTAACAGTGGCTTGTTATTGCTTATCGGCATAGAAAAGCACGATGACGACGCCTTGGTAGAGCGGATGGCGGAGCGTATCGTCGGCTATAGGGTTTTTGCGGATGAGCAAGGGAAAATGAATCGGGATGTGAGAGACGTGGGCGGAGAGCTGTTAGCAATTTCCCAGTTTACGCTCGCTGCTGATACCCGCAAGGGGCGCCGACCGAGCTTTAGTGATGCGGCTGATCCTGTGCTGGGCCGGCGGTTGTACGAGTACTGCGTGACGCAGCTGAGGACCCACGATGTGCCCGTCGCGACCGGAATTTTTGCCGCTGATATGAGTGTTTCTTTGGTCAATGATGGCCCGGTTACCTTTATGCTTGAGATGTGACTTATTCTGAATAAGCTTATTGCAAAGCCGTTCTCCTTGTTTATGATGAGTTCAGTTGCCTGAAAAGGTGACGGGGAGAGCATTGCCGGCATTTGCTGACAGTCGTTGTGGCCGATCAATATGATCGCTGCATCCCCAAGGAAGATTCATAAAAACTTGGAGGAATTCAGGATGAAAAAGACACTTATCGCTGCCGCTCTGTTGGGCGCTTCAACATCTGCCATGGCTGTGGCACCAGGTGGTCCAGGCTGTGGTTGGGGTAACATGCTGTTTGAAGGTCAATCCGGCATGCCGATGCACCTTCTGGCAACGTTGGTTAACGGTACTACCGGTAACGCTACCTTCGGCATGACCACAGGGACCAACGGTTGTGATACCAGCGGCGCCTTGACCTACAGCGGGCAAAGCCTGCTGGGTATGACTGGCGTAATGGAAGAAGTGGCGCAGGACATGGCTACCGGTGACGGTGAAGCCCTGACTGCTCTGTCTGTTTCCATGGGTATTCAGACTGAAGACCGCGCACGTTTCAACGCGCTGATGCATGAAAACTTCGCGGCGATTTTCCCGAACCAGGACGTGACTGCTGCTGAAGTGATGGCGAGCATCACTGACGTGATGAAACAGGATCAGGCGCTGTCCAAGTACCTGGCCTAATCAGCACAAAAGATCCATCAGAGCCCCGCTTTTGGCGGGGTTTTGTTTTTGGGGCCCTCTTTTCTGACACTTTTGTCGGCTTGTAATTGAGACGGATGAATCCGGATGCGCACTGGTCTTTTCTGTGTGCTGCTGTGCTGGTTTATGCCGGCGTTTGCTGCAACCCCTTCCCTGTCCGAACTGGCGGAAACGTCCCGCTGGCAGGCGTTATTGCATATCAATCCCGGTGCGACCCTGCGTGACAAGCATCAGAGTTATGTGGATGACGACACTTTTTTTCTCGCCGATTCCGGGAAGGCCGATCCGTTAGCCGAGCTTGAGGCGACCGAGCGGGCTCTTCGTGCTGCGGACTCGCCGGCGCGTTGCCGTTTTCCTGCGCGCTATCGTTTTCTGTCCGAGCACCTGGGGTGGCAGCACGAGGCGCCCTTTTCACACTGCGATGACTACAACGAATGGCGCGGCGCGATTCATGCCAAACGCGCGGTGCTGGTTTTTCCCGCAGCCTATTTGAACAGCCCTTCGTCCATGTTCGGACATACCTTGCTAAGGTTGGATCAGGGCGAAGACAGCGCCGTCTGGTTGTCGTGGGCGGTAAACTTTGGCGCGGTTTCAACCGAAGCCGATAATTCTTTCTTCTATATGTATCGCGGTCTGGCGGGGGGCTATCCGGGTCGCTTTGCCCTTGTGCCCTATGTGCAGAAAATCCAGGAATATTCGCACATGGAAAACCGGGACATGTGGGAGTACACCCTGGATCTGGATCAATCGGAACTTGATTGGCTGATTGATCATTTGTGGGAACTGAAAGACATCAATTTTGATTACTACTTTTTTGATGAGAACTGCTCGTTTCGTCTGCTCGAGCTGGTAGAAGTGGCGCGGCCGGGATCCGAATTGCTCAGCGAATTGCGGTTTGCCGAAGTGCCGGTAAATACGGTGCGGGCACTGGATGAGCGCGACATCATTAGCAGCCGCCATTACCGGCCATCCAAATCCGTGGAGCTGGATAATCTGCGTAAACAGCTGGATGGCGCCCAGCAAAAACTGGCAAGGGCGCTGGCTGAGGATCCAGGCCTGGCTGAATCGCCTGCCTTTAAGGCTGAACCGGAAGCAACCCGGGCGATTATGGCGGCGGTGGCTTATCGCTACATCAGGCTGACTCATCGCAAGGAAGAGCGAACCCCGGAAGTGGCAAAACGCTCTTTTGCGCTACTGACGCTGATGAACAGCCTGCCCGCAGCACCAGTACCGGAAACCAGGAACCCGGAACCGCCGGAAAAAGGGCATGGCACCCAGATGTTGGGGGTCAGTGGCGGTCAGCGCGAAGGCGAGCAGGATTTCGGCGAGTTGACCTACCGGTTGACCTACCATGATTTGCTCGATAATCAGTACGGTTTCCTGCGCGGGGCGCAGATTGAAGGGCTGGACCTGACCTTGCGCAGCACCGAATCCGGGCAGGTCAAGCTGGAAGAGCTGGATGTGGTGAGCATCCGTTCGCTGGCACCGCGAAACCGCTTTATGAAGCCGCTGAGTTGGTATGTGGAAGGCGGGCTGGAGCGTGCCTGGGCGGGTCGGCGCCGGCTGGTGCGCTACATACAGGGCGGTGCTGGCGGCAGTTGGCTGTGGGGGAACTGGCAGCCGTATCTGTTAACCAGCGTGCGAATGGAGAATAATAGCGAGTTCGGCACCTTCCTGACCCCGGGGGCCGGTCTGGACGCGGGTATTCTGTATCACCGTGGCGACTGGCAGTGGCAGTTAGGCAGTGTGGGGCATTATTTCACCAACGATGAATATCGATCCTCCTCCCAGTTTGCGGTGCAGTGGGCAATGACCCGGCAGCACGGCTTGCGCGCTTCGCTGGAGCGCGAGAACCGGCGGGGTGGTTACGATGACGAGTTCAAACTCCAATGGCGATGGTATTACGATTAAGCGCAGCGTTGCTGCTGAGCCTGCTGCTGGCAGGGTGCAGCAAACTGTTTTTCTACCCCATGTCTCCGTGGGTGCAGAACCCGGAAAACCAGGGGCTGCAGTACGAAGATATTGTACTGATACATCCGCGCGGCATGCGTATCCATGGTTGGTGGCTACCGGCGGCCGATGATGCGCCGGCCCGTGGCACGGTCTATTTCCTGCACGGCAATGCCCAGAACATCAGTACCCACCTGGCCAATGTGCAATGGTTGCCGGCGCGGGGCTATAACGTTTTCCTGCTGGATTATCGAGGCTACGGCTTGTCGGAAGGCAAGCCGCGGCTGCCGGACGTTTTCGATGATGTGCAACTCGGGCTGGACTGGCTACGCCATGCCCAGCGCACGGACGGTGCGCCGCTGGTGGTGTTTGGGCAGAGCCTGGGGGCTTCCATGGCCGCCAGCGTATTGGGCGAAGAGGGCAATGCCGGGGCGGCTGATTGCGTGATTCTGGAAGCGGCGTTTGCCAGCTACCGGGATATCACCAGCGACGTGATGAAGCGTAGCTGGCTGCTGTGGCCGTTGCGCTGGATGGTGGTGCCCACCATGCCGGATCGTGCGCTGGACCCGGAGGAACGAGTGGCTGACATCGCGCCGACGCCCTTGCTGGTGATGCACAGTGAAGATGACCCGGTGATTCCCTACGCTCACGGCGAGCGGCTGTATGCCGCGGCGGCGCAACCCAAAACCTTCCAGAAGCTGCGTGGAGGCCATACAGAGAGCCCTCGTGACCCGGCGGTGCAGCAGCGCCTGGTGGATTTCATGCAGGACAATGATTGTGCTGCCGAGGTGACGAAAGCGGAAGAGGTGCCCGAGTCGTCCGGTGAGGGTGAGGAGCCGCCAGCGTTACCTGCGCCTGCGCCCATCTCCACGCCTGACAATGGCTATCGATTCTAGTGGGCTTTGTAGGTTGAGTTAGCTTTGGATGTCGGATTACGCCTTTAGGCTAATTCGACCTACGGATCTACGAATGTAGCGGCACAGAGAGCCTAAAGGCGTAATCCGACATTGGGCTGACGCCCCCTTGTTCAGGGGACGGCTTCAATCACCTAGGCGGGCGGATTCTCTGCCTGTTTCTTTACCATCCGGGCGGCGAGCAGGCCCATCTCGAACAAAAACCACATGGGAATCGCCAGCAACGTCTGGCTGATGATGTCTGGTGGTGTCAGCAACATACCAAGCACGAAGCAACCCACCACCACATAGGCGCGGGCCTTGCTCAATTTTTCCACCGTGGTGGCCCCGGTGCTCACCAGTAGCACGATGGCAATGGGCAACTCGAACGCCAGCCCGAAGGCCAGGAACAGCGCCAGTACAAAATCCAGGTAGCTGCTGATGTCCGTGGTCACGGCCACGCCTTCCGGGGCGATGGCGGTGAAGAACTGGAACATCAACGGGAATACCACGAAATAGGCAAAGGCGGCGCCGCCATAGAACAGCAGGACGCTACTGGCCAGCAGCGGTATCGCCAATTTCTTTTCATGCTTGTACAAACCGGGAGCCACAAAGGCCCAGGCCTGGTGGAGAATAAACGGCATGGCGGCGAAGACGCTCAGGTACAGGGTCAGCTTGAACGGCGCCAGGAAGGGCGAGGCCACGCCGGTGGCAATCATGTTGGTGCCGGCAGGCATGGCGTCCATCAGCGGCTTGGCCACCAGGGTATAGAGCTCGCGGGAAAACGCGAACAGACACAGGAAAACGATAAAAATGACGACCATGGCCTTGAGCAGGCGATTGCGTAGTTCCAGCAGGTGGGCAATCAGCGGCTGGCCGGCGTCGTTGCTGGCATCAGTCATTGCGGGTGGAGTCCTGGGGCTGGTCGTTGGTGCGCTGGCCGGTGTCGGCGTCATCCGCGTTCGGAGCGTCGCTATGGGGCTGTTCGCTGCGCGGTGCCCGTGAACGGGCAATTTGTTCCGGGCTCAGCAGGCTGTCTTTGGCTTCGCGGATGCTGTCTTCATCCAGCCCCATCTGGCGCATCTGCTTTTCCATGCGCTCCTGCATGTCCTGGGTCACGGCTTCACGTTCCAGCTCGTTCTTCAGGTGGTTGAAGGTAGAGCGGGCACGACCGATCCAGTGGCCGAGGGTGCGGGCGACGGTGGGCAGTCGCTCCGGCCCCAGTACCACCAGGCCGATAATGAAGATCAGGGTGAGTTCGGCAAAGCCGATATCGAACATCGCAACCTCGGTTTAGCAGGATTTGGTCCGGACTGTGTCGCCGAAAAGGCGGCAGGAATCAGGCCTTGTCCTTTTCCTTGTTCTGTTCGCTTTTTTGCTCGGCTTGTTGCTCGTTATCAGGCTGTTCGTCGTCGGCCAGACGTTTCTGGTCCTGCTCGTCTTCGCCATCTTTCATGGCGCTCTTGAAGCCTTTCACCGCGCCGCCCAGATCGCCGCCCATGTTGCGCAGTTTCTTGGTGCCGAACAACAGGACCACGATGGCCAGAAGAATCAGTAACTGCCAAATGCTGATGCCGGAAAACATGGCTTTCTCTCCGAAAAATTAAGGGCCGCGTTAGTGTTTACCGCTACGTGCGGCTTTTTCATCATGGCCGGACAGGCCAAAACGTCGTTGTAATTCTGCCAGAACCTTGTCCGGGTGTTCGCCCAGTTTGGCCAACATCACCAAAGAGTGGAACCATAGATCCGCGGTTTCGCTGATCAGCGCCTGGTTGTCGCCACTGACTTCGGCATCCCGGGCCGCAAGAATGGTTTCCACCGCTTCTTCGCCGACTTTTTCCAGGATCTTGTTCAGGCCCTTGGCGTAGAGGCTGGCCACATAGGAGCTGTCCGGGTCCGCGCCCTTGCGCGATTCGAGTACCTGGTGCAGCTCGCTGAGTATCTCTGACATAGTGTATTCCTTATTGCCCGGGCCCGCAGGGAGCCCAGTTTATCAGGGTGCTGAAAGGGGCCATAGGCACTTTTTTCTTTGCCGTGCCCGCTGTCAGCGGCGCCAGCTCCAGCTTCCCAGGAGTACCGCGGCTCCGGCCAGTGCCCAGCTGTAGGGGTTGGCCAGCCACAGGGCGGCGCCAGCGCAACCGAGCCCGGCGAGGCCGGCAAACAGCTTGTGGCGATGGCGGACCAGTTGTTGTTCGAAACGGGCTTCCAGGCGGTCCTGCTGGTAGGGCAGGTCGCGCAGGCTTTCCAGCCCGTCGCGGAGCAGGTCGGGCATGTCCGGAAGCTGGGCGGTCCATTCCGGCAGGCGATTCTGCAGTTTCTTCAGGGTGGCGCTGGGCCCGTATTCGGCCAGCATCCAGGCTTCCAGCAAGGGGCGCCCGGTGTTCCAGATATCCAGCTGCGGGTAAATGCTGCGCCCCAGCCCTTCGATGTGAACCAGGGTTTTCATCAGCAGGATGTACTGCACCGGCATTTCGATATGGTAGGTGCGCGCCATATCAAACAGCTTCATCACCAGCGGGGCGAACTCCAGCTGGTCCAGTTGCGCGGAGCGAACCGGTTCGACAATGTCGATCACTGCCCGCTCAAAGCGGGGGCGATCGATGGGGGCGGTGTTCCAGCCGGCACGGATCACCGCATCCACCAGGGCGCTGTAGTCTTCGCGCATGACCGCCAGCACCATGCGCCCGAGGATGTTCAGATCGTCCTTGGACAGGCGCCCGGCGATGGCGGCGTCCACGGCCATGTACTGGGGTGACTCCGGGTGTTCAGGATTAACGAAAATATTGCCCGGGTGCATATCCGCATGGAAGAAGTTGAAGCGGAAGACCTGGGCGAAGAAAATTTCCACGCCACGCTCGGCCAGCACTTTCGGGTCGATGCCGGCGGCCTTGATGCGCTCGATATCGTTCACCGGAATACCATGGATGCGATCCATGATGATCACGGTGGGGCTGGACAGCTCAAGATGAATGGCAGGAATGTGCAGCAGCGGACTGAACAGAAAATGCCGGCGCATGGTTTCGCTGTTGCGCGCTTCGGCGGCCAGATCCAGTTCGCCGAGGATGATGTCCCGGTAGTCCTGTACCACCCGGGCCGGGCGGAAATAACGGGCATCACGCCACAGGCGTTCCAGCCAGCGGGCACCGAAAGCCATCACCTTCAGGTCCCGTTCCACCACCGGGCGAATGGTGGGGCGCAGCACCTTGGCCACGACTTGCTGGCCATTGTGCAGGGTGCCGGCATGGACCTGTGCCACGGAGGCGGCGGCCATGGGGGTGCTGTCGAAGTCGCGGAACACCTGGTCAAAGGGCTGCGGCAGGCTGGCTTTCACTAGTGCTTTTGCCTGCTCGCCATCGAAAGGAGCGACCTGGTCCTGCAGGCGGGCGAGGGCGGCGGTCCACTCCGGGGGCAGCATGTCTTGTCGGGTGGCCAGTAGCTGGCCGAATTTGATGAAGATCGGGCCCAGCCGTTCCAGTGCTTTCTGCAGGCGTTCGCCTTCGCTCAGCTCGCCGGTGCCGAGCCAGCTGGCGGGCATCAGGTACTGCAGAATCAGCAAAAGGCCACGCGCCGGGTGGCTGGGCAGCAGGGATATCAGCCGGTAGCGGCAGATCACATGGATCACCACCAGTATGCGGGTAATCGGTGGCATCAGTGTGGTGCGCTCCCGGAATCCTGTGGCGATGAGGGCGAAGAGGATGATGCGGACGGCGCGCGGGTTTTAAGCCGCTGAATGCGGGCATCCAGACGATCCACGTCCATGCGCAGTTCATCCACGTCCTGACCGAATTCATAAACGTCACGGCGGCTGGGAATCAGCCCGGATTCGTTGCCCACATAATCGCCCAGTTGTTCGGTGAGGCGGGTGGCGGCTTGCTTCGCCCAGCCGAACAGGCGGCGAGCGCTGTAATCCAATTGCTGGGCCAGCTCGGAACCGGTGACAGGCTCCAGAATGGCGCCCCAGTCGATCTGCAGGTCGTTGGCGATCTGCTGTAACTCTTGCAGAAAATCGCGGTTGCCGGTGATGTCCACGGGGCCACCGATCACCCCGGGGCGGGTTTTCCAGTTCAGCAGCAGGGAGGCCAGGTCCATGGGGCTGCCTGTCACTGCCACGTCCGGGGTGGCGTCGCTGCGGTGGTAGAGCTCCACACCGTCTTCCACGATCAGCCCGTAGATGGCCATGGGCGGCAATGTCACCTCAATGGCGATGAGCCGCCCGGCGTGTACGGCCAGACGATCGGCGCTGGCCGGATCGGAACGCAGGGCGGTGTTGATGGCTCGTTCCACGGTGGCCAGGGCGGTGGTGGACAGCAGGCCGGGAGAGCGTGACTGGTCTTTCAAGCTCAAAACTTGAATCCTCTGTGCAGGGCCACGATGCCGCCGATCATGTTGAAGTACTCGGTGCGGGCAAAGCCGGCGTTGTCCATCATGCCTTGCAGGGTGTCCTGATCCGGGTGCATGCGAATGGATTCCGCCAGGTACTGGTAGCTGTCGGCGTCGTTGACGATGAGCTTGCCCAGTTTGGGCCAGACGGCAAAGGAATAGGTGTCGTAGGCCTTGGCCAGATGCTTGTTGGTGGGCGTGGAGAACTCCAGCACCAGCAGGCGGCCACCGGGTTTCAGCACTCGCAGCATGGAGCGCAGGGCCGCGTCCTTGTCGGTGATATTGCGCAGGCCGAAGGCAATGGTGATGCAGTGGAAGCTGTTGTCTTCAAAGGGCAGGCACTCGCCGTTCACCTGGGTGACCTGGGTGTTGTGGCTGCAGCCGGCATCGAACAGGCGGTCGCGCCCCACGTCGAGCATGGCGTCGTTGATGTCGGCCAGCACTACCTGGCCGGTTTCGCCCACCAGCCGGGAAAATTTGATGGCCAGGTCGCCGGTGCCGCCTGCCAGGTCGAGCACCTTGTGGCCCGGTCGAATGCCGGCCAGCTCGATGGTCATGCGCTTGAGAATGCGATGGCTGCCCATGGAAATCAGGTCATTCATCACATCGTATTTGCCCGCCACGGAGCGGAATACGCCGGCCACTTTTTGCTGTTTTTCCTGCCACGGCACCTGTTGGTAACCGAAGTGTGTGACCTTGCTGTCGTCGGACATATCAATTCTCGAAAGGCGATGGGTGACAGGCGAAAACCTTTTCCATGATGGCGTCTTCCCGGGCGGCCAGCTGCTCCAGCAGCAAACCAACGCTGGGGACGGGTTTCATCACCCGGAAACTGCGATCCATGAAATCATACAGGTTCGCAAAGCCCGCCGCATGGGCCGGTTTGCGAACCATTCGGAAGGTGGCGTGGAGCATCCGCGAGCGGATATAGCGATCCAGTCGATGGCCCAGTTCGGCCACCAGTTGCAGCTGCCGTTGGCGGTCGTCGTGATGGCTCGGCTGGCGGAATCCCGCTAGATAGGTGGCTTCATCGATGGGCTGATCAAGCTGATCGCCGAGGATGTCAGTGACCGCTTCGTCCAGTTCCTGGGTAAGGATGGCGGCTTCCAGTGCGGCGGCAGAGGTGGCCATGACCTTGTCGGGCAGCAGTTTCATGGCCTTGGGCAGAGCGCGGCGGATTTCCCGCGCCACCGGCAGCAGCTCGCGGCCACCGTAGACTTCATCCAACAGGAAGCGGATACCCTCGGCGGTGACGGGGTCATCGAGAAGGTGGGCATGGGTGTGCCTGAGGCGTTCGCCTTGCCAGTCCTGCAGCCGGCGTAGCCGTGCCACAAAGACCGCATCGTCGCCGTGCTGGCGCAGCGCAAAAAAACGTTCGAGATACTGTTGCAGTTGTTCGCCGGCGGTCATGGTGTTCCCTCCGGCGGGGATAATAGCAAAGTGAGGGGCAGGCAGGCACCACGCATCACGCTGGCACGCAAAAGCGTGGTGCGTGCAGCGTGAGGCATGCCTGCGGTTATTTACAGAATATACCGGCTCAGGTCTTCGTCGTCGGCCAGTTCGCCCAGGTAGCGATCCACGGCTTCGGCGTCCAGCACCAGTGGCTTGTCGTGGTACTGGGTGGCCAGGGAGTCGGCGTCGAAGCTGATTTCTTCCAGCAGTTTTTCCAGCACCGTGTGCAGGCGACGGGCGCCGATGTTTTCGGTGCGCTCGTTGACCTGCCAGGCCACTTCCGCAATGCGGCGGATGCAGTCGTCGGTGATTTCCAGGTTCAGGCCTTCGGTTTCCAGCAGCGCCTTGTATTGCTCGGTGAGCGAGCATTTGGGCTCGGTGAGAATGCGCTGGAAATCGTCCGGGCTCAGCGGGCTGAGCTCCACGCGAATCGGCAGGCGGCCCTGCAGTTCGGGGATCAGGTCGCTGGGGCGAGACAGGTGGAAGGCACCGGAGGCGATAAACAGGATGTGATCGGTTTTCACCATGCCGTACTTGGTGGAGACGGTGGAGCCCTCGATCAGCGGCAGCAGATCGCGCTGTACCCCTTCGCGAGACACGTCGGTACCGCCGCCTTCGCCGCGCTTGGCGACCTTGTCGATTTCATCGATGAAGACGATGCCGTTGTTTTCCACCACGTCGATGGCCTGCACTTTCAGCTCGTCTTCATTGACGAAACGGGCGGCTTCTTCGTCGCGGATCAGGCGATAGGCTTCGCGCACCTTGAGCTTCTGGCTCTTGCGTTGCTGGTTGCCGCCCATCTTGGAAAACATTTGCTGTAGCTGGCTGGTCATCTCTTCCATGCCGGGGGGCGCCATGATGTCGACGCCGGCGGGCTGGCTGGCCACGTCCACGTCGATTTCCTTGTCGTCCAGCTCCCCTTCGCGCAGTTTCTTGCGAAAGATCTGGCGGGTTTTGCTATCGGTGTTGTCGTTGGTGCTGCCGTCTTCTGCGCGTGCGGCGGGAAGCAGGGCGTCGAGGATGCGTTCCTCGGCGGCATCATCGGCCTGGCTGCCCACACGGGCGATTTCCTTGTCGCGCAGCAGTTTGATGGCCATTTCCATCAGGTCGCGGATGATGGATTCCACATCGCGGCCCACATAGCCCACTTCGGTGAATTTGGTGGCTTCCACCTTGATAAAGGGGGCGTCGGCCAGTTTGGCCAGGCGGCGGGCGATTTCGGTTTTACCCACCCCGGTGGGGCCAATCATCAGAATGTTCTTGGGGGCCACTTCCGCGCGCATTTCGGCGGGCAGCTGCATGCGGCGCCAGCGGGTACGCAGCGCCAGAGCAACGGCTTTCTTGGCCGCGTCCTGACCGACGATGTGGCGATTGAGTTCGGAAACAATGTCTTTGGGTGTCAGGGAAGCCATGATTAACCGTCCAGCTCTTCGAAGGTGTGGTTGTGATTGGTGTAAATACAGATGTCGCCGGCAATGGTGAGCGCCTTGGCGACGATATCGCGGGCCGGCAGGTCGGTATTATCCAGCAGGGCGGTGGCCGCGGATTGAGCAAAGGGGCCGCCGGAGCCGATGGCGATCAGGCCATCTTTTTCCGGCTCGATCACGTCACCGTTGCCGGTGATGATCAGCGAGCTTTCCTTGTCGGCTACCGCCAGCAGGGCTTCAAGGCGGCGCAGGGCACGGTCGGTGCGCCAGTCCTTGGCCAGCTCCACGGCGGCGCGCACCAAATGGCCCTGGTGCTTTTCCAGCTGGGCTTCGAAACGTTCAAACAGGGTAAAGGCGTCGGCGGTGCCGCCGGCGAAACCGGCAATCACCTTGCCGTGAAAAAGCCGACGAACCTTGCGGGCGTTGCCCTTCATGACAGTGTTGCCCAGGCTGACCTGGCCATCGCCACCGATGGCCACGTTGTTGCCTCGACGAACAGAAACAATGGTAGTGCCGCGATACTGCTCCACGGGAATTCTCCTTTTTACGCGTAGAAAAGGAAGTGTGGGCGCAGGTGGGGGATTTCAAGGATCAAGACTGCATACATGCTGCAGGCGACCACGCGACACGCAAAGAAGGCGTGCCGGCGTGGGGCGTGAAAGCGTGCGGGCGTCTACTTTTTCATCTTGATCGGCAGGGTCTCGATGCCGTTGCCGGCCAGTTGGTCCTGGGCGCGGTGCATGGCGTTGAGGTTGTTGTAGGGGCCGATCATGACCCGGTGCCAGCTGTCGCCGCTGTCCAGATTGACTGACTGAATGCTGGCCTCGAAGCCTTTCAGAATCAGCTCGGCCCGGCGGCGGTCCGCATCTTCGTTGCGGCGGAAGCTGCCGGCCTGCAGCAGGTATTTCTCGTTGTTGCGGGTGCTGGTTTCCGGCTTGCGGGTACTGGCCGGTTTGTTGGTGTCTGGTTTGCGGGTGGTGCCTGTGCCGCTGTCGGTTTCGTTCTGCGGCACAATCACTTCCATCTTGGGCAGCACCGCGTAGAAGTCGAACTGGGGTGAATCCTCCCCGGGTTCGTTCTTGGGTTCTGTTTTGGGCTCGGGCTTTGCTTGAGCCGGTTTGTCGTTGTTGCTGGCCACCGGTGTGCTGCCACCCTGTTCCATCTGGGTCTTGCCCAGGTGGAACAGGAAGGCCCCGAACAGGCCAACCATGAGGCCGGTAAACAGCCACACCCAGCCGGGTACCTGGCGCTGGGGTTTTTTCTTGCGGGCGGGGCCGCGGCTGGCGCCGCGCCGGGTGTTCTTCGCCATTACATGCGCTCCAGTGGGCTCAGGCCCAGCAGTTCCATGCCGTGTTTGAGGGTGCGTGCGGTGAGGGCGGCCAGCTTCAGGCGGCTGTTACGGATGCCTTCGTCTTCACTGCTGAGGATCGGGCAGTGCTCGTAGAAGCTGGAAAACAGCCCGGCCACATCGTACAGGTAAGTGCTGAGCAAGTGCGGCTGGCCCTTGTCTGCCACGTTCTGGAGGACTTCAGCAAATTGCACTAGCCGTGCGGCGAGGGCCTGTTCCGCGTCTTCGTTGAGCAGGAAGTCACCGCTCACGCTGGCCATGTCGCGTTCGGCCTTGCGGAATACGCTGGCCACTCGGGTGTAGGCGTACAACAGGTAAGGCGCGGTGTTGCCTTCAAAGCTGAGCATCTGTTCGAAGTTGAAGATGTAGTCGCTGCTGCGGTTCTTCGACAGGTCGGCGTATTTCACTGCGCCGATGCCCACCGAGCGGGCGATGGTGCGTAGTTCGTCCTCATCCAGCTGCGGGTTCTTTTCCTGCACCAGCGCAAAGGCCCGTTGCTCGGCTTCGTCCAACAGATCCACCAGTTTGACGGTGCCGCCGTCGCGGGTCTTGAACGGACGCCCATCCGGGCCGTTCATGGTGCCAAAGCCCATGTGCGCCAGCTCGGTCTGTTCGGGGACAAAGGCGGCCAGCTTTGCCAAGGTGAACATTTGCTGAAAATGCAGCGCCTGGCGCTGATCGACAAAGTACAGCATGCGATCGGCTTGCAGGGTGCCGGCGCGGTAGCGCAGGGCCGCCAGGTCGCTGGTGGCGTAGAGATAACCGCCGTCGGCTTTGCGCACAATAACGGGCAGAGGTTCGCCTTCCTTGTTTTTGAAGGCATCCATAAAGACGCATTGGGCGCCCTGGCTTTCACTGAGCAGGCCTTTGCTGCCCAGGTCGGCGACGACCTGGGCCAGGTCATCGTTGTAGGCGCTTTCGCCGCGCACGTCCGAAGGGGTCAGGCTGACGCCGAGGCGGTCGTAAATGGCCTGGCAGTGGCTCAGGGATACCTGGTTGAACTCTGCCCACAGGTTCAGGCAGTAATCGTCGCCGGACTGCAGTTTTACCACCAGGGCGCGGGCGCGGTCGGCGAAGGTGTCGGATTCGTCGAAGCGTTGTTTGGCGGCCCGGTAAAAGGTTTCCAGGTTGGCAAGCTCTCGGCTTAACTCGCGCTCGCCTTCTTCGGCTTTCTGTTCTTCCAGGTACGCCAGCAGCATGCCGAACTGGGTGCCCCAGTCGCCCACGTGGTTCTGGCGAATCACGGTGTGGCCGAGAAATTCCAGGGTGCGCACCACGGCGTCGCCGATGATGGTGGAGCGCAGGTGGCCCACGTGCATTTCTTTGGCCAGGTTGGGCGAGGAGTAGTCCACCACCACAGTCTGGGGCTGCTCTGGCCGGTCAATGCCGAGGAAATCGCCGGTCAGGGCGGATTCCAGCAAGCCGGTGAGCCAGTCGTCTGCCTGGAAGAAATTGATAAAGCCGGGCCCGGCAATGTCCACTTTGGCCACGGCGCTGTCGCCGGGCAGGGCGGCGATCAGCTTTTCTGCCAGATCGCGGGGCTTCATGCCGGCGGGTTTGGCCAGCATCAGCGCGATGTTGGTGGCAAAGTCGCCGTGGCTCTTGTCCTTGGTGCGGTCGATCTGCACCGGACGCTTGGCGTCAGCGGGCAGGGTGCCGTCGTCGATCAGGGTATCCAGGGCGCTTTCAATAAGGGGTATCAGGCGTTCTTTCATGACATTCTTTTGTGGAGGGCTCTGGGCCGTTTGACTGGCCGGCGATTGTACGGGAAAAGGCGAAGATACGCAGCAGGCTTCACGCAACACGCATCATGCGGGGCTCCGGCGTGTTGCATGCCGCGTGCTGCGTGTGGCGTCGTCACAGCATATCAATGGGGTCCACATCCAGATGCCAGCGGCATTGGCGCCCTTCGGGCAGTTTGCGGGCTTGCTCCAGTATCAGGTTCAGCGCCTGGTGCAGGGGCGCTCGCTGGGCGCATTGCAGCAGCAGCTGGGTGCGGAAGCGGCCGGCGCGTTTTTCCATGGGGGCCGGGATTGGGCCGAGAATGTGGACGTCGGGCGGCACGGCAATGGTGCTGAGTTGCTGCAGGAAGTTCATGGCGGTGCCCATGGCCATGGCTTCGCAGCGGAACAGGGCCAGGTGGCCATGGGGGGGCAGGCCGGCCATCTGCCTTTCTTCCAGCAAGGTGGTGGCCAGTTGTGGGTAGTCGCCACTGGCGGCCAGCTGCAACAGGTGGTGGTCCGGGTGGCGGCTTTGCAGGATGACCCGGCCCTGGCCTTCGCGGCCGCTGCGTCCGGCTACCTGCAATAGTAGCTGGGCGGCTTGTTCCGGGCCGCGGAAGTCGGCGCTGAGAAAGCCCGCGTCCATGTCCAGAATCACTACCAGTGTCAGCTTGGGGAAGTGGTGTCCCTTGGCCAGCATCTGGGTGCCGACCATGACGGCGGGTTCGCCTTTCTGGATCTGCGCCAGATGTGCATCCAGGGCGCCTTTGCGGCGGGTGGCATCCCGGTCGATCCGAATCACCGGCACCGGCAGGGATTGTTCCAGCAGTTCGGTGAGCTTTTCGGTGCCGCTGCCGGCTTCCTGGATGGCGCTGGAGCCGCAGTCCGGGCAGCGGCTGGGGACGCGCTGTTGGTAGCCGCAGTGATGACAGCGCAGGGCGCGGTCGCTGCGATGCCAGGTAAGAAAGCTGTCGCAGCGTTTGCATTCCGCCTGCCAGCCGCAGTCGTGGCAGAGAATCATCGGTGCGTAGCCGCGGCGGTTGATGAACACCAGTCCCTGATTGCCGGCCTCCACGCATTGTTTCAGTGCCTGCAGCGACAGGGGCAGTAGTGGGTTGCCCGGGGCGGCCAGCCGGGCATCGACGACCTCAATGGGTGGGCGGCTCTGGTCGGTGGCCCGCTGGGATAGTTTGAGCCACTGGAAACGGCCTTCCCGGGCCAGGTGCAGGGTTTCCAGGGCCGGGGTGGCGCTGCCCAGAATGACCGGGATGTTTAGCTGCTGGGCGCGCCAGGTGGCCAGGTCCCGGGCGTGGTAGCGAAAGCCGTCCTGCTGTTTCAGGGAGCTGTCATGGGCTTCGTCCACGATGATCAGGGCGGGATTGAGCATGGGGGTAAAGATGGCGGAGCGGGTACCGATGATGATGCGCGCCTGGCCTTCCCGGGCCGCCAGCCAGTTATCCAGCCGTTCCCGGTCGGTGAGCCCGGAGTGCAGGGTGACCACCGGGACGGCGAAACGCTGTTTGAAGCGTTGTACTGTCTGCGGGGTTAGGCCGATTTCTGGCACCAGCACCATGACTTGCTTGCCGGCGGCCAGCAGCGGCGCCATGGCTTGCAGGTAGACTTCCGTTTTGCCACTGCCGGTGATGCCGTCGAGCAGGAAAGGGGTGAAGCCGTCGGCATCCTGAATCGCCTGAATGGCGGCGCGTTGCTCGGCGTTGGCTGCCAGTGGTGCCTGCGCCAGGGTTTCTCGTGCGACCTCCGGGCGGGTGTCCACTTGAATTTGCTCGGCCCAGCCCTTGTCGCGCAGGCTGCTCAGGGCGGACGGGCTTACCTCCAGTGCCGCCAGCATGGCACTGCTCAGCCCCTGAGGGTGCTCACGCAAAATGCGCAGGGCGTCCCGCTGGCGCGGCGCGCGGCTGACCTGGTCATCGTTGACGTGTTGCCCGCGGTCGGTGATCTGCCAGCGTTTTTCCAGGCTGGCCTGGGCGTCATTGCCCTGCCGCAACAGGGTGGGCAGGGCGTAATTGAGCACTTCGCCCAGCGGATGGTGGTAATAGCGGGCCGCCCGCTCGCAGAGCTGGTAGAGCTCGTCGGGCATTACCGGCTCGTTGTCGAGTACCGCCTGCACGGCCTTGAGTTTCGGGTAGTCGCTGGGGGCATGGCCGTGCACGAGGCCGATCAGGGTGCGTCGCCCGAAGGGGACTTTGACCCGGCTGCCCCGGGGCGGCACAACGGTGCCGTGCAGTGCATAGTCAAAACACCCGGGCAGGGGCACGGGCAGGGCAATTTGCAGGGTGTTTTTCGGTGACACGGAATTTCCTGGAGCCAGCGGCGGCTTTGCGCTTGCGGAATGGGGACAAGCTGTTATGATTCGCCTTCTTTTTCCCAGGCGCAAGCCGTGTGGTGCCTGTCGTAGAGGCCGGTAGCGACACAAAATGGAGCTTAGCAATGAAAGCAGAGATTCATCCCGATTACCAGACAGCGACCTATTCCTGTAGCTGTGGCAACGTTATCGAGTCCCGTTCCACCAAAGGTGGAGCCATGGATTTGGACGTTTGTTCCGCCTGCCATCCTTTCTATACTGGCAAGCAGAAGCAGGCCGACAGCGGTGGTCAGATCGACAAGTTCAAGCAGCGCTTTGGCATGATGCGCAGCAAGAAGGACTGATACGGCGTCTTCACAGCGCCTATTGTAAAAAGCACCCTACCGGGTGCTTTTTACGTTAAGTACTTGCGTACACACTGTATATCCCAACTAGGGAAGCGGAGACCAGCATGTCCGAGGATTTAAAAGCGGCGGCCCTGGAATACCACGCCAAACCGCGGCCGGGGAAAATCAGCGTCGAGGTGACCAAGCCGGCGGCGACCAGTCGAGACCTGAGCCTGGCGTATAGCCCTGGTGTGGCGGAACCGGTGCGGGAAATCGCCCGGGAGCCGGAGCTGGCCTACCGTTTTACCTCCAAGGGCAATCTGGTGGCAGTGATCAGCGATGGCACCGCGATTCTTGGCTTGGGTAACCTGGGTGCGCTGGCGTCCAAGCCGGTGATGGAGGGCAAGGGGATTCTGTTCAAGCTGTTTGCCGGTATCGATGTGTTCGATATCGAGGTGGATGCGGAAGATTCCCAGGCCTTTATCGATACGGTGATGCGTATCCATCGCACCTTTGGGGGTATCAATCTGGAAGATATCCGCGCGCCGGAATGTTTCGAGATCGAGCGGATCCTCAAAGAGCAGTGTGATGTGCCGGTGTTCCATGATGACCAGCACGGTACCGCCATTGTGGTATGTGCCGGTCTGATCAACGCGCTGGAAATCCAGAGCAAGCGTATCGAAGACATCAAGGTCGTTTGTGTGGGTGCTGGCGCGGCCGGTGTGGCGTCCGTTCGCCTGCTGATCGAAATGGGCGCGCGCAAGGAAAATATCCTGGTGCTGGATCGCAAGGGTGTGATCCATAGCCGTCGCGATGACCTGAACCAGTACAAGGCGGCGCTGGCCAACGATACTGACAAGCGCACCCTGGACGATGCGGTTGAAGACGCAGATGTGTTCATCGGTGTTTCCGGCCCGGACATGCTTACCCCGGAAATGGTCAAGAAAATGGCGCCCAAGCCGATCATTTTCGCGCTGGCCAACCCGGACCCGGAAATTCGCCCGGAGGTGGCCAAGGCGGCGCGTTCGGATGCGATTGTGGCCACCGGTCGTTCGGATTTCCCCAATCAGGTGAATAATGTGCTGTGTTTCCCGTACATGTTCCGCGGGGCCCTGGATGTGCGTTCTACCTCCATCACCGAGGAAATGAAGATCGCCGCAGTGCATGCCATCGCCGAGCTGGTGCGCACCGCGCCCCCGCAGGAGGTGCTGGATGCCTACGGTGGTGAGCCGCTGACCTTTGGTGCGGACTACATTATTCCCAAGCCGAACGATCCGCGTTTGCTGGGCAAGGTGTCTGCGGCTGTGGCCCGGGCGGCGGTGGATTGCGGTGTGGCCCGTAAGGGTTACCCGTCACACTACCCGTTGAACTCGCTGGACGAGATCTTCCCGGAGTTGTAACAAGAAACGCCAGCCATAAAAAAACCGCCGAGAGGCGGTTTTTTTATGGCTGCAAGCATCATGCAACACGCTTCACGCCTTTCCGTGTTGCATGTTGCATGTTGCGTCTCTTTAAAATATCTGCTCCGGTGCGCTGTGCCCGCCTGGCCCTCTTGCCGGTTCCATGTCGGGGACCTGGCTGCGGATAAAGTACTCGCGAATGGAGTCCGGGTTCTCCGGCCGGGCCTGCAGGCCGCTGTCCGGGTCGATACGCACGGTGGCGATGCCGGAGGGTTGTTCCAGCTGGCGGTTGGGAACGCCTTCCAGTGCCGGACCCATGTAATCCATCCAGATGGGTAGGGCTGCCTTGCCGCCATACTCACCCCAGCCCAGTGAAGCGGGATTGTCGAAGCCGACCCAGACGGTGGCGACCAGGTCTGGTGAGTAGCCGGAGAACCAGGCGTCTACCTGATCGTTGGTGGTCCCGGTCTTGCCGGCCAGGTCCCGGCGGCCCAGGCCGTTAGCCTGGTGGCCGGTGCCGCGGCGCACCACGTCTTGCAGTATGGAGTTCATCAGCCAGGCAATGCGGGCGTCGATTGCGCGCGGGGCCATGACCGGCGGTGGTTGGTGAGGTTGGGTGGTGCTTTCATCGCTATCGGCTGTGTCGACAGGGTCGACTTCGGCCATGTCGGTTTGGGCGTCGTTATCGGTTTGCGGTGGCCGGCAGGGGCTTTCGCAGAAAATCACCTCCGGCGCTTTCCAGAGCACGTCCCCGTTGTCCTTTTCGATCTGCACGATGCTCCAGGGGGCTACCCGGTAGCCGCCGTTGGCAAAGATGCTGTAGGCCGAGGCGATGTCCATGGGGGTCACGCTGGCGCTCCCCAGTGCCAGGGACAGGTCGCGCTGGAATTTGTCCGCCGGCAGGCCGAAGCGCTTCAGGGTGCCCATGGCCTGGCTGATGCCGATCTGGCGCAGGATGCGGATGGAGACCAGGTTCAGCGAGCGGTACAGGGCTTCGCGCATGCGGGTGGGGCCATAAAACTTGCCGCTGGCCCCGGTGGGGCGCCAGGCGGTTTCCAGCTTGTCGTCATCAAAGACCACTGGAGCGTCGTTGATGATGGAGGCCGGGGTGAAACCGTTTTCCATGGCGGAGGTGTAGATGAACGGCTTGAACACGGAGCCGGCCTGGCGCTCGCTCTGTACGGCCCGGTTGAAGTTGGAGGTAGAGAAGCTGTAGCCCCCTTGCAGGGCGACGATGGCGCCGTTGGAGGGGTCCAGTGAGATCAGTGCAGACTGGGCCTTGGGCAGTTGGGCCAGGCGCCAGTGGCGCTCGTCGCCACTACCGGCGGGGCGGACGTAGATGACGTCCCCTTTGCTGAGGACATCGCCGGCCCGGGTGGGCTCCTTGCCTACATATTTGTTGTTGAGTTGGGGGCGGGCCCAGCGAATATCATTCCAGGCAAGCGGGCTGCGCTTGCCGTCCCGGAACAGGATTTCCGCGTCCTTGTCGCCCACGGCGGTAACGATGGCCGGCTGCAGGGGGCCGATGCGGCGCTGGTCCTTGATGCGTTCTGCCCAGGCGGCGACATCCGGGTCAAGGCCGGTGATGGTCTTTTCCAGTTCAGCCTCTTCGGCAACGACGGGTTTGTCGGTGCTGTCTTCCGGGGGCTTTTCGCTGTCCGCGTCGGAGGGCGAGGGCAGGGCCGGGGCGTCGCTGATGTCCAGCTGTGCCAGCGGGCCGCGGTAGCCGTGGCGCTCGTCATAACTGTGCAGGCCGTTGCGCAGGGCGTTGACCGCAGCCTGCTGGCGCTTGCTGTCTACCGTGGTGATGATGCGGATGCCGTCGGTGTAGATGTTGGCGTCCACCAATTCCATGGCCTGCAAGCGGGCCATCTCGCCCAGATAGGCGGCGTCCACTTCCGGCGAGGCGGCATGGAAGCGGGCGCTGACCGGGGCGGCCTGGGCCAGCTCGCGCTGTTCGGCGGTGAGGGCGCCGGTCTCTTCCATGCGATGCAGAATCCAGTTGCGTCGCACTTGGGCACGCTGGGGATTGGTGATCGGGTTATAGGCGGAAGGGGCTTTCGGTAGCCCGGCAATCATGGCCCATTGGGGCAGGCTGAGTTCGCCCACGGACTTGCCGTAATACACCTGGGAGGCGGCTTCGGCGCCGTAGGCCCGGTGCCCCAGATAGATCTTGTTTAGATAAAGCTCAAGGATTTCTTCCTTGCTGAGGACCCGCTCAATCTGGATGGCGAGCACGATTTCGTTGAATTTGCGCAGAAAACGCTGTTCCCGGTCGAGAAAGAAGTTTCGGGCCACCTGCATGGTGATGGTGGAGCCCCCGGAGCGGATTTCCCGATAACGGGCCAATTCCACAAAGGCGCGCAGCAGGCCTTTCAGGTCCACGCCGTTGTGGCGGAAGAAGCGCTCGTCTTCCGCGGCCAGTACCGCCTGGATCAATGGTTGCGGCAGTTCGTCGTAAGTCACTGGCTGGCGGCGTTTTTCCCCGTATTCTGCGATCAGCTTCATATCGCGACTATAGATGCGCAGGGGGATCTGGTATTCCACCTCGCGAATCTGGCTTGCCGGGGGCAGCTGGGGCGCCAGATAGAGGTAGCAGGCGGCGAGGGCTGTCAGGCCGCCACCGGCGCCGGCAATAAGGAGTAACAGCAGGTATCGGATCCAGGAGGGTAAACGCATGTTTTCGGCAACTACTGGCTGGGATCGGTAGAAAGGCCTAGCCGGCCCGTGAAGTGGGTCATTATATGGCGGAATGCTTGTTGTGATCTAATATCTGTTCTGCTATTACTAACTCCTAAAGTGATTCGACATAAAAAACGTGTAAGTGTATCTTTAGCAAGAAAAAACACTTCAATAATAACCAGACGGGACGACGACAGTGCTGCCTTTCCTCAGAAAAAAGGCCCAGACACTACTGGGGATCGACATCAGCTCCACGGCGGTCAAGCTGCTGGAACTGTCCAAATCAGGGGGCCGCTACAAGGTCGAGAGCTATGGGGTTGAGCCCCTGCCGGCCAATGCGGTTGTCGAGAAAAACATCAGCGACGTGGAAGGTGTGGGTGATGCCATTGCCCGCCTGGTCAGCCGTGCGCGCCCCGGGGTGAAAACCGCGGCGGTGGCGGTGTCCGGTTCCGCGGTGATCACCAAGCTTATCGAAATGGATGCGGATCTGGACGAGGATGCATTGGAAATGCAGCTCAAGTCCGAGGCCGATCAATATATTCCTTACCCTATGGATGAAGTCCGCATGGACTTTCAGGTCGTGGGGCCGGTGGAAAATAACGATGAGCGGGTGGAAGTGCTGGTTGCGGCTTCGCGTACAGAAAACGTGGAGATGCGCACCGATGCACTGGAAATTGGTGGCCTGCAACCGAAAGCCGTGGATGTGGAAGCGTACGCCATGGAGCGGGCTTTCCAGTTGATCCAGGCCGGTTTGCCGAACTCGGATGAGCTGGAAACCGTGGCGGTCTTTGATATCGGCGCCACCATGACCACGTTGAACGTGTTCCATCAGGGGCGCAGTGTCTATACCCGCGAACAGCTCTTCGGCGGCAAGCAGCTTACCGAGGAAATCCAGCGTCGCTACGGTATCTCCATGGAAGAGGCCGGCCTTGCCAAGAAAACCGGCGAACTGCCCGATGATTACGAAAGCGAAGTGCTTCAGCCTTTCAAGGACGCCATTGTCCAGCAGGTGAACCGCTCCCTGCAGTTTTTCTATGGCTCCACCCAGTTCAATGAAGTGGATTACATCCTGCTGGCAGGGGGCTCTGCCTCGATCGCCGATCTGGGCGATTTGATTCAGGAAAAAGTGGGGGCGGGCTGTTCTGTGGCCAATCCGTTCAGTGACATGGCGCTGGCAAACAAGGTGAGTGCCTCTGCCATTGCCAATGATGCCCCGGCATTGATGATTGCCTGCGGCCTGGCATTGAGGAGCTTTGACCAATGACAACAACAATTAACCTGTTGCCCTGGCGCGAAGAGCGCCGCAAACAGCGCCAACAGGAATTCGTCATGATGTTGGTTCTCGCGGCGATTGTGGGGGGGGGCATTTTCTGGATGTGGAAAGGGTATGTGGATCAGCAAATTACCGATCAGCGCGCCCGCAATAGCCATATCCAGACTCGTTCGGCTGAGCTGGATGAAAAGATCAAAGAGATTAAGGACCTGAGATCTCGCCGTGATGAGTTGGTGGCGCGAATGGAGGTTATTCAGAACCTGCAGGGCAACCGGCCGACCATCGTGTATGTGTTTGATGAATTGGTGAAGACGCTGCCGGATGGTGTTTTCTACAACGAAATCAAGCGGGTTGGGGACCTCTATACCATTGATGGCGTGGCCGAAAGCAATAATCGGATTTCCCGTCTGATGCGCAACCTGGGTGACTCATCCTGGTTCCGGAGTGCGAATCTGCAAAATGTGACGGCGCTTGAAGATGGCTCTCAGGCCAACAGCTTCACATTAACCGTCAAGCAGGCCTCTCTGAACAGCAATAAAGAGGGAGAAAAACAATGAAAGCCTCTGAGCTGAAAAATTTGGATCTGGGCGAGTTGATGGATGAACTCAACAGCCTGGATTTTGAGAATGTGGGGGGCTGGCCTACGCCAATAAAAATTGGGGCGGCCATTCTTGTGCTGGTTGTTGTTGTCGTTCTTGGTTATTTCCTGTCGATCAGTGATGCCAATCAGACGCTTGAGCAGCAAAGAAGAGAAGAGGCGACCTTGCTGCAAGGGTATGAAAAGAAAGCGTTTGAGGCCCACAACCTTGATCAGTTTCGTAAGCAGTTGGCAGAAATGGAGCAGACCTTTGGGGCCCTGCTCAAGCAGCTGCCCAAGGATACCGAAGTGCCCGGCTTGCTTGAGGATATTACTCATACGGGTCTGGGGAGTGGGTTGGAGTTTGAAAACATCGAGCTGAGGAATGAAATTGAAAAGGAGTTCTACGCAGAACTTCCAATCAATATTCAGGTGACAGGTGACTACCATGGTTTTGGTTCATTCGTGTCCGGTGTGGCGTCGCTGCCTCGTATTGTGACGCTGCATGATTTTACCGTGAAGCGGCCATCGGAGAGTAATAAAGAAATGGCTGCCCTGGGGCTGCTGAGAATGGACATTACGGCCAAGACCTATCGTTATTCCAGCAAGGATGGCGCTGCGGGTGGCGCGAATTCTTCTGGCAAGAATAAATAAGGGGGCGTGGGATAATGAAAAAATTAGTCTTTCTTTCTGTTGCTTGCGTCGCCTTGTTCGGGCTTGCCGGGTGCGGTTCCAGCGCGAATCTGTCAGAACTGGATGCACGTCTCCAGGAAATCAAGGCAAGGCCCCGGGGACGGATTGAGCCGCCACCTGAATTCAAGCCTATTGCTTCTTATTCGTATGCGGCCCACAAGCTTCGCTCTCCATTCAGTCCGCCGCAGGATCAGGAGCTGCTGGTCGTGCCAGATGGTCGAAAGGTAGAGCCGGATATGGGGCGCCCGAAAGAATACCTGGAGCGATTCTCGCTGGATACGCTGAAAATGGTTGGGACCATTAGCAAGCCTGGCGAGCCGCTGCAGGCGCTTGTTGCTGACCCTTCGGGGGCTGTTACCCGGGTTAAGCCGGGTAGCCATATGGGGAAGAATTTTGGCTTGGTCAAGCAGGTTAGCGAAGCCAAGGTAAGTTTGATTGAAATCGTACCGGATGGTCGAGATGGCTGGGTGGAACGCGCCAGTAACGTCTCGATTTCCGAATAATAGTCGCTGGGGACCCAGTTATGAAATGTGCAAAATTGACAATAAAAAAGAGCGCTTCCCGGCGTCTGGCGGGGCTGTTTTCTGTAGGGGTGCTGTCGGTTCTCTCTATGGTTGCGGGCGCAGATACGCTGAAGTCGATCGAAGCGAACTCCCTGTCCGGTGACGGCATGGAGGTGCGCCTGAGATTTGAAGGGGGGGTGCCGGAAGTAAAGGGATACAGTATTGAGCAGCCTGCTCGAATTGCTCTGGACCTTGTTGGCGCCGATACGGATATCGCTGGCAAGCGGCAAAATCTCGGTTCGGGTAATGCCCGCAGCGTGACTATCGTTGAAGCAAAAGACCGCACACGACTGATTTTTAATCTGGAGTCGTTGACCGGTTATTCTACCCGTGCTGAAGGGAATGATCTGGTAGTTCTGTTGGGTAATGAGCAGGTGGATAAGCAAAACCAGGCGACCCAAGGGGATGATTACAGTGGCGAAGCGGCTGTAACCGGTGTTGATTTTCGACGTGGTGATAGCGGCGAAGGTCGTGTGATTATCAAGCTGTCAGAGCCATCAATTCCGGTTGATGTGAAGGAAGAGGGTGGCAAGATTGTGGCCCGGTTTGTCGGGGCTGGTGTGCCCAATGAGCTGGTGCGGAAACTGGATGTGACCGATTTTGCGACGCCGGTCAAGATGGTGGAGACCCAGTCAGCTGAGGGTAGCACCATGGTGGTTATTGAGCCGACCGGGGTGTGGGAGTATCTGGCCTACCAGGCGGATAACGAATTCAGTATCAATGTTAAGCCGGTCAGCAAGGCAGAAGCGGCGAGAAAGAAAAAAGACGCTTTTGAGTACACCGGCGAAAAATTGTCCCTGAATTTCCAGGATATTGAGGTGCGTTCGGTGCTTCAACTGATCGCCGACTTTACCGGCTTGAACCTGGTGGCTTCTGATACGGTTGATGGCCGCATCACTCTGCGTTTGCAGAATGTGCCTTGGGATCAGGCGCTGGAATTGATCCTGAAAACCAAGGGGCTGGATAAGCGTCAGGTGGGTAACGTCTTGCTGGTCGCGCCTGCGGATGAAATTGCGGCCCGTGAGCAGCTGGAGCTGGAGAGTCAGAAGAAAATTGAAGCATTGGCGCCCTTGCGTACCCAATATATCAGTATCAATTATGCCAACGCCTCGGAGCTGAAGGGGCTGATTGCCAACGCTGGCGGTAAAGGCGAGGCGCTGGTTTCCAGTCGTGGCTCTGTGGTCGTCGATCAGCGGACCAATACGCTGATTGTTCAGGATACCCAGGCAAAGCTGGAGGAAATTCGTGAACTGATTGATCAGCTGGATGTTCCTGTTCAGCAGGTGCTTATTGAGGCCCGCGTTGTTGTAGCAACCAACGACGTAACGGATGAGTTTGGGGTCCGCTGGGGTGGGTTGGGTTTTGATACCGAGAGCATGCTTGAGGATGGTCGTACCTATGGTGTGTCCGGTCGTTTGCAGTCTCTGCGTAATCTGCACCAGACCAATATTGATGCAACCATTGCCTACCCTACCCCTGGTACGGGACATCCTGATGATGTGGAATTTGGACCTGATGACTTTACGTTTGAAGAAACCGAGAACGATGATGATCTGATCGTCGATCTGGGGGTCGATTCTGCCAGTGCGTCCCGGTTTGCTGTCGGCTTTACCTCTCTCGCCTCTGGCCTGATCGAGCTTGAGCTTTCCGCTCTGGAAGCGGAAGGTCATGGTGAGCTGGTGGCTACTCCCAAGGTGTTAACAGCGGATCAGCAGCCTGCGGTGATCGCATCCGGTCAGCAGGTGCCTTTTGAGGTGGCCACGTCCTCGGGCGCTACGTCCATCGACTTTGTGGAAGCGGAGCTGCGCCTTGAGGTAACACCGCATATCACGCCAGATGGCAATATCATCATGACGCTGAAAGTGAACAATGACTCCTTCAGTTCAGACGGTTCCGCGGCGATCAACACCAACCGGGTGGAAACCTCCGTGCTGGTCAATGATGGCGAGACGGTGGTGCTTGGTGGTATCTTCCAGCAGGAGAAGATCAATTCCGTGACCAAGACACCTTTCCTGGGTGACTTGCCGTGGATTGGTAACCTGTTCAGGAAGACCGTGAATCGTGATAACAAGCAGGAACTGCTGATCTTTATTACGCCACGGTTGATGAAGGATGCTTTGGCTAATCGGTGATCAAGACTAATTCTATTGTTCCTTTGATTCTTGTCGGGCCCATGGGTGCAGGTAAAAGCACCCTGGGCCGGCATCTTGCCCAGCTGCTGGATCGCCCGTTTTTCGACTCAGATCGTGTGATTGAGGAGAAGACCGGGGCGGACATTCCCTGGATCTTCGATATGGAAGGTGAGGCGGGATTCCGGCGACGAGAGCAGGATGTTATCGACGAATTGACCCGGGAGTCCGGCATCGTGCTGGCGACCGGGGGTGGGGTTGTGGTGACCCCGGAAAATCGCACCTTTCTCCATGAGCGCGGTTGTGTGGTCTACCTGTGGACGCCGGTAGACATTCAGCTGGCGCGCACCCGCAATGACAAAGGCCGCCCGCTGCTGCAAACGGCAGACCCCAGGGCGCGGCTTGAGACCCTGTTCGCTGAGCGCGATCCGCTCTACCGGCAGGTGGCTCACCATGTCGTCTCGACCGCATCCGGCAACCTGAAAAAGGTCGCCGATGACGTGCTCGCTTGTTTGGACTCTCACCCACAAGGATAATGCAGGCAATTGTCGGGCTGCTGTCGGCCTGTTTTGCTGAATTGTTTTTGTGGGAGCTGTAATGCGCACACTTCAGGTGGCCCTGGCCGAGCGGAGTTACCCTATTCATATCGGGGCCGGCTTGCTGTCGTCTTTCCCTCTGGCCGAGCAGGTGCGCGGCAATCAGGTGATGATCATCACCAATGAAACGATCGCCCCGCTGTATCTGGCGTCGCTGGAAGCGCAATTCTCCGCGATCCAGTGCGATACATTGATTCTCCCCGACGGGGAGAAATACAAAACCCTGGAAACGCTGGAAACGCTTTTTGATGCCTTGATGGCCAAGCGTCATTCGCGCACGACCACGTTGATCGCGCTGGGTGGCGGTGTGGTCGGCGACATGGTGGGCTTTGCGGCGGCCTGTTATCAGCGTGGTGTGGATTTTATTCAGGTGCCGACCACGTTGCTGGCACAGGTGGACTCGTCCGTGGGGGGCAAGACGGCGGTAAATCACCCCCGTGGCAAGAACATGATTGGCGCCTTTCATCAGCCGAGACTTGTGCTGATCGATACCGACGTTCTCAGTACTCTGCCGGAGCGGGAGCTGGCCGCCGGTTACGCGGAAGTCGTCAAATATGGCCTGATCCGTGATCCGGATTTCTACCAGTGGCTGGAAACCAATAACAGCAAGCTGTTGTCCAGAGAAGAGTCGGTAATCTCCGAGGCCATCTTCCGTAGCTGCGAAAACAAGGCGCAGGTGGTGGCGGACGATGAAACCGAGCAGGGCAATCGTGCCCTGTTGAATCTGGGGCATACCTTCGGGCACGCGATCGAGACGGCGACTGGTTACAGTCAGTGGCTGCATGGCGAAGCGGTAGCCGTGGGTATGCTGATGGCGATCCGGATGTCGGCCGAGCTGGGTTGGGTGCCGGATACGCTGGAGCCGGACGTGGTGGCGCTATTGTCTGCCTGGGGGTTGCCGGTGGCAGTCCCGGCAGAGATGACGCCGGAACAGTTTGTCGATCTGATGGCCATGGACAAGAAGGTTCATAACGGCCAGTTGCGCCTTGTGCTGTTGCGCGCGCTGGGTAAGGCTGTGGTAACAGCCGACTATGATGAAGCGGCATTGCAAAAAACGCTGGAGGCTTTTTGTGGAGCATGATGACGAACGTTTCTATAGCGGGGCCTCGCGAGGGGATTTCCTGGATGCCATGACCGCCCATGCCGGGCTGGGCTCGGTAGTGGCTATAGAGGGCGATACGGGCAGCGGTGTGTCTACTCTGCTCGGGCAGGCAGTGATGGCGCTGCTGGCCGACATGGAAGTGGTTCGCATCGATGGCAGTGAGCCCCATGATGCCAATGTGGTGGTTGATGCGTTGTTGCGTCATTTTGATATCGACCGCGCCGAGTTGCCTCAGGTGCTCCGTGACACCTTGAGCAACGGTCGCCTGGTGGTGGTGGTGGATAACAGCGAAGACGTGCGTGCGGATGCGCTGACCACCATGGCTGCCCTCAAGCAGAAGCTGGGCGCGCGGTTGTGCTACCTGTTCGGGGGGCTGCCGGGCACCGTTGAGGCGCTCAAGTCCGTGGACTTTACCGTGGATGACGTGCTGGATCTGCCGACACTGAATGCCGATGACGTGCAGGACTTTGCCTGGTTTGTTGCCGGTGAGGAGCTGGATGAGGATGAATCAGAGCAGCTGGCGCACCGTAGTGAGGGGTTGCCGGCTGCCCTGCTGGGGCTGTTGCAGGGTACCCGGGACTCCGCTGCAGCGGTGCCGGTGGGGGCTGCCACGCACAGCCAGGACAGCGCCGCTGAAGCGGGCGAGACCGATGACGAAATGAGTGACATGCCGGGTTTTTCCGCGCGCTCCAGCGATGATGAAGATGACGATGATCATGTTGATGCCGAGGCGCCTGTGTCGCCGGCTGATACGGCGCCAGCGTCCCGTACCACTGCGCCCTGGCGTCACGGAGCGGCTGTTGTGGGTCTGTTGTTGGTGGTAATCCTCTTGTGGTCAGTGCTTTCTGGCGGTGATGATGAGGATGCGGCGCAGGATTCCCGCGAGTTGGCTTTGCCCGTGCCGGAGTCGGTGCCGTCGAAACAGCAAGAGGTTGCGCCCCGGGAGCCCGGGGTGACACCGCTGAAGCCGACCATGGAGCCGGTGGCGCGTCTCGAGGATATCGGGGCGGAGCCGGAAGACGAAGAAAGCAAGGTTGAGGCTGCGCCGAACAGCAATGTACAGCTGGCGCCGGTGACCGACCCGGTGATGCAGTCGTCACCGGCCCAGGCGCAACAGGAGGTTGCGGTAGCGCCGGCCCCCGACAAGCCGGCCGACTCTGCGCCGTCAGAGCCAGAGTCGGAGGAGGGCAAGGCAGCTTCGCCATCCGCGCAGGAAAAGCCGACGACCGAAACCTCGGGGTATAATCAGACGGCCTGGCTCGCGGCGCTGGATGACAGTCGCTGGTTTCTGCAGATTACCGCCACCAGCCAAGAGGCCAATGCCCGTGCGGTGCTGGACCAGCTGGATCGTAAAGGCGCCTATTATCCGGCCAAGCGGAATGGAAAAACCGTGTTTCTGGTGCTCGCCGGGGACTATTACAGCCGTCAGGCAGCGCTTGATGCAAAGTCGACGTTGCCGGCAAAGTTGCGCTCAGCGGGGCCTTTTCCTCGCAAGATGGGCGATGTTCGCGGCGAGCTTTAAGCATGAAAAAGCGCCTTGGGTGACTGTTCAATTTGTCGCCCAAGCGCGCAATGTGTAGAATGCATATCCCTTTTTTGCCGTCACCATTTTCTTGACGCCATTTGCCTTCTGTAAGTCTCTGAATTTCAAGAGGAAAGGTTTTCATGCAGCAGAACTCAACGCTGGTGCGGGGGCTCACTGAGCCCGGAGAATTCCGGGACAACTGTGGTTTTGGTCTGATTGCCCATATGGAGGGCCAGGCCAGCCACGAGCTTCTGCAAACTGCTATTGAAGCACTTACGTGCATGACACACCGGGGCGGCATTAATGCCGACGGAAAAACCGGTGATGGCTGCGGTCTGTTGCTTAAGAAACCCGATTCTTTCTTCCGCAAGGTCGCGGAAGAGCAATCCATTACGTTGCCGGATAACTACGGCGTGGGGATGGTATTTACCCACCCGGACGCGGATCAGTCCGAGCAACAAAAAAGCGCTATCAATGCGGCCCTGGAGGCCCAGGGTGTTGCGGTGCTCGGCTGGCGCGAAGTGCCCACCGACCCGTCCTGCCTGGGTGATCTGGCGCGTGCGTCCCTGCCGGGGTTCTGGCAGGTGATGGTGGCGGCAGACGGCAACTCCGAGCAGGAGCTGAACCGTCGGTTGTTCTTTGCCCGTCGCCATGCGGAAAAAGCCATCGAGAATGACGGCTACTTCTACATTTGCTCCCTGTCCGCCTCGGTGATGTCTTACAAAGGCCTGATGATGCCGGTGGATCTGCCGGTGTTCTTCCCGGACCTGGGCGACAGTGCCATGGAAACGGCGATTGTCGTTTTCCACCAGCGCTTTTCTACCAACACGCTGCCCCAGTGGCCGCTGGCCCAGCCGTTCCGTTACCTGGCCCATAACGGTGAGATCAACACCGTGCAGGGCAACCGGAACTGGGCACTGGCGCGGGAAAACAAGTTCCAGAATGAGCTGCTTCCGGGCCTGGAAGAGTTGAGCCCACTGGTTAACCGTACCGGTTCGGATTCTTCCAGCATGGATAACATGTTGGAAATTCTATTGGCTGGCGGCATGGACCTGTTCCGCGCCGTGCGCATGATGATTCCGCCTGCCTGGCAGAACGTGGAAACCATGGATGCCGATCTGCGTGCCTTCTACGAATATAACTCCATGCACATGGAGCCGTGGGATGGGCCGGCCGGTCTGGTAATGACGGACGGCCGTTATGCTGTCTGTATGCTCGACCGCAACGGTCTGCGCCCGGCTCGCTGGGTGGTGACCAAGAACGGCTTTATTACCCTGGCCTCGGAAATCGGTGTGTACAGCTACAAGCCGGAAGACGTAGTGGCCAAGGGCCGTGTCGGGCCGGGCCAGATTCTGGCCATCGACACCGAAACCGGTGAAGTCCTGCACACCAAGGACATCGATAACCGCCTGAAAGTCCGTCACCCTTACCGTGACTGGCTGAAGAGCAATGCCCTGCGTATCGAGGCGGACTACGACCACGAAGTGGGCCGCACCGATGAAGTGGATCCGCAGGATCTGCTCAGCTACCAGAAATTCTTCCAGATCAGCTTTGAAGAGCGCGATCAGGTGCTGCGCCCGTTGGCAGAATCCGGCCAGGAAGCCACCGGCTCCATGGGTGACGATACCCCCATGGCGGTGTTGTCCCGTCGCGAGCGTTCCCTGTTCGATTATTTCCGCCAGCAGTTTGCCCAGGTGACCAATCCGCCCATCGATCCGCTGCGTGAAGCGATCGTGATGAGCCTGGAAACCTGTGTAGGCGCCGAGCGCAATGTGTTCGAAGAGACCGCTGACCATGCCGACCGGGCCATTCTGTCTACCCCTGTATTGTCGCACTCCAAGTTCACCAACCTGATCAACATCGAGCGTCCGGGTTACCAGACGGCCAAGCTTAGCCTGCACTATGACGCCGAAACCGGCCTCAAGCAGGCGGTGCTGGATCTGTGCGAGCAGGCGGCAAAGGCCGTTCGTGATGGCAGCGCGATTCTGGTGCTGACGGACCATGGTATCGCCCAGGATAAACTGACTATCCATGCTGCTATGGCCACCGGCGCGGTACACCATTCCCTGACCGAAAAAGGTCTGCGCTCCGACGCCAATATCATTGTGGAAACCGCCACGGTGCGTGATTCCCATCACTTCGCCGTGCTGTTCGGTTTCGGTGCTACCGCGGTGTACCCGTACCTGGCCTACGACGTGATCGCCGACATGGTGCGTTCCGGTGAGCTGTTGGGCGATGCGGTGGAGCTGCAGAAGAACTTCCGTAAAGGCATCAACAAGGGCCTGATGAAGATTCTCTCCAAGATGGGGATCTCCACTATTACCTCTTACCGGGGTGCCCAGCTGTTTGAAGCCATCGGTATCAACAGTGAAGTCGTAGAACTGTGTTTCCGTGGCGTGCCCAGCCGGATTCAGGGTGCGGGCTTCGAGGATTTCCAGGAAGACCAGCAAAACCTGGCCAAGGATGCCTGGAAGCAACGCAAGCCCATTGATGCCGGCGGCATCCTCAAATACATCCACGGCAAGGAATATCACGCCTTCAACCCGGACGTGATCTACGCCCTGCACCGTGCCACCCAGGACAGCGACTACGACGCGTACAAAGAGTACGCCGAACTGGTCAACAAGCGTCCGGTGGCCACGTTGCGCGACCTGTTTGCCCTGCGTGATGACGTGGATGCCATCGACGTGGATCAGGTGGAGCCGCTGGAAAATATCCTGCTGCGCTTTGACTCCGCCGGCATGTCTCTGGGCGCGTTGAGCCCGGAAGCCCATGAAGCCATTGCCACGGCAATGAACCGTCTGGGTGGTCGTTCCAATTCCGGTGAGGGCGGGGAAGACCCGGCCCGTTTTGGCACCGAGCGTGTGTCCAAGATCAAGCAGATTGCCTCTGGCCGTTTCGGTGTGACCCCGCATTACCTGGTCAACGCCGAAGTGCTGCAGATCAAGGTGGCCCAGGGCGCCAAGCCCGGTGAAGGTGGCCAGCTGCCCGGTGGCAAGGTGAATGCGCTGATTGCGCGCCTGCGTCATTCTGTGCCCGGTGTGACCCTGATTTCACCGCCGCCGCACCATGACATCTACTCCATTGAGGATCTGTCCCAGCTGATCTTCGACCTCAAGCAGGTCAACCCGGATGCCCAGGTGTCTGTGAAGCTGGTGTCCGAACCCGGTGTCGGTACGGTGGCGTCCGGTGTGGCCAAAGCCTACGCGGATCTGATCACCATTTCCGGTTACGACGGTGGCACCGCGGCGAGCCCGCTGACCTCCATCCGCTACGCCGGTTCCCCCTGGGAGCTGGGTCTGGCGGAAGCGCATCAGGCGCTGCGGGGTAACGACCTGCGCGACAAGATTCGCCTGCAGACAGACGGTGGCCTGAAGACCGGCCTGGATGTGATCAAGGCGGCGATTCTGGGTGCCGAGTCCTTCGGTTTCGGTACTGTGCCGATGATCGTGCTGGGCTGTAAGTACCTGCGTATCTGTCATTTGAACAACTGCGCCACCGGTGTGGCGACCCAGCGTGAAGATCTGCGTAAGGAGCACTTCATTGGTGCGCCGGAACTGCTGATCAACTACTTCACCTTTGTGGCTCAGGAAGTGCGTGAATTGCTGGCGCTGCTGGGTGTGAAGAGCATCCCCGAGCTGATCGGCCGTACCGACCTGCTGAAGGTGCTGGAAGGTGAAACCGCGCGCCAGGGCAAGCTGGACCTGACCCCGATTCTGCGCAATGACCTGGTGCCGGCGGACAAGCCGACCCATTGTCAGGTGACCCGCAACGAGCCGTTCGACAAGGCCGTGCTGAGCCAGAAGATGGTGGACGACATGGGCACCGCCATCGAGAGCAAATCCGGTGGCTCGTTCCATTACGAGATCACCAACTGTGACCGCTCCGTGGGCGCGCGCGTGTCCGGTGAGATTGCCAAGCAGCACGGCAATCTGGGCATGGAGACAGCGCCGATCAAGGTTCGCTTTACCGGTACTGCCGGGCAGAGCTTCGGTGTGTTCAACGCTGGCGGTCTGCACATGTATATTGAAGGCGACGCCAACGATTACGTGGGCAAAGGCATGGCCGGCGGCAAGCTGGTGATTCGCCCGCCCAATGGCAGCCCGTTCAAGAGTCAGGAAACCGCCATCATCGGTAATACCTGCCTCTACGGCGCCACCGGCGGCAAGCTGTACGCCGCCGGTACCGCTGGTGAGCGTTTCGGGGTGCGTAACTCCGGAGCCCATGCCATCGTGGAAGGCGCCGGCGATCACTGCTGTGAATACATGACCGGTGGTTCCATCACCGTGCTGGGCCGCACCGGGCATAACTTCGGTGCGGGCATGACCGGCGGTTTCGCGTTCGTCCTGGACGAAGACAATGATTTCTTCGACCGCATCAACCCGGAGCTGATCGAGTTGCATCGCATCAGTTCCGAAGCCACCGAGTCTCACCGCAGTCACCTGCGCGGCGTAATCGCAGATTACGTGGAAGAGACCGGCAGCGAATGGGGCCAGTACATTCTGGACAACTTTGATGCCATGAGCCGCAAGTTCTGGCTGGTTAAGCCCAAGGCCGCAAGCCTGGAAAACCTGCTGCAGAGCACGCGCGCCAATCCGGCATAACGGGGGATACCATGGCTGAACGTTTGAGCAATAATTTCCAGTTTCTCGACGTGCCCCGGCACGATCCGAAGAAAAAGGACATTGAAGACCGCAAGCACAAGTACGAGGAAATCTACTACCCGTTTGAAACCCGGGAAGTGGAGCATCAGGCACACCGCTGCCTGCATTGCGGTAACCCGTACTGTGAATGGAAGTGTCCGGTCCATAACTACATCCCCAACTGGTTGAAGCTGATCAGCGAAGGCAACCTGTTGGAAGCGGTGGAGCTGAGTCACCAGACCAACTCCCTGCCGGAAGTCTGTGGCCGGGTATGCCCGCAGGATCGTCTGTGTGAAGGGGCCTGTACCCTGAACGACGGTTTTGGTGCGGTGACCATTGGTGCCACCGAGAAGTACATCACCGATACGGCGCTGGCCATGGGCTGGCGTCCGGATATGTCGAAGGTGGTTTGGACTGACAAGAAAGTGGCAGTGATCGGTGCGGGGCCTGCGGGCATTGGCTGCGCTGATGTACTGGTACGCAGCGGTGTGAAGCCGGTGGTATTCGATCGTTACGAGGAAATCGGTGGTCTGCTGACCTTCGGTATCCCCGAGTTCAAGTTGGAAAAACCGGTCATGGCCAAGCGCCGTGAAGTGTTTGAAGGCATGGGCATAGAATTCCGCCTGGGCGTGGAAGTCGGCAAGGACATCACCATCGATGAGCTGCTCGACGAATACGATGCGGTCTTCATGGGTATGGGCACTTATACCTATATGAAAGGCGGCTTCCCGGGTGAAGAGCTGGAGGGCGTGTTTGAAGCGCTGCCGTTCCTGATCTCCAACGCCAACCGCAACCTGGGCTTTGAAAAAGACGAAGCCGACTTTATCAACATGCAGGGCAAGCGTGTGGTGGTGCTGGGTGGTGGTGATACCGCCATGGACTGTAACCGCACCTCTATTCGTCAGCAGGCAGAAAGCGTCAGCTGTGCTTACCGTCGCGATGAAGAAAACATGCCGGGTTCACGCAAGGAAGTGACCAACGCCAGAGAAGAGGGCGTGCAGTTCCTGTTTAACCGTCAGCCCATTGAAGTGGTGGGGGAAGATGGCAAGGTTGTTGGCGTCAAGGTAGTGGAAACCAAGCTGGGCGAAGCGGATAACAATGGCCGCCGCCGCCCTGAGCCGATCCCGGGCAGTGAAGAAATTCTGCCGGCGGATGCGGTGATCGTGGCGTTCGGTTTTCGCCCCAGCCCGGCGGACTGGTTTGATGCGAAGAGCATCAACACCGATGATTCCGGCCGTGTTATGGCGATCGAGGAGCAAGCTTTCCCGTTCCAGACCAGCAATGAAAAGATCTTTGCCGGTGGTGACATGGTGCGTGGTTCCGACCTGGTGGTGACCGCCATCTGGGAAGGCCGTGAAGCGGCCAAAGGGATTCTTGATTACCTGGATGTTTAAGTGAGACGCTGCAGGCACCATGCTTGCACGCATCACGCTAAAAGGGCCTGCTTTTGCAGGCCCTTTTTCTATATGATGTTGAGGATTTTGATTTTCGCGCGTTGCGTGCAGCGTGGTGCGTGAAGTGCTTCCAAAGGAACCCACATGACTTTCGCTCCCCTGCAAAACGATCGCTTCCTCCGTGCCTTGAACCGTGAGTCGGTAGACCGCACGCCCATCTGGATGATGCGCCAGGCGGGTCGCTATCTGCCGGAATACCGGGCTGCCCGTGAACATGCCGGGTCCTTCATGGACCTGTGCAGGAATGCGGATCTGGCCTGCGAAGTCACGTTGCAGCCGCTGGAGCGTTACCCGCTGGATGCGGCAATCCTGTTCTCCGACATCCTGACCATCCCCGATGCCATGGGGCTGGGTTTGTACTTCGAAACCGGAGAAGGCCCGAAATTCAGGAAAGTGGTGCGTACTGAGGCGGACGTGGCCGCCTTGCCGATACCCGATGCGGAAACCGATCTGGGGTACGTGATGAAGGCGGTGAGCACCATTCGTGGTGCCCTGAACGGCCGCGTTCCCCTGATCGGCTTTTCCGGTAGCCCCTGGACGCTGGCCACCTACATGGTGGAGGGCGGCTCCAGCAAGGATTTCCGCCACCTCAAGGCCATGGTCTACAGCCAGCCTGAAGTGGCCCATGCCCTGCTGGACAAGCTGGCACAGTCGGTGACGTCCTATTTGAATGCGCAGATACGCCATGGTGCCCAGGTCGTGCAGATTTTTGATACCTGGGGCGGAGCCCTGTCTGCCGAGGCGTACCAGCAGTTCTCCCTGAAATACATGAAGCAGATTGTTGATGGCCTGATCCGCGATCATGAGGGCCGCAAGGTGCCGGTCATTCTCTTCACCAAGAACGGTGGGCTATGGCTGGAATCCATGGCGGAGTCGGGTTGCGATGCGCTGGGCCTGGACTGGACCATCAATATTGGTGAGGCTCGCCGCCGTGTGGGTGACAAGGTGGCCTTGCAGGGCAACATGGACCCGGCGGTGCTGTACGCATCTCCTGAGGCGATTCGCGCCGAAGTAAAACGTATCCTCAATGATTTTGGTGATCACCCCGGGCATATTTTTAATCTGGGGCATGGCATTACACCGCAGGTGGATCCGGAGCACGCCAGGGTCTTTATTGAGGCGGTGGTGGAGTTGAGCCAGAAATAATTGAGCTGCAAGCGACAAGCTTCACGCTACAACGCGAATCCTGGGGTTGTCTTGTCTGACGCCGCAGGGGCCGCGCTGGGGGATTTGGGTGTGGTCCCTTGCGTTCAAACAGATAAAACACTCAATCGCGTTGAAGCGTGAAAGTGAGGGGGGAAGGGATGCGTATTGTTATTACGGCTATGTTGCTGGCGCTGGGGGCGCCGGCTATGGCCATGTCACTGGCGCTGGCCAAGGTGGAACGGGCCGGGCAGGGCGAAACCGAGCAGCAGGTCTGCGACCGTGCCTTGCAGTTGATGACTGAAGAGCTTCACGTCAGCTTACTCAGTGTGATTGCGGCCACCGATGAGTATCGGCAGCGCCAGCAGGCATACAAGAAACAGGACCGGCCGGAATCGTTGCTCCAGGACGCCTACCTCAGCCAGCTGCAAACCGAAACACCGTCACTGCAGGGGCAGCGCTGGACGGGCAGTCGCTGCTCCCTGCGTGCCCGCTATGAGGGGGATATCGATGCCCTTGCCCGGCGTGTCGCCATTCCTGAAACGCCGGCCTCACCCAGTGAATCCGAAGATGCGCCGCCGCCGGGAATTGACCCGAAAACCTGGGAATTATTCAGCAGCAGCCGAGACCGTTCCGAGCTGGCCCAGACATTCAGCACGGTCAATGCCTTGCGCATGCATATGACAGAATATTATCTGTCCGGTGGCACCTGGCCTGACAGTCTGACGGATATGGGGGTGGCCCAGGAGCAGGTGACCGGCAAACGCATAAAGCGGGCGTATCTACTGGATGGTGGCATGTTGAAACTGGAGCTGGCGGGCCGTCTGGATGGCCATCAGCTAACCACCTGGCCGGTGGAAGGGGGCATGCAGCGTATTGAGTGGGAGTGCTCTACCACGGTGAACCTGGGGCCGCAGGGATTCTGTACCTACGCTGAGTGAGCTACGAGCTACGAGCTACGAGCTACGAGCTACGAGCTACGAGCTACGAGCTACGAGCTACGAGCTACGAGCTACGAGCTACGAGCTACGAGCTACGAGCTACGAGAATGGATAGGGTAAGGCGGAAAAGTTCCCGGGGTTTACTCTTTTCAGCTTTTCACTTTGCACTTTCAACTAAATTCCGCGGGCAAGGCGGCCACCGTGTGGCGCCCCCAACCCGCGTTGCAGCTTGAAGCTTGTGGTTCCTCTTAGCTGCCGATCTTTCTTAGCTGGTAGACGTTGTGGGTGATGGCAACCACTTCGCCATTGGCATCCTTGATTTCAACGTCCCATTCAAAATCACATTTCCCCACTTCTTCAGTGGTGCTCTCGATGCGTGCGATTTCTTCTTCGCTCAGGGTGACTTCCACGGTGACGTCGGTGGTGGCTGGGCGACGGAAGCGAATCGACATGTCCTTGACGATGGGATAGAAGCGCTTGGTGTCGAAGGAGGTCAGGTAAATGGTGCCGCCGGGCAATTCGGCAATGGTGTAGAGCGCCCCTGCGTACATGATGCCAACATGGTTAAGGTTGGGTTTGAGTGGCATCAACATCTTGCAGTAACCGCGCTCCACTTCCAGTGTCTGCACTTCGCAGCGTTCCACAAAGGGAAAGGTTTTGTCGCTGGCGGTTTTGATAAGGGTTTTCTGTTCTTCGCTCAGGGCCATGCTGTTATCTCCTTGGTTACAGGTGATGCTAGCAAAGGCTCCATGGCTGCCCCCAAACCGTTTTGTTCATAGTGCTGATGCAAATGGTCAGGTGCTGCCAGGTTTTACAGGAGAGCGTCTGTCTTGGCGGCGCAGATAAAATCGTTGCGGTGAAGTCCGCGGATTTTATGGGTCCACCAGGTGACGGTGACCTTGCCATATTCGGTGAGAATGGCGGGGTGGTGACCTTCCTGTTCCGCCAGATCGCCCACCCGATGGGTGAAATCCAGCGCCTGGACGAAATTCTTGAAGGTGAAGTGCCGTTGCAGTTTCTCGATGCCGTCTTCTTCCACCAGCATCCAGTCGGGTACTTGCGGGTGTAGCTCTTTACGGTCCTGGTCACTGACCAGGGGAGAGTCGGCGCGGCAGGCCTCACATTGTTGTGTTTTCAGGGTGCTCATGGCGATCAATCCAATCTGGCTAATGGATGACAGAATCGGTTACCCCGATTGTCAGTGATCCATTAGCCATTATCAATTCAGCCCTGTGCGGGTTCGCACAAACGCACCGGGTCGCCATTCGTGCCGCCGGGAGCCATCTTTTTCAGGGCGCGGCGCAACTTTTCCATGTCGGTGTCATCGCGAACCCGGCCGGGGATTTCCATCCCGGCCGCCAGGTTCAGCAGCACGGCCTTCATCTTTTCCGGCATCAGCACGGGCTGGCGATGCTGCAGTACATAGATCAGGTCGCCCCGCTTGAACAGCATGAAGCCGTAGTAGTAGGTGCCGCTTTCCGCCTCGTCATCTTTCACCTTGGCCGCATCCACATTGATACCAATGATGGCGAACAACGCCTTCGGGTCCGCATCGTCCAGGAATTCCCGGTAGGAGGCTTCAGCGCTGGTGATCATGGGGGCCTTGGCAACCACTTCACGCAGGTAACTGTTGAGGCTGAGATTGAGCAGTGTCAGGTCCGAGGCGAAGCGGGGGGCTTCGATCATCGGGTGATTTTCCACGTTCAGGTAATCCACCCGGAACAGGCGGCCACTGCCGTCCCAGAAGGTGGTGGAGCCCCCGTTGCGGTCACAGCGCTCATCCAGCACCACTTCGCCACGGAAAGTGTTGATACCAAGATCAAGGATGTAGGCGCCGGCCGGTGAAAAGTAGTAATCGCCCTGGCGTTCCCCTTGCAGGCCCTGGCAGGCAACAAGGAACAAACTCAAGGACAACGCGGCAGTTTTGATTATTTTCATTATTCGCCCCGGATATAAAAAAGCACATTGATCATAGCATACCCGTTGCATAGTGCAGCGATTAACCGCTTGTTAGAGGATTGGCGCGTTTTCCACCGTGATGACCACTTTCTGGGGGCTGACTTTACGGCTTCGGTTGTAGTGCCAGGTGGCCTTGTGGGGTTTGTCGAAGGCGCGGGCGGAAAGCTCGGTGAGCGGGGCTGCACAGGCCTCAATCCTGCTGGCGGCGTCATTGAAGGCAGCCAGCAGTTGGGGGTTGAGCGGGGCTTGCTGACGGCTCACGGCAGCACTGCACTGGCTGCCTTCGTCCACACTCAGGTAATTGACCGCCGGGGAAATCAGCACAAATTGCTTGAGTTGACGCTGACTGGCGTCGACCACTTCGATGCACTGGTGTACCCAGTAGTAATAGCAGTCCTGGGCACGGGCGGCAGCCGCAGACAGCATGATCAGACAGAGAATCAGGCCACGTATCATGAAGGAAGTCCTTCTCCTTGGCGCTGCTGGCGGGCGGGTTCCCACTGCAATAGCACGTTTTCGGTAATCAGGTGATCCGGAATCCGGTCGCGGATTTTTGCGTGCAGGGCCGGCAGTTCGCTCCAGTGCAGGCCGGGCAGCATGTGATGGGCTGTGTGGTAGCCCAGGTTCCAGGACGGCAGGTTATAGCGTTTCAGTTCCACATTGCGCGACGCGTGGAAGTGGTCTTCATAGCCGGTGCCGGCGTGTTGTCCGTAGGTATTGTCCAGCAACATGAACAGCATGCTGATCATGGGAATTAGGAAGACGATAAAGGCGTTGCGCGGGTCCAGCATGAAGGCGGCGACCAGCGGGATATTGGCGAGCAACAGCAGGCGCAGAAAGCGACGGTACAGTGCCGGGTGCTGGCGGCCGATGCGGTGGATTTCCGGGTAGATGCGCAGGGTGTTGATCAGCACATAGCGCCAGCGCGGCATCAGGCTGCCGTCAGCCTGTTGCCAGGGGGACGGGTCGTTGTCCGGATCCAGATAGAGCTGGTGATGGCCAATGTTGTGATGCAGCGTCCAGCTCAAGGGGCTGGTGCCGGTCTGCAGGTACAGGACCATTTCAAACAGCCGGTTGAGCGGGCGTTTGACGAAGGTGTTCACGTGGTGGTGGTTGTGGCAGATGGCGCCGCAGGACACCTGCACCGGCAGCAGGGCCAGCATGCCCAGCCAGGTGGCCAGCCCATGGCTGAAGAAGAACAGGCCAAGCTGGATACCGAATACCGCTAACACCAGAGCAACGGCGAGCCGGTCTGCCCTATAGCGTACTTTCATGAGGTCACCCTGGGCCCGGCGGCGCATCTCAAAAGCGGTACATACGTACTACTCTAAAAAGGCGGTTTGGCGGGCCTTACTACGAATAATGAATGAGTGTAGTCAGGGGAGATTGTGTGATGAAGACCACAAAAACCATCACGCAAGGCGCAATGGTCAATATGCTTACACTGGCGGTAGTCAATTGCTTACATAGGGTGGGAGCTGTGGCTGGCCGGGCACCAGCCACAGGCCCGGTGGCGGGCTACACGCGGCCCAGCAGGTCCCTTGCAATGGCGATAATCTGCATTTCATCGGTGCCGGCATAAATCTGCAGAATTTTGGCATCGCGCATCAACTGTTCCACGCGGGACTCGCGCATGTAGCCGTAGCCGCCGTGGATCTGCACCGCTTCAGTGGCCACTTCCATGGCCACCTGGGCGGCGTAGAGCTTCATGGCGGACGCCTCGGCCAGCGTCATCTGGGCGCCTTCGGCGGTCATCTCGATATAGCGGAATACCATGTTTTGCAGGTTGGTGCGTGCCACTTCCATCTTGGCCAGTTTCAGCTGGATCAGCTGGTTCTGGCCGATAGCACGGCCGAACTGAACCCGGTCGCTGGCGTACTGTGTGCTCAGCTGCAGGGCGCGCTCCACCATGCCCAGAGCCATGGCCGCTACCCCGGCCCGTTCCTGCATGAAGGTGCCTTTGGCGCCGCTGCGGCCGTAGCTGTCTTCGCTGCCGCCCAGCAGGCGTTCCGGGCCCGCTTTCACATCGGACAGGAACAGCTCGCCGGTGGGGGAAGAGCCAATGCCCATTTTCTTGAAGGGTTTGGACTGCTCCAGGCCTTCCATGCCGCTATCGAGAATAAAGGAGACAATTTTGCGCTGATCCGCCGGCACGCCTTCTTCATCCAGTTTACAGATCAGGATGATGGTGTCGGCGTAGGGACCGTTGGTGATCCAGGTCTTGCTACCGTTGATGATGTAGCCGCCGTTGCCGTCGCGCTTTGCCAGGGTTTTCATCTGCCCAAAGGCATCGGAACCCGCATTGGGTTCGGAAATGGCCCAGGCGCCCACTTTTTCCAGGGTCAGCAGGGGCAGAGCCCAGCGTTCTTTCTGCTCGGTGGTGCCCTTGCTCATGATGGCGCCACCGCCCAGGCCCATGGAAACGCCCATGGCGGTGACCAGGCCCTGGGCATGTTTGCACAGTTCAATAATGGGGATCATGCGCATGGCGGCTTCTTCCCCGGCCATGGCGGAGGGGTCTTCCTTCTTCTTTTTCTCTTCGACGGTGTCGCCGGCAGCGATGGCTTTCTCACGGGCAATCTGCTTGTCGAATGATTGCTTGGCCATCACATCCATGCCGAAGGTTTTGATCATCTTGCGCAGGATGTCGTAGGGGGGAACGCCGTTATATTCGATATCGTCCAGCTGCGGCACGACTTCCTTTTCCACAAAGTCGCGTACCATTTTCTGGATCATTTGCTGTTGTTCGGACCACTGGATCATCGGGCTGTCCTGTTGGGTAAAAATTCAATCAACAGTAACAAGCTCGATGGTGGCGGCGCATTGATCAAAAAGAACGGAATCATTGACGCTGGATGTCAGGGTGCTGATTGAGCCGTGATACAGGGTTGCGGGTCGAAGCGCACGTGCATGGTCAGGGCATCCGGGCCTGCGCTGCTGGCGGCGGCTTCGATATCCTGCGGACGTAGCCGGGGGTGAGTGCCGGCGAAAAATTTCTGCGCTGCCCTGGCATTCAGGGTGCGGTCGCGGGCCGCCTCATAGGTGATGCCGTCTCCGCCCAGCAGATGACGGATATACTCGGCGCAGGCCACGTCTTCATCGCCGGTGGGGTGAGAGGCGACCAGCACCACGGTGGGCGGGTTCTGTTTGCGCAAATAGTTGGCGGTGGCCTCCGCATTGACCAGCCCGGCCACCAGCACCTCACGGCTGTCACGGGCACGCAGGGTGGCGGCCACGCCGTTGGTGGTGCGCAGAATCAGTTCTTTGTCCTGCAGCTCGGCCTGATCGATTTCCCAGGGAGAATTGCCAAAATCAAAGCCGGGAATTGGCAGTGCCTCTACTTCCCCGGCCAGCAAGGCGTCAGGCAGGTGTTCGTCGCGCAGCGCAAAGGCTTGCTCGGCGCTGGCCACCGGCCAGATACAGCGAAGGCCTTTGCGAAAGGCGTGATGGCTGGTGGTGAACGCGCGAATCACGTCGATCACCACGGTAATGCCATGAATGTTGTGTGGCGGGTTGTGCCCCTGGGCAATGTGTATGTCCATGGTGTTCCTTGCCGGGGCCGGCCTGGTCAGTCGTTAATCCATAAACGGATCAGAATAACAGGCCAATGCCCCAGGTTGCGTTATCGAAAATCTCGTCTTCGTCGTCCAGGTACTGCTCCACGGCGATGGTGAACGTGAGCCGGTCACCCAGAGTCAGGCGGTCCTTGGGGGTGCGCTTGCCGGTGAAGAAATCAATCACCGAACGGTAGTTGAAGTCGGAGCGGTAGCGCAGCAGGTCGCCTTCTGAGCCGTAACCATACTGAACCTGAATAATGCGGCCAAAGCCGACCCCGGCATAGGCATTGTTAACACGTTCGCCGTCCGCAGCGGAGAGGTCATCGTCGCCGGAGTCGCGGCGAATGGGCGAATCGCCAAATTTCTTGGTGCCTACGCCGGCATTCAACGCCACGCTGGTGTAATTGGCATCGACAAAAAAACCGGTGCCGATATTTTCCGTCGGGTCTACCCGGCCCACGGACACCACGGTGCCGCGCATCAGGGTAACGCCGCTATAACGGTCTTCGGCCTGAACACTGGAACAGCCCAGAGCCAGCAGGGCCAGGGTGATTATTATTCTTGTCATGTGATTCCCTCCGTGAACAAGCCGTTATTATGCCTAAAGGTGGCTATGGGGCCTAGAGAGCCCGCTGAAAAACGCAGCGCGTTCCCTGGCAAGGAGGGGTTGGGCGGTGCCTGTCAGGCCAACGGCGGGGGCAGTGTGCGCGCCAGGGTCCATACCCGTACGTCCTCGGCGCCGTGATCAAGCAGGCATTGTGCCGCTGCGCGGGCAGAGCTGCCGGTGGTCATGACATCATCCACCAGGATCAGTCGCAGTCCGGTGACAGGGTGCTGACAGTGAAATGCCTGGCGCAGATTGCGTTGCCGCTGTCGGCGGCTCAGCCCTTGCTGGCTGGCAGTGGCCCGTTGACGTACCAGTGCTGGCAGCACGGGGCGTTGCCAGTATTGCCCCATCAGTCTGGCAAGGTGATCCCCCTGATCGAAGCCGCGGCGCCATCGCCGTCGCCAATGGACCGGCAGCGGACACACGGCATCGGTATCCGCCCATGGCAGGGGCGTCTCTGCCAATAGTGGGGCCAGGGCCCGCTCTACCGTCAGGTCAGCCCGGTGTTTGTAGCGTGTGATGAGGGCGTCTATCGGGAAGGTGTATTGCAGGGGCGCCTGGCTGGCGGAAAACGGCGGTGGCTGGCGAATACAGCGCCCACACAATGGCGGCACAGAATCCGCCTCGACGGGCTGTTCGTTGCCGTGGGGGAGCCCGCAACGGCAAAGCGGTACAGTCAGCCGGGCCAGCAAGTGCAGGCAATCAACGCACAAGGCCCCGCTTTCTGATTGGCCGCAGAGATGTGCGGTTCGGCATAAGTTGGCGAAAAACGCCACTTTATGGCGGAAACAGCAACTTATGATGGAAACGCATTCAGCTAAGAGGGCTATAAAGCGGGAGCTGGGATTGGGGCCCCTCAACAGGAATAGATGGCTACAAACACAAGAATATGAAATATTTTTCTTTGTCTACTTGAAATTCTTTCCTCAGCCCCCCAAAGCCTCCCATATACAAATGGATTCTATTGGAAGGGAAGATGCACTCAATTACGTTCTATCCAGTAAATAACGCGGATACCGTTTTGCTTAAAGCAGGGTATTCAGTACTCACCGACATTCATTATCGCGGATCCGCGCAGGATGAGAACGATGATGAAGCACATAACATCGGCCAAGACATTAGAGATGCCCTTGAAGATGGCCAGCTTGATGTATTTATTAACACTCACCCAGACAAGGACCACGTGTCAGGGTTCAAGGACTTATTTCACACAGGCTGCCCGACCAGTTGGTCTAAGGAATCAGACCTCATTCTTGTGAAAGAAATTTGGATCACGTCATACACAGACAAACTCACAGACACCACCGCTCAGTCCAAGCCGTTAATTGATGAAATAAAGCGCAGAAAAAAGGTAAAAGCTGAAGACAGGAGAAAGGATGGAAATCGCCTGATAATTGTCCGAAAGGGGGATAAGCTCAAACTTTCAAGCAATCTTGCGGGCAGAGTTTTAGCACCGACAGACGAAGAGTGTAATGATGCCGAGAAAGATGAGCGCAAGCGGAATAACTCTTCCATTGTCATACGCTGGGAATACTCTTCAAACGAACGGCAGTTCCACATCATGTTGGCCGGAGATGCAGAGTACCAGGTTTGGGAGCGATTAAATGACGAATACAGCAAAGAAGAATTATCTTGGAATCTTTTGCTAGCCCCCCATCATTGCAGCAGAACGCCTTATAGCTATAAAAACGAAAACAAACAGTACGTGAATTCTGACAAAGCCTGGGAGGCTCTATCCAACTGTTCAGGAAACGGTTTTGTTGTTGCTTCATGTAAGCAAATCAAAAAAAACGATGACAACCCTCCCCATTATCATGCAAAGGAGCGTTATATCGGGCTTTTGGAAAAGCAAAAAACTGGCGGCGAAAAGCGATTCTTTAACCCGGAAACTCACAGCCCCCAGAACACACCGAAGCCTGTAACCTTCGAACTCAGCGACAAAGGAATCAAGATAAAACAACGTAACACCGAGTATTCCAGCGAGAGCCTATCAGTTGGCGCAGCCTCTAAGCCGACTCAGTACGGAGGCTAATCTTTCCGATGAAAAGGTTCAACGCAGACCAAGTAAGCCTTAGTGAAGCACCACAACAAGTAAGGGTTGATTATTCACTTATTCAGGCACACGCCAACACCCAAAACATCAGCACACATCAGTCCGGAAGCTCGTTCTTTATCGCATTTGAAATACTCATTGATGAATCTTGCGCCCCTCTAGACCCGAGAATCGTATGCCCAGAAGAAATTGCATTTGAATACAGCAAATTCTCCCGACCGAACCATTGCCCTAGCATTTGGGCGACTAGGGATGAGTTTCCTAAAGACCTCCCTCACTTAAATCCTGCCCCTGAAAACAGCTACGCATCGATATGTTTATGGAGAGATGGGGGCAACAACTCATTATACGAACATCAAGGAGCCAGAGGACTCATTGATACTTTGGTCGAATGGCTGAATGATGCGCAAGATGGCGAATTACAACATGATGGATGGGAGCCAACACCACGCGGATCAAATATAGATTGCTACTGCCGCATCGGGGAATTGCAAAACCTTGTCTTTTCATCCATGAAACAAGAGACTCAGGTTTTATATTCGAAATCAAATATCACATTATTCCAATATGAAAACACCCAACTTCAAGGCTGCATATTTCCAGGCCACGATCTCACCGCCAAGAAAAAACAAAAATACAAAAAAACGCTGTCCAACAATACAATCTCCGCCCAAACAGCAACAGTTCTTCTCTGCGCACCCTCAGACTCTGAACCAAATACACACAACCCGATAGACATAAAATCTGGGGAGGACTTTGAGCAATACCTGAAATACTGCGGCATCGAATACTCTACTCACAAGCTAAAACAATACGCTCAAACTCTACTCCCCAAGAAAAATAACAAGTACAGCTCAATCTATTTAAATGTGCTAATAGCCCATAAAAGGCCAATTCGATTAATTGAAGATATCCCAGATTTAGCTGAAGGCCCAGCTGGAGCGATTGAAGTCATAGCTCTTCTTATAGAGCTTGAAGTTAAGAATCAATCCTCCATCAAAATACATCCCTGCACAGTAACAGGAATAGGATCAAGATCCCTTTTAAACAAAATATCCGGCACAACAGGCGCTAGCAATAGCCATGTCGTCATAGCTGGCTGTGGTGCAATTGGGTCATCACTATCCGACATGCTCTGCAAACAGGGAGAAAAATACATAACACTGATAGACAACGACATTTTCTCACCTCACAACACAGCACGACATGCGTTAGGAAAGTTAAATATTTCACAATCAAAAGCGCATGCACTTAAAAGCCATCTCGAAGACAACTATTACTGTAATAGCATTACAGCCATTCACCAAGAAATCGATCGAGAAAAATTATTATCTCCAGAAGTTCAAAGAGCGAATCTACTCATCGACTGCACAGCATCTCCAAAAGTTTCCGATGAAATTGATATTGGAATAAACTCACTTCCAGTTTGCAAATGCTACATCACACATGCAGGGAAGATTGGAATATTCTTATACAGAAACAAATATCAGTCACTTTTTGATCTAACCCTGACAAGTTACTTTTCAGCTCTTCACAATGAAAAAGTGTCGGAGTGGCTTTCAAGCAGAGACCAGCCTAATTCTAGGGCAACCTCTCTAGGAGTTGGCTGCGGTAGCAACACATTAGAAATGCCTTATTCCACGATACAGTCACACAACTCATTTTTCCAAACCCTGATTAACCGAAAGCTTGAAGGCGATAAAGAAAGTGGGGTTTTTATTAACACTTTAGACGACGACTATTTGCCTGCAGGGCACTATGAAATTCCAGTCCCAGGCTTTACAGAGCAGAACACAAACGGCTGGACCATCACCATCTCAACTGAAGCTCACAAAAAAATAGAGCGCTGGACAGAGCACGACACCCCAAACGAGGCCGCCGGGTATTTAATGGGCTCCTTTAGCACAACCCTTAATCGTCTCACGGTAATCGATGCTACATATTGCGCCCAAAAAAAACCAAGCCGCACCAGCGCCACCCTGCCTGCGGCACATGATCACGAAGAAACAATGAACACAGTCAAACTAACAGGCAACCAAGTGTTTCCAGTCGGAACATGGCACTCTCACCCGGAAACATCTCCCGAGGCCTCTCCTAAAGACAAAGCCACATTATCGAACATTAGCCGCTTTATTTCTGAAAGGCCTCAGCCGTACATAATGCTAATTAATGGAAGAAATCATCAGAAGACATTATCCATGATCACTCCCGAGGAGTGGAATTAATGAAAATCCCACTAAAGTCCATCAGCTTTCCAACATCTTGCGTAACACTACTTGCAATAGTTTTCCTTCCTTCCTTTAACATTAACGGTATAGATGAGATAACGTCGTTCTCAAATGAAATTGAAAGCGCTTCAAAGTTAACGGTCTTGCTCATTGCAACAGTGATAATCACGACATTGTTACCATCCAACATCCGAGACTCAATTATTTTTACTCGATTTAAAAAAGCACTTCCGTCATGGAGAATAAAGAAGCTTCTATATAGCGACCATAGATTTGGCAGACACTTCGTCACTCAGAATATTCCTGAGATAGCCAATGCTGAAACCCCTGACGAAGAGCATTATACTTGGTTGAAAATGTACAAAGCGCACAAGGATAGCGCAGAGGTCACAACCCCGCACTTTTGGTACCTATCGCTAAGAGATACATTTAGCAGCTTGGTAATCCTGACCATATATAGCCTAATATCGGCTTACTACGACGCTATCCCCTCGCTCCCCGGAGGGTGGAAATATTATTTATTCACATCAGCAATAGTAATGTTTTCCGCTAGGCAGAATGGAAACAAATTGGCTACAAACGTCGTATCAGCTTCATTGAACTGAGAAATATGACATCGCGCACAATCATAATCTGTCCTGGCTGGAACGATCAGCCAGGCCATCACATAATCCAGCAACCCACAATCCAATCAACGAAGAATCTTCTGTAAGCCATTATTTTATTGAGAGAAAATCGTCAGCCGGATTGCCCCATATGAGTCGCGCTCACGCCTCAATACAGAAGCAAGCATTCATCTAATGAATGCGTCAGCAGTTTAGTGAAGCCGATCCTAGTACTTCGAATAACCTTCTTTACATAGCCCCGCCAATGACGAAGGCAAATTTATTGGCAGCAACCATTCCTCACCATCCTCCCTAATTTTTATCCCTTTACCAAAATCAAAACCTGATCTAGAAACAACTGCTTCAATATCCACAGATGCATTACCTAAGTACTCTCTCATGTCTTCAGTTCTGACCACCCTATCCTCATTAGGCATAAGGAACGCGACGCCCAACAGTCCCGTTTCATCTTTACGCATCACAATTTTGTATTGGTGGCTCGGTATTGCTACACGCACCCCTCTTTCTCCGCTCATTCTCCAGGCAATTTGATCGGGATCTCTTTCACCCTCCCCGTAGCGATCATAAATTGCACCGCTTATCACCCATATCTCCCCGTATCTTTCCGCCCAATTACGCACTACAGCCTCAAGCACCTGCCACTGACCACGATTGAAGTGGCAATGCTGCGCTGTCATATTGCTCATCAAATAGGTGCTAGCCATTGCTTCTCGGCTTCGCTTCATATCGGCCGAAGGAACCATGTGCCCCTGATCAAATATCGGCTCTTTATAATCAGCACAGTCAGATTTTTCCCAATACTTTAATCTAGGGTCCGACCTAAAAGACTCCTCACGGGGAACCCCATCACGAAGATCGCTCCCCTTTAGGTGATATGCCACCCACAAAGGTGAACGGAGATCACTGTCGTACCAAATTATGTAGTTTGGCTGAACCAATAGCTGCTCGTTATCGGATTCAAAATTAAGAGTCGACAATTCAAAAGGAAGGGATTCTCGGACAATCTCTCTTGCCCCTTTTCTGTTTTCTGTAAGCAACCGTTTATCAGCCTTCTTAATAAATCTAGAACTTATTTCTTCATCCCACTCACAATAAGGCTCCTTCTTTGTCGCACTCACAGATGAGAAAGCCAGCAACAGAATCAGACACAACGCTTTACGCAACATCCCTAACATCTTAAATAGATTCTTATTTAAGCAGCACAAATCCCGTATCGTGGCAAGACATCTTTCACGATAGAGAACCTGACCGCCTGCAGCGCGTCATGAAAGCATTTCCAGTTTGAGATCAGGAACTCTGGCCGATACTCAAATACCTCGTCCTTTTCATCTTTTTCTTTTTCTTGGCCTATCGCCACATGCTTCCAAGACCCAACCCCTTTAGGTATATATCCTAAATCTGCAGGACCAAATGAAAATCGACCCTCCGCAATAGCCTCTAACCATTGCTCGTGACGGGCATCACCGCCTCCCCTGCAAGAAAGAATCAAGCGTCTTACCTCCGCTGAATCCGTATCGCTAAGCCCCGACACATTCACCAAGTCTAAGTCCCGGTCATTATTCTTGAATGCCCGTAGAGCTCTACACATATAGTCAATTGCTTCCAGGAATATTGCTGGATTGTCTCGATCTATAATCTCACCTAGACCGTTCTTATAACGCCACTTCAAGTAGGGCTTGTCTGGGTGGCTCAATGCCGCTCCATGCCCCAAAGGAAAGGCTTCAGACAAGAAGAAGTTTGCCAATTTGCCAAATAAGCTCTGATCTTCCTCAGGCTCATTACTCTCCAACTCCTCGACCTCATTGATCGCGTGATTCACACCCGCAAAGCCCTGATGGGCCCAAGTGTCAGCAAATACATGCATGCAAATCCCGATACGATGCAGAAAGTAAGGCTTCCCTGCTGATTCGTAGCAAGCCTTCAGCATATCCCGGGCCACAAACGAATTGGGGTAACAAACAAGCTTTCGAACAAAGGAGTCTCCTTCGTGATCAGACTCGGCGGGCTTACCAGCATTACCAGGAAGAAAATGAAACGGGACCCAAACCTTATGGTTAGCAAGCTCTTCAAGATTCCGATAATCCAGCATTTTGTGCGCGGAAGCCGCTCTTGAGTACATCGCCCCCACATCAAACTCGATACACCCGTCATTAGTGGCATCGTCTACATACTGGGCGCAATAAGCGATAATTTCTGAATCTTGGTGCGTATACCCTGCACAGCGTGCAGCGACATAGGTCATTGCGTGGTGGCCGTCGATTTGCATCCTGGAATCCTTCCCGCTTGATTTAGCTTCGATCAAGCAGAATATATCCATCTCTTGCTCATAAGCAAATGACTGCATTGCAATGTTTTTTTCAATCTTGGATACTCTGGATCCATTAAGGAGCGACAGAGCAAGGGAACCGGTCTATGAAATGGCTTATTTTGTTCGCGATGGTGGCAATCACCGGCTGCGGACTGACGGTCCAGCAGAAAGCTGACTCAACGGCAATAGCCAATGCAACCACAGAATCAGGAGAGTTTTCTTCTGAAAGCCTAACTCAATTACGTAGAGAGATCATTGATCTTCAAGTCGCTTACTACAAGATCAATCCGAACGCGAAGTGCCTGGACACTGATGTGGGCACATGTGCAATCCCTCTTGACCAGGGAGTAACCACTGAAGATCTAGCACCCAGAGTCGCTATTAGTGACGCACTGGCAGCTTATGGCAACGCCATTGACTCCCTTATCAATGCAGACCACAAGGAAGACATCGCCGAAGCAGCAAATGATTTGAAGGACTCACTTTCTTCTGCCTCAGAAAAATCCGATGAGCTTAGCCTGTCTGAAGATCAATTAGACGCGATATCCGCACTTATAGATGTTGCGGGACGCTGGAACCTCGAAAGGCAGAGAAAGAAGGCACTGATCGAGATATCGGAAAGTTACGCCACCGTTATTGATCAAGTGACTCCAATGCTGATTCAAGACCTCTCAATAAAGTGGAATTCACCCTGTAGACCAGCTTTTAGAGACGGACGTGCAGATAATGCCCCAACAACTGGTGCAGATAAGGAAGACGGCATCCTGGATGTCTATTGTTCAACTGCATATAACCTTAAACGAAATGCTAAGGTTCTGATTGACGGCCGAAACAGCACCGATTTACCACACGCTATCCGCGTTGATGCCGTTGATGCTTACGTCATGGCCCATAATGCTCAAGTCAACGGCTTCATCATATCCAATACAGGAGTCAAACTCTTAAGCAAGCTGAAAGATTCAGCTGAAGACTTAGGTCGAGTAGCCAAAGACAAAAACTACAAATCAAAAGACATCAAAGAGCTAGGCAAGGATCTGAAGTCGCTTTCCTCCTCGCTAAAAGTGCTCATTACCAAGGAATAAGGTGGATCCATGCCCCAACTAACAGATCAGCTCCAATCGTTTATTTATGACCTAGACAAGCTTATTGACCGGGGCAGCTATGATAGTGAGCTGCTAGCCTTGAGGAGACGTATTTTTGAATTACTTTCGAAAAAGCAAGCAATCGAGATTAAAAAGGCCACAACAAGGTACCATGAGGCTATAGAGTGTCTCTCAGAAGCCAAAGAATCCGTCACCAGATGCCTTGGAAGCCTAAGCAGTACGGCAGAGATGATCGACAAGGTCACCAAAGTTGTTAACGCCGTACAAAAACTCTTCGATTGATGCATAAGCCACAATACATAGGGGCGGGGATATGGGCGTCAAGGATTTCGCTGAATCAGCACAAGGCTTCACCAAAAGTCCCCTTGGTATAATTGCGCTATTCATTGTATTGGTCTATGGTTTTGCCTCAATAGTTGTCGGCTTCGGAAACTCCCTAGGCGATAACTCCCGCCCCCTTATCTGGTTCCTTTTCATATTTCCGTTCGTTGTTTTTTTTGGCTTTCTTTGGCTGGTAGCCAAGCATCACTCGAAGCTATATGGGCCATCCGACTTTGCTAATGAAGAGAATTTTTTAAAAGCCAACCTAGCTTCAGCTGTATCCTTAGCAGCAGCGACTGCGAAATATGCTACAAATGACGAATCCGGCACCATAAATGCCGAATCTGACCTTGAATCAATAGTTAACAAATTGATCAGCAAGCCACCTAAGACATTACATAAGAGCAAAAAGAAGAAGATCTTATGGGTGGATGACAAACCTGATAATAATATCTATGAGCGAAATGCTTTTGAAGCACAGGGAATAGAGATCACTTTAGCAACATCGACAGAAGAAGCACTTGATCTAGTAAATAAGTACCGTAATCAATACGGGGTTATCATCTCAGATATGAATCGCAAGGAAGGAAGCTCTGAGGGCTATGTACTTCTTGATAAGTTAAGAGAATCCAAGAACAACACCCCATTTGTGATCTACGCAGGTGCGAATTCTCAGCGATACAAGCAGCAAGCCAAAGATCGGGGAGCCCTTGAAGCAACAAACAACGCAAGCGAACTCTTTAGCGCAGTAATGTCTGCCTTGAACGCATAGTAGCCCTAGACCGAAATCTGTAATTACCCATTTTGTTTCAATGATTGGTCATGGTTACTGCTGTCTATATTCGCAACCGCAGCAGCCAGACAGCATGAGCAAGGGCAGGCTCTATTGAATAAATTTTGTGCCACACTTACAGCATGATTGCTCGCAGCCCAGATCCCCAGGAAAACCCTATACTCTTCTTCTGGCAAAGAATCACATCCTTGCCGATGAACCTCATAGAATCCTTCCTTGGAAAGGGTTCTGCTAGCGTAGTAACGCTTCATTTAGGTCAATCCATTTTGCAATTTTCACGAAAGGCTATAAGGCAGAGGCATCGACGGCAATAGCTGGTGGATTAACATGATGTAAGAAATTGCAGACAGGCAAGGGCTCTCAGACCGGAAGCTACTAGAAAACAGGTTCTCGGTTCAGCGGTCATCTAAAAGCGGTTGTTATTGCTTATTTATGGTGACCCGTACATCCACAATGCAATTTAACCCCCTTGCCAGGTTAGGATAACTCTCTAGTCACCATACCCGCCCCAGAATCAAAGATGATTCCACCTTATTGATTCCATTATCTTTTTTTTGAAACCCCTTGATATCCGCACTCTATTTTGTGCAAATTTAGGTGTGAACCTTTATGTCACAATTTAGATAGGGCAACACCGTAAACAGCAGCCCGAGGAGAAAATAGCGAATGAATACATAAACTTAGAAGGGAGGATGGACCCCGGCTGCAACCGGGGCCCAAGACTGTTGGCACAGTCATTTCATTCTCCCCCCTCAAATACACCAATGTCAACAGAGCAAATCACTGTTGCGGCATTGCTCGTCTATTAGAAACCACAATTCAAACTGTGGTTCGGACACACTTGTGCCTAACGCAGGAGAATAGAATGAATACCTTTGATGAATGGAACCCCTCAATAACAGAGGCCGAACGATACTTTTATTTGGCCGCCAAAATCTCACCCAGCCGAATCCCAGGCGGAAAAGCCACAGAGAATAAGGTTATTGGGTACCCGTCTAGGAAAATGGATCTCCTGATACGCTGCGAATCTGCATTAGAAAGAATTGCAGCAATTGGTTTAGAGATAAACCCCAGCATTGATGCGTATTTTTGCCAGCCACCTGCATGCAATATCCAGATAACCAAGAAAAACGGGAAGAAAGGAACCGTAACCTACACCCCTGACTTCGTATATAAATCAGACAATGAAATTTCTGTTATTGAAGTTAAATCCCACGAGAAAGTAAAAGAGTTAGCAATAAGCAACCCATTCGAGTGGGAGTTTGATGGAGTCACGGCACATCACAGATCATATTCCGAGTACTTTGAGTCATTTGGAATGCTCCATTCGATTGTTATTCCCGATCTCTATGGAAAACTTCGAATGCACAACTTAAGAATCCTAGACCAATCGCTACGCAGAACATCATCAGTCAGCGAAGATAGCATCGTTAAGCTACTTCTGCTTCTCAAAGAAACGGATGAAATAACAGTTCATAATGCACTAAGGCTTATCGACCATGCCGATCCAGTCACTATTTATCAAATGATAGGCAAAGGGGTTGTTATTACATCTTTAAACAACGGCCTACTAGAAGACATACGATCATCCAAAATTCGCCTGGCGGGGGCTGATAGTGAAAACACCGAACTGCCGTACGCACCATCGAATAAATCAAATCATGCATATCAGTCCCACTTCTTCAATTCATCACAATCCGAAATTGATGAAGGGATAAAAAAGCTTAAGTGGCTCACCGCAAACAAGTACAAGGCGCACAAGAAGCACTGCCGAACTGTACATCGCTACAGAAAAGCAATAAGCGATGCCAAGCAACGCGGGATACCTTCAATAGCAGCACTGGCACCGAATCATTCAAAAAAAGGAAACAGGAAACCCAAGAGAGAAAAAATTGTTTTTGACTACTTGGACTGCTTTGTCAAAAAAAACTGGCTAATGGGAAGACCAATTAAAAAGAGTCTTTTATATGCAAAGTATTATTTGGAAGCAACCAACCACCATCCACTTTATAGGCCTATAGGAAAAACTAGCTTTTATAACAAACTTAATTCAATACCTCCCGAAACTGTAGCACAGGCACACAAAGGAAGAAGAGGCTTCAATGCTGAAAAGCCACCCTCACTTCCAGAAAATAGAGAAATCGTTTCAACATTTGGGCTTTTTGACACGACCTTAGATCATCACACTGTTGATTGCTTAGTTGAGATATCTTCCGACGGATATGAAACGATCACAAGAAAACCAATTTTAAGCATATTATTGGATCGTGGCTCCAACGCTGTACTCTCATGGCATATAGATATTTGCGAACCAAGCCAATCCATTGTCAGCATATTAATCAGAAAAACCCTACGAGAATGGGGACGCCTCCCCGTATCGATTCGAACAGATCGTGGATCCGATCTCACCTCTCATCATAGTGAAGATTTGATGGCACACCTAGGCATCGAAAAAACATTGAGCCCTAAGTCATATGGCCGGGGCGGAGGAGAGGTGGAGCGTTCATTTTCTGAAGTCATTAATGATTTTGTTTCAGGCCTTCCCGGATACACCCCTTCGATTATAAATAGGCGCGAAATGGATTCTCATAAAGACCCTTCAAATCTTCCAGTTCTCCCTCTTCTCAATTTTATTGAACGCTTTGATGAATTCATAAAATTGAGAAACAAAAGAATCCATGGGGAAAGAAGCCAATCCCCAGAGCAGCTTGTTAAAAGCTCAATAGAAAAAACATCCCTGGCTGGCATCCCATACGAACAAGGCTTTAATTTTGACTTAGACACAGCCATTAACATTACCGATTACAGTTTCGACTATCGTCGCGGACTTCATGTCTCGGGTCGAAGATATTTCAGCAGCGCCTTGAATAATCATCAGCTTGACAAAAAGAATACTGAAGTAAGAATCGATCCTGAAAACCCCTGCCTTGTTTATGTAAGAGTCAATAATCAGTGGACCACCGCGTCACACAGAGACCTTGATGCATTCGAAAACTCCAGCCCTGCTCAGCAAGCCTTTTACAACTTATGGATAACTGGTGGCAAGTCTATTAGAAGCCATGCGAAGTTCCAGGCAAAACTAAGAACTGCAAAACTTCTTATCGATATTGAAAGCGAGTTCCAAAACCCACCTTTAGAACCAGCCCCCCTAAATAGCACCGAACCAGAGGATTACGACTTCAACTTCAAACAGGACCCCGCTGAAGAATCAACGCTGTTATATTTAACAGCACCCGGAGTCGACAATGAACATTGATGAGTGGAGCGATGCACTACACCCCATTATTAACGGACATGTCCCTCATCCTAATTTTGATTCAGCCTATCAAGAGTTAATTACAGCCATATCAATCCATAGGCCAGGGGACATTATCGTATTAAGCGGGACATCAGGAACCGGCAAGACCACGATGATAAACAAGCTTTTCAATAGCAAAGTTTTTAAAAGGACTGAAACCAACGTTCCCGCTATTAGATCGATATTCCTTAATTCTGATCACAATAATCAGATCGACCCCAAATGGCTGGCCAAGTCGCTCCTGTCTGACATAGGAAATCCTGGATTTGTCATTGAAATAGGCGAAGAAACCGCCAGACTAAAGATCGATCTTTACCCTCGAAAATCTACGACTGATTTGTACCTAACCTTATCAAATGAGATCAAATCCAAAAAAACCGCATTTATCGTCATAGATGAGGCATCCCATCTTGGCTTTAGTCCCGCAACCTGCCACAACCCTGTTCCACTTATGAGCAGATTAAAAACCTTTGCAGAGGACAACCAGCTCTGCCTCATCTTGACCGGGACCCACGAAACTTTAGACATGATATCTAAAACCACTCATTTGCATAGGAGGTCTAATAACATATTCCTTAAGCACTACGACATAAAAATAGAGCAAGACAGGAAAAATTTTCATTTCTTCATAAAATCATTCGAAGAACATATACCTGGCATGGCATCTTTAAATTCTCAAGGAGACCTCTCGCGGATTCTGATGAAAGGCTCCGCTGGATCACCGGGCTTCGCCTTAAACTGGATCACAACTGCCTGCTGCAAATGTGCATCTCTAGGTCTTTCAGAGCTTTCTCTTGAATGCATACTAGCCAAAAGCCCATCTAAAAGGGACGTCGAGCTTCGGGAACGAGAAGCAGCTATTGCATCCCAATATTACCCATCCCCCTTGGATGAATCCTTAGAGAGGTGGAATTGGCAGCCAAGCAAACAACAATCCATTAGCAAACCTGATGCAAAACCGCACAAAACAAAACGAAGATCGTTCGCCTCAAAAAGGCCACGTAAAGTTAGCGCTATGCAGCCCCCCGGGGAAAGGGGAGTTTGAACATGAGCATATTTTACCCGCTTAAGCTAATTGGAGTCGGGACAAGGCATATTGAATGCTGCGCATCGTATTATATAAGACTTGCTGAAGCCCACGGCCTTACCGGCACTGAACTACACCGAGCGATGTTATTCCATGATCATAACTCTTCATTACCACTAAGAAAGCCCCCCCTTAATTCCTCCCTGAGCGACATGTCCTTCATTAACAGAGTTTCTTATGGCTCCTCAAAAATCCACAAGTTAATACAAAATCTTGTAGGTGAATCGAACATCCATCGATCATATCTTTATATGCCCATCCGCGAACTTTCCAGGTTTGGTAGAGACATAGCAGCTCATGACCTCAGATGGTGCCCACTGTGCCTAAAGGAAGACGTAGATTCACAGGCACCACCTTATTTCAGGCTCATCTGGCAACTAAGGGATATAACTGCCTGCGAAAAACACTGGGTAAAGCTTGAATCAAGATGTCCCTCATGCGGCAGATATCAAAACCAAGCCAGTATTCCATGGAGAGACTTATCTAAATGTAGACACTGCAACAACCGGTTAACTGAATCCTGGAGTCATTATTCTGAATCTGACATTGGCAGTTTTTTCTGGGGCTACAGTGATATTGTTGAAACAATATCCAAAGGCATGCATTACGATATACTCAAAATAAAAGACAACATTAGAAAAGCAGCTATCGCCAAATATAAAAACTCAGCCAATCACTCTAAAATAACACACCCTTATTTCAAGAAAGCCATACATGGCGGCATACATTTAAGTAACACCCACGATATTTTTTTGGCTTGCCATTCCTGCGACATTTCTATTTGGGAAGCATTAAATGGGAAGTCCGACTTCGCGCAGCTCCCCTTAAACTTCCCTACAGGCCAGCCTTATCTAGCCCAGCACGGATTCGCTACTAAACGAGGGCGCCCGATATCTCCCAATAAGCATAAGCGCGCCCAACTCTTAGAAAAGCATCGACTCCGCATCTCTGATTTGATAAATAATAGCGAACCACCCCTAACACTCAGACAACTTGCGGAAGATTCCAATTTATCAATACGGCTCATAAAACATAATTGGCCGAACCTTGTAGAAAAAGCAAAATCTCGATATCAAAATCACAGCCAGAGACTCAAAATCCAATCACATATAGAAGCTGAAAGAATGTGTCATCAATTGATCAGCACACTGATCAATGATGGCATTACAACCTCACCGACTTACATCGCCAGATCTCTATCAAGGTCCACATCCATCCCCTTTAATACACTATTCGTATCAGCAAAAAATATTCTCCTCGATACTGCCCCTTTCCCACAAAACAAAGGTGATCGTTAGTATTTTCGAAAAGCAATTTTATTTTATTAATGGAGCGATATTATGCAGAGCATAGACCAAAATGACTCCGCACTTTTTAAGCACCTTTTAGCAAAAGCCTCCCCTCTCTTTTCTGAAGATGAGGCACAAACCAAACGCTGGCTATCAACGCCATTGGCCATTCTAGGAGGGCAAGCCCCATACGAAAGAGCTCAAAATGAAGAGGGCTTAAAAGAAGTCCAGGATTTGATAGGGCGGCTTCTTCATGGGGTATTTAGTTAACCCGCTTTTATCGGGTTAACTGCTTAGAAGGCCAACCTGTAACAAATTGCAACATTTTCACAAGACCATACCCAGGTTCCAAATGACGACAGCCATCCCACAGAAGCAGGCGCACTTCGTAACTCATTGTTTAAATTAAGATTAACTTGGTTTTCCAGCATAAGATGGCAGTTTTCGCCAACTTATGCCGAACCGCACAAGAGAGTACAGGGCGAGGGGTTGATGTGGTTAAAAAGTAGACTGCAGTAAACTTTTGTTGCGGCTTTCAGGTTGACAGGTGCCATGGGGCTCCTTAGCCTGCTGACGTTACCCGAGGAGAATGAAGCATGCCCGCCATCGCCAGCACCGCCCAATCGCCATCCACGGACATGGCTGTACGCCATGACTGGAAACGCAGTGAGATCGACGCCCTGTTTGCCCTGCCGTTCAACGACTTGATCTTCCAGGCGGCTGCGCTGCACCGGGCCCACTTCGATCCCAATGCGGTGCAGGTGAGCACCTTGCTGTCGATCAAGACCGGCGCCTGCCCGGAAGACTGCAAATACTGCTCCCAGTCCGGTCACTACAACACCGAGCTGGAAAAAGAGAAATTGCTGGAAGTGTCCCGGGTGGTGGAAGAAGCCAAGGCTGCCCGGCAGAACGGGGCATCCCGGTTTTGCATGGGCGCCGCCTGGCGCAGCCCCCGCGACAAGGACATGCCCTATGTGCTGGACATGATCCGTCAGGTTAAAGACCTGGGCATGGAAACTTGCATGACCCTGGGCATGCTGGATGAAGGTCAGGCGGGGGCGCTGGCCGAGGCAGGCCTGGATTACTACAACCACAATCTGGACACTTCGCCGGAATACTACGGGCAGGTGATAACCACCCGGACCTACAATGATCGTTTGTCCACCCTGGCCAATGTGCGCGACGCGGGCATGAAGGTGTGCTGCGGTGGGATCGTCGGCATGGGCGAGGAGCGCAATGACCGGGTGGGCCTGCTTCAGCAGTTGGCTAACCTGCCGCACCATCCGGAATCTGTCCCCATCAACATGCTGGTAAAGATTGAAGGCACGCCGCTGGCGGATGTGGACGATCTGGACCCCTTCGAATTTGTGCGCACCGTGGCGGTGGCCCGGATCCTGATGCCGCAATCCTATGTGCGGCTGTCTGCGGGTCGTCAGGAAATGAACGACGAAGCCCAGGCTCTGTGCTTCATGGCCGGTGCCAACTCCATTTTCTATGGCGAACGTTTGCTGACCACCGATAACCCGGAAGCCAACCACGACCAACGCCTGTTCAAGCGGCTGGGGATTCATCCGCTGGATCCGCGCCACGAAGCATCCGACGAAGCCCATGAAGAAGCCATCCAGGCGCAGGTGTCCGAGCAGCAAGCGGAGGAAGCCGGGCTTTTCTATAACGCCCTGGACTCTAAACGGGCCGCCAAGCATGTGCTGGACAAGGACACCGGTCGGCCCACCGCCACCGAGCACTGAGGCTCGCCTGTGGGCTTTGATCTGGCCGCCGACCTGGCGGCCCGCCGGGAGCAGCACCGCTATCGCCAGCCGCAAATCATGGACGGCCCCTGTGGCCGGCATGCGGTTGTGGGCGGTCAGCAGTACCTGAATTTCTGCAGTAACGATTACCTTGGCCTGGCCAACGATGCGGATGTTATCGAGGCGTTCCGGCAGGGGGCACGGGACTGGGGTGTGGGCAGCGGTGCGTCGCATCTGGTTTGCGGTCATCAACGTCCGCATCAGGATCTGGAAGAGGCGCTGGCCGAGCACACTGGCCGTGAACGCGCGCTGCTGTTTTCCACCGGTTACATGGCCAATCTGGGCGTCATGTCCGCCTTGCTGGGCAAGCGCGACGCCGTATTCGAAGACCGCCTCAATCATGCTTCGCTACTGGACGGCGGCCTGCTCAGCGGGGCCCGCTTCCGGCGCTTTGCCCACAATGATGCCGATGCCCTGAGCCGTCAGCTGCAGCGTAGCGATGCCCGTCGCAAACTGGTGGTGGCCGATGGCATCTTCAGCATGGATGGTGATGAAGCGCCGCTGGCGGCCTACGCCGATGCCTGTGAAACTCACAATGCCTGGCTGATGGTGGACGATGCCCACGGCCTTGGTGTGCTCGACCCGCAAGGGCGTGGCTCCTTGTTTGCCCAGGGGGTTAACCCGCGTACCCAGATCCTCATGGGAACGCTTGGCAAGGGGCTGGGTACTGGCGGCGCTTTTGTGGCTGGCAGCCATGACTTGATCGAAACCCTGATACAGTTTGCCCGCACGTTTATCTATACCACCGCCATGCCGGCAGCGGTGGCGGCGGCCACACGGGTCAGTCTCCACAAGTCCCGTGAGGAAAACTGGCGCAGGGATAAGCTGGCAGAACTGATTGCCCGTTTTCGACACGGTGCCAGCGAGCTGGGCTACACCCTGATGCCGTCGCGCACACCGATCCAGCCACTGCTGATCGGCAGTGATGCCGACGCCATGGCACTCAGTGGTGCGCTCCGGGAAAAGGGGTTGCTGATCACGGCCATTCGCCCGCCCACGGTGCCGGAAGGTGAGGCTCGCTTACGGGTAACGCTGTCAGCCGCCCATGAGCTTGAGGATGTGGATGCGCTGCTGCTGGCGCTGGCGAACGCCTGACCCGTTATTGGATTTTATTGTGCCGGGCGCACTGCGCCAGGCATCAAGTTGACCAGGATTGCTATGCCCAAACTGATTCCCTTTCACAATACCTACAAAGCCACGGGTGTGAATGATGACGAGGCGCAGGACATCGTTCTGATTCATGGCTGGGGGCTGCATGCCATTGTCTTTGACGACATTGTGCCGGCCTTGCTGGAACGGTTCCGGGTCACCGTGGTGGACCTGCCCGGCATGGGCCAGAGCCCCATGCCCAACGGGGACTACACCCTGGATTTTCTCGCGGACGAAGTGCTGGCGATCATGCCGGAGCGGGCCCACGTGCTGGGCTGGTCGCTGGGCGGGCTGGTGGCGTTGGCCATGGCTGGGAAAGCGGCGCAAAGGGTGCAGTCGGTAGTCACGGTGGCCACCTCACCGCGGTTTACGACCGGTGAGGGCTGGGATACGGCCATGAAGCCGGACATTCTCGGCAAGTTTGCCGAAATGTTCGACGAGGATCATGAAGGCACCCTAGTGCGTTTCCTCGCATTAAACTGCAAGGGCAGTGCAGCCATGCGCGAGGATACGGCGCGGCTCAAGGAAATCCTTTATTTCTGTGGGCTGCCCGCGCCGAAAGCCTTGCGCAGTGGTCTCGACATTCTGCGCGAGGCAGACATGCGAACGGTCTTGCCGGCGCTGGACATGCCGGTGTTGATGGTCTTTGGCGAGAACGATCATATTGTCCCGGCGGCGGCCATGGCGGCCAGCGAGCCGCTGATTCATAACGGCCGCACTGCCCTGATTGAGCAGGTGGCTCATGTGCCTTTCCTGTCGGCACCGGAGACGTTTACGAGAGCGGTTTATGACTTCTATCGCGAATATCGACTGGTCGCTTGAGATGGCTGCGTCCGCTCTGGATAAACATGCGGTCAGCGACCACTTCAGCCGGGCGGCGCACAGCTATGACGAGCATGCGATTTTGCAGCTGGCGGTGGGCCGTTCGCTGGTGCAGCGGTTGCCGCAGCGGTTGCCAGTGAATGCGGCGCTGGACCTGGGATGTGCCACGGCACCTTTTGCCCGGGCCCAGCAGCAAGTGCTGCCTGAGACTCATTGGCAAGCGGTGGACCTGTCGCGGGCCATGTTGCACGAAGCTGCGGAGCGTGGGCGGTTTAATGAGCGCTATCAGCCTCTCTGTGCGGATGCGGAACAGTTGCCGGTGAGCGACGCCTCCCAGGGATTGGTCTTCAGTTGTTTTGCCCTGCAATGGTGTGATCCCCATGCGGTCCTGAAAGAGGTTGGCCGGGTGTTGTCTCCCGGGGGGCGCTTGTTGCTGGCGGTGCCGTTGGCAGGTTCCCTGCACGAATTGCAGCTGAGCTGGCAGGCGGTTAATCGCCGCCCCCACGTGAACGCCTTGCCGGATTTTAAGGACTGGCAGAGCGCCGCCCTGCAGGCGGGCTTTGTTGACGCTGAGCTGCAGCAACAGGTGATGGTGGAATACTACGATTCGGTCAAGGCCATCGCCCGTCGGCTCAAGGCCACCGGCGCGGATCATGTCAGCGGCGCCTCCGGTCTGACCGGCAAAAATGCCTGGCAGGCCATGGTGAAAGAATATGAAAACCAGCGAACGCAACAGGGCCTGCCGTTGACCTGGAATGTATTGTTTCTGGAAGCGGAGAAATACTGAGCTATGAGCTTGCTTGGCTTTTCTGCGAAGCCGCTGTAGGAGTTCCCTTCCAGGGGACGAACCGTGCGAAGCGCGGAATCGACCGTAGGGCGATCAGGGATTTCCTGGCTCGACAGGTCTCCAAAGAATGACCTCCCTTTGGTCGCCTCGCTGCGCTCGGTTCGCACCTCAAGTGGTGCTCCTACAAAGACGGAAGCTTCGGCGGTTTGTGGGAGGTTCTGGAACTGTGCGCAGCAGGTCATCGACCGCAGGATGATAAAGGCTAGAAGCTGAACCTAAGGAACCCCATGGAAAACATTAAACCCCCTCTTCCCGCCCTCAAGGGCATCTTCTTTGTCACCGGCACCGACACTGAAGTCGGCAAGACCTGGGTGAGTTGTCGCCTGTTGGAGCGGGCCCGGGAAGCCGGGTTGAGTTGCTATGGGCTCAAGCCGGTTGCTGCAGGCTGTGATGAGACACCGGATGGGTGGCGTAATGAAGATGCCTTGCAGCTGATGGCGGCCAGTTCAGTGAAGCTGCCCTACGAGATGGTCAACCCGGTGGCATTCAAGGCGCCGATAGCGCCACATATCGCTGCCCAGCAAGAGGGAAAAGATGTCAGCCTGTCCCGGCTGGTGGGGTATGTGCGGGGTGCCTTGAGTGCCCATCCGGCGGACTTGATTCTGATTGAGGGCGCCGGCGGATGGCGCGTGCCGCTCAACAGTCGAGAAATGTTGTCCGGGCTGGCCAAGGAGCTGGATGTGCCGGTGATCCAGGTTGTCGGCATGAAGCTGGGGTGTATCAATCATGCCTTGTTGACCGCAGAGGCCATTGAAAAGGATGGCCTGCGGTACGCCGGCACCATGGCCAATTGTTTTGGTGAGATGGCGGTGCAGGAAGAAAATCTGCTCACCCTGCGTCAGCATTTACCCGGTGCCTTTGCGCTGGTCTGACCGGCACAATCACTGAAATTTCCTGCTACTTTCCTCGTTTTGTCACCTTTAACTGGGCGGTTACAGGGAGCTACATAGCACTACAGTGCGACTACCCAAGGTCCACTGTTTCCGTGCAATTTCCTGCCTAATCTTGACGTGCTGTTGCCGTAGGGCGATGGCCTTTTATGGTTAGGGGGAATTCTCATGGATCGCAAACGACGTACCCTGGTGCAGGCGCTGGGCGCGGGGGGCGCGCTATCACTGGCGGGTTGTGGTGGTGGCAGCAGCTCTTCAGCCGCGCCGCCGGCCAATACGCCTACACCCAGTCTGCCGGACGAACCGGATGCCCCGGACGCTCTGCCCGGCGTGTCTTTCCTGCATGGGGTGGCCTCCGGTGATCCACTGTCTGACCGGGTGATTCTCTGGACCCGCGTCACTCCGGATCTGGATAGCGGTGAGGATGTGGCTGTCACCGTGACTGTGGCCAGTGATCTGGCCATGCAGCAAACGGTGGCGAGTTATACCGCCACCGCCAGTGCGTCCAGCGACTACTGCGTGAAGCAGGATGCCACGGGGCTGCAGCCTGACCGTTGGTACTACTATCAGTTTTCAGTGGGGGATCAAGTCTCCCCTGTGGGGCGGACCCGGACCTTCCCCGCGTCGGAAACGTTTATCGACCGGGCCCGTTTTGCGGTGGTTTCCTGCTCCAACTATCCCTACGGATTTTTCTCCGTATACCGGGCCGTGGCCAATCATGCGGATCTGGATTTTGTCTTGCACCTTGGCGATTACCTGTACGAGTACGGGGCCGGCGAGTACGGTGATTTCCCCGAGCGCGATCCGCAGCCTCCCCACGAAATGATCACCCTGGTGGATTATCGTCAACGCCATGCGCAGTATAAAACCGACGAAGATCTGCAGGCCGTGCATCAGCAATTCCCGATGATTGCTGTCTGGGATGACCACGAATCCACCGACAACAGCTACCGCGATGGGGCGGGCAATCATGATCCGCTGACCGAAGGGGATTGGGCTGCCCGCAAACAGATTTCCCAGCAGGCCTACTTCGAATGGTTGCCGATCCGGCCCCGTGAGCCAGGCAATCACAGCGTGATCTACCGCAACTTTGCCTTCGGTGACCTGATTGATCTGACCATGCTGGATACCCGGCTGGAAGGTCGCGATGAGCAGTTGACCATACCCGCCGATCCGGGCCGTAACGATGAGGATCGACACCTGATCAGTGAGCAGCAGATGGATTTTCTGCTCAACAGCTTGAGTGAATCGAACAGCCAGTGGCGCTTCATTGGTCAGCAGGTGATGTTTGCGCAGCTCAATATTGCCGAGATTCCTTCGCTGAGCGAACGCCATGCGCAACTGCGCGGCAATTTGTCTGCCATCAATATGGATCAGTGGGATGGCTATGCGGCGGATCGGCTGAAAATCCTGAACCACATCGACGATAACGATATCGACAATGTGGTGATTCTCACCGGCGATATCCACACCTCCTGGGCCAGCGAAATTTACCGCAATCCGGGCACCCTGTTGGGCGATCTGTTCGACAAGGCGTTGGCGGCAGAGTTTGTCACCCCCGCGGTGACCAGTCCCGGTTTTCCGGAAGGCGTGGCAGAGCTTGCCGGCGTGGTGATTCCCGTGGCCAATCCGCATATCCGCTATGTGGAAGCCAAATCCCGCGGCTTCATTCTGGTGGATGTCACTCGCCAGCGTGCCCAGGGTGAGTTCTATTACGCGCAAAGCATTGAGTCCTACGATTTGCGTGGACAGATCAATACGGCAAAAACCAAGGTGGTGACGGTAAAAAGTGGCGACAGTCGCATTATCGAAGATCAGCCATTATCCCGACCGCGCACGTTGCGCACCGCATTCTCCCATCCCCCCGTGCTGAATACTGAAGAGGTGATCTCATGAGCGCTTACTGGAAACTGTTACCCCTGGTGGCGGCGATTACCCTGACGGCCTGTGGTGGAGGAGGCTCCTCCGGTGGCGGCGTGGATGCCGACGCTGGAGGCGGCAATGTGGAAACCCCCAATGGCCCCGGTGATGGTGGTGAAGGGGACGGTGACCCGGATGACGGCGGCGGTGATGAAACCGTCGGCAACCCGCCAGCGGTGGTACGCTTTATTGTGATTGGCGATTCCGGCAGCGGCTCTGCGGGTCAGTATGCCGTGGGGCAGGCGATAGCCGATGTCTGTGACGGCAAGGATGAATTTGTCGGTGACATGGCCTTTGTAGGGTGCGATCTGGTGGTCGGGCTGGGCGATAACATTTATGAGGCCGGGGTCACCAGCGTGGATGATCCCCAGTTCGCGGAAAAATTCGAAAAACCGTTTGAGCCGGTACAGCTGCCGTTCTACATGGTGCTGGGTAACCACGACAATACTGGTTACGTGGGAGGCGACGGGGCGGGCAATGCCCGTGGCGAATTCCAGGTGGATTACTCCTATTTCGATGGCCGCCTGTCCGACCGCTGGAATATGCCGGATCGTTATTTCAAACACAGTGCGGGCAATACCTCTCAGGGGGAGCGCCCTCTGGTGGATTTCTTTGCACTGGATTCCAACCCCATTGCCGGCGGTTTCGCCGACCCGGATATTGCCTACGCGTATCACACCTATGGTGTTGACCAGCGTAACTGGGCAGTGAATGCCATTGCTGGTTCCAATGCAGTATTCCGCATTGGCATGGCGCACCATCCGTACTTGTCCAATGGCAGCCACGGTAACGCGGGCAACTACGATGGCGTACCCAGTGAACTGTTACCGGTGCTGGCCGGTGAGCGCTGGAAGGCGTTCATGGAAGAAGCGGTCTGCGACCAGACCGATTTTTTCTTCGCCGGCCATGACCACGATTTACAGGTTCTCAATGCTGTGCCGTCCTGTGGGCGCACGGAATTTGTGGTGAGCGGTGCCGCCGGCAAGACTCGCTCCATTGATGACCCGGAACGTAACGCCGCCCGTTTTCAGCAGGGCGATACCTACGGCTTTTTCTGGATGAAAGCGGTGGAGGCGAATGCCGAAACCATGGCTCCGGCTCAGCTCTGCATCGAAGCCTATACGGTGGACCCGGAAGCGGAAGGCCTGGGTGTTATCAGTGGCGGTGAGCTGACGCCGGCCTATACCCATTGTTATGAGAAGCAGCCCATGGTGCTGCTCAGTGGCAACAACGATTTCTCCGGTCAGCCGCTGGGTGATGGTGCATTGCCGTTGCCGCTGCCGGATGGTTTCGATGCGGACTTCACCGGCCCGCTGAAAGAACTGCGCGAGACATTGGTGTCCGGCTTTACCGAAGTGGGGGCCAACCTGCCGGAAGAACAACGTCAGGTGTTCGACCAGATCATTGCCGGTACCGACATCCTGTTCAATGCCATGGATGCGGCAACCGCGGCGATTCTGGAAGGCGACAGCAGTGAAATGACGCAATCGGTACAGGCGGTACTGGCGGCTTCCGAGCAGTTGCAGGCCATCGATACCAGTGGCCTGCCGGCACCCTTTGACCAGCTTGGCAGCGCCTTTGATGCCCTGGCCGCCGGCGTCGGTACGGGTAGCGGCGATGTGGGCCTGGGTGGCGACGGCAGCACGGTAGACGACATCGCCTTTATTGCTGCGCCGCTGGTGTCTCTGTCGCGCAACCTGAACAATATTCTGGATGGCGTTGAGGAGCAGGTGCCGGGCGAAGTGCCCGTGTTCGCCGGGCTTACCTCCGTGTTGTCCACGGTGTCGCTGGGGCTTGCCAATACGTTGGAGCAGTTGGTGATGCTGGATAGCAGCGCCACCGGTGAGCAGCTGGTGGGTACGGTGCAGGCAACGTTGGAACACCTGGTGAATGATGTGCTGTGGCTTAACCAGATTCCCGGCGCAGAGGAATACACCACCTTGCCTGGCGATGCCTTGTCATCGGTGTTGCTCACGGTGGTCCGTGAAGTCACGGAGCAGCTGGATGAGCGGTTGTTGAGCCCGCTGGCTCCCTTGCTGGATTTGTTGTCGCCGATCACTGGCTTGTTGGCTGGTTTGTTCGACGGCCTGTAACCGGAAGCAGAAAACGTATTCCCACAACAACAAAGGCAGATCCATTTTTTGACAATGACGCAGTCCGGAGACGGGCTGCGTTTTCTTTTTTTCGGCTTCAGGAAAATGCCATTATTGAAGGGTTAATTAAAAGAGTGCGCTTGGCGTCACACCGCGCGGCGGGGTGTGGTGGCCTGTGTGCCGACAGGGACGCCCAGGGCCGATAGCGTATCCATCACCTGATTCACAGTAATGCGCTGCAGGCAGGGGTAGCTGTCCTGCACGCAGCTGCTGCGCTCGCATTCCGCAGCGCAGGCTTGCCAGCGCAATACGCGGGCGAGGGGTGAGAGTGGGTGCCAGAGGTTGTCGTTGGTGGGGCCGAACAGACCGACGGTGGGAATGCCGCAGGCGGCCGCCAAATGCATGGGGCCACTGTCGTTCCCCACATAGGCCCGGCTGTGTTGCAGCAATGCGATGAGTTCCGACAGGTTGAGTTGATCACACAGGTCCAGCACCGGTTCGCAGAGGAAGGATTGCACACGGGCGATTTGCACACGGTCCTTGTGCCCGGCCCCGACCAGGATGGGAGTGAGCCCGGCCCGGCGCGCCTGTTGGCACAGGGAGGCGAATTGTTCCGCGTGCCACATCTTGTAAGTCTTGGTTGCGCCCACATGCAGGATCAGGCGGGTGTCACCGGCGTGCATGGGCAACAAGGCACGGATGCGCGCGTTGCTGTCCGGGCATTCGGTGAGCGGCAGGTAATGCGCTGGCGCGGTTGCTGCGGGTTGGCTCAGGCTGGCGTAGCCGTACCAGCGGTGGCCTTGCCAGTCCGGTTCCAGCGGCTTGTTATAGAACCAGTGGCCATGGCGGCGCGGTGGGCCAATGCGTGTTGTCGCACCGGACAGTCGGCTCAGCGTGGCGGATTTCTGTTCGCCTTCAATGTCCACGCAGTGCTCTGCGCGAAAGCGTCGCATGGCATGAACAAACATCAGGTAGTGCTTTATCCGTTGCCATAAAGGCCGGGATGAAGAGAGCGCCTGTTCCGGATAAAAGAGAAGCCGTGTTTCGCCGGGTAAACTTTGCGCCACCAATGCTTGGTAACGCGCATCAACCACCAACAAGGCATCCGGATGTGTCGATAGCATGGCGCGTAAATGCGGCAGGGCAATCAGCAGATTGCCCATGTGACTGCAAGGGAAAAGAATCAACAGGCGAGGCATGAAAGCGAACACAGTTGTCAGCGGAAACTGCTTTCAGACTAGGCGGTAAGGATGACGGTTATATGACGAGTTGCGAGTTGCGAGTTGCGAGTTGCGAGTTGCGAGTTGCGAGTTGCGAGTTGCGAGTTGCGAGTTGCGAGTTGCGAGTTGCGAGTTGCGAGTTGCGAGTTGCGAAAATAGATAGGGAAAGCCAGAAAAGTTCCTTGGGCTCGACAGGTTTCAGGAAACATTGCGGGTAGACCTGGATCCCTGTCGCCTCGCTCCGCTCGGTTCGCCCCTCAAGTTGGGCTCCTACAGTAGGGCCAACGGAGAGGCTGGTGTCGCTCCGGTTTTCCTTTTCAACTTTAAACGTTGAACTTTCAACTGGATCCCGCGGGCAGAGCGGCCGCCGTGAGGCACCGCGCCTAACCCGCGTTGTCACTAGTCACTAGTAGCTCGTCGCTGCTTTTAATCCCGCTCGATCAACCAGTCCGCAATGCGTCCCCAGCTCTGTTTCTGCGCGGCGGCACTGCCCAGGATGCCCATGTGGCCACCCTCAATGGTGACAAAGGTTTTATCCTTGCTGCGAATCAATGGCTTCATGGCCTGGCTGCATTCCGGGGTGACGATGGGGTCGTTGGCGCCGGTAATGTTGAGCACGTTGGCGGTAACCCGGTTCAGGTGCCCGTCAGTTCCCTCCATGGGGAGTTGGCCATGGGCGACCACGTTGTCCGTCCACAGGTAGCGGATGATGTCCTGAATCACGCCGCCGGGGTAGGCCACCATGTCGTCCAGAAAGGCGCCGTTGGTGGCGTGGGAGGCGACGAAGTCCCGGTCGTGCAGGTTCTTCATCAGGCTCCAGTAGCCTTGCAGGCTGCCAATGGGGTTGGTCAGCTTGAAGGCCAGGCTGTTTACCCAACCCGGTGAGCGCAACAGATCCGCAGGCACATCATGGATACGCAGGCCGGTGCGTTTGCGAATCCACTTGGCCCGGCGGCTCAGGGCACGGTATTGGCCGCCCAGGGCGCCGTTGCGGTGATAATCCGTAGGCGCACCGACCAGCACCAGGTTCTTGATGTCCGGGTCATTGCCCAGGGCGGTGTAGCACAGGCTGAACAGCCCGCCGAAGCTCCAGCCGTGCAGACTCAGTTTTTGCTGGCCACTGTGCTGGCGGACCTGCACCAGCAGTTTGGGTAAATAGTCCGCAAAGTAGCTGCTCAGGCTCAGGTGGTTGTGATGGCGACCGGGCCGGCCCCAGTCGACCATGTACAGCTCGAACCCGCGGGCGCGCAGGTAGCGCACCAGGCTGCGCTGGGGGAACAGATCGTAGATCAGCATGTTCACTGCCAGCGGTGCCACCAGTACCAGCGGGGTGCGCTGGGAGGTCTGGCTGACCGGGGTCACCGTGCCGTCGGACAGGGGAATGGCGTTTTCCGTCAACGGTGGGTAGTAGCGCAGTTTCACCAGGCCATCGTCGAACAGGGTGTCGTAGGGTGTCTGTTCGGCCTGGCTTAATTGCCGGGCATCGAACAGGCGGGCGCGGCCATTGTCCAGGCGCTGTCGCCAGGGGCGGGTCCGGGTTTGAACGGCCTGTTGCAGTGTGTCAGTGAGCATGAAGTCTACCGGCTATGGATCAACGGCCGGTTATTGTAGGGAAGATGCGGGCGGGCGCAGTTGCCGTGCGGACCGTGATGACTGTCAGGGGGGATACCCGCCCCGCCGCAATTCTGGTCATTGCGGCGGGGCGGAGGATGTGCTGGCCTGTGTGCTGCTTAGTGAGCGTAAGCACCCAGTTTGCCGAGTACCTGTACCTGGCTGCCGGCTTTCAGATTGTCGGCAAACCCGGCTTTTCCTTCCGGGAACAGCATGACCACGGTGGAGCCCAGCAGGAAGCGCCCTAATTCATCCCCTTTTTGCAGGGTGATGGAGGCGGTGCGCAGGTAGTCGGTGGTGACCACCTGCTTGGGTAGCGGCGTCACCTGACCGCTGAAGACGGTTTCAATGCCGGCGACGATCATGGCACCCACCAGAATCACCGCCATGGGGCCCTGTTCGGTATCAAAGATGCACACCAGCCGTTCGTTGCGGGCAAACAGGTTGGGCACGCCGTTGGCTGTGGCTTCGTTCACCGAGAACAGGTCGCCGGGCACGTAGCGGGTTTCGCGCAGGGTGCCGGTAAAGGGCATGTGCACCCGGTGGTAGTCACGGGGCGACAGGTAAATGGTGGCGAACTGACCGTTGGTAAATTCGCTGGCCAGCGCGCTGTCACCGCCGAGCAGGTCATACAGGGAGTAATCGTGACCCTTGGCCTGGAAGATCTGGTTGGCACGAATGGCGCCAAGCTGGCTTACGGCACCGTCTGCCGGGCAGGCAATCTCGTTATCGCCGCTGGCTTCCAGTGGGCGGGCGTCGGCTTTCAGCGCCCGGGTAAAAAAGGCATTGAAAGAGGGAAACTGATCCGCGTCTTCAATTTGTGCTTCGGACAGGTCAATACCGAACCGTTTCATGAACAGGTTGATAAAGGTGGTCTTGATCCACGGCACTTCGCTGCGGGCCAGCATGCCCACCAGTCGGGACAGGCTGTGCTGGGGGACCAGGTACTGCAGGGTAACGAACAGTTTGTCGCGCCAGTTATTCAAGGGGAATCCTTACTCTTTCAGGGAGCCATTGGCCCGGATTATTCGGTTTTCTGCGCGGGAGTATCGGGGTGATTGCCCCACTCGGCCCAGGAGCCGGCGTAGCCGCGCATGCGTTCAAAGCCCAGCAGTTTGCCCACCAGCCAAGAAAAACTGGAGCGGTGGTGGGTCTGGCAGTGGGTAATCACTTCCTTGTCGCCGGTGATGCCCAGGGCGGCCAATTCTGCGCGGATGTCTTCCAGTGGACGCAGGCGCAGGTTGTTCTGCTTGTCCATGGGTTCAGTCCATTCGTGGTGGCGTGCGCCCGGGATGTGCCCCGCCTTCTGGGCGAAGGCGCGTACGCCGTCGAACTCATCCAGGGAGCGGGAATCCCAGATCACCACATCGTCATCCTGATAGTGGGCCAGCAGGTAATCCAGATCCACCTCGGTGAGGGGGGCATGGGGGCCGACTTCATAATCGCTGGGGCTGGGTTCGTGGGCTTCGCTGCTGGTGGGGAGGCCTTCTGCCAGCCAGGCGTGGATGCCCCCGTTCAGGTAGCTGTAGTGCTTGTGGCCGATGGCGTCCAGGGTCCACAGCAGGCGCCCGGCCCAGCCGCCGCCTTCGTCGTCATAGGCGATGACATGGGTGTTCGGAGTCAGGCCCAGTTCGGAGAACAGGTCGCTCAGGGCGTCATCGGAAGGGATCATGCCTGGTGCAGGCTGGGCACCGGTCTGCAGTCGCTTGAAGTCCAGATGGATAGCGCCGGGAACATGGGCCTGGACGTAAACGGCCGGTTTGCTCAGGTCGAGGATGAGCAGGTTGTCATCCTCAAGACGGTTGGCGAGTTCGGTGGGTTCGAGCAGCAGTGGCAACATAAGAGGCAATGAATAGTTAATAATGAATAATTAATAGCGAAACAACTTCGCGCAGCGAAGTCCAATTATTAACTATTCATTATTCATTATTAACTGGTTCACTGATACCTCTCCCGTCCTTCCTCGTCCAGGGTGTCGGCGATCTGGTAGAAATTACTCAGCCGCTCTTCATCGATATCGCCGTTTTCGGCGGCAGTGATCAGCGCGCAGCCGGGTTCGTTGCGGTGTGAGCAATTGCGGAATTTGCAGTAACCCGCCAGCTCGGAGAGCTCCCGGTAGCCGTGCAGCAGGTCGTCTTCGCTGATATGCCACAGGCCGAATTCGCGGATGCCGGGGGAATCAATCAACTGGCCGCCGGTGGGCAGATGAACCAGCCGGGCGGTGACGGTGGTGTGCTGGCCCAGGCCGGAGTTGCTGGACAGCTCGCCCACCTGCAGGTCCGCTTCCGGCATCACCCCATTGACCAGTGAGGACTTGCCCACCCCGGACTGCCCGACAAACACACTGGTCTTGCCTGCCAGGGCTTCATGCAGTGGCGCCAGGCCTTCGCTCTGGTGAGCGCAGACTTCCAGCACCGGATAGCCGAGGCGGCGATACATGTCGGACAGTTCATCCACAAAGGGGCGCAGGGTTTCGTCGATCAGGTCGGCCTTGTTGAGCACCAGGGTGGCGGGGATATTGGACAGCTCGGCGGCGACCAGATAACGGTCCAGCAGGGCGCTTGAGGGTGTGGGAAGCGGCGCGAACACCACCAGCATCTGTTCCACGTTGGCCGCAACCGGCTTCAGGTTGCCGTACAGGTCCGGGCGCTTGAGTACCGTGTCGCGGGGCTCGATGGCGACTACCACACCCAGGCCTTCGCTTTTGGGCGGCTGCCAGATCACCTTGTCGCCAACAACCAGCTGCTCCAGGGTGGCGCGAAAGTGACACCGCCGTGTCTTTCTGTTTTCCCCGTTCGGGCCGTCCGCATTTTCCACTTCCACCTGCTGGCCGAAATGGGCAGTGATAAACCCGTGTTGCTCATCGCCAAGATCATCGGCCACCAGGTTCTCCTGCTGGTCGTTGCGGCGGTTGGCGCGGTCGCGTTTTTCCGCCTGGATCTTTTCGATGCGCCATTGTTGGCGGCGATTAAGCTTGCGTTTGGCCACGGGTTATTACGGTCCTGTCTTCAGGTAGGCAATCTGGTATGTGAGTAGCGCCATGCTACCATGGAGGCCTAATTCCGCGTAGCAAAGAGATGCCGAGCCCATGACCGATAAGCGCAATAACCTGATCTGGATCGATCTGGAAATGACCGGCTTGAGCCCGGAAAACGATCGCATCATCGAAATCGCCACCATTGTTACCGATGCCGAGTTGAATGTGCTGGCAGAAGGGCCGGTGCTGGCGGTGCATCAGAGCGATGCGCTACTGGATGGCATGGACGAATGGAATACCACCCACCATAACAACTCCGGGCTGGTGGCCAGGGTGAAAGCCAGCATGGTGAATGACGCGGCAGCAGAGTCCCAGACCATCGCGTTTCTGGAGCAGTACGTGGAAGCGGGCATGTCGCCCATGTGCGGCAACAGCATCTGCCAGGATCGACGTTTCCTGGCCAATTACATGCCGCAACTGGAAGCTTTTTTCCATTACCGCAACCTGGATGTGTCCACCCTGAAAGAGCTGGCCCGCCGCTGGAAGCCGGAAATCCTGCCGGGCTTCAGCAAGGAGAACAAACACTTGGCACTGGATGACATCCGCGAATCCATCGCCGAGCTGGTGTATTACCGCGAGCATTTTATTAGCGCCTGACCGGCGCCGTTGGCACGCTTCACGCAGCACGCTGACATGCAAAACAGGAAAGAAGCGCAGGGTGAATAGGCGTGAGCCTGTCTTCGCCCTGCGGAACCCCGAATCCGGAGCGCCTGTAGGAGTACCTCTCGAGGTGCGAACCGCGCGTCAACGCGAAAGTTGGCCGAAGCGTTGTCAGGGATTGACAGCGCTGTGCTGCTCCAGCGCCCACAGCACATGCTCGCGCACCGTCTCATCCGGGTAATCCACCCGGGTGTTCAACGCCTGCACGATGTCCTCGGTGGTGGGCGCATTTCCCAGTGCCACGGCAATATTGCGCAGCCATTTCAGATACCCGGCGCGACGAATCGCTGATCCCGCCGTGCGCTCCAGAAATTCTTCTTCGCTCCATGAAAACAGTGAGACCAGATCACTGTCGCCCAGCCCGTGGCGGGGGTGGAAATCGGTTTCGCCGGTGTGCTGGGAGAAGCGATTCCAGGGGCACATAAGCTGGCAGTCGTCGCAGCCGAAAATGCGGTTGCCGATGCCTTTGCGCAGGTCTTCGGGAATGCTGCCTTCGTGTTCGATGGTCAGGTAGGAAATGCAGCGCCGGGCATCCAGTTCATAGGGCGCCACAATGGCGTCGGTGGGGCAGACGGTGATGCAGGCTTTGCACTTGCCGCAATGGTCTTCGCCGGGGGTGTCCACCGGCAAGGCAATGTCGGTGTAGATCTCGCCCAGAAAGAACCAGCTGCCCGCTTCCCGGTTCAACACCAGGGTGTGCTTGCCCTGCCAGCCCAGCCCGGCTTTCGCCGCCAGCGGTTTTTCCATTACCGGGGCGCTGTCCACAAAAGCCCGGGCCAGCTCGCTGTCCGCCACGGCCTCACGAATGCGCCCGGCCAGAATCGCCAGGCGCTTGCGGATCAGCTTGTGATAGTCACGGCCCAGGGCATAGCGGGATACATAGGCCTTGTCTTTCTGTTGCAGCAACTTCACCGGTTGGGTGTCCGGGGGCAGGTAATCCATGCGCGCGGAAATCACCCTCAGGGTGCCCGGTTCCAGCTCCCCGGGGCGAAAGCGTTTGTTACCGTGGGCCGACATCCAGTTCATTTGCCCCTGATAACCTTTTGCCAGCCACGCTTTCAACTGCGCTTCTTCGGCGTGCAGATCCGTATCGGCAATACCGATTTGCTGGAAGCCGAGTTCGCGGCCCCATTGCTGGATTTGGGCTTTCAGTTGATTCAGATCCATGACGTTTCGGGGCAACCGGCTCTCGTGCGTATAATGGCGGGAAATGTGTTGTGGCGCCCCGGTAAACGGGGGCGCACGAAATAACGCGAAGGATAACAGGTGACCGAGCTACCTGCTGCTTTATACACCGCGGCGCAAACCCGCGAGCTGGACCGACTGGCCATTGCCGCCGGCACTCCGGGCGCCGAGCTGATGGAGCGGGCCGGGCAGGCGGCCTTTGATGCCCTCTGCGAGCGCTGGCCCCAGGCCAGCAAGCTGGCGGTGTTGTGTGGTGGCGGTAATAACGGTGGTGATGGCTATGTGGTGGCGCGGCTGGCGGCGGAGGCCGGCCTGCAGCCGCAGATCTGGTTTACCCGCGCGCCGGATCAGCTCAAGGGCGATGCCCTGACCATGGCCCGACGTTGCCAGGCAGCCGGCATTCCCATGCAGCCGCTCACCCACTCGGACCTGCCGCGCTCTGCGGACCTGTTGGTTGATGGCCTGCTGGGTACTGGTCTTAAAGGTCCGTTGCGTGATGACGTGGCCGCCTTGCTGCGCGCCCTGAATGGGTTGTCGCTTCCGGTGCTGGCGCTGGATATTCCTTCGGGGCTCAGCGCCGACAGCGGCATGCCGCTGGGGGCAGTGTTGCAGGCGGAGATGACCTGTACCTTTATTGGTTTCAAGCGCGGTCTGCTCACCGGCGAAGGGCCGTTGCATTGCGGCGCGCTGCGTTTTTTCGATTTGCAGGTGGGGCGGGATGTCTACGCCCAGGTGCAGCCGGACTGCCTTAGCCCCGGCGCCGAGACGCTCCAGCGCCGTTTGCCCGCCCGCCGGGTGGATGGCCACAAGGGCCATTATGGCCATGTGCTGGTGATTGGTGGCGATCATGGTTTTGCCGGCGCGCCGGTCATGAGTGCCCAGGCCGCCGCCCGTTGCGGGGCGGGCAAAGTGACGTTGATTACGCGTCCGGCCCATGTGGCGGTGGCGTTGATCCGCCAGCCGGAAATCATGGTGCGCGGTGTGGATCGCCCGGAAGACGCTGTCGCGCTGATGGAGGCGGCCACGGTGATTGCCATTGGCCCCGGGTTGGGGCTGGATGCGTGGGGCCGAGGCTTGCTGGATGCGGCACTGGCAACGGGCAAGCCGATGGTGGTGGACGCGGATGCGCTGACCCTGATCGCCGGGCAGGCCGATATCGGCACGGCGGATTGGGTGCTCACCCCGCACCCGGGTGAGGCGGGCCGGCTGTTGGGTGTGTCCGCTGGCGACATTCAGCAGGACCGATTTGCCGCACTGGACAGTTTGTCTGCCCGCTATGGCGGTACCGTGCTACTCAAGGGGCTGGGTACTCTGGTGCAGGGTGAGCCTGCAGAGGCCGGGCCGGGCCGGGCGCTGATTCGCGATGGCAACCCGGGCATGGCGTCCGGAGGCATGGGCGATGTGCTGACCGGGGTGATTGCTGCGTTGCGGGCCCAGGGGCTGAACGGGTTTGATGCGGCCCGGCTGGGTGCCATGGTGCACGCCCGGGCGGCAGACCATTGTGCGGCGGCGCAGGGTGAGCGGGGTTTGCTGGCTACCGATTTGCTCGGGGCCCTGCGTCAGCAATTGAACCACAGGCTGCAGGGCCATGAATTGCCGCAAGGGGCAGACAAGAAATGAGTCAGGAGTTTTACGATTTACCGGATGAGGCGGCGACCCTGTCGCTGGGCGCGGAGCTGGGCCACCGCCTGGCGGCGGGCGGCTGCGTTTATCTCGAAGGTGACCTGGGCGCGGGGAAAACCACCCTGGTTCGCGGTATGCTCCGTGGCCTGGGGCATGAAGGGGCCGTAAAGAGCCCGACGTACACCATTGTGGAACCCTACGAGATTGCTGGCGTCCATATCTATCACTTTGACCTGTATCGTCTGGCGGATCCGGAAGAGCTGGAGCTGATCGGCGTACGGGATTATTTCGATGCCAGCTCCCTGTGTTTGCTGGAGTGGCCGGAGCGGGGCGCTGGAGTGGTGCCAACGCCGGATTTGACCATTACACTGGCCGTGAATGGCCACGGAAGAAAAGCGACCCTGAAATGGGGTGGTGACTAAACGCCTATGACTAAACGCTTATGACAACACGCATTCACAACAAGAAAACCGTTTCGACCGTTTTGTTCACTCTGGCAGCGTTATGCTGGAGTTCGCTGGCGTTTGCCCAGACCACCATCGATTCCGTGCGCCTGCACCGGGCGCCGGACCACACCCGGATCGTGTTTGATTTGCCGGCGCCGGTGGATCACAAGCTCGACAAGCTGGCCAACCCGGATCGCATTGTGCTGGATCTACAGGATGCGGCGCTGGATTTCGACGTGAAAACGCTGGATTACGACAGCAGCCCCATTGCCAATATCCGGGTGGGCAAACACACGGATAAAACCCGGGTGGTGCTGGACATGAACGAGTCCGTGCGTACCCGCACCAATCTACTCAAGCCCATCGACCCCCACGGCTGGCGACTGGTGGTCGACCTGTTCGACAAGGAACTGCAAACCGCCAAAGCCGACAAGCCCAAGCCGCAAAAGCCGGCGGAGCCCAAGGCGCAGCGGCTGATGATTGTGGCCATTGATGCGGGGCACGGCGGGGAAGACCCGGGCGCCCGTGGTCCCAGTGGCACCTATGAAAAGACCATCGTTCTGCAGATTGCCAAAAAACTGGAGGCGCTTGTTAATGGAAAGGCCGGCATGCGCGCGGTGATGGTGCGCGATGGCGATTACTACGTGCCCCTGGTCGAGCGCCGCAAGATCGCCCGGGAAAAGCACGGTGCGGATGTGTTTGTCTCTATTCACGCGGATGCCTTCACCGACGCCCGCGCCCATGGCGCCTCTGTGTTTGCCCTGTCCAACCGGGGGGCCACCAGTGCCCGGGCCCGCTATCTTGCCAAGATCGCCAACGAGTCTGACCGCGTGGCCGGGGTGTATGAAGAAGAGGAAGACGACAGTTCGTTATACAGCGTGCTGGCGGATCTGCAGATGAACGGCTCCATGGCCGGCAGTCTCTATCTGGGGCGTCAGGTACTGATGGAAATGGGCAAGGTGACCAAGTTGCACGGTGGCCGCGACAAGGTAGAGCAGGCCGGTTTTGCGGTGCTCAAAGAGCCGGAAATGGTCTCCATCCTGGTGGAGACCGGCTTTATCTCGAACCCCACCGAAGAGCGGAATTTGCGCTCCTCGGCGCACCAGACCAAGCTGGCCCGCTCGGTGCTCAATGGCATCGACGCCTATTTCCGTAGCCACCCGGCGCCCAATAGCTGGTATGCGGCCCAGCGCCGTGAGCAGGGTGATGAGTATCGTATTCAGCCCGGTGATACACTGTCGGAAATTGCCCGGCAGTACAGTGTTTCCGAGCAGTCGATCCGTTCGGCCAACGGCATGGATGGCGACCGCATCATGGTCGGCCAGGTACTGAAAATCCCTCGTTCGTGACCTTCCGCTTGCACGCAACAGGCAGCATGCCGGCACGCTGAATTCCAGGCGTGCCGGGTGCCCGGTGTGGCGGGGTCAGATAACTTCCTAAAGGATTTGTTTTGTCCAAGATTCAGCTGCTTGATTCCCGCCTTGCTAACCAGATTGCCGCCGGTGAAGTGGTTGAGCGCCCTGCGTCTGTGCTCAAGGAATTGCTGGAAAATGCGCTGGATGCCGGCTCGGAATCCATCAGCGTGGATGTGGAGCAGGGCGGGGTGAAGCTGGTGCGGGTGCGCGATAACGGTAACGGCATCGAACGCGATGACCTGCCGCTGGCCCTGTCCCGGCACGCCACCAGCAAAATTCGTGGGCTGGATGATCTGGAGGCCATCGGTACTCTGGGTTTTCGTGGTGAAGCCCTGGCGGCGATCAGCTCCGTCTCACGATTGAGCTTGGCCAGTAACGTGGAAGGCGAAGCGGAAGGCTGGCAAGTGACCGTGGAAGGGCGCGATATGGCGCCCACCGTGGCTCCGGCCGGTCATCCCCGTGGCACCACCGTGACCATGCGCGACCTGTTTTTTAATACCCCGGCCCGACGCCGGTTCCTGCGCACTGAAAAAACCGAATTCAATCATCTCGAAGAAGTGTTTCGGCGCATTGCCCTGAGTGAATTCAATACCGCTTTCCGGCTCACCCATAACCAGAAAGTGATTCATCAGCTGCCCGCCGGGCTGGATGACACCCTGCGGGCGGCCCGGGTGGCCAAGCTGTGTGGCAAGGGCTTTATGGAGCAGGCGGTAGCCGTGGATGTGGAGCGCGATGGCTTGCGTCTGCACGGCTGGATGGGCCTGCCCACCTTTTCCCGCTCCCAGGCGGATCTGCAATATTTCTATGTGAATGGCCGGGTGATTCGCGACAAGGTGGTCAGCCATGCGGTGCGCCAGGCGTATGCGGATGTGCTCTACCACGGCCGCCACCCGGCCTATGTACTGTTTCTGGAGCTGGACCCGGCCATGGTGGATGTGAACGTTCACCCCACCAAGCACGAAGTGCGTTTCCGCGAACAGCGCATGGTGCATGGTTTTCTGTATAGCTCATTGCATCGCGCCATTGCCGGGGTACGTCCTGGGCAGGAGCTGGCCGGTTCCGTGGTCGATGAAGGTGCGCCAGCCGCCGGCATGGATACGGCCATGGCGCCCAGCCAGGGCAATATGTCGCTGACTTCGCCGGCGGGTGCGGGCATGTCTTCCCTGTCTCGCCCGGTCGGGCAGGCCTATCCGCCCACGGGTGGCAGTGCGTTTGGCTATGGCCAGGGCGCCCGTCAGGCGGATGCCTACGGAGCCCTGGTGGGGCAGCAGGTCAGCGAGTCAGCGCCGTCGATGATGCCGCCGGCCAGCGAAGACGAAACCGTTCCCCCGCTGGGCTACGCGGTGGCGCAACTGCACGGCATTTTTATTCTGGCGGAAAACCAGCAAGGTATGGTGGTGGTGGATATGCATGCCGCCCACGAACGGATTACCTATGAGCGGCTCAAGCAGAGCTGGGCGGACGACAAGGTGCGCAGCCAGCCGTTGTTGGTGCCCGTGTCGCTGGCGGTGTCCTCCCGGGAAGCGGATTTCGCCGAGCAGCAGCCGGAGGTGTTTTCCCGGCTGGGGTTCGGTGTCGAGCGCGCCGGCCCGGAAACCCTGGTGGTGCGCGAAGTGCCGGCCTTGCTGCGCAACGGTGACAGTGAATCCATGGTGCGCGATGTGTTGTCGGACCTGTTGGCGCAAGGCAGCAGTGAGCGCATTGCCCAGAAACTGGATGAGCTGCTGTCCACCATGGCCTGCCACGGCAGTGTGCGCGCCAATCGGCGCCTGACGATTCCGGAAATGAACGCCCTGTTGCGCGACATGGAGGCCACCGAGCGTTCCGGCCAGTGCAACCATGGTCGCCCCACCTGGACCCAGATGAGCATCAAGGATCTGGATCGACTGTTTATGCGGGGGCAATGAATCATGGCCGCTTGCACGCGACACGCAGACAGGCAACACGCGGAGGGCGCGCGGTCTTTCGCGTGTCAGCGTGATGCCTGAAGCGTGCTTGCCTATCTTATTGCTGATGGGGCCTACCTGTTCCGGCAAGACGGCGCTGGCTATCGAGGCGGTGCAGTCCCTGCCCATCGAAATCATCAATGTGGACTCGGCGCTGGTCTATCAGGGCTTGAATATTGGTGCTGCCCGCCCCACTGAAGAAGAGCTGGCATTGGCGCCACACCGGTTGCTGGGCTTTCGTGATCTGACCGAGCCCTATTCCGCTGCGGATTTTCGCGCCGATGCGCTCAGGCATATCGAACAGATCCACGCCAACGGCAAGTTGCCGTTGCTGGTGGGCGGCACGGTGCTGTATTTCAAGGCCCTGGTGGAGGGGCTGGCGCCGTTGCCGGAAGCGGACCCGCAGGTGCGGGCGGAGATTGCAGCCCTGGCCGATGCGCAAGGCTGGCCGGCGGTGCATCAGGCGCTGGCCGAGGTAGACCCGGTGACAGCGGCGCGGCTCAAGCCCACGGACCGGCAGCGGTTACAGCGAGCGCTGGAAGTGTTTCGCCTCACCGGTCGGCCGCTGTCCGCATTCCACGCGGAGCATCATACAACTGTCATAAAGAATCGGGATGGTTTGAGTCAGTTCAGTGGGTTGCCGTATCCCGTGCTTAGCCTGGCGCTGGCGCCCCGGGACCGGGGCTGGCTGCACGAGCAGATTGCCCTGCGTTTTCGGGCCATGCTCGACGCCGGTTTGCTGGCCGAAGTGGAAGGGCTGCGGCAGCAAACACAGCTGCATCCGGCGTTACCGGGCATCAGGGCGGTGGGCTACCGCCAGGTGTGGGAATATCTGGACGGCCAGTATGACTACGACACCATGGTGGAGCGGGGCATTATCGCCACCCGCCAGCTGGCCAAACGCCAGTTCACCTGGTTGCGAAAATGGCCGGATCTGCAGTGGTTCGACAGTAATGATCTGTCACAGCGAAAGGCGCTGTTTGAGCTGCTTGCGAAGAACTGTAAATCTGTGTTTAGTTAGCCCAGAAAGCATGCGTTTTGGTTTATAATGCAATGACTGCATAGGTCGGCGACGTTGCTTGGGAATGGTGTCGCGGCCATGGATGGGTCGGGACCTGGAACCTTTTGCCTGGGTTGTTGACAAAAATTTGCCCGGTGGCGCACCGGGCGAAGGTGGTGGCCGTTTGGGACGGTTTCGCTGCTTTAACGCGCTGATTGCCCGAAGTGTTGGGCGCTACTTTTTACTGTTATTTCAAGGAGATCTGCCATGTCAAAGGGGCACTCGCTACAAGACCCTTTCCTGAACGCGCTGCGTAAGGAGCGTATTCCGGTATCTATTTTTCTGGTGAACGGGATAAAGCTGCAGGGGCAAATTGAGTCTTTTGACCAATATGTCGTGCTGCTGAAAAATGCAGTCAGCCAGATGGTGTACAAGCACGCGATTTCTACCGTGGTGCCGGCCCGCAACCCGCGCGCAACCGGTAACCCGGCCATGGCCGCAGGGGCAACGGCTGCTCCGGCTGCCGACGAAGGATATGGCAATCAGTAACGCTGTTTGCCGTGCCTGAGTTACACAGAGCCACCTTCGGGTGGCTCTGTGCGTTGTGACCTGTGCGTATTTCCTGCCTTTCCACCGTCATCCTGGTTTAAACTAGGGCCACCTGTCCCCATATCCGGATCCTATGGAATTATTTGATCGTACAGAGCAAACACGTACCGAAGCTGGTGAGCGGGCGATTCTGGTTCACCTGGAGCTGCCCGATGCCATGGGGCGTGAAGATCTGGACGAATTTCATCACCTGGTCACCTCCAGCGGTGTGCTGCCGGTGGTCGAGTTAACCGGCAAGCGCGACCGCCCGGACCCGGCTCTGTTCATCGGCACCGGCAAAACCGATGAGTTGGCCGCCATGGTGAGTGAGTACAAGGCTGACGTGGTGCTGTTCAATCATGCACTCAGCCCGGGCCAGGAACGTAACCTGGAACGTGTGGTGAAATGCCGGGTGCTGGATCGCACCGGGTTGATTCTCGATATTTTCGCCCAGCGGGCGCGTACCCACGAGGGGCGCTTGCAGGTTGAGCTGGCGCAGTTGCGGCACCTGTCCTCCCGCCTGGTGCGGGGCTGGACTCACCTGGAGCGACAAAAAGGCGGCATCGGCCTGCGTGGCCCGGGTGAGACCCAGCTGGAAACGGACCGCCGTTTATTGCGTGACCGTATTCGCGGTATTGAATCGCGCCTGGACAAGGTCCGTAAGCAGCGTGCTCAAGGGCGTCGTGCACGACAGCGCTCGGAGACCCCGCTGATTTCCCTGGTGGGCTATACCAATGCGGGGAAATCCACCCTGTTCAATGCCATCACCACCGGGGATGTCTATGTGGCGGACCAGTTGTTCGCCACGCTGGACCCGACCCTGCGCAAGGTGAAGGTGCCGGGCGTCGGCCCCGCCATTCTGGCGGACACCGTGGGCTTTATTCGCCACCTGCCGCACCGGTTGGTGCAGGCATTTCGGGCGACTCTGGAAGAAACCGTCAACGCCACCCTGCTGCTGCATGTGACCGATTGCAGCGCGGAAGAGCGTGACAGCAATGTGGCCGCGGTTGACGAAGTGCTGGAAGAGATTGGCGGCGACAAGCTGCCGGTGCTGCATGTCTACAACAAGGTCGATAACCTGGACCAGCCTCCCCGGATTGAGCGCGACGAGCATGGACAGCCCTGGCGGGTATGGATTTCCGCACAGACCGGTGACGGTTTCGACCTGCTGTTTGAGGCCATCGCAGAGCGGCTGGCGGCGGGCTGGGTGGATTGCTGGGTACGGTTGCCGGCTTCAGCAGGGCGCCTGCGCGCGCGCTTGCACGAGGCCGGTGAGGTGCTGGAAGAGCAGACCGCTACCGACGGCAGCATGTTACTGCGTATCAATGTGAATCGGGTGCACTTCGAACGACTGCTCCGTGAACAGGGATTAAAAGAGGAAGAGCTGGTAATTCCGGCCCCTGCGGTTGCAGGTGACGACACCCCTTCCTACAATTCAGAACGCTCGTCAAACGCGAGTCATCATTAGGCCGGAGCCCATTGGCTTTGGCGGACTGGAGATCTACATGGCGTGGAATGAACCCGGCGGCAACAAGCCGAAGGACCCTTGGGGTGGTGGTGGCGACCAGGGGCCGCCGGACCTGGATGAAGCCCTGAAAAACCTGAAAGACAAGATCAACAATGTTTTCGGCAGCAAAGGCGGCAAGTCCGGCGGTGGCGGAAGCAGCAGTGGCGGCGGGTCTCCCTGGCCGGTGCTGGTCATCGCGCTGGTGATTGTGGCTATCGGCTATGGCCTGATGGGTTTTTTCCAGGTGGATCAGCGCGAACGCGCCGTGGTGCTGCGGTTCGGTAAGTTCGATCGCATCGTGGAGCCGGGCCTGAACTGGCGAGCACCCATTCTGGAGCAATACGAGAAGGTGGACGTGGGGCAGAACCGCCGCTACGAAATCACCGAGGAAATGCTCACCAAGGACACCAACATCGTCAGCGTGACCTTGCAGGTGCAATACCAGGTGCTCGATCCGCGCCCGTTCCTGTTGAAAGTTGCGCAACCGGAAGAAATTCTGGAACACGCTACCAGCTCGGCCTTGCGCCATGTGGTGGGGTCATCTTCCATGGATGATGTGCTCAAGGATAACCGTGAGGCGATCCGGGTTCAGGTGCGTGAACGCCTGGATGATTACCTGACCCGCTACGACACCGGGCTGGTATTGCGTCAGGTGGTACTGGATAAAACCGAAGCACCGGATGCGGTCCGTGATGCTTTTGATGATGTGTCCAAGGCGAAGGAAGACGAAGACCGCTTCAAGAAAGAAGCCGAAGCGTACAGCAATTCAGTGATTCCCCAGGCCCGTGGTGAAGCCCAGCGTATTGAGGAAGAAGCCTTTGCCTACAAGCAGCAGGTGATTGATGAGGCCAAGGGTGATGCCAACCGCTTTACTGATCTGCTCACCGAGTACCGCAAGGCGCCGGACGTGACCCGCGAGCGGCTCTACCTGGAAACCATGACCCAGGTGTTCAGCAACACCAGTAAAGTGCTGGTGGACGTGAACAAGGGCGATAGCCTGATTTACCTGCCGCTGGACAAGTTGATGAAGAACCAGGACGGCAAGGCCAAGGCACCGAGCCAGAACGCGACGTCTTCCGGTTCGACCTCAAGTGCCGGCGCGGATGATGGTGGCAGTGGCCGCAATACCGGCCGCAGCCTGTACAACAACCGCAACCAGGAGCTGCGCTAATGAATAATCGTGGATGGATGGCGCTACTGGCTCTGGGGGTACTGGTCCTTTTGGCGATGGATTCCTTTTTCATTGTTAACCAGACAGAAAAGGCAGTGCTGAAACAGTTTAGCCGGATCGACAAGACCGACATTGAGCCTGGCCTTTACTTCAAATGGCCGATGGTGGAAGAGGTGGTGAAGGTAGACGGGCGTGCGCTGGTTTATGACGTGCGTACCCAGTCGTTCCTGACCGCTGAGAAAAAGCTGCTGAACGTGGATGCCTTTGTGATCTGGCGTATCAGCAACGTGCAGCGTTATATCGTTAGCGTCGGCGGCGGGTCCTCCAACCCCCAGGTGATGGAGCGTCGTGCCCGTGAGCTGCTGGATCCCCGTGTGAACGAGGGGCTGCGTAACGAGTTCGCTTCGCGCACCGTGTTCCAGGTGGTGGCTGGTGAAAGTGACGTGGAAAAAGTGGAAGGTGATACCGCTATCCTGCGCGACCCGACCACCGGTGAAACCGTGGAAGTGCCCGTCGACCAGCTGGACGAGTCGGTATTGCGCGACGCGGAAGCGAACAAGACGGAGAGCGATGAATCGCCAGCGAGCAATTTGGCCAATGATCAGCGTGAAGCGCTGATGGACCAGGTGCGTGCAGAGGTGAACAAGTCCACCCTGGAGGATTTGGGTATCGAAGTGGTGGATATCCGGGTGAAGCAGGTGGACTGGCCGGAACAGGTGCGTGGCCGGGTATTCGACCGCATGCGGGCCGAGCGCCAGCGTGATGCCGCTGCGCATCGTTCTCAGGGTCGCGAGGAAGCGGAAAAAATCCGTGCCGCCGCAGACCGTCAACGCACTGAGACATTGGCGCAGTCATACCGCAAGGCCCAGAGTGCCCGCGGTGAAGGGGATGCCCAGGCTGCCGCGATTTACGCACAGGCCTACAATCAGGATCAGGAATTCTTCCGTTTCTACCGTAGCCTGCGAGCCTACAAGGAAAGCTTCGATCAGCCCGAGGATGTGCTGATACTGGAGCCGGACAGTGATTTCTTCCGGTATTTGAAAGGGGCAAGCGGCAGACCCTGAATAGAGGCTCATACCGTTTGTCGTAGGAAACCCGCCGCTGGCGGGTTTTTCATTGGTTGTAAGCTTTTGCTTACAAGTCTGTAAGCCTTTGACTGCGGGCCTTGCGGGTATTTTGTGGCGCGACCGTACCACTTTTTCTTTGCAGTCTTTTTACATTTTCTTCACCCAAAGCCGACATTTTTTGTGCAAAATGCGTACGTTGTCACAAAGAATTACAGTGAAAGGGTTCCGTTGTGGGATCTCCATCACGAAAAATATTTTCATAAAGGGGTATGTCGCGCGGTGCGATGTATTGAGTAAAGGTCAGGGTGGCCCCCTGATTTATACCGGCAATGTTGCTCATGAAACTGTTCTTTTCGACTTTGATGCTCTTGATGTCCGCTGCTGTCTGGGCGGATGCTCCGTTATCCAGTCAGATGGATTCCTATCTGGTGACCAGTCAAGACGGCAAGGAAGTGGTGGAGGAAGCCGAACAGGCCAGTCCCGGGGATATTGTCGAATACCGCCTGACTTATACCAATAACGGGGACCAGCCGCTTTCCGGTCTGGTTATTACCGGACCGGTTCCGGCCAATACCGTTTATCTAAAAGACAGTGCTGCCACCCAGGTGAGCGCCGATTTCACCGTCAGCATTGATAACGGCGACAGCTTCCAGGCTGAGCCGGTCACCAAAACCGTTACTGGCGAAAATGGCCAGTCCAAGAACGTCGAGGTTTCTCCCAGCGACTACACCCAGGTGCGTTGGCAGCCGAAAGGCAGCCTGCAACCTGACCAGGTGCAGGAATATCGCTACCGGGTGCGGGTGCAGTAGCTCCGGGAGAAGCAGACGCGGGATCGAAAGGTCCCGGGAAGTCTTGTGCGAGCGGCTTGATCGTCAGCGATCGGCCGCATGGGGAGGGGCGGACCGCTTGTGAATAACGAGGGGCCGCTCTCGCAAGGCTTTCGAAACCGAGGGTAATCCAAAACACAATCCATTAAAGGAATGAAGCCATGAAACATGCCTTCAATAAGGGCGTGTTGTCTTCGAAAATGGCCGCATCCCTTGTGTCTGGGGGTCTATTGTTTGCCGCAGGGCAAGCGTGGGCGCTGACTGACGCAGGGACGGACATCAAGAACAAGGCAACCGTTACCTATGAAGATGCCAACGGCAACAGCTACTCCGCACAGTCCAATGAAGCGGTAGTGACCGTTGCAGAAGTCTATGCGGGTACGCTGGAAAATGACGGCAACAAATCCGGTGCGCCGGGTGAAACCGTTTACTTCAGCCACACTCTGAAAAACACCGGTAATGCCACCGATACCTTCACCCTGGACGGACTGAATGGTGCCGGTGCAGCGGGCAGCTATCAGGTGTTTATCGACGCCAACGGCAATGGTCAGCCTGATGCCGGTGAAAGCGCCGCCACGTCTGTGAGCGTTGATGCTGGTGACCAGGTCGAGCTGATCCTGGCCGTGCCGGTTCCCTCCGGAACCGCAGCGGGCGCCACCATCGATGGCACCTTGCTGGTGCGTTCGACCCGGGGCGATGGCAGCTTCGACGCCAATGACGGTGGCCTGGTGCAGGATATCGGCGCCAACGACGATGACGGCGACTATGATTCTGACGGTGTTAACGGCGCAGACGGTAACGATACCAACAGTGACCAGGTGACGGTGACCACCGATGCGGTGCTGGTAACCACCAAGGCGGCGTCCGTTGATCTGACTGCCAACACCATTACCTACACCTTGACGGTGAAGAACAATGGTGGCCGTGCGGCAACCGATGTGAATATTTACGATGCGGTTCCAGCTAACGCGGCCTTCGTGGATATCCTCTCGGTGAATGGTCTGTTGGCCTCCAATGATGACACCTACGAAGATAATGCAGGATTGGCTCAGGACATCCCGACGGATGCGACCACCATGTATGCGCCGGCGACTTTGACCACTGTTGATGAAAGTGAGCTGGGAGTGGATCTGGATGGCAACGGCTCTCTTGATTCCGATATCCCCGGTATCTTGCTGACGGATAAATCGTTGGGTGTAAACACCACCGTTTCCATCGTTTATCAGGTGAGCTTCGATCCGGCTACTGCCGGGGCTGGCACTGAAATTAAGAACACCTTCGCGGCACAAGGTGACCTTGATAACGATCCGGCAACTACTGAGGACGCAGTCAAGTCCAACACGGTAACGACCGTTATCGGTCAGACCTATGCCGTGGATGCGGACGACACCGAAATCGCCCCCGATACCACCAATGATGACGTGTTCAATGTTGCCAGCGCCGCCAGCGGTGCCGTGGTGGACTTCAAGCACACCATCACCAACAACGGTAACGGCGACGATGTGTTTGAACTGAGCGTGGATACTGCGGGCAGCACTTTCCCCGCGGGCACCACTTACAGCTTCTGGAATGCGGCTGGCACAGTGCAAATCACCGATACCAATGGCGATGGCAACCCGGATACCGGATCCCTGGCGCCAGGTGCAACGAATGCGCTGAATATTACCGTGAAAGCGGATTTGCCCGCCGACATCAACGGGGCTGTGGCGCCTTACTCTTACACGTTGACGGCTACATCGGCTGGTAAGAATGATGAGAGCGATGACACTCAAGGTGTGCTGGCAGCGATTACTGCCGCAAACGTGGATATTGCCAACAGCGCCACGGCCATTGGCCTGGGTGACAGTGCAGATGATGCAGATGAATACATGGCAGGCACTCCAATCACCACCAATTCAGCGGCGGCCGGTGCAACCACCAGTTTCAGTCTGTTTGTCGCCAATGAATCCGGTAACCCCCAGTCTTACCTCCTCGGCTCTGCGCTGCCTTCCGGCTGGTCCGTGGTATTCAAGGAAGTGGGTATCGACACCGACGGCAATGGCACCCTGGATAACACCACTAATGCCGATGCATCGGTAACGGCCACCCCGAACCTGCCTGGCGGCGCGGTTTACCACTACACCGCGGAAGTCAAGGTGTCTTCCAACGTGGCCCAGGCCGAAGCGGATTACACTGGTGCGGACGCTGTCGATGGGGCTGGTTCAGCCACGAGCCCAACGGATGGAGATGGTGATTATCCAGTGACCTTCACCGTGGTCTCCGCCTCTGACAGCGGCATCAACGACTCCAAGCTAGATGCGGTAGACGTTGTTGCTAACCGTGATATCAGCATCACTCCGGACGGCGCCAACCAGGTACAGCCTGGCGGTAATGTGGATTACCAGCATGTACTTTCCAACGATGGTAACTCCACCGAAACCGTTGAGCTGAGCGCAGCTAACTCTAATGCGCCGGACTGGACAAACACCACCCAGCTGTATGTGGACACCAACAACGACGGTACCCCCGACGCTTACCGTGAGCTGAGCCAGATCGCCGCTCTGGCCACGGCTGGCCAGCTGTGGGTGCGTGATCAGGCGGGCAACCCGGTGCAAATCGGTGTGGCGGATGCAGACGGCGATAACGCGCCGGAGCTGACGCTGGAAGCCGGTGAGAAAGTGGAACTGCAGGTGACTGTGTTTGCACCGGGTACAGCTGCCTTGGGCACTCAGGACACGCTGAACCTGACCGCAGCCAACACCGATGCCGGTGCGGGAGCTACGGCTTCGGCGACGGCCACGGATGTGACTGACGTGATTCTCGGTCAGGTGCGCCTCGACAAGGCGGCGGGCGTCGATGCTGACTGCAGTTGTAACACCGGTAGTGCGGAGGCGCTTTGGACCCCGGACTCTGGTTTTGCTGCAAGTCAAACCACCAAGGTGGAGCCGCTTCAGTGTGTGATCTGGAATCTGACGGCCACCAACGAAGGTGCGGCCACGGCGAAGAACGTGACCATCACTGATGAAACCACCCCGTACACAAGCTTCCTGACCGCCAACTCGGATAACAACTCGGTGGCCAACTCCGGCACTGATCCGGAGGTGAAATGGGAGATTGGTGATTTGCCTGCGGGTGATAGCGCCACAGCGCAGTTCTGTGTGCGAGTGAACTAAGCAAGCCCCTCCCGGGCTCTTCCTCTTCCCCTTGCGGGAAGGGGGAGAGCTTTCTCAGGCGCTGTGCGCAACGTCTGAGAAAGCTCTTAAAAACATGGCCGCCGGGGCGGTCAAAAAAGGTGCTCAAGCACCGCGTGGGAACGACAGGGCATCGTGAATTGAATCGGATCGGGGTTTGGACAATCAGCGTAATGACGCTGCTGGCGATTGCCAGCGGCGCCATTGCGGCTGCCACCTCGGCCGGCACCGTTCTGCGTAACCAGGCCCAGGTTCGCTACCTGAACCCGCTCACCGGGCAGGTGGTAACGCAGAACTCCAATGTGTCCCAGCTTGTTGTGGCGCCATACCGTGATGTGCTGCTGGGTAACAGCAATGCGTTGACGGTGGCCGCCGGTCAGCGCGTTAACCTGCCCCATGTTCTGACCAATACCGGCAATGTGGACGATGACTACAGCCTGACGGCGGTGAACAGTGCCGGCGACGATGGTGACCTGCTGAACTTGCGTCTGTATGAAGATGTGAACGGCAATGGTGTGGTCGATGCCGGTGAACCGGAAATTACGGCGCCGGTGAGCTTGCCTGCCGGCGCGTCACTTTCTCTCGTGGTGGCTGGCACGGTGGCGTCCGGGCAAGGTCAGAATGATGTGCTGAGAGCGTCGGTACTGGCCGAGTCACAAACGGATGTTGATGTGTCCGACTCCCGGCAAGACAGTGTCACGGTGGCCTCCGGTGCCTTCCTGAATCTGACCAAGTCGAGCAGCCAGAGCTGTGATAACCCTGCCCAGGAAGGGCAATCGCTGGACTACAGCATCAGCTATACCAATACCGGCAGCAATGCCCCGGCAGAACGACGTTTCCTGATCAGTGGTCAGGTGGAGCAGGGCGTTATGCTGGAAGATGCCTTGCCGGCGAACGTGCAGTTACGCCCGGGCAGTGCTGCCGGTATCTCTCCAATTCAATCTGTCGCGGTGGTGCACCGTTCCGGCGATGCGGATGATGAATGGATCCGCTTTGATCAGTGGTCACCGTCTACACCCGTGGATCGCTTTGGCGTTTTGGTTCCCGCGTCGGCCATGGAGTCCAATGAGTCCGGCGGCTTTACGTTCGGTGTGCAGGTTGGCACCGGGTTGACCAGCAATACGCGGATTTACAACCAGGCGGTTGTTGATACCGATGGCGATGGCACGGACGATTTTTCCAGTAATACCGTGTGCAACACCCTGGCGGGCTCGGTTCGTCCGACTCTGGTGTTTGAGCGCCCCACGCCGCAGGTGTCCCGTTCCGGGCAAGCGCCGCGGCACGGCGAAGACAGCGATTTTCAGCTGGCCGATATGTATGCACTGTTGCCGGCTGAAAACAATCAAGTGCTCACCGATGGCGTCTACCTGCGCCTGAACGCCTCACAGCTTAACGTGTCCCCGACTCAGCGGGAGTTCCTGGAGCGTACTCCCTCCGGTGAGCGCCTGATCATCGTGACGGTGGAGTCGGCCCTGACCGGTGACACCTTGCGCGTAGTCATGCGTGAGACGACGCCGGATTCTGGTGTCTTCCGCAGCATTCGCCCGTTTGTACTCAGCGCGGATGAAAACGGTTATGGCCGCCAGTGCCCCTCCACTGCGAATACCTCCCAGGCGCAGGAATTCGATAGTAATACCACGACAAGCCAGGCGCTGGATGAAGCCTGTGCGCTGCGCAGTGAGGCCCGCGATACCCTGACCGCCCGTTTTCAGATGCCGATTTATGGCCCCACTGGCAATGTGGAGCGTTACGAAGTGGTGTCTGATGTGGCGGCGGTAGATCCGGCCGGCACGGTCTTTGATTCCAGCAACGGTAACCCGGTGGGCGGTGCGCAGGTGATCCTGTACCAGTCCCGGCAAACCTTATCGGCCAGTGGTGCGGGCAGCTGTGCGGACCTGGCGCAAAGCGATTATGAAGTCGGCACAGATCCTTACACCGGCGAAAGCCTGGACGGCGAAAACACCAACACGGTCAACGTGGATAACACCTCGGTGCTGGGCGATTACCAGTACCCCTTTGCCACCCCGGGTCACTGCTATTACCTGGATGTGCTGCCGCCGCCGGGTTACACCTTTCCGTCAGAGGTGTCGGCTGCTGCAGCGGGCAGTTTCTATTCGGATGTGAATGACAGCTCCTACGGCCTGGAAGGTTACCAGGCGCCGGTGGGGCGCAAAGCCGCGCGGGTGGCGGGCAGTAACAACGGGGCCTTCCTGCTGGGCACCTCCAATGTGTTTGTGAACATCCCGCTGGATCCGAGTGCCAATACCGCTGCCGGGATTCTGGTGCTGGACAAGAATGTGGAGAAGGACAGCGCCGCCGTGGGTGATGTGTTGGCCTACAGCATCAACCTGACCAACAATCACACCGATGCGCTTTACGCCGGCAGAATTATCGATCAGCTGCCCTATGGCTTCCGCTATATCAATGACAGCGCCTGGCTGGACGTGGGCGGGCAGCGTGTCGAAATGCCGGACCCGGCGGGCCGCCCCGGGCCGCAGCTGACCTTCCGCCTGGAGCGCGAGCGTAGCAATGGCTCCGTGGTGGCGCTGCCGTTGCAGGCGGGTGAAACGGTGACATTGCACTACGGTTTGCGGTTGTCGGCGGGCGCGGTGGACAGCGATGGCATCAACCGGGCCACGGCCCAGGCCAACACGGCCTCCGGGTTTACCTACCGTTCCAACCAGGATGAAGCCGAAGTCGAGATCCGCAACGAAGGCGTGCTGTCAGACAAGGCCATGCTGTTCGGTAAGGTCTATGTGGATGCTGACTGTAATAACCTGCAGAACGATGGTGAGTGGCCGATTGGTGGCGTGAAGCTGTATCTGCAGGACGGCACCTGGGTGATTACCGACGAGAACGGCCAGTACAGTGTCTACGGCCTGAACCCGGGGTTGCATACCATCAAGGTGGATCCGTTGACCTTGCCGGCCGGCGTCAAACTCAAGCCCATCGACAACCGTCATGCGGCGGACCCGGAAAGCCGGTTTGTGGATTTGCGTTCCGGTGAATACCACCGTGCGGATTTTGCCGCCATTTGCCCCACTGGCGATGACGCGAAAGCGCTGGCGGAACAGCTTAAAGCCCGCAATGCCTCCATGAACGGTGACTGGATGCTGGATGAAGCGGCGCGCTTTGATCCCCTGCGTCAGCAGACCATCAATCCGATTTTGCGTCAGGCCGACGGCAGCGGCGATTTGGGCAGCGGTGTATATACCCAGACCGGGGATGACGGACTCACCGATGCCTGGGAAAAAGTTTCCCAGTCCCAGGGCGAGAAAACCGACACGGCCGCGGTGCTGCCGGCCAACCCGGAAGCCACCATGCAGAACACCAAGGAAGTGGCTGCCAGCATTACCCGCGAGCAGGCGGAGCAGGGTGCCTGGTTGTGGCCGCGTGGCGGCGTGAGCCGTGATGGCCGTTTTCAGGTGGTGGTGCGTGCCGGCGTGGATCCGGTACTGAGCGTGAATGGCAAGGCAGTGGCCAAGGCGCAATTGGGTGAGCAGGTCGTCAACAAGCGTGAGCGTGCCCAGGTCGTCACCTGGTATGGCGTCGCCCTGGATGAAGGGGAAAACACCTTGAAAGTCAGCACACGCGACATGTTTGGCAACGAGCGGGTGATGGCAGAAAAAACCGTGGTGCGCCCGGCGGCGCCGCAGTCCATTACCCTGGAAACGGAATCCGATACGCTGCCGGCGGACGGTGGGCGCTCAACCCTGGGTGTGCGTGTTCGTCTCAATGATGCCAAAGGCAACCCGGCGCTGGGCAGCCACTTTGTGACACTGGAAACCGATCGCGGCCAGTGGCTGGAAGAGGATTTGCAGAGCGGTACGCCGGGTCATCAAATCAAACTGGTGGACGGTGTGGCCCTGGCTCATCTGCGCAGCACGGAATACACCGGTCCGGTGCGACTGCGTGCCACCCTGGACCGTTTCAGTGACAGCATCCAGATCGAACAGATTGCGCCTCTGCGTCCGTTGCTGGCCACGGGTTTTTTACAGGTGCAAAGCCGCGCCGGTGGCTTGCGTGACAACGGCAATGCACCCACGGATGTGGCCGATGAATTTGACGATGGCGTGGACGGCCGGGCTGCCGTGTTTATGAAAGGTCAGGTCCGCGGCGATGCCCACCTGACCCTGGCCTACGACACCGACAAGGATCTGGACACCGAAGACGAAGTGCGCCGTGATCTGAATCCCGCAGATTACTACCCGATCCCCGGCGATGCGTCTGTGCGTGGCTATGATGCCCGCAGCCGCAGCAAGCTGTATGCGAAACTGGAAAAGGACCGCAGCAGCATCATGTGGGGGGATTATCTCACCGACCCGCAGAACGACTTCTACGATCTGGGCCGTACCCAGCGCACCCTGACCGGGTTGAATGGCGTCTACGATAACGGTCGTGCCCGCTTCCAAGTGTTCGCTGCCCGCCCGGACATGGAACAGGTGACCGAAGAGCTGCCGGGTAACGGTACCGCGCTGTTGTTCACCTTGAGTAACGATCCGGCCCGTGACAGCGAGACCGTGGAAATCATTGTGCGTGACCGCAACAACCGGGGCCTGGTCATCGAAACCACACCGTTGACCCGCTACGTGGATTACTCGGTGAATTATTTTACCGGTGATATTCGCTTCCACGATGTGGTCCCCACGGTGGATGCCAACCTGAACCCGGTGTTCGTCCGCGTGAGCTATAACGTGGAAGGCGATGCCGAGGAATACAATGTTCTCGGCGCGCGCCTGAACTACGACCTGACCGATCAGCTGCAGCTGGGCGTTAGCCGCACCCAGGATGACCATGAAACCGAAGGTTTCGACCTGACCAGCGTTTCCGCGCAATACAAGCTGGACGAGAACACCCGCATCAATGTGTCTTCCGGCTCCATGGCCCATGAAAACAATGACCCGGAAGGGCGCGCCTACAGCATTAATGGTGAGCGTTTGTGGGTGGATGGTTCGCGTACCGAATTGCGCTGGGCGCGCGCGGAGGCCGGGTTTGATAATCCGTCGGCGGGTATCAGTGCCGCCCGTGAAGAAATGCGTTTGGGGCACGAGCAGATGCTGGCCCGGGATTTTTCCGTGGAAGTGGAAGGCATTCGCTCCAAGCAGCTGGACGGGACGGAAGAGCAGAACAGCCTGGGCGTGATCGGGGAAAAACGTATCGGTGCCACCGCCTTGCGCGGCGGGGTGCGCGGTATCGAGCAGAAGGATGCGCAGGGCAGTGAAGATTTCGGCACCTATATTCTCGGCGCTGACCGGGGTTTTAATCTGCTGGGCAAGCCCTTCCAGATTGGCGCGGAATACGAGCAGGCTTTCAACGATACCAGCCGCCGTCGTATCGCGGCCGATGCGGACATGCAGCTCACCGAGAAAACCAGCCTCTACAGCCGTTACGAGATCATCAACAGCCTGAATGGCATCAATACGCTGGATGATGACGTGGAAACGCAGCAGTTCACCACCGGTGTGCGTTCTGCGGTCACCCGTAATACGGATGTGTATTCCGAGTACCGTTTGCGCGGTGCCGTGGATGGCCGTGATGTGGCCGCGGCCAATGGTGTGAAGTCGGATATTGAAATTGAACCGGGGCTCACCGTATCGCCGTCCATGGAATGGATTCAGACACTGGACGGACAGACCAATCAGGACGCCACGGCCTTGTCCGTGGGAGCAGAAGACAAGCGCAATGAAAACCGCCGGACCCTGGGCCGGGTGGAAACCCGTTTTGGTGATGATCGCGAGTACTATGGTCTGAGTGCGGCCAATATCTGGCGAGTCAATACCGACTGGTCTGCGGTGGTACGTGATGACCTGCGCCTGCAGTACTTTGATACTGAAGCCAAGGAAGGCGACAACATTGTCACCCTGGGGATGGCCCGCCGTCCCCGTCGGGATAATCGTCACCACATGCTGTTCATGTACAAATGGAAAGAAGAGTGGGGCGGCAGCGGTGGCAGCGACCGCACTGTGCACCTGTTCTCCACGCACCATAACTATCAGGCCCATGACGACTGGATTTTCTCTGGTCGCCTGGGTGCCAAATGGCAACAAACCGAACTGGGCAATCTGGATGTGGAATCGGATGCCTATGTGGCGGATGGCCGGATTATCTGGGATATCACCCGCCGTTTTGATCTGGATCTGCATGGTGGTGCGATTACCACGGAAGGCGTTAAAGAGCGCCGTTACAGCTACGGCTTTACCGTCAATGCACTGGTGCGCCGTAATCTGCGCATGGGTGTGGGCTATAACTTTACCGGTTTCCGTGACGATGACCTGGACCCGGAAGGCTATAACGCGGAAGGCGTGTTTGTTGGACTGGAATACAAATTCGATGAAGATGACCTGAGCTGGCTGGGCAGTAAAGCCGCCGGGCAGCGCAGTTATCTGGGAGATGCGCGATGAACACGATGAAAGCGCGGTTCGCTCTGCTGATCCTGGCGGGCATGACAACAATGGCCGGCTGTGCCAGCACCGAGTCACTGTATGCACAGTATGATGAACTGTGCCCGGTGGAGGCTCGGGTAACGAGCACCGGCCTGGTGACGGTCACCGGTATTGCTGCTGGCGGCGGAGCAGGCCTTGTGGCCGGTGAAAGTCGCACCCAGGTCTGGGAGCCGGCGGTGTATTTTGGGTTTGACCAGAATGAGCTGGCGGACGCTGAAGCGCGCCGGCTGGAAAGCAATCTGGCGGTGCTGAAACAGTATCCGACCCTGCAGGTGAGCGTGCAGGCGTTCACCGATGAGAAGGGCGCGGCCAGCTATAACCAGAAACTGGCGGCACGTCGTTTGGACCGGGTTGTGCAGTACCTGCGTGATGGGGGCATCAGCAATGGCCGCATCAAGCGTGTCGCTCTGGGCGAAGAGCTGCCTATTCTGCCTGACGCGAATAACGAACAGCGGGTCATCAATCGTCGTGTTGAATTGATGCCGCTGGATGCGCAGAGTCGCCCGTTGGTACTGCGGGCTGATTTTGCCCGCAGTGGCGGCGATGAATTCGTGCCGCCGGCGCCAGTGAAGTAAAGGGGGAGTTGGGGTGAAGACACTGCAACGTACAGGGCTGATGGTGTTGCTGATGCTGGGAGCCAGTGTTCAGGCGGCCACACCTGCGGCAGGCACCGTGATCAAAAACCAGGCGTCGGCGAGTTACCGGGCCTGTCTTGATGATGGCTGTACGGAGCAGGCGGAAGCACAGCGGGTTACCTCCAACCTGGTGCAGACGCTGGTGCAGAACGTTCCGGGTATTGAACTGGTCAGTGATCAGGGCAAGCCAGCAGTGCCCGGTGGGCTGGTGTATTTCTCCCATGTATTGACCAATACCGGTAATGGGCGCGACCAGTATCAGTTGTGTATTACCAATGTGGATAGCGACATTGATGCCTGGGCCGTTTACGCCGACGGCAACGGCGATGGCCAACCCGATGCGGGCGGTGCCTTGTTTACCCAGTCCGACGCGGATGGCTGCTGGGATAATCTGACCCCGGACATGATTTCCGGCGAAACATTCTCGCTGGTGGTGGAAGCTGAATTGTCGGCGGGAACGGTGGCGGGCCAACAGCCGTCATTGCAGGTTCGTGCGCGTAGTGATGCGGATAACACCCTGCTGGCCATCAATACGGATGAAGCGGATGTCATCGATGGTCCGGTGATTGAAGTGGTCAAGTCATTGAGCCAGCGGGAAGGCCGTTCTCCGGACGGGCCGATCACCGTCACCCTGGATTACCGTAACCCGTCGGACCAGGCGGCCACCGATATCATCATTGAAGATGTGTTGCCGACGGTTTCCGTGGATGGGGTGTCAGCAGGCATGACCTATGTGCCGGATTCCGCTCGCTGGACGTTTACCGGCAACACCCCGCTCACAGACGATGGCGATGATGGTGATCAGGGCAATGCCCCTAACCTGATCCGCTATTGTGCCTACGATACAGATGCTGCTGAACCGGATTGTCAGGATCGGGTGCGGGCGGTCGTGACGCAATTGCCACCGGGTGGTGTGGGCACTATCACCTTCGAGGTTACCCTGGATGCGGGCCTGAGTGCCGGCGACCGGGTTCGCAATACCGGCCGTTTCCGCTATTCCAATGAAGCCGGCAATACGGATTTCGGTACGCCGTCTCCGTTCAGTACCAATGCCGTGAGCTACCGGGTTATCGACCGGGCGCTGGCGCCAGCGGTGGTGGCCAACAACAGTGAGAATGACAGCATTACCGGTAGCGATGACGTGAGCGATACCGGTAACCGTGTCGAGATTGCCAGTGCCGGGCAGGGTGGCACCGTGCTGTTCAACAACGTGATCTGGAATACCGGCGATGGTGAAGACCGTTTCGATATCACCATCAATGCCGCCAACGACCGTTCCGGGGCGGCACTAAGCGATCCCTTCCCCCAGGGTACCGTCTTCCAGTTACTCAAGGCGGATGGTGCTACTCCGTTGGTGGATACCGATGGCAACGGGGTGCCTGACACCGGCCCGATTCCGCTGGTCGATCAAGGTGGCCAGTGTCCGGCCCGCTTTGTCCGCGATGCCGGTAATGGTGTGTGCGGCGTGCGCGTTGTCCTGCAGGCCATTCTGCCGCCCAATGCACTGGGTGGGCCCTTCCAGGTCACCAAGGTGGCCAGTTCAGTCACCGATCCCCAGGTGCGCAATGCGGTGACCGACACGCTCATCAGCATTGCGACCAACAGTGTGGACCTCACCAATGATCAGCCGGTTAACGGTAGCGCTCCGGGTGAAGGGCCGGGGCCGGAAGCCTCGCCGGTGCGAAGCTTGTCTGTGGCGCCGGGCAGCCGTGGCACCTTTGTGTTGTACGTGAATAACACCGGGCCGCGGCAGGACAGCTACGACCTGCACGCCAGCAACAGCAATTTCAATCCGGGGCAATTACCCGCGGGGTGGGCTGTGGCTTTTTACCGTGACGGTGGATCGGGTGACTGCAGTGCCAATGGCGTCACTATTACCAATACCGGGCTGGTGCCGGCAGGTAGCCAGCGGCTGGTGTGTGCCCAGGTCACGGTGCCGGAATCGGCCAGCGGGGGCGATACCTTGCCGCTGTATCTGCGTGCGTTGTCGCCGACCAGCAATGCCAGCGACATCAAGCTGGACCAGGTGGTCGTGGTGGCGGGGCCAGCACTTTCACTGCAGCCGGACCAGACCGGGCAAGTGGGGCCGGGCAGCAGCGTGCTCTACAGCCATCAGCTCACCAACACCGGTAATGTGGATTTGACCAATGTGTTGCTCAGTGGCACGCCTGACAGCGCCAGTGACAATGGCTGGTCGATTACCCTCTACGAGGACAGTAATGGCAATGGCCAATGGGATACGGCGGATACCCTGATTGTCGATGGCACGCCTCTGCAGACTGCCGGGGCGGATGGTGTGCTTGCCGTGGGCGAGAGCCTGTCCGTGTTTGCCCGGGTCTTTGCCCCGGCAACGGCCGGTTATGGCATTACCAACCTGAAGACGCTCACCGTCACGGCACAGGGTGCCGGGCAGACGGTGACAGACACTGCGACGGATTCCACCACGACCAGCAATACCGATGTGGCGGTGACCAAGGAGCAGGCGCTGGATGCGGATTGTGATGGTGTCCCCGATGGCCCGGGCAGCTGTACCGCCGATGGTTGTTTCGTGTATACCCGATTCACGGCAGCACCTGGCGAGCAATGCGTGATTTATCGTCTGACGGCGGCCAACACCGGCGCGCAGAGCATGTATGAAGTCACTATTAATGATCGCACCCAGCCGTTCACAACCATGCTGTCTGCTGCCACACGTTGCCAGCTTCCCTCGGGGGATTGCAGCGCTGATGTGGCTGCACCAGCCGAGGGCGGTACCGGTGATGTGTCGGTGAATGTGGGTGAATTAAAAGCGGGCGAAGCTGCCGTTCTTATTTTCGGGTTACGGGTGGAGTAAAACGATGCAGACAACCGGACCGAAAAAAAATAAAGGCAAGCTGGTTGCAGGGCTGCTGGCGACGCAGGCTTTGATTGTCATGCTTTTTGTCGGCCTGTGCCTGGTGAGTGGGACAGCAGACGCGATCAGTTTGCCGCTGAATGGTTCGCGGACAATCATTAGCGGCAGTGACTGTTCTCAGGCGACATACCGGTTTGGTACATCCGCAAGCTACGACGGTCAGGCGCTGGATGTTCTGGTTCAGGTTCTGCAGGAAGACAATGATCAGGCCGGGAGTTTCCAGTGCCTGGGGGTGGAAGAGGGGGTACTGTTTGCCAGTTTGCGTGACAAGGATAACGGCGAAAATATCGCCTATCAGGATTTGCGGTTAACAGTCGTTCGTCAGGGAACCACCACGCCGGTTGTTGTGGACCGGCTCATCGTTACCGGGTTCGATCTTGACAGAAACTCGGACAATTCACGCACAGGCAGTGATGACCTTTACTTCAATACCGGTGAAAAAACGCGTTCCTATGTGTCTGTTAACACGGAAACGACCGTTTCTTCATCGGCGTCTGGCGGCTATAACACGCGCATAAAAGGGCGGGACACGGACTGCACAGACGGTGCTGCCACCGTCGAACCTGAGTGCCGAGCCAGTGTGGTGTTTTCGGAAACATCCAATGCGTCTTTTCGGGTTCAGAATGATAATGCGTACGGAACAGAAGGGTCGTCGAGTACAACCCGGCGTGTTACCTATTTGTCTCTGCGTGTTGACGATTTCGATGATGTGGTGGACGGCAATACGGATTACGGCGATGCCCCCTCGCCCTATGTGGCTGCCCGACAGGCTGTTAGCAGTTTTCTCGGTTTGGGGGGCGGTTTGGTGGCGGACCATGAAGGCGCACAGCAAGCTAGTGCGGGAGCGGATGGTGATGACCTGGACGGGTCGGGAGGGGCGGTTGTCAATTTCGACGATGAAGATGGCGTTACCCTGGCCGGAAGCGCTCTGAATGATCAATCCATCTTTCCGGGGCAGCAAAGCGAACTGTCGGTGACCACATACGGTTCGGGTTACCTGAACGTCTGGTTCGACTGGAACCGGGATGGGGATTTCAGTGATGCCGGCGAGCGCATGGTATCCAATCGCCAGATCACCAATAACGGTGAAACATCCAGCGGCAATAATTCCTCCAATTTCGTTACGGTCACGCCTGTGACCATTAATGTGCCGGGTTCTGCTGCGTCCGGCGTGACCTATGCGCGTTTCAAATTTACCGAATCAACGAACCCCGGAGTGGGGGTGAATGGCGGCAATGGTGAGGTCGAAGATTACCGTCTGAATGTCACCTCCCAAACCTGTGATGCGGCAATCAGCGCAAACCTGTCGCTCAGTGGCAGTGCTACGCGAAATACCTCCAGTAATGAAATTACCCTGACCCAGGATAGTGGCAATCAGTCCGGCTCTGCCTGGTCACAGAACCGTATTAGTCTGCTTTCCCCCTTTACGGTGGAGTTTTCCATCTACCTGGGGACAAAAGACGCCAGTGGTGCGGACGGGATTGCCTTTGCCTTCCAGAATGACGATGCCGGCAGCAGTGCCACCGGTGTGTTTGGTGGTGCCTTGGGGGTGGGCGGTTTGGATCCGGCCGTGGCGGTGGAGTTTGATACCTATAGCAATGGCGGTGATTACGGCGATATTGCCAATGACCATACGGTTATTTATGACCCGGTTAACTATACCAGCAACAACGGTGGAGGAAGTCTGCTAAGTCCCGTGGTGGATTTGGGCAATATTGAGGATGGAGGTTGGCACACGGTATCGCTGGATTGGGATCCGGTCTCCAATCAACTGCAGTACCGTTTTGATGGTGCTTTGGTTGCTGTTGTGAATCGCGACTTTACCTCTCTGGATTTTGCCGGCGACCCGAATGTGTTCTTCGGCTTTACCGGCTCCACCGGGGGCTCCAGCAACCTGCAGAAAGTCTGTGTGATCGATGCTCCTCCCCAGGTGCTGGTTGATTACGGCGATGCGCCGGCCAGTTACCAGAACCCGTCTCATGTTCTGGTCGATGGCATTCAGCTTGGCGCTGATGTGTCAGAGGATGTGGACGGATACGCGGATGCCAATGCCGATGCAGACACCTTTGATGACGGGGTGACCTTTCCTTCCGTACTGCCGAGCATCAACCCGATTTCGGTCAGCGTGGAAGGTGATGGTGGCTATCTGCAGGCCTGGGTGGACTGGAACCAGGATGGGGATTTTGATGATGCCGGAGAGCAGATTGCCGAGGATCTTCAGGACACCGATGGCGATGGGCAGATCGATATTGTTGCCAGTGCGGCAACCGGCACAGTGGATGCCAATGATGTGATCACCCGTTTCCGCTGGTCAACCACGCCCTCCATCGACCCCTATGAAGGTGCGGATGATGGTGAAGTGGAGGACTACCAGGTGTCTACCCGGGCGGTGGTGAGCTGCCCACAGGGTTCCGAGGCCACCGGTGGCGGTATTGCCAGTGGCGGCGCCGGTGATTTTCGTGATGCGATCTATTGGCTGGATTGGTCCTGTGGTGCTCGCAATAACTACCAGGCCGGGGAAATTGTTCGCAAGAGCTGGGTGTTTGGTCCGGTGGAAATTCGCGCCACGCTGGACAACCTGACTGATGCGGTCAATGTCTATAACACCGGCAGCTGGTCTGGCGACCGCCTGGATGACCTTTATCAGGGCGTGAACCCCATCGGGTTGTCCAACACCAACGGGCTGGCGCCAGCGTTTGATATTGATTGGCAGGTTTACCTCAATGGTCAGCGGGTGCCGGCCGACATCATTGCGGCTGATGCGGAAGACACCGATCAGAACGAAAGCCTCACATGGGAAACCGATGGCCAGCCCTGGGAAATTTTCTCGGTGTCGCCTGCGTCGGACTTGAAGGTGCGCTTTGAAAATGCCAATCAGCGCATGGTGTTGACCACCGGCGACTTGCCCATTGGGACCGGCACGGTTCTGGGCTTAACCGAAGATGCCCGTCGCACCTCTCATATCGTGAATGGCTCTGGTGTCCAGGCGGTCGCGTTCGGGGTTTTCCTGCAGGTGGATCATGGTGATATTGCCGGTGGTTACCCGCAAAGCGGCGGCCATGTGTCGCGCAGGGACGCCACCGGTGGCAGCAAGCCCCAGACGGATACGGATGTGAATACACTCACCGTAGCCACCTTGCAGCCTGCCGTTCCTTACCTGGGGGATACCGGCCCGGACCCGGAAGATGCCGACCAGAACTCGGCCAACGCGGATGCGGATGGTCCGGAAGAAGACGGTGTCAGTTTTTCCCCACTGATTCCCGGCGGTAACGCGGTGATCTCGATCACTCTGACAGAACAGACTGCAGGCACCAATTTCGTGCAAGGCTGGATCGACTGGAATCGGGATAACGATTTTGACGATGCCAGTGAGCAGGTGGCTCTGAATGTGCGCGACAACGATACCCAGGACAGTAATCCGGCCAACGGCACCATTGAGCTGAGCGTATTCGTTCCGCCCGGTGCCTTTATCGGTGATACCTATGCCCGCTTCCGTCTGTCCAGCACGCCGGACGTGGCCGCTGGCGGTCAGGTGGTGTTCGATGGTGAAGTGGAGGATTACAAGGTCACCGTGGCCTCGGCCAATACGGCGGGGACGCTCTCGGGGTGGGTGTTCGAGGATAATGGTACCGGTGCGGTGGCGCACGATGGTGACAAGGGGGATGACGAACCCGGGCTGGCCAATCTGCCTGTGCGTCTCTACCACGATGCGGATGACGATGGTGTGTGCGCACAGACGGATACGGTGCTGGCGGAGACCACCACGGACGGCGATGGGGCCTGGGCATTGACCCCGCCGTTAGCGGATGTGGGCAAGAGCGCCTGCCTGCTGGTTCAGACCCCCAACGGTTATCAATCCATCAGCGAAAGTGCGGGCACCGCTGGTGGCAGCCTGGCGGTCGGTGCCGCCGATGACGACACCATGACCTTGTCGGTGCCCCCCAGTGGCACGGTGTGGAGCGACATCCTGTTTGGGGATGTGGGCTTGCCGGTGCTGGAGCCGGATCGCCAGGGGGTGGTCGATGCGGGCAACAGCCTGTTCTACGATCACCGTTTTAGCGCTCGCACCGCCGGCACCGTGGACTTCACTTTCGGGGCGGCTGACACCGTGCCCGCTGCCCCGGCCTGGACGGATACGCTCTATCGGGACAGTAACTGTAATGGTGTTCTGGACAGCGGTGAGGCCGCTCAGCCAGTCACCGGCGTTGCCGTGCAGGCAGGCGATAGCCTGTGTCTGCTGGTGAAAGTCTTCGCCCCGGCGGATGCGCCGCTGGAGGCGTTGCATGCCCGGCCGTTGCAAGCGACCCAGACCTTCACCGGCACCGCGCTGCAGGCCGGTGTGCAGGTGCGCGACACCACCCGCCTTTCTGCCGGTACGTTGTTGCTGCAGAAGCAGGTGCGCAACATTGGCCCGGACGGGCTGCAGGGAACGGCGGATGATGTGGACAGCAGCGATGGCACGGCCAACCAGGCAGCCCCGGGTGATGTGCTGCGTTATCGATTGGTGTTCTCCAACCAGGGCGTGCGGGCGCTGACCGAGGTAACCGTTAACGACAGCACGCCGGCCTTCAGTGCCCTGAATGCGGCCGCGGCCTGCCCGGCTGCGCTGCCGGCGGATTTGTCCGGTTGTAGCCTGAGTGCGCCGGATGGCAGCAATGGGCCGGGTTATGAAGGGGCTCTGCAGTGGCTGTTTTCCGGGCAGTTATTGCCCGGGAATCAAGGGGTTGTCAGCTACGATGTGCGGGTGAGTCCATAGCGGGCAGGTGCTGTTCGATCCATCCGCCGGTAACCTATCTGCCACGGGGAGACCGTGGTAGAATGCCGCAACCGGGCGCGCAGGCTCCCGGTTTTTTTGTGGCTGTCTGGCAGGAACAATGGATTTCAGTTTATTGATCAAGGCGCTATGTCTGGTGTTGATCATAGAAGGCCTTCCGCTGTTTCTGGCGCCTATGCGTGCGCGTCAGGCAGCACTTCAGGTGGCGCGTCTGGATGGTCGCCTGCTGCGAATTATGGGGCTGGTGCTCATGGTATTGGGTGCGGGCCTGTTATTACTGATGCGGTCGTAAATGATGAATCAGGAAGAACAGTGGCTACTGCCCGACGGGGTAGAAGAAGTCCTCCCGGGTCGCGCCCGGGCCATCGAGCAGCTGCGTCGTCAGACGCTGGATCTGTATCAGCGCTGGGGTTATGAACTCGTCTTCCCGCCGTTGATCGAGTTTATGGAATCCCTGCTGAACGGCGGTGGCCGTGATCTGGAGCGGGAAACCTTCAAGATTACCGACCAGCTCACCGGGCGCCTGATGGGGGTCCGTGCGGACATTACTCCGCAGGTGGCGCGTATGGATGCCCACAGTCTGCGCCGCAATGCGCCTTCCCGCCTTTGTTACTGCTCCAGCGCCCTGCGTACCCGCCCGGTCGTGGCCGGTGGCACGCGCCTGCCTTATCAGCTGGGCGTGGAGCTGTTCGGTCATTCCGGCACCGACAGTGACCTGGAAGTGATCTCACTGCTGCTGGAAACGCTGACCCTGTCAGGTGTGGACCAGCATGTGGTGCTGGATCTGGGGCACGTGGGGTTGTTCCGTGGCCTGCTCGACAGCTGCGACTTGAGTGACAGTCAGCAGAGCCAGCTGGAAGACATTTATGTCCGCAAGGCGCGGGTAGAGCTGGACACCTTTATTGCCAGCCATGATATGCCCGCCGCTGCCGGTAAAGCCCTGGCAGCCTTGCCCTGGTTGGCGGGGGGCGTGGACGTGCTGACCGAAGCACGGGCGCTGCTGTCGCCTTTCCCCGGCGCGCTGGCGGCCCTGGATGAGCTGGCCGTGCTGGTCGATGTGCTGGGTGCCCGCGGTGTGCAGTTGCACCTGGATCTGGGTGAGCTGCGCGGCTACCACTATCACACCGGTTGCGTGTTTGCGGCGTACCTGCCCGGTGAGAGTGAGCCGGTGGCCAAGGGCGGCCGTTACGATCACATTGGTGAAGTGTTTGGCCGGGCCCGTCCGGCCACCGGTTTCAGTGCAGATTTGAAGATGCTGGCGGAGCGGGCGGAATCCGCCGCGCTCACCGGTATTCTGGCGGAAGGTTCGCTGCAGGATGCGACCTTTGCCACTACGGTTTCCGCGTTGCGTGAGCAGGGTGAGCGCGTAGTGCTGGCCTTGCCCGGCGCCGATAATGATCCGGCCGAGCTGGGTTGCCAGCGTCGCCTGGTCGCCCAGGCAGATGGCTGGGTTGTGACCGACCTTTAAACTGAATTTCCTTTTTCCTGAACAGATGGCAGCAAGCAATCATGGGTAAGAACGTAGTCATTCTCGGCACCCAGTGGGGTGATGAAGGCAAAGGCAAGATCGTCGATCTGCTGACCGATCAGGCCTCACTGGTGGCCCGCTTTCAGGGCGGCCATAACGCCGGCCATACCCTGGTGATCGATGGCAAGAAGACGGTCCTGCACCTGATTCCGTCAGGCATTCTTCGTGAAGATGTGCAGTGCCTGATCGGTAACGGCGTGGTGCTTTCCCTGGAGGCTTTGCTCAAGGAAATCGGTGGCCTGGAAGATCAGGGTGTACCGGTACGCGAGCGCCTGCGTCTGTCGGCGGCCTGCCCGCTGATCCTGCCTGTGCACGTGGCACTGGATCAGGCCCGCGAAGCGGCCCGAGGCAACAAGAAAATCGGCACCACCGGCCGTGGCATCGGCCCTGCCTATGAAGACAAGGTGGCTCGCCGGGGCCTGCGCCTGGGTGATGTGTACCAGCGTGAGTTGTTTGCCGCCAAGCTGGGCGAAGTGATGGATTACCACAACTTCGTTCTGCGCAGCTACTACAATGCCGAGCCGGTGGATTTCCAGAAAACCCTGGATGAAACCCTGCAGCTGGGCGAAGACGTGCGCAGCATGGTCACCGATGTGACTGCTGTGCTGCACGGTGCCCGCGAGCGCGGCGAAAACATCATGTTCGAGGGCGCTCAGGGCACCCTGCTGGATATCGACCACGGTACCTACCCGTACGTGACCAGCTCCAACACCACCGCCGGTGGCACTGCCACCGGTACCGGGTTCGGCCCGCTATACCTGGACTACGTGCTGGGTATTACCAAGGCCTACACCACCCGGGTGGGCAGCGGTCCGTTCCCCACCGAGCTGTTTGACGAAAATGGCCGTTACCTGGCCGAGAAAGGTCACGAGTTCGGCTCCACCACCGGTCGCGCTCGTCGTTGCGGCTGGTTCGATGCTGTAGCGCTGAAGCGTTCTATCCAGATCAACTCCATCACCGGCCTGTGCCTGACCAAGCTGGACGTGCTGGACGGCCTGGAAGAAATCAACATCTGCGTGGGCTATCAGGATGCGGCCGGCAACTCGCTGGAGTGCGCCTGGGATGCGGATAGCTACGAAGAAGTGAAGCCGGTTTACGAAAGCCTGCCGGGCTGGAGTGAATCCACCCTGGGCGTGAAGTCGGAAGACGATCTGCCGGCCAACGCCAAGGCTTACCTGCAGCGCATCGAGGAAATCACCGGCGCGCCCATCGACATTATTTCCACTGGCCCGGACCGGGTGGAAACCATCATCAAGCGGCACCCGTTCGCCTGATCTTTATGCTGTTCCGCCATCGATGCCTGTGGGGGTCGATGGCGGAGCGGTTTATGTTTATTTCCCCTTCCGCTCCGCCCTGATTATTCCTCTCTAATTATTGTCTTTTGATAGACATATCCGTGCATTGAAAATGACACGGTCTGTACCCCTTTTTGTCATTCGTTCTGTCTAGTCTCGTTGACGAACTTTTACCGACCAATGGCTGGCTACTGCAGGCAGGCAACGAAAACAGAAACAGGGAGAATAGAGATGGGGCACCATCCCGTAGAAGACAGTAATCGTTCCGATAACACCTCCATTAATTCTGTGCTGGAGCAGCACGTTTCCCGTCGCCAGATTCTGCGCGGCGGCGCCACTGCGGCCACCGTGGTGGCTGGTGCCAGCCTGGTGGCCTGTGGTGGTGACAGCAGCAATCGCAGCAATGGCGGTGATACGGGTGGCGAGATGCCTGCCGAGCTGGGCTTTGCTTCAGTACCACGGTCACTGGAGGATCGTGTGGTGTTGCCTGATGGCTATCAAGCCAGTGTTCTGATCGCGAAGGGCGATGCATTGTTTTCAGGTATTACGGATTATCAGAACGATGGCAGCGGTGAAGATTTCGACAAGCGTTCTGGTGATGAGCATGACGGCATGGAGTTCTTCGGTTTGGGCGCCGACGGCACCTGGGATCCGAATGCGTCAGAGCGTGGTGTGCTGTGCATGAACCACGAGAACCTGGAAGATAGCACGCTGCACGAGAATGGAGTGACAGAGGCTGCCGATAACGGTGGTGCCCGTCCGCAAGTTGAAATTGACCGGGAAATTCTCGCCCACGGTGTGGCGTGCCTGGAAGTTATCAAGCAGGACGGTCAGTGGAGTTACGTAAAAGACTCGGTGTTCAATCGTCGAGTTACCGGCGCCACGGAAGCGGTCATTTCGGGGCCTTGCGCGGGGCTGGATGCACTGAAAACCAAGCTGAGCCCCGCCGGTGACAAGGGATTCGGTACCCTTAATAACTGTGCCAGCGGTCGTACCCCTTGGGGCACCTACCTGACCTGTGAAGAAAACTGGTTTTCATATTTCAATCGCAACGACGCGGCGGATGCACGCAGTGCCACCGAGAATGACCTGTTTGCACGCTATGGCATGGGGTTGGTGAGCAAAGGGTTCTCGTACCGGGAATGGGACACCGTCGCCGGCGACATGTACCAGCGCTTTAATATCAGCGCAACGGGGGCGGCGGCCACCGATGATTTCCGCAATGAGCCGAACACCTTTGGCTATATCGTGGAAGTTGACCCTTTTGACACCGCCAGCAAACCGGTCAAGCGGACCGCCATGGGCCGCTTTGCCCATGAAGGCGCGATCTTCGCTCCCGCCGAAGCCGGCAAGCCGCTGGTGTATTACATGGGCGATGATTCCCGCAACGAATATCTCTACAAGTTTGTCAGTGCCACCAACTGGGACCCGGCTGATGTGGGCATGGGTACGACTGCCGGCAACAAGTATCTGGATGATGGCAAGCTGTACGTGGCGGTCTTCAACAATGATGGCACCGGCGAATGGAAAGAGCTGAGCTTTGGGGTGAATGGGCTGGATGCAATGAATCCGCTTTACCCCTTCTCCAGCCAGGGGGATGTGATCCTGGCGACTCGTCTTGCCGCGGACCACGTTGGTGCGACCAAAATGGACCGCCCGGAGTGGGCTGCGGTCAACCCAATGAATGGAGAATGCTACCTGACGCTAACCAACAATAGTGGTAGCAACCGCACCCCTGATACCGTTGATGGCGCCAACCCGCGCACCTATGGCGGCTCAGGCGGTAATCCCAACGGTCATATTATCCGCTGGCGCGAAGAGGGCGGCGATCATAGTGCCACCAGCTTCGATTGGGATGTGTTTCTGTTCGGCGCTCCTGCCGACAAGGATGCTCAGAGTATCAACCTGTCCGGCTTGACCGCAGACAATGATTTCTCCAGCCCGGATGGTTTGTACTTCGATCAACGTGGCCTGCTGTGGATTCAGACCGATGACGGTGCCTACCGCGATACGGTGAACAACCAGATGCTGGTGGCTATACCGGGTGAAGTGGGTGACGGCGGCATGCTGACGTTCACCAATGACTTCGGTGACGAGGAAAATACGACGTTTGTTGGTAAAGACGCGTCGGCGGTGAACCTTCGCCGTTTTCTGGTCGGCCCGAAAGGCTGTGAGATTACCGGTATCACTATGACTCCCGATGCTCGCAGCTTGTTCATTAACGTCCAGCACCCAGGAGAAGGGGGCTCTGCAGGCAACTTCAATACGGATGTGAGCACCTGGCCAAACCCGAATGGCAATGCCTTGGCGCTGGGTAATGGTGCCAGTCGGCCCCGCTCCGCTACGATCGTGATCACCCGTGAAGACAATGGTGAAATCGCTTTGTAGGTTGCAACCGCGAGACTAAAGCCGTCCACACCCTTGTGGACGGCTTTTCTTGTTGTGGCGCCTGCTTTCTGAAAGGCAAAAGGTGTCACCAAGATAGCGTTATGTTGTCATCCCGAAGTCATGGAAAACCATGACAATGCAAGTCATATCCCATCAGAAAAACGCAGGTAAAATTCATGCTTTCCGGTATTGGTATCTGGCAACTTCTTATCGTTCTGGCCATCGTTATTATGCTGTTTGGTACCAAGCGTATCCGCAGCCTTGGTTCTGATCTGGGGGGCGCTTTCAAGGGCTTCCGTGATGCGGTAAAGGATGGCGAAAAAAACTTGAAAACTGAGCAGGATGATCAGGCGGCACTGGTATCCAGTGATATGGAAAAACAAAAAGACGCGGTGCGGAGCTAACAGTCATGCTCGACTTCGGTTTCATGGAGATACTGCTGATCTGTGTGATCGCGCTGGTCGTGCTGGGGCCGGAAAAGCTGCCGAGATTGGTGCGAACCCTGGGGCAATGGGTGGGGCGAGGCCGTGGAATGGTAAAAAAAATGCAGCAGCAGCTGGAGAGCGAAGCGCGCAATCTTGATATGAAAGAACGCCGTGAAAAAATCCAGCGTGAGCTTGCATTATTGCAACACGAGTCTGCCGGGCAGGATGACAGAGCGAAACGGCTACCGGCGAAAAAAGTGGAATCCGCATGAGCACCATGCCGTTGACTCGGCACTTGCTGGAGTTGCGCCAGCGACTACTGCGTTCAGTGGTTGCCATCGTGCTGGTTTTTATTCCCTTGTTCATGTTTGCCGGGGAGGTTTACACCAGCCTGGCGCAGCCCCTGATGCAGGCGCTGCCTGAGGGTGGCAGCATGATTGCCACCGATGTGACCGGGCCGTTTTTGGTGCCATTCAAGTTGGCGTTATACCTGAGCATGTTGCTGGCGATGCCGTTTCTGTTGCACCAGTGCTGGAGTTTCGTGTCGCCGGGGCTCTATCGTCGCGAAAAAAAGTTTGCGCGACCGTTATTTTTTTCCAGTGTGTTGTTGTTCTATCTCGGCGCATTCTTTGCCTGGTTCGTGGTAATGCCTTTGTTGTTCGCTTTCTTTGTTTCGGTTGCCCCGGAGGGGGTTGCCGTGATGACGGACATAGGCGCTTGGCTTGGATTCACCATGACTTTTGTGATGGCGTTCGGGATGGCGTTTGAGTTGCCGGTTGTTGTCGTGCTGCTTGTGGCATCCGGTATCACTACGCCCGCTGCGTTGTCAGGGGCTCGGTCCTACATTGTGGTGGGCTGCTTTGTTGCCGGCATGCTGCTTACGCCACCGGATATTATCTCGCAGAGCTTGTTGGCTCTTCCCATGTGGTTCCTTTTTGAAGTGGGCCTGCTCTGTTCTCGCTGGGTGCAGCCAATGGCCAGTGATGGCGAGGCGCTATCCTGATGTTTGTCGGCGCAGCAAGGGTTGCGAGAGCCATGCGTGGTGGATGGGTTTTGCTAACGTGGGGCTTGCTGGGGGTTGCTGCATCCCTTCAGGCGAATTGTCTACCCGGTGATGGTTCGGTGGTGCATGCCCGATATCAGGTTAGTGCCGGGGATGGGCGCTATCTGGTGCAGATGGTATTGCCCTCAGCGCGCCCGGATTGGTTGGTGCCGTTGCTGGGGAGTGAAGAGACCGTGGCGCCTCCTATGGTGGTATATCCTCAACAAGCAGTGCCGCAGGCACCTGTGCTGTTCGCTCAGTTATTGGAAGCAAGGGGGCAGGGACGGGGCAGAGAGATGCTTGAACGGGCCGGTTTCCAGCTCAAAGACGGTGCTGCTGGCGTTGTGTTGGGCTGCCCGGTGCAAGTCTTTGTCCACGCTTCAGGGGAGGATGTGTTGTGGGTGCCAGCGGTGAGTCTGCCGGTGCGAGTGTCGACCGGGAGAGCCGGAGGCGGGGATGTTCAGTGGCAGCTATCGTATCTTGAGCGCCGCTCCCCACGGTGAGGAGCGGCTGAAGATAGCAGGCAGTCTGGCTTGCGGGGGTTATTTGCGGCGGGTAATCACAATCAGTGCCACGGTGACGCCGACCACGGCGATGGGGAAAAACAGCAGGTAGCGTTTGCGGCGGGCTTCTTTCTCCCGGTGAGCATCGGCCTGCTGAATGGTCGGGTGGACGGATTCGGTGGCTTGCACCGTATTGTCCGGTTTGGCGTAGGTGGCCACGGGGGCCAGGGCGAGGCCACAGGCCAGCACAAGTGCAGCGATCACGGGGCGAAGGAGTGTCATATGGACCTGCGCTATCAGTGATTGGGGGTTGGGCCGGGCCCGAAACGAAAAAGGGCCCCCGTCTGGGAGCCCTCTTTCTTAATTGGTGCCGAGGAGAGGACTTGAACCTCCACGCCCTTGCGAGCACTAGCACCTGAAGCTAGCGTGTCTACCAATTTCACCACCTCGGCTTCGCTATGCGTGGGCTAAATTTATTAGCCGTTCATCGCGAAAGCGGGTGCATTCTAGTATATGATGGGCCAATGTCAAATTCCTTTTCGAAAAAATCTTCGATGACCTCAAAAAAACGCTATAGCGATCCCCATGCCGACCGAGAGGCGGAAAAATACGAGAACCCTGTTCCCAGCCGGGAGCTGATTCTGGATGTGCTCAATGATCAGGGTAAACCCCTGTCGTTTGAGCTGCTGGCTCAGCTGCTGGAAGTGGATGAAGAGGGGGAAGTCGGGCTTGATCGCCGTATCAAGGCCATGCTCCGTGATGCCCAGCTGGTTCAGAACCGCAACGGCAAGGTTGGCGTGGTGTCCAAGATGGACCTGATCGCTGGCCGGGTGCAGGGCCATAAAGATGGCTTTGGCTTCCTTATTCCGGACGACAAGACCCAGGGTGACCTGTTTCTCGCCCCCCGGCAGATGGAAAACGTCATGGACGGCGACCGGGTGCTGGTCAGCAATGCCGGCTATAACCGCTTCGGCAAGAAAGAGGCCCGCATCGTCGAAATCACCGAGCGCGTGGCCACGGAAGTGGTGGGTCGCTATTCCCGCGAAGCCGGGATCAGCTTTATCGAGCCGGAAAACCGCCGGATCACCAAAGAAGTCCTGATCGAGGACAAGAACGGCATCAAGCCCAACCCGGGCGATCATGTCCGTGCCACTATTACCCAGTACCCCAGCCGCGACCACCATGTACTGGTGCGTCTGGAAGAGATTATTGCCACCCCGGATGAAGCCGGGATGGAAGTGGAGGTGGCGCTGCGCCGCTTCGAGATTCCCCATGTCTGGCCGGAAGGCGTCGAAGCCGCCGCCGAAAAATTCGGTGACAAGGTGCCCCATAAGCCCAAGGCCCACCGGGTGGATCTGCGTGATCTGCCGTTGGTTACCATCGATGATGAAACCGCTCGTGATTTCGACGATGCGGTCTATGTAGAGCGTCGCCCCCGCGGTGGCTGGCGTTTGATCGTGGCCATCGCCGATGTGAGCCATTATGTGCAGCCTGGCACCGAGCTGGACCAGGAGGCGGCCAAGCGCGGCAATTCCGTGTATTTCCCCAATCGGGTGATCCCGATGCTGCCGGAGGCGCTGTCCAACGGGTTATGTTCCCTGAACCCCCATGTGGACCGCCTGTGCCTGTACTGTGACATGAAGATTTCCGCCAACGGTCGCCTCACCCGGTTTATTTTCCGTGAAGGGGTGATGCGCTCGCGGCACCGTCTGACCTACAACAAGGTCGGCGCGATCATCGAAGAGCCGGAGTCCGAACTGGCCCAGGACACCGTGGCCAGCCTGGACGATGAGTCCCTGGACATGATCTGGTCGTTCCACGAAATGTTCCTGGCCCTGCGCCGTCGTCGTGCAGAGCGCGGTGCCATCGATTTCGATAGCGATGACACCCGTATTATTTACGACGAGAACAAGAAGATCGAAGCCATCGTGCCGGTACAGCGCAATGTGGCGCATATCATGATCGAGGAGGCCATGCTGGCCGCCAACATCTGTTCTGCCAAATTGCTGGAAAAAGCCGGTGTGCCGGCGCTTTACCGGAACCACGAGCCGCCCAAGGAAGAGCGCCTGAGCAAGTTGCAGCAGTTCCTGGGTGGGCTGGGCTTGAGTATCGCCTGGTCGGAAGGGGCGGCGCCAAAGCCTTATGTCTTCCAGGACTTGCGCGAAGAGATTCTGGAGCGCCCGGATCGCAACGTGATCCAGACAATGATGTTGCGCACCATGAGCCAGGCCAAGTACGAGGCCGAGAACAAAGGCCACTTTGGTCTGGCCTACAAGGCGTACACCCATTTCACCTCGCCGATCCGTCGTTATCCCGATTTGCTGGTGCACCGGGCTATCCGGTTCCTGATCCGCAGTAACGGCGAGCCGAATCACGTGGATAATCCGGGGGATTTGCCGGAGATTCCACGCCAGAAAATCCTGCCTTACAGCCAGGCGGACATGGTGGCGATTGGTGAGCAGTGCTCCATGACCGAGCGCCGCGCGGATGAAGCGACCCGCGATGTGGTGTCCTGGCTCAAATGTCAGTTCATGGAGGCGCATCTGGGGCAGGTGTTTGAGGGCACCATCAGTGGCGTGGCCAGTTTCGGGTTGTTTGTACAGCTCAATGACCTGCACATCGATGGCCTGGTGCATGTGGCCAATCTGGACAGCGATTACTACCACTTTGATGAAGTAAGCCTGACCCTGACCGGTGAAAGCAGTGGTCGTCAGTTTGGTTTGGGTGATGCTGTCACGGTCTGCGTGGCGGCGGTGCACACCGAAGACCGCAAGATTGACCTGCAGCTGGAATCGTTTACCCCCAGCGGTAAAGGTCGCCCCAAAGCCGGCAGCAAGAAAAAGCCGTCTGGCAGAGGCCGGGGCGGGCGCTCGGGGAGTGCCGCAAAGGCAGACTCGGGCACGTCCGAGCGGGAAAAGCTGGCCAAGGGTGATATTCCCAAACCCAAGGCCAAGCGCAAGGGGCCGCCCCGCGGCAAGAAAGCCGCGCGCCGTAGCAAAAAAAGCTAGCCCGCAGGAACGGCGCTTGAGCCGCGAATGGGTTGTCTTGATGGCAATGATTCGCCGCTTAAGCGCCGTTCCTGTGTTTTGATTCCACCTCCACTGCGCATTGCGTGTTTGCGTGATGCGTCCAGCGTGCAGGCGTCGTTATGAATAAACCCCTGATGTATTCCGGCTTTCACGCGGTGGAGGCCTTGTTGCGGCATCGCCCGGAGGCGGTGCTGGAACTGTTTGTGCAAGACACCCGGGTGGACCGGGATGACCCGCGCCTTGCCGCCATGATCCAGGCGGCAAAGGACTTTGGGATTGCCGTGCAACGGGCTCGCCGCGAGGTGCTGGAAAAGCATGCCGGGCCACAGCACCAGGGCATTGTAGCGCGGGCGCGCCCGCGCCGGCCGGCGGACGAGAGTGCGCTGCTGCAGTGGCTGGACGGCAAGCCGGCCAGCCCGCTGTTGCTGATTCTGGAAAATGTCACCGACCCGCATAACCTGGGTGCCTGCCTGCGTAGTGCGGATGCAGCCGGGGTTCAGGCGGTGATCGTGCCGCGCCGCAATGCGGCAGGGCTGACCCCGGTGGCGTGTCGCACCGCGGTGGGCGCGGCGGAGAGCCTGGCCTATTACGAAATCGGTAATCTGGCCAGTTTGCTGGATCAGTTGCGTGATCGCGGCGTGTGGGTGGTGGGCACGGCACTGGAAGAGCGAAGTGAGTCCTTGTTTACCTTTCAGCCACCGGAATCACTGGCAATTGTAATGGGGGCCGAGGGGAGTGGGCTGAAACGTCTGACCCGTGACAAGTGCGACCAGCTGCTGGAAATCCCCATGGCCGGTGAGGTGCAGAGCCTCAATGTGTCGGTGGCCACGGGTGTGATGTTGTTTCAGGTCAGGGCTCAGCGTAGCTGAGAATGGCTGACGAAATGCTGCCGGTTGAGTTCCGGGGGCGGCAGGTTTGCCCGGCTGGCGGCCATTTCCCGTTGTAGCCGGGTATTCTCCTCCAGTAGTTCCTCAGGAATCTCTTCTTTGGCCGGGTCTGCCGGCACGGGGCGTTCGCCGGTCAATACCTTTTCTGACAGCTGTTGTTGCGGCAATGGCGGCAGCGGAAAACTCAGGTGGGTGGTGCGGTCGTAGCGAATGGGTTCCTGGTAGTTCGGTTGTTTGTAGCCCTGCGCATTGTGCAGGGCGGTATCCAGGTCTTCCGGGCCGGTAACATGGTGCCAGTTTGGCTGTGGCGCTGGTGCAGGAGGGGCAATGGACTCCCCCCGAGCCAGTTTGGCCTCCAGTTCGCTTTTGTGGCGTTGCCAGGCGAGCAGGTCGGTCACGAACCGGTCCTGGCGCGTGTAGTCGCGAATTTCCGGCCTCGGCCCCAGCGCGCGGGCCAGCGCCTCCTGCGGCGACTCCACCTCCTGGGCGCCCAGCGCTTGCCCGTTCAGGGCCAGCATCATGACACTGATCAGCATAATGGGGGTATGCAGCACGCGCCCGGTCATGGCTACCTCAACCTCCCCTCCACGGTGCCCTCTATAAGGAAGGCTTCGCCGGTGTTATCCAGATACAGGAGCAGATTGCCGCTGCGATACACGCCGCTGAACTGCTGCTGGGTGTTGGCAATAAACGCCGCGCGGCTGGCCTGGCGCTCCTGCTTGGGAAGCAGCTCATAACTGAACTGGACCTCTTGCTGCTGTGCTTCGCCGCCATCGTTGATGCCGTCGAGCTGCATGCCGACAATGGTCATGGGCAGGAACAGTGGTGTGTCAGAGCCTGCGTTCGCCAGCAGGGTACGGATGCGTTCGCTGGCCAGGGAGTCGCCGCCGAGAGGGGGCAGCACAAAGCTTTTCGAGGTGGATCGGTTATACCAGGTGCGATTGCGCTGGTAATCGATCTGCTCAAATTTACCGGTGCGTGCCAGGGCGCTGGACAGGGTCTCCGGTTCGTCAATGACGGTCGGGTCGCTGCTGGCCATGGGCTGGGGCAGGTAGTCGTCGGGGCAGGCGTTGCGGTGGGCCGCCTGGTCTCGCTGGGCCTGCTTGTATTTCATGATCTGCAGCAGGAAATTGCTGTAATCCGGGTAGTCTTCCAGTAGCGGTTTGTCCGGCACCGCCACCGGGCTGCCACAGGGGGACGGTGGCTCCTGGGCGTGAACTGGAGTCAGCAATAAAAAACCGCACAGGCCGGTGGCCAGGGCTCGGATGTACATTGTCGTATCCCATTGTTGTTGTTTTCCCCTGTCTTTTCAGGGGCTTGGGGTTAACGACGCTTTTTGTAAGCGTTTGTAGCGTTTTGTTTTATTTGAGCATACGTCCGTCGCCGGCAGATGGCAATGGATATGCCTTGAGGTTGCCCCCTGCAATGGGATAGAATCGCGCGCTTCCTGCGTCTCCCCCGGTTTTTCGGGGCGGGGATGCAGGTCTCCTTGCTTCACCGTGCGTTGATCATGATCACGGCGGGAAGCTGAATTGGCGTCGTGAGGCGTCGCAACCGTAAGGAGCTAACATGCGTCATTACGAAGTTGTGTTCCTGGTTCACCCGGACCAGAGCGAACAGGTCTCTGCCATGGTCGAGCGCTACAGCGCGATCGTGACCGATGGCAAAGGCACTATCCACCGTGTTGAAGATTGGGGCCGTCGTCAGCTGGCTTACCCGATCAACAAGATCCACAAAGCTCACTATGTGATGCTGAACATCGAATGTGACGGCGAGACCCTGGGCGAGCTGGAAAACACTTTCCGCTTTAACGATGCCGTAATCCGTCACCTCGTAATTCGTCGCGACAACGCCGTAACCGAGCCGTCGCCGCTGGCGAAACACGACGAGAAGGAAGGGGCTGCCAGCTAATTTTGGAAAGCAACCACTGTGAACTCACTGGTGTGATCGTCACCTTGGAAAAGGTGGCCCTGACTCCAGCCGGAGTGCCCCGTCAGCGAGTCTGGCTGGAACATCGCTCCCGGCAACTGGAAGACGGACATCCCCGTGAAGTCCAGGCCCGCATCGCCGTGATTCTGGCGGGTGGGATGACCCAACAGGCCCAGGGCCTGAAAGAGGGTCAGCGAATCAAGGTAACCGGATGCCTCAGTCGCGCCGGTTACAAGGGAGACGCCCGGGACCGTTTGCAATTGCTTGCCCAAACGCTGCAAAGCCTTAACTAAGGATTCGACAGGAGATTATCCAATGGCCCGTTTTTATCGCCGCCGCAAGTTCTGCCGCTTTACCGCGGAAGGTGTTGAGTACATCGATTACAAGGATCTCGACACCCTGAAAGCCTACATCACCGAGACTGGCAAGATCGTGCCCAGCCGTATTACCGGCACCAAGGCACGCTACCAGCGTCAGCTGGCCTCTGCTATCAAGCAGGCTCGCTTCCTGGCGCTGCTGCCGTACTCTGACAGCCACGACAATTAAGCCGAGGGGACCATCATGCAAGTGATCCTGCTGGAAACGATCAAGAACCTGGGCGATTTGGGCGCAGTTGTAGACGTACGTTCCGGTTACGGCCGTAACTTCCTGATCCCGCAAGGCAAAGCGCTGCCTGCCACCAAAGCCAACCTGGCGGAAGTGGAACAGCGTCGTGCCGAGCTGGAAAAGCACGCTGCAGAGCAGCTGGGTGCTGCCCAGGAACGTGCCGAGAAGCTGAACGAAGCCGCAGTTTCCATCGCCGCCAAAGCGGGCGACGAAGGCAAGCTGTTCGGTTCTGTGGGTACCCGCGACATCGCGGAAGCCATTTCCTCTTCCACTGGCGTGGACGTGGAAAAAGCAGAAGTGAAGCTGCCCCACGGTGCACTGCGCACCACCGGTGAGTTCGAAATCGACCTGGCGTTGCACGCCGAGGTAACTGTGACCATCAAACTGGCTGTGGTTCCTGCCGAGTAATCGACAGAACTGACAACCGGTTTGCCCCTGCGGGGGCGCGGTGACAGAATCAGGGCATTGTCCGAAACCTGTTTTCAGGTGGGGGCAGTGCCCTTTTTTGTTGAAGGGCAGTGCAAAGTTGAAAGTTTAAAGTTGAAACGCGAGTGGAGCCGGTGTGTTCTTGGCGGTACAAGGCCGCGACTACAGCGTTGTCGCGGCTTATAGAATCTAGCGATGGGTACATGCCTGGATCGCGTTTCAACGTTAAACTTTGGTCTTTCAACTCTATTTTCCCAACACGTTGGCTTATCCATGAATGAACCCATGTCGCTGGACAAACACCTGCCTGAGAACCTGCGTATTCCTCCCAATTCGGTGGAGGCGGAGCAGGCGGTACTGGGCGGTTTGCTACTCAATAACAGCGCCTGGGATGATGTGGCCGAGCGAGTGGGCGCGCGGGATTTCTACCGCAAGGAGCACCGCCTGATTTTCGACGTGATTGCCCAACTGGTGGAAGAGGAAAACCCCAGTGACTTGGTCACCGTCTCCCAGGCGCTCAATAACCTGGGGCAGCTCGAATCCATCGGCGGTATGACCTATCTGTCGGAGCTGGCCCGAAATACCCCCAGTGCGGCCAACATTACCGCCTATTCGGATATCGTCCGTGAGCGCAGCATCCTGCGGCAGTTGATCAATGTGTCGCACAAGGTGGCGGATAGCGCTTTTAATACCGAAGGGCGTAAATCCCTGGAAATTCTCGATGAGGCCGAGTCCTCCATCTTCGAGATTGCCGAGCAGCAGAAGAAAGGCGATGGCCCCCAGAACATCAAGTCGGTGTTGAAAAAGGCGGTGGACCGCATTGATGAGCTGTACAAAACCAAGAGCTCGCTTACCGGCCTGACCTCCGGCTTTGAAGAGCTGGACAAAATGACCGGTGGCTTGCAGCCCGCCGACATGATCGTGGTCGCCGGCCGTCCCTCCATGGGTAAGACCACCTTCGCCATGAACCTGTGCGAAAACGTGGCGATCAAGAGCAACAAGCCAGTGCTGGTGTTCTCCATGGAGATGCCGGCGGAATCCATCGTCATGCGGATGCTCTCCTCGCTGGGGCGCATCAATCAGGGCGCCATCCGTTCCGGTAACCTGGAAAAGGATGACTGGCCGCGTATCACCTCTGCCATTCACATGCTTAGTGAGCAGCGCTTCTTTATCGACGACACGCCGGCATTAAGCCCGCTGGAAATGCGTGCCCGTGCCCGCCGGGTGGCCCGCGAATGTGGCGGCGAACTGGGGCTGATCATGGTCGATTACCTGCAGCTGATGCAGGTGCCGGGGGTGGAAAACCGGGTCAACGAAATCTCGGAAATTTCCCGCTCCCTGAAAGGGATCGCCAAGGAGCTGAATTGTCCGGTGCTGGCCCTGTCGCAGTTGAACCGTTCCCTGGAACAACGGCCCAACAAGCGCCCGGTGATGTCGGATCTGCGTGAATCCGGGGCGATTGAGCAGGATGCGGATTTGATCGTCTTCCTGTACCGGGACGAGGTGTACAACAAGGACAGCAATGAGCGCGGTGTGGCCGAAATCATTATCGGCAAGCAACGTAATGGTCCTATCGGCACCGTGCGGCTGGCCTTCCGCGGCGAGTTCACCCGCTTCGATGACCTGGCGCCGGAATACTATGCCCAGCTGGCGGCAGGGGATGAATAGTGATGCAGCACGCTTCACGCAACATGCAACACGCAAGCGCACCTGAATAGGTAAAAGCCGAGCATGGGTATCCAGGTATTTTCGTTAACGCAGCCTGCTTTATTTTTTGCGTGGCTGCGTGATACGTGCAAGCGTGGGAGCCTGCTCTAATGCGAGGCACCCGAGTCGAAATTCGCCCTTCTGCGCTGGCTCATAATGCGCGTCTGGCCCGGCACCTGGCTGATGGGGCTGAGGTGTTTGCCATGGTCAAGGCCAACGGCTACGGGCATGGCCTGTTGCGGGCGGCGCAGGCCATGCACGACAACGTGTCGGGCCTGGGGGTGGCGCTGGTGGAAGAGGCGCGTGCGCTGCGAGAACACGGCATGACCTTGCCGATTCTTGTCGCAGAAGGCTTCTTCGATGCCGAAGAGCTGAAGGAGGCGGAGCGGCTATCCCTTGAAGTGGTCGTGCACTCGCAGTGGCAGGTGGAATTGCTGCTGGCTAGCCCCTGCCCGGTTCGCATCTGGTTGAAAGTGAACACGGGCATGAACCGTCTTGGTTTTCGCCCGGACGCGGCCCTGCAGGCAGCGGCGCAATTGCGGGCAGGGGGGATGGCACCGGTGGGGGTCATGAGCCATTTTGCCTGTGCGGATGTGAGCCAGGATCGTTATTCCGAGAAACAGTTGCTGATCGCCGGGCAGATAGCGGAGCAGCTGATGTTGCCGTTGTCGGCGGCCAACTCGGCAGCGCTGTTGCGTTACCCTCAGACCCGCGCGCAGCGAGTGCGCCCCGGCATCATGCTGTACGGCTCGTCTCCTTTCGACTGGCAAACGGCTAGCGAGCTGGGCCTGGCGGTCAGCCACCGGTTTACCGCCCGTGTAATTGCCATTAATGCGGTGGAGGCAGGTGAAAGTGTAGGCTACGGCGCAACCTGGACCGCAGCTGAACCCTGTCAGGTCGGTGTGGTGGCCGTGGGCTATGGCGATGGTTACCCGCGCCATGCCCCCAGTGGCACACCGGTGGCCGTGAACGGGAATATCACGGAATTGGTGGGCCGCGTTTCCATGGATATGCTTACCGTTGACGTGACGGGGCTGGATGCCAGTGTGGGCGACGAAGTGGAGCTGTGGGGCGACGTGGTGGATGTGGATGACGTGGCCCGTGCCTGCGGCACTATCAGTTATGAATTATTCTGCCAGATCACCGGTCGACCGGAACGCGTCATCGTCTGATTCGACGTCGCTGTAGGAGCGCCACTTGAGGCGCGAACAAAACAGTTACGAGTTGCGAGAAGCGAGTTTCGAAAACCAAACCTATCAGGCCCGGCAGGTTCCGGTTGTGCTTTTCGCTACTCGAAACTCGTTACTCGTTAACGCTCGTATTCGCACCTCATGAGGTGTTATTCGCTGCGCTCACCCCTTTGGGGCCGCGCTCCGTGCGTTACTCCGCTGCGCTACGTTCCTACAGCGGCTCCGTAGCTACGTCTTCACAAGAAGGAATTGTTTGTGGCCAAGAAAAAAATCGCGTTTGTATGCACGGATTGCGGAGCGGATTTTCCCAAATGGCAAGGGCAGTGCCCGGCATGCAATGCCTGGAATACCCTGCAGGAATTTGTCCACGACCCCGCCACGCCATCGTCCAAAGGGGCGGGCAGCCGCGGCGGTTTTTCCGGGCAACTGTCAGAAGTGCAGAACCTCAACGATATTGTGCTGGAAGAAACGCCACGCATCAGTTCCGGCATGGGCGAGCTGGATCGCGTGCTGGGGGGTGGGCTGGTGCCCGGCTCGGCCATTCTGATCGGTGGGCACCCCGGCGCGGGCAAATCTACCTTGTTATTGCAGACACTGTGCAAACTCTCGGACAGCCAAAGCTGCCTGTATATCACCGGTGAGGAATCCCTGTCCCAGGTGGCCATGCGCGCCGATCGTTTGAAGCTTCCCAAGGAAAAACTGCGCCTGGCGGCGGAAACGGATGTGGAGCAGATTCTGGAACTGGCACGCAAGGAAATGCCGCGCGTGTTGGTGGTGGATTCCATTCAGGTGATGTTTCTCGCGGCGTTGCAGTCAGCGCCGGGCAGTGTGGCTCAGGTGCGCGAATGTGCGGCAGCCCTGACCCGCTTTGCCAAACAGACCGGCACCGTGCTGCTGCTGGTGGGGCACGTTACCAAGGATGGCACCCTGGCAGGCCCCAAGGTGCTCGAGCATATGATCGATTGCTCATTGATGCTGGAAGGCTCCACGGATTCCCGTTTTCGCACCCTGCGCGGCCTGAAAAACCGTTTCGGGGCGGTGAATGAGCTGGGAGTGTTCGCCATGACTGGCGAGGGCCTGAAAGAAGTGAAGAACCCGTCTGCCATTTTCCTGAATCGGGCTGATGAGATTGCCTCGGGCTCGCTGGTTACCGTGGTCTGGGAAGGCACAAGGCCGTTGCTGGTGGAGTTGCAGGCATTGGTGGATGCCTCCCATTTTGGTAACCCCAGGCGTATCTGTGTGGGCCTGGAAGGGAATCGGCTGGCCATGCTGCTGGCGGTGCTGCACCGTCATGGTGGTATCCAGGTGGGCGACCAGGATGTGTTCATGAACGTGGTCGGCGGGGTGAAAGTCACCGAAACCGCCGCGGACCTAGCCCAGGTGCTGGCTATTGTGTCCAGCTTCCGGGACCGGGCGCTGGAGCGTGAGCTGGTGGTGTTCGGTGAGGTGGGGCTATCCGGTGAAATACGTCCCGTCCCTCAAGGGCAGGAGCGGCTCTATGAAGCGGTGAAGCACGGCTTCAAAAAAGCCATCGTTCCCAAGGCGAACCTGCCAAGAAAACTGCCCGATGGGGTGGAAATTATCGGCGTGAGCAATGTGGCTGAGGCGCTGGAGTACCTGTAATCAGTTGATAGTGGACAGTTGGCAGCTCGCGAACTGAGCGTTGTCGTTGTTTTAGATGGTTGAGGCCGCGTCCAGAGTCTCGGCGCGGGATTAAACACCTGATGAAATGACGGCGCTACACCCGCGCCGCTGTCCACTGTCAACTGTGATCCGGGTGGAGGGTCAGGCGATCGCCCTGGGCCCAGCACCAGGCATCGACCACGTCGAAGAACAGGCTGATGGCGTTGACCATGAATACCGCAAGGGTAAAACCCCACAGTGCCGGTGTCAGATGATCCTCGCCCCAGCGCCCCGCCAGTTGCCCCAGCAAAGCGATTTCCAGTGGAATCCAGGCCAGCAGATGCACCAGTGACATGTCCTTGTTCATGCCACGGTGGTGCCACATCAGGGGCAGGTTCACGGCGAGAACCAGCAGCAGGGCCAGCGCGATGGCCTGGCCAGAGAAGGTATCCAGCAACAGCAGACTGGCCCCGTTGAGGGGCATCAGAATCAGGGCGACCCAGCCCTGCAGCCAGCGTGGCAGGTTGCGAAACGACAGCCAGATGCTGTGCAGGCGGTGTGTGGTGATTGCGTGATAGGCGTCCATGCCTTGTCCCTCCTGGCGTTGGTTGGGTTACTGGGAGTTCAGTGACCAGTCATAGGGTAAAAACTGCACCTCCAGGTCCCCGTCGTCCAGTGCCTTTTGGCGATTGGCGGGTATGCCCAGCGTGTCCGAGTATTGCAGAAGGTAATGGGACAGGCTGCCGGCGGCGCCTTCAAAATCGTCTTCATACCAGTCGAAAATCTTCGAGACTTCCAGGGCATCCTGTTCGCTGTTGTAGCGGTTACGTTGTTTATCGCTGAGAAATTGCGTCGTGCTTTCCTCCAGCTGGGCCTCCAGCTGCTCACCGGTGTAGGCGGTGGCGCGCAGGGCAGGGCAGCCGATGGAGGCGCAGTTCACAGCGAAATGAATACGCGGGTCCATCAGGTCTGGATTGTCACGAATCATTTCATGTTCCAGTTCATCCAGCGTCCGGGGCTCTCCCAATAAGGAAAAGAATGCCTTGTCCCAGGGGCCGGAAAAGAGACTGCCAATATCGCGAATGGAATCAGGCTGATTTTCACGAAGGATCAGTTCAACGGTAAAGGCGTTGTAGGCGTTGATCAGAAATGCCAGTTTTTCATCGCGGCTGAAGGCGTTGAACTCACCTTGAGTGACCGCCGTTAGGCTGTCCAGATACGACTGCAGGGCCTCATGGTTCTCGGCAATCCCGTCATAATCCACTGCCGTGGCAACGCCGCCGCGCTGCGGTTGCACATGTTGCTGAAGCAATGTGTTCCAGCGGCTGTGGTCAAACGCCATGACCTGGCTGCTTAGCAGAAGCAGGCTGATCACCAGTGCGGATATCCATTGACGCATGTGAGGCTCCTTGTGGTCTTCAGCGTTCAGTTAAGCATGGAAGGGTGGCAACAGGGCGTCAATGTGCCTGTTGCCGTGCCAGCTTGCGGCGTTGTGCCTGCAGGCGAAGCTGGCGTTTTTGCCACCACATGTAGGTGCCGGTGATAAAGAACAGCAGGGGCGTCAGGCCGCTGATCAGGACGATGATGCGCCCCGGCATGCCCAGGGCATCACCATTGTGGAGCGGGAATTGCCAGGTCATGAACTGGCTTCCGGCGGCCACATTGGGGGCGTCCCATACCGCCAGTACCTCGCCGCTGTACTGGTCTACCCAGATACGGCTGGCGCCGTAATGCTGCCAGGGTTCTCCGTCCCGGTTGAACGCCAGCGAATAACTGCCGGTTTCACTGCGGGGGAAATCGAGGCGAATCAGCGGTGCCTGAGGGAAAACGGTGCGGGCAATATCCAGTGATTGCTGCGGGGTAATAGAGGGCGTGCCCGGGCTGTCCGGTAGCGTTGACGAAGGCGAGGGGCGTTTTTCCAGCGGGAGCACGGCATCCACCAGTGCCGCCACCTGGGTCGGGAATATCAGGGTGACCCCGGAAAAGGCGACCACCAGCAGTACCGGGAGAAAATAGATGCCGATGACCTGGTGCAGGTCAAAGTGTAATCGGTAGGTGCCGCCGCCCCGTTTAATGGTCAGGTTGCGACGCCACTTTCCCTTGCGTTTGCCGGTGGGCCACCACAGGTAAACGCCGGTCAGACAGAAACCGAGCAAGCACAGGCCAAGCACGCCAACCACAATCTCGCCAATTTCGCCGGACAACAGGGTGTAATGCAGGCTGTAGATCCAGGTCATCAGGTAGTCGCCCCAGGTGCGAATAGCAAGGACCTCGCCGGTATAGGGAGAGACGCTGACCTGAATCGGGCCGGGTTCTCCCGGCGGGGCAAAGAAACGTAGGGTGTGCGGGCTGCCTGAATCCTGCGCCGGTTCGAGACGCAAGGCCTTTCGGCCCAGCTCCGCCTCGGCGCTGGCAACGATATCGTTGAAGGGAAGCGTCTCGCTGCCCTCGGTCATCAGTTGCGGATTGAGCGACTCATCCAGGCCCTCGTGGAAGACCAGCAAACTGCCGCTAAGGCCGATAACCACCAGCAGCAGCCCGGTGATCAGGCCTGTGTATTTGTGCAGGGTGAACAGGGTGTTGCGCATGCAGGTGTGGATCCTTATACAAAACGGGCAGCCATAGGCTGCCCGTAATGAAACGGCGGTGACGTTCAGAAGTCCAGACTATATCCCAGAGTGTAGGTGCGACCACGGCCCTTGAAGTTGTACTCGTCACTCACGCGGGCGGCCTGGGAGTAGTAGGTGAAGTAGTCTTCATCCGTCAGGTTCTCAATGCCCAGATCCAGTTTACCCGCGGGTAGCTTGTAGCTGACCATGGCGTCGACCAGGCTGTAGCCGTCAAAGTCCAGGTCCGGGTCATCAAAGCCGCGGCTGAAGAAGTGGCTGACTTGCAGGTAGGATGAGACGGTGCGGCTCCAGCTGGCATTCCAGCTCATCTGTACCGTGTCGGGCGCAATGGTCAGGCCGCTCAGTTCGGTATCGACAACGCCGTTGCCATCGGTGTCGGATTCGCCGTCCTCGTGGGAGTAGGACAGTTTGACGCGGTGGGCGTCGTTAATCTGCATGTGTCCGGACAGTTCCACGCCCTGGATCTCGGTTTTCTCCCGGCTGCCTTCGAAGGTGCCCGTGGCACTGTTGAACGTGAGGCGCTCGCCCAGATCCGAGTTGGACTCGTAGTAGCTCACTTCAAAGCCGTAGCGTGCCCAGTTGAAACGCCCGCCGATTTCCCGGTTGTCGGTGACGATGGGCTGCAGCTGCAGGAGAGTGTCTACGTCCTGGCCGGGGGTGTTGATGCCGCGCAAGACCCGGCCCACATCGGGCATACCAAACCCTTCCGAGTAGCTGCCGTAGAGCTGCGCCCAGTTGGTGAGCTGGTATACCAGCCCGGCGTTGTAGAGCGTTTCGCTGAAGTCCGGGCTGCCGCCTTCCACAACCACGTTGTCATTGACCACGTTGGCCCGATCGATGGTGGAGTAAGTGTCCACTTTCAGTTTGGCTTTTTCATAGCGGGCACCGGCATTCAGGTTGAGCTTGTCGGTGAGCTTGAAGCGGCCTTGCAGGAAGGGGGCGTAGTTGCGGTACTGGGTTTCCGGTACGTAGGTGCGACCGGTGTGCACCAGATCCTGATTGGTTTCATCCTGCAGCAGATCCAGGCCGGTGGTAATCCCCAGGCGATTGTTGAGCAGGCCGTTACGGGTCAGGGTAAATTTGGCACCGACCTTGTCGGATTCGTTACGGGTCTGGTCGAGCTGACTATTACCGGCACTGTCCACGTAGGGGAAGAACGGGGTGGTGGCAAACTGGGCCCGGAATTGCTGGCCGTACACTTGCACGTCCGCCTTGTTGCCGAACCAGTCTGCATGGCTGTAGGAGAAGCTGGCGGTGGTGACCTTGTTGAAGCCCGGGTCGCCTACCGGGTCGCCCGGGCGGGCGCGGGTGGGGATGCCTTCATCCCGGTCACCCGGCACCGGAACATAATCCCCTTCACCTTCCAGTTCGAAGTGGTTGAGCATCAGTTCGATGTTCTGGTTATCGTCGATCCAGTAGCCGACCCGGCCCATTACGTCATAGCTGGTAGAGTTCTGCAGTTCGCCGGGGTAGGCGATGCCGACAAGCTGGTCGTCACCATCATAAAAAACGCCACGCTTTTGCTGGCTGATGGCGCCGAGGTAATCCCAGTCGCCTTTCTGGCCACTGATGCTGTAGTCCACCTTGTGGCCCTGGCCATCGGAATCAAAATCATCGTCGGAAGTCAGGCTGACGGAGGCTTCCTGATTGATGGTGCCGGTGTCGGCGCGGCGGGTAATGTAATTGATGATACCGCCGGTGGCGCCCAGCCCGTGCTCGGCACTGGCACCATAAATCACTTCGATGCGCTCCACCATGGACAGGTCAATGGTATAGCTGTCCCGTGCGCTATCGCGTAGCGGGTTGCTCTGGGGGACGCCGTCAATCATGAATAGCGGCGAACGACCACGGAAGCTTTCGCCGGCATTGGAGAGCTTCTGGCGGCTGGGCGAATAAGAGGGAATCAGGTTGCTGAGTACCTGGCCGGGGTCATTGCTGATGGCCAGTTGTTCTTCAATTTCTTCGCGGCTGATGATGAGAACTTTCTGCGGAGTCTCATCAACGGTGGAGTGAGCACGGGTGGCCGACACGGTAATCTGGCCCAGCTCATGGGCGCCAGCGGCTTCTTCGGCCAGGGCCAATGGGGAACACGAAAGGGACAATAACGATACGGGCAAGCCATAACGGCAAAAGCGGAGCACGGCGCTCTCCTTTTTCTTTCAAGGTAGGACGGCCGTGCACCGTAATGATAATGAGAATAATTGTCAATTATGCTTTTGTGGTTAGCGCCGAATGTTGTGAAGCCGCTCTACCCAGCGTAACAGTCCCTCTGGCTTGCGGGCTTTTTTCCACTCCCCGGCAGCAAACTTGTTGGCTTCGGCCATGGTCGGGTAAATGTGGATGGTGCCGAGGATCTTGTTCAGGCCCAGCTTGTGTTTCATGGCCAGTACGTACTCGGCAATCAGCTCCCCGGCGTGCTGGCCGACAATGGTAACGCCGAGAATCCGGTCGCTGCCTGTGGCGGTCAGTACTTTCACAAAACCCAGGTCCGCACTTTCGGCGATAGCCCGGTCCAGATCGTCAATGCCGTAGCGGGTCACCTCGTAATCGATGCCTTGCTCGTTGGCTTCCTGTTCATTCAGTCCGACCCGGGCGACTTCCGGGTCGGTAAAGGTGCACCAGGGGATCACCCGATAGTCCACTTTGAATTTTTTCGCGAAACCAAACAGGGCATTGACCGAGGCATACCATGCCTGGTGAGAGGCGGTATGGGTAAACTGGTAGGGGCCGGCCACATCGCCGCAGGCATAAATATTCGGGAAGCGGCTTTGCAGATGGTCGTTGACGGTGATGGTGCCGTTGTCATCGGTGGGCAGCTTCAGCGTTTCCAGTCCCAGCCCTGTGGTGTTGGCTTTGCGCCCCACGGCCAGCAATAGCGTATCGAATACGATCCGCTTTTCCTGTCCGTCCCCCGTGACATACAACACCTTTTCACCTTCTTCCCGGGCAAAGCGCACGGTGGTGTGATCGACCAGTACCGTGACGCCGCTCTCTTCCAGGGCGGCGGTGACCAGTGCTGCGGCGTCTTCATCCTCGCGGGGCATCAGGCGCGGGCCTTTCTGTATCTGCGTCACCTGGCTGCCCAGACGGGCAAACGTTTGCGACAGCTCACAGCCGATGGGGCCGCCACCCAGGACCACAAGGCGCTGGGGTTGTTCTTCAATGTTCCACAGCGTGTCGGAGGTGAGGGCATCCATGTCCTCGATACCGGGAACCGGTGGAATAAACGGTTGGGCGCCGGTGGCGATAATAATGCTGCGGGCGGTCAGGCGTTCGCGGTGATCACCGTTACGGATCTCCACTTCCCATGGCGAGATAAAGGTGGCTTCACCGTAACGGCAATCCACGCCCAGTTCGCTGTATCGTTCTACAGAGTCATGGGGTTCGATTTTCTTGATGATGGTGTGGACACGTTCCATCAATGTACGGAAACGGAAGTCATTGCGAATGCTGTCGAAGCCGAATTTTTCCGCCTGTTTTTCATAGAAGGCCACGCGGGCACTCTTGATCAGTGCCTTGGACGGCACGCACCCGGTATTCAGGCAGTCGCCACCCATTTTGTGTTTCTCGATCAGGGTCACTTTCGCTTTGACGGTGGCGGCAATGTAGGCGCTGACCAGCCCGCCCGAGCCTGCGCCGATAACAATCAGGTTGCGGTCAAACTGTTTGGGTTTTTTCCAGCCCTTGTACACTTTTCGCGCCTGCAAGCGGGCCATGATCGCCTTGGCTATCCACGGGAAAATACCCAGCAGCACAAAGGCGCCCAGTAACTCGGGCGACAGTAAACCACCCAGGCTGTCGATCTGGCCAAGTTGGGTGCCCGCATTCACGTAGACGGCGGTGCCGGCCAGCATGCCCACCTGGCTGACCCAGTAAAAGGTGCGCGCTTTGATGGGGGTGAGGCCCATAACCAGATTGATAATGAAAAACGGTACAACAGGCACCAGACGCAATGTGAAAAGGTAAAACGCGCCTTCTTTTTTGACACCCTCATTGAGTTTTTTCAGCCGTTCGCCAAAGCGATTCTGCACCGTGTCATGAAACAGAAAACGGGAGGCGAGAAACGCCAGGGTAGCGCCCGCTGAGGATGCAAAGGAGACCAGTGCCAGGGCAATCCAGAAGCCGAACAGGGCGCCGGCGGCCAGCGTCATGATGGCAGCGCCGGGCAGGCTGAGTGCCGTGACAATAACATAGAGCGCGAAAAAGCCACCGAGGATCAGCGCAGGGTTGTCTTGGTACAACGCATCAAAAGCGCTTTGCTGCTCCTTGATATAACCGAGGCTGAAATACTGGCCCAGATCAAACACAAAGTAGCTGGCAATCAGCGCGGCGATGATAACAAGTAATAGCGCTTTTTTGATGTTCATTTGGCTTCCTTGATCAGTGTTACGGTGCTGGAGGATCTTGGCCAGAGTTCATGCTCGTCGGGCGTTTGAGTTGCGAGTAACGAGTTTCGAAAGGCAAAACCCGGAAGGGTGATCACGCTTTTGATCTTCGTTACTCGCTTCTCGCGACTTTCTTCTTGGTTTGCAAGAAAACGACTGCGGCTTCAGCAACAACTTGCTGCACTACCTTCCTGGTTGTCTTCGAAAGGCACATTCAGCCCGCAGCCTTCGAAGATACCGTAATGGGTGTCGAAGTTGCCGATGAAATCAAAGTGTGCCGCAAAGCGGCTTTTCTCCAGCATCAACCAGGTGTTGCCGCACACCGGGAAAACTTTACCGGTTTCGATCCAGTGGTGGTCGTCCAGAGCAAAGCGGTGAGGGCTGTTTGTCAGTGTGCCTTTGTAGACCACCGCCTGGCCATAATCTTCACAGGCTGGCTCCAGCGAATCGATATTGAACAGCCGGTAGGTGGCTGAATAAAAGCGGATATTGCCCAGCGTTTTTTCGATAGTCGGGTTTTCAATGGTCAGCGGGCGGGATTCCACCAGTCTTGGATCGGCAAAGCCGCAGCGCTTGCCAAGGTTGATGAAATCATTCCAGTACAGGGCGCCGGACAGGCACTCTCCGTACAGCACCGGGTCTTTGGCCAGTGAGGCAGGTATGCGACGGTCTGCATAAACATCGGAAAAAAAGAACTCGCCGCCGGGTTTCAGCAGGCGTTTTACGTCGCTGATGACCTTGGCCTTGTCGGTGCTCAGGTTGATGACGCAGTTGGAAATGACGATGTCGAAGTAGCCGTCCTGCAAGTCCAGCTGGTCGAGCTCTTCAATATAGCCTTTCAGAAAACGCACATTGCTGTTGGCGTAACCAAAAGCGTCACGGTGATAGTCGAGGTGGCGATTGGCTACCGCTAGTTGCTCGTCGGTCATGTCCACGCCAACTACTTCGCCGTGCTCACCGACCAGCGCCGATAGAAGATAAGCATCGCGTCCGGAGCCGGAGCCCAGATCCAGAATGCGCATGCCTTCCAGTTGCTCCGGGGCTACCAGCCCGCAGCCATAGTAGCGGCTGACCACTTCATCATGGAGTTGTGCCAGCAGGGGCTTCAGGTGTTCCGGCGGCGCCTGATCACAGCAGGCATTAGTCTGCAGGTCTGCACTGGAATGCAGTTGTTTGCCGTAATAATCCTGCACGTCTTCACGCATTGCTGACTCTCCTGAGTATCAAGCTGTCTGGGTACTAAGGAACCTCTGAATAACTCCTTGCACGCTTCAGGCCACGCCCTTCGGGCCTTCCAGGCTGGCCCGCACTCGTTGTTGCACTTTTTCGATGGATCGACATATCTCGATCCCAGTTAGGGGACACCTTCAAAAGCGCGCCCTCTGTGCCCCGAATGGGGTATAGATTGCGAACCAGCCTGAAAGACTGAGTACGCAAGGAGTTATTCAGAGGTTCCCTAATAGGATGCAGCAAATCGCTGCAGGTTACAGTGCTGATGGAATGTTTCCTGCGCTTGTGAGTAATGAGGCGAATAAGACGCTCATCAATGTAATAGTTGCATCAGTGTTGCATCAAAGTGCTGCAGATAACGTGAAGAATGCGGGCAGCCAGGAAGGAGAGGGCAGTGCAGTTTGGATTGAGGTGGCTGGGAGGGGCTGTGATTGTGCTTTTTCTGGTGGGGTGCGGAGAGTCTGGCAGTACGTTAACCGTCACCGGTTCCAGCACGATTGCGCCGCTGATGGCGGAGTTGGCGGAACGCTATGAAACAGAAACCGGAATACAGGTGGATGTGCAGAGTGGTGGGTCCGGGCGAGGCATGGGTGATGTGCGTCAGGGGTTGGCGGATCTGGGCATGGTGAGCCGCGCGCTGAAAGCGGATGAACAGGATCTGGATGGGCACCTGATCGGGCGCGATGGTATTGCGATTATCGTTCATCGCGACAATCCGGTACGGGCGCTCAATGATGACCAGGTTCGTGCCATCTATACCGGCAAGATGCAGCGCTGGGACGCTGGATCAACCGAAGGCAGGCCCATTACCGTTGTTCACAAGGCGCAGGGCCGATCCACCCAGGAGCTTTTCCTTGCCTACTTTCAACTGGAAAACAGCCAGGTCCAGCCGGATCGGGTGATTGGTGAAAACCAGCAGGGCATCAAGGCGGTGGCGGGAGATCCTTTTGCCATTGGCTATGTGTCCATCGGCACCGCGATTTATGAAGCTGACAATGGCACGGCTATCCGGTTGCTGCCTCTGGAAGGCAAGCCTGCGTCGTTGGCCGTACTGGCGCAGGGGGGTTACCCCCTGGCCCGCGAGTTGAACCTGGTGACCCGTGGTGAGATGTCGCAACCGGTGGCCGACTTTCTGGCCTTTGTAACCCGTACAGACATGGCGGATGTCTACCATGATTACTACTTCCTCCCTGCCGCTGAGTGATCGCCTGCTGACGCTGGTGCTGCGCCTGTGTGGGGGGCTGGCGGCACTGGTGCTCGGCGGTATTGTGGTGGTGCTGCTGGTGCAGGCATTGCCGTTTTTGATCAATGAAGGCGCGGGGATCTGGCAAAGCACCTGGCAGCCGGGGCAGGGCGAATACGGAATGGCGCCGATGATTGCCGGATCGCTCTTCGTCAGTGTGTTGGCATTGGTGCTGGCGGCTCCGGTGGCGGTCTTGCTGGCCGCCTGGCTGCGTTACTTTGCGCCACGATTGCGGCGTCCGGTATTGGCCGGCGTGGAGCTGATGGCGGGTATTCCGTCGGTGGTGTATGGCCTGTGGGGCATGCTGGTGCTGGTGCCCGGGATCAATCAATGGGTGCCGCCGGGCGCCTCCTGGCTGGCCGGGTCACTGGTGCTGGCGCTGATGATTGTGCCGTTGGCGCTGCTGGTGACGGACGCCGCGCTCGGGCAGTTACCGCTGCGTTATCAACGCGCCGGTGAGGCGCTGGCTTTGTCCCGGGTGGGCATGCTGCGGCGGGTGCTGTTGCCCCGCGCGGCGCCCGGGATAGTGGGTGGTGTGGTGTTGCAGTTCGGGCGGGCGTTGGGGGAAACCATGGCCGTGCTGATGGTGTGTGGCAATGTGGTGCAATGGCCGGATTCGGTGTTTGCCCCGGTGCGCACGCTGACCGCGAATATTGCTCTGGAGATGGCTTACGCCACGGGTGACCACCGCGTGGCGCTGTTTGCCAGTGGCTTGCTGCTGATTGCCGTGACCGGGCTGTTGTTGATGGCCAGTTGGCGGTTGCGAGGAGTGTCCCATGGCTGATCGTGTGGCCTGGCTGGCCGGTTGGGTGTTACTTGCACTGGTGATGGTGCCGGTGGCGTTGATGGTGACGGCGCTCTGGCAGCAAAGTGCCGATGTGCTGAGTGTGGGGTTTCTGTTGGAGGACCCGGGGCGGGCCGGTCGCAGTGGCGGTATTGCTGCGTTGTTGATCAGCACCGGGTGGATTCTGGCCTTGTGTCTGCTGGTGGCCGTGCCGGTGGGCCTTGGTTGCGCGCTGTATTTGAGCGAATCGTTGCCGGCGGATAGCCGCCGCGCCCAATGGCTGGGTGGGGTGCTGGATATGTTGGCGGCGGTGCCATCGATTGTCTACGGGCTGTTCGGTTACCAGTTTTTTGCCATTACGCTGGGGTTGGGGTTTTCCATTCTCAGTGGCGCCTTGGCCCTGTCGCTGATGGTCTTGCCGCTGATGATCCGCAGTGCCGAGCAGGCCATGCGTGCGGTGCCGATGGGGTATCGCCAGGCCCGGGATGCATTGGCGCTGAGCCGTTGGGGCTGGGTGCGCCGGATTCTGCTGCCCTGCGCGGCGCCGGGTATTGCGGTGGGCATTATTCTCAGTGCCGGGCGGGCGCTGGCGGAAACGGCGGTGCTGTTGTTTACCGCCGGCTACGTGCTGCGCCGTCCTGACTCCCTGTTCGATTCCGGGCGTACCCTGAGTGTGCATATTTACGATCTGGCCATGAATGTGCCCGGTGGCATGCCGCGGGCAGCGGCCACGGCGGTGGTGCTGGTGGCCTTGTTGGTGGTGCTGAATTTGCTGGTGCGGCGTGTGCTGCGCCAGCCCATGACAGAGGCTCTGGTATGAGTGAGCAACTATGAGTGAGCAACGAACGCATCGGGCGCCGTCACTGGTGCTGGAATCCGTGTCTGTCACTTATGGGGAGCAAGTGGCGATCAGTGATGCGTCCTTGCAGGTGGAACCGGGTGAGTTGATGGCGCTGGTGGGCCCCAGTGGCTGCGGCAAAAGCAGCCTTCTGGGGGCCATTAATCGCATGAGCGATGGGGTCAGCGGCTGTCGGGTGGGTGGCCGAATATGGCTTGATGGGGAAGATGTCCGGCAACGCCACGACCTGACGGTGTTGCGTCGGCAGGTGGGTATGGTGTTTCAGCAGCCCAATCCCTTTCCGTTATCCATCATCGACAACTTGCTGTTCCCGCTGGCCGAGCACCGCGTTCCCCGGGGGCAGCGGCGTGCCCGTGCCGAACAGGCGCTGCGCGATGTGGGGCTGTGGGAGGAGGTGAAGGAGCGCCTTTCCCGGCCGGCGCTGGGGTTGTCCGGTGGGCAGCAACAGCGGTTATGCATTGCTCGGGCCCTGGTGTTAGAGCCACGGGTGTTGCTGCTGGATGAGCCTTGTTCCGCACTGGACCCGGTCTCTTCCAGGGTGGTCGAGGCGCTGATCCGCTCGCTGAAAGGGCGTTATACGATTCTGATGGTGACCCATAACCTGGCACAGGCACGGCGCCTGGCGGATAGCGTGACGGTCTGTTGGCTGGAGGGGCAGTGTGGTTGTGTGGTGGAGTCCAACGGCTGCGAGCAGGTCTTCGAGAATCCCGCGCACCCGCTCACCGCGGCTTATTGTGCGGGGGAGGCAGGCTAGCCTCTGAGCCTCGCTTGCGGTAAAGGCTTTCGCTGCATTTTGCCTCTGCGCAGTATTATCCTGCGCAGAGGGGCGTGCCTTTATGCTTTGCTTTTGCGGCCATCAATGCTGAGCAGGGTGTCCTGATCGCGCAGCACATAGAGGGCAACGCAGGCGGCCAGCATGGGCCAGGCGGCGAAGAACAGCAGGTGATTGAACGGGTCCAGGTATTGCTGCCAGGACGAGAAGGTGGAGCCGGCATGCATGAGCAGGATGATGCCGTAGCTGTAGCGGCGCAGGGCGCCGGCAGCAAAGGCTAATACGACGATAAGCTGCAGACAGGCCAGTACGGTGAGGACGGTGCCTCCGAGCCCTTCCAGCCCATAAAATTTGGCGAAAACCTTGCTGGTGTGGCCGGGGTTGATGAACTTGTCCAGAGTCCACATCAGCATCACGATGAAGACACCGAGTCGTAGCAAGAGCAATGAGAGAGCGAGTTTGCGTTCCATGGTCTGCCTTGGCGTTGGGAGGGGTAAGAAGCCGTAATGGCGATTTCAGGCGCGGTTACCGGGCCTCAGCGGTCCTGGGGGATGTTGAGTCTGTTCAGGACTTCCTGGGTACGGGCATCATCGAGGGCATCCGTCTCGCGGGGCAGAGTGCTCAGCAGTGCGCGTAACTGGCGTATATAGCGGCGACAGTGGTGGCACATGAGCAGGTGCAGGCGCAGGGCAAAGCGCTCCCGTCTGGTCATCGGGGCGCCGTCCACGAGGGCATCGGCTTTTGCGACGACGTGCTTGCACTTCAACATTCGCCTGTCTCCTGAAAATGGTCCACCAATTCAAACAACCTTGCGCGGGCCCGGTGTAACAGCACACGGACGTTGGATGCACTCACGTCCAGCATGTTACAGATATCATCGAAATCCATGCCTTGCAGGTCCCGCAATTCCAGCACCAGGCGCTGATTGTCCGGCATTTTTCCCAGGGTCTTTTCCATGCAGTGGCGCAGTTCGTCGCGGGTGAGAAGGGCATCCGGGCCGCTCAGGTCCCAGTGCTGTGGCGGGTGGTCCCAGTGCCCGCCGTCACGAAAACGGTGGGCCAGGGCATCCTGCTCATCGGTGGGATCAAACTGTATCTCGCGACCGCCCTTGCGCAGCATCATGCGTGCCTGGTTGATCACGATGCGGGTGAGCCAGGTGCGTAGCAGGCTGCGGCCTTCGAATTTACTGATGGCGCGGTGCGCGGCGATCCAGCCATCCTGCACCGCTTCTTCCGCATCGGCGGATGACAGCATGGTGCGGGCCGTGGCCAGCAGCATGTTGTGGTGGGCTTTGACGAGTTGGCCAAAGGCCGCTCGGTCTCCCTGGCGCAGGCGTTCAATGAATTCCGGGCTTTCCAGGGTCGGGTCCAAGGTGTCAGCTCTCCGGGGTCAGCAGGGTGGCGGGGTCATCTTCGCCGTCGTCGCCCTGATGCAGCATGACAATGCGGCGTAAATGCTGCATATCATCCACGGAAGGGCGATCGAACATGATGCCGATATCCCGGCCCTGCTGGCGCTGCACTTTTGCCGGGAGGGTCAGTGTGATATCGGAATCTTCCAGTGTAATGGTCAGGATGACCGGGGACGCCGCGGGCAGCGTGAGCGGGGTGCTGCTGTTGAGTCGTGCGCCCATGACGGAAATGTCGTCCAGTGACACGGGGTGGTTATCCTGCTGGAAAACCAGGGTGGCTTCCCCGTCGAAGTCCACCCGGTTGGCCCGCCGTCTTTCGTTCATGCTGTCGTCCCTGTTGCGTCCCCGTGCCGGCACGCCTTTCCTGTGCCGGCATTATCCTGTGCGAATCAGACTTCGATTCGCTTGTACTTCATGCGCTTGGGCTGCAGGGCTGCATCGCCCAGCTGCTTGCGTTTGTATTCTTCGTACTCGGTGTAGGAGCCTTCGAACCATTCTACCCGGGCATCGCCCTCGAAAGAGAGAATGTGGGTGGCGACGCGGTCCAGGAACCAGCGATCGTGCGAAATCACGATGGCGCAGCCGGGGAACGCCAGCAGGGCCTCTTCCAGTGCCCGCAGGGTTTCCACGTCCAGATCGTTGGTGGGCTCATCGAGCAGCAGGACGTTGGCGCCCTGCTTGAGCAGCTTGGCCAGGTGCAAACGGTTGCGTTCACCGCCGGACAGGTCGCCGACACGTTTCTGCTGATCACCACCCTTGAAGTTGAACCGGCCCAGATAGGCGCGGCTGGGGACTTCATAGTTGCCGATGCGCAGAATGTCGTTGCCGTCAGACACTTCTTCCCAGACCGTCTTGTTGCTGTCCAGGTCTTCACGGCTCTGGTCCACGTAGGCCATCTGTACGGTGTCGCCGGTGACGATCTCGCCGCTGTCCGGGGTTTCCTGGCCGGCCAGCATGCGGAACAGGGTGGTTTTACCGGCACCGTTGGGGCCGATGATGCCGACGATAGCACCACGGGGAATCTGGAAATCCAGATCTTCGTAGAGCAGCTTGTGGTCGAATTGCTTGGCCACATTCTTGATTTCGAAAACCTGCTCGCCCAGGCGCTCACCCGGCGGGATGTACAATTCCTGGGTTTCGTTGCGTTTCTGGAATTCCTGGCTGGCCAGCTCTTCGAACGCAGACACACGGGCCTTGTTCTTGGCGCGGCGGCCTTTCGGGTTCTGGCGTACCCATTCCAGTTCTTTTTCCACCGTTTTGCGGTGGGCTGACTCGCTCTTCGCTTCCTGTTCCAGACGCTGTTCTTTCTGCTCCAGCCAGGAGGAATAGTTGCCTTGCCAGGGAATGCCTTCGCCGCGATCCAGTTCCAGGATCCACTCACAGGAATTATCCAGGAAGTAGCGATCGTGGGTTACCGCCACCACGGTGCCGGGGAATTCGTGCAGGAAGCGCTCCAGCCAGGCCACGGACTCTGCGTCCAGGTGGTTGGTGGGCTCATCCAGCAGCAGCATGTCCGGGGCGCTCATCACCAGCCGGCACAGGGCGACCCGGCGGCGTTCACCACCGGACAGGGTTTTTACGCTGGCTTCCCAGGGTGGCAGGCGCAGGGCGTCGGCGGCGATTTCCAGTTTGCGCTCAAGGTTGTGCGCATCGCTGGCTTCGATGATGTCTTCCAGCTTGGCCTGTTCGGCGGCCAGCTTGTCGAAATCCGCGTCTTCCGCTGCATAGGCTTCGTAGACTTCTTCCAGACGCTGCTGGGCGTTACGGATATCCGCCACGGCTTCTTCGACGATCTCGCGGACATTCTTTTCCGGGTCCAGCTCCGGCTCCTGGGGCAGGTAACCGATGTTGGTGCCCGGCTGCGGCCGTGCTTCACCCAGATAGTCCTTGTCCACGCCGGCCATGATGCGCAGCAGTGTGGATTTACCGGAGCCGTTCAGGCCCAGTACGCCGATCTTGGCGCCAGGAAAGAACGACAGGGAGATGTTCTTCAGAATGTGTTTCTTGGGCGGGACAACCTTGCCCACCTTGTCCATGGTGAAGATGTACTGGCTCATAAACTCCGACCGCAGTCTGTATTAATGTGCGGGGCGCGCGGTGCAGGTTGGCTGCAGGCCCCGGCAGAGGGTACTTTGATTGGCGCCTAAGCTAACGGAAAGCGGCCGTGAGTGAAAGTGCGGGCCCCCTGATAGGGCGACGTAAGGCCGGATTGGCGCCAGAAAACCGGTGCCTGACGCCATGAGACGACTGGCCGGTTTCCATGAGCGGACTTCAAGTGCCATTGGCCCCGGATTTGGTTAGAATACGCGCCCCTGAATCCACCAATGACTCCGTAGGGTAGCCCATGTTCCCGAAATCCATGTCCATCGCCGAGTTTGATCCTGAAATCCAGGCCGCTATCAAGGCTGAGGAAGTCCGCCAGGAAGAGCACATCGAGCTGATTGCCTCTGAAAACTATGCCTCGCCAAGGGTCATGGAAGCCCAGGGCTCCGTACTGACCAACAAGTACGCCGAAGGCTACCCGGGCAAGCGTTACTATGGCGGTTGCGAGAATGTGGATGTGGTCGAGCAGCTGGCCATTGATCGTGCCTGTGAACTGTTTGGCGCAGACTGGGCCAACGTGCAGCCGCATTCCGGTTCCCAGGCCAATGGCGCGGTCTACATGGCCATGCTGAAAGCGGGCGACACCGTGCTGGGCATGAGCCTGGACGCGGGTGGTCACCTGACCCACGGTGCCAAGCCGAACTTCTCCGGCAAGACCTACAATGCTATCCAGTACGGCCTGGACAACGAGACCGGCCTGATTGATTACGAGCAGGTGGCCTCCCTGGCCCGTGAGCACAAGCCGAAAATGATCGTGGCGGGTTTCTCTGCCTACTCCCAGATTGTGGACTGGCAGCGTTTCCGTGACATCGCCGACGAAGTGGGCGCGATCCTGCTGGTAGACATGGCCCACGTGGCCGGTCTGGTTGCCGCAGGCGTCTACCCCAGCCCGGTGGGTATTGCCGACATCACCACCACTACGACCCACAAAACCCTGGGTGGTCCCCGTGGCGGCCTGATCATGGGCAAGGCCAACGAAGAGATTCAGAAGAAGATCAACTCTGCCGTGTTCCCCGGTGGCCAGGGTGGCCCGCTGGAGCACGTGATTGCCGCCAAGGCAATCTGCTTCAAGGAAGCCATGCAAGGGGATTTCAAGGGCTACCAGCAGCAGGTAGTGAAGAACGCCCAGGCCATGGCCGGCGTATTCATCGAGCGTGGTTTCGACGTGGTATCCAACGGCACCGAAAACCACCTGTTCCTGCTCAGCCTGATCAAGCAGGACATCACCGGTAAAGATGCCGACGCCGCCCTGGGCCGCGCTAACATCACCGTGAACAAGAACGCCGTGCCCAACGACCCGCGTTCCCCGTTCGTCACCTCCGGCCTGCGCATCGGCTCCCCGTCCATCACCCGCCGTGGTTTTGATGAAGCGGATGCCAAGGCTCTGGCCGGCTGGATCTGCGACATCCTCGACAACATGGGTGACGAGTCCGTGATCGAAACCGTCAAAGGCAAGGTGAAGGAAATCTGTGCGCGGTTGCCGGTATATGAGAGATAAAATTAACAGTTAATAATGAATAATTAATAACGGGAGTCATGGATGACGACCAGAAGTGCAGCGCGGGAGAAATCCCGCGCTTTTGCTTTGCGGGTGGTGAAAAGTTCCCGTTTTCTGCAAAGTGAAAGAAAGGAATATGTACTTAGCAAACAGCTATTGCGCAGTGGAACGGCCATTGGTGCCCTGATCAGGGAGGCGGAATATGCTGAAAGCAGAGCAGACTTTGTCCATAAGCTGCATATTGCGTTGAAAGAAGCCAGTGAGACAGACTACTGGATAGATTTGCTGTGTGACTCAGGTTACTTCAACCCTGAAGCAAGGGCTTCATTGCAGGCTGATGCGGAAGAGTTGATCAGGCTTTTGACTGCCATCATCAAAACCACCAAAACACGCAGTTAATGGTTTTTAGCTATTAACTATTAATTATTAACTATTAATTGGGGTTTCCATGTACTGCCCGTTTTGCTCCGCCCAGGACACCAAGGTGATCGACTCTCGTCTGGTTGCGGATGGGGTGCAGATCCGTCGCCGCCGGGAATGTTTGAGCTGTACCGAGCGCTTTACCACCTTTGAAACCGCCGAGTTGGTGATGCCGCGCCTGGTGAAAACCGATGGCACCCGTCAGCCGTTTGATGAGGCCAAGCTGCGCGCGGGCATGCTGCGGGCGCTGGAGAAGCGGCCGGTGAGCATGGAAGACCTGGAAGCGGCGATCAGCCGCATTTGTCACCGTCTGCGAGCCACCGGCGAGCGGGAGTTGCCGGCCCGGGAGCTGGGTGAATTTGTGATGGAAGAGCTGCAACAGCTGGACGATGTGGCCTATGTGCGCTTTGCGTCGGTGTACCGCAGTTTCCAGGATATTTCCGATTTTTCCGCTGAAGTGGATCGCCTGAAAAAAGCCGGCGGCAAGTTGGGAGACACGTTGGACGAGCCGAAAGAGTCATGAGCTTTTCTGCCGCCGACCATCAGTTTATGAGCCGGGCGCTGCAACTGGCGCGCCATGGGCTGTACACCACGGACCCGAATCCGCGGGTGGGCTGTGTGTTGGTGCGTGATGGCGCGGTGGTGGGCGAGGGCTTCCATGCCCGGGCCGGTGAGCCCCATGCCGAGCGCCATGCGCTGGCGGCGGCTGGCGATCGGGCTCAGGGAGCCACGGCCTATGTCACCTTGGAGCCTTGCTCCCATACCGGCCGGACTGGTCCTTGCGCTGATGCGCTGGTGGAAGCCGGGGTGGCGCGGGTGGTGGTTGCCATGGAAGACCCGAATCCGCAGGTAGCGGGGCAGGGACTGCAACGGCTGGCGGATGCCGGTATCGCGGTGGCGTCGGGATTGCTGGAAACCCAGGCCCGGGACCTGAACCCGGGGTTTATTGCCCGGATGACCCGGCAGCGGCCTTATATTCGTATCAAGATTGCTGCCAGTGTGGATGGCCGCACGGCCATGGCCAGCGGCGAGTCCCAGTGGATCACCGGCCCGGCGGCGCGGGAAGATGTGCAGCGCCTGCGGGCACGCAGTTCGGCGGTGATCACCGGGGTGGGGACGGTGCTGGCGGACCGGCCTTCCTATACGGTGCGCCCGGCGCAATGGACCCTGGCGGACTATCACGGCAGCCCGGGAGACCACAATCAGGCGGGCCGCGACTGGGTGCGCCAGCCGTTGCGGGTAATTCTGGACAGAACCCTGCGCACGCCCCCGGATGTGCCGGTGGTCAGTGCACCGGGGCATTGCCTGCTGGTGGCCGGAGAACAGCATCCGGGGCGCCAGAATGCGCTGGAATCCGCCGGGGCTGAGGTCATGCATTTGCCGGCCTCTGGCTCCGGGATCGACCTGCAGCAGTTGCTAATCGAATTGAACCGGCGCGAATGTAATGAAGTACTGGTAGAATGTGGCGCCACGCTGGCCGGTGCTTTTGTCCGTGAGGGCCTGTTCGACGAAATTCTCGTCTATATGGCACCGGCCCTGTTGGGCTCGTCAGCCCGACCGTTACTGGGCCTGCCGCAGCTGGCCAGCATGAGCGAGAAGGTGGCGTTGCGTTGGCAGGATGTGCGCCAGATTGGCGATGACCTGCGTTTGACGCTGGTGCCTGCCTGATTAACGCCGCGGCTAACGCCCGAATTCAAGAGGTTTTCATGTTTACCGGCATTATCGAATCCATGGGCAAGGTGGCTGCCATGACCCCGAAAGGCGGCGATGTGACCTTGCTGATCAAGAGCGACGGGCTGGACTTTTCCGATGTGCAGCTGGGCGACTCCATTGCGGTGAACGGCGTATGTCTTACCGCCACCGCGTTGCCTGGTAGCGCCTTTGAGGCGGATGTGTCCGGGGAAACCCTGTCGCTGACCTCGCTGGCGCAAATCAGCGTGGGCAGCACGGTAAACCTGGAAAAAGCCCTGACACCGTCCTCCCGCCTGGGTGGCCACCTGGTCAGCGGTCATGTGGATGGCCTGGGCAAGATTGTCGAGATGAAGCAGGATGCCCGTTCGGTGCGTATCGATATCGAGGCACCGGCGGAGCTGGCCAAGTACATTGCCCACAAGGGCTCAATCACCGTCGATGGCATCAGCCTGACGGTGAACAGTGTGGTCGGGGCGGTGTTTTCCCTGAACATTATCCCGCACACCCAGGAGGTAACCACCATCGGCCAATGGCAGGTGGGGACGCCAGTGAACCTGGAAGTTGATATCATAGCCCGCTATCTGGAACGCCTGCTCCTGGGAGAGAAGGCCGCCGAGCCCACTTCCGAGGGGATTTCCATGGCGTTCCTGGCGGAAAACGGGTTTTTGAAATAACGCTGCAGGCATTACGCAGACACGCATCATGCAGGCGTGTCGCGTGTTGCGTGCCAGCCTGAAGGCGGTTTTATGCAACTCAACAGTATTGAAGAACTGATCGAAGATATCCGTCAGGGAAAGATGGTTATCCTGATGGACGATGAGGACAGGGAGAACGAAGGCGACCTGGTGATGGCGGCAGAGCACGTGACTGCAGAAGCCATCAACTTCATGGCCAAGTACGGCCGTGGCCTGATCTGCATGCCCATGTCCCGCGAGCGCTGTGAGTTGCTGGATCTGCCGTTGATGGTGCAGAGCAATGGCAGCGGCTTTGGCACCAAGTTCACGGTGTCCATCGAAGCCCGTGAAGGAGTGACCACCGGGATTTCTGCCGCCGACCGTGCGCGCACCGTGCAGGCCGCCGTGGCCCGCAATGCCCGCGCCTATGACATTGTTCAGCCGGGGCATATTTTTCCGCTGATGGCCGAGCCGGGTGGCGTGCTGCGCCGTGCCGGTCACACCGAAGCGTCCTGCGATCTGGCGGCGCTGGCCGGTTGTGAGCCGTCCGGGGTGATCTGTGAAGTCATGAATGAAGATGGCTCCATGGCACGCCGGGAAGACCTGGAAGTGTTTGCTGCAGAGCACGACTTGAAGATCGGCACCATCGCCGACCTGATCCAGTATCGCGCCCTGAACGAACAGACCATCGAGCAGGTGTCTGACCACGAGCTGGATACCTGGTACGGCGATTTTCGCCTGGTGGCGTTCCGCGACACCGTGGACGGGCTGACCCACGTGGCGCTGGTGAAAGGCGAGATCAGTGAAGACGAAGAGGTGACGGTACGGGTGCACCAGGTGGACCCGTTGCGTGATCTGATGAGCGCCAAGATGAATGGCCGCACCGGCTGGAACATGCATCGGGTGCTGGAAACCGTCTCCCAGTCGGATGCCGGGGTGGTAATTATCCTGGGTCAGGATTATGCCTCCAACGATATCGTCGAGCGCCTGGATGCCTTCTTCGGCGGCACTGCAGGCAAGCCCAAGGGCGAGTCCCGTGCGTACCGCAATATTGGCACCGGCTCCCAGATTCTGAAGGCGCTGGGCGTGCGCAAAATGCGCTTGCTCAGCTCCCCCATGAAATTCAACGCGTTGAGTGGTTTCGACCTGGAAATCACCGAGTACGTGGACGCGGATAGTTAAGGACGCCGGATGCCCGACGCCTTAGGCCTGACGCTTCCGATTTCAGCGTTGGGCTCTAGGCGTCCGGCGTCAGGCAGCAAATCGAAACCACTGGACGCTCCTGCCTTGCCAGGCGCAACCAGCGATCAGGACAAGACGCATGCAAAACATCAAGACTCTCGAAGGTACTCTGAGCAACGTGGGCGGCCGTTACGGTATTGTGGTGGCGCGCTTTAACAGCTTTGTGGTGGAAGCCTTGCTGGACGGTGCCGTGGATGCGCTGGTGCGTCACGGAGTGAGCCGTGACGATATCGAAATCATCCGCGTACCCGGTGCCTGGGAAATGCCGGTGGCCGTGAAAAAGGTCATCGAGAAGCGCAGCTACGATGCCGTGATCGCATTGGGCGCGGTAATCCGTGGCGGTACCGCCCATTTCGAATTCGTCGCCGGTGAAGCGGCCAAAGGTATTGCCTCGGTTCAGAACAGCACTGGTACCCCGGTGGCGTTCGGCGTGCTGACCGTGGACACCATCGAGCAAGCCATCGAACGCTCCGGCACCAAGGCCGGCAACAAGGGGGCGGAAGCCGCCCTGTGCGCACTGGAAATGGTATCGCTGTTTAAAGCCTTGTAAGAACAGGCTTGCAGCAGCACGCCTGACGCCGGATACGGCCCTTCTCCCCAGCCCTTCTTTCACCATCGAGAGAAGGGGCGCCTCCTGAGTTTTCTGGAGGTTGTTTTCTCCCCGTATGGGGAAAGACGGGGAAAGGGCAGCCTTTATTTTGTAGAGAACACTATGAGCCAAACCAGCCCCAGTGCCCGTCGCAAGGCGCGGCGTTTCACTCTTCAGGCCCTGTACCAATGGCAGCTGGCCGGTGCGGCAGTGAGCGACATCGAAGCCCAGTTCCTGGCGAACCAGGATTTCGCCAAGGTGGACCGTGAGTATTTTCATGATCTGCTGCATGGGGTGCTGGGGCAGGTGAAAACCCTGGATGAGCTGCTTACCCCGTACCTGGATCGGCGGGTGGAGGAGCTGTCCCAGGTGGAAAAAGCGATTCTGCGACTGGGCGCTTTCGAGCTGAAAGAACGTCAGGATGTCCCCTACCGGGTAGTGATCAACGAAGGCATCGAGCTGGCCAAGGTGTTTGGCGCGGAAGATTCCTTCAAATACGTCAACGGGGTGCTCGACAAGCTGGCGCGCCAGTTGCGTTACGCGGAAGCCTCGGAACGTCGCCCCCGTGACTGATCTCCACTGATGGCGCTGGCTTGCCGTGCGTTCTGCCGGCAAGCCGCGTTATGCTTCTGTCATGACTGATCCCGCCGATTTCTCCCAATCGCCTCCGCAAGAGGCGGCTCCTCTGGACGAATTTTCCCTGATCCGGCGTTATTTTCATCATCGTCAGGGCGACACCGTGGTGTTGGGCCCCGGGGATGATGGTGCCTTGCTGGTACCCCCTGCCGGGCAACAGCTGGTGATGACCCAGGATACCAGCCTGGTTGACCGTCACTTTCCAGCAGATATGGCGCCGGCGGATGTGGGGTACCGCTGTCTGGCGGTGAATCTCTCAGACCTGGCCGCCATGGGCGCAAATCCGCTCTGGTTCCTGCTTTCGCTGACCCTGCCGGAGGTGGATGAAGACTGGCTGGCCGAGTTTTCCCGGGGAATGTTTGAACTGGCGGATCAGGCGGGAATCAGCCTGGTAGGCGGCGATATTACCCGTGGCCCGTTGGCGGTCTCCATTCAGGCCACCGGCTCCGTGCCGCCGGGGCTGGCGTTGCGGCGCGACAGGGCCCGGGCGGGGGATCAGATTTGCCTGGGAGGCATCACCGGGGCAGGGCTGCTGGGGTTGGAGCAGTGGCAGGCCGGCCAGCGTCATGGACCTGCCATCGGCCATTTCCGGCGCCCTCGTCCGCAGTGGGAGCTGGGCATGGCGTTGCGCGGCCAGGCCAGCGCCTGTATTGATATTTCCGATGGGGTGCTGGCGGATCTGAGCCATATCCTGCAGGCATCGGGGGGGCTGGGAGCGTGCCTTGATGAAGCGGCCCTGCCAGAGGATCCTCCCGTGCTGGCCGGTTGCAGTGCTGATAAGCAGCGGGCCTTGCAGCTGCAGGGCGGCGATGACTATCTGCTATTGTTTACCCTGCCGGCGGCGCAACCGGTTCCCCGAGGGTGCTATTGCCTGGGGCAGGTGGACGCCCAGCCGGGTATTCGTTTGCGTCAGAGAAACGGGGCGGTGGGCGCCCTGACGGTGGCCGGCTGGCAGCACTTTTGACAAGAGCCGCATGCAAGCAACAGGCAGCATGGCCACACGCTAAACCATACAAAATTCAAAGCAATTGCCGAGACAGAGCCCGCGAGGAATAACATGGAATTTCAACGCCCCAGTATGCGTAACCCGGTGCATTTCCTGGCCTTCGGCTTCGGCTCCGGGCTGGCACCGATCGCGCCGGGCACCTTTGGCACGGTGGCGGCCATGCCGATCTGGTGGCTGTGTGCCCAGCTGCCTTTGTGGGGGTATCTGGCGGTGACCGCTGCGGTGATCGCCGTGGGGCCCTATCTGTGCGGCAAGACCTCTGACGATATGCACGTGCACGACCACCCGGGGATTGTCTGGGACGAGATCGCCGGCCTGCTGATTACCATGATTGCTGTGCCGATCACTCCCTGGGGGGCGCTGGCCGGCTTTGTGGCGTTCCGGGTGTTCGATATCATCAAGCCCTGGCCGATCGGCTGGCTGGATCGACGGGTGGCCGGAGGTCTGGGGATCATGGTCGATGACTTGCTGGCAGGGGTCTATGCCGCGGCCGTGGTGCAATTACTGCTCTGGCAATTTCCTGCCATCTTTACCTGATATCGTTTTGTCACTACCGCTGGCGCCAAAGGGATGGCGCTTCTGAAGGTTAACTTTTAACCTGCAGGAAGATTCATTCGCAAAGGATTTGCAATGTCAGATACGGACCCGCGTTCACGACGGGTGGTGGTGCCCGGGGTGCGCTGGTTGCGCTTCCCGCGACGCCTTGAAGGCGAATACCGGGAGTATCAGTGCCAGGAAGCGGTGGAAAGCTTCCGGGTTAATGCCTTCTATATCCTGCTGCTCTACATGCTGTTGATCACCGGCATTTACGCGCTGGCGCCGGAGCAGGTCCGTGGCTGGTGGTTGTCCACCTATATCTGGGTGGGGATCATCGTGCTGGTGGCCGGTCTGCTTGCCCAGGTGCGGGCACTGGACCGTTATTTCCCTCTCTATGCCGGCCTCGGCAGCTTCCTTGCTGTGGCGGTATCCGTGGCTATTCCCGGTTTTATACGCGACAGCGGTTCCGTCCAGCTGGCCCATGTCTCGGTGATTTATGCCCTCGTTATTGTCTACGCCATGGTTGGCCTGCGCTTTACCGTGGCGTCGCTGGCCGGTTGGGGCGGCGGGTTGGTGGGCGCGCTGATCGCGGAAAAGCTGGGTCAGGGGCTGGACTGGCAGGTGCTGCACCGTACTTATACCGGGATCAGCTTGCTGGGCATGTTCTTGTGTTATTCCACGGAAGTACGCGACCGACTGCTTTTTTTCAACCAACGCCAGCTACTGCGCCAGCAGCGTCGTACCCAGGCACTGGCAGAGCGCCTGCACCGGTTGAGCCGGGAAGACAGTCTCACGGGCCTGGCCAACCGGCGTTTTTTTGATGAGGCCTTCGACAGGGAGTGGCGCCGCTGTAAACGCAGCCGGCAGCCACTGACCGTGATGTTGGTGGATGTGGACCGGTTCAAGGCCTACAACGACCATTACGGGCACCTGCAAGGGGATCTCTGCCTGCAGAAGTTGGCGGCGGAGTTTCGCCGCTACAGCCGCCGCGGAGGGGACCTGGTGGCGCGCTTTGGCGGGGAGGAATTCGTGTTGTTGTACCCGGAAACCGATGAGGTGGAAGCGCAGCAGCTAGCCTCCCGGCTCTGTCGGTCGGTGCGTTCACTGGCCATTCCCCATGCGGACAATCCGGAGATGCAGGAGGTGACCGTCAGTGTTGGGGCCGCGATGATGATCCCCGGTGACCGCCACAGCGCGGGGGATTTGCTGGAAGCGGCGGATCGCGCCTTGTATCTGGCCAAACAAGGGGGCCGGGACGACTGGCGGATGTATGAGGCGCCGCCGCCGGTGCGGTTGGTCAAGGAGTCCAAAAACGACGAAGGGGAGCGATGACCGCTCCCCTTTGGGTTGTGCCTAGAGATTTGCTAGCGCTCCCGGGCTTCGCGCAGGGTCTGCTGGCGGCTCAGGCGCTCGCGGATCTGGCGTTCAATGCCGTCAGCATCCAGCCCACCTTCGGCCAGTAACACGTCCCGCTTGCCGTGATGAATGAAGTGATCCGGCAGCGCCAGGTTGAGCACATCCGCCACCACACCTTCCGCGTGCAACAGTTCATTCACGGCGGAGCCGGCACCCCCCATTTGCTGATGGTCTTCTGCGGTGACCAGCAGTGCGTGCCCGGCGGTGGCCTTGAGAATGGCGTCCCGGTCCAGGGGTTTCACCCAGCGCATGTCCAGCACGGTGGCATTGAGTGCGTTGGCCGCTTCAAGCGCGGCCGGTACCAGTGCCCCAAAGGCCAGGATGGCAACTTGCTGGCCGTTGCGCAGGGTACGGGCCTGGCCGATGGGCAGTGCGGTCATGGTTTCTTCGATGGTGGCACCGGTGCCGGTGCCCCGCGGGTAGCGCACGGCTGCCGGCCCTTCGTGCAGGTAGGCTGAATAGAGCAGCTGGCGGCATTCGTTTTCATCTGAAGGGGCCGCGATGATCATGTTCGGGACGGTGCGCAGGTAGGCAAGATCGAACACGCCCCCATGGGTGGCGCCGTCTTCGCCCACCAGGCCGGCCCGGTCCAGACCGAAGGTCACGTCCAGTTCCTGCAACGCTACATCGTGGATCAGCTGATCATAGCCGCGCTGCAGGAAGGTGGAATAAATGGCCACCACCGGTTTTTGATTCTCACAGGCCAGGCCGCCGGCCAGAGTGACCGCGTGTTGCTCACAAATGGCCACATCATGGTAGCGATCCGGGAAGCGGCGGCTGAATTCCACCATGCCGGAGCCTTCACACATGGCAGGCGTGATGCCCACCAGGCGCGGGTCCTGCTCGGCCATGTCGCACAGCCACTGGCCGAAGATATCCTGGTACTTGGGCAGCTTGGGTTTGCTGGGAACAGCCACCTGTACCTTGGGCTTGGGTTCGATCTTGTTGATGGCGTGGTAGCCCACCGGGTCGGCTTCCGCCGGCGCAAAACCTTTGCCCTTGGTGGTGTAGATATGCAGCAGCTGTGGCCCTTCCAGGTCGCGCAGGTTGCCCAGGGTGCGGACCAGTTCGTCTACATTGTGGCCGTCAATGGGGCCGATATAGTTGAAACCGATGGCCTCGAACAACATGTCCGGGCTGACCATGTTCTTCATGCTTTCTTCCGTGCGGCGGATGAAATCCCAGGCCGCCGGCATGGTGGAAAGCACCTTCTTGCCGCCTTCACGCAGGGCGATGTAACTCTTGCTGGCCCAGATGCGGGCGAAGTAGTTGGAAAGTCCGCCCACATTGTGGGAAATCGACATGTTGTTGTCGTTAAGAATGACCAGCAGGTTGGAGCGCGTATGCGCTGCGTGGCTCATGGCTTCGAACGCCTGGCCAGCGGTCATGGCACCGTCACCAATAATGGCCACGGCACGGCGGTCACTGCCGGCCATTTCCGCGCCCAGCGCCATGCCCAGCGCGGCGCTGATGGAGGTGGACGAGTGGCCCACGCCGAAGGTGTCGTATTCGGATTCGCTGCGTTTGGGGAAGCCGGACAGGCCGCCTGCCTGGCGGATGCTGGTGAGCGATTCCCGGCGCCCGGTAAGAATCTTGTGGGGGTAGCACTGGTGGCCCACATCCCAGACCAGTTTGTCGTCCGGCGTGTGATACAGGTAATGCAGGGCGACAGTCAGCTCTACCACCCCGAGGCCTGCGCCGAAATGCCCGCCACACTGACCTACCGCGTAGAGCAGATATTCACGTAATTCATCGACCACGCGCTCCAGCTGGGAGGCGGGCAGCTGCCGCAGGTCCGCAGGGCTGCTCAGGGTGTCCAGCAGCGGGGTATCGGGTCGCGTCAGCGGAATTTGAGTAAACGTCTTGGGCATAGGGTCATGCAGCCTGATGAGTGCAGGCCAGATAATGGCCAGTGGTCGTCAGTGGAAAGCGGAGTAATCAGGGCGTACCGCCTTCCGCCTGAACCGCTAGTATAACTGTCTGGAGGGGTGGTCGTCAGTGGTGGATCAGTGATTCCGGGTAATGATGTATTGCGCTAATTGTTGCAGCGGCAGGGCGCGTGGGCCATAGCCGGCCAGGGCTTGTTGCGCCTGGTCACACAGTTGCCGGGCGCGTTGCTGGCTTTGCTCCAGGCCGAGCAGGGAGGGAAAGGTGCTCTTTTGCAGCTTTTCATCGGAGCCGGAAGGCTTGCCGAGCTGTTCGGTGGCGGCGGTGATATCGAGGATGTCGTCCTGGATCTGGAATGCCAGGCCAATGGCATCGCCAAAGTCGGTCAGGTTGCTGAGCAGGGCGGGATCGTCGTTTTCTGCTGCAAAGTATCCCAGCTGCAGGCTGGCAGTGATCAGGCGGCCGGTTTTCAGATAATGCATTTCTTCCAGTGCCGCCACGGTCTGTTGCTGGCCCTGGGCGAGCATGTCCTGCATCTGGCCGGCGGCCATGCCGTCCACGCCTGCTGCCTGGCACAGGTGTTGAATCAGGACAATGCGGCTGTCGCTGCTGTAATCACCATGGCAGGCAAGCAGCTCGAAAGCGCGGGTGTGCAGGGTGTCGCCGGCCAGAATGGCGGTGGCTTCGTCGAAGGCCTTGTGGCAGGTGGCCTGGCCCCGGCGCAGGTCGTCGTCGTCCATGGCGGGCAGATCGTCGTGAACCAGGGAATAGGCATGGATCAATTCCACCGCCACCGCAGGCACATCGGCCTGGGCCGCGCTCGCGCCTGCCAGCTGGGCGGCGCCGTAGACCAGTAGCGGGCGAATGCGTTTGCCGCCGCTGAGCGCGGCATAGCGCATGGCCTGGCTGAGTCGGGAAGCGGCACTCTGGGCGGGCAGGTAGTGGTCCAGGGCCTGTTCCAGGCGGGCCTTGGCTGTCTCGGTCAGCTGGTTCAGCGCGACGAAATCGCCGGGCGCGGCCTTGCGGGTTGTATCATTGCTCATTGTCACCACCGGTGAAGGGGGCAGGCTCGGCGCGGTCGTTCTGCTCCAGCAGAATGCGTACCTTCTGTTCAGCCTGTTGCAGGGCCTGTTGGCATTCCCGGGACAGGCGCACTCCTTCCTCAAAGGCTTTGAGGGAATCTTCCAGGGTCAGCTCACCGGATTCCATCCGTCCCACCAGGGCTTCCAGACTGTCCAGCGAGGTTTCCAGCGCGGGGGCTGCGTTTTTTGCCATGAGCGTCTCCTCGGATCCGTCACCGGGACCCCGTCTTTGCTGTGTCTGCCCCTGCTGCGGGCTGTGCTGGCGGCAACAGTAATGCAGCGGCTGTGGTGAATCAATTCCGGGTTGTGAGCCGGCAGGGGGGATGGAACCGGGTCAGGGCAACCGTTCAACTGATTTGATCTATTCTAAGTGATTGATATAAAAAGGGTAAGGCGGGAAGGGAAAAGAGGCAGGGAGGATTGATTCCAAATGGTTCTAACCAGGGGCTTCCGCCCGGTTGCTGCGGCTGATTATATTGAAAGGCCCGCCGGAGCTCGCAGGCTGCTTCTTCCTCTGATCTCCTAAGCTATGGCGTTTCGCTTGCGTCAACCGGCGGGGGATTCTGATTGAGCACCCCTCATGCTGCGCGCATCACGCATCATGTTGTAGAGCCATGCGAATATTTTCCGGATAAGAACAAACAGGCCGCGCCCAGATTTTGAGCGCGGCCTGTTTGGTTTCCGGTGCGCATCACACTACAACGCGTTGTTGTGTCCAGCGTGATGCGTGCCAGCGGCTCTTAAAAATCAAACCGCATACCCACCGTGAAGACCTGACCATCGCTTTCCACCTGGTAACCCGCCAGCGGATTAAAGCTTTCGGAGTTGGGGGTGTAGATGGCATAGCCCAGCTCTTCGTAGAAGTATTCCGCAAAGAACTTCAGGTTTTCGGTGTGACGGTAGTCCAGCCCGACCTGGGCAGAATCCCCCTGGAAGAAGGCATCGCCTTCATCGGTTTCTTCACCATGGGCGACCATGGCGCGCAGGGTGTACTTGTTCCAGCTGTAGGAACCCAACAGGTTGTAGGTCACCGGGTCATCGTCCTGCACGGTGTCGTCGTTGGTCAGCAGCTGTTCCACCTTGGCGGCGAAGCGCCAGTTACCCGGGGACCAGGCTGCGGAGATCCCCGCCTGATCGGCATGCTTGGCGGATTCCTGCTCACTGTCCTGGTAACCGATACCAAAGGCCAGCGAGTCGGTTACCGCATAGGACAGCGCGTACTGCATGGTATCCAGATAGCTGGTGCCCTGTTGATCAGTCAGGTCGACACCAGAAACGGTGGCCGTGAAGCCGCCCATGCTGGGGGTGGTGTAGGTGAGCGCATCGCGGCGAAAGGTGGCCTGGGTGGCGTAGCCAGAATAGAAGGAGCTGAAGAAATCCAGCGGGTAAGCCACGCTGTTGTAGTACGCCAGCCACTGGGTACCGACGCGCACGCTACCAAAGCGGTCGTGGGCAACGGTAATGTCGGCGACCCGCGGCTTGTTGTTGCCTTTGTAACTTTCCTGGAAGAAGGTCGGGTCTTCCGCTTGCAGGCGTGCGGAATTAATCGGGAATTCCACCGTGCCGGTAATATTGAAATGCTCGAAGTCATCATATTTGGCGGTGACACCCAGTCGGGAGTACGCATCTCGAAGCCCGGTGTAGGAATCGTCTTCGCCGGGTTGCGCCTGGTCGACAGAAACGGCTTCTGTCTGGATGCGCAGGGAACCGTAGGGGGTAACCTCCAGATCCGCCTGGGCAGGCAGGGCGGCAAAGCCAGCCAGCAGGGCTGTCGATAATGGCAAAATACGTTGCTGTTTCATCAGTTTCTCTCCCTCATTTTTTATCGCAAAAAAACGTGCGGCCTGGCGCGGGGGAGGCGACAGGCCTATGAGTTGTGGGGTGGTGTAAGGCGAAATATTGCGTATTCGCGTTTGGGTGTCGGCAGCGTGTCGCGCAGCGCACACGACGCAATAAGGGAAAGAAAAACGCACGCAAAAGACGGTGGATGCGTGGAGATGGAACACTCGGTAACCCGGAGAAAAGGTGGCAGACTTTCTCGGCAGTGTACCCTCTTGCGCCTTCCCGATAAGGCGTTGGCGGCGTTAACCATGCAGGAAAAAACATGGTGATACCGTGTCGATGGCGCTCGCGAATGATGCTTTTTTCATTGCGTTCCCTCACGTTGCCAGGGGCGCCTGCTACCGCTTTTCCGGCGTGCCAGTGTCCCCGAGTAGCGTCCATTCTTGCGCAAATTGTTATTTACCGTGGCAAATGAACACCGTTATTGCAAGAAAAGCCGGATGTTTTGTGGTGTGGTTCGTGGTGGAGAAGGAAGAAGGTTGAATGCACTTTCGTCCGCAATTACGCGTATTCGGCAACGCTGCAGTAGCCTAGAATGCGCGCCATGAAATTGATTCTGGCCCCCATGGAAGGCCTGGCGGATTTTTGGGTTCGCCAGGCATTAACGGATGTGGGCGACTACGACTGGTGTGTCAGTGAGTTTGTCCGTGTCAGCGGGCTGCTGTTGCCGCCCAGGGTGTTTTATCGCTGGTGCCCCGAGTTAAAACTTGGCGCGCGCACCCGGGCGGGCACGCCTGTGCATCTTCAGTTACTGGGCTCCGAACCTGACTGCATGGCGGAAAATGCGGTGCGTGCAGTGGCGCTTGGGGCGCCAGCGATTGATTTGAATTTTGGTTGCCCGGCGAAAACCGTGAACCGTCATCGTGGCGGTGCCGTGTTGCTTGATGAGCCAGAGGTGGTGCATGCGGTGACGGCGGCGGTGCGTGACGCTGTGCCGGCCAATGTGCCCGTGTCCGTGAAAATGCGTCTGGGTAATGAAGACGATGCCCGGGCGCTGGACAACGCCCGGGCGGTGGTGGAGGCCGGAGCTGCCTGGTTGACGGTACACGGGCGCACCAAGCGCCAGGGCTATAAACCTCCGGCATTCTGGGATCGTATCGGCCACATCCGTGAGGTGGTGTCGATTCCGGTGATTGCCAATGGCGAGATCTGGACTGCGGACGATGCGGCTCGGGCTCGCCAGGAAAGCGGTTGTGATGATCTTATGCTCGGGCGCGGCGCGGTGGCCAACCCGCGTCTGGTCTCCGTGTTGCGGCACGGTGGGGAGCCTGGCTGGGATGCGATCTTGCCGATCCTGCAACAGTTCTGGGTGGACGTGGCGGGTACCGGCACTGATGCGCAATTGGCCGGGCGCATAAAACAGTGGTTGAGTTACCTGCGCCGGCGCTGGCCCCAGGCGGTGCAATTGCTGGAGCAGCTGAAACGCGAAACCCGGCCGGAGGTTATTGCCCGGATACTGTCGGACTTCGTGCCTGTAACGTAAAGGGCTGAAAGGGCGGCAGGACCAGGAAGTCGCCGTTGTGCCGGCCTGCCAACGCCTGGAAAGACGCATGCATGTTGTCCAGGCCCCAGGGGAGCGGTTTCACATCTGCGGTCAGTTCACTGAAAAAATCATCCCAGTGCACCGGTATCACCGTGTGGGCACCTACCGCGTTGGCGGTTTCCTCCATGAACATCTGCTGATAATGATCCGTTTGTTTGCCCAGGCTGGCGCTGGCCAGCAGGGCATAGTCAGCCTGGTAACCCGTCAGCGCCCCGGGGACCGCTCCGGAACTTCCCTGAATCAGCAGCGATCCGGCGGGATGGGTAATGACCACGGCGTAGCTTTGTCCTTCCTCCCAGGCTCCCACTCGTGCGGGTGGGGTGACCGGTGCGGCGATGTCACCCTTGCCGGTCATGGCTTCCACGGGCGCGGGCAGTGGCACATGGCTGGCCGGGACAAAGTGCACGGTAAATTGCCCAAACGAATACGGCTGATGGGGGACGATGGTGGTGATGCGGGAATCCGGCAGGCCACCGCCCTTGCCCACCATGGCCGTAGACGAGGAGCCCAGCAATTGTGCGCCGGTGCGTTTTGCGACTTCCGCCACATCCATGGCGTGATCGAAATGAGAGTGCAGCACCAGCTGGGCGTCCAGTGAGGTAATGCCGGCCTGTGCGAGGGCGTGCTCAATGCGCTGTGTATTCGGTGCTATCCGGGTGAACAACAATCGCGGAATGGAAACCCGGGAGAAGTACCCATCGGTGAGCAGGTGGGTGTGGCCGTCGCTGATCAGGATGGTGCTGGTGCCCAGGTAGGTGAGCGTGACCGAGCCCTTTTCCGGAGCGGGTTGCGTGGGCGCCACAGGCCAACGTGTCAGGTCGGGCGAAAGCGTCAGCAGCAATGAGCCGCCGAGAATCACAAGCAGAAACGCGGCCAACAGCCATCGCGCTATTTTCATTATCTATCCATGATTGTTTTTATCGACTCGAAAATTCCCTGTCTGAGCCATGGGGCTCAACGAACAGACCCGCGAGTTTAACGGAAAACCGCCGATATCGCAGGCCGGGGATGCCTTTTTCCGGGTGGCTCGCTTTTTCCATGCGCTCCGGGAGCCTGCTGTGCCCTGTCCGACTTCGACTAAAGTCATACTGTGCTGCCATGGCCCTTTGGCTAGTCTGGGTATCGAGCCTATCCCTTGTCTGCCTGAAAAGGGGGTGGCCTGATTTCCTGATGACGCAGAGGGACGAGTAATGAAAGAAGAAAACGCCCGCGCCTACTGGGCCGCTAACCTGCGATTGATTTTTACCTACGTGGCTATCTGGTTCGTTGTCTCCTATGGCTGCGGCATATTGCTGGTAGATGAACTCAATCAAATCCAATTCTTTGGTTTCAAGCTGGGCTTCTGGTTTGCGCAACAGGGAGCGATCTACGTGTTCCTGGTGCTGATCATTAAATACGCGCACTCCATGAACAAGCTGGACCGCAAATTTGACGTCCACGAAGACTAACCGCTGAACAGATAAAGAGAGACATCCTATGGATATTCAGACACTCACTTATCTCTTTGTAGGCGGTTCGTTTGCGCTCTACATCGGGATTGCGATCTGGTCACGGGCCGGGTCGACCAAAGATTTTTACGTGGCCGGTGGCGGGGTTTCCCCGATCGCCAATGGGGCAGCAACCGCGGCTGACTGGATGTCAGCGGCGTCATTTATTTCCATGGCCGGGATTATTGCCTACTCCGGCTACGATGCATCGGTATACCTGATGGGGTGGACCGGGGGGTATGTGCTGCTGGCCATGCTGCTGGCACCTTACCTGCGCAAGTTCGGTAAATTTACCGTGCCGGACTTTATCGGTGACCGTTACTACTCCAACGTGGCCAGAACCGTAGCGGTGATCTGCGTGATCTTCGTGTCCTTTACCTATGTGGCGGGCCAGATGCGCGGTACCGGTATCGTGTTCGCCCGCTTCCTGGAAGTGAATGTGAATACCGGTGTAGTGATCGGTATGGCCATCGTGTTCTTCTACGCCGTGCTGGGCGGTATGAAAGGGATCACCTATACCCAGGTCGCGCAGTACTGTGTGCTGATTTTTGCCTTCCTGGTGCCGGCGGTTTTCCTGTCCATCATGATGACCGGCCACGTCCTTCCGCAGACCGGTTTCGGTGGCACGGTGCTGGATGCTGCCGGGAATGACAGTGGGGTGTATCTGTTGCACAAGCTGGATCAGGTGGTCACCGATCTGGGCTTTACCGAATACACAGAAGGCTCAAAGTCCACCATTGATGTGTTCTTTATTGCTGCGGCATTGATGTGCGGTACCGCGGGCCTGCCCCACGTGATCGTGCGTTTCTTCACGGTGCCACGGGTGAAAGATGCCCGTATCAGTGCCGGCTGGGCGTTGTTCTTTATCGCCTTGCTGTACACCTCTGCACCGGCGGTGGGCGCGTTCGCACGGCTCAACCTGATCGACACCGTGAACGAAACCCAATACACCGAACTGCCGGAATGGTTTTATAACTGGGAAAACTCCGGGTTGATCGGCTGGGTGGACAAGAACGGTGATGGTGCAGTGCAGATGCGCGCCGGGGCCCCCTTCGAAGGCAAGCCGACCTATGCCGGCAGCCGTGAAGAAACCAAAGGCAGCTACGGGGAGCGTGTGCTGACCAATGCCCCCACGGATAACTCCTCGGAAGTGTATATCGACCGCGACATCATCGTGTTGGCTAACCCGGAAATCGGCAATCTGCCTGCCTGGGTGATTGCGCTGGTGGCGGCCGGTGGGGTGGCGGCAGCACTGTCCACGGCCGCGGGGCTGTTGCTGGTGATATCCAGTGCCATCTCCCATGACCTGCTAAAGAAAACCCTGATGCCGGGTATCAATGAGAAACAGGAGTTGTTGGCTGCCCGGGGGGCTGCCGTTGTGGCCATCGTCATTGCCGGTTACTTCGGGATCAACCCGCCCGGCTTTGTGGCCCAGGTGGTGGCTTTTGCCTTCGGTCTCGCCGCGGCCAGCTTCTTCCCGGTGATCCTCATGGGCATCTTCTACAAGCGCATGAACAAGGAAGGGGCGATTGCCGGCATGCTGGTCGGCCTGATCTTCACCTTCAGCTACATTGTGTTCTTCAAGTTCGTCTCGCCAGAGCTGAACAATGCGGAACACTGGTTGCTGGGCGTGTCGCCTGAAGGCATCGGCACCTTTGGGATGATGCTCAACTTTGCTGTGGCCTTCGCGGTATCGCGAGTGACGGCGCCGCCTCCTGAGCATATCCAGCACATTGTGGAAGACATCCGTATTCCGCGAGGTGCCGGTGAAGCGTCTGCACACTGAGCACGGGTAACACAGGAACCGGTGCGGGGGCTTCCTCCGCACCGGTTTTTGCGTTTAATAATGACAGCAAAGACGCAATGGCGGAGTTAACCGAATGATTGATCAGGAACTGAATCAGTATCCGTTCAGCCAGCTTGGCGAAGCCGGTCGCCGCCGTTTGCAGGAAGGAACCGATCTGGCCTATTACGAACCGGATGACATTATTCTCGACGCGGCCAGTACCAGCGATTCTGTCTTTCTCGTGCACAAGGGCAGCGTGGCAGAGCTGGACGTGAACGCGCCGGATGGCCGTCGCCAGGTGGGGGTTTATGCCGCCGGCGATTTATTCGGGGCGATTAGTGTATTGAATGGGCAAAGCCGTTACCGGTTTCGTGCCGAGCAGCAGACACTGTGCTACCTGATCCCGGCAGGACTGTTTCGCGAGCTGTGTGAAAGCGAAGTGGAGTTCGGCCGTTATTTCAGCCAGCGGCTGGCGGAGAAAAACCAGCGCCTGGCAGAACGCCGGGAAGGGGGCGTAACCCTGGCGGGTTTTATGCTGGCGCGGGTGGATGCGTGTATGCGTGAGCCCCTGATCATGCCGGAACAGGCCACCGTACGGGATGCCGTGACCGCGCTGAAACAGCACGGCGTGGACAGCGTGTTGATTCAGCATCAACAGCATTACGCCATTGTCACCAAGACCGATCTGCTGACCGCGCTGGTGATGAGCAATCAATCGCCGGATACCCGTTTGGCTGAGGTGGCGGAAACGGAGCTGGTTACCGCCCGTCCGGGCGATTACCTGTTCGCGGCCTTGACCCGGATGACTCGGCACAAGGTGGCGCGGGTGGTGGTCATGGAAAGGGGCGTTGCTGTGGGGGTGGTGGAGCTCACCGATGTGCTCAGCTTCTTTTCCAGTCGCTCCTATGTGGTGGGGCTGGAAATTGAGAAAGCGGATACGCTGGAAACGTTGCAACTGGCCAGCGCCCGCCTGCCCGATCTGGTGGATACGCTGATGGCCCAGGGGGTAAAAATGCGGTTCGCCATGGATTTGCTGGCCGCCCTCAACGGCCGCTTGATGAGCAAGGCCTATGAAATGGTGGTGCCCGCCGACCAGCAGCGGGCCTGCCTGATGGTGATGGGCAGCGAAGGGCGTGGTGAGCAGATACTGAAAACGGACCAGGATAACGGCCTGATTCTGGGCGAGCACCAGCAGTGGTCAGGCTGTGATCAGGATATGCAGCGCTTTACCCGCACCCTGCTGTCGTTGGGTTACCCCCCTTGCCCGGGGAACGTAATGGTCTCCAATCCGCAGTGGACCGGGCCGGTGTCGCGTTGGCAGCAGCGCGTGCAGAACTGGGCCGGGGATCCGGGCGGAAAAGGCCTGTTGAACCTGACAATCCTCACCGATGCACACGCAGTGGCCGGTGATCCCGGGCTGCTGGAAAGTGTGCGCGATACCCTGTTTTCCCGATGCAGTGATGATCAGTTGCTGATGGCCCATTTTGCCCGCCCGGTCCTGCAGTTTGCCACGCCGCTGAATTTGTTCGGCTCGCTGAAGAAGCCCCAGCATGGCATCGATATCAAGAAAGGCGCCCTGTTCCCGCTGGTGCATGGCGTGCGGGCCATGGCGTTGCAGTGCCGGATTCGGGAAACCTCGACCCTGGCGCGGCTGGATAAACTGGTGGCCGCCGGTGCCATGGAGCCCGGCTTTGCTGAAGACCTGGGTGAGGCCATGGAATTGTTCAGTGAGCTGCGGCTGTCCCGGCAGCTGGCCAAATTGCAGGGCGAAGACGAAACAGTGGAGGACAATCATATCGTGGTGCAGCAGCTATCTTCGCTGGAAAGGGATTTGCTGCGGGATGCGTTGCATCTGGTCAGCGAGTTCAAGCAACGTTTGTCGCGCCGTTTCCATCTGGAATATTGAACATGAACCGTGACTGGCGCTGGAAAAGCATGTTGCCGCAGTGGCCCGGTTCCAAATGGCGCCGGTTCCGTGACCGGTGCCGCCATGGGCAGGGCCCCTATGCGCACCTCTTTGCTCCCTATGATGGGGATCAGGTCGTTGCCATTGATTGTGAGACCACGGGCCTGGACAGTCGCACCGCAGAACTGGTGTCCATTGCGGCGGTAGTTATAAAAGATGGGCGGGTACTGAGTAGCCAGGGTCTGGATGTGAAGCTGATGCCACCGGACAGCCTCAAGGAGGACACTATTCGCATTCACCGGCTACGGCCGGTGGATCTGGAAGGCGGTGAAAGTGTGCGCGACGCGCTGGATGCCTTGCTGGCACTGGTGGGTAACCGCCCGTTGGTGGGCTGGTGTGTGGCTTTTGATGTGGCCATGATCAATCGGTATTTGCGCCCGCTAATGGGGTTTGATTTACCCAATGACATCATCGAGTTATCTGCGCTGTATCAAAAGAAAATGCGCTACTGGCAGCCGGACGTGACTCCCGACCTGCGCTTTGATGCCATGGCCAGCGCCTTGCAGGTGCCGGTGATGGAACGGCACACCGCCCGGGGAGATGCGGTGACCAGTGCGCTGATGTACTTGCAACTGCAGAAATCGATATTAAGGAGCCTCTGAAAAACTCCTTGCGTGCTCAGTCTTTCAGGCTGGTTCGCAATCTAGGCGCGCTTTTGAAGGTGTATGTCCATCCATCAAAAAAGCGCAACAACGAGTGCGGGCCAGCCTGAAAGACCCGAAGGGCACGGCCTGAAGCGCACATCTGCTGCGCCTTGCCTCTAGGAAAGGGAACCACCCTGTCCGTCGAGACAAGACACAACAGCTGCACGCTTCAGGCCACGCTGAGCACGTAAGGAGTTTTTCAGAGGCTCCTCAAATTAACGACGGCCGATAAAAAGGAAGGAAGTGCTGATGTTCTATGCAGAAAAAGTAGCGCTGATAGTGGGCCTCTGCCTGGTTCTGTACGCCTATTTTCGCTACTGGCGCCGTACCGGCGATGGTCAGGGGCTGGTGATGTTCTGGCGCCGGGCCATGGCACTCAGTGTGGTGGAGTTCAAACTGCAACGCGGTGGCATTGCGCTGCTACTGGTGGCCGTGGTGCTACGCTTTGCCCAGGCGCTGCTATAAGCTCAACAAGAGTCGCAACAGGCAGCATGCTCCATGCAACAGGTAAACGCACGATAAGCGATTCCTGATTTTCTTTAACCAACGGGGAGAGGCGGTGTTTTCACTGTGGCAATTGGGTGCGTTGGCACTGGCTTATGTGTTGGTGTTGTTCGTTATCGCCTGGTGGGGCGATCGGGCTGCCCGACAGGGCCGCAAGACCTTTCACAATGCCTGGGTGTACAGCCTGGGGTTGGGGGTCTATTGCACCTCCTGGACTTTCTACGGCGCCGTTGGTGAAGCCGCCCAGAACGGCTGGAACTATCTGCCGATTTATCTGGGGCCGATCATTACCGTATTGCTGGGCGGCTCACTGATCTACAAGATGGTGTCGGTGGCCCAGCAGCAGCATATTACCTCCATTGCCGATTTTCTGGCCGCCCGCTACGGCAAATCCCGCCGTCTTGCTGTGCTGGTCACCCTGGTGGCCATTGTCGGGGTGCTGCCCTACATCGCCTTACAGCTAAAAGCCGTCACCCTGTCGTTTGATTATGTGCTGGAGGAATCTGCGCCGGGCCAGGTGGATACGGCGCTGGTGGTAGCTGCGCTGATGGCTATCTTTACCTTGCTGTTCGGTACCCGGCATATCGATACCACCGAACACCAATCCGGTCTGATGCTGGCGGTGAGCTTTGAATCCTTTATCAAGGTTGTGGCGTTTGTCGGGCTGGGCTTGTATTGCCTGTATGCCATTTTTGATGGCCCGGTGGATATGTGGCAGCAGCTGAGCGAGCGCAGCGATGTCATGCAGAGCTTTGAGCCGACCCTGTTTTCGCAAAGTTTCGTCACTTCATTATTGCTCTCCATGGTGGCGATTCTCTGCCTGCCCCGTCAGTTCCATGCCGGCGTGGTAGAAAATAATGACCTGCGCCATTTGCGCACCACGCGCTGGCTGTTTCCGTTGTATCTGGCGCTGTTTGCGATTTTTGTTCTGCCGATTGTGATTGCCGGCGTGATTACCCAGCCCTACCTGATCGGTCATGCAGATACCTACATGTTGTCGTTGCCCATGGCCCAGGGCAGCCACGGCATGTTGATGTTGTCATTCATCGGCGGAATCGCAGCGGCCACCGGTATGGTGATCGTCTCCACCATGGCGTTGGCGATCATGCTGACCAATGAAGTGCTGTTGCCCATGTGGCTGCAGTCGCGGCTCAATGAAAAGGATCAGCTGTCGGATCTCAGCACGCAACTGCGCTTTCTGCGCCGGGCCAGCATTCTGGTGCTGCTGGGGCTGGCGTTTGCCTTCCATACGCTGATCGACCGGTTCGACGGCCTTGCCAGTATCGGGCTGCTGTCGTTTGCCGCAGTGGCCCAGTTCGCGCCATCACTGATTGGTGCCCTGTACTGGCGCAATGGTCATAAGCAGGGCGCGTTTATCGGCCTGGCGCTGGGGTTTGTGGTGTGGTTTTACTGCCTGCTGGCGCCGGTGATTCTGCCCGTGGAGTGGGTGGCCGTGCTCAACACCCAGGGGCTGTTCGGCCTGGGCCTGTTACGCCCCCATGCCATGTTCGGCATCGAAGGGCTGGAGCCTCTGACCCATGGTGTGTTCTGGTCGGTGTCCGTGAATCTGGCCGCGTTTATCTACTATTCCCGCCGAGCCAACCATGATGCCCTGGATGAAGCCCAGGCGGCCCGGTTTGTGGATATGCCCACGGACTGGTGGCGCGAAGGTATGGGGCACCCCTCCATTACCACCATCGAATTGCTGGAAGTCTGCAAGCGCGGGTTGGGGCATCCACGGGCGGAACCTTTGTTCTTCGATTACATGCGCCGGCGTGGGGTGTCGGAAGAATTGGAATTGCCGGCGCCACTGCATCTGGTGCGATATGTGGAACGGTTGCTGGCGGGCACCATGGGGGCCTCCACCGCACGCATTGTGATGAGCTCGTTGCTGCGTAAACAGAATGGCCGCCACGATGATGTGGTGCGGATGATGGACGAAGCCTCCGAGCTGATCCAGTTCAACCATCAGCTGCTGCGCACCACCATTGAAACCATTAGCCAGGGCATCTGCGTGGTGGACCGGGATATGCAGGTGGTGGCCTGGAATCAGGCCTACGTAAAGCTGTTTGATTATCCGGACGGGTTGATTCGGTTAGGGCGCTCCATCGCCGATGTGTATCGCTATAACGCTGAACGGGGTTATTACGACGGCGAAAATATGGAAGAAAACGTGACGCGGCGGGTGCAATTATTACGCGAAGGGTATGCCCATCAGTTCGAACGGGAGCTGCCCAACGGCATCGTAGTGGAAGTACGCGGTACACCCATGGTGGGCGGTGGTTTTGTCAGCACCTATATGGACATCACCGAACGCAAACACGATGAAAAAGCACTGCGCCAGATCAATGAGAATCTGGAGCAGATGGTATCGGAGCGCACCCGCAAACTGTCGGAGCTGAATGCCAAACTGGCACAGGCCAATGAAGGGAAAACCCGCTTCCTGGCGGCCGCTGGCCATGACCTGATGCAGCCTTTGAATGCCGCGCAGTTGTTTGCTTCATCGTTGCGTCAGCAGTTGCGTAACCAGGAAAAGGGCCAGTTCGACCATGAGGTGCAGGTACTCGGGCATATCGACAGTTCCCTGCAAGCGGCGGAACAGATTATTTCTGCGTTGCTGGAAATCAGCAAACTGGATACCGGCACCATGGCGACGCACATCCATCCCTTGCGTTTGTCGTCATTGATGACGCCGCTGGGTCAGGAGTTTGCTGCGCTGGCCAGCGCGCAAGGGCTGACGTTGCGAGCGGTGTCATGCAGTGCGGTGGTGGACAGCGATGAAGTATTGTTGCGACGGGTATTGCAGAACCTGTTGTCCAATGCGGTTCGGTATACGGATTCCGGGCGCATCCTGTTCGGTGCGCGCCGGCTGCACAATGCCGTGCGCATTGATGTGTGGGATACCGGGCCGGGGATTCCCGGTGATCAGCATGAACAAATCTTCCGGGAGTTTCATCGTCTGCCTCAGCTGCATAATCGTGAGGTAAAAGGTCTGGGGTTGGGGCTGGCCATCGCCGACCGGATTTGTCGTTTGCTGGGCCATGCTTTAACCGTCCGTTCCTGGCCGGATAAAGGCACCGTTTTTAGCGTAACGCTGCCGCTGTCGACAGGGGATGTGCCGCCATTGCTGCAGGATGAACCGTTGCTCGGGCGCCGGGATATCCAGGGCGTACGTGTTTTCTGTGTGGATAATGATTCCGCGCTGCTGGCGAGCCTGGTGGCGGCCCTGCAAACCCTGGGTTGCGAGGTGGTCGCGGCCAGCGGCCTGAAGGAAGCACAGGAGAAGGCAGCGCAAAGCTGGGTGCCGGATGTATTGTTGGTGGATTTCCAGTTGGATCATGAAGACGGGTTTGACGTGATCGAAGCGCTGGATCATTGCTGGGAGGACGTCATCCCAGCGGTGCTAATGACCGCAGACCGGCGCCCGGAAGTCCGCGCCAGAGCAGAAGAGCAAGGGGTAGGCTTCCTGCAAAAACCGATTTCCGAAGCCATATTGCAACGAACGCTGGAAGGGCTTTTGTAAGCTGCGTGCAGCGCTTGATGGAATGGGAAAATTCCGGCCCCTGGTATCTACGCCGTGGTTGTAGGAGCGTCGCTGGCGGCGCGATAACCCAGGTATGAAAAGACAGGTTTGCCACAGAGAACACAGGGTTCACGGAGGAAAAGAAGGGGGGCTTTCTCAGTGACCTCTGTGGTGAAAGGCTTTTGAAGCTGGCCTCAATCGCGCCGCCAGCGACGCTCCTACCGCGACTCAACCTTTAGCGCTTAGTCCAGGCCGGGAGGCTCGATGGCCAGGTCTTTGAGGGCCAGTACCGCCTGGGTGCGATTGCGCACACCCAGCTTGCGAAAAATGGCGGTCATATGGGCTTTCACGGTGGCTTCCGATACGTCCAGCTCGTAGGCAATCACCTTGTTCTGCATGCCTTCCATGAGCATGCCCATGACCCGAAACTGCTGCGGGGTCAGGCTGGTGATTCGCTCGCTCATGGCGGAGTGGTCTGGCAGCGTTGGGGGCATGGCTCGGCGGGCTTTTTCCGGTAGCCAGCGTTCGCCGTCCATGATCTTGCGCATGGCATCAGTCATGGTGTCCACGGAAGCGGATTTGGGAATAAAGCCGTCGGCACCAAAGTGAATGGCGCGCTGGATCACGTCCACGTCCTCGGTGGCTGAAATTACCACCACCGGCACCTTGCGGTATTGCTCACGCAGGTACACCAGGCCGGAAAAGCCGTGGGTGCCGGGCATGTGTAAATCCAGAAGAATGACATCGAAGGGGATTGCTTGCTGGCCCAGCACTTCCAGAGTGGCGAGCGAGTCGGCTTCATGGATGGTGGCACCGGCAAAGCTGGCCTCTACGGCCTGTATCAGGGCCGCACGGAACAGGGGGTGATCATCGGCAATCAGTATGGTTGTCATGGCTCTGATTTAAGCATGTTGCGTGCGAAGAGCCCAAAAAAAGATGGGAATGAAAAAAAGATGCTGCCCGGGGAGGGCAGCATGGGGAAAGGAAACACAGAAAACATCCATGTTTCATCAGCGTATGCGGTTTCAAGTGGCGTCTGTATCAACGGTTCAGCCGGGTTTCAACCAGGTTGGCGACCACCGCCGGGTCGGCCAGGGTGGAGATGTCGCCCAGGCTGTCGTGTTCGTTGGCCGCCACCTTGCGCAGGATGCGGCGCATGATTTTGCCGGAGCGGGTTTTCGGCAGCCCATGGGTAAAATGGATCAGGTCAGGGGTGGCAATGGGGCCGATTTCCCGGCGCACCCACTGGCGTAATTCGTCATGCAGCGCATCGCTGGTGTGCTCGCCATCATTCAGGGTCACATAGACATAAATGCCCTGGCCCTTGATGGTATGGGGATAACCGACGACGGCGGCTTCGCACACCTTGGGGTGTGAGACCAGGGCGCTTTCCACTTCCGCGGTGCCCATGCGATGACCGGACACATTGATGACATCGTCCACGCGCCCGGTAATCCAGTAGTAGCCGTCTTCGTCACGGCGTGCTCCGTCACCGGTGCAGTAATAACCGGGGAAGCTGGTGAAGTAAGTTTGCACAAACCGCTGGTGATCGCCCCACAGGGTGCGGGCCTGGCCGGGCCAGCTATCGGCGATGACCAGATTGCCTTCTGCAACGCCGTGCAGCAGCTTGCCGTCGTTATCCACCAGCGCCGGCTGGACACCGAAAAAGGGCAACGTGGCAGCGCCGGGTTTGGCTTCAATGGCACCGGGCAGAGGGCAGATCATGATGCCGCCGGTTTCTGTCTGCCACCAGGTGTCGACCACAGCGGCCTGGCTGTTACCCAGCTGGTCATGGAACCATTGCCAGGCGGCCGGGTTGATGGGCTCCCCGGCCGTGGCCAGGATGCGCAGGCTGTCGCGTCGACTGTTGGCACAGCAATGATCGCCGCCGGCCATCAGCGCGCGGATGGCGGTGGGAGCGGTATAAAGAATGTCGATATTGTAGCGGTCAATAATATCGCCGACCCGTTGATCGTCCGGGTAGTTGGGCACCCCTTCGAACATCACGCAGGTGGCGCCGTTGGCCAACGGACCGTAGACCAGATAAGTATGCCCGGTAATCCAGCCCACATCGGCGGTGCACCAGTACACTTGCCCCGGGTGGTAATCGAAGGCCAGCTGGTGGGTCAGCGAGGCATAGACCATGTAGCCGCCGGTGGTATGCAGCACACCCTTTGGCTGCCCGGTGGAGCCGGAGGTATAGAGGATGAATAGCGGGTCTTCCGCATTCATGGGCTCCGCTGGGCAGTCGCCGTCACTGAGTGCCAGCTGCTCATGAAAATCCAGATCGCGTTGCGCAAACCAGCGACTGTCACAGCCCACATGGTTCACCACTAATACCTTGTCGACGCTATCGGTGCCGGCCTGTTCCAGTGCGGCATCCACGTTGTCTTTTAGCGGTACGATCTTGCCGCCGCGACGCCCGCCGTCTGCGGTGATTACCATTTTGGCACCGCAATCGGCGATGCGGCCCGCCAGGGCGTCCGGAGAAAAGCCGGCGAACACCACTGAATGAATGGCGCCGATGCGGGCGCAGGCGAGCATGGCGAATACCGCTTCGGGAATCATGGGCATGTAAATCATCACCCGGTCACCTTTGCCAATGCCCTGCTGTTTGAGGGTGTTGGCCAGCTTGCAGACGTGTTGGTGTAACTGCTGATAGGTGATCTGCCGGCGATCCTGGTCCGGAGAGTCCGGTTCCCACAGTAGTGCTATGCCGTCTCTGTTGGTGGCCAGGTGGCGGTCAATACAGTTTTCTGCGGCATTCAGCTCACCATCATGAAACCAGCGAATGTGCAGATCATCGGGGCTGAAATGGGTGTCGCGAATCTGTTGGGGGAAGTGCTGCCAGTCGATCCGCTGTGCCTGTCGGCGCCAGAAGCCAACACTGTCATCCAGACTGTGTTGGTACAACGCATGGTAATCATTGCCGTCAATCCAGCAGCGATCTTTCAATGCCTCTTTAACCGGCATACGCAGGCCCGTTTCCATGGGACTTCCCTCACTCGAAAAAGTGCTCACCAGAAAAGTGGAGCAGAAATGAATGCCAAGAGTGTGCAAAAACAGGAGGCCGGGCTGAATTAGACCTTGGTCTTAATGACGCCACAGGCGACACGCTTCACGCAACAAGGAAAAGCCGTCAAGGCACTGCTCCGGGTTTATCTCTCTGTTTGTGGGAGGCGATGCTGGCATCGTGCGGTTATTCAGTAGGCAGAAACCTTGTCATCACTCACGTTTCCCTGGTCAGGCATTTCGCGTCGGGCCTCTGGTGTTTAATCACCTTCGACCTATGGCTAATAGAGTGTTGGTACAACGCTCAGCAAGCTGTCAATCGGAGTCACTTTCGTGTTGATGACAATAAGAGGACAGGGCCATGACAGTAAAAAAAGCCACGTACCTGTGCGGCGCTCTGGTGCTGGCGCAGGCAGGCATTGCCAGCGCCGATACCACGCTGGAGGAACGTATCATCGTGCTTGAAGAGCGGATGGATGGTGTAAAGAGCGGTAATACCCAAATCGATTTCGGCGGCTTTATCAAAGCCGATACCATGTTGAGTAAATACAGCGATGGCGACCTGGCTGGCGGCTCGGTCGGGCGCGATTTCATGGTGCCGTCCACGATCCCTGTTGGGGGAGAGGCCAGCTCGGAAGAGTTGGACTTTATTGCCAAGCAAAGCCGCTTCTGGCTGAAAAGTGAAACCATGACCTCTGCCGGCATGGTGCGGGGGCATATCGAAATTGATTTCCAGACCAACGATATCGGTGACGAGCGCATCAGTAACAGCTATGCACCGCGTATTCGCCATGCCTATCTCACATGGGACAAGTGGTTGTTCGGGCAGACCTGGTCCACCTTCTTTAATGTGAGCGCGCTACCGGAAACGCTGGATTTTGTTGGTGCAGCGGGGACGGTGTTTGAGCGTCAGCCCCAGATTCGTTATACCAGCGGTGGTCTGATGCTCGCGGTTGAGAACCCGTCCACGACGCTCTACGGCGGTGCGCAGAACCCCTATGACGACAATGCCATGCCGGACCTGGTGGCGCGCTATAACATTGCTGGTGACTGGGGCAATGTCAGTGTCTCTGCCATGGGGCGTGAACTGGCTTATCAGGATACGATTGGTGGTGTGGATCAGGATGAAAGCGAGTACGGCTACGGCCTGTCGCTGGCGGGCCGCATGATGCTGGGGGCCATGGACGATATTCGTTTCCAGGCGAACTATGGTAATGCGCTGGGCCGTTACACCACGCTCAACGCGTTCCGCTCAGGACAGATCGAGGCGGATGGCAGTATCGAGCTGATTGATCAATGGAGCGGTGTGCTGGCGTTGCGTCATCACTGGAGTGATCGCTGGCGTTCCAACTTTGCGGTTTCAGTAAGTGAAGCGGATAACCCCGATACCGTGGCGGTGACCACCAGCAAGCGGGTGCAAAGCGCCCACGCCAACCTGATCTGGCAGGTCGCGAAACCGCTCTCTCTTGGTGGCGAGCTGATCTATGGTGATCGGGAAATCGAGAATGGGGACGACGGCAATCTCAAGCGCGTGCAGTTCACTGCCAAGTATGCGTTCTGAATAAGAGGCGCTGCACGCAACATGCAGCACGTCACACGCAAAAGAAAGGGGCGCTTCGGCGCTCCTTTTAATTGCGGGTTTGGCGTGTTGCGTGAAGCATGGTGGATGTTGCGGCCGCGAAGAGACATAAAAAAGGACGCCGAAGCGTCCCTTTTTTGCGTGCAAGCCTGTTGCATGCAGCATGATGCGTCTCTTAATCCACATCTGCCGGGTACACGCCGTTCTCGTCGTGCACTTCCTTGCCGCTCAGGGGCGGGGTAAAGGCACAGGCGACGACCATGTCTTCGTTTTCGCCACCGTAGAGGTAATGCTCATCGTGCTCGTCGAGCAGATAGATGGTGCCCGGGGTCAGGTCATAGACCTTGCCGTCATCCAGGGTTTCGATCTTGCCACTACCGGAAATCACGTAGACGGATTCCCAGTGGTTGGCGTATTTGATGTGGGTCTTGGTGCCTTTGAAGATGGTGGTGATGTTGAACGAGTGCCCCATCTTGTCTTCTTTCAGAGACAGGCGGACAGACTGCCAGTTACCGTTTTCGGCTTTAACACAGCGGTCAGACTTCTCGGCTTCAGCCAGAGTGCGAACGATCATGGATAACTCCTGAGCTAAAAAATCGGGGGGAGGGAGAAATAACGCTCCCCCATTCTCCCGAGAAAGGAGGTGGGGGAGCGTGAACCGCCGTGTTAGGCAGTGATGCTGGCCACGGAGTGAGCTTCGCCGCGCTTGATGCGGTCGGTCATCACTTCGTCCACGCTTTCCTTGACGATCTCAAGGGCGCGAACCAGATCTTCTTCGCTGATGGTCAACGGGCACAGTGTCTTGATCACCTGATCATCGGCGCCGGAGGTTTCAATCACCAGCTGACGCTTGAAGCAGGCTTTGGTGATTTCGCCAGCGACTTCGCCATCGCGGGCGACCAGGCCCTGCATCATGCCGCGGCCGTTCAGGTAGAACCAGTGATCATCGTAGCTGGCGGCGATAGCGCGGAAGTGGTCGGTAATGATGTCCGCTTTCTTCTGCACTTCCTTGGCGAACTTGTCATCGCGCCAGTAGTGGTTCAACGCTGCAGCGGCAGTCACGAAAGCCAGGTTGTGGCCACGGAAGGTGCCGTTATGCTCGCCCGGCTTCCACAGATCCAGTTCCGGCTTCATGAGTACCATGGCGAAGGGCAGGCCATAGCCGCTCAGGGACTTGGACAGGGTGATGATGTCCGGGCTGATGCCGATGTCATCAAAGCTGAAGAAAGAACCGGTACGACCACAGCCAGCCTGGATGTCATCCAGAATCAGCAGCATGTCGTGCTTGCGGCAGACTTTTTCCAGGTTACGCAACCAGTCGAAGCTGGCCGCGTTGATGCCGCCTTCGCCCTGTACGGTTTCCACGATGACGGCGGCAGGATGGTCAACGCCGCTGGAGGAATCGCCCAGTACCTTGTCCAGGTATTCGGTGGTGTCGAAGGCATCGCCCAGGTAGCCGTCGTACGGCATGGGGGTGACACCGCCCATGGTAACGCCAGCGACGCCACGGTGGTGGCTGTTACCGGTAGCGGCCAACGCGCCCAGGCTTACACCGTGGAAGCCGTTGGTGAAGCTGATGATGTTCTCGCGGCCTTTGATGTTACGGGCAATTTTCAGTGCCGCTTCCACCGCGTTGGTGCCGGTGGGGCCGGTGAACTGCATCACGTGGTCCATGTCGCGAGGTTTCAGGATGGTTTCATAGAAGGCATCCATGAACTCACGTTTGGCAGCGGTATGCATGTCCAGGCCGTGAACGATGCCGTCGCGCTGGATATATTCCAGCAGCTTTTCTTTCAGGACAGGGTTGTTGTGGCCGTAGTTCAAGGTGCCTGCGCCGGCCAGGAAGTCGATGTATTCCTTGCCATTTTCGTCGTACAGATAGCTGCCTTTGGCCTGATCGAATACCACCGGAAAGCTACGTGCATAGCTCATTACTTCCGATTCGTGGCTTTCAAAAATGTCTGTATCCATGGTTTCTGTACTCATGATTCCTGGTCCTCGCTTGAATTAGGGTTTGCTGGTGCGTTGCGGGCTGCGTTTACGCTTCGTCGCGATTAAACGGGCCGATCCGCAGCAGGTATTCGTCGTTATGTTCGCCGGCAAAGTGAATGCGCGAATCGAACAGAATAAATTCTTCCGTGGGCATGCTGCGCTGGTAGGCGAAGCTGCGGAACATGCCCCAGGAGGCTTCGTTGTCCGGGGTGATGGTGGTCTCAATGAACTGAACATCGGTGCTTTCTTCGCGCTCGATCAGTTCGGCCAGCATGCGCTTGGCCAGGCCCTTGCCCCGGGCTTTTTCGTGCACCGCTACCTGCCAGACAAACAGGACATTTTGCTGCTTGGGCGGGATGTAGCCGGAAATAAAGCCGACCAGGTCGCCGTCCATCTCTGCCGCCACGGAGGTGTCGGCAAAGTGGGTGCACTGCAGCAAGTTACAGTAGACGGAGTTCTCGTCCAGCGGCTTGCACTCGCTGATCAGTTTGTGAACCCGGCTACCGTCCTGGCTTTCAGGTTTACGAAAGGTGATGTCATCCGATTTGTCGGTGGATGAATCCGTTTTTTTCGCATCGTCTGCTGACATGGTTTCACTTATGGTCCGTTTTGGAGAAAGAGTTTGCGTCCCGGCGGCTGTTCATTTCTACCGCCGGTTGCGCGCGATCAATGGCCCCCAGATCCAGCACCGGCGAGGCGTCGATATCGCCGGCATTCATCATTGCCGCAACCCGCTGCAGGGAGCTAAGAATTAAAGATTGCTCCCAATCCTCAAGGCGGTCAAAGCGTTCGATGAATTCGTCCTGGAGCGGGGTGGGGGCCTTCTCGATGATATCCAGGCCGGCGGAGGTCAGGTGGGCATAAACACGGCGTTTATCCTGCTCACCACGCTTGCGGCCCAGTAGCTCCCGCTTTTCCAGACGGTCGAGAATGGTGGTGACGGTGGCCTGGCTCAGCGATACCTCGTTGGCCAGATCCCCCATGGTCATCTCACCGTGCGCCGCAATCGCCTGCATGATGAGAAGCTGGGGCGATGTCAGGCCGGATACCTTGCTCAGCTTTCGTGAGTAGAGGTCCGTGGCGCGAATGATCTGTCGTAATGCGATTAGCACGTCTTCGTGTCTGGCCATTGCCGAAAATTCTCTTGATAACAAAGTAATGTGACCGAAATTAGACATGGTTTGTCTGCAATCACCTTTGAGATGTAAAGATTCTATCTCCATCAAAACAGGGCAATGGCGAGTAATCCCTTGCGATAAGTGGTAGGCTATCTTAGAGATAAAACATTTAGATGTCAAAATAAATACCGGGCAGTGACGGTGTTGTGACCGGCTATATCGTCTGCATTCCTTGCTCTGCGGGGGTTTACGACCTGCCAGGGGGAAAGGCTCGCAGTTTCGACAATCGCACATGCTTTGTGTCACAAAGGACTTCTCAAGTTCCCGAATCCGGGGGCTGTTTTTCGTCGTCGTGTTTATAGGCGTTGCCATGATGATTGATTCCTTTCTTCTCGTACTTTCCTGGCTGGATCGCACCCTGGGGGTGATTGAGCGCGTCATTATCGGCGGCTGCATTCTGGCCATGGCCCTGCTGATGAGTGGCCATGTGGTGGGGCAGACCCTGTTTGATGAAGGGATTCCCGGCACCTATGAAGTGGTGAAAATGCTGATCGTGATACTGACCTTCGTAGGGCTGGGCTATGCGGCTCGTCACGCCCGCCACATCCGTATGTCCGCCATCTATGAACAGCTCAATGGCAAGGCCCGCAAGGGGCTGCAGATGTTGATCTGCCTGGGGACGGCGACGCTGATGTTTTATTTCGCCTGGAAATCCGGTCAGTACGTCTTTGATATTCAGGAGCGTGGCCGGGTGAGTGCGTCGCTGCAGGTGCCCATGTGGCTGGTCTACCTGTCACTGCCTGCGGGGTTCAGCATGGCCGGCATCCAGTACCTGCTGACCTTTACCCGCAATGCGGTATCGCCGGGTGTCTGGCGGTCGTTCAACGAAGAAGAAAGCTATGAAGCGGTGCCGCTGGGCGCGGCAGCGGTGGATGATCAGGATGGCCAGCGCTGATGCGTAGCCGGTTTTTTGCTGTGAGTGCTGCTGAATGAGGGGGTTGTCGCTGTGTTAATCATTCTGGCTGTGATCATGCTGGTGTTGCTGATGATGGGGTATCCCATGATGGTGCCGCTGGCGGTGGGGACATTGTTCATGATGTTCACCGGGCTGACTTTCTTCGGCCCGGACCAGGCCATCACCTGGATGGTCAATGGGGTTGGCAGTTGGGTGCTGGCGGCCGTGCCCATGTTTATCTTCGCCGCGGATATTCTCACCAAGGGCCATACCGCCAATCGGTTGCTGGATGTGGTGGATGCCTTTACCCGGCATCTGCGCGGCGGTTTGCCCATTACGACGGCCATGTCTTGCGCGGTGTTTGGCGCGGTATCCGGTTCCACCCAGGCCACGGTGGTGGCCATGGGTGGTCCCATGCGGCCACGTCTGCTGGCCAAGGGTTATTCCGATAGCTTTGCGCTGGCGCTAATTATCAATGCCAGTGATATCGCCCTGCTGATCCCGCCCAGCATTGGTTTCATTGTCTATGGCGTGGTGATGAAAACCTCCATTGGCGACCTGTTTTTGGCCGGTATTATCCCGGGCCTGCTGGTGTTGCTGATGTTTTCCGTCTACTGCTGGATTGGCGCCCGGGTCAAAGGGATTGAGCCAGAGGAGCGCGCCAGCTGGGGGGTACGCTTCAAGACCATGCGCGGCGCGATCTTGCCACTGGGCTTCCCGATTCTGGTGGTCGGCGGCATTTATGGCGGGCTGTTCAGTGCGGTGGAGGCGTCGGCCATCGCGGTGGCGTATGCCTTGCTGCTGGAAGTGGTGATTTTCCGCAAGGTCAGCGTGAAGGACCTGGGCGGGCTGGCGTTGTCCTCCGGGATGATCACCGCGGTGGTCTTTATCCTGGTGGCCATTGGTGCGGCGTTTTCCCACACCCTGGGTACTGCCGGGATTCCCGAGAAGCTGCTGGGGCCGGCCATTGAATCCATTGGCCAGAATCAGGTGGCGGCGCTGGCGTTGATCGCTGTGGCATTCTTTATTGGCTGCATGTTCGTGGACCCTATCGTGGTGATCCTGATTCTGGTGCCGATCTTCAAGCCATTGATTGAATCCGCCAACCTGGACCCGATCCACGTGGGCGTTATTGTCACCTTGCAGGCGGCCATCGGCTCGGCCACGCCGCCGTTCGGGTGCGATATCTTCACCGCCATCGCGGTATTTCGTCGCCCCTATCTGGAGGTGATACGCGGCACGCCGCCGTTTATCTTCATGCTGTTGATAGCGACCTTCGTTCTGATTTTGTTCCCGCAGTTGTCATTGTGGTTGCCGGGGTTGGGTGGCTGATTAGCGCTTAACCTGCTGCGAGCCCCGTGCTGTGGCCGCAGAGCGGCACAAAAAAGCCCGGCCAGTTGGCCGGGCTTTTTCATGTTCGGCTACCAGGGGGGTTACTGCCCTTTGGCGGCCTCGTCGAAGGCGGACAGCAGGGCATTGAGTGACTGTTCACCCCGTGCGCCCACTTCATCGATGTAGATCTGACGTACCGGCTTGGCTTTCTTGCGGAAGGCGTCACGCTGGGCCTCGGTCAGTTCAACAATATTGATGTCGCTCTTTTCCTTGATGGTTTCCAGCCGCTCTTCGTTGTACTGGGTCTGGATATCATGGCCTTCGCGCACCAGGGTCTTGGTGATGCCGTCGATCATCTTCTGCTGGTCCGCAGACAGGCCGTCGTACCAGTCGGCGTTACCGATCAGGGTGGCGACGAACTGGGATTGCTGCGCAAAGATCATGTAGTCCTGCACTTCATAGAACGCCATTTCCTCGTGGGCAAACACCGGCTGGATGTTGCCTTCCGCCTGGCCCTGCTGCAGCGCGCTGTACAGTTCGCCGTAGGCAATGGAGGTGGGGGAGGCGCCATAGGCCTTGTAGGTGGCCCGCAGCAGGCTGTTGTCCATCACGCGAATGCCCAGATTCTCGATGTCCTCCGGGGTGTTGATGGCCTTGTTGGTGGTCCACACCTGATAGCCTTCCGGCAATGCCGCCAGCGGCACCAGGCTGCGCTTGCGGAACGATTCCTGCCACGCCTTGCTCTTCAGGAAGGTGTCGCTGTTCAGGCCTTGTGCGGTTACCCATTGATCGCTGGGCATGATGTAGTTCAGGTTGAGCAGCTGGCTTTCCGGTACGGTGCCGCCCAGGGCGCCGGAACCAAAACCAAGCTGAATGGCGCCGCCCTGGATCGCGTCATACAGCGCGGAGTAGCTGGAGCCCCATTTGCCATAGGGGAGCAGTTGAACGTCAATCTCCCCGTCACTTTTTTCTTCCACCAGCGCTTTGAAACGTTCGGCGTAACTGTGCTGAACACTGCCTTCAATTTCCTCCAGGCCAAAACGCCAAGTGTCGGCGTTGACGGTGGTGGTCGTGGCGGCAAGAAAGCCAAAAGTAGCGGCGCAAATAAATCGATTAAGTCGCATGCCTTTACCTTGATATTGCTTGTGGGTGGCATTCACTACATTGCATCGGGGCTAGGCTGTCAAGGGAGCAGCCTGCAACGCTGGTACCTCGGCAGGCTTGATGCGACCATAGGCAATGTTTCCCGGTGTGTTCCCGTCTGCGCGAGTTTTCCTGGCGGGAAAGGCACAGGCAAAAGGCGATTGGGTGTATTGAGAGGGCAAGGCATTGATCAGACACATTCTGCGTACCGGTCTATTGGGCATGTTGTTGGCGCTGGCTGGCAGTCTCTGGGCAGAACAGGAGCCCGCTTCGCCTGAGCAAGCGCCGAGAGCGGAGGCCCAGAGCGAGATCGAAAAAGGGCCGGTGATTTCCCAGTTCCGGGAAAACTGGATCCTCGGTGAGCTGCGTGCCCTGCGCCAGGACATGATGGAATACCGCAACCAGATGAACCTGCTGGTCACCGACCGGGAGCTGGAAGTGGCCGACAAGGCCATGGGGTATGCCACCAACACGGTGACCTACTTTTTCTACCTGATTGCCGGTGCCGCTTCGATTCTCGCCCTGGTCGGCTGGTCCACCATTCGTGACCTGAAAGACAACGTGCGGGTGTATGCGGAAAAGGAAATGGCGCGTCTGACCAGCGAGTACGAATCCCGCCTGGCAGACCTGGAGCGCGAGCTGCGCCGCAAATCCCTGTCCATCGCCGAGAACCAGGAAGAAATCGAGCGAACCAACGACATTCACAGCCTGTGGCTCAAGGCCACCAAGGAGCCCAGCGCCCAGGCCAAGATCGAGCTCTATGACCGGATTCTGGAATTGCGCCCGGATGATCCGGAAGCGCTGGCCTGGAAAGCCGATGCGGCTCTGGAGCTGGGCGAGCAGCGCTGGGCGCTGAGCCTGTGCGACCGGGTGCTGGAAGTGGACGAGGAGAACTCGCATGCCCTGTACCAGCGTGCCTGCGCCTGGTCCGGGCTGGGAGAAATCGAGAACGCCCTGACCGACCTGGCCGCCGCCATCCAGACCTCGGAAACCCTGCGCCGCCACGCCCGTAGCGAAGAAATGTTCGAGCCCCTGCGCGAGCTGCCCCGCTTCCTGGAATTGGTCGGAAGCGACGAAGATTCGGGCTTTTCTGCCTGATAGCCCCTTTCTGTTGCGGTTATAGCGAAACCTGCGCCCGTAAATGGTCAATTTGCGGGTAACTTTCTGCTAGACTTGCCCCCCTTGTATGAGCGGGCGATGACGAACGGATTACCGTTTCGTTCACCTGGGCAGCCTTATCCTGGCTGTTTTCAGTGCCCCTATGGAGAATCCCATGACTCGTGACAACGGTGCCGGTAGCACCAAACAGATGCCGGATGTGGCGTCCAACTCCATGGTGGATCATATCCACACGACCCTGGATTGGGTGGGCATGAGTGAGATCCACTTGCCAGCCCGCGTCAGCGATACCCTGGCTGGCGAGCGCCCGGTGAGCACCTCTATCCAGGCCTATGTGAACCTGGCCAATGCGGATGCCAAGGGCATTCACATGTCGCGCCTGTTCCTGATGCTGGAAGAAACCTTTGGTGATCACTCGGTCAGTGCCGGCTCCATCGAGCAACTGCTGCGTAACTTCCTGCAGACCCATGAAGGCCTCAGTACCCGTGGCTTCGTGCAGCTCGACTTTGAATATTCCATGCGCCGTGCGGCACTGAAGAGCAGCTATTCCGGCTGGAAGAGCTACCCGGTTAGCATCAAGGGCACCCTGTGTGAAGACGGCATGCGTATTGAGCTGTCGGTGGAAGTACCGTACTCGTCCACCTGCCCCTGCTCGGCCGCGTTGTCCCGCCAGCTGATTCAGGAGCAGTTCCGCAAGGACTTCGCCGAAGGCAAAGTGGATGCGGACGCAGTGTTCGAATGGCTGGGCACCGAAGAGGGTGTATTGGCCACTCCGCACAGCCAGCGTTCCATCGCTCAGGTGCGCGTGCTGCTGGATCACACCGAAGGCGACGCCTTCCCGATCACGGCGCTGATCGATTCCATCGAAGGCGCCCTGAAAACCCCGGTACAAACCGCGGTAAAACGGGTAGATGAACAGGAATTTGCGCTGTTGAACGGGCAAAACCTGATGTTCTGCGAAGATGCGGCCCGCCGCCTGAAAACCGCGCTGGACCCGCAGTCCTGTTACAAGGATTTTTGGTTGCGTGTGAACCACCTGGAAAGCCTGCACGCCCACAACGCGGTGGCGATTGTGACCAAGGAAGTGGATGGTGGTTACCTGCCGATTCCTTGATTAGGAGACGCTGCACGCGACACGCTTCACGCAGCACGGAAAAGAACGTATTCCCGTGACGATTACCGTTATCGCGGGTGATAACACCAAAGCCCTCTTCCCTTGGTCGGGAAGAGGGCTTTTTTGTGTTTGTTGGTAGATGGGGCTCACTCCGCTTTTTGTGGGCGTGATGGTTCCACCGCGAAGGGCGCCTGCCCCTGATCCAGTGCTTCGTGGTGAAGCCCGGTTTCAATTGTCCGGCACCGGGCGTCAGGCTGCTTATTGTCGTCACTACGAGGCTAAAATATTGCACGGCAGTCCAAGTGAAATGCGAACCCGGTACGTGTATACCGTGCCGCTATCCGCTAAATTGCCTATTGAAGAAACACCCAGAGTGCGTGCGGGAATGCACTAACTCACTGAAAAATAATAAAAAGACGCCAGGAAGCGATTGCTATGCCCAGCTCGGAGACGCCCCGGCCCCTGAGTGGCCGGTTTTATCGTGCAGACCTTGTCACCCTTCTGAACCAGTCGAACCGGGTGCCGTTAACCTTGTTACTGGCCCCGGCTGGCGCCGGCAAGTCCACCTTGTTGAACCAGTGGCAGGCGCAGCCCGGCGAGCGCCATGTGGTGCAGATGGGATTACAGCGCGCCGATGATGACCCGGTGCGGTTCTTGCGCCGTTTCGCCGAGAAGACCCGGGCCGCGGTGCCGGCGTTTGATACCTCCTGGTTTATGCCGTTCGACGTGTCCGAGCTGCCGCCGTCGTCCATTGCCGACTCACTGTATGACGCCCTGCAGCAAGTGGCATTGCCGCTGTTTATCGTGTTCGACGACTTTCAGCATATCCAGAGCGAAGAAACGCTCAGTGTGATCGCTACCTTGTTGGCAGACCCGCCCGATAATGTGCACCTGATTATTGCCAGCCGCACCCAGCCATTGTTTGACGTCAGCCGGCTGCGGTTGGACGACCAGGTGCTGGAGATCAGCGCCGTCGACCTGAAAGTGCGGCGCAGCGAGGTGAGCGAACTGAATCAACGGCTGGGCGGCGAGGCCCTGGAAGAGCAGGCCCTGGATCACCTGATGGCGATTACCGAAGGCTGGGTGGCCGGGGTGAAAATTGCCCTGCTGGCGGGGATTCGATCGGGGATGCAAACCCTGCAGGACTTTAACGCCAGCCAGCCGGAAATCATGGATTATTTCGGGCATGCGGTGCTCAAGGGGTTGCCGGATTCTGCGCGCACCTTGTTCATGCAAAGTGCCCTGCTGGACACCGTCAACGCCGAGCTTGGCGATGAAATTCTGCAAACCCGCCAGTCCGCACGGTTGATTGATGAACTCACCAGCCGGGAGCTTTTTCTGGTGCCGGTGCCTGGCAAGCCGGCCAGCTATCGCTATCACGCCTTGCTGCGGGATTTTCTGCAGGCACGGCTGAAAATCGAGATGCCCGACTGCATTGTGCCGATTCACCGGCGGGCGACCCGTTACTTCATCAAGACCGGCAATTTCGAACAGGCTGTCTGGCATGCCTGGCGCACCGGTGATGCTGCGCTGTTCGGTAACTGCCTGGAAAAAAGTTTCGAGTTCTGGCTGCAGGAAGGGTATTCCAGCCACATTCTTGAATGGGCGGAAACCCTGGACGATGAAACCATACTGGGCCGCCTTGAGCTGGCGGCTCCCCTGATCAGCACGCTGACCCTGTCACGGCGATTCTTTCGCGCCCGCTATTATCTTGATGCTCTCAAGGAGCAGGACTTTTCCGGCAAGGAGGCTCGATACCATCACAGTCAGACGGTGGATTTTCTGGAGCTGCATTTGCAGTTATTTCAGCACGATACCGACTTCATGGAAGGGGCTAATCTTTCGTTGCTTATGGAAAGCAGCGGCCACCGGGATATCCGTGCCTTCTCGCTGGCCATGGTGGCTTATTACCACTTGCAGCATGGTCGCCTGGAGTCCGCGCTGGCCTTTTCCTCCCAGGCCCGGGACGTGTTGTTGCGGCTGGGGCAGCGTTTTACGGCGGGTTATGCCGGGTTGATCACTGCGTTGGCCAACCAGCAGCTTGGCCACATTGGTGAAGCGGTGGCCTTCATCGTCGAGAACTTTAACAACACCCGCAGGGATTGCCCCACCTGGTCGTTGTGGGCCACCGGAATGGTGGTGGTGTTATACGACCAGAATCGTCTGGAAGAAGCGCAACAGGTCTGTGAGGACCTGCTGCCCATGGTCTCGTCTGCTTCCGCCACAGAAGTGATATCCACGGTTTATCTCACCCTGTCACGGCTGCAGCATCTGCAGGGAAAGCAGAAAAGCGCCGAGCGGATGCTGGAGAAACTGTTGGGCATTTTGCAGCTGGGGAATTACGAACGTTTTGTCAGCATGGCAGTGCTGGAGATGACGCGCCAGGCGTTACTCACCGGCAACTGGCAGCGGCTGGATGTGGTAGTGGACCGTTTTGAGTTGGCGGCCTGGGTGGAAGAAAACCTCGAGGGTGAGGCGTCCATGTATAGCCAGAGCTGGGAGCGGCGCGGGCTGGCCGCAGTGTACTGGCTGATGGCTCATGGCCGTAATGCGGAGGCAGAAACACTGTTGCGCCGGTTGTTGGCGGTGGTGAAAGGGGCGGGCATCAAGACCCGGGCTTCCATCATTGAGGCCAACCTGCTGGTGCTTACCTCAAAAGCCGCCACGGCCACCGAACAAAGCCGCAAGGTGGATGCGTTGATCACCCGCTATGGTCTGCTCAACATCAATCGCTCCGTGTTTGATGAAGCGCCAGGCCTGGCGGGGTTGATGAATCGGCTGTGGTCGGCAGGGCAGTTGCTGTTGCCGGATTTCTATACCGGGCTGTTTCCGGCGGTATTCAACGCCACCCCGGCCAGTGATCCCCTGGAAGTGGATCCGGATTCCGTCCTTACCCCCAAGGAAAACGAAATTTTCGAGTTGCTGCAAAGCGGCATGACCAATGCTCAGATCAGTGAATGCACTGGCGTTTCTGTCACCACCACCAAATGGCACCTGAAAAACATCTACAGCAAGCTGGGTGTCTCCAATCGTACCGAAGCCGTGCTGCGCGCCACGCCTAGATGAGTTGAAAGTTCAAAGTTTAAAGTTGAAAAGGAAAGCTGAAATCCGTGCTTGTCTCTGCAGCGCTCCTGCGAAACCCGGCTTCTGGGCGCGGGCTCGATCCAGCAAATCGTCCCCCGCCGCCTCTCGCGCTTTTAAACTTTAAACTTTGAACTTTCAACTGCTCCCCAAACCTTGAACCCGTTCGCGCTTTTTCGTTTTCCCCCTCCACCCCCTCCCGGGGGAGGGGGTGGAGGGGGTGACCCCATTGCTAGAGTGCCGTCGTTGTCATCAGACATACCCCGAGAATAAAAACGACGGAGGTTTATCATGGCTATGTCCCCCTGGGTTACCTGGCCAGCCCTGACCAAGTTCGGTTCACTTGGCGTAATGGGCGCCCTGCTGGTTCTTGCCGGTCAACGGGAAGATCTGCTCGAAAACAATATGTTCGACATGGAAAGCTGGGGTGAAAAAAACGCCAGCATCGTCTGCGATGAGCGCAGCCATGTGGCCCGTACCGAAGACGGTACCTGTAATATCCTGGACAATCCGGCGGAAGGCTCCGCCAATGTGAACTTCGGCCGCAACGTGGATCCGGCCTCGTCCTTTGCGGAATCGGAAAGCGGCAATCTGCTGACCCCGAACCCGCGGGAAGTCAGTAACCTGATCATGTCCCGGGGCGGCGATTTCAAACCCGCCACCACCCTGAACTTCATCGCCACCTCCTGGATCCAGTTCATGGTCCATGACTGGTTCGATCATGGCCCGCGTACCGACGCCAACCCGATTGAATTTCCGCTGCCGGCTGGCGACGTGCTGGGCTCCGGCACCATGTCCGTGCAGCGTACCCGCCCGGACCCGAATGTCAGCGGCGATGAATCCCTGGTGACCTACGAAAACATCAACACCCACTGGTGGGATGGCTCGCAGCTATACGGCAGCGACAAGGAAACCAACGACGAAGTGCGTTCCTTTGTGGACGGTAAGCTGAAAGTCGACAGCAATGGCCGCCTGCCTACGGAATTCCTCAGCGGCAAACCGGTTACCGGCTTCAGCGAAAACTGGTGGGTGGGGCTGAGCATGCTGCATCACCTGTTCACCCAGGAGCACAACGCCATTGCCGACATGCTCAAGGCGAACAACCCCGGTGCTTCCGATCAGTGGCTCTACGACCATGCCCGGCTGATCAACGCTGCCTTGATGGCCAAAATCCACACCGTGGAATGGACCCCGGCGATTCTTGCCAACCCGGTGCTCGAGCGTGCCATGTACGCCAACTGGTGGGGCTTGGGCGGTGACCGTGACAAGCGCGACAAATTCCAGGATGACCTGGACGAGCTGAACAACAATCTGGGTGAACTGGGCGGCATCTTCAACCTGCTCGGCATCGATAACGATCTGGGGCAGGGCGATACCAGCTCTATCGAACACGCCCTGGCTGGCCTGGTGGGCTCGCGCACCCCGAACAACTACGGCGTGCCCTACACCCTCACCGAAGAATTTGTTTCCGTGTATCGCATGCACCCGTTGCTGCGTGACGAGATCAAGGTCTACGACATCGGCTCCAACGTGGTGGACGAAGAAATTCTGCTGCAGGACACCCGTAACGGTGATGCGGAAGATCTGCTCACCGACGTGGGTCAGGATCGTCTGTGGTATTCCTTCGGTATCACCCACCCGGGTGCGCTGACACTGAACAACTACCCGGACTTCCTGCGTAACCTGTCCATGCCGATGATTGGCGACATTGATATGGCGGCCATCGACGTGCTGCGTGACCGTGAACGTGGCGTGCCCCGTTACAACGAGTTCCGTCGCCAAATCGGCCTCAAGCCGATTACCAGCTTCGAGCAGTTATCCAGTGATCCGCAGCTGGTGGCTGACCTGAAGGCGCTGTACAACAACGATATCGAAATGATCGATACCCTGGTGGGCCAGCTGGCAGAAGAGACGCGCCCGGAAGGCTTCGGCTTCGGCGAAACGTCTTTCCAGATCTTTATCCTCAATGCGTCACGTCGCCTGATGACCGACCGCTTCTTCACCACCGATTACACTGACGAGGTTTACACCGCTGAAGGGATCGACTGGGTAGAAGAGAACACCATGGTCGACATCATCCGTCGCCACTACCCGAACCTGGCCAGCAGCCTAGTGGGCATGGATAACGCCTTCAAGCCCTGGGGCCTGAAAATTCCCGAGGACTACCAGTCCTGGTCTGCCCAGGCGAAACAGGACCACCTGTGGGTCAACGGTGCCCTGCGTACCAGCTACGAAGACGGTGAAGTGCCGGCCATCGAACCCATCGATATTGGCGGCCTGATCAACTCCGTCCTGTGGAAGAAAGTGCAGGATGTCACCGACGTGAGCCCGCCGGGCTACAGCAAGCCGATTCACCCTCGCGGTGCGCTGGCCAAGGTGCAGTTCGTGCCGACGGCAGGCCATGGCTACACCGGCCTGTTCCAGGGAGCAGACCATGGCCTGCTGCGCCTGTCGGTAACTGGCGATCCGTCGGACCGTGGCTTTGCACCGGGGCTGGCGCTGAAATTGATGGTGGATGGCAAGCGTTCTGAAAACGTGTCCGCGCTCTATACCCTTAGCGGGCAGGGCGATAACCACAATATCTTTGCCAACGAGCTGTCCAACTATGTCCAGCCGGAAGTGAACGAAACCCTCGGCACAACGACGCTGTTCTCGCTGGTGTCCAGAAAGCCGACGCTGGTAGTCATGAGTGACATGGCCAAGGTGAATCAGGATGGTTCGTCAGTGAGCAATGCCAACACCCCGTCTCAGGTTTATTTCGTGCCCAACGGTGATTTGAAGAACACTATCAGCACCGCGCCCCACGACTTCCGTGACGACCTGACCGCCCTGAACCCCGGCACCAAGGTGTATGACGTTTACGCGACCTCCAAGTCCATCAAAACGTCCATCTGGCCCTGGGTCACCGCACGCTACGCCCGTGAACGCCGCAACAGCGCCACCAAAGTCGGTGAGCTGGTCATGGCGTCCCCGTTCACCCTGTCCCAGTTCGGCGACACCGGCATCTTCTTCAAGCACCAACGGTACGAAGATCGCTAAGGGAGAGCGATAACCAGGGTTACACTCCTCAAGCCCGGGCGACGCAAGTCCCCGGGCTTTTTTGTGTCTGCGCGGGCGGTCCCTGCCTCGTGCTCACCGGACGAGGGTGTCTTGCTTGTAGGATATGGCTTACAGAAAAAGCTAAACAGTTGATATAAAGTGATTTTCAGGGAAAGGGGAATTCGGGATAACTCAGGAAATAACCCGCTGCTTCGAGTTTTTCCAGGTGAGAAAGGTTATCAACTTTTCTCCATCCTATTGTATTGACTGGATCTTCTGGCGGAGGCGGGCGGTGGTTGATTAAGAGTTATGTCGAAAAAAGATATGTCGAACGGTTCGACTGAATACGCTGTTAGAGGAGGGGGTATGGAAGAGAAAAGGGTGATTTTCTCGTTTTGGGCGTTTGTCACAATAGGAGTGACTATTGGTGTGGCGAGCGGTATTCCTATTGGTGTATTTGGGGCATTGGCCGCGCTTTGGGAGGCGGATTTTGTTGGGGGAATCCTGGCGATTCCTACAGTGATTTTTTTTAATGCCTTAGGGTTTGGTGTTTCTGCGCTGATTGGGTTCATTCCATATAAATGGCTAGCAAAGAAGTTCTATAAGCTCGGTGTTTTGAGTGGTGAGTTCAGCGAACCTACTGAGCCAGGTGATGTAAGCTTTGCTGATTCCTCTAACAAGTAGCAGCATGCCGACCTTCGGCGGCTGTGCTAGGCGTTATGTTTAAAAAATACCAATCATCTTTCAAGGGAAGGTCCATGTTACCAATTGAAAAGCTAAATTTAGGCTTCAACGATGCTGTAAATTATAGACGTCGCGAAAATAAGAATGACTTCAATCAGCTGTTTATAAAAAATAACAAACTAGAAGAGCTCATGTTGCCTCAAAATTACTTCTTAATCGGCGACAAAGGTACAGGTAAAACAGCGTATGCGGTTTGGTTGGCCAATAATGCATATGAAAACACACTGTCATCAGTAAACTATATTCGAGAAACTGAATATCAAAAATTCGTTACATTAAAGAAAGAAAAAAACCTAAGTCTTTCAGACTATACAAATATATGGAAAGTCATCATTCTTTTGCTTTTGTCAAAGAATATTTACGAAACCGAGGGCCAAGAGAGCCTGCTGAATAAATACATTCGGTTTAGAGCGATAAATAAAGCAATTGATGATTACTACGAAGGAGCCTTCTCGCCTGAAATAATGAATGCAATGGAGTTTGTTGAACACTCTTCAGCTTCCGCAAAATTAATGTCTGAATATGCGGTGGCCGAAGGGATTACATCAAATACAAAGACGTTTACTGAACAAAAGTATCAAACAAATCTATTGTATATCCAAAGGAAGTTTGAAGACGCCCTTAAATCACTAAAACTAGATAAAAATCATACTCTGTTCATTGATGGTATAGATTTAAGACCTGCTGGAATAGATTATCCCGACTATCTTGAGTGCGTGAAAGGTCTCGCCAATGCGGTCTGGAGTTTGAATAATGATCTTTTTGCACCTATTAAAGATTCCAAAGGTAGAATCAAGGTTGTTATCCTATTGAGGCCAGACATTTTTAACTCCATTGGACTTCAAAACGCAAACAATAGGATTAGAGACAATTCCGTATACCTTGACTGGCGCATTCCATATGATCGGTTTGAAAGCTCAGAATTATTCAAACTACCAAACCGTTTGCTATCTCTGGGTCAATATGGTGACAAAGATGATAATTATTGGGAGCAGTACTTTCCTTATACTGTAGATGTGCAAGGGAAGAAGGAGCACTCATTTATTTCGTTCCTTAGATTTTCCTATTTTAGGCCAAGAGATATCGTAACGATGATAAACCTCTTGAAAGAACTCCATATTGAACATGGAAGAAGCAGGAATTATTTTATTGAAGAGGATTTCAGGGATCCGCAGTTTAGGCGTCGTTATTCCGAATACCTATTGGGAGAGGCTAAAGACCACCTTTCATTTTATTATTCAGAAAAAGACTACGAGGCCTTCCTCAAGTTTTTTGAGTTTCTTAAAGGTGACTATGCATTTTCATATGCAGAGTATAAGACATGCTTTTCTAATTACTTAGACTTTCTGGATAGGAATGCTATAGCACGGCCTGAGTTTGTAGGTAATGACGCTGAATTTCTACAATTCTTGTACGAACTGAATATTATATTTTGTATAGAGAATGCAGGTGATGGGAAACGGTATTTTTTCTGGTGTTTTAGAGATAGAAGTGTTTCAAATATTAACCCTAGAGTAAAAACAGATTGCCGATACGAGATATTTTATGGGCTAGGGAAGTCTCTCAATGTAGGAAAGCAGTTTAAAAAAACATAAAAAGTAAAGGCAGCGGACGCTGTAGTTCCCCCGCTTTAGTGGCCGCCTTCTCCTGATCAAAGAACCTGCCCCGCCTCTCCGACAAACCCCACAATAAAAAACGCCCACCTTCCGGTGGGCGTTTTGCGTTCAGCATGATGCTTGAAGCGTGCTGCGTGTCCTAATCAGAACCGGCCGTTCAGGCCCAGCCCCAGGTTGGTCACTTCGTCACCGCTGCGATCCACCAGCCGCATGTATTCCAGGTTGATGAACAGGGTTTTGGTGATGGTGAAGTCCACGCCCAGGCCCAAAGACAGGTCTTTGTAGTTTTCCCCGTCGGAGCCACCGAACGCATTCTTCTCGGTGGTTTCCATGTAGGTGGCACCGATCAGGCCGTAGGGGCGCACGGGCATGGTGTTGGGGAACTGGCCGCGGAAGTAGGCGCCGTAGTAACGGTCGATTTCCACGTCTACGTTGTTGCTCAATTCATCTTCACCGACGCCCAGACCCAGGCGTACTTCGCCACCGAGGGTCTCGTCGCGGTTGATCCAGCTACCGAACTTGAATTGCAGGGCTTCGGGTTTGGCGCTGGCGGTGGTGTTATCCGGCTCGATGTCGCTGCTGATGAAATCGATACCGGCAAAACCGCCGGCGTTGGCGAAAAGGGGCATTGCCAAAGCAGCGGCAAACAATACTTTTTTCATGGGTTCTCCCACTGGATGTGAAGTCTCGACGCAATAATAGAGTGATTGTAGTGAAAAGTGGGGGCGACGGCGACCGGGGGCGTTTGAGGGGATGTTAGGGGGACAGGAACGCCTGCAGGGGATGCAAAGAGCATCGCCTGCAGGCAGCCTCCTGTGGTTCAGAGCTTAGTGGTCGTGATCATGGTCATCGTCGTCATGATCGTGCTCGTCTTCGTCGCTATGTTCTTCTTCATGGTCGCTATCAAGACCGGCCCAGGCCAGTGCTGCGGGCGGGAAGGTCAGGCTGAGAGGGGATTCCAGGCTGCCCTCTTCAAGATGCACGACAACGATGGCGTTGTTGTCGGTATCCGAAAGGAAGACATGCGCGGGCTCGCCGGCCACGGCCATCTGGGTATTGCCCGGTGCGATGGCATCTTCCACGTGGGCGTGCTCACTCCAGTCAGCGGTGTCGAAAATACGCAGGTCACCGGCATCATCCAGCAGCACGAGATGCTCCCCGCGGGGATCCAGGCGGTGGCTTTCCAGTGACACGGCTGCGCCTTCTGTCCAGTCCAGTGCTTCGGCATCACCGTCTTCCGGGTGGATGATATAGATGCTGTCACCGGCATAACCCACGAAGTGGCTCAGCTCGTGATGACTGTCGAAGCTGCCGATACGCTCGCCGGCAGCCAGGCCAAGGGTGGCGTTGGTGATCTTTTCGGCGGTGAAATCCTCTCCGTCCTGATGGACGATCAGGATGCCATCGCTACAGCCGAACACCGAGTAGTCTTCGTTGGAGCCGGCGCCATGAAGGTCCGGACAGGTCGGAACGATGGTGTCTTCCTTGTGATAGTGATCGCCGTGCTGGTGGTAGACATCAACGGTTTCCGGGAGGCCGGAGGCGGCAGTGCGGAAGGTGGCCAGCAGTACATCACCTCGTGGTTCGGCCACGCCATGATGGGCGCTGGCGAGGGTCTGGCTGGCTACGCTGGAGGCGGTTTCCAGCGATTCATCTGTGAGCAGTTCCACTTGGGCCATGATGGCGTTGGCGGCATCGCCGTCATAGAACAGGGCGGCCTGTTCACCATGAACCCGGAAGTGGGTGGGCGCCGGGCCTGTGAGCGTGCCCGCAAAGGAGGGGATCACTTCGTCCACATGGTCGTCATGCAGGTAGAGGCCGCCATCAACGATCTGAACCTGGTTGTCATCTCGCTGCACGGCCAGAACAAAGCGCTTGCCCGGGCTGGTGTAGAGCGCACTGGCGTCATGGTCGAGAGACAAGGTGCCGGGTAGCAGGGCGCCGGCCTCCAGGTCGTACATATACAGTTGGGTGCCGTCGTCATCAGCGGCAATAACCAGGCGGCCGGGATGATCACTCTCGGCATGGTCGTGTTCGTCTTCACTGCTGCCCAGCGAGCTGGTGCCGGTTTCGTTACAGCCGGCCATGGTGAGGGCGGCAAGCAAGGACAGGGGCAGGGCTGCGTTTTGTTTCAGGTTTTTCATCATGCGTTGCATGGTGTTCTCCATATTCATGTTGTTGTGTCCGGCGGAGTAAAGGCGCCGGCACAGATGCCGTTAACGTTGCGGCTTATCAAAATTCAATGCGGGTACCCACGGTGACATTGCGACCTGGCTCCGGCACGGTGCTGGCGAGGAAGGAAGAGTGGTTGAATACCTCTTCGCCCAGCAGGTTGTTGCCGCGCACATAGAAGGTGTAGCGCTGGTCGCCACGTAGCCGGTAGCTGAGGGTCGCGTTGACCATGTCGTAGGACGGGGTGGTGTCCTCAAAGCCCGCGATCTGGTCCTGGGCAAAGCTGCGGTAGAACTCCAGTTCTCCGTCGAAGTTGCCCAGGTAGCTGTTGAGGCGTGTCCCTAACCGTTTGGCGGGAATGCGGGGCAGGTAGCCGCCATCATCGAAGGTGGCGCGCACCGTATCACCAAAGACCGTGATGCCCACCGGGTCGATGCCGTAGTAGCTCAGTGATGCTTCGGCACCGGTGAAGGTGGCGTCACGCTGGCTGTACTTGATCAGGCGGAAGTCCTCGATCTGGTCGAGGGTGCGGGCATAGATGTAGTTGTTGATGCGGTTTTCGAAGATGCCCAGATCAAACAACCAGTCGCCCTGGGTCTTGCGCAGGTTCAGGTTGGCGTTGAGGCTGACTTCGTCATCCAGATCGCGCTGCCCGCCACCACAGTCGCTGAGCAGGCCGCATTCATAGGTGTTGGTGGCCAGGTGAACACCTTCCGCATAAAGCTCCTGGGCGCTGGGTGCGCGGCCAGAGTGGCCCACGGACAGCACCAGCTCGTAGCCGGGCACAAAGCGCCAGTTGGCCGCGCCCGAGAACGACGCGTTATCGGCGGTGACTTTGGCCAGGGCCTGGCCGTTGCGATCGTCCGGCGTCTGGGTGAGGTGCTCCTGGCGGGCCCCCAGTTCGAAGGACCATTGCTCATTGAGGGTATATTCCTCTACCGCAAAGACGGCAATGGATTCGGTCTCCGTCTTCGGTACGAAGGCTTCACCGCCCAGTGAGCTGAAGTCGAAGTGGGTGTATTGCATGCCCACAACGCCGCGCCAGTTACCCAGCGGTTTGTGTTCCACTTCCAGCCGCGCATCGCCGCCCCTGTTGGTGAAGGTGCTGCCGATGGTGCCTTCCTCAATTTCATGGTGGCGATAATCGGTGTGATTGCCGCGGAAACGAATGGCGGTAACCCCGGCGAAGGGTTCGCGGTATTCACCACGGGCATCCACCCGGCGGCTGGCCAGGTCCACATAGGGGACGATTTCGCCATGGTCGTGATCATGGCCGCCGGTGGGGCAATCCAGGCTGGAGCCGTTGGCCCCGCACTCCTCGAATTCGTGGCTGTGGCCGGGCAGGCCATAGTTGTCGCGACGATAGCTGTAGGCCATGCCGAAGTAGCCTTGATCACCGATCCAGGAGGCGCCAATGCTGCCATTGTCGCTTTCCGCATAGGTGCCGGGCACGGTGAGTTCTTCGAAGCCATTCACTTCGTAGTCGTCCGCATCACGGCGACTGCCTTCCACCCGGAACACCAGATTGTCGGTGGCCGAGAAGGTGAGGCCGGCGGCAGTGGCGTTCTCATCGGCCACGGTATTGGCCCGGGCTGCCACGAAACCTTCCACCTCTTCGCGGGGGCGCTGGGTGGGGATGCGGGTGTCGAGCACGTTCACCACACCACCGCTGGCACCACTGCCATAGAGCAGGGTGGACGGGCCGCGCAGGACTTCGATCTGGCGCGCCAGCATGGGGTCCACGGTAACCGCGTGATCCGGGGAAATACTGGAGGCATCCAGTACCTGGGAGCCATCATTGAGCACCCCTACACGTGGGCCGCCCAGGCCACGAATGACTGGCCGGCTGGCGCCGCCGCCAAAGGTGTCACTGTGGACACCGGGTTGGTCTTTCAGGGTTTCCCCAAGGGTATTCTGGCTCTTCTGGGTGAGGGTTTGCTGGTCCATCACCGAATAGGGCGTGCTGGGGCTGTTACTGCCCAGCGGCAGGGCGGACACGTCCACTTGCTTTAGCTCGTGGGCCTGGTCTGCGGCTGCGCTGTTGCTTTCCGCTTCGGCCAATACTGCCGTGGGCGCCAACAGGGCCACGGCGACGCACCCGGTCAGGGTCTGGCGTCGAAATATCATAACTACCTCTGTCTCTAGCGTTCATGCAGGGCATGAATGAGGGCGCGAGTAAAAGGGCGCAGCCGAAAAGAAAGCGGCTGGCCGGACTCGTGCCGGAAACACGTTTGTTGCTGATCGCAGGCAGGCGCAACAGGCCCGGCTCTCAAGGAGAGGGGCAAAAGGTGATGCGCCAGTATGATCAGGGATCAGTAACGGGAATCAGGCAGAAACAGGGGGGCCGCGGGGCGGGTAGGGATTGCGCTTGCTGCGGAGCACCACGGCGGTGGCGGGCGCGAGCGGAACGGGTTCGGTGCGTTTTGCGACCGGTGCACTGTAGACGCTGGGCAGTGCCAGCATGCCATGGCCGTGGGTACACACCTGGCAATCAGCGGAAGCCAGCAGCTCCTTGGTGGGGCTGTGTTGGCCGGCGTCGATGTGGGCCGGGGCGTGCCATGCCAGCAGCAGCTGGGCACAGAACAGGCCGAGTACCAGAGACAGTGACAGGCCGCGATGGTAGCGGTTCAGCATGGCGGGGATCATGGTGATGTCCCCCCGCTGTTGTCACCGCATGGCGATGTGCATTGGTGCTGTTCCGGGTCGGGCTCGGTGCCGGGCACATAGTCAAAACCGCCCGGGTGCCAGGGGTGACACTTGCACAGTCGCTTCGCCGCCAGTGCGCTGCCGCGCAGGCTGCCATGGGCAACTACCGCCTGCCGGGCATATTCCGAGCAGGTGGGGTAGAAGCGGCATTGATTGCCTATCCAGGGGCTCAGCACCTTCTGGTACAGCCAGATGGCGCCAAGCAGAAGCGATTTCACGTGACTAGCACTGCCTGTCGTAAGTTGTAAAAAAAGCATGATATAGCCATCGCGTGGGGAGATACCAGTGCTGTTCCATGGTCGTAATAAGCAGCGTGATAAGAAAGTGTTGCGATTTCATGATGATGCAACGGTAAAGCAGCCTCAGGGTAACAAGGAGAGACCATGAGCAAAGTGACAGGATGGACCCGCCCGGTACGCGTATCGGCATTGGCCGTGAGCTTGATGTTGTCTGCCGGTTCCATGGCGGCAGACTGGGAAACGGTGAATGAAGGCAAGGCCCGCACGGACATCAATACCTACGAGAAGGCCATGAAAGACAGCCCGGTGAAAGCGTTTCGGGGTGTCACCGAAGTGCAGGCGCCGGTGCTGAGCGTGCTGGCGGTGATGGCGGATAGCAGTGCCTGCGCGGACTGGTTGTATCAGTGTCAGTCACTGGAGTTACGCGATAACGATCAGGCCTATATCCGTTTCAAGGGCATCTGGCCGGCCAAGGACCGTGATGCGCTGATCAAGACTCAGGCCACCCAGAACGAGGAAACCGGTGCTATTACCCTGGCCTCCCAGGCCGTGGATGGCGAGCCGGAGCACGAAGGGTATGTGCGCGTTGCTGCGCTGGAAGATCAGTTCGTGCTGACGCCGTTGGATAATGGCTGGACTCGCATCGAATTCGAAACCTTTATCGATCCGGGTGGCAATGTGTCTTCGGTGGCCAACGTGATTTCCCACAAGGCGCCCCAGGAAACCCTGCAGGGGCTACGCGAGATGGCCAGCAGTGACTCCTACCAGAAGGCCACGCTGGAGCAGGCGGTGAAGCGTTACCCGGGATTGAAAGGGATGGACCTGCCGCAGAGCCATCAGCCTGAGTGAGAAAAATATCAGCCTTGAGTTGCCCTCGGCAGCGCCGGTAATTGGGGCCAATACCCCGGCCGGCGGTTGCTTCCCCGTGCGCGGGCAGCATACTGCGGCCAGCGTTTTGGATGATGTATTCCTGTTGACGAGAAGAGTAAGGAGAAGACCTTTGCGAGCGATGTTTGTGGCGTTGTTGTTGGCCCCTCTGGTGCTGGTGAACCCGGCCTGGGCGGCAAACTGGAAAACCAACCATGAGGGTGAGGCCCGGGGAGATGTCACCACGTATGTGCGGGATGTTTCCAATAGCCCGGTAAAAGCCTTCAAGGGCATTGTCGAAGTGAAGGCATCCGCCACCTCGGTGCTGGCGGTGATTACCGCCGTGGACACCTTCCCGGAATGGATCTTCCAGAACCAGGGGGCCAAGCGGCTGTCGGTGGAAGACCGTGAAGAAATTCACATGCGCTTTCACGGTATCTGGCCGGTATCGGACCGGGACGTGGTGCTGGCCAATACACTGAGCCAGAACGAAGACTCCGGCTCGATCACCCTGCACAGCGTGAACGCCGACAATGTGCTGGGAAAGCAGGATGGTTTTGTACGTATTCCCGCGCTGGATAACCAGTTCATCATTACTCCCATGGACGATGGCTGGGTGCGGGTGCAGTTTGAAACCTTTGTGGATCCGGGCGGCAGCGTGCCGGTGTGGCTGGCGAACCTGGTAGCGACCAAGGCGCCGCTGGAAACCCTGCAGGGGTTGAAGGTCCAGCTGGAAAAGCCGCGCTTCGCCAATGCCACCCGGAAAGATTTGCCGCCACTGCCAGGGATAGACAAACTGTCACTGGAAGACTGATTCCCCGGTATCTGCCCGGGGGTGTTCATGGACGTGGTGCACTCGGGTAATCCGCCCGGGCAAGGATGCGAGGGCGAGCCATGGTGCTGGCGCGGTTTCAGCAGTGGTATACCCAGTTACGTTCCAGCATGTGGTTGCTGCCGGCCTGTTTTTTGGTTGGGGCATCGCTACTGGCCTTTATCATCACCGCCATCCCCGGTGAGTTGCCGGATGCCGAACAACACTGGTGGGCTTACCTGCTCGCGGTGAATCCGGAAGGCGCTAGCGCGGTGCTGACCACCATCGCCGGGTCCATGATTACCGTGGCCGGGGTGACCTTCTCCATTACCATGCTGGTACTGGCCCAGGCGGCCAGCCAGTATTCCCCCCGCCTGCTACGCGATTACATGGCCGATCGCACCAACCAGTTAACCCTGGCGGTGATTGTGGGGGTGTTCGCCTATTGCCTGTTGGTGCTGCGTAGCCTGCCCGCCGGTTCCCTGCTGCTGGGGCACGGCATTGCCGTGATGGTGGCGTTGCTGGGGGCTTTCGTGGGCCTGGCGCTGTTGATCTATTTTATTCACCACATTGCCAGTTCGATCCAGGTGTCCCAGGTGGTGGCGAAAATTACCGAAGATACGCAGGCGGCGATCGCCCAGCGCTACGATCAGGCATTCGGGCGTGTCGCCGAGAACCCGGCGGCGTTGCGGGCCGGGGCGGTGACGCCGGGGGAAGATGGCGGTAGCTCAGGCCGTCAACCGGCCGGCCACACGCTGGCAGCGCCGCTCACCGGGTTTGTGCAGCAGGTGTACCTGAACGGCCTGGTCAAGGAAGCCGATGCCCAGGGGCAGGTCGTTACCATGGGTGTGGCGGTGGGCGAGTTTGTGGTCCAGGGGCAGCCATTGCTGTACCTGCATGGGCCGGGCTGGGACGAGGAGCGCTGTGCGGCGTTGTTGCGTTGCTATGTGATCAACCGTCACCGCACGATTGAGCAGGATCCGGCTTTCGGCATTCGGCAGCTGGTGGATATTGCCATCAAGGCGTTGTCGCCGGGGATTAACGATTCCACCACCGCTGAGCAGTGTGTGCTGTATCTGGGCGCGGTGATTGCCGACCTGTCCGGGCGGCATATGCCGGAACCGTTTCGGCGAGTGAACGGGCAGCTGCGGTTGCAATGTCAGCAGCGGGATTTTGCCGACTATGTGGAGGCGGCGTTTGCGCAGATTGCCCGCGATGCCCGGGGGAATCTGGCGGTGCTGGCAACATTGGGCAGCTCGCTGGCGATGCTGGAGCGTACCGTGCCGGCAGAGCGGTTGGGGCCCATACAGCAGCAGCGGCGCCACTGGGCCATGCAGGTGCGTGACAGTCTGTCGCGGGAGGACCAGCTGACCCTGAAGATTTGAAAGGGCCGCGCTCAAAAGGTCGGCTTGAGCGCTCGCTATATTCGTGGGATGATTTCGTTAAATTCATAGGATGACTACATGAATAAAGCGAAATTACCCCGTCTCTCCCTGGTGGATAGCGCGGTGGCTGAGTTGCGCAGCGCCGTGGCGCGCGGTGAGTGGCCGGTGGGTGAGCGTATCCCCACCGAGCCCCGGCTCAGCGAGCAATTCGGTGTGGGGCGCAACACGGTGCGTGAAGCCGTGCGGGTGCTGGTGCATGCGGGGCTGCTGGAAACCCGGCAGGGCGACGGCACCTATGTGCGTGCCCGGCTGGACCCCGCCGAAGCATTACGGCGGGTGGAGCGCAGCACCCTGCTCGACCAGCTGGAAATGCGGGTGGCGCTGGAAGCAGAGGCCGCCCGGCTGGCGGCCCAGCGCCGTGATGGTGCGGATCTGGATACCATGCATTCCGCGCTGGCGGCTCGCGGCGCGGCGGGACAGAACCTGCCCCTGCGCATTCAGCATGACCGTGATTTTCACCAGGCCATGATTGCGGCGGCCCATAATCGTGCGCTGGCGGAACTGTACCGCTATTTCAGTGAAGCGGTGGCTCGCACCATTGCGCGCACGGAATACGATGACTCCCTGCCGGAGCCTAGCCAGCAGGACCATGAAACCCTGCTGGCTGCCATGGAGCGGGGCGATGCAGATGCCGCAGAGCGCCAGGTTCGGGCCATGCTGGCGCCTGCGCTGGCGGCGTTGCAGGCGTCCTGATGATGGGCCTGCTGCGCCGGCTGGATGGCTTTACGCTGCTGTTGTTGACGGTGATTGTCGCCGCCACGGTGTGGCCGGCTGGTGGTGGTTTGGCGGAGGGGCTCTCGCAGCTGTCCACGCTGGCGGTGGCGGTGCTGTTCTTTGTGCATGGGGCGGCGCTGTCCCGGAAACAGGTGCTGGCCGGGGCGATGCATTGGCGGCTGCACCTGTTTATTTCTTCGCTGACCTTCCTGGTCTTTCCGCTGGCGGTGCTGCCGGTGTCGTTGCTGGCGCCGCAATGGATTCCGCCAGAGCTGGCGCTGGGGTTTCTGTATCTGGGGGTGTTGCCATCCGCAGTGTCGTCGTCCATTGCGTTTACAGCCATGGCGCGGGGCAATGTGCCCGCTGCGGTATGCAGCGCTGCCGCCTCCAATGTGTTCGGCATGATGCTCACGCCCTTCCTGTTGATGCTGATGGTGTCCGCCAGTGGTGACGGTGCCTTTGATGTGACCGGTGCGCTGAAAGGCATCGTGCTGCAGTTGTTGCTGCCGTTTGCCCTGGGGCAATTGCTACGCCCGAAGCTGGTGGGGCTGCTGTCGCGTTGGCCCGGCTTTGTTGGGCGCTATGATCAGGGCGTGATTATGTTGATCGTGTACGTGGCCTTTTCGGAGTCGGTGAACGAAGGCCTGTGGCAGCAGTTGCCGGTGGCGTCGTTGTTGCTGGCGGTGGGTTTGTGCCTGTTGTTGCTGGCACTGGTGATCGGCTTGTCCATGCTGTTGGCGCGGCGTTTGGGGTTGAGCCTGGCGGATGAAATTGCGGCGGTGTTTTGTGGTTCGAAGAAAAGCCTGGCGTCCGGCTTGCCCATGGCGAAGGTACTGTTCGTGGCGAATCCCGGCTTCGGCATGATCGTGTTGCCGATCATGTGCTACAACCAGATCCAGATTCTTTGCGGGGCCTTTCTGGCCGGGTATTACCGGCGCAAGGTTGAAGCGCAGGCGGCGTAACCTGAGAGCCTTGATGGGGCATCCTGAGCTTGGGTTTGTCGGATTACGGCCTTCGGCCTAATACGACCTACACGTGCGCAACTCGTTATTTGCTTCTCGATAAATGCAAAAGGCCGCTCCAGGTAGCCTGGGCGCGGCCTCTTGGGCTCGAGCGGCTACTGCACCAGGCCGCGCTGTTGCGTGAAAGCGTGCTGCGTACCGCGTCTCTTGCTATCGACTCCAGCGGGTGCCTTCGCGGGTGTCTTCCAGTTGAATGCCGGCGTCGGTGAGCTGCTGGCGGATTTCATCGGCGCGGGCGAAGTTCTTGTCTTTCTTGGCCTGGGTGCGCTCGGCGACCAGGGCGTCGATGTCGTCGTTGCTGAGGCCATCTTCGCTCACGTTCTTGTTCTGGAACCAGGCGGTGGGTTCCACGGTGAGCAGGCCGAGCAGGTCGGCGGCAGCCAGCAATTCCGCTTTCAGTGTTGGCTTGTCCGCCAGTTCGGCCTTGTTCAGTTCACCGGCGATGGCGTGCAGGGCGCTGACCGCTTCGGAGGTGTTCAGGTCGTCCTTGAGCGCTTCCAGTACCGGGTGGTTGTCCGGCAGTTGGTAGTCCGCTTCCGGCGCCACGGTTTCGCCGCGCCCCAGCAGGGCGTAGTAGAGCGTATCCAGCCCCTTCTCAGCATTCTCCAGTACGTCGGCGGAGAAATTCAGCGGCGAGCGGTAGTGGCTGGAAAGCAGGGCGAAACGCAGAATTTCGCCGTGGTACTGGGTGAGCAGATCGCGCACCAGACGGAAGTTGCCCAAAGACTTGGACATTTTTTCGCCGTCGATATTGATGTAGCCGTTGTGCAGCCAGTAGCGCACGTAGTCGGTGCCGTGGGCGCAGCAGCCCTGGGCGATCTCGTTTTCGTGGTGCGGGAAGATCAGGTCCTGACCGCCACCGTGGATGTCGATCACGTCACCCAGGTGCTTGTGAATCATGGCGGAGCACTCGATGTGCCAGCCGGGACGACCACGGCCCCAGGGAGACTCCCAGCCCGGTTGTTCGTCGCTGGACGGCTTCCAGAGAATAAAGTCGCCGGGGTGGCGCTTGTAGTCAGCCACTTCCACCCGGGCACCGGCGAGCATGTCTTCCAGTTTGCGGCCGGAGAGCTTGCCGTAGTCGGGCATGGATTCCACCGCGAACAGCACCTGGCCGTCGGCCTCGTAGGCGTGGCCTTTTTCCACCAGGGTGGCGATCATCTGGATCATCTCGGGGATGTGATCGGTGGCCTTGGGGATGATGTTCGGGGTTCTCGCGTTGAGTGATGCCATGTCTTCGGCAAACGCCGCGGTGAAACGTTCGGTGAGGGCGCTGATGTCCTCGCCGTTTTCCGCTGCTGCCTTGATGATCTTGTCATCAATGTCGGTAATGTTGCGGGCGTAGACCACGTTCGGGTAGAGCCGTTGCAGCAGGCGATACAGCACATCAAACACCACCACCGGGCGGGCGTTGCCAATGTGGACGAAGTTGTAAACCGTGGGGCCGCACACGTAGAGGGTGATGCGGTCTGGGTCCAGCGGAATGAAGTCGTCCTTTTTCCCGGTGAGGGTGTTCTGCAATCGTAGGGTCATTTGCCGTACAACTCTTTGGGGTCTTTGATGGGGGCTTTGTCGATGGTCACGCTGTTCGCGTCGGCTTTCCAGTAAAAGCAGTCGCGCCGGCCGGTGTGGCAGGCGGGGCCGGTCTGGTCCACTTTCACCAGCAGGGCATCGCCATCGCAATCAATGCGCAGCTCTTTGAGCATCTGTACCTGGCCGGAGGATTCGCCCTTGCGCCATAGTTTTCCCCGCGAGCGGGAAAAATAACAAACACGGCCCGTGGCCAGGGTTTCTTCGATGGCTTCGCGATTCATCCAGGCCATCATCAGCACTTCGCCGCTGTCATGCTGTTGGGCAATGGCGGCCACCAGCCCGGCATCGTTGAATGCCAGGTTATCGAGGGCTTCCTTGAGTGAAGCCTGAAAACCTTCGGGCTGTTGTTCGTTGTGTTTGAACATAAGTGCTCCGCTGCTGCACGCTGCACGCAACACGCGGCAGATTTTGCGTGTGGCGTGATGCGTGCCGGCGTGTGGCGTCTCTTAAATCGGCAAACGAGTCGCTGCGGCCAGGGCCGCGACGGCTTCGTCCAGATCCATGGTCTCGGTAGCCTGGGAGCCCAGGGTGCGAATGGCCACCTGGTTCTGCTGGGCTTCCTGTTCGCCGATGACCCAGATGCGCGGGGTCTTGGCGCGGGAGTGTTCGCGGACCTTGAAACCGATCTTCTCGTTGCGAATATCCAGCTCCGCCGGTACCCCGGCGGCAACCAGTTTCTGCTGCACGGCGGTGGCGTACTCGTCGGCGGAGTTGGTAATGGTACAGATCGCCACCGGGCGCGGCGCCAGCCACAGGGGCAGGTGGCCGGCGGTGGATTCGATCAGGATACCCAGGAAGCGCTCCAGGGAACCCAGCACCGCGCGGTGCAGCATCACCGGACGCTGGCGGGAGCCGTCTTCGGCCACGTATTCCGCATCCAGACGATCAGGCAGCACAAAGTCCACCTGCAGGGTGCCGCACTGCCAATCACGGCCGATGGCGTCACGCAGTACGAATTCCAGTTTCGGGCCATAGAAAGCGCCTTCGCCCGGGTTCAGTTCGCATTCCAGCCCCAGGGATTCCACCGCAGAGCGCAGCGCGCCTTCGGCCTTGTCCCAGGTTTCGTCGGAGCCGGCACGGTTATCCGGGCGATCGGAAAACTTGATGCGGAAGCTGTCGAAGCCGAAGTCTTCGTAGACTTCGCGCAGCATCTTGATGAAACCGGCGGTTTCTTCGTTGATCTGCTCTTCGGTACAGAAGATGTGGGCGTCGTCCTGGCTGAACGAACGGGCACGCATCAGGCCGTGCAGGGCGCCATGGGCTTCGTTACGGAACAGGGTGGTGAATTCGCCCAGACGAATGGGCAGGTCCCGGTAGCTGGTGATGCCTTGCTTGAAAATCTGCACGTGGCCCGGGCAGTTCATCGGCTTCACGGCCATTTCTTTGTGGTCGTGGGTGCAGACGGTGAACATGTCTTCGCCGTACTTGTCCCAGTGGCCGGACTGTTCCCAGAGGATGCGGTCCATCATCTGCGGGGTGGAGACTTCCTGATAGCCGCCTTTTTCCATCTTGCCGCGGATATAGTTTTCCAGGTTCTGGCGCATGCGCCAGCCCTTCGGGTGCCAGAACATGCTGCCCACCGCTTCCTGCTGGATATGGAACAGGCCCATTTCCCTGGCAAGTTTACGGTGATCACGCTTTTCCGCTTCCTCAATCTGTTTGAGGTGGGCATTCAATTCTTTCTTGTCGCGCCAGGCGGTGCCGTAAATGCGTTGTAGCTGGGCGTTGTTGGCATCGCCACGCCAGTAGGCCCCGGCGACTTTCATCAGCTTGAAACCGTCGCCCAGCTTGCTGGTGCTGGGCAGGTGCGGACCCCGGCACAGGTCGATGAACTCGCCCTGGCGGTAGAGGCTCACTTCCTGGTCGGCGGGCAGCTCGCGGATGATTTCGGCCTTGAATTCCTCGCCTTTCTCCAGGAAAAACGCCACGGCTTCATCGCGATCCCAGACTTCACGCCGAATTTCCTCATTGCGGCGCACAATGTCCTGCATGCGCTTTTCAATGGTTTTCAGGTCATCCGGTGTGAACGGGGTGTCCCGGTGGAAGTCATAATAGAAGCCGTTGGTAATGGTCGGGCCAATGGTCACCTGGGTATCCGGGAACAGCTCCTGTACGGCTTCGGCCATGACATGGGCGGCATCGTGGCGAATCAGCTCCAGGGCCTCGTCGGTCTCCCGGGTGATGATTTCCACCGTGGCGCCGTCGTCGATGGGCAGATAGACGTCGATCAGGTTGCCGTTGGCCTTGGCGGCCAGGGCCTGTTTGGCGAGTTTTTTGCTGATACGTCCGGCGATCTCGAAGGCGGAGGCCGGCTGCTCAAACTCCATGCTTGCCCCATCGGGCAGTTGATAGCTCACACTCATGAGACAAGGGATCCAGGTGATTGGCTCAGAACCGGCAGATGGTAGGCAATCAGGCCCCCCGCTTCAAGGTGCGGGGGCGGTTAAGCGCCTTTCGGGGTGCGATTTTGCGGCCTTTAGTACGCCTGTCGTGGATTAACCGACGTATGGCACAGAATTTTGCCTGTTTCCGGGCGCCCGCCTATGCTTGGGGCGGGGATGCAGGGATAGCTGACAATGAGAGCCCAAGGATGAACCCGATGGAGCGGGATAGCCCATGATGACACCCTCACAGACGCAACAGATGGCAGACAACGCGCAGTTGCCCAGGCTGTTGCGGGTAGCGCAGCATCTGAGTGAGCAGAAGGATGTACCCCGTCTGCTTGATGCGCTGCTCAAGGAAGTGCTCTACCTGTGCCATGCAGATACGGGCTGGGTATGGCTGTATACCGATGGCCGCCCCCGGGCCGGGCTGAACTGCCTGTGTCGCGATGGGGCCGGTGAAAGCGATGCCGTCAAGGAGGCACCGCAGTGGTTCCGGCCATTAGCGGATGAGGCTGATGGCGCCGGGGGTATTGTGGAGCAGTGTTTCGCCGCCGGTGAGCCCCTCACCGTGGCATTGACGCAAACACCCCTCAATGAGGTGGATAAGGCGTTGCTGGCGGCACTGGCCCCGCAGGCCAAAGGGCTCCAGCTCTGGCCGCTGTACAACCACGAAGGCCTGGTCACCGGTGTGCTGCAACTGGCTTACGACAAACCGGTGCCCCGCAACCTGCAACGTCTGGGTGAGCATGGACACCTGATTTTCCAGTCCCTGCTGACCTACGGCGGCATTGCCCTGAGCAATCTCAGCCAGGTGCAGGAACTCAAGGACTTGCTGGACGCGTTTATCAAGGTGCTGGCCCAGGCCATTGATGCGAAAAGCCCTCACACCAGCGCCCATTGTCAGCGGGTGCCGGTCATCACCGAAATGCTGGCCCAGGCCACCTGTGATGATCAGGCGTTGTTCCCGGATTTTTCGCTGGATGAAGAAGGCTGGTACGAGCTGCACGTGGCCGCCTGGCTGCATGACTGCGGCAAGCTGGCGACCCCGGATTCGGTGTTGGACAAGTCCACCAAGCTGCACACATTGCACGACCGGATTGATGAAGTGGCCAGCCGCTTTGCGACGCTGCGGGCGGAGATTCAGTTTGCTTATGAAAAAGCCTGTCTGCTTAATCCCGCTGATGAGCCGGTCTGCCGGCAACGCATGGAAGAGGACATTGGCGCCCTGAAAGAAGAGTTGGCCTTTCTGGAGCGGATTAACCGTGGCGGAGAGGCCATGGCGGCGGTGGATCAGCAGCGGGTAAAGGACATTGCGGCGCGTACCTGGACGGACGCCTGGGGGCAGGAAAAACCACTGCTCAGCGATGACGAGGTGTACAACCTGTGCATCCCTCGTGGCACGCTGACGCCTGAGGAGCGACAGATCATTAATGGCCATATGGATGTGACCCTGGACATGCTGGGTTCCTTGCCATTTCCGCGTAAATTGCAGCGGGTGCCGGAATACGCCGGTGGCCACCATGAGAAAATGGATGGCACGGGTTTCCCGCTTGGCCTCACCCGTGATCAGATGTCGATTCCTGCACGGATCATGGCTATCGCCGATGTGTTCGAAGCGCTTACCGCCAAGGAGCGCCCCTATAAAACGCCGCTCAAACTCAGCGAAGCGCTGGGCATCATGCAGCGCATGCGCAACAACGACCATCTGGACCCGGACCTCTACCAACTGTTCATCCGCTCACGGGTGTGGCGCCAGTACGGTGAGAAGCACCTGGACCCGGTGCAGCTGGATGTGGAAGATGGCAGCGCGTTTTTGTGACGGTTCTTCTGCAGGCGCGTTGCTCCTGCAGAACCATTGCCCCATTCGTCTTTGAGGTTTCCTGTGCGTATTCCTTTTGTTGTCCTGCTTTGCCTGTTGTCTTCGTTGTCCATGGCCAGCGATTGGTTGCTGTCGTTGGAAGGGCCGCGTACCCAGGGTTCCTTGTTGCGTGGGCAGGTGGAAAATGGGGTGGCCGTCAAGCTGGGCGACCGGGCAGTGCGCACCACCGATGCGGGTTTTTTCGTTGTGGGTGTAGGGCGTGACGCCGATCTGCAACAGACACTGGTGCTGGAAAAAAACGGTGAACAGCAATCGGTGCCGGTGACGCTGGAAAAGCGTGAGTATGCGATTCAGCGTATTGAGGGCGTGCCCAAGCGCACGGTCGAGCCGCCGCCGGAAGCGGTGCTGAAACGCATTCGCCGAGAAGTGGCCGAAATCAAGACTGCGCGGGATACGAATTCCGACCTGATGGCCTTTCTCAGCGATTTTCAGTGGCCGCTTACCGGGCGTATCAGTGGCGTGTATGGCAGTCAGCGAGTCTATAACGGCAAGCCTGGCCGGCCGCACTATGGCGTGGATGTGGCCCGGCCCACGGGCACGGTGGTCGTGGCGCCAGCGGATGCGGTGGTGACGCTGGTGCAGCAAAATAACTATTACTCTGGCGGTACCCTGATCATGGACCACGGTTATGGGGTGTCATCCACCATGATCCACCTTAGCGAGGTGCTGGTGAAAGACGGGCAGACGGTGAAGCAGGGTGACCGCGTGGCGAAGGTGGGTGCTTCTGGCCGTGCAACCGGGCCACACCTTGATTGGCGTCTGAACTGGTTCGAGGTCAAGCTGGACCCGGTCACCGTGGTGCCGCCGATGAAGTAATTATCCTGTTAAAACAGTCGAGGCTGTATCTGCACGCGTTAATTTTTCTTTACGAATTTGACGAATCCTGCAGATACATCTTCAGCGCGACAGCATTGTTGTGTGCTTCGTCTTTAGCGCCGTAGACCAGCGTAAGGCCGCCATTATTCGCTTTTTTCTGTAACGCCTGTCGTGTTTCTTTCGGCATTTTTTCGCGTAATTCATGGTGATATTTCTGATAAAAAGCGGCCCATTTTTTGGGGTCGTGACCGAACCCTTTTCGCAAGTCATCTGACGGTGCGAGTTCCTTGTTCCATTCGTCGATTTTCAGATCTTCTTTACTGAGACCCCGCGGCCACAGTCTGTCAATGAGCAGCCGGTAGCCATCATTGGATGACGGGTTTTCGTAGGCGCGCTTGCAGCGAATGTGGAACTCCTGAGAAGACATGTCTGATCTCCCTGATCGGATAGCGTGTGTTCTGTTTCTGAAATAACGGTATCAGGTTTTGCTGCGGTGTTGCTCGCTGGACTGACATTGCTGTGGACAGACACTGGAGCCGTGAGGGTGGACATGTTTGGCCAGTATATAGACGAAGCCCCACAGTGATGCGGTAACCACGATAAGCACAAGAAGGCTTGGCAGCGGACGAATCCGTTCCCGTTGCGGTGTTTCTGGCTTGATCGGTGGTGACATGGGGGCTCCGGTCAGCGTGAATCCCTGCACAGTTTGGCAATGCGAATCTGTACTTCGTTGAGCAGGGAATCGATGCGCTGCTGAACACTGGTGACTGCGTGTATCTGGCTGCACGATTGTCCACAGAACAGTGCCATGTCGTCGAGTTTCCCCTGGGCGCCCGCCAACGGTGAATCGGTGGAGAATAGGTAAACCGGTTGGCCGTCCTGTTCACCGATACAGGTATCCGGGTCGGCGTGATCGTAATCACCCCGAGTGACAGCGTTGCTGAGCAGGCGGACCGGTGCCGCTTCATGCCAGTTACGAGAAAAGCGGGCGGTGTAGACGGTGTCTTCGGCGTGAGCATCAATCACGCGTTGTTTATGGTGTGAGTGCGCATTGGCTTCATGGGTGGCAAGAAAGGCGCTGCCGAGGCTGACGCCCTGCGCGCCCATGGAGAAAGCCGCCAGCATGGCGTCGCCGCTGGCAATACCGCCGGAGGCCACCACCGGTACGTCGCTATTGGCGACTACCTGTGGGAGTAATGACAAGGTGGCAGTGGTGCCTCGAACATGACCACCGGCTTCGTGCCCTTGCACGATCAATACATCGGCTCCGGCGGATTGGGCCAGGTCGGCATCATGCTGGTTGCCTACCTGACAGATCACCTGCTTGCCTTCTTGTTTCAGGTATTGCACCAGGCCGGTATCTACATCCCAGAAGAACACAAATGCGTCTACCTGTAGTGCCAGGCAAGTGGCAATTTGATCCATCAGCAGGCGTCGTTCGGTGGCGGCGGGAATCAGGTTAACGGCAAAAGGGCCATCGTTGATGGCGCGTAGCGCCTCCACTTCCTTGCGAATGCGCTCCACGGGTTCGCGGACCATGCCCAGTACGCCGAAACCACCCGACTGGTTTACCGCCGCCACCAGTTGATGGCGGGATACGCCACCCATGCCTGCCAGCATGATGGGCAGTTCGCAGCCCAGAGTATGCAGTAGCGGGGTGCGTAATGGCTGAGGAAGAATCACCATTGCCAGATCTGATCTACGCTTTCATACAGGTTAACCAGACCCTGGCGGCTAACGGCTTTTATGCCGTTTAACAGGGCTCGACGATCCAGACCGCGCTCTTCCAGGTCTTCGGTAACGGCATAAACAGGTACACCGCTTTCCAGCAAGTTGCTCAAATCCCGAGGCAGGTTAGCGGGTTGGGTTTGTGCCCAGCCGGCAACCTTCAAGATCGGTTGTGTTTGTTGCTGAGTGGCGTAATACACGCCATGGCCGCTGAGTAGAACGGTTAGATGACCACCGGCCCCGCGCATGGATTGGGTGAGCCAGAGAATGGTGTCGTCCTGCTCTTCGGTAGTGGTACGAAATGCCTGATCAATAACTTGTAGGGCTTTCATGGCTTACCTCGTGCCGATGGTGAGAGTGTTGAAGGCCTCGTTGGCGTAGCGCCATAAGTCCGGTGGGCCGCCTCGCCCGCAGCCGTCGATCACTTCGTTGACGCCACGTTCGTCTACACACAGTCCGCAGTTAATCCACTCGAAGGTCAGCCCTTTGTCAGTGGCTTTTTGTTGCAAGGCGGCGACCCAGTCTTTGCTCAACGGGTGGGCTTCTTCTTCACAGTTGTGGCCGTGTACGGCGTTGCCATGGGGGGCCTGTTTGGAAAAAGACAGTGCTACAGCGCCTTCGTAGGCAAACACGCGAACGTTGGCGTTTTTTTCCAGGGCGGCGTCCAGCAGCCGAAAAAACGTTACCGTGCGCTCACTCTCGAACGGTGGATCCATAAACGCAAAGGTCAGTGTTTTGCTATCACTCATGATGACTCCAATGGCTTAATTCCAGATAACTTTTTCGCCGTCGAGCAGGGCGTCGATAACGGTGTCGAGACTGCTGCTGGCAATGTTGTCCTTCAGGTCCTGATCCCGCATTTGCCGTTGTTGCAGAGAAAAGTCGTCGGCCATGATTGGCACGCCCCATTTCAACAGCTTGTCGAAATGCTCGCTGCGTGCGCCTTTGCGGGCCGGGGTTACCCCGTTTTGTACCAGCAGCAGGCGCACGTTATGGCCGGCATCGTAGAGTTGGCCGGCGAGGGCAAACTGGTGTTCGGTGCGGGCCTCTGTGAACGGGTCCTGGCTTTGGATAAACAGGTAATCCGACATGGTGACTCCTGATTCAATGGGGCTGGATGGCAACGGGTTGCGCATCTGCCGAGTTGTTATTGAGTGGGCTGTTGTCGTGTTCAGAGTCGAGTCGCTGGCTTCTTATCAGGAAGTCACCGAACGATTCGTCACGTTCTCTTTGCTCCGCAAAGGCTTCGAATAACGGAGCGATCAGATCAATGAAACGGCTTTCGTTGACGTTACTGGCGTACAGACGGTTGAGCCTGTCGCCATTAAAACTGCCGCCCAGGTACAAGTTGTAGAGACCCGGAGCGCGCCCAGTGAGGGCGATTTCTGCCAGATAGGGGCGAGCACAGCCGTTTGGGCAACCGGTGACGCGCAAGGTTATCGGTACTTGGCTGAGGCCGTACTGGTGTTTGAGGCGGTTAAACAGATCCAGCAGGTCAGGCATGTAACGTTCCGCTTCGGCCATGGCCAGGCCGCAGGTGGGAAAGGCTACGCAGCTGAGTGTGTGCGCCGCTTGCAGATCGGGTTTGAGTCGGTGGCTTAGTCCCAAGTCATCCAGCCGCCAGCCGATCTGTTCCCGTTCGTGTTCTTCCACGTGGGTCAGTTGCAGGTTCTGGTTGGTGGTCATGCGGATGCGGCCACCGTACTGTTGGAAAAATCCTTCCAGTTGATCACGCAGGGCACCGTCGACTCGGCCATTTTCAATATGCAGTGTCGCGGTCCACAGGCCGTCATCACCTTGCTGCCACCCCAGTGCATCACCGTTTTGGGTCAGCGTGAAGGGGCGTGACGGGGCCAGCGGTTCGCCGCGCCGTTTGGCAAGTTCCTGCAAGAACCAGTCATTGCCCAGCCGGTCGAGGGTGTATTTGAAGCGAGCTCGATGGCGATCTTTGCGGTCACCGAAGTCTCGCTGAATGGCCATGACGGTTTCTGCAAAGGCCGGGGCTTCATCCGGGGGAATGAAACCGAGCACTTCGGCGGCGCGGGGGTAGCTGTCTGCACGGGTATCCAGTTGCCCCATGCCGCCACCGACACAGATATTGAAGCCTTGCAGTGCGCCGTTTTCCACGATGGCAATCAGTCCCAGATCCTGGCCATACACATCAATGTCATTGATGGGCGGAATCACGTAGCCCACCTTAAATTTTCGGGGCAGGTAGAGCGGCCCGTATTGCGGGTCTTCGTCGGCCTTGACCGGGCGATCTTCCTGATACCAGATTTGCGGGTAGGCCCCGGTTTTGGGAATCAATCGCTGGCTGGTTTCCCGGGCCAGATTGGCAACTTGCTGATGGATGGTGGATTGCGACGGGTTACTGCCACACACCACTCCACGGCTGTCATCGCCGCAGGCGGCAATGGTGTCCAACCCCAGATCGCGGATGCCTTGCATCAGCGCCCGTAAATACGGTTTGCGGATGCCATGGAGCTGAATCGTTTGCCGCGTGGTAATGCGAATGCCGCGATCGGCAAAGCGCCGCGACAGGCGATCGATGCCTTGCCATTGGGCTTTGCTTAGGGTGCCGCCGGGAATACGCATGCGCACCATGAACTGGTAATTGGGCTCCAGCTTGCGGCGGGCTCGGCCAGCGCGCAGGTCGCGGTCGTCTTGCTGATAAATGCCATGGAATTTCATCAACAGGGAGTCGTCACCGGAGACGGCTCCGGTGATGGCGTTTTCCAGACTTTCGGAAATGGTGCCACGCAGATATTGGCTGTTGGCTTTGAGCTGCTCGTTGGCGTGCAGCTCGCTGATGTCCTGGCTCAAATCGCAGCTTCGGTCAGTCATGCTCTGCCTCGCAGTTAATACAGGTTTCGGTGCAAGCGTTTGTCTTTACCCAGCTGTTTCCATGTGTCCGCGTCAAACAGCGTGGACAGGGATTTTTCACAGTCGGTAAGGCGTTGCTTGTCGCCACAGAAATACAGATGGGCACCGGATTCGATCCACTCTTGCAGGCGCTTAGCCTGCTCCAGTAGCGGGCTGGCCAGTGCCTTGTTCGGCTCGTCTTGATAGAAAACGGTATCGACTTTATCTAGCACGCCATCCTGCCGGGCTTGCTGGAATTCGGTTTGATAAAGGAAGTCCTGCTCAAACTGTTGTTCGGCAAACACCAGCCAGCAGGGTTGCTGCGGACGGGTCTGAGCCAGCGTTTGAACAAAGGCGCGGTAGGGGGCAATGCCGGTGCCTTCGGCAATCAGGATGACCGGGGTTGTTGGGTCGTCAGGCAAATGGAAGCGGGCGTTACGGTGCGGGTAAATACGCACGTTGTCACCGGGTTCCAGGGTGAGCAGGTATTGGGAGGCAATGCCGTTTTCCTGTCGGTCGGCGATGCCGTAGCGATACGCTTTCACGTTCAGGTGCAGCTCATCGTCGATGTAATCCAGGCTGTTGGCCACATCGTACAAGCGCGGCTGCAGCGGGCGCAGGGCATCGACCAGGGCTTGTGCGTCTGGTGTGGCGGGCGCCTGGCGTAGCAGATCCAGTACCTGGACGGTTTTCAGATATTGCCGCTGGTCCTTGCTGGGAGCATCCAGTTGCTGTTTCAGAATCGGGCTATCACTCAGCTGTGCCCACTGTTCCAAAAAGCGGGTGCTGGGAATGGTCAGGTCCTGATGCTGGCGGAGCGCTTGCACTAATGGCATGGATTCGCCCTGAAGGGTAACCGGGGCCTCGCCGGATAGATGGCAGGCATCCAATACGGCGGCGACCAATGCCGGTGGGTTATCGGCGAGTACCCCAACCGCATCCCCGGGGGTAAGGGTGAAATCCGGGGTTTCCAGTGCCAACTCCAGATGGTGGATCGGCGAGGTCCGCTGCGGATGGCTTAAATTTAGGTTTTCCAGCACCTCGACACTGAGCGGATGTTTTTTGCTGTACGCCGGGGTGGTGTCGGTGGACACCGCTGGCATCGTCGGTGAGCCCTCGCGCTGATCGCTACGGGGCAACCGTTCGCGAACCGCTTTACCCCAGCGGGCGGCGGGCTCGTCAAAGTCCACATCGCATTCCTGACGTGGGTGCAAGCGAGTGCCGCCCAACGCTTCGAGTCGCTCATCCAGCTGTTGGCCGGTGACACAAAAGTGCTCGTAGCTGCTGTCGCCCAGTGCCAGTACAGAGAACTGCAGACCCTCCAGCCGCGGTGCACTGTCGGCCATGATAGCGTCATAAAAAGGCACCACCGGTTCGGGAGGATCTCCATCGCCGTGGGTACTGCAGATAAGCAACAGGTGTTTGCGTTTGCTGAGTTGTCGCACCCGCAGTTTGGCCAGATCTTCCACGTCCACGCTAATGCCTTGCTGGCGAGCCTGTTCGGCCAAGGCGCGGGCGATGCTTTCGCCGTTACCGGTTTCTCCGCCGTAGGCGATCAGTACGGAATTGCCCGGGCTGGGCGCAGCCTGTGGGGCGGCCACTTGCGCAGGCGCGCCAGCAGCCAAATAGCCACTGAGCCAGAGGGCCTGACGTTCATCCAGTAAGCCAAGTAATTGTTGAACCTGCTGCCACTGGGGTTCGGAAAAGGGGGTTGCCGTTTGCGGGGGCGTCATGGAATGGGGCGCTCCGGTTATTACCATGACAGTGAGTATGAAGACTCCTTTTTATAGGCAATAATGAAATATAAGAGAGTTTAATATCGAAGATGTTGATATAAGTCAGGTTTGAACCTGTATGAGGAGCCCCCATTGGATATCGATCTGGCCCGTACCTTTCTGGAAATCGTCCGTACTGGCAGTTTCATGGCGGCGGCGGACCGGCTACACATTACTCAGACTACCGTGACGGCGCGGGTGCAAAACCTGGAAGGGCAGCTGGGTTGCCGGCTGTTTGTGCGTAACCGTAGCGGGGCGACGCTGACGGATCACGGAGAGCGGTTTGCTAGTCATGCCAGCCAGCTGGTTCAGACCTGGGAGGCGGCCCGTCGGGAGCTGCCATTGCCGCAGGGGGCTGAATCCGTGCTGACATTGGGGGCGGAGATCAGCCTGTGGAACCCGCTGCTACTTAACTGGCTATCGGCGTTGCGCGATGTATTGCCGGACGTGGCTTTGCGTATTGAGGTGGGGGAGCCTCGATCTTTGCACGAGCGCCTGGAGCAGGGGGTGCTGGATGCGGTGTTGGTTCACCAACCGGATTACTGGCCTGGCATGCAGGTGGAGCAGTTGCTGGAAGAAAAGCTGATTCTGGTTCGCACCCCTCACACGGCGGAGCCCTATGTCTATGTGGATTGGGGCGCGCATTTTCGCCAGCAGCACGATGCGGCGCTGCCGGAAAAAGCCCGTGCCGGGCTGACCATGGATTTAGGGCCGTTGGCGATTCAATACCTGGTGGCCAATGGCGGTAGTGGTTATTTCCGAACCCGTGTTGCTCAGCCCTATCTCGAAAACGGGGCACTGATTCGCGAAGCCGACGCTCCGGAGTTCAGTTATCCAGTGTTTCTGGTGTATTCCCGCGCCAGAAAAAGTGCGCCACTGGAGAGCGCATTCTCTGTGCTGCATACCACACTGGCGAACCAGTCGGAGTGGTAGAAAATAAGGTTCTTCGCGGATTGGAGTGAATAACACGCTACTCACCGTCTGATTGGTTATCGCGAATACCCGGCATTTTGCCAAGCGCTCGACGCCGGATGCTTGACGTACCCCCCCCCCCGATCCGCGATGAACCGAAGTGAGCCCCGAATGTGGTGAAAAACTCATGGCGTGTATGAGTATTTTCCCATGACCGGTTTTCGAGAAGAATCGCCGGGTTGATCATTCTGAAGAATGAGAGAACCGCGCATCCTTCCGGATACTTGCTAAATTTATTATTCCGGCTATGGTTGCCTCTATGACCGCTTCAGTATCAATGTAGGAACGCTGCTGTGTTTTATCTTTTCTCCCTCTGGATGGATTTTCTCCCCACCTTTCCGGTTTAAGCCGGGCGGAACCCGTCCGGCTTATTTCCCGTTGTCGACATCGTTCGATATCCCTTTTTTATATCAATCTGGTGAACGGTTATGGCTGCGCTTATGGAGCGTTTGTCGTTGTGTCGCTATGGCTATGGAAAACGCTATTTAGCAAAAAATCCCCTGTTTTTCCTGTCGCCGGTCCGGCTGATGATCGTGATGGAGAAAATAGAAATGTTGCGTGGAGTGGAGCGTGAGCTTGCTGCGGCAGCGGTGGGCGATCGTGTTTCCTTGTTCAGTTTTGAAGATGAAGAGCAGATGTCCTTCACTTTGGCAGAAGCGGGAAAGCGATCTCTGGGGGACAAGGATATTTCTGTGCTTTCTCCATTGGGCGCTGCTTTGCTGGGAGCCTTGCCTGGAGCAGTGGTCAATGTGAATTTCCTTGGTCATGGGCACCGATATCTGTTGCTGAAGGTGAACAAAACAGCAGAAAAATGAGTGTTTCCAATAAAGAGGGAGGGTCATGCCTTGCATGTTTTACCGTAAGACAAGACGGAAAATATGAAGCCTGTTTGAAAGGAAAGCGTTATGAGTAAGGAAAAAGTGAAGAAAAAGCCGCAAAAAACCCTGAAAGAGAAACGACGGGAAAAAAGAGCCAGTAAATAATGGCGACAGGGCGCCTTGCGCGCCCTGACTTAAGCTTGTTTTAGCAGGATTCGAAGCTCATCAGTGTTACCAGTCAAGTCTGCCAGGGTGTATTGATCCAGCGCCTGCAGAAAAGCTGTCTGCGCTTGTCCCAGTGCCTGCTTCAGTTTGCAGGCGGGATCTATCGGGCATGACGATTCCGTGCCAAAACAGTCCAGCAGTTTGAGGTTTTCTGTTTGCCGCACCAGCGCCCCCACATTGATCTCTTTTGCAGATTTCGCCATCACCAGACCGCCTCCTCGCCCTCTCAAACTTTGCACATAACCCAACTGCACCAGTGTCTGTGCGACCTTGGCCACGTGGTTGTTGGAGATGTGATACGCATCGGCGATTTCCTGGACAGTGGCCGGGTGCTCGTTACGCCGTAGGGTGAGATAGATTAGGGCCCGCAGGGCGTAATCCGTATGTGTTGTGAGTTGCATGGCTTGACCCGCATAAAATGAGTATCTAATATGCCTATTTAAAAGAGGCATGTAAAATACCTATTAATGGTCGCTAACAGGAGTCACGCCGTGCTTACCCAGAATCAACTGACCGTTATTAAACAAACCGTTCCTGTACTTCAGGAAAACGGTGAGGCACTCACCCGGCATTTCTACGCACGTATGTTCCGGGAGAATCCGGAGGTGCGGCCCTTTTTTAATCCGGCCCATCAGCAGGCTGGAACCCAGCAGCGCGCTCTGGCAGGGGCTATTTGTGCCTATGCACAGCACGTGGATAACCCGGCGGCACTGGCGGATGCGGTGGAGTTGATTGCCCAGAAGCACGTTTCCCTGGGCATCCAGCCGCAGCACTATCCTATTGTTGGCGCAAACCTGCTGGCTTCTATTCAGGAAGTGCTTGGAGTTGATGAAACGTCGGAGGTCATTGACGCTTGGGCGGCGGCTTACGGGGCGTTGGCGGACATTTTTATTGGCCGTGAGGGGGTGCTATACCAGCATCAGCAGGATGTGTTTGGCTGGCAGGGTTTCAAGCCCTTGGTCGTTGCCCGCCGCGAAAAGGAAAGTAAGAACATCGTTTCCCTGTACCTTGCTCGTCAGGACGGTGAGGCGCTGCAGCCGCACCAGCCCGGCCAGTACATTACCGTGCGGGTGACGCCACCGGGTGGACAGCCGGTAATGCGCAACTACAGCCTGTCTTGTGCACCGGGTGACAGCCATTATCGAATCAGTGTGAAACGGGAGCTGGCAACAGCTGACGAAGCCCACCATGGTGTGTGCTCTGGTTATATTCATGAGCATATTCAGGAAGGCGATGTGCTGGAGGTGGCGCCGCCCTGTGGAGACTTTACCCTGGCCGATGCCGCCGGTGACGGCGTTCCGTTGGTGCTGGTGGCTGGCGGTGTGGGAATTACGCCGCTGCTTTCCATGCTGCATGGGGCGCTGGCTCGCCAACAGGGGCGTGAAGTGATCCTTATTCAGTGTGCCCTGAATGGAGCGGTTCGGCCTTTTGCCTCGGAACTGCAGAAGCTGGCGGATACCCATGACAATCTGCATTGTCATGTTCGTTACAGTGAGCCGTCAGCCCTGGATAAAGCGCAGGGTGGTTTTGATAGTACTGGTTTCCTCGATCGTGCACTGCTGGATAAACTGGTGGGCGAGCGTCGCGCGGAGTATTACTTCTGCGGTCCGGTGCCCATGCTGAAAGCGCTGTATGGCGTACTGCAGGAAAAAGGTGTGGATGATGCCGACATCCATTATGAGTTCTTCGGTCCGGCAGAAGGGCTTGCCGCTTGAGTGTCCGCCCGACGGACTGCTAACGAAAGAGGCCGCGCTCATCGAGCGCGGCCTCTTTCTGTTCGCCAACAGCCGTTAATGGCACGGGGACGGGGATGCCATAGTTAATTCAACTATCCACTAATTCAGCATCTCCACTACGCCTTGGTTGCTCATCATTGCTACCCGGTTTCGCCCGGCGCCTTTTGCTTGATAGAGTGCTTCATCGGCCATTTTCAATAGCTGCGCGCCGTCTGCGGCGGTACCGTCCGAACAGGCGACCCCGACACTGATGGTCACCACCTGGCTGACCCGGGAACCGCTGTGGGGAAGGCCCAGCTGCTCGACCCGGTTACGCATGCGCTCGGCGAAAACCAGCGCATCGTTGAAGCTGGAGTCAGTCAGGGTAATGACAAATTCCTCGCCACCGTAGCGAGCCACGAAATCGGTATCGCTTTGCACCATTCCCAGAGGGACACCGGCCACTTTTTTCAGGCACTCATCGCCGGCCGGGTGGCCATAGGTATCGTTGTACTGTTTGAAAAAATCGATGTCGAACAACATCAGGGTGATACGCTCAGGCGCATCCGGGTTGTTCTGATTCAGCTTGTGATAGAGGTGGCTCAGGCGGCTTTCCATTCCCCGGCGGTTGATACAGCCGGTCATGCCGTCGACGGTGGCCTGGTTTTCCAGTACCAGATTGGCGGAGTGTAATTCGTTTCTGTGCTGGAACAGTACATGTTCGGAGAGGAAGTGCTGTCGCAACAGTCGTTCGTACACGTACTGGCCAAACAGGCTCATGCTCGCAAAGGCCAGTGATACTAGTACCAGTGTGGATGGTTCAAAGGGATGGCGGCCGGAACTGAGCTGCAGGCTGAAAACCATGCAGCCAATCATGATCACTGAACTAACCAGTGCGGAGTAGAATGGCACCCGTATCAGGATGCAGATCATCAGGATGGCCAGAGGGGTGTGGAAGAAGAAGGTGTAGGCTAGGGGGTGCTCGACAATGGCCCCTAGATAATTGCCGGTAAGGGCAATGGCGAATGCCAGTATCAGCGTGGCTTCATGAAGCCAGTTGCGCCATTGGGGCTTGCGGATTAATACCAGACAGCCGCCGGTGAGCATCAAGGTGAAAAGCCGCGGGCGCCAGGAAAGGTTGAGAACGTCGGGAGAAATTCGTGACTCGATAAACATGGCGGAGACAATCAGGAACGCCACCAGTGCCAGCGCCCAGGGCATGACTTTGGCCACGCTTGCCCGGAAATAGAGGCGAAAATCCTTTTCCAGCGGTTTGGGCAGGCGCAGGTGCCACGGTAACGTAATATCGTTGCCGGTTGGCAGTGGGGTATGGTTCTGGTTTGCGGTCACGGCCGTAAAGGCTCCTTTCAGTCCATGAATCGGTGACTGCGTGCGTGAGCAGCATGCACTACATCATAGTGCAAAGTACTGTCATTTCGATAATGGGCACGTGGCCAGCGGTGTATTGTAAGGACAAAAGGGCAGTTGTGGTTAGCCCGGCAGAATTAATCTAATCCAAAAGCGCTAACAGTGCCTGTTGTTTCGCCTGGGGGAGTTGGCGAAAGCGTTCCAGCAGGAAGGCTTCTTCGTTGCCTTGCGGCACCGCTGCTTCGCCGTGGGGCAGGGTATGCGGCCAGTTCTTCAGGCTATGTTCCAGCCGGGCAATAATTTCCGCGTTCATGCTGCGATGGCTGTGATTGGCCGCTTCTGCGACCTCGTTTCGCATACCGCAGGGAAAACGAACCACGAACTTCTCGGTTCGCGTGGTTGCGTTGCTTGTCATAGTAACCTCTGAATCACGCCTGCTTACATGGGGCTGGCGAGAAAGGCTTGCCGGCCTATGACAACAGAGCAGGCTGTGCTGTTATCTGGACACAAGCTTCAGACCTTACGCATTTTTTTGCCTCCAGGCGATACTGGCAACATGCCAGTAATGGCGAAATAGAGACACGGTTAACACTCAAATGCGTAAAAGTTTTTTTTACACAGAGAATCGTCATGACCCTGTGATCTGGTGCACGGTGCCAGTGAGGATCAGGCAGTGCTAGAATTGATCCTGTTGATGTGGGCATGAGTGGCTATTCATAAAATGAATATTGGTGCGGCAGATCTGAATCTGCTCAAGTATCTGGATGTGCTTCTGCGTGAGCAGAATGTGACCCGAGCGGCGGAGCAACTGGGGATTACCCAGCCGGCGATGAGTAATTCGCTGAAACGGTTGCGCGAGTTATTTGGTGATCCGTTGTTGATTCGTACCAGTGACGGCATGACGGCGACGGAACGCGCACAGGAGTTGCGGCCCTTGGTGCGGCAAATTCTGTCCCAGGCGGAGCAATTGTTCACCCCTGAGGACGTGTTCCAGCCGGCGGACAGTCGCCGGGTGTTTCGGATCATGACCAGTGATTATGCGGAAGCGACTCTGGTGCCCCATATTGTTCGTCGCCTGCGCGCCGAGGCCCCCAATGTGGTGCTGGATTTCCTGACCCCGTCGGATGTGAGCTACCAGGACATGGAGCAGGGCCGGGTGGATATGGCGGTGAATCGCTTTAACGAAATTCCGGGCTCATTTCACCAGGTAAGCCTCTGGAAAGACTCCTTTTCCTGCTTGCTCAACCGGGATAACCCCATTGCCGAAGGCTTTGATCTGGACAGCTATTTGTCCGCCCAACATATCTGGGTATCAAAAACCGGTTTTGGCGTGGGATTCGGCATGAATCCGGAAAAGCTCGGCGGGCTGGGGTGGATTGACCATGCCCTGGAACAGTTGGGCAAGAGCCGCAAGATCAGTATCTTTACTCGCCACTATCAAATGCCGGCCCTGCTGGCCATGAATAACGACCTGGTGGCCACGCTACCAAGCCGGGTGGCGCGCATGCAGGCCCAGAATGAGCGCTTGCTGATCAAGCAGCCGCCGTTCGATATCCCCGAGTTCGAGCTGAAAATGGCCTGGTCCTCGCTGTTGCACCACAACGTGGCACACCGTTGGCTGCGGCGGCTGATTCAGGAAGAGGCGGAGCGAATTCTGGCGGAGGAATAGCTACAAGCTACAAGCTACGAGCTACGAGCTACGAGCTACAAGCTACAAGCTACGAGCTACGAGCTACGAGCTACGAGCTACGAGCTACGAGCTACGAGCTACGAGCTACGAGCTACGAGCTACGAGCTACGAGCTACGAGCTACGCTCGATTCGATAGGAAAAGCCGGGATAGTTCCCCAATACCGATCTTTCTTCGCAGCTGCTGTAGGAATGTGGCGAAGCCCGCTTGCGGGTTTTTCTCGAGGCTAGTCGCTAACAGCTGGTCCTCAGATTACTGAGGTGCCGCTGAGCCAGCTGCTGTGGGTCTTGCCGGGCAGGTTCTCGCCGGCTTCGGCGATGGCGCCCTTGCCGACACCTTCGAAGGCGCGGACCCGAAAGTGCTTGCCGGGAGCTTCATCGGCCAGTTGCGCAGCAATGTGGGCGGCCAGCTGTTCTACAGTGGTGTCCGTATCGACCATGTAGCAATGGTCTTCCGGGATCACCAGCTCGAAATGTCCCTGCTCGGCATCGTAACGGAACCGGTGGTGGGGAATTTCGTCGATGTAGTAAGTGCCTTCCAGATCTTCCTCGGTACCCAGGTAGATGTCTTCCCAGCGGTCTGCCCAGAGCTTTTCCCAGTAACGGCTGCGTCGGCCATTCTCGAAGATGTGAATATTGGAACGATGTCCGTGGGCAATGCGCTGGCAGTTGCCGTCGTGCTTTTTCAGGCCATGGGAATAGTGATAGAACGGCGCGGTGCCGGTATCTTCTTCGCGCAGTACCACGCGCACTTCCGCTACATTCGCCGGTACCACGGTCTGGATCAGATCCATCAAATACAGGGTCAGGCTGGCCTTGGACACTTCCGGACCGGGCATCAGCAACAGGCTCTGGCTGGGCGCCACCATGCGGATGGTGCCACCCCGGTATACCCATTCCAGGCTGGTGTCGTTATCGCGTTCGGCGATGGTGGCCTGGTCATTGTCCACGGGAACCAGCAGACGGTGATCCACGCTGTCATCAATGATCTGCTTGATGCGCTTTTTGATGTGGCCAAAGTCGAAGACCATGCCCTGATCATCCAGATCGCCGCTCAGTTCCAGGTCCACTAGCCAGGATTCGCCCACCATGCCGCGCTTGGGGTGCAGGTAGGAGAAATCGGCGACGGTTAAATTTTCGACAAAAAGAGTGGCCATGCTGTTCCGGTTGATAATGATGGGTTTCGACAGGTGCTATAATGCCATTATTCTGGGCTGCCGCTAAGGTGCACAGCGCTTGCTGCGGACATTTTACGAGCAGTTATCGTAGTAGCTGTGAACCGGGGCACACCGGTTGCACAGTAAAGTGCACATCCTGTGACGTGGCTACGGGGTTCCGCCGTGGCTTTTTCGCTGACCCAACCGAGACCAGTTATGGCTGAAACGCTTTTCTCCAAGATCATCGACCGGGAAATTCCTGCCGATATCATCTTCGAAGACGACCAGTGCCTGGCCTTCCGGGATATCAATCCCCAGGCGCCGACCCATTTTCTGGTGATCCCCAAGAAGCCGATTGCCAAGCTGTCCGATGCTGAAGAGGCCGATCAGGCATTGCTTGGGCATCTGTTGCTGGTGGCCAGTCAGGTCGCCAGACAGGAGGGGCTGGAGGATTTCCGCCTGAACGTGAATAACGGCGCTGGCGCCAGCCAGACCGTGTTCCACCTGCATGTGCATGTGCTGGGTGGTCGCTCCTTCAGCTGGCCGCCGGGCTGATCCTCTCGCCGCCGGGGTACAGGCAAGACGGGCGCCGGCAGGAGAGCGCATGGAATTGCCTGACGTACAGGGGTGGCAAATGGAGCGATGGATAAAACCGGTCACACTGAAAGGCGAGCATGTGGTGCTGGAGCCTTTGTGTGTGAACCATGCGGAGGATCTGGCCGAGGCTACGGCCGATGGCGAGTTGTGGCGACTCTGGTATACCACGGTGCCGGCCCCGGCAACGGTGGCGGATTATATTGATACGGCTTTGCAAGGGCGGGCACAGGGCGATATGCCCTTCGCGGTGCGCCACCGTGCCAGCGGCAAGGTGATCGGTAGCACCCGCTTTTTTCGTGTCGACGAGAATAATGCGCGCCTGGAGCTCGGCCACACCTGGTATGCCCGCCGTTTTCAGCGCAGCGCGGTGAATAGCGAGTGCAAGCTGCTATTGCTGGGCCATGCCTTCGAAACGTTGAATGCCGTTGCGGTGGAGTTGCGAACCCACTGGCATAACCACGCCTCACGCACGGCCATTGCCCGCCTGGGCGCCAAGCAGGATGGCGTGCTGCGCCACCACACGCGTTCAGCCGACGGGGTGTACCGCGACACGGTGGTGTTTTCCATTCTTGAGCAGGAATGGCTGGCCGTACGTCAGAACCTGCGTTACCGACTGGACCGTGGTGCATCGTGAATTACCTGGCCCATTTGACCCTGGCGCAACCGTCGGTGCCTTCCAAGGTAGGTAATGTACTGGGGGATTTTATGCGCGGTGCGGTGGTCAGCGAGCTGAGTGAGCCGCTGCGCCGGGGATTGGATAATCATCGCCTGGTGGACCGGTTCACCGACCACCACCCCTGGGTCATGGCGCAACGCCGTGGGTTTTCGGTCCGCCGGCGTCGTTTTGCCGGAGTGGCGCTGGACGTGTTGTTCGATCATTTTCTGTGGCAGCACTGGGCCACCTTCTACGGACATGACCGGGACGCCGCCATTATCCGCCATTACCAACATCTGCAAGCGGGCCTGCCGTTGATGCATCTCCCCATGCGTGAGCGGGTGGAGCGTCTGATTGAGCATGATCTGCTGAACCAATACGGGGAGTTGGAGCGGGTTGGGCAGGCGCTGGATGTGATCGCCGGGCGTATCCGCTTTGCCAATGACTTTGCCGGCATCATCCAGGAAATTGAGCCGCGCTATCAGGCACTGGAGGCCGGGTTCCTGGGATTCTATCCCGAGCTACAAGCGGCGGTCAGGGAGGCCGCACTGGAGTGACGGGTTGGCTACACGCTCCAGGCTGCCCTCCGTACACTGCAGCGCCATAGAGGGCGGCATTTCTCCAACAGCAGAGGCCGCGTTCTGACCTTCGGGCCGCGGCCCCTGCTGTTTCAGAGCCTTTCTTGCTTTCCGGCGTGTTGCCGCGTGTGGCTTGTCGTTTGCTGCTGTCTCTTGCTCACAATGCCGGCATATTCAATTCAGCCATGGTGTCGTAATACAGCTCATCGGCCAGGTTGTTGTTGCGGGCCCGGGGGGAGCGCAGGGCCGGTTTGTGGTTGGCGAAATACTCTCCGCTGATCTGCGCATACTGTTCGTCCAGTGCCAGGCTCACGGGAAGCGATGCGGCTTTTTCCGGGGTGGTGAGCGTGGGGCGAATCAGTGCCATGACGGCGCTGGGCACATGACGGAAAATCGGCGTGTCCACGCCGCCGGGATGCAGGGCATTACTGGTGATGCCGGTGTCTTTCAGGCGGTCGGCCAGTACGTTGCTGAACAGAATGTTGGCGAGCTTGGACTGACCGTAGGCGTCCATGACCAGGTAGGGCTTGCGACCTTTCCAGGTCTTCTTGTTGATACGGCCCAGCCAGTGAGCCACCGAAGCCAGGTGTAGAATCCGGGGCTGGGTGCCTTTCTGTAGCAGGGGCAACATCAGGTGCGTGAACAGCACCGGGGCCAGGTAATTTACCCCGAACTGCATTTCGTAACCGTCTTTGGTGAACTCCTGCTGGGTGGGCACCACGCCGGCGTTGTTGATCAACACATCAATGTGGCCCAGTTCCTGATAGAGCTCAGCGGCGCAATCGCGTACCTGTTCAAGGTCTGCCAGATCCAGGGCAAACAGGCGCACTTTTGCCTGTGGATGGGCGTTCTTGATTTTGGCGACGGCGGCCTGCCCCTTGGTCTGGTCGCGGCAGGCGAGGATAACCTCCGCGCCGCGGCCGGCCAGTTGCTCTGCCGTGCAGAAACCAATGCCGGAATTGCCGCCGGTGATCAGTACGCGTTTGCTCATGATGGTCCTTGCCCCGCTTCCCTGTTTGTGTGTCGTCAGCTTAACAGGCCTCACAGGTGGGAGTGGGGCCGGTGGGGCCATTTTCTGCGTTTTTCTGTGGCAGTTGGGTCATGGCAAGCCACTGGGAAATGTCCTGGCTGACCTGCTGCCACTGCCGGCTTTGCAGCAACAGGTGCGGCGCATTCGGATAGAAACGGTATTCCCCCCGGTCGTTGGCGGATAAATGTGCCCGCAGGTGGCGAATGCCTGCTTCCGGCACGGAATGGTCCTTGCCTCCGTACAGCAGCAGGGTAGGGATGTTCAGGTTGTTGGCCGAATCGCTGGCGCTGTCCGCCAGCTTGATCAGCCCCCAGTAGGCGTCCATCCGAACCTCACGCATGACGCGCGGATCCTCGGCCAGGCGTTGAGCGCTGGTTGGAGCGAGGGTGGGATCATCGGCGTTGCGTTCAACGGTGAGGCGGTAGCCGGGGGCCAGGGTGGCGGCGGTGGCGATGGCGGCGTTCCAGCCATAACGAAAGCGAATCCCTTCGCGCACCGCAGGCCCGGCCAGCATCAACCCGGCGACCTTGTCCGGTTCCTGCTGGGCGGCCAGTATGGCCACGGCGCCACCCAGGCTTTCGCCGAGCACAAACAGGGGGGCGGCATGGGTCTGGTGCAGGCGCCGGATCTGCGTCACCGCTTCATCGACCAGTTGCTTCTCACCGGCCCAGCGGCCTTGCTCCAGCCGGTCGCCAAAGCCGGCCTGATCGTAGGCCACAAACACATAGCCGGCCTCGGCGAACCAGGGGCCCAGCTGTTCAAACGCGGCGCCGAAATCCCCGAAACTGTGCAAGCCCAGGATGACGCCCCGTGGGGTGTCATCAGGCGCCCACTCCCGCACAGTCTGGGTGAGAGGCTCAGGTATACTGGTGGTGTCTGATTGTTTGCCGGAAAAAAGGCTGCATGCGGCCATCAGCACCCCGGTAAAAAGAATAAGAGAAAAGCGCAACGTACGGAGAGTCATGCCATGAGCGTAGCAGTGTCGTTGCAACGGCGAGTGAATGCGGCGGTTTTTTCCCTGGTGCTGGTGGGGACGACCGGGCTGGTGTCCCGTTGTGAGGCGGAAAAAGCCCCGGCGGTGCCGATGATGGAACTGACGGTGACGGCTTCGGCTTACAACTCACTGCACGGGCAGGGGGCGGGCAGCGACCATGCGCTCGCCGCCTGGGGTGATCGTCTGGTGCCGGGAATGCAGGCCATCGCAGTGTCCCGCGACCTGATCCGGCTGGGGCTGACCCACAATACCGAGGTTACCGTGGAGGGCTTGCCGGGTGTCTGGGTGGTGAAGGACAAGATGCACCGGCGCTGGAAACGCAAGATTGATATCTATATGGGGGAGGATGTGCAGGCGGCCCGTGAATGGGGCCGCCGTAAGGTCAAAATCCGTTTTCCCCGGCCGCCGGAGAAACCCTGACGCGGGCTATTCCCGGCTGAGAAATGTCATGGTCATCCTGGTGGAGGCGCTGGGCAGTACCTTGTCCATCAACTTGATGAATTTGAACACCCCGCCGACCGGATTATGCACCGCGACGTTTTCATTGGCGGCCTGCCAGGCTTTGGCTGCAATGTCGTCGGCGGTCAGATTGACCCCCAAACGGTCCACCACCGGGGCGCGGAATTCAGCGTCATCCAGCATCGGCGTTTTCACAAACGGCGGCATGATATCCACTACCCGAATGCCCTGGCGGGCCCACTCGATATTGAGTGCTTCGGTGAGCGCGCGCACGGCAAACTTGCTGGCGGAATAAGAGGCCAGGTGCGGCACCCCGTAGAGCGCAGACGCTGAGCTCATGTTGATGACGGCGGGCTCGGTGCTCAGTTGCAGATGCGATTGTGCCGCCAGGGTCATGTTGATCAACCCGGTGACATTGATATCGATGATCTGCTTGTGTTGGGCGGCGCTGATGTCTTCGAAGTGCCCCATGCGCAGGATGCCGGCGCAGTTGAACAGTACGTCGAAACCCTTGCCCTGGGCAAAGGCCTCGCAGGCCTGCTGGCAGGCCTCTGCATCGGTGACGTCCAGCCGTTGATACCAACTGCCACCCAGCGTTTTTGCCAGCCTGGCGAGGGCGGTTTCATTGATGTCGGTGAGGCCCACCTGCCAGCCTTTGTTATGAAACAGCGTGGCAGTGGCCAGCCCGATGCCGCTGGCGGCGCCGGTAATCAGAATGCGTTTCATGGGTTGCCACCTTTCTCGTGTTGAGGGACCGCGTGTTGGTGGATAAAGCGGGCACAGGTCATCAGGGCCTGATCCGAATCCGCCAGTACCCCGGCATGCAATTGGAAGTCGTGCCAGCGCTGGGGGTGAATCTGTAGCCGTGTCGGGGTGCCGGCTTCGTTCAGTGCGGTGCACAGGCGATGGCTGTCATTGAGCAGAATTTCATCGCCGCCGGCCTGGATCAGAATCGGAGGCAAGCCCGTTAAATCGCCGAACAGGGGAGAGCATTGTGCGTTGCGGGTGTCATCACCGGCGTAGGCACTGGCTGCGCTATCCAGCCAGGCATGGCTGAGCATGATGTCCCGGTCGGTGTCGAAGAGCTGCCCCAGTGTCAGGTCGACCCAGGGGGAAAACAGGATGGTCGCGCTGGGTAGCGGCGTGCCGGCGGCTTTAAGGGCTTGCAGTGTGGCCAGGGCCAGGCCGCCTCCGGCGGAGTCTCCCATTAATGTCAGCGATGCGGGGCTGACGCCGTCGTCCAGCAGGGCCTGATAAACCGCCACCGCATCTTCGATGGCGGCGGGGCAGGGGTGCTCCGGGGCGAGCCGGTAATCCGGCACCACCACGTGGGCATTGGCAAACTTGGCCAGGTGCGAGGTGATTGCCTTGTGGCTGTCCGGGCTGCCGGCCACGTAGCCGCCGCCATGCAGGTAGAGCACGGTGCTCTGCGCATGCAGTGGCTGGTAGTGGCGGCAGGGCACATTGGCAATGGCTTTGTCATGGCTGCCGATGCCGCCGGCCTTGAGGGTGCTGTAGGCCATGATGTCCAGCCAGCGCCGTTGCGCGGCAAAGCTGAAACGGGGGTTGGCGACGGGTTTGAACAGCAGGGCCAGGGACTGGCGCAGGGCGCCAGCCAGCAACTGCTGAACGGTGGACTGGCTGCGGCTGATGCGATCAACAAACAGGCTCATAGGGCTTTGTACTCGTAGTCGCTGAGTTCCAGGTGCTGGGTCTGGCGGCGGTAGTCAAAGGTGAACCCGGGCCAGTTGTTGGTGTTCTTGCCACTTTCGGTCTTGTACCAGCTGTGGCAGCCCTTGTCCCACACGGTGTCGCTGATTTTACGCTGCACGTTGTCGTTGAAACGCGCCTGCACGCTTTCGCGTACTTCCAGAGAATGCAGTTTTTGCTCGTCCATTTCGGCCAGGCACTGTTGTACGTAATGAATCTGGCTTTCCAGCATGTAGATAATCGAGTTATGGCCCAGGTTGGTGTTGGGGCCATAGAGCATGAACAGGTTGGGGAAGCCGCGCACGGTGATGCCCAGATACGCTTCTGCGCCGTCCTGCCAAGCGGTATTCAGGTCCACGCCATCGCGGCCGGTGATGGTCATCGGGGTCAGGAAGTCGGTGGCCTTGAAGCCGGTGCCGTAGATAATTACGTCCACTTTATGGTGGGTGCCGCTGCTGTCGGTGAGCCCTTGCTTGTCTACCGCATCGATGCCGTAGTTGATTACTTCGGTATTGGCCTGGGCCAGTGCCGGATAGTAATCGTTGGACATCAGGATGCGTTTGCAGCCCATGGGGTAGTCCGGGGTCAGCTTCTCACGCAGAGCCGGATCGCTAATCTGCTTTTTCAAGTGCCGGGCGAATAGCCACTCGTAAACGGCCATGGCTTTCTGGAAGGAGGTAAAGCCCAGTACCCGGGATTCATTGGCCGCATAGATGCGCATGCGATCCAGCGTCTGGGTCAGTGGCAGTTTCTTTAATACCCAGTGTTCGGCTTTCTTGTAGGCACGATCGGGTTTGGCAATCACATGGGCGGCGGAGCGTTGGAACAGTTTGACCTTGCCGGCCACCTTGGCCACTTCCGGCACAAACTGAATGGCGCTGGCACCGGTGCCCACCACGGCCACGGTTTTGCCGGTGAGGTCTTCATCGTGATTCCAGCGGGCGCTGTGGAAGTGTGGCCCCTGAAAGTCCTCGATGCCGGCAAGCGGCGGGTAGGCCGGTTGGTTGAGTTGGCCGGTGGCGGTGATCAGGGCGCGACAGGTGATCACCTCGCCGTTGGTCAGGGTGATTTCCCACAGGCCGGCGTCATCCAGAAAGCGGGCTTCCGCCACTTCAGTGTTGAAACGAATGTGGCGATACAGGTCGTACTTGCGTGCGCAGTATTGCTGGTAGGCAAAGATTTCTTTCTGCGGCGCGAAGCGGCGACTCCACGGGTAATGCCGTTCAAAGGAAAATGAATACAGGTGCGAGGGCACGTCGCAGGCGGCACCGGGGTAGGTGTTATCGCGCCAGCAGCCGCCCACATCGTGTCCTTTTTCGATCAGCAGCAGGTCGTCCTGCCCCTGGGCTTTCAGGCGAATGGCCATGCCCAGTCCGCCGAAGCCGGCGCCAATAATGACTACGTTGTGCGTTGCTTGCATGGGAAACAATCCGGTTAATAACGTTAGGTTCCACTCTAGCGATACATAAACGCCTTGTTTATGGCATTCTGGGACAGAAAATTGTGGAATTCGGACATCGCCAGTGACAGTACAGCGAGCCATTACCAGCGTGCGAATGCAGGTGGCCTTTGCCGAAGAGCGGGGGCTGCCGGTCGCGGCGTGTCTGCAGGGTTCCGGCATTGATCCGGACATGCTGGGCCAGGCTGATTGCACCATTGATGCGGAGCAGGAGCTCACCGTGGTGCGCAACCTGTGCCGGGAACTGGGCAACGAGGCAGAGCTGGGCCTGGCCATGGGGCAGCGCTACCACCTGAGCAGCTATGGAGTCTGGGGGTTTGCGCTGCTGAGCAGTCCCACCTTTCGTCAGGCGGTTGAGCTGGGGTTGCGTTACCTGGATCTGACCTTCGCGTTTCTGGATATTTCCCTGCAGGAGCAGGGCGATGACGCCATCTTGATCCTGGATGATAGCCGTGTGCCCGAAGAGGTGCGTGAGTATCTGCTGGCCCGGGACGCCAGCGCGGTGATGATGATCCAGGAGGAGCTGTTTGCCGGGCGCATTCCGCTGTCTTCACTGGAAGTGCGGTTGCCGCCGCGCTCGATTGCCCCGTTCGAGGCGGTTTTCGGACTGACGCCGGTATTTGATCGCCCCCGCAGCCAGGCACGGTTCGCGCTGGGCCTGCTGGATATGCCGCTGCCCCAGGCCAACCCGGTGACGGCCCGCTTGTGCGAGGAACAGTGCCACCAGTTATTGGTGCAACGTTACCGCAAGGGCAGTGTGGCGGTGCGGGTCCGCCGACGGTTGTTGCAGCAGCCGGGGCGGTTCCCGGATATGGAGGCCATGGCGGAAGAACTGACCATCACCAGCCGGACATTGCGCAGGCAGCTGGCGGCGGAAGGAACCAGCTACCGGGCCCTGCTGGATGAAGTGCGGCGGATGCTGGCGGAACAGTGGTTATTACTGGGCATTCTCAGCCTAGCCGAAATCAGCGAACGGCTGGGCTTTTCCGAAATCGCCAATTTCAATCACGCCTTCCGGCGCTGGACCGGGCAGAGCCCCGGCCGCTTTCGGCATCAGCTGAGAGAACAACACTGATAACCCGCCGGACCATGCCCGGGCTGTGTTCCTTGGGGCGGCAAGCGCTATGGCATCGCCGGCAGTGTCATTTCGCCTTCCTTGTCGAAGGAAAGGGGAATCGGCACACCCGCTACCCGTGCCTTGCCGACCAGCCGGTATTGCAATGGCTGGTCCTTGCGCTGCTGGATTTTCTGCAGCTGTTGCAGGCTGCTTAACAGGCTGGTGGTAATGGTGGTGGTGACCTGGGCATCGCCCATGGCGGGCAGAGTGATGCGTTCGTTGGTCAGTCCACGGGCAAATTTCTCCCCGTTGACGTAGATCTCGTAATCCAGGCTGTTGAGGGTGAGCTCCCGGTCGTTGGGGTTGCGGGCCCGCAGGGTCAGCCCCCATTCCTGCTCGAACAGGTTGAAGCTGTTCAGGTTAATGCCGGATACGCTGACGTCCGGGGACTCCAGGCCAGCCAGGCTCTGGCAGCCGCTCAGTATCAGCAGGCCCATGACCATCCACAGGGAAACCACTTTTTTCATCTACTCACTCCATCCATAGGGCACAAGGGGCTACGACGTGCCGGTTAGAGGCCAGCATAACGGGAAAGTTGCGAGTGTGAAGCAGAAGAAGCGGAAGAGGGGGGAGGGTAATTAATGCGTGCCGGACGGCCCGATCGCCAGTCACACCACCGCGCCCCTTGCGGGGCGCCTGTGGTGCGGCATCCTGACCGGGCCGCCGGCACGAGGGCCGAATGACAGAATCATCCGGCTTTCTCGATAGTCGCGTGATCGCCGGGCCGAAAGCAAGTACCGGATGTCGTAAATTTGTATCCGGCAGGCTGTGACAATCACAACAGTCAAAGCCGACAAGCTATGGTAGATTTCCTGAAAAGAACGTATCTGAAAACAACGTAGATAAACGCTAACACCGGGGGAGCGCACATGCGCCGCGCATTCATTTTGTTGTTGATGCTGGTCGCAGCCCAGCTGCACGGGGCCGAGCTGGACAAGGATCTGGCCGATTTCAAACGTGACGTGCTGGAAGTCAATAAACGCCTGCTATTGCTCGAAGAAGAGTTGCTGTTCCCCGCCGATACCCAGGTCGGGATTTATGTCTCTCTGGATGTGGGGCACTTTTTCCAGCCGGACAGCATCACGCTGGAGCTGGATGGCGAAGTGCTGACCAGCCATCTCTACACGGAAAAGGAGATCCGCGCCCTGAAAAACGGTGCGGTGCAGCGTCTGGCGCTGGCCAACGTGAAGAATGGTGATCACGAGCTCACGGCCTTTATCACCGGCACCGGGCCTGCCGGCCGGGAAATGCGCCAGGGGGTGACCGGCCACTTCGACAAGAATCACGGCCGCCATTTCGTTCAGCTTCATATCGAGGACGATACCGCCAAGCAGCAGCCGCGTTTCCGTTTTCGCGACTGGCGCTGAGAGCGGTCTATGCGAATGCGAGGAAGCTTGAAAGGGCTGGTGGTGGGGCTGTTGTTACTCAGTTCCCTGAGCTGGGCCCGCCTGGATGAACCTCATCAGGTGCAGGAGCTGGCCTATGGTGAGGTGGCCTATCTGTATCTCAAAGGCGATTATTTTGCTGCCCTGACCCGCGCCCAGATGGCGCTGGAGCGGGGCGAGGTGGATATCCACAAGGCGGATATGGAAGTGCTGTTGGGGGCCATGTACAGCGCCTACGGCATGCCCGAAGACGCCGAGCAGGTTTTCAACCAGTTGCTCGATACCCAGGTCAGCGGTGAAGTCGCCCAGCGGGCGTGGATTCACCTTGCCGGTCTTTACTATCGCCAGCAGAAATACCAACAGGCGCTGGCCATGCTGGATCAACAGGTCGGTGAGCCGCCAGCCAAACTGGAAGAAGTGTATTTCAGTTTGCGGGCGCGGGTCCTGATGCGTCTGCAACGCTATGAAGAAGCCGCAGAGCTGCTTGATGCGTTCTCCGAAGACCATCCTCTCAATGCCTACCTGCGCTATAACCTGGCGATCAGCTGGATTAACGGCAAGCATCCCGGGCTGGGGCAGGAATGGCTCTGGCAGCTGGCCAACATGCCGCCGGGGGACGCCCAGGTTAATGCGATCAAGGAAAAAGCCATGCTGGCGCTGGCGATCTACATGTTGCGCAGCGATCAGGAAGACCGTGCGCTGGCCCTGTTGCGAGACGCTCGCCTGGAGGGGCCGTTTGCCGACATCTCCCTGTTGCTCTATGCCCGCGCCCTGTTGATTGAAAATCAGCCCCGTAAGGCGCTGCCGGTCCTGCAGCAGCTGGACACCAAGTCGATCCAGCGATTGCCGGTGCAGGAAGCGCAGTTAGCGATTCCCTACCTGTACGAGCAAATGGGCGATCAGCGTTCTGCCAGGCAGGCATTCGAGACCGCACTGGATCGCTTTGCTGGTTTGCAGCAATACCTGCTGGAAGTGGAAGCGGATATTGCCAGTGGCGAATGGTTTACGGCCATGGTGGGGGAGCCGCGCTGGTCCACCGCCATGGATCCGGTGCCGCCGTTCCTGCCGCGCCGGGTGGAAAGTTTCCCAACCTTTTATGAATGGTTTGCCACCACCGAATTTCAACGTGGCTGGAATAACTACCACGAGTTGTTGCGGCAGAAGAACCTGCTTACCCAGTGGCAGGAAAAGCTGCCGGCCTTTGAGACATTGATGGCTGCCCATCGGCGCAAGCAGGACGAAACCCGCCCTGCGGCCCGAGCGCTATTGGACGATCTGTCACAGCAGGATTTCCAGGGACGCATGACCCGTTTGCAGCGCCGTTACGATGAGGCCGTGGCCAAACAGGACCCGTTGCCCTTCGCCACCGACAAGGAGCGCAAGCTGTGGGAGGCGCAGCAGAATGCCGAGCAGCGCACCGAGGGGTGGGGCAAGCGAAAGCGCCCGGATGTGACCGCCAAGCTGGACTTCTACAAAGGTGTTTTGCTGTGGGAGATGCAGGAAAACATTGTGCCGCGCCAGTGGGAACGTCAGCATCAGCTTAATGAAATCGATGGGTTGCTGGATGAAACCCGTGTGCTGCGCAGCCGTGTGCTGTTTGCCACATACCGCTCCGAGCGGTTGGAAGATTTCTCGCAAGAATTGAATGCACTGACCGGCGAGCTGGAACGCTTACAGAAACGCGGGGCGCTGTTGATGCGTCGCCAACAGTACGGTTTGCAGGCGTCGGCCTATGAACAGGTTACCGAAACCCGCAACCGCCTGAAGCGTTTCAGTGCGTCGGCCCATGAAGGGCTGGCCGACCTTTACCATCGCGCCTTGCGCAGCAGCCGCGAGCGTGAGCAGGCCCCGGACGAGGCGGCGCCGCAGTCCTCAGTGTTCCCCTTACAGCCGCCCATGGGGTCGTCCCGGTGACAGCGCAACAGCTGGATTCCTTGCACCACAGGGGGCAAGGGTTCGATGTGATCAGTGGTGCTGCGTTTGCCCCGGCGGACTGGGATCTTTATCCCGATGGCGACAGTTCCGATTGCTGGCGCGGTTATGTGTGCCATTACCTCATTGAGGGCGGCACCCTGTACCTGGCTGAGCTGGCCCTGTGCGCGCCACCGAGCGGACTGATCGGTGTGGATGAACAGGGTGAGATCGTTACCGTCCCGGCGCGATGGCCCGCGCTCAACGGGGTGGCGGCAGAGCGGGTGCGCGGCGGTGTGATGCCCTGGCATTACCCCGCGTTGCACCTTCCCCTTGGTTTTACCGGCACGTTGTTGTTGGGCCAAACCCTGCGGGACGACAGCCTCTACCTGGCCGGCGCGGCGGATTTTCCGCAAGCGGAGGATTACCATGACGTCTGGCGTCTGCAGTTGGAGCAGGGGCGACTGTGCAGCGAGGCGCGGGGTGGCGCCGTCTCGCGGTAGACTGGCAAGGATCATCATTCCGCATCCTTTCTGCGTTGGTGAGGGCTTATGGGTATCCCGTCGCTGTTTCTGTTGATGCTATCCCTCATGGTCATGGCAGCGATGCCCAGTACCAGTGTGGCGCTGGTGGTGGTCCGTTCCGCCCGGTATGGCGTTTCCCATGGTTTGCTGGTGGCCGCAGGTATTGTGCTGGCGGACCTGCTGTTTGTGAGCCTTGCGCTGTTCGGCATGGCGGCCCTGGCCCAGTGGCTGGGGACGGCGTTTGTGGTGGTGCGGATACTGGCAGCGGTGTGGCTGATAGGTTTTGGCGTGCAGCTGATCCGTTCCCGGCGGGCGGCTGTGAGCAATCCGGGGAACAGCGACAAGCGTGCAGGTCACCATGGTGCGAGTTTTCTGGCGGGCCTGCTGGTAACGCTGGGTGATATCAAGGCCATCGTTTTTTATGCCAGCTTGTTGCCCGTGTTCGTGGATTTGCCTGCGCTGCAAGGCGCGGCGATAGCTGCGGTGTTGTTGGTAACGGTCGTGGCCGTGGGTAGTGTAAAAGTCGCCTATGCCTTGCTGGCCAGCCGGCTGGCGGCGGTGGCGTTGCCGCCACGCTACCGGCGGCCGCTGCAGCTTGGCGCGGGCTGCGTCATGGTAGGGGCCGGAGTCGGATTGCTGGTTCGCGCCTGAGACAAGGTCCAGTGCAGCTTGGCGCGACTCTGGCCACGCAGACAGACATTCAACGAAAGACCCGGCGATACCGCCATCAACCTGATTTCTGGTTTTTAGCCGCGTCAGGCTTCCGGCACTGGGCGTCTCGCCCTGTGCGTTGTCAGCCGCCAGTCAGGTCATTGGAGTAGGTGACGTTACCTTTCCGGTCGATGATGATGGCCGAGGTCTCAGGAAGACGATTGATCAGCGCGAGGCCTTTTTCGGCGCCCAGCACAAAGACGCTGGTGGAGAGGGCGTCGGCATCGATGCTGTTGTCACACAGCACGGTAACGCTGGCCAGCCCATCGATACTTTTGCCGGTCTTCGGTGACAGGATGTGGTGAATGCGGCGGCCGTCCTGAATGAAATAACGCTGGTAATCCCCCGAGGTGGACATGGCCAGATCGGCCATGGGCAGTTTCATGGCGATGTCCTGTTTACTGCGCGGGTGTTGAATGCCCACTTCCCAGGGGCGGCCCCGGTGATCGCCCAGTACATAGCTGTCCCCGCCCAGTGACAGGTAGGCGTGCTCGACGCCCGCCTCTTTCAGCAAGGCGATGCCCTGGTCAATTGCGTACCCCTTGGCGATACCGCCCAGATCGATACGGGTGCCGGGGTCACGGAAACGCACCTTGTCCGGTGCGGTCAGCTCAATACGGTCGGCGCCGATATGCTGGTTCGCAGCGGCCAGCTGGGTATCGTTCGGCGCCTTGCCTTCGCGGTAATCGTACAGGTGGCCGGCACTGGCAAAGGTAATGTCGAAGGCGCCGTCGGTGAGTTGGTAGTAGTCCAGAGACCGTGCCAGCAGCTGATAAAACTCCGCGCTGATGGTTTGTGTTGTCTCGCCGGCACGGGCGTTGACCCGGGCCAGTTCGCTGCTTTCCACCCAGGGGGACAGCAAGGCATTCAGGCGCGCCATTTCCTCTTTCAGCGCGTCGAACAAGGGTGCCGCATCCTGCTCGGACCACAGTGTGACGCTGGCCCGGGTACCCATCACATCCCAGTCCTGTTGTTGCCACCGGGCCTGTGCCGGCATGGCCAGCAGCAGGAGCAGGGCAGGTGTGATCAAGGTGATCAGGCGGGCAGTGGGGGTAAGCGAAACCATGGCAATCGTCTTCGGGTTGTCAGCAAAGGAGAGTGACAGCAGTGTACCTGCCGGAGCGGCTCTGCGCCGCCCCGGCAGGTTGGGTCAGGCGGGAGGAGGAAAGACGGGGCCGCTGACGATGGGGTTGAAAGCGGCCAGTTTGTCCAGCGAAGCGGCGTTGCCCAGGCTGTGATTGGGGAAGCGGGCGCTGAACTGGCCGAGTTCACCGTGCAACGCCATGTAGTTCAGCCACACGGTTTCCGCCAGCAGGTTCACGTTGTTGGCCGCCGGGGTGCCGGCGGTTTCCACCGAGGCGTCGCTGCGCATCCAGCCCAGTTGCTGATGGTTTTCGGCGCTGGCGCCGTTGGTGTTCAGGGTTGGGCGGCCGTTGGGGTTGTAGACCAGAAAGAACGAGGCGGCGGTGGACGAGTTGTCGCCGGTCCACTCGCCTTTGCCGCGGCCGTTGGCGGAATCATCAATGCGCCCGTTGCTGGACACGGAGCCATCGCTGAACACGTACATCATCAGCGGCATGTTGCGGCGGCGGGCGTATTCCAGGCAGGCGCCCATGCAGCGCCCGGCGCGCAGGTCCCGTTGTTCGCCGGTGCCCCGTTCGCCGGTGTGGTAATCGAAGCCGCCCATGGAAATACAGCCGGCGCCGGCGTAGCCGTTGATCACCAGTTTCATGATGGAAGCGGTTTTCTCAAATTCCCGGTCATTCAACTCCGCCTCGGAGAAGATGCTGAGGATGTCCGTGTCCTGACGAATATTCAGGGCAGAGGGGTCTCCATAGCGGTCGGTAATATCTGCGGCTTCCACATAGCCACAACGCAGCAGGTCGCGCAGGTTGGCGCGGCGGTTGGCATCGGTGAGGCCGCTGTCGATACGGTCGATGCGTTTATGGCTGATGCGGGCGATGGATTCCATCACCGACACGGCATCGTCTTTGGAAAGCAGACCCACCAGCTTGCCGGTGTCCACCAGGCCGGTCACGTCGGTGCCCCGGTCCACCTTGGTGGGGCGGGCAGAGGCGATGATGGAGCCGTCCGGAGACATGGAGTTGCCCCCGGACAATGAGCTGCGTGACCCGATCAGCGACAGCAGTTCGCCGTCGGCGCCGGCATTGAAGATGCCGTACATGGGATTGTGCGGATTATTGGCGGTGTCGTTTTCGGAGCGCGCCGGAATCACACAACCATTCACGTTGCCCATGGCGCCGGGGGCTTTTTCCTGAATGCCACGCAGGAAGGGCGAGTCATTGTGAAAAGCCAGACCCAGATCCGTATTGACCACGCCGGGATCCGTGCTGGGTGCCATGCCGCCGGGCAGGCCCAGTTTGGAGTAGCCGGCACTGCTGAGAAAATCCAGCTGGCCGCCCTGGCCGCCCACCAACACATTGGAGCCGGCGATATTGGCGCCGCCGGCCAGGTCGAAACAGATGAACGGAATCTTGCCGGCGCCGGCACCGAGGATGCCGCAGTCGGTCTTGATGGTTTCCAGGTCCCCTTGCAGGGCCGCCATGGCGTCGCGTGGGCTGCTAAACAGGCCGAACAGGCCCATGCTGCCAAAAGCGGCGCCGGAGACCAGCCCGCGCCCGAGGGCGTCACGGCGGCTGATGGGTTTGCCGTGGCCCAGATTTAATAGCGGGGCGTCGGGGTGCAAGGCCTGTGGTTTTTTCATCATTCTTTTCATGGTCGTGCCCCTTATTGAAACAGCATGGTGGCGCTGCCCAGCATGGCCGCGCAGGCCGCCTTGGTGGCGGTGGCGGTGCGCTCCACGCAGTCGCTGCTGCATTGGGTCAGGTTGGTATTGAACAACAGGTCTTCCAGTTCGCTTTCTACGCCGTTGCGGTCTGGCTGGCTGGCCTGGCCGTTACCCACCATGCGTTCAAACAGCGGTGAAATGACCCAGTCTTTCCAGTTCTGCTGGCTGAGGGTGTCGGCGCCGGCGCTGTAATTCATGCCCACGAATAATGGCTGAATGCTGGCGTCATTGTTGCGTTCTGCTTCCACCAGGGCGTTGCAGTATTCGATGGCCAGCTGGGCAACCCCCACTTGATGGGCAGTGAGGAAGGCTTCGATATTTTCCTCACTGGGCAGCTGGGCACGCAGGCGTTGATAGGTGTCCGGCACCTCGCCGTATCCTTCTGGCACCCCGGTCAGCTGGCTCATGGTGGCGTTGATTTCGGCAAAGTTACGCAGGCCGGGCAGCGGCTGTTCGCCGTACTGGTTCGGTGTCAGCGGCAGGGGCTGCGGGTCGGTGTACACATTGGTGTGGCTGCCCAGGCGCTCGAAAGTGAGAAAGAACTCATCGTTTTCCTGGCCTTGCTCCACGGGTAGCAGGGTGCCCAGGCGAGACAGGGTTTCGCCCTGTTCGCTGTAGCCTTCTCCGCCAATCAGGGTGTCCACCGTGGCAAAGGATTGTGCCACGTCGGGGACGCGGCCGTTGATGCCCAGGCGCAGCCCTTGCAATGCCTCTTCCGTGTCCACGATATCCTGCTCCAGATTAATGAAGTAGGGCGCGGCAAACAGGTAGCTGTAGTTGTCGAAGCGGGACACTTCGAACACCAGATAGGCGCCGGGCTGGTCGATCAGGTGGCCGATGTAGAAGGGCAGGAAGTAGCGCTCGCCCACTCCGGCGGCAAAGTTGGTACGGATCTGTTCCCCGGTGAGTGCGCGGTTATGGAGAGCGGCAAAACGGATCACGCCTTCCCAGGGCCGGTCGTTGGAGGCTTCGTTGCCGAGCACCAGGGCAAAGGTGTCGTCCCAGGTGTTGAGCAGGCCGGGGGTGACTGAGTCGGCGGCTCCGTTACGTTCGCCATTGATGTAGATCTGCCGGCCGTTCACCGGGTCAAACGTCATGGCCACATGTTGCAAGCTGGCTTGCAGCGGATCGTCGGCGGTGGCCAGTACCGGCTCACCGTTGCTGCCGGTGGCTTCGCCGATGCGCTGGTAGGTCAGATAATTGCTGCCGCTTTGCGCCAGGGTCAGGTTCCGGGCCATGGTGCCGGCGGAATAGCTGATGATGTGGGCATTGTCTTGCCCGGTGCTGGCAGGTACCAGCCAGGCTTCCAGGGTCAGTTCGCCGGTGGCGGCAATCAGGTCGGTGAGTTTTTTGCTGGTCTGGGTGCTGCCCTGGGCCTTGCCGCCGTTAAGGCGAATGCCCCAGCCGCCTTCCCAGGCCACATCGCCGCTGAATTGCAGATGGATGGCCGGGTCTACGCCGGAGGAATCGTAAGCGGTGAGGCCTTCACCGGTTTTGAATTCATAACGGGCGACCACGTTGCTTTCGTAGCGCCCGCCACCGGCGGCCAGGGTGCCGTCGTCCACGGTTAGTGCCTTGCTCAGCACCAGGTCTCCATCCGGGGCGGTGGCGGTAATGTTGTTGGCCATGGCGCGAATGGCGTCTTCCATGGCGTCGGCATCGTTGCTGCAGCTGTCGCTCCAGCAGTTGTGGTTGTCCTCGCGCAGGCGTTCCACCAGGCGGCTGAGCGCCGGCTGGTTCAGGTCAATCTTGCTTTGCGCGGCACTGTAGGCTTCGTCCACATCATCGGCGGCCAGGTAGGGCGCTTGCGGGGTGGCGGCATCGCTCTGGTGGCATTCGCTGCAATGCGGCTCCAGTAGCGGGTAGACAGTGGTTTCGAACAGCCCGCTGTCCACCGGGAAGTTTTTGCTGTCACCGGGATCGTACAGGGGCGGTTGGTCCAGCTCGGTGGTGCCGCCACCCAGGCCCAGGGTTTCTCCTGCCCAGGCGCTGATCCAGGTGCTGATCTGGTCGGCACAGACCTGCGGGTCCGCTTCCCAGCAGTTATGGCCTCCGGCCACTTTCTGCACCATGCGGGACGCCGCTGGCTGGTTCAGGTTGATCAGTGGATTGGCGGCGGCATAGGCGTCGTTGATGTTGCCGGTTTGCACAAAAGCGGGCTGCTGGTTGCGGTGACAGGCGCCGCAGCGCTGTTCACTCACCAGATTGTTCCAGATATAGATTTTGAACGCGGAGATGTCGGCGTTGCGCGGCGCAGGACCGTTGTAGTTCACGCCGCTACCGTTGCCTCCGGTATCCACGTTTGGCTGTGTGTCGGCACCGCTGCCGCTGCCGCCACAGCCGCTGAGCAAGGCGGCAAGCAGGCTGGCGAACAGGGTGGCGTTACGAGGGTAAGTAAGCGGGAAAAAAGACATGCGTTACTCCCCCATGCAGTAGGTGGCCGCATCGGAAAACAGGGTTTTCATACGGTAGTTATCGTTCTTGAAATGGCTGGTCATGCTGGCCAGTTCAGCGGTGTCGGCGCCGTCGGCCGGTTTGCGCAGGCAGACGGACTGGAAGACTTTCTCTGCCTGGCAGGTGGCAAAGACTTCACTGTGGGCCAGTTCCTTGCCCATGCTGGCAGCACCTTCGCCGCTGCCCGGGAGGCTCGGATCCCAGCCCAGGTTGGCATTGGGGCCTTTGCGCCAGTAGTTGTCCCAGCTGTTGTCGGGGGTGATGTAGCCCCAGGGGAAGTTGTTGCTGTTGATCAGGTATTTTCCCTGTACCCGGGTGCCGGTCTCGGCATCGTTGCCGCTGTTGTAGACCATGCGGCCGCCATTGCCTTCCTGTTCGCCTTCCCAGTCGTAGTAGGCAAAGGCCTGGGCCAGCGGGTCCATGCCGCTGTGACAGCCGATACAGCTGTTGCGGAAGATACGGCTGTCGCCACCGGGGCTGCGGCTCACGTCCTGGCGGATGCGGTCGGAGGGGCGGGTGGTGTCCTTGACCTGCTCCAGGTCACGACACATGTGATTCATCATGGTGAAGCGGAGCATGGCCCGGTTGGTGCCGGCGTAGAAAAAGGCGTTGGCGGCGGCGCGGGTGGTTAGTACGCCGGCCACGGCTTCTGCCGGGGTGCCGTACTGGCTGGCCTGGCTGCTTTCAGTGAGTACCGTGCTCAGATCCGCATGTTGATCTTCCAGCGCCTGGTAATGGGCATTGCTGGAGGGAGAGGCGGCCGGGCTGGCGTTGCCCACATAGAGCAGGTCACTGTAGAGAATGCGGCGGAAGTCCACGTCGTCACGGACCACACCGATGATGGTGGCGGTGTAGTCGTTGAGCGGTGCGAACACGTCCTGGGCTTCGTTGGTCCAGGGCGTGGCAAACTGCTTGATGGTGACGTTGTAGAAGGCCGGGTTGTCCATGGCCAGTTCGGCGGCCTCGGCCACCTGGTTGTTGTCAATCAGCTGCGCCATTTCGGTCAGCGTTGCGGCATCGGCCGGTACGCCGGCAAGCCGATTGTGGATGCGTTGAGCCTGATCCCGGCTGTTTGCCGTTGCTGTGGCGGATACCGCCATGGCAAGTGCGATCAGTATGATCCCCCGGTAGCCTTTCATGGGCTTGGTCCTTGTTGTTCTCTATGAGCACCGCGGCCGCATTCGGCGGTCGCCGGCAAGCCAGTAGTGATAATGGTATTACCGTTTAACAGATTTCCCGTATCCCGTGAGTATTCTGTATGACATTCTGCGTCACTCTCTGTGAAGTGACGCCCAGAAACTTAAGAAGATATTCGGGATACTGATGTAAACCTACGAAATACGGATGAACGGGTGAAAATAATAAAGCGTATTGGGGGGCTCGGCCTGCTGGGAATGCTGGCAGCGCTTGGTGGCTGCGGCGGCCTTGACGGCAGTGAGCAGGCAAAAGATCCGACCGTGACCGAGATCCCGGTGGCCTATGTGCAGCGTACCCCGCCCCAGGGTGATATGGACGCGATGGCGCAGGAGACGCTGGAAGACCCGGCGGTTTTCCAGGCCGGTGCCCGGCTGATGGTGCGCGACAGTGCGTCATCCCGCGCTCAGGCCCGGGATGTGACCACGGCGCGGCTGGGTGCAGGCCATGATATCCGCGATCTCAGTGTCAGCCCGGACGGGACGCGATTGCTGTTTGCCGCCCGCGCGCCGGAGATTCCTGATGCGGATGAGGATGAGCAGCCCACCTGGAACGTTTGGGAATACGATTTTCAGGGTGGCGGGATCCACCGCCTGATCAGCAGTGATTTGCTGGCTGAAGAAGGCCAGGACCGTTACCCCGCCTACCTGCCTGATGGCCGCATTGTCTTTTCCTCCACTCGCCAGCGTCAGGCCCGGGCCCGTCTGCTGGATGAAGGTAAACCTCAGTTTTATCCCCTCGAGGAAGGGCGCGACGTGAGCGCTTTCGCCCTGCATGTGATGCAGCCGGACGGTTCGGATATTCAGCAGATTACCTTCAACATGAGCCACGATGTGGCGCCGCTGGTAAAAGCGGATGGCCGGGTGGTCTTCCTGCGTTGGGATAACAAGGACAATGAAGACCGTTTTGACCTGTACCGGGTGAACCCGGACGGGACCGCGCTGACTCCCCTCTACGGCGCTGAGAGCCATGCGCTTACGGACGACACCCGTCGAGAGTTCCTGCCGTTATCGTTTATGGGCGATGGCCGTTTGTTGACGGCCATCCGGTTACGTGAAACCGCCGCCGGGCAAATGGAGCCGGTGGCCATTGATATCGATAACTTCGTTAACCGTGAAGGCCCCTTGTTTGGCCGGGTGGCGGGGCAGGCGGAACAGGCTCTGCCTGGCCCGGATACCACGCTGACCGGAGACATTTCGGTGACCGGACGCATGGCGGACCTGGTCAGCCTGAATGATGGTACCGGGCGTTACCTGATGGCCTGGTCGCCATGTCGTTTGCAGGACGGGGCGGTGTTGCGACCCTGTACCGACGAATACTTGCAGCAGGGTTTGCCGGAAGCCGAGCCGGCTTTCGGGCTGTGGATTCTGAATCCATCAGAAGGAACGCAGTTGCCGGTGGTGCAGCCCCAGCAGGGGCTATGGGTAACTGAACTTGCTGTGGCCACGGCCAGCAGCATGGCCACCGTGGTGCCGGCGTCGGATCGGGATGAGGCGCTGGCCGATGCCAATATGGCGCGTATCGATATCCGCAGTGTGTACGATCTGGATGGCGGGTTTTCCGATTTCATGAACCCGGGGCTGCCGGGCATCAACTCGATCGCGGATTTCAGTGATCCGGCCCAGGTCACGCCGGACCAGCGGCGGGTGCGCTTCCTGCGTATCACCAAAGGCGTGCTGATCCCCAACGAAGACGTGCGCGATATCAGCGGCGCCCAGTTTGGTCGGGCAGCCAACTTCGGCATGCGTGAGATTGTCGGTTATGTGCCGGTGGAGCCGGACGGTTCCGTGCGGGCGCGGGTGCCGGCAGATGCGCCGCTGGGCTTGCAGCTGGTGGATGCAGACGGCAAGGCCGTGTTCAGCCGCCATGGTGCCTGGTTGAACCTGCGCCCCGGGGAAACACTGCAATGCCAGGGCTGCCACCGAACCAACAATCCACAGCCCCATGGGCGCACCGATGGTATGGCGCCATCGATCCATGACGGCGCACCGGCCACCGGCCAACCGTTCCCCAGCAGCCGCGCCGATGTGGTGCCGTTTGCCGATGCCGGGGAAACCATGGCTCAGGCTCTGGCCCGTTTCCTGCCGGACAGCGAATGGCCGGCTATCAATATGCAGGCGTTTGACGCCTGGAGTGATCCAGCGCCGGATCCGGCCGATGAGCTATTGCTCAGCTATGACGATCTGGAGACCCCGGCTCCCGCCACGGCGGGCTGTCAGGCTCAATGGCAACCGGAATGCCGGACGGTGATTCACTACGAAGACCATATTCAGCCGATCTGGGATCTGCCCCGGGTGGCTGATGTAGGTGGTGTGATGGAAGACCGTACCTGCTCGTCGTGCCATAACCGCCGCGATGCCATGAATGCCCTGCAAGTGCCGCCTGCCCAGTTGGAACTCACCGGTGAGGCATCACCGGACCAGCAGGACCAGCTCACCAGTTACCGGGAATTGTTGTTCAACGACAACGAGCTGGTGCTGGAAGACGGCGCTCTGGTGGACAACCTGATTATCGTCACCGATGGTGAAGGCAATGTGGTTTACCAAACCGATGAAGACGGCGAGTTGATTCTGGATAACAATGGCAACCCGATTCCCGTCACGGACACGGTGGCGGTGTCCGCTACCCTGCGGGCCGGGCAGGCACGTAACTCCGGTGCTTTCTTTGATCGCTTCGCCACCGGCGGCGTGCATGAAGGCTGGCTGAGTGCGGCGGAGCAGCGCTTGATTGCCGAATGGATCGATCTGGGGGCGCAGCTGTATAACGACCCCTTCCGGGTGCCGGAAAACTGAGCGGGCTTTCCCGCGCCCTGACATGTATTGGAAAGGAGACGCACCCGGTGCGCCTTGTTGTAATTCTGTTATCACTGATTGCGGTGCTGCCGGCCTGGGCTGAGCCTGAGACTGGGGCCGATGCCAAATCGGATACTGCGGCGGTGCGCGTCAAGGTGGCGGAGCCGTTTGTGGAAATTCACACCGGCCCGGGGCGCGGTTATCCCGTGTTTCATGTGGTGGAGCGCGATGCTCCGCTGACCCTGGAATATCGCCGTGCCGGCTGGATCAAGGTCAGCACCGTGCGTGGCCGGGTGGGCTGGGTGCCTCGTGAAGCGTTGCTGGCAACCCTGGATGGTAGCGAGCAAACCCCGGAGATGAAAAGCCTGGGCCAGGAAGCATTCCAGGCTGGCCATTGGCAGGCGTCGGTGCTGATGGGGGAGCTGGATGAAGTGACCTCACTGGCGTTTGCGCTGGGTTACCGGATGACGGAAAACCTGTCTGCGGAAGCCATGTTCACCCAGGCCAGCGGCCCCTTCGCCAACAACAAACTGATCGATATTAACTTGCAGCACGAGATGTTCCCGCGTTGGCGGGTTTCTCCCTATGTCATGCTGGGTACCGGGCGCGCCAAAATCGAGCCCCGTGCCACGGTGGTGACACCGGAAAACCGTGATGAGAATTTTGCCTTCGCCGGGGCGGGCCTGAAAGCCTACCTGTCGCGGGGGTTTGTTCTGCGCGGTGAGTACCGTAGCTATGTGCTGTTTACCCAGGAAGACGACAACCGGAATTTGGAAGAATGGAAACTCGGTTTCTCTGTACTGTTCTAGCGGCATCCCTGCTGCTGCCACTGCAAAGCGTGGCGGCGGAACAAGAGGGTGACAACAAGGCCACCGTTCGGGATGCGGATGCGGAATCCGTGCTCGACCCGCGTATTGAACGCCGTCATATCAAAGAGGCGGACATCGATGCGGAAAATTTCGAGATCGGCCTCTACACCGGCATTCTCTCCATTGAGGATTTCGGCAGTGACCCGGTGCTGGGGGTGCGGCTGGATTACCACCTGTCTGAGGATGTATTCCTGGAAGGCAGTCTGGGCCGTTCCAAGGCCGGGGAAACCAGTTTTGAAACCCTGAATGCGGGGGTTCAGCTACTCACTGATGATGAGCGTGAATACACCTATTATCAGGTGGGCGTGGGCTACAACCTGCTGCCGGGCGAGGCGTTTCTGTCGGAAAACCGTGCCTACAACAATGCATTGTATTTAATGGGCGGAGCCGGCATGACGGACTTTGCCGGCGATGACCAGTTCACGCTGAGTCTGGGGGTGGGGTACCGTTTGTTGCTTAATGACTGGATGGCGGTGCGCGTGGACATGAAAGATCACATCTTCAATCTGGATGTGCTGGGTGAAGACAAAACCACCCATAACCTGGAATTAACCGCAGGCATCGGGGTGTTTTTCTGATCACCCCTGGTCGCGTTGCGGGGCCGTCAGAACGGGCGGAAGCAGCATAAAAAAAGCAGGCAAATACAGTGAGGGGAAGCACAATGAAAAAATGGCTATCAGGGGTGCTGTGTGGGGTGCTGTGCGTGTGGAGCCTGGGGGCGAGCGCAGACGTAACCGGCCAGGCGCCGGACTTTACCCTGAAATCCAGCAGCGGTGAGAACATCAAGCTGAGTGAGCTGCGCGGCACGGTGGTGTTGCTGAACTTCTGGGCGTCCTGGTGCGGCCCGTGCCGTACGGAAATGCCCTTGCTGGATGAGCTCTATCAGGAATATCGCGACTATGGTTTTACCATTCTCGGCGTGAACCTGGATGAAAACCGGGATCAGGCCAACTTGCTGCTGGATAAAATTCCCGTGAGCTTTCCGGTGTTGTTCGATCCGGCCAACAGCACCAGTGAGACCTACCAGGTGGATGCCATGCCGACCACGGTGCTGATCGACCGCAATGGCAAGGTGCGCTATCACCACCGTGGCTACAAGGACGGTTATATGGATCACTACCGGACCGAGGTGAAGGAACTGGTGCTCGAATAATGCGACAGACCGCGCTGATTTCCCTGTTGATTGCTGCCGCCCTGGGCAGTGGCTGTTCATCCGTGCAGCCCTGGCTCAAACCTTACGAGCGTGCCCGGTTGGCCGACCCGGTGATGAATCCGGCAGCCAACCCTGCATCGGATAACTACATGCACCACGTGCATCAGGCCCGTGAAGCCATGCGCGGAGCAGAAGGCAGTGCCGGCGGAGGCTGTGGATGCAACTGATGTGGGGGCTACGAGTCGGGGCGCTGTGGTTGCTAACGGCCAGTGCATTGGCGGCGGTGTTGCCGGAGGATCGGCTGGATGTATTGCGCCATGCCTATGATGGCGGCGGCATGGATATCAAGGGCCCGTCGGTGCTGGTGCGCAAGTCTTTTGCAGATAAAGTCTCGGTGCGTGCCAATTACTATGTGGACAAGGTGTCGGCGGCTTCCATTGACGTGGTGACCAGCGCCAGCCCTTATTCAGAAGAGCGCACCGAAAAAAGTGTCGGTATCGATTACCTGGCGGGCAAAGCCATTTATTCACTGAGCTACGGCAACAGTGAAGAAAGTGACTTTGAAGCCAACTCGGTGCACTTCGATATGAGCCAGGATTTTTTCGGCGACCTGACCACCCTGAGCCTGGGCTATTCGAAAGGCTGGGACGAAGTGTTCCGTACCGGCGACAACAGCTTCGCTGAAGAGGCGGACCGTCAACACTTTCGCATTGGCTTGAGCCAGGTGCTGACGAAAAACCTGATCGGCAGCATCGGCCATGAACTGATTACCGATGAAGGCTACCTGAATAACCCTTACCGATCGGTGCGCTACCTGACTTCACCCAACAGCTATAGCTTTGAACCGGAGCGTTACCCCAATACCCGAACCAGTGAGGCCACGGCGATCCGGTTGTCGTATTACCTGCCATGGCGTGCCGGGTTGCACGGGGAATATCGAATTTATAGCGACTCCTGGGGCGTGGATGCCAATAGCTGGCAGCTTCAGCTGATTCAGCCCATCGGCCAGCGCTGGACGGTGGAGACCCGCTACCGGAGTTACCAGCAGGGTGATGCGGATTTCTATGCGGACCTGTTCCCGTTTCAGGATTCCCAGAATTTCCTGGCCCGAGACAAGGAATTGAGCGAGTTCTCTTCCACGGTGATTGGTTTGGGGGTGGGGTTCCAGTTCAGTAAGCCCAACTGGGACACCATCAGCAAGGCCGGCCTGCACCTGTGGGTGGACCGCTTCAATTTCGATTACGATAACTTCCGTGATATCCGGGTGCAGACCACACCCGGTACCGAGCCTTTGTACAGCTTTGATGCCACCGTAACCCGGTTGCTGTTTACGCTCTGGTATTAGGCGCGCTGCATGCGACACGCACCACGCGGGTTGGTCGTGTTGCATGATGCGTGCAGCGTGTTGCGTCTCTCTATGCGTCTCTTACAATGAATCCGTCAACAGGATCCCGAAGCTGTAGCGGTTTTCATAATTGTCGTAGTTGATCAGCGAATCCCCGTAACCCGAGAACACCTGTACCAGCCCTTTGAAACGCTTGCTCAACGGGAACGAATAGTTGATGCGGGCGGCACCCTTGTTTTCTGAACGCAGATTATTGCGCAGCATCAGTTCAATCACGTGATTACCGAACGGACGGGCCACTTCCAGTTCAAAGTTACCCATGTACTTTTCGATATCCGGGTTGTCGTCACCACGGGGATCCAGTGGATCATCTTTCTCATCTTCCGGTATGCGATACCAGGGTTTGAAGGACCAGTAATAATCGTTGGTCTTGAAAATATAATTCAGGAAAACCCGGTTCCAGCTGCGCGATACCGGGACATCCTGGCCGTTGGATTCATGGACCACCCCCATGGCGAGCAGCTCCGAGTCCAGCGGGCCGATCTGCCAGTCGATGGGCTTGGTAATGAACAGCTCAGGTTCGTAATTGGCTTCGCGGAACGGGGCAGAGAGCTCGCTGTTATAGGCCTGCCAGTAAAAGGTGCCGGTGAATGCCATCCACAGGGTGATGTCATCCACAATCTTTTCCTTGATCGGGGCTTTCAGCGATAACTGGAATTTCACCTCGGTGGGCTGCAGGTCGCTGTCGTTCTTGGTGGGGTCGTTCCACTGCCGGTTGGACCAGTAGCTGTAGGGCAGCAGGTAATTACGGCGATGGGGAGTAATGACGAAGGGGTTGCCCTGGGTGGTGTTCTCCAGTGCCAGTCTGGCCCGCAGGGCATCTTCGTGGGCGCTGATCTTGTCCTGTTCTTCTCCATTGGTGCACCAGCCACGCATCTCCTGCAAGGTTACCTTGCCGTTGGCGGTCTGGGCGCTGCGCAACAGGCAGTCATTAAGCTTTTGCTCTTCGGTCATGCTGGCGGGGGCGGTATCGGGAACCGGCGTGTCGTTATCGACGGGCTCCTGAGCGCACAACGGGGAGCTGGCCAGCGCCAGGGCAAAACAAAGCCGCTTATGCATAAAAGGCCTTCCTGTGGCGAAGTGTTATGTGGCGGGGCTCTACAGCGATTGAGCTTCCTCATCACCCATGGTGCGAGCTTGCTCTTCCAGCATGACAGGGATGCCATCGCGTACCGGGTAGGCCAGGCCACTGGCCTTGCACTTCAGTTCAGCTGACTTTTCATCGTAGATCAGCGGCGCTTTGCTCACCGGGCAAACCAGAATATCCAGCAGATTTGGATCAATCATTTCACTATTCCTTAACAGGCTGTTAAACCGTAATCCCGCGAGTATACCGAAACCCGAGGGGCTTGAGAGGTCAACGGGGGCAGACCGATGCTTTTTTACGGTTGCCGGGTAAATGCCTTTTAAATCAGCGTGGTTAGAGGGCAAACGGTAGTTTCAAACGCTTGTTTGACTTGCGGGTCACAAATAGGGGTGGAGACGTGCTGGAGGCCTGACCTAAGATTAGCGTCCCAAGGAGTACTTCAGAGACTCCCCTACACTGGCGAGCCGCGGCCCGCCTCATTGTCACCGGTAATTTAAGGGAGATTTGAGATGCCGGATTACAAGGCTCCCCTGCGCGATATGCGCTTTGTACTGAATGAAGTGCTGGATCTGGATGGCCACTACGCCAGCCTGGGTCTGGAAGACATCAACAGCGAACTGCTGAATGCTTTCCTGGAAGAAGGCGCCAAGTTCTCCGAAAACGAGCTGGCTCCCCTGAACCGTTCCGGTGATGAGGAAGGCTGTGGTTTCGATAACGGTGTGGTGACCACGCCGAAAGGCTTTAAAGAAGCCTATAGCAAATACGTGGAAGGCGGCTGGCCGGCCATGGGCGGCGACCCGGAATTCGGCGGCCAGGGTCTGCCCGGTTCTGCCGGTATCGCGATTTCTGAAATGACCGGTTCCGCCAACTGGTCCTGGAGCATGTACCCGGGCCTGTCCCACGGTGCGGTTGCGACCATCGAAGAGCACGGTACCGACGAGCAGAAAAACGGCTACCTGCCCAAGCTGACCAGCGGTGAGTGGACCGGCACCATGTGCCTGACCGAGCCGAGCTGTGGTTCCGACCTGGGCATTCTCAAGTCCAAGGCCGAGCCTAACGCAGACGGTTCTTACAGCATCACCGGCACCAAGATCTTCATCTCCGCCGGCGAACACGATATGGCTGAGAACATCATCCACATCGTGCTGGCCCGTCTGCCGGGTGCCCCGAAAGGTACCAAGGGTATTTCCCTGTTCATCGTGCCCAAGTTTCTCACCGACGGTAACGGCAGTGTAGGTGAGCGCAATGCGGTGACCTGTGGTTCCATCGAACACAAGATGGGCATCAAGGCGTCCGCTACCTGCGTAATGAACTTCGACGGTGCTACCGGTTACCTGATCGGTCCGGAGAACAAAGGCCTGAACTGCATGTTCACCTTTATGAACTTTGCCCGTCTGGGGACCGCCATTCAGGGTGTTGCTCACGCTGAAATCGGTTTCCAGGGTGGTCTGACCTACGCCAAGGACCGTCTGGCCATGCGTAGCCTGTCCGGCCCGAAAAACCCGGAAGGCCCGGCGGACCCGATCATCGTTCACCCGGACGTGCGTCGCATGCTGCTGACCTCCAAGGCGTTTGCCGAAGGTGGTCGTGCACTGGTTTACCTGTGCGCCCAGCTGGGTGACAAGGTGAAGCTGGAGAAAGACGAAGCGGCCCGTAAGGAAGCCGACGACCTGATGGCTCTGCTGACCCCGATCGCCAAGGCGTTCGTGACCGAAGCGGGCCTGGAAGCCGCTAACCACGGTGTGCAGATCTACGGTGGTCACGGCTTTATCCGTGAGTGGGGCATGGAGCAGAACGTACGTGATGCCCGTATCTCTACCCTGTACGAAGGCACCACCGGTATCCAGGCGCTGGATCTGTTGGGCCGCAAGGTGATGATGACCCAGGGTCAGGCCCTGCGTAACTTCACCAAGATCGTGCACCAGTTTTGTGAAGCCAATGGCGACAATGCGGACCTGAAAGAATTCCTGGAGCCGCTGGCCGGCTACAACAAGGAATGGGGCGAGCTGACTCAGGCCATCGGCATGCAGGCCATGCAGAACCCGGAATACGTGGGTGCCGCTTCTGTGGATTACCTGATGTACTCCGGCTACGTGACCCTGGCGTACCTGTGGGCTCGTATGGCGTCTGTGGCCCACGCCGCACTGGAATCCGGTGCCGGTGATGAGGACTTCTACAAGGCCAAGATCAGCACTGCACGCTTCTACTTCAAGCGTATCCTGCCGCGCGTGGCTGGCCATAAAGGCGCCATCGAAGGCGGTCTGGACTGCATGATGGATCTGGATGCGGAACACTTTGCATTCTGATCTTTCCTGTAGATAAAAAAGCCCGCCTCTCATGGCGGGCTTTTTTTTGGTTCTTTGTTGGGTTCAAGACAACGCCAGCCGGGTGAGGTACAGCGCCCGGCTGGCGAGAGATGACACGCCTGTGGTGGTTGGCGGGCTGATCGTTACTCCCGGTGTTTTTCCGCTATAGTGATGCACTTCAAAAAACGGGGTAACAGGGACGAAGGGGGAATACCCATGAAAAAAGGACTCGTGCTGGTTGTAGTGCTGGTCGTACTGCCGGTAGCGGCATGGTTGGCGGCTACCTTTTATGTGGGCCTGCGGGTTGAGCAGGTGGTCCGCGATGAAGTCGCGAAGATGGAAATACTGCCGGGGCAGAAGGATATTCTGCTGGATGTGGTGCGTTACGAGCGCGGCTTGTTGTCCTCCAGTGCGCATACCTGCCTGATCATTCAGGGGGAGCTGGCGGCCATGCCGCAAGCGGCGGCGTTGTCCGGTCAGGTTTGTTCGCTGAGCACGATCCATCATGGCCCGCTGGCTTTCACCGATGATGGGCTGAAGGTTGGCCTGGCCAGCACCCGGGAAGTGCTGGACCTGTCGGCTTTGCCGCCTGAGGGCAAGGCGCTGGTCGAGCAACTGTTCAAGGGCAAGGCTCCTCTCGTCGGGACCAGCTTTTACGGCTTTGACGGCAGCGTCCGTATTCGGGTGGCGCTCGCCCCGGTCGATCTGGATTCGCCCATGGGCAAGATCGTGCTGGAGCAGCTTCAGGTGGATGTGCATCGCCCGAATATCGACGGCTACCCGGTGAACAGCTTTGTGACGCTCAAGGGGCTGAATATCAATGCACCACAGGGGCAAATGGCGATTGAATCGCTGACCGGCTCGGTGGATGTGGTGGATATGCTTGGCGACATCCTGCCGCTGACCGACATGAACCTGAACGGCAAGGGGCTGGTGTATGCGCAGAATGACCTGCCGCTGCTGGGGTTCGATTTTACCCTGCAGGGTAGCAGCCAGGATGATGGTGACACGCTGGCCGGTAAAAGTGGCCTGTGGGTAGATAACGTTATCGGCGCCATGGTGCCCTTGCCGATGGATAGTGCTTACCTGGGCATGAATTACGCCGGCCTGGACAAGCAGGCGTTAATCAAGGTCAACGCTCTCAACAACGAACTGGACCAGTTGCAAACCAACATGCTGCTGGGAGCCATGGCCAACAGTGAGCCGGCGGATCCGCAGCAAACGATTGCCAGAATCAAGACGCTGATTGACGAGATGATGACGGTGATCGGGGAGCAGTTGCTGCACCCCGGTGACAGCCGCCTGGCCATGCAATTGCTGGTGGACAATGCCGGTAAGCGTCAGCTCAGCCTGGATGCCCGTACCCGCTATCTCGGGCTTGAGGGCCGTAATTTGCCACTGCAAGAGCTGCAGGCGCTCACTGAGCAGCAAATGAACCAGATGCTGGATGTCTCTGTGCAGGTGGATATGAATCAAGCCGTTATTCCACCGCCGTTAGCCATGCGGTTGCCCGGTTTGGCTGCCCAGGGACTGGTGGTTCAGCAGGGGGATCGTTGGAGCAGTGTACTCAACGCCAGTGGTGATGAGGTGGTGCTTAATGGCGAGACTATTCCGGTTGCGATGCTCAAGCAGCGCCTTGAAGCGGCCAGTGGATTGGCTGGCGCTGCCGGGGATGCCCAGACCGTCCCTCAGGACGGGGAATTGCCTGCAGAAAGTGGTTCAGAGGTTCCCTAGCTCTGTCCGGTCACTGCGTTGCTGTACTCGTTGACGTCAGTCATCAGGCGTTTGATTGTGGAGGTTTTTTCAATTCAGGCGTACTGGTGCATGCTGTAGTGACGTTTCAGGAGTGTGAGCAATGATCAGAGTCGTTGCCTGGCGATTACTGGCGGTGTTCTGCGTGGCCCTGGGGATGATCGGTGTGGTGATCCCCGGCCTGCCCACGGTGCCGTTTCTGCTGGTGGCCGCCTGGGCGGGAACCCGTGGCTGGCCCAGGCTGGAAGCCTGGCTGCTGGGGCATCCGAAATACGGTCCGAGCATCCGTGACTGGCGCGAGCAGGGCGCGGTATCGCGCCGGGCCAAATGCGCAGCCTCCACCATGATGCTGATCAGCATCGTGTTGATCAGCCTGTCCGGCGCGCACAATAGCGTAAAAATTGCGGTTCCCGTCTTTCTTTGCGGCACGTTACTGTGGCTGTGGCGGCGCCCGGAGCCGAAAAAGTAAGCTCCCTTTCATGTGATTGAACCGCGTATTTGTTGATGGAAAAGGCGGTCATGAACGCCGGGTCACAAATAAGCCTGTAACCCGGCCGCCGGGCTGCCTAAAATTCGCACCCTGCCAACTTTCGGGAGATGTGCAAATGGCGACCTATAAAGCCCCCCTCGAGGACATGCGTTTTGTTCTCAACGATGTGTTCAAAGCGGATCAGCTCTGGGCCTCCATGCCGGCCACCGCAGAGGTGACTCAGGATTTGTCCGATGCCATTCTGGAAGAAGCGGGCAAAATGACCGAAGGGCTGCTGTTCCCGCTGAATCGTAACAGCGATGAGCAGGGCTGTACCTGGAACGACGGGGAAGTAACCACCCCGGACGGTTTCAAGGATGCATTCAAGACGTTCGCCGAAAACGGCTGGAGCGCATTTTCCGGTAACCCGGAGTTCGGTGGCCAGGGTATGCCCAAGTCACTGGCGGTACTGTTCGAAGAAATGATGCACAGTGCCTGCTCTTCGTTTGCCCTGTACCCGGCGCTGACCAGCGGTGCCTGCCTGGCGGTAGACGCCCACGCCTCCGAAGAGCTCAAGTCCCAGTACTTGCCCAAGCTCTACAGTGGTGAGTGGAGCGGCACCATGTGCCTCACCGAGCCGCATTCTGGCACCGACCTGGGCATCCTGCGCACCAAGGCCGTGCCCAACGATGATGGCTCCTTCAACATCACCGGCACCAAGATTTTCATCACCGGCGGCGAGCATGACCTGACCGGCAACCATATCCACCTGGTGCTGGCCAAGCTGCCGGATGCGCCGGCTGGCTCCAAAGGCATCTCCCTGTTCCTGGTGCCCAAGTTCCTGCCCGATGCGGACAACAACCCGGGCGAGGCCAATGGCGCTACCTGTGGTTCCATCGAGCACAAGATGGGCATCAAGGGTTCAGCCACCTGCGTGATGAACTTCGACGATGCCAAAGGCTGGATCATCGGCGAGCCGAATCAGGGCCTGGCGTGCATGTTCACCATGATGAACTACGAGCGTCTGTCTATCGGTCTGCAAGGCCTGGGCCTGGGTGAAGCCAGCTACCAGAGCGCGGTGGAATACGCCCGCGAACGTCTGCAGGGCCGCAGCGCCACCGGCGCGAAAAACCCGGAAGGGCCAGCGGATCCGATCATCGTGCACGGTGATGTGCGCCGCATGCTGATGAACATGCGTGCCATCAACGAAGGGGGCCGTGCACTGGCCGCCTACGTGGGCATGCAGCTGGATACCTCCAAGTTCAGCGAAGACGCAGACGCCAAGAAAAAAGCGGAAGATCGCGTGGCGCTGTTGACCCCGATTGCCAAGGCCTTTTTCACCGACCGTGGCCTGGATACCACTATCACCGGGCAGCAGGTGTTCGGTGGTCACGGTTATATCCGTGAGTGGGGCATGGAGCAGTTCGTTCGTGATTGCCGTATTTCCCAGATCTACGAAGGCACCAACGGCATTCAGGCTCTCGACCTGGCCGGCCGCAAAGTGGCTCGCAACGGCGGCAAGTCCGTGGATGCATTCCTGGCGGATGCCCAGGCCTGGGTTGATGCCAATGCCGACAACGCGCAGCTGGCTGCAGTAAAAGAGGACCTGCAAGCGGCTTTGGCATTGCTGAAGTCCTCCACCGATACGCTGCTGGCCCAGGCCGGTGACAACCCGGATGCTATCAGTGCCGGTGCGGTGGAGTATCTGGATATCTTCGGGTATGTGATCTACGCATGGCTGTGGGCCCAGATGCTGGCGGCCACAGACGGTCGTGATGATGACTTCGTCAAAGCCAAGCGCATCACCGGGCTGTACTACTTCCAGCGTGTCTTGCCGAAAGCCCAGTCCCTGGCGGCCCAGCTGAACAGTGGGGCGGCTACCATGATGGACCTGAATGCGGATCTGTTTTAAAGGCCGCTGCATGTGGCACGCAACACGCCGCACGCATTAAAAAACCGCACCCCCTCAAGGGTGCGGTTTTTTAATGGTTCATCACGGCAGCTTCTCAGGCGATGGGGTTTACGTCAGGCTCCCTGGCGTTTGGCAAAGTGCGGAATATTCGCGATAAGCCAATCAAATGGCGAAAAGCGTGTTATTCATTCCAATCCGCATCCCATTCCCTTCAGCGTGTAGCACAGGAAGATAGGGTTTACCCGGTCTTGCGACGTGTTGTTGCCTGCTGCATGAAGCGTGCTGCGTCTCTGTTACGGAAACTGCATATTTAATGGTGAGCTGCCTTGCAGGCTTTGTGCGCGGTCGGGCTCGTCGACGAAGGGGTTGCGGTTGCCCTGCAGTTGCTCAATCACGTTATTGCGGCGGCGCTCTTCTGCGGTGACCGGGTCTTCCTGGTTCCAGCGTTGGTACATATCCAGGGTGCCGAGCAGGGGGAGCTCGTAGCGTTCGTGAAGATAGAGCATGGCCCGGGCCACGTCCCCCTTGGCGTTGACCGGGGGCTCGAATACCTGGAACGATTGTTTGTAACCGCAGTTGCTGTCTTTTTCTGCGGTGTCCGGCAGATCGCCAAACAGGGTTCGCCGGCGGTCCAGCTCGGCGCGGCGGGTGACGGGGAAGAGGGCGTGGCGGTCTTTACGAATATCGGAGAATTGCGGATTGTTTTCGCAAAGACGAGTACTCCGGCAACCAAAGTGCTGTGCCAGCCGGCGTTCATCGTAAATCTGCTCTACTGAAATGCGATCACCGGGCTGAAAGGATTCCTGACAATAAAGGGTGTCGCCTCCGTTGGCGTAAACCTGCTTGAGAAAGAGTGCGTCCATGCCATCGGCAAAGCTGGCCGAAGCCGGCAAAAAACTTGCCAGTAAGGCAAGTGTCAATTTGTGCATATTGTGAATCCTGTCACATTATCAATATTGCCATCTTAGCCCCCAAGGCCAGGGTGACGGATATCTACAATGTATACCGGGCAGACAGGTGGTGCCAATGGCGAGACTAGTGGTTGTCCAACAAAAGAGCCACACAGCTCTGGATGTGTGCGGTGATCGCGGTTTCGTCGGGAAGCTGGCTGGGGGCCAGCAGGGCGCAGAGCTGAAAATCGGCCTTGATCATGCCAAAAAACTGCCGGGCGGCATGGGGGCTGGGTTCGGCGCCGGGGAGCTGCCCGCGGTCGTGAAGGCACTGAAGGTAGAGCAGTAACTGCCCCTGCAGCATGTGGGGCCCGGCTTCGTAAACGGTTTGCCCGAGTTCGGCAAAGGCTGAACCCTCTGCAATCAATAACCGGTATAACTCCAGGTTGACCGGGTCCGTCAGCGCGTTGAAAAAAGCGTGCCCCAGCCGTTCCAGCCCTTCCCGGGCCGGCAGTTCGTCCAGCTCCAGGCTACGGATATCGTGAACCATCTTGTGGGCATGGTGAGTGATCACCGCGCCGAACAGGCCGCGTTTGTCGCCAAAATACTCATACAGACTACGCCGCGACCCACCCGCCTCGGCAATGATCATGTCCAGCGTAGTGCGCGCATAACCGTGCTGGAGAAAGGTGTGTGTGGCGGCATCAAGCAATGCCTGGCGCCGTCGCTGGCCGCGTGTGGTGATCTGCTGAGTCATGAAATAAGTCCTGTTCTGTCACTGAATGGTATTGAGCAGGACACTTTCCGGCAATGGCGATACGCACCAATGTGAAGAAAGAGACGGACAGGCAAAAACGGGATTAACCGCACGAAAATAAGGTTGATATATAAATAAGAATCAATATCATTGCGATTCTCTTTATTTGCTCTTCCCTGTCCAAGGAGGCGGACATCCCTCATGACCCTCATGGGCCTGTTATTTTCCCGTAGAAAGAAAGCCTTCGCGGCGGTGGCCGTGCTCAGTGTGTTGAGTGCGGTATTGAGTGTGGCGGTATTGGCGTTTATCAGTCAGCGATTGCTGGCCGGTGGCGCGGACTTGCCCGTGGTGCTGTTCCAGTTTGCCTTGCTGCTGGTGGCGCTGTTGGCCACGGCCACGGCCGCCCAGGTGACCCTGCATGTACTGGGGCACCGGATGGTGTACGGCCTGCGTCGGGACCTGGTGCGCCGTGTGCTGGCCACGGACATCGAGCAACTGGAAAAGGTGGGCGGGCCGCATCTGCTGGCGGCGCTGAGCACCGATCTGCGTAATCTGACAATCGCCTTTGTGCATTTGCCGGAGCTGGTCTACGGCGCTGCGCTCAGCGTGGCGGCTCTGGGGTGGCTGGCCTGGCTGGCGCCGGGGTTGTTCGCTGTCACGGTGGCCTGGCTGCTGGGGACGGCGGTCATGGGCATCTGGCTGGTCGGGCGTATCAATTTCCATGTGGGCAAGGTCCGTGAAGGTGACGACCATCTTTATCAGGACTATCAATCCATGATTGATGGTCGCAAGGAGCTGGCACTGAACCGGCCCCGTGCGGCGCGTTTTTTCGATGAAGAATTCGATGGCCATGCCCGCGGTTACCGTGACCATGTGACCCGCGCAGATATCTGCAACGGATTGGCCGGCAACCTGGCCAATGTCCTGGTGTTGGCCCTGATCGGGGTGCTGTTCTATCTCGCCGCGGGGCGTGGCTGGGCAGACGCCAATACCGCTTCCATTTTTGCACTGACCATCTTGCTGTTGCGCACGCCTTTGATTGGCGCGGTGGCGGCGTTGCCCACTTTGCTGGCTGCGCGGGTGTCCCTGCGCAAACTGACCGGCCTTGAGCTGGCCGACGATACGGCGGATCTGCAGGCGGGCGGCGACACGCTGGCAGGCTTCAATACGCTCAGCCTGCAAGGAGTGCGTTATCACTATCCGGATCAGGACGGCGCGCCGGGTTTTGCGGTCGGACCGCTGGATCTCACCATTCGCCGTGGCGAGCTGATTTTTGTGCAAGGCGGAAATGGCAGTGGCAAAAGCACCTTTGCCCGTTTACTCACCGGGCTTTACCGGCCTCAGCAGGGTGAGCTACGGGTGGATGGCGAGCTTGTTACCGAGGCGAACCGGGTGGCATTCCGGCAGCTGTTTTCGTCGGTGTTCACGGATTTCCATCTATTCAGCCGATTACTGAAAGGCGATGGCGCGGAAGTGGCGAGTGCAGACGTGGATGCCTGGCTGGCCACGCTGGGCATGCAACACAAGGTGCGCCAGCAGGATGGCCGCCTCAGCGATATTCGTTTTTCCCAGGGGCAGCGCAAACGTTTGGCCCTGTTGATGGCGGTGATGGAAAGCCGGGACTGCTTGTTGCTGGATGAGTGGGCGGCGGACCAGGATCCACAATTCCGGCAATTCTTTTATCTCGAGCTGTTGCCGCGCCTGCAAGCCGCCGGCAAGACCATCATTGCCATTACCCATGATGATCACTATTTCGATCGCGCTGATCGCTTGCTGAAAATGGAAAGTGGCCAGCTGGAAGAAATGGATGATCTGGCCGCTCGAGAGAGTGTTCAGGTATTACGCGAAGCGGGTGTTTAGGGCGTCTGATAATCGCGCCTTGTGCGCCCGGGCTATCGGCTCCGGCGCGCTTTTCTCTCAATTTTTTCTCAATCCTGTCAACGGCGAGGAAGCCATGAGTATTGATAATCCCGAAACGGAATTCACTGTCGTCATGAATGATCAGGAGCAGTACAGCATCTGGCCGACCTACCGTCCTGTCCCGGCGGGCTGGCAAGCCGTCGGCGTGACCGGCAACAAGAGCGAATGCCTTGAGCATATCAATCAGACCTGGACAGACCAGCGTCCACGCCGCCTGCGGGATGCGCAAGCGTCCTGATTCTTTCTCTTGCGTCTGCATTAACGGCAAGGAGCTGATATGACCGGGTCTGCCATCGAGAACGCGCGCCCGGGGGCCGAATGGACCCCGCTTTCCTCTTCACAGCAACGTCTGTGGCTATTTACGCGGCTTTCACCGCAGAGCACGGCCTATAACCTGGGTGGCATGCTGTGGCTGGACGGCGAGCTGAATCCGCAAGCGCTTGAGCAGACCATGAATTATGTGGTGGCCCGGCAGGCGATACTGCGTGTGGAATTTTCCGAGCGGGATGGTCAGGGTTGGCAGAGGATCGCGTCGCACGTGGACAGGGTGCTGCAGGTCGAGGATGTCAGCAACGAGGCAGACCCGGAAGCGGCAGCCTACCGGTTGGGCCGCGAGCATAATGCGAAACCGTTTGATCTGGAAACCGAGTCGCTGCTGCGTTACCGGCTGGTCAGGCTGAGCGAGCAACGGCATGTGCTGCTGATCTCATTGCATCATATTGTCGGCGACGCCTGGTCGTTGGGCGTGTTCATGCAGGAGTTTCTGTTTGCCTATAGTGCCTTGCGTGATGGGCTGACACCGAACCTGCCGCCGCTGAAAAATACCTATCTGGATCTGGTCGAAACAGAAGCTGAATGGCTCGCCAGTGACGATGCCCGGGCGCAGCGGGATTACTGGATCGACACACTGCAACATGAAGGCGAACCCCTGGCTTTGCCCCGCCTGTCACAACCGTCCGGTGCCTCCAGTGGTGCCCGTTTTCAGGACTTCTCCCTGTCTGCCAGGCAGACGCAAACCCTGAAAGATTTTGCCAGGGCGCAGGGCGTCAGCCGTTTTACCGTATTGCTTGCCGTGTTGCAGTACCTGTTGTTTCGGGTGTCGGGGCAGTCGCAGATTCGCGTAGGCGTACCCAGTGCCAACCGTAAAGGCAGTAACCAGTTTCTGGTGGGTTTTTTCGTGAACAACCTGGTGGTGCAGGGGCATGTTTCCCCTGAGCTGTCCGTCAGCGACTGGATTGCACAGATCCACAGTGCCTTGAACGACGCCAAAAAAAATCGCGATCTTCCCTTTGAAAAAATTGTCGATGCCTTGAGTGATTCCCGCAGTTCGGGCAGTCATCCCTTGTTCCAGGTGGCGTTCAATTATCGCCAACAGGGCAAAGGACTGAGTCTGAATCTGGGTAACCTGATGGCGCGGGTAGAAGACCTGCCCGTAACGGAAACGCCGTTTGATCTGGTGCTGGATGCCTGGCCGGATGAGCACGATGGCCTGACGTTACGGTTGGTTCACGGTGACGGCATTCTTGATGATGCCTTTGCCGGGAAAATGGTGGTGGCGTTTGAGCAGGTGCTGGACCAGTGGTTGCAGTCGCCAGCGTTGCCACTCACCGAGAGTGCGGCGCTGGTGTCGGATGATCAGGTCATGCTGGAGCGTTGGGGGCAGGGGGCTGGCCAGTGGCAAGCGCATAGTTTTGTCTCTTTGTTTTCACAGCAGGCCGCGAAGCAGGGTGATGCCATTGCGCTGGTGCACGGGGATGCCCGTGTGTCGTTTGCCGAATTGGAAGCACGTTCCAATCAATTGGCCCGTTACCTGATTGAGAAAGGCGTGCAGCCAGACGACGTGGTGGGTGTGTCTTTCGAGCGTGGCGTCACCATGGTGGAAGCCTTTATCGCCGTGATGAAAGCCGGTGGCGCTTTCCTGCCACTGGATCCGGCTTATCCTGCGGACCGTTTGCGCTACATGCTGGAAGACAGCGGCACAGAACTTTTGCTCACTGAATCGGGCCTGGCTCCTTCGCTGCCAAGCGTGGAAACGGTGACACCGATTGCGCTGGATACGTTGTCACTGGATGCCTTTTCTGCCCAGACCCTCGGCAACGAGCCGCACCCGGATCAGCTCGCCTATGTGATCTACACCTCCGGCTCCACCGGCAAACCCAAAGGTGTGTCCCTGACCCATGCCGGTCTCGCCATGCATGTGCAGACCATCGGCGAGCGCTATGGCATGACCCCGGATGACGTAGAACTGCAGTTCGCCTCCATCAGTTTCGATGGGGCGGTGGAACGCTGGACGGTGCCGTTGGCCTTTGGTTCCCGTGTGGTGATTCGTGATCAGCAACTGTGGAGCGCGGAACAATGCTGTGAGGTGCTGAAAAACGAAGGCGTTACCGTGGCCTGTTTTCCGCCCAGCTATATGGGCCCGCTGCTGGACTGGATCGAACAGGAAAAACCGGCATTGAAGGTGCGTTCCTGGACCCTGGGGGGTGAAGCCTTTACCCGGGAAACCTTCGAGCGCATGCAGCATGTGCTCAAGCCAAAACGCATCCTGAACGGTTACGGCCCCACGGAAACCGTGGTCACGCCGATGCTGTGGGGAGCCTACGAAGGCGATACCCTGACCAGCGCCTATGCGCCCATCGGCACCGCCGTGGGGCCGAGAACATTGTATGTGCTGGATCAGGATCTTAACCGGGTGCCGGTTGGCGTCGCGGGGGAACTGTATATCGGTAACGAAGTGGGCCTGGCCCGTGGTTATCATCAGCGCCCGGACCTGACGGCGGAGCGTTTCCTGCCAGACCCGTTCGGTGAGCCGGGCGAGCGCATGTATCGCACCGGGGACCTGGTGAAGTACCGGGACGATGGCGTGATGGAATACCTGGGCCGGGTGGATCAGCAGGTAAAAATTCGCGGTTTCCGTATTGAGCTGGGCGAAATTGAAAGCCAGCTGCTGGGCCATGAACAGATTCGTGAGGCCGCCGTGGTGGCGCAGCCTTCTCCCGCCGGGGATAGATTGGTGGGGTATGTGGTGCCCCGTGGTCCGATCGTTACCGATGACATTCTCGTGGCTCTGGCGGGTTCACTACCGGACTATATGGTGCCCAGCCAGTTGATCGTGTTGGAAGCCTTGCCGCTGACCCCGGCGGGCAAGGTGGACCGTAAGGCGTTGCCGGCACCGCAGTGGCAAACCGCCAGCGAAGGTGACGCACCACAAACGGACAATGAACAGACGCTGGCGACGATCTGGCAACAACTTCTGGGCCGTGAAACCGTCAGCCGCGATGATAATTTCTTTGCGTTGGGCGGTGACTCCATTCTTGCCTTGCAGGTGGTCAGCCGTGCCCGCCAGCAGGGTCTGGCGTTAACGCCCAGGGATTTATTCGAACAGCCGGTGTTGAGTCAGCAAGCCGTTGTGGCGCAACCGGTGACGCTGAATACCGCCAGCCAGGAGCCTCTGGCCGGTTTGCTATCCCTGTTGCCGATTCAGCAGCGCTTTATTGAGCAACGGGGCCTGTCTGCCTGTAACCAGTATCTGCGTTTTTCCATACAGAAACCGTTTGATGCGGCCGTTCTGGAACAGGCCCTGCAGCTGCTTGTCGCTCAGCATGATGCCCTGCGTTTACAGTTCGACGTGAGTGACTCCGCGACGGCGCAGTGTGTGCCCGCCGCGAGTGCGCCGCTGCTGCAAACCATGGATAGCAACAACAGTGCTGCGATTGAAGCGCAGATGATTGCTGTGCAGCGCAGTTTGAATCCGGCGCAAGGCAAGTTGCTGGGGGCGCTGTATGTTACCGGCGACACGACTCAGCGAGATAATTCACAGCTGTTGCTCACCATTCATCATCTGGCCGTGGACGGCGTGTCCTGGCGAATCTTGCTGGAGGATTTTTTTCTTGCCTGCGAACAGATTCAGCAGGGTGGCAAAGCATCGCTGCCACGCAAGACTCACAACCTGCGTGACTGGCGCGAAGCGCTGGATCAGCAGTACCTGCCACAGGCAGAGCTGGCGCTGCCTTACTGGCAGTCGGTTTGTGAAACGATGCCGCCGTTGTTCAACGGATTACAGTTCAACGGATCGCAGGACGATCCGGCGAGCCACTTCGTCCGTGAAACCGATGCGCAGACCTTGCGCCGCTGGCAGCACAGTGCAGACCGTTACGCTTCCCTGAATCTGGAAGAGTTTCTGCTGATCGCCCTGTCGCAAGCCCTGGCGGAATATTGCGATCGTCGGGTGTTGCGCATTCACCGTGAAAGCCATGGCCGCACGGCGAGTGACACGGCGCTGGATTTGAGCCGGACCGTGGGCTGGTTTACCAGCCTGTATCCGCAGCGACTGGACTGTGCTGATGATCTGGCGACCACGATCAAACAGCAGAAGGAACAGTTGCGCGAACCGGCACAGGGCGGTCTGGGCTATGGGCTGCTGGTTCAGCAGGGCAAGCTGGCCGGAGGCGATCATCGCCTGGATGTGTTGTTCAATTATCTTGGCCAGTTTCGCCACGATGATTTGCCCGGTGTCTCGCTGATGGACGCGGGCCTGTGGCAGGAAGCGGATGCGCCGACGGATGCGCCGCTGGTGATCAACGCGGATCAGCAGAACGGAAAATTGCGCATTCGTGTGGATGTGGATGGGGTGACCCTGTCTGGCGAACAGGGTGCGGTGCTGGTGGATCAGTGGCTGCAGCAGTGCGAACGGTTGGCCCGGCATTGCGATTCCCGGGCGCCGGTACTGACGCCGGCCGATGTGCCTTTGGCATCACTGGATCAGGCCCAACTGGATTCCCTTGCGCATCGTCCGGAACAGATTCTGCCCCTGTCGCCCTTGCAGGCGGGATTGCTGTTCCATTCGCAGCTCAGTGATAGCAACAGCACCTATGTGAACCAATTGGTGTTGCCGCTCACCGGAGTGGAACCGGTGCGAATGCGTCAGGCGTGGCAGGCGTTGCTGGCGCGCCATGGTGTGCTGCGCACCAGTCTGTTGCCCGCGACCCTGTCTGATACTCGCCATCAGGCAGTCTGGTCTGCGCAGCAGGTAGCCTTGCCCTGGCTTGAGAAGGATCTCCGTGACGTCGGCGAATCGGCACTGGATGATTGGTGCCAGCATCGTCTGCAGACAGGTTTTGATCTGCAGGCGGCGCCTTTGTGGCGGGTCGACCTGTTGCGCACCAGTGAGCAAACCTGGCAGTGCGTGCTCACGCTCCATCACATCCTCATGGATGGCTGGAGCACCGGGGTCTTGCTCAGCGAATTGATGGCGCTATACCACGGCAAGACACTGCCGGCGGCGCCAAAGGGTTATGCGGATTATCTGGGCTGGTTGCAGCAACAGGATCGCGGCGCGCCCCGGGAATTCTGGCAGCAATACCTGTCGCCGGTGCAGATGCCAACCCGTCTTGTGGAGGCCGTCGGTACGCCGGATAAAGGCGCATTCCGTCGTCACCCGATCGAATTTGATGCCGCGACCAGCGATGCTCTGCGTCAGGCGGCCCGTGACAAGGGGCTGACCATCAATACCCTGGTGCAAGCGGCCTGGGCGCGAGTACTGGGCCGGTTCACCGGCCAGCAACGGGTGGTGTTCGGCAACACCGTAGCCGGCCGCCCGGCGGAGCTGGCCGGTAGCGACAGTATGCTGGGCCTGTTCATCAACACCCTGCCCATGACGGTGCCCCTTAATGGTGAGCAATCCATCGCCCATTGGTTGAGACAGCTGCAGGCGGATAATGCGTCGCTGCGCGAACAGGGCCATGCGCCGCTGTTCGAAGTGCAGCAGGATGCCGGCTGGGGCGGAGAGGGCTTGTTCGATACCTTGCTGGTCTTTGAAAACTATCCGCTGGATGAATCCCTGCTGGGCAGTGAGCACAGCGAATTGCAGCTGGGCACGCCCACCAGCCACGAGTTCACCCATTACCCGCTCACCGTGGCGGTGCTGCCCGGTGACCATCTGCAAATGTTGTTTGCCCACGATAGTGCTGCCTTGCCGGTGGCGTTGGTGGACCGCATGGCCAGTGCGTTCAAGCGTACCTTGCTGGCGTTGTCTCATGTGGATGATGTGCCACTGGCCACGCTGGATGCGTTGGGTGACGACGAGCCCCGGTTGCAGCAATGGAGCCAGGGCGAAGGCGAGTGGCACGCGGCCAGTTTTCTCTCGCTGTTTTCACAGCAGGCAGCCGAGCAGGGCGAGGCCATTGCACTGGTGCACGGTGACACCCGCGTATCGTTTGTCCAGCTGGAATCCCGCGCCAACCAATTGGCCCGTTACCTGATCGAACAGGGCGTGCAACCGGACGATGTCGTCGGTGTGTCCTTCGAGCGTGGTGTCACCATGATCGAAGCCTTCCTTGCCGTGATGAAGGCCGGCGGTGCTTTCCTGCCGCTGGATCCGGGTTATCCCTCCGATCGTTTGCACTACATGCTGGAAGACAGCGGCGTGAAACTGTTGCTGACCTCTTCAGATCTGATGGAAACCTTGCCCCGTGTTGATGCCGTTAAACCGATTGCAGTGAATGAGCTGTCGCTTGATGTTTTCTCTGCGCAGTCCCTCGACAGCGAACCGCACCCGGATCAGCTCGCCTATGTGATCTACACCTCCGGTTCCACCGGCAAACCCAAAGGCGTGTCTTTGACCCATGCCGGTCTCACCATGCATGTGCAAACCATCGGTGAACGCTATGGCATGACCCCGGATGATGTGGAGCTGCAGTTCGCCTCTATCAGTTTCGATGGCGCCGTAGAGCGCTGGACGGTGCCGCTGGCTTTTGGTTCGAGGGTGGTGATCCGTGATCAACAATTATGGAGCGCACAACAAACCTGCGATGCCCTGCAAAAAGAAGGGGTGACCATTGCCTGTATTCCGCCCAGCTACATGGGGCCACTGCTGGACTGGATCGAACAAACGCAACCGCCCCTGAAAGTGCGTTCCTGGACTTTGGGCGGTGAGGCTTTCACCCGGGAAACCTTCGAGCGCATGCAGCAGGTGTTGAAACCGCAGCGCATTCTCAACGGTTACGGTCCTACCGAAACCGTGGTCACGCCGATGCTGTGGGCGGCTTATGAAGGGGACTCTCTGAGCAGTGCCTATGCGCCCATCGGTACCGCCGTGGGGCCGAGAAAACTGTATGTACTGGACCAGGATTTTAACCGGGTGCCGGTTGGCGTCGCAGGGGAACTGTATATCGGCAACGAAGTGGGCCTGGCCCGTGGTTATCACCAGCGCCCGGATCTGACCGCCGAACGCTTTCTGCCGGATCCCTTTGGTGAGCCGGGCGAGCGCATGTACCGCACCGGGGACCTGGTGAAGTACCGCGATGACGGCGTAATGGAATACCTGGGCCGGGTGGATCAGCAGGTGAAGATCCGCGGCTTTCGTATTGAGCTGGGCGAAATTGAAAGTCGCCTGCTCGCCCATCCGCAGGTGCGTGAAGCGGTGGTGCTGGCCCAGCCGTCACCGGGTGGTGATCGGCTGGTGGGGTATCTGGTGCCGCGCGGGCCGCTCAGTACCGATGCGCTGATGGCTGAGTTGGTCACGGAATTTCCCGATTATATGGTTCCCGGCCAGTTGCTGGTCCTGGAAGCCATGCCGCTGACGCCAGCGGGCAAGGTGAACCGCAAGGCATTGCCCTTGCCCCAATGGCAGGCGGGCAGTTGCGGTGAGGCGCCGCAAACCGATAACGAAATGATTCTGGCGGCAATCTGGCAATCCCTGCTGGGGCTGGAAAGCGTCAGCCGCGATGACCACTTTTTCAATCTGGGGGGCCATTCGCTGTTGGCGGTGCAGATGGTTAACCGGCTGCGCCATCAGCATCAGCTGGATTTGCCGCTGAACCGGATTTTTGAGCAGCCATTGCTCAAGCAATGCGCCTTGCTGTGTCAGTCGGTGGATGCCATGCCGGCGATTCAGCCGGTGCCGCGCCACGGCGATTTGCCCTGTTCTGCCGCCCAGCGTCGGCTCTGGTTTGTGCAACAGCTGGAACCGGAAAACGGTGCCTACCATATGCCGCTGGCACTGGAGGTGCGCGGTGAGCTGCATCGCGATGCTCTGCAGCAGGCGGTGAATACTCTGGTGGCCAATCATGAAAGCCTGCGTACCCGTTTTATCGAGGTGGGCGGCGAGCCTCGTCAGCGGATTCTCGATGCTGGCACGGTGGCTATTGAGTGGCAGGACCTGAGTGAAGAAACCGGGTCGGACGCGGCAGCCGGCTCTCACCAACATGAGGCGCTCCAGCATGAGGCATTAACGCGTCCGTTCGATCTGGCGGCGGATGACTTGTTGCGGGTGCTGGTGCTGAAACTCTCGGCGCAGCGCTATCACCTGTTGCTGGTGCAGCACCACATCATTGGTGATGGTGTTTCCATGCAGCTGTTGCTGGCAGAGTTGAGTGAACTGTATCAACGGGTCCATCAGGGCGAGACGCTGGCGGCTAACCCCGCTGCTATTCAGTACGCGGACTATGCGGCCTGGCAACAGCAATGGCTGGACAGTGACGAGGCTCGCGCTCAAACCCAGTGGTGGGTCGAACAGCTCGGCGATGGTGGCGAGCCATTGGCCTTACCCACGGATTTTCCTCGTGGTGGCTTGCCGGGCAAGGCAAGCGGCGGCGCGCGCCTGCCCATGCCGATCAGTGATGCGCAACTGGTGCAGCTGAAGCAGCGAGCCAGCGAGCTGGGCTCCACCGTGTCCACGCTGCTGCTCAGTGTCTGGCAGACCCTGCTGCATCGCTACAGTGGCCAGCCACAGGTGCGGGTCGGCGTGCCGGTGGCCGGGCGCTTGCTGGCGGAGACGGAAACCCTGCAGGGCTGTTTCATCAATACGCTGGTGATCCCGGCGTCATACCATCAGCCGCAGACTTTTGCGCAACAGGTGGCGGCCACCCAGCAATTTATCGGTGCCGCCCAGGGCCGCCAGGCGTTGCCGTTCGAGATGCTGGTGGAGGCGCTGGGGGTGGACAGAAGCCTGGATCGTCACCCCTTGTTCCAGGTGGTGTTCAATCATCAGCGGCTCAGCCAGACCTTTGCGCCCCGGTGGCCGGAAGCGGTGATTACCCCATTCGATCCCGGTGCCGCCGGTGCCCAGTTCGAACTGGCGCTGGATATTCTGGAAGACGATGAACAGCTGCAGGGCTTTATCGGTTATGCCACTGCATTATTCAAACCGGAAACCATCGAACGGTTACGGGACCATTTCTCCATTCTGCTGGGCGCGTTGCTGGATGACCCGCAGCAACGGTTGTCTGATGCGAGCCTGCTGACCGCAAACGAAGTGGCCGCGGGCCAAGATTTTAATCGTACCGAAAAAGACTGGGGCGATTTTACCGCGGTACCGAAGCGGTTGAGTCAGCAGGCGGCTCGCACCCCGGATGCCATCGCTCTGAGCATGGGCGAGCAGCAGCTCAGCTATGCGGAGCTGGAGCGCAGGGTCAATCAACTGGCGAATCGTTTACGCCGTGCCGGGGTGAAAGAGGACGTGCGTGTGGCCATCGGCTTGCCCCGATCGCTGGAACTGGTTATCGGTATTCTTGCCATCACCCGCGCCGGCGGTGCGTATGTGCCGCTGGACCCGAGCTACCCGCAGGATCGACTCGCCTACATTCTGGACGCGTCGTCGCCGGCGTTGTTGCTGACCCATAGCGAGCTGCTGGAAAGCTGGCCGCAAGGGGTACCCATGTGGTGCCTGGATGAGCTGGATGTGAGTGATCAACCGGTGACGCCGCCGGCAGTGCAGTGGCACCCGGATCAGGCGATCTATGTGATTTACACCTCCGGTTCCACCGGCAAACCCAAGGGTGTGCTCAATACCCAGGCGGCGCTGGAAAACCGTTTGCTGTGGATGCAGGACAAATACCCGCTGGCCCATGCGGACTGTGTGCTACAGAAAACGCCGTTCAGTTTTGATGTGTCGGTGTGGGAATTTTTCTGGCCATTGATGGTGGGCGCGCGGTTGGCGGTGGCACCGCCGCAAGCCCATGGTGATCCGCAATGGTTGCAACAGGTCATGGCCGACGAAGACGTCACCACGCTGCACTTTGTGCCGTCCATGTTGAAGGCGTTTGTGGATGCCACCGGCCTGCAGCATCTGCCGCAACTCAAGCGCCTGATCTGTAGCGGCGAAGCGCTGGATATGGAACTGCAGAAAGCCGTATTCGCCAGCCGCAACGATGTGGAGCTGCATAACCTTTACGGCCCCACCGAAGCCGCCATTGATGTGAGTTTCTGGCAGTGCCGTTCCCTGGAGAGAGAAGAAAAGGAAAAGCCGGCAGATGGACACACCGTGCCCATCGGTGCGCCGATCAGCAATATTCAGCTGCATGTGCTGGATACGGATCTTAACCCGGTCCTCCGTGGTGTCCCCGGTGAGTTGTACCTGGCCGGTACAGGGTTGGCACGGGGCTATTTTGCCCGCCCGGATCTGACGGCAGATCGCTTCCTGCCCAATCCTTTCGGTGAGCCGGGCAGCCGCATGTACCGCACCGGCGATCAGGTGCGGCAACGGGACGACGGCATCATTGATTATCTGGGCCGCCTCGATCATCAGGTGAAGATCCGGGGCTTGCGTATCGAGCTGGGTGAAATCGAACAACAGCTAAAACAATTGCCTGAGGTGAATGATGCGGTTGTTGTTGCTCATCACAGTGACGCCGGTGACCAGTTGGTGGCTTATGTGAGCGCCGATAGCGATAACCGTGATAGTTGGCGACAGTCTCTCGCTGAGGCGTTGCCCGAGTACATGGTGCCCTCGCTGTTTATGGTGCTGGAGGCGCTGCCTTTATCGCCCAACGGCAAGTTGGACCGCAAGGCCCTGCCTGAACCGCAATGGCAGGCCCGTGAATACCGTGCTCCACAATCCGACACCGAACAGCAATTGGCATCGTTGTGGGCAGAATTGTTGGGGCAATCGCCGGTGGGGCTGGATGACAATTTCTTTGCCCTCGGTGGGCATTCGCTGTTAGCCACACGGGTGGTTGCCACGCTACGTGATCGCTGGAGTGTGGACGTTCCTCTGCGCGCGTTATTTGAGGCGGACACCTTGCAGGCACTGGCCGCCCTGGTGGACGAACATAACGGCGACGCCAAACAGCAGGAGCAGGATGACCTGTCGGCCATGGCCGATCTGCTCGATGACCTGGAAGATTTATGATCCGGAGTGACCTATGAGCCTGGACAAGGCGGCACTGGCGCAGCGCTTTATGGCGCTGGATGAAACCAAACAGGCGGTTTTTCTACAGAAGCTGGGGGAAAAGGGCATTCCCTTCGAACGCCTGCCGATTGTCGCCGGTGACCGCCCGAATCGTATCCCGCTGGCGCCAGCACAACAGCGTCTGTGGACCATTCATCAGCTGGAGCCGGACAACACCGCCTACCACCTGATCGCCGCATTTGAACTGAACGGAGCACTGGAGGTGTCGCGATTGCTGCGGGCTCTGGATACGGTGGTCCAGCGGCATGAAAGCCTGCGTACCCGTTTTGTGGAAGAGGGCGGTGAAGGGCTGCAACAGATTGGCAATGATTCCCTGATCGTTGAACAGCGCGATGCTCGCACGCTGGATGACAACGCCCGGCAAACCCTGGCGGATGAACATGCCCACCGGCTCTTTGTGCTGCGCAGTGATTCACCATTGCGTGTGCAGTTGTTGCAACTGTCGGATCAAGGCTGGCGCTTGCAGCTGGTCATGCACCATCTGGTGTCCGATGGCTGGTCCATGGACGTGTTCTTTGCGGATCTGGCGCAGGCGTATCTCAGCGATGCATCGTTGCCAGAGCTTGCCATTCAGTATGCGGATTACGCGCTTTGGCAAAAGGCCTGGCTGGATGCCGGTGAACGTGACAGACAACTGGCGTACTGGCGCCAACAACTGGGGCATGATCAACAGGAAAGGGCGCAACCTCCGTTGCTGATTGCCCATGACCGTGCCCCGGCGCAGACCGCCTTGCGTACGGCGGCCAGTGTGCAGTGGACGGTTCCTTCCCACTTGCAGGGGCCACTGCAGACGCTGGCGCGGAAAAACGAGACGACCCTGTTCACGGTGGTGCTGGCGGCCTGGCAGTGGGCGCTGGCGTCGGTGAGTGGCCGCCGTGATATTCCGGTGGGCGTCCCGGTGGCTAACCGCGAGCGCGCCGAAGTAGAAGCGCTGGTGGGTTTTTTTGTAAATACCCTGGTGGTGCGTGGGCAGCCGCAGGCGGCGCTCACGGTAAGTCAGTGGGTGGCGCAGCTACACCAGACCATGCTGGACGCCCAGGCTCACCAGGCGCTGCCGTTTGATCAGCTGGTGGCATCCCTATCGCCTCGCCGGGAGCCGGGTGAAACGCCCCTTTTTCAGGTGTTGTTCAACTATCAGCGTCGCGATACGGCAGCAAGAAACCTGAGCGACGGCGTCACCATTGCACCGCTTGCTCAGGGTGTGCCGCATGCGTTGTTTGATCTGGCGCTGGATGTCCATGAGGGGGATGGCGGTGCGTTGTTGCTGACGCTGACCTATGCGGCAGACCGTTTTCATTCCGACACCGCCGAGCGACTGAAGCAGGCCATGAGCCTGGTGCTGGCGGCATTCGGCGAGGGTCAGCGAACGCTGGGTGCCATCGCTGTGTCAGAGGCTGATTTACCGCAGTTGCAGCATTGGGGACAGGGAAAGGGCGAGTGGCATCAGAACAGTTTTGTGTCCCTGTTTTCGCAGCAGGCCGCGAAGCAGGGTGATGCCATTGCGCTGGTGCACGGGGATACCCGTGTGTCGTTTTCCGAATTGGAAGCACGCTCCAATCAATTGGCCCGTTATCTGATCGCACAGGGTGTGAAACCGGATGATGTGGTCGGCGTGTCTTTTGAGCGCGGCGTCACCATGGTGGAAGCTTTTATCGCCGTGATGAAAGCCGGCGGTGCTTTTTTGCCGCTGGACCCGGGTTATCCCTCCGACCGCTTGCACTACATGCTGGAAGACAGCGGCGCGACGTTGCTGCTCACCTCTTCAGATTTGATGGAAACCTTGCCCCGTGTTGAAACCGTTAGCCCTATTGCTGTCGATACACTCTCACTGGACAGTTTTGCTTTCGGCATCCCCAACGAAGAACCGCACCCGGATCAGCTCGCCTATGTGATCTACACCTCGGGCTCCACCGGCAAACCCAAAGGTGTATCCCTGACCCATGCCGGTCTTACCATGCATGTGCAAACCATCGGCGAGCGCTATGGCATGACCCCGGACGATGTGGAACTACAGTTTGCCTCCATCAGTTTCGATGGGGCGGTGGAGCGCTGGACGGTGCCGCTGGCCTTTGGTTCCCGTGTGGTGATCCGTGATCAGCAACTGTGGAGCGCGGAACAATGCTGTGAGGTGCTGAAAAACGAAGGCGTTACCGTGGCCTGTTTTCCGCCCAGCTATATGGGCCCGCTGCTGGACTGGATCGAACAGGAAAAACCGGCACTGCAAGTACGTTCCTGGACCCTGGGCGGCGAGGCCTTTACCCGGGAAACCTTCGAGCGCATGCAGAATGTGCTCAAGCCAAAACGCATTCTTAATGGTTACGGCCCCACAGAAACGGTGGTTACGCCGATGCTGTGGGCCGCCTACGAAGGCGACACCCTGACCAGCGCCTATGCGCCCATCGGCACCGCCGTGGGGCCGAGAAAACTGTATGTGCTGGATCAGGATCTTAACCGCGTTCCAGTTGGCGTCGCGGGGGAACTGTATATCGGCAACGAAGTGGGTCTGGCCCGTGGTTATCATCAGCGCCCGGACCTGACGGCGGAGCGTTTCCTGCCAGACCCGTTCGGCTCACCCGGCGAGCGCATGTACCGCACCGGGGACCTGGTGAAGTACCGGGGCGATGGCGTGATGGAATACCTGGGCCGGGTGGATCAGCAGGTAAAAATTCGCGGTTTCCGTATTGAGCTGGGCGAAATTGAAAGCCAGCTGTTGGGTCATGAACCGATTCGTGAGGCCGCCGTGGTGGCGCAGCCATCGCCTGCCGGGGATAAATTGGTGGGGTATGTGGTGCCCCGTGGTCCCATCATCACCGAGGACATTCTCGCGGCGCTGGCGGGATCACTGCCGGACTATATGGTGCCAAGCCAGTTGATCGTGTTGGAAGCCTTGCCGCTGACCCCGGCAGGAAAAGTCGATCGCAAGGCGTTGCCGCCACCGCAGTGGCAAACCGCCAGCGAAGGTGATGCACCACAGACGGACAATGAACAGACGCTGGCGACGATTTGGCAACAACTGCTGGGCCGTGAAGCCGTCAGCCGCGATGATAATTTCTTTGCGCTGGGCGGCGACTCCATTCTTGCCTTGCAGGTGGTCAGCCGCGCCCGCCAGCAGGGCCTGGCGTTAACGCCGAAAGAGCTGTTCGAGCAGCCGGTGTTGAAAGAGCTGGCGGTTGAGGCAGTGAGTGCCCAGGCGTCGGTTATTTCTCAACAGCCCTTGCAGGGCGCGCTACCCCTGCTGCCCATTCAGCAGCATTTCTTTTCCCTGAATCCGCCCAGCCCCAGTCACTGGAATCAGCACCTGTGGCTGGCGCTGGATGCTCCCATGGAACGGCCGGCGCTGGAGGCGACCCTGCAGGCCTTGTATCAACAGCACGACGCCCTGCGATTGCAATTTACCCGTGAGCAGAACGGTTGGACGCAAACCTGTTTGCCGACGGATGCACCGAGCCATGAATTATTGTGGTGGCGGCAGGCTCCGGATGATGCGGCGGTATCCGCCTTGTGTGAACAGACCCAGCAAAGCCTGAACATCGAAGCAGGGGAGCTGTTCCGTGTGCTTTACGTGCAAACTCCGCAGCAGCCGGATCGGTTGTTGCTGGTGATTCATCACCTGGCGGTGGATGGGGTGTCCTGGCGTATTCTGCTGGACGATTTGCTCAGTGCGTATGGGCAGGCACTGGCAGGCCAGGCGATAACCTTGCCGGAGCGTACCCACAATCTGGGCGACTGGCATCAGGCGCTGGTGCAATGGCTGCAGAACAACGGTGATGAACGCTTGCCGTTCTGGCAGGCCCAGCAACCGGACAAGGCTTCGGCGGCCTTGCCTGCTTACGGCGAAAAGCAAAGTGCCACCTTGTCGCTGGACAAGGCGGATACCCGCCGGCTGCTACAGGATGCGCCAACCAAGCTGGGCGTTAGCGTGCCGGCGCTCTTGCTGACTGCGCTCTCCCGAACGCTGCAACCTTCTGCTGCAGGCGCATCGCTGGTGGCGCGATCCGCAACCGTGGGCAATAGCGCCGCCAGCGATGCGCCTGCTGAAAATAAAAACCTGGTTATCAATCTGGAAGGGCACGGCCGGGAAACCCGCCTGGCGCCGGGCATGGACCTGAGTCGGACGCTGGGTTGGTTTACCAGCCTGTATCCGGTATCGCTGCCGTTCTCTGACGACCCGCGCCAGAACCTGTTTGCGGTATCGCAGCAATTACAGCAAACCGAACCGGATGGCGGTGTGGGCTATGGCGCTTTGCGTTTTCTTGCTGACAGCGCACTGAACGACAGCCCGGATGCGCCGGTCACGTTCAACTATCTGGGGCAGTACCACGACGATGCCTTGATTCAGGGCTTTACACCGTTGCGCGGCGGCGGCACTGCCCAGGCGGGCGACAACCCCATGGCCTCCCCTCTGGCGATTAACGGCCAGGTGGTCGGCGGGCAGCTGGAGCTGGTCTGGGATTTTGCGTCCAGTGTGTATGACGAGCAGCAGATTGCGCATTGGTGTGGCCGTTACCGTCAGGCCTTGCAGGCATTGTTGGCTCTGGCGGATGCGCCCCGTGAAGCCAGCGCCGATCCGGCACTGGTGACGCGCCTGAACCGGGTCGGCGATCTGCCTGTACTGTGGTGCCCGCATCCGGTGACTGGACGCACCACCGGTTATCAGGCCCTGGCCGCCAGCCTGGAAGGGCAGTGGCAGGTGCGGGGCCTGCAATCGCGCAGTTTTCTGGAACCTGGCTGGTTTGACCCGTCACTGAATGAAATGGCCGAGCGGTATTACCGCACGGTGCGCCAGCAGCAGCCGCAAGGCCCTTACTACTTGCTGGGCTGGTCATTGGGGGGCGCCTTGTCCATGGAGCTGGCTCACCGGCTGGAGCAGGCTGGCGAAACCGTGGCCTTTGTGGGGCTGCTGGATACCTATGTGCCGGGCCACGAAGTGGCGGAAGACCAGTGGTCATCGCCGCAGGCGCAGCAGACGTTGCGGGAACATCTGGGCATGCTGCTGACCTCGGCGTCGTCCATGGCGCTGGATGATTGCATTGCGCGCCTGCGTGACAGCAAACCGGCGCAGTGGCCGCAGAACTTTGCGCAATGGCTGGCCACGCAACCCATTGAGCCGGCGGTGGCCGACAGTGCTGCGCAGTTATTGCATGCCTGGGCGGTGGAGCAACATTTGCGGGATTTATGTTGGGGCTATCAGCTGCCAACGTTGCAGGCCCCGGTACACAGTTGGTGGGCCAGTGAGCCGGCGGGCCGTGCCCGGACTCTTGAGAACGGGCTGGCCGCGTGTGTTGATTTCGCCCACAGCGACACCGTGCAGGCGGATCATTTGACGATTGTGCGTGAGGCCACCTTTTTACAGAGCTTGCCGGACCGGCTTGAACGGAGCAACGCTCAGCAACCATTGACTGAAATGCCCGGCTAATCACTTTTTTTGTGCACTAGTCGTAAGGTTTGCAATCTGTATAATGCAGTTGCGAATCATTCCTATTACTGTAGTTTTTACGATTGTTAGGAGAACGACCATGGGGAATCGGACCGAGAGCGGGCTGATCCGGGGGCTGAAGTGGGGCCGCAATCCGCTGGCGCTGGCGGTAGCCGCGACAATGGCAGCGTCACCTGCCTGGGCAGAAGAGCAGCAGGACGCTGATGAATTGCAGACTATCGAGGTGAATGCCGAGCAGTCAGACGACGCATACGGCGGGGACGACTTCGGTTATGTGGGGCAGCGAAGCATGACCGCCATGAAAACCGATACCCCGGTCAGTGAGACTCCGCGCTCAGTTTCAATCGTCACCCGTGAGCAGATGGATGACCGGGCTGCTGTCAGCATCAGTGATGCGCTGCGCTATACCCCGGGGGTTCAGGCGGGGTTTTATGGGGAAGACAATAAGCAAGACTGGTTTATTGTTCGCGGCTTTAAGCAGGCAAACAATGGATTGTATCGCGACGGGACTCGAACTTATTCGAGTGGCTTCTACAGTTGGCAGATTGATCCCTTCCAGCTGGAGCGGACAGAAATTCTTCGTGGCCCAGCTTCCGTTCTGTATGGGCAAACGCCCCCTGGTGGCGTCATTAATGTAATCAGCAAGCGGCCACAGGATTACTCATTTGGCTCTGTGGGTGTGGAATACGGCACCTGGGATCGCAAGCAGGTTTCTGTCGATGTGGGTGCCCCCATCGGTGATGGCCATGCTTTTCGTGTTCAGGTCCTGGGGCGAGAGAATGGAACGCAGGTAGATGACGTAGAACAAGAACGTGTCCTCTTTGCTCCATCACTTAAGCTGGCGCTGGGGGAGCAAACCGATCTGACATTGCTGGCGAGCTACCAGGAAGATAATTCCGATCCTGCCTTGCAGTTCCACCTTTCAGAAGGAACTCTTAGCCCTAGTCAGGGAGGAAATGGTTTCATCGATGATGATGTGGCAGTGGGTAACCCGGATTTTGAGAAATTTGATCGCACCCAGATCACATTGGGCTATGAGCTCAAACATGACTTTAGCGAAAAAACATCGTTCCAGCAGAGTTTTCGCTATGGTCGAATCGATGTCGATCTGATTCAGATGTACGCACTTGCCTATGCCGACGATTTTGGCGTTCCTACAGGGCGAAGTGAAGTCGTTCGGTATGCCTCTACTGAAGACGGGCATGCGGATAGTTTTAATGTGGATAACCGCTTTACCCATAAATGGGAAATTAACGGCATGGAGCACACGCTTCTCGCAGGCGTAGACTATCAATTGCTCAATATTGATGGAAAGGACTATGCCGCCGATCCTGTTGTGGGCGAAGAAGTAGCGCCAGGGGTGTTTGCGGCAAATACGTTGAATGTATATAACCCGCAGTATTCAGCCGCAGGTGATGTCTTCTTGTTGGATGGCGCCTTGCCCGGTGCTAATCGTTTGACGGAAGCTGATCGTGAGCGTCGAACCACGGATAGCTACCAGCTGGGTTTTTATTTGCAGGACCAAGTGAAAATTCAGGATCATCTTGTGCTGATGCTCGGCGCCCGTCATGACCGTGTCGATACTGAGTTTGATAATAAAGATGCCGGTGTTGATCTGGATTACGATAATGATGAATGGACTGCGAATGCAGGCCTGGCCTGGTTGTTTGGCAATGGACTGACGGCGTATACGAGCTATTCACAGTTCTTCCAGCCAATTATTCAATTGGATGCAAATAACAATCCCGCCAAGCCAGAATCGGGAGATCAGGTCGAAGTTGGTTTGAAATTTCAGCCCGATGGGTTTGATGGCTATTTCAATGCCGCGGCATTCAAGATTCGTCAGGAAAATCTTGCTTCAGGTACTGCGGGTACCCCTTCGTTTCGCCAAATTGGAGAAGTTCAGAGTCAAGGGGTTGAGCTGGAAGGTGTAGCAAACATTACGCCATCCTTGAGCTTTGTTGCTAATGCTACATTGGTGGATCCGGAAATTAAATCGGATGCGCGGGGCGCGGCCGTTGAAGGTAATCAGCCTAACCAGGTGGCTAAGCGTTTAATGTCTGCCTGGGTTAAATACCAATTCCTGCAGGGGCCATTGAAAGGTTTCTCGATTGGTGGTGGCGGACGTTATGTCGGTAGCACTTATGGTGATGACCTTGAATCAAAAAGCATGAAAGTACCTTCTTACACTGTGGCTGATGCGACCGTTGCCTACCAATGGAACGATTTCAAGTTTCAGGTGGCTGCGAAGAATGTTCTTGATAAAGAATATGTGGCGACCTGTAACTACTGGTGCTGGTACGGCGACCGTCGCAATGTTATCGGCAGCGTGACCTATGCCTGGTAAGAGTCATTACCAATCCATTCCGCTGCCCTGTGGGCAGCGGCTGGATGTGTTTGAACAGGCACTGGCACCGCAGTGGCGGTGCCAGTGGGATGATCAGGATCTGTTAACGGTGGAACTGACCGACGGCATCGCCCGTGTGGTGCAGTCTTGCCAGGAACCGACGCAGCTTCTGCGTGCTGCCTGGGCGTTCTTTGTCTCGCAGCCGGATATGAACACCCTGCAGTTTGAGAGCGGTTTTAACGCTGCTTTCATGATTCAGGAAGAGAATCAAACAGCACGGCTGGAACGCGACATGTTTTGGCAGCTGCCCGGTGACTGGTTAAGCCAGGGCGATGCCTTGCCGTATCCGGTCACCATGATCATGGATGAATCCGGCCGGCGTCACCCACGACGCCGCGCCAAGCCGGCGGGGGAAGTGTACCGCCGTTTTGATACCGGTATTCAGGCGTGGGTGTCTCTGCGCACGCTGGATATTGAGGAAGACCTGCACCGTTTCATGCGCTGGCAGAACAGCGAGCGTGTGGCTGCCTTCTGGGAACAGAGCGGCACCCTGGAAGAGCATCGCGCTTACCTGGAGAGCCAGGCGAAAGAATCGCGAGTGCTTAACCTGATCGGTTGCATTGATGATGAGCCCTTCGCCTACTTTGAGGCGTATTGGGCCAAGGAAGATCGCATCGCACCCTATTACGATGCACAGGATTTTGATCGCGGGATTCACATGCTGGTGGGCGAAGACCATCACCGTGGCCCGCACAAGGTAAAGGCATGGCTGAATGCGCTCTGCCATTACCTGTTTCTCGATGATTGTCGTACCACAAGGATTGTGTCCGAGCCACGCTCGGATAACGACAGGATGATTCAACACCTTCAAGCCAGGCGATTTGCCAAGCCAAAGGAGTTTGATTTTCCGCACAAGCGCGCAGCCCTGATGGTGCTGCATCGTGATGCGTTTTTTGAGCGTTGCGAGCTGAGCTGAAAATCACGGTTCGGATTTTTTCACTCTGAACCGCCATGGCGCGCTGCCCACCACTATCCGGCAGCAAGTGGCTGACTGTCCGAATTCTTCGGTGGTCGGTGTATGGATAACCCGGAGGCCGTTCGGCTTCCGCCACATTGAGGACATATCACCATGAGCGTTCATTCTCAGGAATACGATGTCGTTGGTATTGGTTTTGGCCCGGCCAACCTGGCCATTGCCATTGCACTGGACGAGCAGAAAGACCTGGATGGCCTGCGTTACTGCTTCCTGGAAAAACAACCCCGCTTTGAATGGCACGGCGGCATGTTGCTGGAAGGCACTCGCATGCAGGTGTCATTTCTGAAAGACCTGGCGACCCTGCGCAATCCCGCCAGCCGTTTCACCTTTGTTAATTACCTGCATGACAACAATCGTCTGGATTCCTTTATCAACATGGGGACGTTCTTTCCTACCCGTGTGGAATATAACGATTACATGCGCTGGTCCGCCGATCAGTTTAAAGAGCATGTGCACTACGGCCAGGAAGTGATTGCCATTGAGCCGGTGGAGCAGGGTGGCGAAGTGGAGTGGGTGCGCGTTCGCTCACGGAGCGCCGATGGCAGTGAGACGGAAATTTTTACCCGTAACCTGGTGATCGGCATTGGTGGTTACCCGAAGATCCCGGCGGTGTTCGCCGGCAAGATGGGTGACAACATGGTTCACTCATCGCGCTATAAGCACGAATACGAGCGGTTTGGTCGCCACGAAACGCCGCGTATTGCCGTGATCGGGGCAGGCCAGAGTGCCGCTGAAATCTATCTGGATCTGATGGACCAGTACCCGGATGGAAAGATGGATCTGGTCAGTCGCAGCCGGGCCCTGCACCCGGCCGATGACAGCGCTTTTGTGAACGAAATTTTCGATCCATCGTTCACGGATACTATCTACGCCCGGCCGGAATCCGAGCGACAGGATTTTCTCAAACGTTTCAGTCAGACCAATTACGCGGTAGTGGACCTGGCGGAAATTGAACAGATCTACGAGCGTCTTTACCTGCAGAAAGTGACCGGCAAGGTGCAGCACCGCTTCCTGTCCAACCGCGATATCGTTGGTGTGCAGAATGATGGCACCCGTGTGCTGTTGACCCTGCGCAACAAGGACACCGGCGTGGAGCAGACTGAAGTCTATGACGGGGTGGTGCTGGCCACCGGTTATAACCGCAATGGCCATGAGCAGTTGCTGTCGCCCATGGCGGACTGGATGTCCGAGAAAGGCGTGGAGCGCTGTTATCGGTTGCCCATGGCATCAGGCTGCCATGCCAATGTGTTCCTGCAGGGCTGTTGTGAAGAAACCCATGGCCTCAGTGACACCCTGTTGTCGATCTTGGCAGTGCGCTCCCAGGAAGTGGTGGATGCGTTGATAGAACGGCAGAGCCGGCCGCTCGAAACGGCCTGTGCAAGCTGATGATTTCTGCTCTGGCCCCCTTGTTTCAAGGGGGCTTTTCTTCCTATGGCCGCTTGTTACGCCTGGCCGAGCCGAACGATGTGGCCATCCCGTTAACCGATCTGTTTGATGCCGGCCGGTTACGGCAGTCGTTGTATCAATTTCGCCCTGACTTGAAGGGGGAAGACGAGCGGGCACTGCTCTCCATCTGGAGTAAATACTATTTCTTGCGGCTGTTGCCGCCGGTGCTTGCGGCCAACCTGATCCTGCAGCGTGAATTGCCTTTGTCGGTAGACGTGCTGGCGGTCGAGGTGGATGCGCAGGGGCTGCCCGGTGTCTTTGTGTTGCCGGATGACGGACAACAACTTGTGGCATCCGCGCACCCGCTGTCCCGTTTCGAGGGAATAATGCGGGATAACCTGCAGCCGGTTATCACTGCCTGGCAGCAGGCACTGGGGCTATCCACCCGGGTACTGTGGAGTAATGCCAGCCGTTACATCCACTGGTTCACGGGGGAGTTGAAAGGGGCGGGTTTGCCGGAGATGCTCTGGTCGCCGGGACAGGCGTTGCTTGATCAGCCCACCTTTGAAAACGGTGACAGAAATCCCTTGTTCGGAGCCTACCAGCATAGGATGAACGCCAACACCGGCACGGTGATCACCGTGCGTCGTACCTGTTGCATTCGCTTTCGTTTGCCGGACACGGCGTTGTGTGAAGACTGCCCCAGGCTGTGCCGCAAGGGCATGGCAGCGTAACCCGCTAACGGGGCAGGGCAATCCAGCTCAGCACGCCTTGCTGCCGTTCGCGCCAGCGAAAAGGAATGGTGGCGCCAAGCTTCCAGTCTGGCGACAGGGTTTTCAGCAGGGTCAGTGAACGGGCATCCCGGCGCTCCGCGTCATGGAAATAAAAGCGTTTGCCGGTGATCGGGTAGAGCGCCTTGAACAGGCTTTCCTTGGCGGAAAAAATCAGCGTGATGCGATTGGCGCGCTGAATAGGTGATAACCCTTCCAGTTGTTCCCGTTCTTCGTGGGTCAGCAATTCCCGGCACAGCCGGGCTGCCCGTTCTGCGCTGAGCCATTGTTCCGTGTCCAGCCCTACGGTCAGCCAATGGCGTGCGTCGGCGACCATCACTTCAGCAATGCCCTGGCTATGGGTAATGCTGCCCAGACTGCCTGCGGGCCATTGTGGTGCCCGGTCGGGTCCCAGGGCCGGGATGCCCTCGATTCCCAGCATCGCCAGCGCTTCGCGGGCGCACCATCGGCCGGCCAGGTACTCGCTGCGGCGTTTGGCCACCGCCGTGCTCAGGGAGGGTGGCAGGGGGATGTCTGCCTGGGCAAAGCTGTCGTCGCAGAGACGCTCAGGGGCGTAGTGGCAACCCACGCGCACCAGTCCGGTGGCGAGTTCTTCGCGGTGCAGGTGAGTCAGGCATGCGGGGCGATGGAATAATGACATGATCAACAGATTTCCCGGTTGCCGGTACTATATCAGAGGTGCCAGTCGGAGGCCCCCAGTCGCCGCACAATTTGATCCTCACCGCAATGCGACAACTGCTACACTAGGCATACGCTGGCCGTGCGTTGTCAGTGTTTCCTTGCCACCTTTCTTTGCCACAGGCTGCTCCCGTGACTGATGCCTCTTTTGCTTCCCTGCCGCTGTCTGCGGAACTGCTCGCCAACCTGAATACCCTGGGTTACGCCACCATGACGCCGGTGCAGGCACAAAGCCTGCCATTTGTGCTGAAAGGGCATGACGTGATTGCCCAGGCCAGTACCGGCAGTGGCAAGACGGCGGCTTTCGGTCTTGGCCTGCTGCATCCATTGAATCCACGCTATTACGGTTGCCAGGCGTTGGTGTTGTGTCCTACCCGGGAGCTGGCCGATCAGGTGGCCGGGGAAATCCGCCGGTTGGCCCGTGGCCCCGGCAATATCAAGGTGCTGACCCTGTGTGGCGGGCAACCCATCGGCCCGCAGATTGGCTCGCTGGAACATGGGGCCCAGATCGTGGTGGGCACGCCGGGGCGTGTGCTCAAGCATTTGAGCAAGGGCACGCTGAGTCTGGAAGGGCTGAATACTCTGGTGCTGGATGAAGCGGATCGTATGCTCGATATGGGGTTCTACGATAGCATTGCCGAGGTGATCCGGCAGACGCCATCCCGTCGCCAGACCCTGTTGTTTTCGGCTACCTATCCGGCAGGGATCAAGCAGCTGGCGGAAACCTTCATGAACAACCCCCAGCATGTAGAAGTGGAAGCGCTTCACGATAACAGCCAGATCGAACAGCGCTACTACGAAGTCGACCCTGCTGAGCGGGAAGAGGCGGTGGCCCGTGCCATTGCCTGTTTCCGGCCGGTGTCCTGCGTAGTGTTTTGTGTGACCAAAAAGCAATGCCAGGACGTGGTGAACCAGCTTTGCCGGCAGGGGATGTCGGCCATGGTGCTCAACAGTGACCTGGAACAGCGCGAGCGCGATGAGGTGCTGACGTTGTTTGCCAACCGCAGCCTGTCGGTGCTGGTTGCCACGGATGTGGCAGCGCGGGGCCTGGATATCGATAACCTGGATATGGTTATCAATGCAGAACTGTCCCATGAACCGCAGACCCACATTCACCGTGTCGGCCGTACCGGTCGAGCCGGTGAAAAGGGCCTGGCCATCAACCTGGTAGCGCCGCGCGAATCCCGTCGTGCCATGGCCATTGAAGAATTGCAGGGCGCGCCCCTGAACTGGCACCCGGTGAGTAGCCTGAAGCCCCGTGAAGGTGACACCTTGCAGCCCCCGACAATTACGTTGTGCATCGGCGCCGGCCGCAAGGACAAGCTTCGCCCCGGCGATATTCTCGGCGCGCTGACCGGTGATGCGGGGATTGCCGGCAACAAAGTGGGCAAGATTACCGTCACGGATTATCAGGCCTATGTGGCTATCGATCGTGACAGTGCTGACCTGGCGCTGGAGCGATTATTGAAAGGCAAAATCAAGGGCAAAAATCGGCGCGTTAAAAAGTTGTAGTCCTCGTCATGACAATGGCCGGAGTTTGCCTTCGGTCATTTCTATCCTGTCTGCCGTTCATCCCCGTTAGTTTCGGCTAATCCAAACTCGTCTAACGCGATCAGTAAAACTGAATCTGGAGGGTTCACAAGACTATTTTGCCGGAGCTCGACCCGCCAATATGGCGGTGAAAGACCTACAGTAGCGTGGACACATTGCAGGAAGACCTGGGCGCGTGGCTGAATTGCTACACATCAGTCCTGATAATACGTGTACTTTTTCGCGCTTCCCTTCACTTGGTCGGCGGGATATTTCTCCGCATTCTTTTCCATCTTCGCCCGGCAGGCCGCTTCGATATCCACGTCCAGCTTGCCCGCCAAACGGATCAGATAGAGCTGAACATCGGCAATTTCGTCACGCACGGCTGCCAGTTGCTGCTCATCCAGCTCCCTGGATTGCGCCTCGGTCAGCCACTGGAAGCATTCCTGCAGCTCCGCTGCCTCCACCGTCAGCGCCATGGCAAGGTTCTTGGGCGAGTGGAACTGATCCCAGTCACGCTCGGTGGCGAACTGGTCCATGGCGTTGCGGAGCTGCTTGAACGGATCTGACATCAGGGAATCACCTGTTTGTACGGTATCGGATAGCGATGAGCATGCCTGCTCTGCCGCTCGCTATCCAGTCAGCATCGGCATAAGCGGCCCACTTGTCACAGCACAGAAAGGAATTCACCGATGACCTTCAGATCCTCAAGCTCGTCCTCGAGTACGATGTCCTTGTAGTCGAAGGCGTTGGTCTGGGGTTTTAGTACGATCCGCTGGTTCACGAACTCGCCGTACTCCTCGACCTTCTCGCTCCGATACAGCTTGATCGTGAAGCTGCCGCCGTGGTCCGGGTCCTCAATGGCGCGATGCTGCACCACGACGACCTTGCCTTGTCGTGTGCCGCTGGGGTTGGCACGGAACAGGCACCAGGCGCCGTTGGGGATGCGCCGATTCATCGACTCCCCCACTACCCGACTGACGAACAAATCGGGGCTCACACGCATGAAGTCCGGCAGCTCGACCCAGTGTTCGGCGTCGGCGAGCTGCATCTCGCTGAACCCGCCGGCTGCAATGCTCAGGTCGTACACGGGTACGTGGCGCTCGAACTGAACTGCCTCATCACGCGTCACGATGGGAAGATGCAGGCCATCTAGCGTCATGGCATTCTCGGTCGCGGCCAGCTGCTCGACGGCCATTGCTTGGGAGTCAGCATAAGCCGCGAAGTACTCGCGGGTCTCAGGGTCCGTGGCATAGACGTAACAGCCCTTCTGGCCCCGCGTCATCAGCGTGCGATAGGTGTTCTTGATGATCTTGTCTGCTAGGGCATGTGCATGTTCAGGCTGCTCTTTGAGCATTTTTTTGTAGCCATGCACCGAGCGGTCTTGCGCTGCCCGCTTGGTCGCGTCTGTCACCGCACGGCCGTCACGAATCACGAAGTCGTTGCCAATGATGACGCCAACGTAGTCGAATTCGAGCCCCTGACAGGTGTGGATACAACCGACCTGTTCAGCTGATCCATCGGCGATCGCCCACAGCATACCGTCGTCATCGAGGTTCCACTGGGCAGCAAAGCCATACTCGGGAAAGATGATGTCCATGGCGTGCTTGTCCTTTTTACTGGCCCAAGGCCAGCAGTAGCCCGCCACCATCCGAGCCTTGTTGGCCTTGCGGTTCTTTTCGAGAAGCGCAAGGCGCATGGCGTTCGGATCATCGAATACCTGGAAGTCGTAGTCGATATCTGCCAGATCGGTATTGGCCGTGGTGCGCACCTGGAGCGCATGATCGAGCCAGGCCAGATAGCCATCCGAGCCGTTGCAGCGAAACTGGGAGGCAAGCTCGAGCTCGTGGACATCGGCGCCGCACTGGGCCGCACGCCGCCGGATCTCCTCGACCGTGCCGACGTCCTTTAGTGTTACGCGTTGCGCTTCATCAATGAAGAAGATCGGGAAGCGTGATGCGGCGATTATTTCCTTGATCTGACTCTCACCAAGGTTCTGGTACATGCCGGACTTTTCGTTCAGGCGGTGCGCCTCATCGACGATCAACGAATGGAAGGTATCTGGCTCGGCGTTGACGTAGCTGCCCGAGCCTTTGAAAAGGTTGTCGATATGGGTCTTCTTGCGCGTGCCGGTCAGCCTCTTCTTGAAAACCTCCCGAGGGGCAGAGTTGCGCGAGACGTACTGCGCCATCATCTCGCGCTTTGTCAGCTCCACCAGCAGGTTGATGGCGACCACCGACTTGCCGGTACCTGGCCCGCCCTTGACGATGAGGCACTGTTTGGCGCCGTTACTTGCGCGGTGAGCGAGGTCAAGCGCAGTTTCATAGACCAGCTTTTGCTCGTCGATCATCAGGAATTCGGCGCTGCCTTGCATCATCGATGCCAGTGCATCCGCTAGGCTTTTGCTCGGCTTGATCGCACCGTGCTCGATGCGATACATGATGTTGTTGCTGTCACCGTACTTGATGTGCTGACCAAGAAACGCCGAGAGCTTCATGGCATCCTGCGAGATAAAAACCGGCGCCCGACTTGTGTGCTGCTCGTAGAAGGGATCATTGATCGCGTCGCTCTGCTTCAAGTTGTGCAGGTAGGCGCAGGGCACCAAGCGGATCGACTCGGAGCGCACTGTCTCGTTGTAGTCTTCGATCAACGCGCCATAGGACCATGCCTGATACGACGGATGGTTGGTCTCACGTACGCCGCCGCCCAGCTGGGTACGCACGATGGCATCCTTCTTCGTCACTTCGACGGATTGCCATTGTTTCAGCTCCACGATGACTGCCGCATCATTCCGTTGGTGGTTCTTGCCGGTCAGAATGAAGTCCACGCGGCGATTGGTCAGCGGAATGTTGTATTCGATGGCCACTCCGGCCGACGCGGGAATTGCTTCGTCTAACAGTGCGCTCATCATGAAGCGAAGGGAGTTCTCCCATGACGCCACCTCACTGCGCGGCGAGTTGCGGTTCAATTTGCGTGCCACCTCGTTCTCGATGGCATCGGTGATAACGTTGGCGCGAACATCGTCGATGAACTGCTGCTTAGTGGCGTTGTAGACCAGCATATCCCGCAAAATTCCTTTTTTTAAACAGGTGATTATAAGGCTTTCAATATGCATGCATGGTGTAATTATGCATCTTGCGGGCTGCTATAACATCACCTGAAACTGATGTGTCGGCCACAGCTGAAGTTAGGGGAGCGAGACCAGTTCCCTTGATTTCTATATTGCGGAGTGGAGCCAAGACATACTCTGGGTTTGTCATCTTCCGTTTGAGATTCTTCTTGGTTGTGACGACATTATCACCATAGTTTCTCCAAAACGGCCAAACTATGGTTACAAAAACAGGATGTTCGTGTAGCCATAAGTTGGCCGGATTCTGATGGCATAGTTTGTCCGGCCCTTAAGGGGGCTGTTATTGCGGGTATGTGAGTGCTAACAATTGTCGATCTGATAACCTTTGAATTTCTATAGCCTCAGACAGTAACGGCAAGCCCCGCGACCCAGAGAAAAATCCAAGTCCATATTATGTTGAAGGTTGTTGAAGCTTTTCACATAAGTATCTAAAAAGGCTGAGTAATTGTTATCTAATTTTTAGTAAATAGTAATTTACTAATTATGATGTCCCGGTGTTTGTTATTTATGTAAAGGGCCCTGCTCATCAACAAGATCTGGAGTGAACAATAATGACCCAAAGGATTTTTCATAATAGAAGAGTGGAATGGCTGAGCAATGCTTGATTGCATGATGAAATAGCTTTTAGCAATTAAGAAGGATGCCGATTTTATCAATGTGTGTTTAATTGATATTAAATGTTAAGCGGGGTTGCCGCGGGTAGATTGTAGGCCAATATTTGTTTCCCCTTTTCGGGAGCCTCGTTTGATTCAATATTCTCATAGAAATGAGACCGATGAATCATGGAGGTATAAAGAATAACGGGTAAGCGGATTAAATGGTTGATCTTACCTTTGCATGAGAGTGAGACGGACCGGCATCTCATCGGATTATCTGGTTGATGCTTCACCTACTGCTGGTGCATGTTTCCTTCGCTAATTCCAGCAAGAACCCCACACGCCTCAACTTCCCGGTCATCGTTGCAACTCGCTCTCAGTGAAACGAGTTGTTTCTCAAGCGCTTGCAGAGCGGTTATCTGCGACCGCACATGAGAGATGTGATCATCGAGCAAGGCGTTGACGGCGGTACAAGGCTGATGAGGGTCGTCCTGATAGCTCTGTAGTTCGTGAATCTCAGCCAGTGACAGGCCCAGGATTCTGCAGCGACGGATGAAGGCCAGCCCCTCACCATGCTTCTCGGTATAGACACGGTAACCGTTGTCCTGCCGATCAGGCGGCGGCAACAAGCCCTGCTGTTCATAGAAGCGGATCGTCTGTGTTTCGACCCCTACCAACTGCGCCAACTGACCAATGCGCATCAGCCTCCTCCCCAACGGATTCTTTACTCTATTGACCTTATAGTAGCTTTATAGTTTTAAATGGTACCACAACATTGTTCAAGTGGAGTCGTATCATGAGCAAATCCTGTGGTGGCGCCTGTGGCGGTGATGCAACGTCCGCAGCGGATACCGATATACAGGCCTCCTCCGAGGCGCCAGGGAGATGGGTCAGTGTTTATGCCGTGCCGAAGATGGACTGTCCATCAGAAGAACGAATGATTCGCCTAGCCCTGAACGGCTTTGAGGAGATTCGGGCGCTGTCCTTCGACTTGTCGAACCGCCGGCTGAAGGTCGTGCATGACGGCGAGGTCGAGCCCGTCACCTCGAAACTGAAGACCTTGGGGCTAGGCGCCTCGCTTCAGGAAACCGTCGCTGCAAATCCGGAGACCATCAAGGCCGCCGAGTTTTCGGCAGCTTCTGCTAAGCAAGAATCCGGGACCCTGCGCTGGTTGCTCGGCATCAATGCACTTCTGTTCGTGGTGGAAATGACTGCCGGTCTGATCGCCCGGTCCACCGGCCTGATTGGAGAATCCCTGGACAATTTTGCCGATGCGGCGGTGTACGGGCTTGCCCTTTATGCGGTTGGACATAGCGTGAAAATGCAGGTACGTGCCGCGCATCTTGCTGGTGTACTGCAACTGATCTTGGCTGTGGGCGTGCTCGTAGAGGTGGTGAGACGCTTTGTATTCGGTAGTGAGCCTGAATCGCTGGTGATGATGGCTATCGCATTCGTCGCATTGATTGCCAATACCAGTTGTCTGCTGCTCATATCCAAACATCGGGAAGGCGGGGCGCACATGAAGGCAAGCTGGATATTCTCGGCCAACGACGTGGTGATCAACCTGGGGGTCATCACCGCCGGCGCCCTGGTCGCGTGGACCGGTTCCAATTATCCGGATCTGATTATCGGCACCATCGCGGGGGGCATTGTACTTAACGGTGCCAGACGCATTTTGGCGTTGAAGGGTTAAATAATGCTCATTATTGGCAAAAAGCTCTCGCCGTATGCCCTATTGTCCATATCGGGCCTGCTGGCAGCGTCTGATCAGGCTGTAAAGTGGCTGGTGCAGCAATCAATGGCCTATGGCGAGTATGTTTCGGTGACCCCGTTCTTTAACTGGGTGCACCTATGGAACACCGGTGCCGCATTCAGTCTTTTTGCGAATGGTGGAGGCTGGCAGCGCTACTTATTTATCGGAATCGCGGTAGTGGTCTCGATTTTTCTGATCAAGCTGATCCTTGAAAATCGTCATAAAGGAGAAGCCATCGCTTACAGTCTTATCCTCGGTGGCGCCATGGGCAACCTGATTGACCGGGTCTTTCGCGGCTATGTTGTGGATTCCTTTGATTTCTATTGGCGAGACTGGCATTGGCCGGCCTTCAACCTGGCTGATATTGCAATTGTCCTCGGTGCCTTACTTTTCGTTTCCAGCAGCTTGTTGGGTAAAAAAGCAAACACCAATGCCGAGCCGGATGGATCTGACTGACACCTACGCCTATACAACACCATGACCGAACTTCCCGACAACATCCTTCACCTGCCGCAATACCAAGTACTGGGCTGCAAATCAACCGACGACGAAATGCACTTCCAGGTGGACGTGCCCGATCCCATCGCCTGCGAGGAATGCGGCGTGCAGGGTGAGTTCGTACGGTTCGGCAAGCGTGACGTTCCCTATCGTGATCTGCCCATCCACGGCAAGCGGGTCACTCTCTGGGTGGTCCGCCGCCGATACACCTGCCGGGCCTGCAAGACAACATTCAGGCCCCAGCTACCGGAGATGGTGGACGGATTCCGTATGACACTGCGGCTGCATGAGTACGTGGAGAAGGAATCCTTCAACCACCCCTACACCTTTGTGGCGGCACAGACCGGCCTGGACGAGAAGACGGTGCGCGACATCTTCAACGCCCGCGCCGAGTTCCTGGGGCGCTGGCACCGCTTCGAGACGCCCCGCATCCTGGGCATTGACGAGCTATACCTGAACAAGCGCTACCGCTGCATTCTGACCAACATTGAGGAGCGAACCCTGCTCGACCTGCTGGCCACCCGCCGCCAGGACGTGGTGACCAACTACCTGATGAAGCTGAAAGACCGGCAGAAGGTCGAGATCGTCAGCATGGACATGTGGAACCCCTACCGGGCAGCGGTCAAGGCTGTGCTGCCCCAGGCCCGTATCGTGGTCGATAAGTTCCATGTGGTGCGCATGGCCAACGATGCCCTAGAGAGAGTGCGCAAGGGCCTCAGAAAGGAGCTGAAACCGTCCCAGAGCCGGACTCTCAAGGGAGACCGGAAAATCCTGCTGAAACGCGCTCACGAAGTCTCAGACCGGGAGCGCCTCATCATGGAGACCTGGACAGGCGCGTTCCCGCAACTGCTGGCCGCCTACGAGCACAAGGAGCGCTTCTACGGCATCTGGGACGCCACCACACGGCTCCAGGCAGAAGCCGCCCTGGACGAGTGGATAGCCACCATCCCGAAGGGCCAAAAGGAAGTCTGGAGCGATCTGGTCAGGGCAGTGGGAAACTGGCGCGAAGAGACCATGACCTACTTCGAGACGGACATGCCCGTCACCAACGCTTACACGGAGTCCATCAACCGACTGGCCAAGGACAAGAACCGTGAAGGGCGCGGTTACTCCTTCGAGGTGATGCGGGCACGAATGCTCTACACCACGAAGCACAAGAAGAAGGCCCCGACTGCGAAGGTCTCTCCGTTCTACAAGAAAACCATCGGTTACGGACTGCCGGACTTCGCAGAAGAACTCAACTACGGGGTCGATCTATCAACCATCTGAGGATGATCTCAGGTTGGTGGGGTGGGGGTGCCCCATCAACCATTAAATCCGTATACCCGTTTGATCATATTGATCATGAGCTATTGCTCAAGGCTCTTGACCACCATTGCTCTGAATCCTGGGTGCTGCTGTATGTGAGGCGCTGGCTAACGGCACCGATGCAGACGAAAGATGGTAAGCAGGAACGACGGAACGTTGGCACACCACAAGGTGGCCCGTTATCGCCAGTTCTGGCAAACCTGTTTCTGCATTATGCATTGGATCGTTGGCTGACCGTTCGTCATCCGGATATCCCATTCTGCCGATATGCAGATGACGGAATACTGCGTTGTCGAAGTGAGCGTGAGGCTCAGTATCTGCATTCCCAGCTAGATATGCGTGAGGTGGACCCAATAGCTATTCACAGAGATGCCCAACAAACGAGTATACTGGCCTGTGTTTGTCCAGGCTGCTCGGATAAATCACCATCAGCTCCTTGCTAAGGCCAGGCTCACTCACGGGAATAGCCACCAGACTTCCATTTTGGACCTCCTCCCGTACAGAACTTTCAAGCACCAACGATGCGCCAAGTCCGACCTTAACCGCTTGCTTGACGGCTTCGGTGCTACCCAGCTGCATAGATACCGTCGGAAATGGCCCATGCTCACCGAAGTAGGTCGCCAAAAGCCGGCCAGTGCCGGTGCCGGGTTCGCCGCCGATCAGAGCCATGTTAGACAGCGTATCGCGGTCGATATCGGTTCGACGGGCTAACGGGTGACCAGGCGGAACGATTAGAACAACGGGCTCGTTACGCCACGCCTGAGCATGGAATCCGGGTAGATCATGCCACCACTCCATAATCGCCACGTCCAGCTCACCGTCCGATAAATGCCGTGCAATAGTCGGATTGGAATCTATTACCACATCCACCTCGGGCCCTACGCCCAGCTCCTTGTAACGACGGATGTAGGGCTGGAGCATATAAATCCCAATATTGGAGCTCGCCCCAACGCGAAGTCGAGCCTCCATAATGGAAGATCTCGCCTGCTCCTCCAGCCGGAGCAGACTTCGGGCAAAAGGCAACAAGGTTAAGGCAGCCCGGGTTGGCTCACAGCCAGAGCGCCCCCTGTGGACCAATAAAACGCCAAGTTGGTTTTCGAGTTTTTGAAGGTGCTGGGACAGTGTGGGTTGTGCGATGTCCAACTGGCGGGCTGCGGCCTGAAACCCGTTGTGGTCCAGCACCGCCACGAAACTCTTCAGCCAGACAAGATTCAGCATGGGCCGCTCTCGCGGCCACTGGGATCATTGATCGCATCACCCGGCCGCTCACCCCGAAGCACTTGCAGAATGTTCCGAGCAGCGCGTTGCTCGATAGCCAGACGCACCTGGCTGACTGCCGATCCGATGTGAGCAGTAAACAGCGTGTTGGGGTGGGCCCTGAGCCCCTGGGCGATCTCCCTCGGACGATCTTCTCTCGCCCAATCTTCCATCTCAAACACATCAGCGGCGTACCCCCCCAACTGACCGGATTGAAGCGCTTGCAGAACACTACCCTCATCCACCACAGATCCACGGCAGGGATTGATAAGGAATGCGCCCGGTTTCATTCCTGTTAGCGTTTCGCGATTAATGGTGTGGAGGGTTTGCTCATTGAGCGCCAGTGCCAGGATCACAATATCTGACTGGGCCAGCAGCATCTTGAGGGGAGTATGGGACAAACCCAGTGCCTGCTCATGCTGCACGGGTAAACGTTCCGGCTGGGAATAGATTAAATCCGCTCCCCATCCGTTCAGGCGCTGCGCCACCGCTTGGCCGATGGCCCCCATACCCACAATACCAATCCGTGAGCCTTCGATCCCCTGCCCATAGAAGCGTGGTGTCCAGCCAGTAAATTCACCGGATCGAACGAAGTGGTCCGCCGCCTTGACTTGTCGGGTGAGACTGATCGTCAGCCCGACCGTTAGCTCTGCAGTAGGCACGGTTAGCAAATCCGGTACAAATGTCAGCCAAACCCCATGACGCGTGCAGGCATCCACATCAAAGTTGTCATAGCCTTTCAGGGCTGCACCAATCACCTTCAAGCGCGGACACCCCTGTAGGAACTCCACTCCAACTCGGTCTGGCATGAACGCCATCATCGCATCAGCGTCTGCAACGCGCGCAGCCACTTCCTCCTGGGGCAACGTGGCGCCGGATTGGTTGGTGACCAGCTCGCAATCTTGGGCAAGTTCATCCAGAACACTGTCATGGACCTTATGGGTTATCACAACCTTGGGTTTCATCGACGCTCCTTATTTGAATTTCTTACGAAGGCGGCCACTGAGACTGTCCACGACGGTGACCATCAACAAGATGACAATGAGAATGGCGCTGACTTCCTGATACTGCATGATTCTCAGCGAGCCCATCAATTCGAAGCCAATACCACCGGCACCCACCATGCCCATTACGGTCGAGGCACGGAAATTGTATTCCCAGCGATAAATGGACACGTCCGCGAACTGAGGAAGTACTTGTGGCAGCACGGCGTGATAGAGCACCTGCAAGCGAGTAGCGCCGGCAGCATCGGCCGCTTCCACTGGCGCCTCATCTACATGCTCAATCGCTTCGGCAAAAAACTTTCCAACCATGCCAATGGAGTGAAGACCGAGCGCCAGTACGCCAGGCAACGCCCCAAAACCAACAGCAGCCACGAAGATGATGCCCATGATTAGTTCCGGGACTGAACGCAAACCGTTTAAAAGGGTTCGAGTTACTTGGAGCACCACCGGATGTGGAGAGGTGTTGCGCGCAGCCAGGAATGCCAGTGGCACAGACAAGGTTACTGCAATGGCAGTACCGGCAATACTCATCGCAAGCGTGTCGATTAACGGCGACACCCAGCTGGCCACATTGGTGAAGTCAGGTGGAAGAGATTCGCCAATGAGTGTGCCTATGGCTGGCACGCCATTGGCAAGTGTATTGAAATTGAGCAGCCCTACGTACCAACTTGCGACAAAAATGATGAGCAGCACTAACAGCGACTGTCCGAGTTTTTTCCGCCAGCCTTTCGCGTGCTCATCCAGCACGGAGGCCGACGGGGCCGGCGACAGAGTCGCCGGTTCCGTCGTTGTATAGCTCATGGGGCACTCCTCACATTTTTGCGAAATCAAGATTGAGCAGGCCACCCATAGCGCGGATGACATCGTAATCTTCGTCGGTAATTGCCGCGAATCCCTCAGCCTTCAGGTTGTCGAGAATCTCCGGGTCATCGATCTGCAGAAAGGCTTTCTGAATGTTGCTCTTCAGCTCAGGGGCCAGGTTCGAACGCAGGGCCCAGGGGTATTGAGGAAAGTCACCGCTGTAGCCCAGCACCTTGACCTTGCTCCGATCAATCAAGCCGCGGTCCATCACATGCTCGAAGATAACTTCGGACAACCCTCCGGCGTCGGCATTGCCATTGGCGACGTTAACCGCAACAGCGTCATGGCTACCGACGAAATGAGCCTCATAGTCCTTTCCGGCTTCGAGCTCTGCCTTCTCAAGGAGTACGGTCTTGGGGATCAGGTGGCTGGAAGTGGATGCGCGGTCACCGTAGGCCATTTTCTTGCCTTTGATATCCGCGAAGGAGCCAACGCCAGAGTCCGCATTGGCAATAATGATGGAGCGATAAGTCGGCTTCCCGTCTACCACCATGGCGGCAAAGGGTTCAATGTCACTCTTACTCTTGGCCATCACATAGGACAACGGACCAAAGTAAGCCAGGTCAATTCGGCCAAAACGCATGGCTTCGATCATGGAGGAGTAATCGGTGGTAACAATCAGTTCTACTTCCTTACCAAGAGTGGTTTCCAGGTAATCCTTCAAAGGTTGGTTTCGCTTGATCAGTTCTGACGCGTTCTCATCCGGCAGCAAGGCAACTTTCAAAAGATCAGGGTCTGTATCTGCGGCATGGGCTGGCCAATGGATGCCGAGCATCATTATCAGAGCCAGCAAAGAGTGAATCATTGTCTTCATTGTGCTATCTCCAGTACGTCTGTCGTTATCGGGGTGGTCTTAGGTTTATGGATGGCTGGTTTGCCTTCCGCAGCTACCACGCTGGGTGAACGGTGGTAAATCTCGTCCAGGTGTTTCGATTTCAGGTTTTCAGGAGCATCGTCAAAAACGATATGAGCGTTCGAAAGGCCGATGATCCGGTCTGCAAAACGCTGGGCGTATTCCAATTGGTGCAAGGAAATAACCGCGGTGATTCCATCTTCCTGACAAATATCGCGCAGTAGGCCGAGTACCTTTTCAGAAGTGGCCGGATCCAGGCTGGCAACGGGCTCATCGGCAAGAATCATGGATGGTTGCTGCACCAATGCTCTGGCGATTCCAACCCGCTGCTGCTGGCCGCCGGACAACTGATCTACTCGGGAAAGCGCTTTGTCAGCCAGACCTACGCGGTCGAGGCATTGCAGAGCCAACTCCAGGTCCTGCCGGGGCAGGGGAAGCAGGCTTCGCCAAGTACCGTGATACGCAAGTCTGCCTGTCAGCACATTCTGTAACGCGGTGTATCGTTCGATCAGCTGGTGATGCTGGAACACCATGGCGGTGCGGCTGCGGTGCTGTCGCAGGATTCTACGGTTGGTCAGTTCACCAAACTCGCCAGACACAACCTTCCCGGTTGTGGGCTTAACCAGGTGATTCAGTGAACGAAGCAGAGTGGATTTACCCGCGCCTGAAAGTCCCAGTAGCACGGTGAATTCGCCCTTGTGAAAGTGAACGTTGGTGGGTTTGAGCGCGAGGACGTTTCCCGGGTAGGTTACGCCCATACTCTCGACTCGAAGCATCACATTGGTTGATTGAGTTGGGGCCACAGGATCACCTTTTGCAATAAATAAGCTCGCCGTATTGCGAGTTACAATTGAACGGTAAAGCTGAGGGATGACACCGTCGTGTCACTGACGTGACAGGTTGATGAAGTGCTTTTGGTTCGCAAGGATTTTCCGAAGGGCTCTGTGAAATACATGGAGCTCAGCCAAAGTGGAACGTGAAGTGGACCCCATCCGTTGGACCACCTGACAGACGATTTAAGCTCTGACCGGACCATCATCAGGCGTCAGGCCGCCTGGGTCAGTGGTTGAGCGAAGTACACCTCATCGGGTGTCGCATCGTCCAGCCCTTGATGGGGCCGCTGACGGTTGTACCAAGTGAAGTACTTCCTCAGCTCCCGGCGTAGGTGGGCACCATCTTCGAAGGCCTTCAGATAGACGCACTCGTACTTCACGCTACGCCAGAGCCGTTCGACGAAGATGTTGTCCCGGTAGCAGCCTTTTCCATCCATGCTGATCCGGACGCCATGGGCCTTCAGTACCTCGGTGAACGCCTGGCTGGTGAATTGGCAGCCCTGATCGCTATTGAAGATGCTCGGCGGCCCATAGCGCTCCAGGGCCTCCTCCAGTGCGTCAATGCAGAAGTCCGTATCCAGGGTGTTCGATACCCGCCAGGCCAGCACACGGCGACTGTGCCAGTCCATGATGGCCACCAGGTACATGAACCCTCGCGCCATTGGGATATACGTCACATCAGTGGCCCAGACTTGGTTGGGACGATCGATGACGCGATCCCTGAGCAGGTAAGGATAGACCCGATGCCCCACGCCAGACTGGCTGGTGCGCGGCTTCGGGTACACCGCGTGCAGCCCCATCTGCCGCATCAGGCGACGGATCCGCTTGCGGTTCACCGTGTGCCCCAAGCGGTTGAGATGGGTCGTCATCCGCCGGGAGCCGTAGACCGGCGTCCGCAGATGCTCCTCGTCGATCAGCCTCATTAGCATCAGGTCCTCGGCGAGTAACTCACGGCGCTGGTAGTATAGCGATGAGCGACTGATACCGAGCAATTGGCACTGCCGGCGCAGGCTGGGATTGTCGGAGGATGGCGGCTCGATCAAGGCCAAGCGCTGAGCCCGGCTCAACGATCGAGCCTGCGCGACAAAAAATCGCGTTCCACCGTCAGCTTGCCGATCTCGCGGTAAAGCGTGTCGATCTCCTCCTGGCTCTTCTGGGCGGCTTTACCATCCTTGCCTTCGAAGACGCCCGTGGCGTTGTCCAGGAGTTCACGCTTCCACTGGCTGACCATGGTGGGGTGGATCTCGAAGCGGGCGGCGATCTCCGACGTTGTCTGATCGCCCTTGAGGGCTGCGAGAGCCACCTTGGCCTTGAAGTCACTGCTGTACTGCTTGCGTTTCCTGCTCATGATTATCGTCTCCAATCGTCATGATCAGAGCTTAACGCCTGGTCCTGATTTCGGGGACCACCTCACTCCTGGTCGCACTATGTCTCGCTTCAGTGGCGTTGTGGCTGCTATCCGCATTGGCAGGCGGGCTCGGGCTGCTGGGCACGACGCTATTGCTGATCCTTTGGGGTGGTGCAATTGCCGCTGTTCTGGTGGGATTCCAAACTTGGATTCTCAAGGAAGCGGGCGCTGACGCGCTGCCGGCCTCTGCAATCTATGTGGCAATCTTCAATGGCGCGATTGGTCTTGGCGCAGTGCTTGGGAGCTATGTTCTCACGCTGGCCGGTCTCTCACAGATCTTTTTGATCGCGGCCATGGCAACAGCAATGGGGACGCTAGCCATTTTGTTGTTAACTTATCCGGCTACAGTTCTTAGCTCTGTAGAATAGGCAGGCACGCTCTCTGACACTTCGAAAATCTGGACAAAGTAAGGAGGCTATGTGGCCTGCGAGCCCGCGAATATTCTCCATCTTCCGAAATACCAAATTCAGGGGACCAAGGTAGAAGAGCACGATCTCCATTTCCATTTAGAAGCTCCTCACCCTATAGCTTGTGAGGAGTGCGATGTAGAGGGAGAGCTTGCCAGATTCGGAAAGCGCGACGTCGCGTACCGTGATCTCCCTATCCACGGAAAACGCGTCACCCTTTGGGTGATCCGCCGCCGTTATACCTGCCGGGCCTGCAAGACCACTTTCAGGCCCCGGCTACCGGAGATGGCGGACAGCTTCCGCATGACGCTGCGGCTGCATGAGTACATAGAGAAGGAATCCTTCAACCACCCCTACACCTTCGTGGCAGCCCAGACCGGCCTGGACGAGAAAACGGTACGCGACATCTTCAGCGCCCGAACCGAGTTCCTTGGGCGCTGGCACCGCTTTGAGACGCCCCGCATTCTGGGCATCGACGAGCTGTACCTGAACAAACGCTACCGCTGCATCCTGACAAACATCGAGGAGCGAACCCTGCTCGACCTGCTGGCTACCCGCCGTCAGGACGTGGTGACCAACTACCTGATGAAGATGAAAGACCGGCAGAAGGTTGAGATCGTCAGCATGGACATGTGGAATCCCTACCGGGCAGCGGTCAAGGCCGTGCTGCCACAGGCCCGCATCGTGGTCGATAAGTTCCATGTGGTGCGCATGGCCAACGATGCGCTGGAGAAGGTGCGTAAGGGCCTCAGAAAGGAGCTGAAGCCCTCCCAAAGCCGAACCCTCAAGGGAGACCGGAAAATCCTGCTGAAACGCGCTCACGAAGTCTCAGACCGAGAGCGCCTCATCATGGAGACCTGGACAGGCGCATTCCCGCAACTGCTGGCCGCCTACGAGCACAAGGAGCGCTTCTACGGCATCTGGGACGCCACCACACGACCCCAGGCAGAAGCCGCCCTGGACAACTGGATAGCCACCATCCCGAAGGGCCAGAAGGAAGTCTGGAGCGATCTGGTCAGGGCGGTGGGCAACTGGCGCGAAGAGATCATGACCTACTTCGAAACGGACATGCCCGTCACCAACGCTTACACGGAGTCCATCAACCGACTGGCCAAGGACAAGAACCGTGAAGGGCGTGGTTACTCCTTCGAGGTGATGCGGGCACGAATGCTCTACACCACGAAGCACAAGAAGAAGGCACCGACTGCGAAGGTCTCTCCTTTCTACAAGAAAACCATCGGTTACGGACTGCCGGACTTCGCAGAGGAACTCAACTACGGAGTCGATCTATCAACCATCTGAGGGTGGTATCAGATTGATGGGGTGAAGGTGCCCCATCAACCATTAAATCCGTATACCCAGAATAACTATATGCTACGGAGAGCTGCGTGAATTTCCCATGTAAACATAATTGCTCCTATAAAGTCTTCCTGGTTTTTGCATTAACCTTTTTTCTGTCGGCTTGTGGTTCAGATTCAGATGCTGCTCGGGTCGACTTGACACCTAGTCAGCCATCTGAACCGAGAGAACCTATAGATACTGATGATCCAAACGAGCCAAACGAGCCAAACGAGCCAAATGACAGCGAAGAGGAGGAAGAGGAGACGGACCAGATCGAAATTTCTGCCTGTCGTGCAGCCATTTACCCGTCTTCTCAGTGGACGAAATGTGAGCTTCAGAACTACAGGAAGGCAACAGAAGCAACATTTAAGCAGTTATTAGATTTAAAGTTCCAAACGCGCCTCATTGCTCAGGGAGCAATAGACTCTTTGGTGTTTGTCGAAAGAACGCTAACTGACCCCTTCTGGAACAGTTTGCTAAATCTGTGTGGTTCGATTATTCCACATTGTGCTGGGGATCCCTTCCGACACCCAGGTTCAGACGAATGGTACGAAACCATAGGTACGTTTTATCCTGTGAACTTCTATGATAATGAAGGGGCCAGGATCAGTGGACGAGTATGGGCCCCTAAAGAGCCTGAACCAGGAAAAAAATATCCTGCCATTATTATAGTTAACGGATCTGTGCAGGCGCCGGAAACACTGTACTGGTGGGCTTCTCAGTTGTTAGTTGAGAATGACTATATTGTAATGACATTTGATCCTAGAGGGCAGGGGTATTCAGACTTAACCGCTCCTGGCGGGAAGCTAGGAAGTAATGCAAACCCGGTTGTATTCCGAAGAAATTTGATTGATGCAATTGATTTCTTTTATTCGACCCCGGATAACGTATATCCGCATAACTTACCGGGTGCTCCTGGTCCCAGGTCAGATCTGAACTTGGCTAAAACGACAGAATATAACCCGATCCACGAACTCCTTGACCCTGAGCGCCTTGGAATTGCTGGCCATTCAATGGGTGCAACGGCAGTTTCAGTGGTGCAAGGCGAGAGTGACTGGCAAGGAAAGATGCATGAAAGTAACCCTGTGAAAGTTGCTGTGGCTTGGGATAACCTCATGTTAGGAAATAGCCTGGATAATGTTGACGTTATTCCCAGAGTTCCAACAATGGGGCAATCTGGCGATTACTTTTTGGTCCCTGTGCCTCATTCAGAGCCCCCGGCAGAAAACAAAAATGCAGGTGTTGATTTATGGCGCGACAGTGGTGTTGATACGTATCAAGTTAATATCCGGGGCGCAACACACTATGAATGGTCATTGATCCATCCATTTCCCTCATCTTACTGGGAGGGAGGGAAAATTATTGCCCCGGATGGTAGTGATATCGGTAAGGGATGGGCTAATCCTGTGGCCCAGTATTACACATTGGCTTGGTTCGACCGTTATCTCAAACTGCCAGGCGAAAAAGGCTACGCAGATTCCGATGATCGCCTACTGAATGACAGCTTGTTCCGCGACAGAATGAGTTGGTATTACCCAAGCAAAAGGGCATATAGAGGTCGGGATGGTCGTTTCCATAGCTGCGAGTACATAGCGACAGGTTGCTAGTAAACACATCTAAATTGGGCTGTGGGGTTGCCCTCATGGCCCTGGTTTTTGGTGGGAACGGTCATCTTGATTTTTTTCTGTATTGCAACGGTGTGAAACCAGACCAGCGATGAAATGCACGAGTAAAATTCGAAGAGTCGTTATAACCAAGAAGGTGACTTATCTGCGTTACTGATAGATCTGTGTCATTTAAGTAATGGCTAGCATCTTTGAATCGGATTTCTTCCGTGAGTTTCTTGAAGTTGGTGCCTGATTTTTCGATATGTCGATGCAAGGTGCGTTTAGTCATAGCCAGGCGCTCCGCAACTTCATCCATGGACGGATAATATCCTGGCATTTCGGTAATCAATTTTCTTACTCTTGAAATAATGTCATTCTCTTGTTCTGAATCACCTGTAAGTAGAGCTAGCTCTTCTGAAACTTCTTTTTCTACTAGCTTGCGCGTCTGTAAATTTGCCAGAGGAAGTGGTCTCTTTAGAACTTCATTTGGGAAAATGATCCGATTGCTATGAGCATTGAAGCGGATTGTAAGTGGTGACCTGTACAATATGCTGTATAGCTCTGCATGAGGTGGTTTATCGATACTGACCTCAACAGTAACTGGAGGTATGTCGCCGGGAAATAGGAAGTGAGCCATCGTACCAAAACTATAAATCAGACTTTCTAATGTGAAGCGCTCAATATCATCTGGTACGTCAGTGTTCAAGGCGATATGAATTATTGCGTCGTTTCCGCTTTCTGTTAAGCGTAGGTCGACAAGTGGTGATCGAGTTGCAGAGTAACGGAAGCCGGCCTCAAGTGAGTCACCGACATTGCTGCTTAGCAGACCTACCACTCCAAGCAAGCCATGGGTGTTTAAATTTAATTGTTGTCCAAAGTACAAACCCAATGCAGGATCATGACTGATCTTTACTGCCGTTCGTATGGCATTGGTTACTTCCTGGATATCAAGGTATTGCCGCGGTTGGTCTAAACTGCTCGGCTCTAAACCGGAATCCCTTAACCACTTTTTACTGTCCAAGCCTCTCCGATCCAATAGATCAGCTAGCACCAATACATAGCTCCCCACTATGGCTTTAGATGTCACATCAGACTCCTGTTATATGCTTCAAATTGTCTTCTAATGACTGAAATCTGTCAACGCTTAACCTGCCTGCATTTAATATCTGGCTACTATAGCTCTATAGATTCAGCTTGGAGACTAGGGCATGAAAGCGGATTTTACTTCCCCATATAATGAATCACTTGTCAGTGGTTTGGACGGATTTAGAAAGAGAAAATACTCACTTGGCTGGGCTGTGCGTGATGCTATATCTGTGTTTGCTAGGCTCAAAGAAAAGATATTCACGCTATCGCGGTAAAAAATAGACTGCCAGAAGATTTTAGAGAAGAAATAATGGTCGCGGTATCGAGGGCAAATGGTTGCACAATATGTAACTTTACACATCATGAGTTCGCTCAGCACGCTGGCGTTAGTGAAGAAACTTTGCGTCAGCTTGAGCAAGCGGATTACCAAAATTTTGATCCGCGTCGGAAAATTGCCATTGATTATGCCGTTGCTCGCTCGTTATCAGATTTTGGGTCTGTTAAGCCAGAATTAAAAGAGAGATTTATTCAGGAGTTCACTGACCAAGAGCAATACGATATCGATTTTGTTGCTAGATTCATAACCATAATGAATCTTTCATGTAATAAATTAGAGGCCTTTTATCATAGGCTTAACGGTGAGCCAGCCAAAGACAGTTCTATCTTTGGTGAATTGGTGATCTCTGGCGTTGCAATGACCATTATACCCGTAATGTATTCGTTGGTAGCGGTTGCGCAGAAGCAACGATTAAGCAGGGTTGTTAAAGATTTCTTTGAGTTCGCAGAACATTACGAAGCGGTTGTACAGCCATTGCTGATCGATAATAACGAGGAGATCCATCATGCTTAAACGATTTGGCAGCAATAAACCCTCGGGAGTATTCTCTGCATTTCAACATAAGACGGCTTCTCTAAAAGAGCTGGCTGTACATGGATTGAACTTGGCGGCTAGCCCGGAAAATCTGTATGGAATACTTGTTTCAAAGCGGTTTGATCCTGCATTTCGAGAAGAAATAATGGTGGCAATCGCAACATTGAATGCATGTAAATACTGTAACTATGCCCATCATGACTTTGCTCTCCAGGCCGGGGTGAGCAAAGAGGAGTTGGCTCAGTTGGAAGGGATTGCTCCTGAGGATTTTGACGAGGAAAAATTCCTGGCGATTTCCTATGCTCGTGAACTTGCGAATCGAAACTTTTCTGGCGTCACGCCGGAATTGATTAAGAAAATGAAAAATAAGTATACCATCGAGGAGCGAGGGGATATTCAGACAACAGCTCGAATTATTATGTTGTTCAGCATGATTTGTAATACATCTGATGCTTTTCTTTCCCGCTTGCGTGGTGAGCCTGCGGAAGACAGCAATGCGCTGGATGAAGCGGTGGTGGCATCGCTGTTCTTTGGGAGCATTCTTCCAGTGGTTGGGATGTATCTTTCCATTACACGAAGGCAAAACCCAATTAAAACCCTTTCTGATTTCCTGAACTTTTCTGAAAGCTACGCAGAGCGGGGTAATGCGGTATGACTACTACTAACACTGACAATGTGATCAATATGCATCAATTACCGACGTCGCTCAACGGCACGATGAACCAGGAGGACCTTGATTCCGTTTTTGCCCGTTTATCGCCCCCTAAAATTGATGAACTAAGCGAGGCATACCAAGGGCGACTTTATGCCGTTGAAGGAGTGCGTCGTTTACCTCGATTATTGCGTGGGCCTTTACATGCAATTGTTAATTCACCCGTTTCTCCTTGGAAAGGCAAATTTATTAATGGTCGGCAAGGTGGAAACATGTTGCTTAATCGCCACGGTAAGCGCCAACTTGGTTTCTATCGTGTAACGAGAGGCAAGGCTTATGACGACGGTCGCCCAGTAATCGAGTTGGATTATGATGTGCCGGAAAACCCGCCATCATTGTGGCCAATTCGGGGGGAGCTACGAGCCTTGGGTGAGCAGTATTATCTAGCCCGCATGCTATACCGTACTCGTACAGGTTATTTTACTGTACTCTATTTTTCACTGGAGAAATAGAGCATGGTTTTTAATAAGCCTATATTGCGATTCGGCGAGCTCCGAAGCCAGTTAGGTTCCACTCCCTCAATGCTTGCAAAGGTGGCCGCGGCGTACAGCCAGCAGAGAGTGTCGCCCATGTTTGCAGAGAAGTTGATGCTGGTGGTGACCTCTGTTCTGGAATGCCGCTATTGTAACTGGATGCACTCAGAGTTGGCGATTCGGTTTGGCGTCGAACCTTCAGATATTGAGTCGCTTCTCTCCGGGGATTACTCTGTAGTCTCTGAATATGAACGCATAGCCGTTGTTTATGCGCTTAACTATTCAAAAACAGATGGCCAAGCTTCTACGACTGAACTATTATCATCTTTCTATCCGAAAGAGGTTGCAGAAGATATAGTCTGGCTCGTGAAGTTTGTCTTTCTGACTAACAAGCTGGGGAATACATATGATGCATTCCTGGCGCGTTTGCGGGGACAGGGCCCGAAAGATTCGAGTTTGTTAGTAGAAGCGGCTGTGGTTTTGACAATGACTCCGCTTTATGGGTCTGTAGCCATGCTTACACGTAAAGGTCGTAACCCATATTTTAGCCTTGATACATAGCGCCGCTCTAAAGCAAAAACACACTGGGGGGTATCCCTCCCCGGTGTGTGCAATCAGAGATAAATAATTTAGGGCTTTGTCCGGCTTTTCAATATGCGTAATCAGCTTCCCAACCTTAATTTACTGTTAACATTTGAAGCGGCTGCACAATTTCAGAGTTTCAAGGTCGCCGCCGAAACCCTTCATGTAACTCCTTCCGCTGTTAGCCAGCAAATTTCTTTATTGGAAGAAAATCTAGGCGTAAAGCTATTTGATCGGAAGAATCGTGGATTGTCGTTAACTGACGATGGTCAGAAATACTTAAGTAAAATAGCTCCCCATATCAATGGTCTTCGCAAGGCAACCGAAGCGCTGAAAGCGAATCAATCCAAGCCAGTAAAAATCAGCGTTATGCCTCCAGTTGCAGGACGTTTGGTCTTGCCGAAATTAAACGATTTTCGGGATAGATTTCCCGATGTTGACTTGGCCATTGAAACCTCGATTTCCAATACAAACCTTGTTGCAACAAACACTGATATAGCAATTCGCTTTGGGCAGCCGCCTTGGGCAGGTTTGAATCATGAGAAGATCGCCGACGTAAGTGCTCTTATTATTATGCCCCCTGGGTTTACTGAAAAGTACAATTTAAAAGGGGATATAACCAGGCTTGAAGAAATTCCTTTGGTTAATATGACTGGTCGACCGGGCGCTTGGCAGCGCTTTTTTGATCAGTTGGGCTTGTGTGATTCCAGAGGCTCTCAGTACTACGTTGATGATTATCCTGCTGCTGTACAGGCTGCAGAGTCTCTTGGGGCTGCTCTCGCTTTGTATCCAGTAGAAATGCCATTAGTGGAGTCAGGCAGGGTTGAAGCCCCATTTCCGCCGATAGGGCCTCTAGATGAGGCGATTTACGCGGTTTATCCCAATAACAAGTCGCTTCCCGTTGGTGGGCGGGAATTTATAGACTGGCTGAAAACTCAACTGGATGAAATTGAGGTGCGGTAGTCATTTCGGATTAGCCTGGCTAATCTGAAGAGTTATTTCTTATCGTTTGTCGCCCCCCTGTCTATGTCATACATTCCTTTGCAATCAATGGCAAAGGAATCATCATGACTTCAATAAAAGCATCATTGTCATTCCCCCCTCGGACTTTCTTGTCAAACCATAGGCAGAGTGAGCTTTCTGCCCTTTTTTCCACGCTGGAGCCAGTTAAAGGACAATTGATCCCGGGCACTTACAAGGGGACATTATTTGCTGTCAAGGGACTGGACTGGTTGCCGGCTATATTGAAAGTACTCCTTTACCGCCTGCTTACGACCTGGTTGAACCCTTGGCGTGGTAAAGCCTTTTCTGAGGATGGAGGCGCTAACCTTTGGGGGATTGGGCCTTTTATTGCCCAGTGGGGTTTTTATTGTTTCGATAAAAACGAATCAGAAGAGATTTTTCTCGATTATGGTGTAGAGAAAAATGCATTTTTCTTAAAACCAATAATGGGTGAGATTCGGGTTTTTCAGGAAGGTCTTTACCTGGCGCGAATGCAGTACAGAGCCAAATCCGGTGTTAAAACGCTTTTGTATTTTACGCTAGAGGTAGAGGGCTAATGGTCGCTTCTCACTATAAAACGGTAGTGATCGGAAGCGGATTTGGTGGAAGTGTTCTTTCAAATACGCTTGCTGAGGCCGGTGAAGATGTATTACTGCTTGAAAGAGGGCCTTGGCGAGACACCCCTGCAGTCCGTTCGACGGATGTAACCGATTACGCACCTTTCCCACGAGGTTTAAAAGCGGTATTTACCTTGGTAAATAGGCTGGGCGGCCGGTTGCTGCCTGGAAATGGAGTTAAGCTATCTTCTCGCGGATTATTCGACATTCATCTTGGTAAAGAAATGACGGTTGTATGTAGTAACAGCGTGGGCGGTGGAAGCCATGTCTACAGCGCTATGAACGTGCGGCCTGAAAAAAAAGATTATTGGGATGGCCATGCGAAACAAGTCTCATCCCTGAAGATGGAAGAGCATTACGAGTGGATGATTGAGAAAATGGGTGCCCGTCGAATTATAGAGGCGGACAATGTGCCCAACTGGACACCTGAAGCTTTTAAAGACTCTGAGCATTTCGTTGCAAGCGATACAGTTGAGCAACCGGAAATGTCAATGCGGCTGGAAGGCTATCAAAGCGATTATAAAGATAATAGTTTTTTCGGTAGTGCAAACGGTGCTAAAGCATCTCTTGACAAGGTGATGTTGGTTCCAGCTTTAAATAATGGTTTGGTCATTGCTGATCGACATGAGTGCTTGAGCATATGGGGAATTGCGAAGGACAGATATCGGCTCGAAGTATTTGATCACAAATTAAAACGTCGTGTTTACATTCTTGCGGACAATGTCGTACTTGCTTGTGGCACGTTGAACACACTTCGTATTTTGTTCCATAGCCGATCCATTGGCGGACTCCATGGAATGCCTGCGCTAGGTAAAGGCTTTGCCGGTAACGGGGATAGTGTTGCTTGGTGGGCGCTGAATGATAAAAAACGCGACCTCTCTCTTGGGACTCCTACCCATGGCCGATTTGGGCTGCGTGATCCAAAGACCGGCAAGCCCATGCCCGGTGTGAACCTGACACGGTATGGCTTTAGTGGTATCGACCAATTACCTCTTCCCTCATTCATTAAACGAAAGCTAAAAAGTGATGCTGTTCTTGTTGGTATGGGTGCAGACGAAGCTAATGGAATGGTTATTTGGTCAGCGGGGAAAATGAGGATCAACTATAAGAAATCTGAAAATCCCATTCTTGATGATGTGCAAAGAGACTTTGACGAAGTCGCTTGCAGAAGCAAGAGCCCCGTCAGATACCTGAAAAATTTCCAGCTGACAGTACACCCACTTGGTGGCGCGAGATTATCGGCTAGCGTCAAAGATGGCGTCGTTCGACATGACGGTATGATTCATGATCAAAAAAATCTCTATGTTGTTGATGCCTCGGCCCTTCCCGCAGCACCCGGGACGCCGCCTTCAATGACAATAGCAGCCTGGTCTAGGCATGTTGCATTGGAAATGCTGCGTAAGGCAAAACGCTAATCTGTATTTGGCAGTTAGGAGGACTACATATGTATAGCAAAAGAACATTTAGTTTGGTTGGGTTTGTTAGATCGCTTGCGATGAATGCAATCTATCTGCCGAGGTTTTTGATTGCTCTAATTAAGCCGTCTACATCTGCTGCCTTGAGAGAGCAAGTTATGCTCGGTTGTACATCCGTCAATGACTGCCGTTATTGCACTTGGCTCCATACCAATCTTGCATTGAAAAATGCAGTTGATGTTGATGAGCTGAATGAGTTTATCAGTAACCCTGAAGCGGTATCGCTGCCTAAAAAAACTGCTGTAGCAGTCCTTTTTGCACAAAACTTTTCAGAGAATAGAACTAAAGCGGATTTCGATTCTGTTCAAAGATTAAAAGAGGAGTTTGACGTCTGGAAAAGGTTGGAGATATATGCATATCTCCATGCTATTTATCTTGGGAATCTTTCAGGCAATTCATTTGATGCACTTCTGCACAGGTTGCGCGGGGATCAAGTTGAAGGCAGCAACCTCTTTACCGAGATCGTAGTTTCTATATTCAGTGCGCCAATCCTGGTTTTTCTGATGTTCAAGGCTAGAAATGACAAGAAAGTTGTCATTAAGCCGTTGTAAAAGGAAATATAATGCTTGATATAATTTCATCAGTTACTGCATCAACATTAAGATCGTGGCGAGGTACTCGTTCCGTCGTCCGTGAATCTCAACCTGAAAAGATTCTGGTTCTTTATGATATGGAAGGTTGTCCATACTGTCGGCCAGTAAGAGAAGTGATGACTGAGTTAGGGCTTGACGTAATTATCAAGCCTTGCCCAAAAGGAACCCCAGGGTTCTGGAGCGAAGTAGAAGCGCTTACTGGGAAACACCAGGTTCCTGTGCTTTCAGACCCCAATACAGGCGAGGTAGTCAGTGGTAGTTATAGCATTATTGCTTATTTGAATAATGCTTATACTAAAGATGTCGCCACCTCCGAGCCGTCACTCCCCTCAGTTAGCAGGCTGGCATCAGGTGTGAGGTTTGCCAAGGGAATTCGTGGTCGTGATTCTAACCCGCCTAAAATGCTCTTGGAGTTATACAGCTTTGAGTCTAGTCCCTACTCCAGACTGGTTAGAGAGCAGTTGACTGAGCTAGGTATAGCATACGTTTTGCGCAATTGTGGGAAGCAACAACTGAGCGATCAAGGCGTCCCTTGGCTGCGACCAACATTCAAAAAGTATGTCCCTGTTCCCGGAAGTAACAGAGCAAAGCTATTAGAGAAAGCGGGAAAAGTCCAAGTTCCATATCTGTATGATCCGAATAATGATCGAGGGCTTTTTGAGTCTAAAATGATCGTTTCTTACCTCAACAATCAGTATGGAGCCAAGTAATGAAATTAACTAATTGGTTACCTTTCGGAAAAGTACCTGAAATTTCTGCATCCGAACTCGCCAAAGAGCTTGATAGCTGGAAAATAGTTGATGTAAGAACCGTGTCAGAATTTGAAAATGGACATATAGAAGGCGCTGTTAATCTCCCTATTACAGCGTTTACCGATGAAAATGTGCTTGGTTTGCAGCTGGCAAAAGACAAGAGGGTGATCGCTATTTGCAGATCGGCGCATAGAAGTATACCTGCCGTAAGAAAGCTTAAAGCTCTTGGGTTTAATGCGTATCAACTTAAAGGGGGTATGATTAGCTGGAGAGATAAAGGGCTGCCGGAAAAGTCTAATGAATCAGAGGCGGGTTAATGTTGCGTTCCTGCTGACCCAGGGTTCATTTCTATATTCATCCGTTGGTCCCCTGGAAATGCTGAAAAGTTTTAACTCCCTGTGTAAAGATGACCCTGTATATTCTGGTGGATTTAACGCTTACACAGTATCGCAGTCTCGTAAGGAAGGTAAAACCGCCTGTAGTGTTAACGTCGTACCAGATTATGATTTTTATAATTGCCCGGATCCAGATGTTGTTTGGGTTTCTTCACAATTGATTATAGAGAAAAGAGTATGCTCTGGCTCCGTCTGCTCTTGGCTCGCCAAACAAAAAAATAAAGGCGCTAAGATAGTGTCTGTTTGCACAGGGGCTTTCCTGTTGGCTGATTGTGGTCTGTTGTCTGGCGAAGCTGCAACTACCCATTGGGATTATGCGCACTCTTTGCAAGAGCGTTATCCTGATATAAATGTTGTGGCGAACGAGTCTTTAGTTGTGTCGAGTAATTTTATCACTACTGGCGCTGGTTTTGCCTGGCAACAAGCAGTTCTAAAGCTTGTTGAGATATACAAGTCCCGATATCTTTCATCCCAGATAAGTGAATCGCCACCAGTTCACTAGACACTTCTCAGCCGTTCTTGGTGACGCTTTTCATACTCTACCGGTGACAGCTATTCATTAGAACCATGACGTCGCCGGTTGTTATAGAATATCTCGATATAATCAAAAGTATCTGTCCGGGCCGCGTCCCGGCTATTGTAAATCTTTCGCTTTATTCTCTCCCGCTTCAACAGCTGGAAGAAGCTCTCAGCAACAGCATTGTCGTGGCAGTTACCGCGCCGACTCATACTCCCCTCCAGGTCATGCGCCTTTAGAAACGAGTCCCAGTCGTGGTTGGTGTATTGGCTGCCTTGGTCGGAGTGAACAACTACTTTGCCTTCAGGCTTGCGACGCCAGACCGCCATCAGCAGTGCATCCTGGGCCAGCTCCTTGGTTATCCTGGATTGCATTGACCAACCGATCACCCGTCTTGAGAACAGATCCAGTACAACCGCCAGATACAACCAGCCTTCATGTGTGCGGATATAGGTAATATCCGTTACCCAGCTCTCGTTTGGTGCTTGCGGATTGAACTGCCGCTGCAGGATATTCGGTGTCACCTTGTGTAGCTCCCCAGCCCTATGGTGTGGCTTATGATACCCCACCTGCGCTCGTATTCCCGTGTAGCGCATCAGACGGTGGACTCGATTGGGCCCGCATCGCTCGCCATTCTCACGTAGATCCGTGTGGATCTTCCGGTAGCCATACACGGCTCCGGATTCCAGCCAGAACTGCCTGATCAGCCCGGACAGGCGCTCGTCCTCAATGGCACGAGCTGAACGAGGCTGTTTCTGCCAGGTATATAAGCCACTGGGGTGAACGACCAACAGGGAACACAGTGAGCGAATTGGCCACCGCTCGCTGTGCTCTTGTATGAAGGCGTACCTCAATCGGACTGACTGGCGAAGTACGCCGCGGCTTTTATTAGAATGTCGCGCTCTTCGGTAACGCGTTTAAGCTCTTTTTGGAGCCGGCGGATCTCGGCTTGGTCATCTGCATTGGCCTGATGCTGCTCAGAATCCAGGCCAAACTTCCTGATCCAGGCGTACAGGCTATGGGTGGTGACACCGAGTCGGTCAGCTACTTGAGCCACACTGTGACCACGATCCGTCACCTGACGAACCGCCTCAATCTTGAATTCTTCGGGATGGCGTTTGCTGCTCATGGACCTCTCTCAGATTGCCATTTTGTATGGCTAAAAGGTGTCTAGCAAACTGGTGGCGATTCAGTTGAAGTTGCTCCCGCACCTGATCTTAGAGACGCACTAGAGGCTTGTACCTCATCTCGGTATGGTTACGGAGTCAGACTTAGCTCACCCGGAGGAGGCCGTAGGGTCTAGCTCATTGGTTACGCACTGTGCTCAGTAAGTGGTCTTCTTGATGCAAAGCTTGAAAATCTTGCGATCGGTATATTCCGGATCCTGGTTTGGTTTCGGGTTCTTCAGGTCCCGTTTTACTCCACGCCACTGTCTACCTGCGTCGGTACGTGACAGAGTTGCCGGGCTGACCGGATTGCACGACAGTTGTTAGCACAGGTTCGTATATATAGACATAAAATATGGAGTACGCACTGATATGGCTACAAAACGTCCGAGCGAAAAAGAACTAGTCGACGGCTATGATGCCTACACCGCCCATGACGATGAGCTGGCCCACCCACTACCTCAAGGGATTACACCTTTGGAGCGTCTCAAGGGGTCCGTCAAACGCTATGAACGGCCGACCGATCCGGTTTGGAACGAGTATTTCGGCTCCGAAGGCGTTAGTGATGATCTTTTGGCGGATAGAGAGCAGCCCAAGAATGAACGAACATAATTTCCCTCGATAACGACAAGCCTAGAGAGCCTCATACTTTACAGAGGCCTGATCTAGTACTGACTGTCTATATCAGTAATGATTTTGCGAATTTAGTGTTTTTTATGTTCCGCAATAGATATCTAAGTCGGTTTAACTGTAGAGATGGGTATATGGGGATGAATAGTTACGCAGATAAAACTGTCGTTGAACGTATAGGCGGGGTGTCATTATCTGAGCAACCAACGCTGATCGAAACGATTATGGCAGGGCTGCCTTATCGGGCTCTTCTCGAGCTTCAGGCGATCTTTCAGATCCCAAATAGTGAAATAGGCAAAGCCCTTCTTATTACTCCCTCCACAATGAGCCGTAGAAAAGCTAGAGGTTATTTGCGTCCGGACGAGTCAGACAGAGTGATCAGGTTGGCCAGGGTGCTCGACTTGGCCATTTCGATGATGAACGGGAATGAACAGTCAGCAGTCATGTGGATGCTGGCGCCCAGAGAAATCTTTAATGGCGAGTCGCCGCTTATGCGTTCAGGAACGGAAATAGGCACCAGAGACGTTGAAGATTTAATTGGCCGAATTAGGAATGGCGTGTTCAGTTAGTATTTTCTAATGGCCCGAATTTGGTTTCTATGAAAGTGGGAGCGTTGTCCATAAAGTGGCCAGTTACTGGGTGCCTTGGTCTAAGTTTCCTAAGAGTTATAAAGTTTTTAGACTCAATTTGTTCTTTGATCGTTTCGAAATTAGGAGTCAATTTGAGCATGGTGATTTCGACGCGATGATGAACCTGTATGAAGGCCGTTAATATATCCTCCCAGTGCCCTATGAAGTCCGGATGTCGAGCCAATGAAGGGAAGCTTTTATAGGCATACATAACAGCTTTAAGGTGAAGAAAAGAGTCTTTCTTCATTTCTGCCAGTCTTACTATGTAAAGAATCGCGATAAAGCTGAATATTCCACCCCGCTGATAAAGCAGGTCGACATTATAAATACTATCTATCGGTAATGATTCTCCGTCTGGGGCTCCCTTGTAAGTTTTCGGCAGCTTCCAGAAAAGAGAGTCACTGTCACAGTAATTTGAAATTAAGCGATTAAGTTGAGACTTTCTTATCGGCTTATTTTGGAGAAGGTCAAAAAGAGGAAGGTTAAAAACTTCTGACGATCCTGGAAGGATATTGTCTACTTGATCCACTTTAGACTTTGTTACGGAGTTGTCGCCTCTAAACCATTTGTACACTTGCCTTGTTGGCTCTGAGCCTCTTGTGATCATGGCTTCAAAATCCGTTTGACCTAAGTCATGCTCCCTGAGAATGCATTCGAGCCAGATCTTTGTCTGTATTTTTCGTGGTAGAGATCGAGAGATGTTAGTCATTCTGCTTGAGTCTTCATTAAGTCAATTAGAGCTATTAATTTTCTTTAGGTAAAATATTTTCATTTTTTAAGTGATAATTTTACCGAGAATTTTGCACTTATATCATGTAGTTTCAACCTTTAATTTGACTCGTTGGGACAGGTGTGGTCGGGCGAGATGTGTGTTGATATGAGCAAAAAACTAATTTCTGAAAGATTGGATTCTATTAGAAAAAAATATGGCGAATTGCTTGATCTTAAGCAAGTCGCTGATTTTTATAAGTACCCTTCGGTTCAGGCAGTAAGAAAAGCTCATCAGCGAGGAACTTTGCCTGTGGCGCTTCATCGTTTTCCGAGGAAAAGTGGGTATTTTGCTAAGGCGGAGGACGTTGCCAGAAGTGTAGATAGAATGATCTCCACCTCAAATAATTAGTGTCTCAATGAGTCCCATTGAGTCTAAAGAAGTGACCATAATTAGGAGGCTGGCAATGAATTAGGCACAAAAAAACCGAAACCCGTTACAGGTCTCGGCTTTTGGGGAAGGCATGCCTTCGGTGTAGGAGCCTCCAGTATCCCTTCCCCATTTCGAGACGTCAACTTTTGATATCAAGATCCCGGTCTTGAGGGGCCCCTATGCCTGTTTGGTAGCGGCTCTCAATACTCCGGGAGGGGTACATTTATGCTTAGTGAAAGCGAGTTTGAGGATTATTGCCGCCAAGTGGGCCTGCATGGGCCGGCACGAGAGTACGTTGAGAGGGTGCGTAATTCCGAGCCATCCAGGATGGTGGGCACCAGGGCCAAGAGTAATGTCATCTCATTTGTGTCATCCGAGAAGATGGGGATGACGATTTCGACAGAAAGCCGGATGCCTGAGAGGGCCTTCGTGACACTATGCGAGCATGACAGCAGAGTTTTGGAGTTTTGGGACCAGGCTGAGCAGATAAAGGTCGTCATCCAGGATAAGAATGGGCGGGACAGGAGAATCTGGTACACGCCAGATTTTATGGTTCTTGGGCGTGATGGCGTGATCCTTGTAGAGGTCAAAGATAAGGCGACTGCGGAGGAATTAGTCAAGACATCTCCACGTAACTGGGAAAAGAGAGAATCAGGCAAGGTCGAGTATGTGCCTGCTAAAAAGTGCCTGGCAGATATGGGCCTGGGCCATTCGGTGTTCTGTTATCAACCTGAACTGAGATACAAGATCTCTAATCTGCAAAGTCTGCTTCTATCACGACAAGAAACCAGGTACACCGAATCTGAATGGAACGCTGTTCATAGATCACTTTCCGACCACGTTTGGATGTCCCTTTATGACCTTAAAGACAAGCTGGAATACCCTGATTACACACAGCTAGTACAGATGCTTGACGATGGTCTGGTTCTCGGAGATCTGAATAGAGCACTTATTTCCTCACCAAAAGGTTTTCTGGTTTCCCTTCGCCAGGACTTTCTGGATGAAGGTGTAGCGTTTCTCAATCAGGCGCGGCCATTTTCGACGTTAGAGCCAATTGCGGTGTGTATGGAGTTGGCTCCCTCCTCTGCTCGTGCAGCTAAGGCATTGGAAAGATTGAGTCGGTTGCAGGATGGAGAAAAATCGAGAAGTACTCGGCGCTGGCAGGCGAAGGTGAGGGATGGGGAGAAAATTGGGCTGACCCCCTTTCAATCGCTGTTGCCCGACTATCACCTATCAGGCAACAGACAGCAGAGATTACCCGCCCATGTAGCAAGGCATCTGCATGATTACTTACATAATGATCATGGGCCCCAAAAAGGCATCTCTGACTACAGAAGCTACATTGCTTACAAAGTCGGAGCAAAGGAAAAGCACCCGAACTCAGATCCGGTCTCCTGGGCGACTTTTTGGAACCATTTGAAGAAGGTGCCGGGCGAGCTACTGGGGGAGCAACGAGGTGGTAAGCGACTGGCTAACTCAAAGGTCGCTGCGGTACCTGTACAGTATAGAGGCTTGAAGCCCTCATATGGCTGGAAAACGGCCTCCGTTGATCATTATACGGCTGACATATTCGTGATTATTTTTAGTGGTGGTGATTATGTCTATGCCGCAAGGCCCACCATCACCGGGATGATTGATATCTACTCCGGTGCAGTTATTTCGATGTCGGTGTCCTTGCTACCTCCTTCCAGGCGGTCTATTGCGAAAGTAATGCGTGATTGCGTCAGGAGGCACGGTCGGTTGCCATCTGAGCTGATCGTGGATAGGGGCGCGGAATTCAAATCTGTATATTTTGCTTCACTTTTGGCCGATAAAGAGGTCGATTATTCGCTTCGACCAAGCGCCCATCCTCGTTATGGCTCTGAAATTGAGGGGCTTTTTGGGGATTTTAAGAAGATGTGGTTATCAAGCCGCCCGGGAAACACAGCTGACTATAAGGAGGTCCGATCCGTAGACAGAAGCTTTTCTCCCGAAAAACATGCTGTTCTCAAGCCTTATGATCTATATCGGGAACTACTGGCATTTATTGAGTGGAGGAACAATAAGCCGGTGTGTCCCGGAGGTTACTCTCCTGCCTATCTTCTCAAGACCGGTCAGGAAGAATTCCCATATATAGCTAGAAAGGCCTCACTGGATCACCGGTTTATGATCGCTACCAGTGTTGAGACGACGTCCTACAAGGTAGATCCTCAGAGAGGTTTGCACATTGGCGAGATGTTCTACTGGGCACCAGATCTGAGCGCGATAACAGGAAGAAAGAAGCACCTTGAGGTAAGGCCGGATGTTGAGAACCCTTACCTAGTCTACGCGGGTATGAATAATCGCTGGATCTCATGCTTCGCATCCCCAGCTTCGAATTTCATAACTCTGGACCCAATTGAGCAACATGTTCAATCCCTTGAGGTTACCGAGGCTCTTAAAGACAAGCGTTTGATTCGGGAGCAAGCGGATGAAGATCTTGTTAGATTGATCAAAGAGATGGATCAAGTGGCTGCGGATACCTCGACTCCTGTTATCAATATCCAGTCAGAGATAGAGGAGGATCGGGTTCCACAAGACATCTTCGCGAGGATCCGGTCTGCTTCAGTTGAGCCTCTGATGACAGAGTCATGGGAGGTATCGCGATGAAGGCTCCTCAGGTTATCTCAAAGCTGAATAGTACAAAAATCGTGCATCGTAACTGGCAGCTAGCACTGGGAGAGGCGTTCGCGGCACTCTCCCTAGCTTCTCCCGGTGATGTGGTCTGCATTACTGGGCCTTCCAGAGCAGGGAAAACGAAGCTGATTACTGAACTGGTTGGTTTACTGTGTGGCGAGATCGACTTCGAGCGGGACGGGATTCTTCCGGCTGTTATCGTCGATGCGGAAAACACCGGTCCTCATGGGCGGTTTTCTACCAAAGCATTCACATTAAAGCTGCATCAGGCGGTCAGGCACCCAATTTATGGGGTCATAGGGCAGGAATTCAGTGATGGGCCCGCGAATACCAAAGCTGACAGGACCAATGAGCCCACACTCCGTTTTGCACTGGAGAATGCCTTTCGCCTGAGAAAGACCCGATTCTTGTTTGTGGATGAGGCTCAACATGTCCGTTATGTAAGCAAGGATTCTCAGGGCGGCTACGCGGTAATGGACTCATGGAAGTGCATGGCGAAAACCTGCGGGCTGGTGCTGGTTGTGGTGGGAGCCTATCCCATCCTTCAGGTGATTGGTCATTCACCGCACATGATCGGCCGAAAATCCCAGATCCACCTCGCTCGATACTATGCAACGGATGATGATCTGGCGGAGTTTGGGAAAATTCTGGCCACCTACGACCAGATTATTGCGGACATTGCCACAGACCGGGTGCTGACTCAGTCCTCGGAGATGCTATATCACGGTTCTCTTGGCTGCATCGGCCTCCTGCGCAACTGGCTTGGCCGTGCAGTTGCTCGCTCTCATGCTACGGAAAAGCAATTGTCACCTGCCTTGCTAAGGGAAGTCATGTTTTCCAAAGCTGATTTGGCGGCTATCTCCGAGGAGATCTATCAGGGGGAAAAGCTGTTCGAGCCAGCAGATGCACACTCACAGTCACCCCGTGACCGAGCAATGAAGGTGATGCCACCAAAGAACAAGGGAAAGCCATTTCAGCGTAAACCCAAGCGTTACGCACCGGGCAATCGGACAGAGGGGCATGGCTGATATGTTATTTCCAATCGAGCTAGAGGGTGCTGGAACCTGTGATGTGGAATCTCTGGCTTCCTATGTGTACAGAGTGGCGTATGAGCATGGAATATTCGTTGGCGAACTGCTGCGACACATCAACAAGCAAACGTCAGCGCTTACGCATCTTGATACCGAAGCCCAGCCTGTTCCCGCGTTTCTGAAACCCGCTGAGATGGTGAGAAATAACCGATCCAGCGCTGCAATTCAGGGCGCTCTGGAGAAGCTGACTGGGCTGGAATTATCCCAGTCTCGGCTCCTATTCATGACCAGCGATATTGGTAGGTCCCCCAATGAGGTTGCTCCAGGCTTCCGGTGGTGCCCTGAGTGCATGAGTGAGTGGCAGGCCCTGGGGCAGCAGCCCTTCTTCAAGTTGATCTGGCATCTGTCAGCTATTACTCACTGCCCGAGTCATCGAACAGAGCTGATATCTAAGTGTGCATTCTGCAGTTGTAAGCAGACGGGTTACATAAGGAAAAGGGCGATTGGATTCTGTCAGCAATGCGGCAGACACCTGGGCACCCGAAACCCGGACAAACTCGCGCCTGAAATTGCTCGTAGCTGGGAAATGAAAGGCGCTGATGTTCATCAGTTCTTCGTTGATATGGCGCAGCAGCCTTTTACTGCTGAGTTGGAAGGCGGGATTTGGCGTTCTCTACGAGACTTGTTTGACCACTATTGGGGGAACGGTAAGGAGCTGGAGTTGTATCAGGCATTTCCAAGAGATGAATGGATCAGCCTGTACCATAAACAGAAGCCCGTCAGCTTCAGTACGGCAAGGCGGCTTTGCTATGGGCTGGGGATTGATCTCTATACCCTGATATCAGGCAGTGCGATCAATTCAACTCAGGTGCTGAGCCAGAAATGGCTCTGTGAGTTACCGGCGGGATTCTGCGAACGAAAGTCCAGGCAGAAGCGAAACCACGATGCGATTCAGTCCAAACTCCGTCGATACCTGGATCCCTGTGTTAGGCCGAGACCGATGAAGGAAGTGGCGGCTGAGCTTAACGTCTCGGTTGGGTACCTTGAGTACCGTTATCCCACTGCAGTCAGTGCATTGGTCAAACGCCACCAATCCATGATTGTGGCCCAGCGACAAAGGACTCGTGAAAAGGCGCTGAATTCCGCCTTACAGTATTTCACGAATTCATCCTACTCAGGGTATCCAAAATCCAGGAAACAGGCCTACTTATGCCTCAGGGAGGAAACGGGGCTGCCCAAGTTCCTGCTCAAGGGCGCGATTGGGGAGGTCTATTCCGCTCTCTATTCGTCCTGAAAAAAAGGGGCCGTCAAGGCCCCGATTTAACATTAAAAATTAAGCAAGGGATCTAATTTAACATTCATTTTGACTGATACCGCCATTTCTTTACGACCGCACCAATTTGCGCGATTGTCATCGCTTGTTTCTGCCAACCTTTATCAAAATCAACATCATTTGAGCGAGGCAGTTTGTCATCTGGCAAACTTCGAATCATCACTCTGGTTGGCAGCGTGACTGCTTGACCAACAAATATGGCCTCCTGACGCCTTAAACCGGACAGCATTTTGGTTAAGCCAGACATCGAATCCGGTAACACACTGCGAACATGCTCGCGGTCGGAATCATTTGTTATTCGAAGTACGATCCATGAATTGCATTGTGACAGTACTGTCGCTTCAACTTCACTAGGTCTCTGCGAAACTAATAGTAGTCCAACACCATATTTTCGACCTTCCTTCGCAATCCTGCGAATTGCAGATTGAGCGGCTTCATACTGGGCCTCACCACGATTCGGCACATATCGGTGTGCTTCTTCGCACACTAACAGAACGGGGCTATCTTTCCGCTCTTCCTCTGTTTGCCAGACCTTGAGCTGGAAAACAATTCTGGCGATGGCTGCACTAGCGACCCCTGCAACTTCGTTAGGTACACCTGAAAGGTCCACAATCTGTACTGTGGTTAGTTGGGTTAAAAATTGATTGACGATAGCGGGTAGTGGGTCTTCGCCACCGCTCCAGCTTTCCATCATAAATTTAAGCCGGCCATCCTTTAGCAATGAGTCAATCTTGCGAATGACTTTGCTGTAATCCTCATGGGATTTTTTATCTTTGTTATCTGGGCGCTGTGCGTTAATGGCACCAATTAACCCTTCTTCGTAGCGGGTGCCATCTTTGAATCCGAAATGATCTAAGCCTTCTGCATTTCCGATAATGTAGGGTATCGGCGAATCAACCGTTAACTGGCCTTTATCAAGCTCAAGCTGCTCAGCCGCCTGCTCACGAACGGCAATTAATGCATTTTTTATAATGTTTGATTGTGAGGTTGCTGCAAACTCGGTCTTGCCGATAAACAAGCTCAGTGACTCTTCTAAATCGAGTAACCAATAAGGTAGTTTTAGTGAACCTTCATCGGTCGATAAACGTTGGTGTGCGGGAAACGCTTTGCCGTATTCATTATGCGGATCGAGGATAATAATTTGCGGGTGCCAGTTCTTATGTTTAGCTATCTGGCCACGCTCAAGAATACTGTGAATAACTGCCGCCACAGTACCCGATTTGCCGGCACCAGTAGAGCCAAGGATGGCAGTGTGCTTACCTAGTAATTCATTCAACTCAGCGTAACAAGGAGCACCACCTGAACCAACATGTTCACCCAGTTGAATCACCGCGCCTTTTGCGTCCCCGTAAATAAACCTCAGCTCTGATTTTGGTGTTAGATAAATCGTTTGCTGAGGCAGTGGGTAGGTAGCTACACCTCGCTCAAATTCAAGAACAAATTCGCTTTCGCCTTTTCTGCGCCATTCACCCTCACCGAACAAATCCGCTTCAATAATTCGTTCATCTGAAGACGCAACAGGCAAGCCCTTTTCTAGCTGGTAGTCGGCCTTCATACGTAATCGACTGACTAACCCATAAATAGAGCGGCGGCCAAAGTGAATTTTGATGATTGAGCCAAACTGCCCAATCGGATAGTTTTCACCAGCAAATACTCGAGACAAGTCTGAAATCGTAGGGTCGAGCTCAGCGATAATACGCGAGCCATCCACCTCAATAATTTTCCCTATAGAGAGATTATCAATGGGTTTCATGTATCTGTTATCCATTTCAAATACCTCCTTCAAGGACCTGAGTTAGGTTTTCAAACATCCACCATTCAATGCTATTCTCTGACGTGGCCTTGTGGTCGGCGTGGAAAAAACCTTTATCAGCAAAAATCAGTACTTGTTCGTTGATTGAGTTATCTTCATTCCAGGTTTTCAGCGCGCCACTAGGTACAGGGTCGCTCGTAAACGCAATCACGGTTAAATTGCCATTTGAAGCCCTTAAACCACGCTCGATTTCTAGATTGATATGTGCATCGCCAAAACTATAACCTGCAATCAATAAAACCCGTTGGCTACCGCCTCGCGGGTTTAAAACAGCTCTCGCTCTGTGCATTAAATTGGCGTAGGGGTCGAGCTGAGTTTCACGGTATTTAGTCGATGCAGGCCAAATCATAATCTTCGCAGCTTGCTCTTTACTGCATTTCAAATGCGGAGCAATACGTAATGGTGTTGATGAAGAGGCATGTTCAGCCCAATTGATGGAGCCATGTAGCTTAAATACTCTGGCATCTAGATTGTTCTGTTCAAACGTCGAGGGGTTCCACCAGCCGGAGACACCGCCTTCTAAACCATCGGCATACCTTAATTGTGATAGTGCGAGTGAGTCTTCAATTAACGTGTCGTAGTTCATCACCAGATAATCGATTGTGCTCGACTGGTTGTCTTTCCCTGGTCGCATTGGTCGATGCAGTGCCTGAACAAAGCGCTCATGTACAGCAGAATCTACATCAACTTTAATTACGTCAAAAATAGCGAGTTTTATCTCGTTTATCGCTGCTAGTAACTGATTATTACTATATTCAGTACCTCCAATAGATACATCGCTAGCCGTTACATTGCGATTTGTTCGTCGAGTAGTGATGGCAAGCCAATCTACGAGTTCGCTTAAGTAGTCTTCTATATGCGAAGCTGGATTTGCGTCAGAAAAAGAGTTTTGTATGGCAGTCAATATCTGCTTTGAATCATCTGAGAGCTTGTCATTTATTAGTGCTCTTTCTGTTAGCTGGTTTGTTAATGGAAGCCCAGCGCAAACACTTGCACCTGCACCTAACAGAACCGCTTTTGAGTGTGAGAGCAATTCTTCGAGATTATTGATTGCTTCTCTGAACTCTTTTTGTTCAAAAACTGTGGTGTCGAATGCCATACTCCCTCCTTAGAGCCCGCCTTTGAAGGCGGAATCGAGAATTGATGCTTTCAATGAACGCATTAATTCTACTTTTTCATTTAATTCAAATTTTACTGAGTTTCTGAAACTAGAAACTTCATCGATATTTTTGCAAATAGTTTCTTGTAGTTGTTTGCTTGGCGCACAAAACGAAAGTGCTTTAATTCCTTTCTGGTTGATGATGGGTAATGTCGCGGTTGACGCATTTGTCAGAATTTCAGGTTTAATAAACCTAAACCAGTAGTACGCATATCTGGGAATTATGTTGCTGTGGAATTTAATGCCGGTAATTTGCTGGTTAGAACTGGCATCTTGCTCTAAATAACCGATCTTCCCGATGGTCGCTCCGATGGCGACGAGCATGATCGTACCAGAATCAAACTTACGTGCTTTACCTGCATCAAATGCTTTTTGACTGAGTTTTTTATTGGAATCAGACAGGATATCGTGATCACCAAAGTCAGAAGGTGCAAACCAGTTAATGTCACCATTTTCATAAAATTCGGGTTGCTTCGTTGGTGGTGTTGTTCCTGTCTGAATTTGCTCAATATGTTTTTCGACCGTAGATAGACCGGATAACTCAATCGCTTGTATCATTTGCTCATTTATCGTGCTCGCATACAACGCATCAGCCAGTGTGAAACTTTCCTGCAAATGCTCGATGGCGGTGTCGATGCGTGTGAGCAATGCATCGAGTTTTTCGACGATGCGTTTTTGTTCTCCTTGAGGAGCTACAGGAATAATAAACTCTGAAAGCTTTGTTCCGTTGATGTTGGGCTGAGCTGCGCCTGTGGCATTCTGACCAACAACCTCCCAGTAAGCAGGTGTTAGAAAGAAATAACTTAAGTATTCTGGAAAAATGTCTTTTTTGTTTGGAATAATTCTAATCAAGTAAGACGCGAATACGGCATCCTTTGGCGCATTCTTGATTAGAATAGATTTTCCCGCAGTTGCACCACTACGGGCAAAGATTAAATCATCATCATTCAACGCGTACTTGCTGATTTCGTTTTCTTCTAGGGATACTGTTGGAACCCCCTGCCAGTCGATCTTTCCACCCTGAATATCAGTAATACGCAAGAACTTTGCGTTGCCATTGCTCTCTGCTTTAGCTGTGTGCCCGTACTGGATGTTATGGCTAAGCTTCTTGACTGATTGCCACTCCCACCCATCCGGCAGCTTATACAAAACCTGTTCCATGGTTATTTCTCCGCCAACAGGTCTTCGATTTCATCCAATAGGCCTGACACCAGTTTTTCCTTGGTGCGGATCTGCTTAAGGATATCGCTGGGTGCTAAATGCTCTGCATCTTTTTGCTTGGCAGGATTTTTGGCTGATAGGTCATAGTCTTCAGCCAATTTACTGGCGGAAACAGTCCACGAACATTCGGTGGTTTCGCGGCTGCTGTACAGCTCAACAAACTCTTTTAGGTGGTCGTCGGTGATTGGTTTATTTTTTGTGAGCTTTTGCTCGGGGTCGCATTCATAATACCACACATCGCTGGTGCCGCCGCTGCGCTCAAAAAACAGCACGTTGGTTTTAACGCCCGAGTACGGCAAAAATACCCCTGCGGGCAGGCTTAAGATGGTGTGCAGGTTAAAGTTTTCCAGCAGCTCTTTTTTCACTTGCTTAAAGGCGCTGTTGGTTTGGAATAGAACGCCTTCTGGCACTACGATGGCTGCTTTGCCGCCACTTTTTAAGGTTTTCATAAAGTGCTGTAAAAACAGCAGCTCGGTGGCGTTACTCTGGATAGGGAAGTTTTGCTGGATTTGCGACTTTTCTTTACCACCAAATGGCGGGTTAGCGAGAATAATGTTGTAACGATCGTTTTCCTGAATATCGCGGATATTCTGGGTCAGGGTATTGCCACGGAACAGGTTGGGTGATTCGATGCCATGCAAAATCATGTTCATCATACCCATCACATAAGCCAGCGAGGTTTTTTCAAAGCCGAAGAAGGTATCGCGCTGAACAAAATCCCACTGCTCGGTGGAGAGCTGGTTCTTTTTGCTTTTCAGGTGCTCAAAGGCTTCCACCAGAAACCCACAGGAACCGGCGGCCGCGTCGTAAATCGTCTCGCCGGGTTTCGGGTCAATGGCCTGCACCATGGCGCGCACCACGGGGCGCGGGGTATAAAACTCACCGGCATAGCCACCGGCATCGCCCATGTTTTGCAGTAAGCCTTCATACACCAGCGAGAGTTCAAACAGATCAGATTCGGACTGGAAGTTCAGGCTATCCACAATATCCAGAACTTCACGCAGGGTATGGCCGGAAGCGACCTTGTTATCCAGGTACTGAAAAATTGCGCCAATTTTGTAGGTAAAGGATTTTGGATCTGCTCCCGTTGCGGCGGCGTTGGCAAAGCCTTTCAGGTAGGGGAATAGCTGATTGTTGACATAATCGGTGAGGTCATCCCCAGTCTTTGCCTGTGACAGGTCCAACTTGCCATCTGCTGTTTTAGGACAAGCCCAGCTTGCCCAGCGATGCTCGTCATCTAATACGGGCTGATAGTCTTTGCCGGACAATACGGCTTCATCTTCTTTTTCCGACTCGTAATCATCGAGAAACTTCAGGAACAAGACCCAGGATGTCTGCTCTGTGTAATGCATGGCACCACTGATGCCATCGTCGCGGCGCAGAATGTCGGTAATGCGGTCAATTTTCTGTTGTAGCGACATGCTTAGAGTTTCCCGATAATAAAATTGTACATATTGGTGATGTCTTCACTAATTTCACTAGGCTCTATATTAGAAATAAATTCTTGAAACAATCCTTGGTTGAAACCTAGTGGTTCTTGCTCGATCTCTTCAATGAATGGCGATAATAAATCTTTCACATAATCAGATGGTAGTGATGCTAAGTGATTGTTATAAATGGGGTGTTTGTCTTTCTCTGAATTGTTTCCAGTTCTAACCCTTTTTCTTTCAAGTATTTTTTTGTGGCCATCATTATCTTCCTCAAGAAGATAATCACCATTGTGACAGTATTGAAGGTGTGCAGATTTAGGTAGCTTGTGGTTATTCACTACGGCAACGCAATCGCCCAATGCTGAACGTGAAAGGAGGTAATGCTTTATCTCTCGTCTCCGCCAACTTAGAACGTGGGCTCTTATGCCATTTTCACTTCTGACCTTTATGCCTTGGACGACTAGCGGAGACTGTTCTGTACCAATGCCCTCTATAGGTAGATTGTCTCTGTCGCAAACTAAATAAATGTCTTTCGTCTTGATGTCTAGGCCTTCGCAGAACTTAGTGAAGTTTTCGACCCACTTTACTTTTGATGCCGCAAATTCACAATTATGGTTATTCCAGTCGGAGCTGACCTTTGCTATTGCTATTTTGTCGAGAATCTCATCGACGTTCTCATTGTTCATGCTGAGATGGTGATTTGATCTTTTGTATAGTTCTTTAAAAATATACCAGTCGTTCCAATCATCTATGACAACTATTTTTTCATAATATGTGTAAGCCTTGAATTCTGATTTTTTTATATTTGAAAGCTGGGAAAGGCGTTTGATTAGCTCATGAGAGTCAGAAGGAAGGTGAACTTGTCCTCTATTCAAAACCCTAATATTTTCCACGCCTACGCAGTATATTGAATCTAACAAGTGCGTAGTCGATACTGTCTTTCCTTGTATTTTTTTAAGGCAAGACCAGAATTTTTCAACATTCTTAAAATGCAAATGCGAATCGGCTTCATCGAAAATGAATAAGGTATTATCGCTATCAAATAAGTCAATGATTGCGTACAAGAAGAGAATTTGAAACTCGCCATCACTAAGATCGCCTAGTTCTAGACCATCTTTAAGTAACAAAGAAGAGGCCTCTTTGTTTAGGAAATTCTCATTGTGGCAAGCCCGAATAAAAAAACCAACTTCAGGATCAAATTTACTGGAGAGATCATCTCCCTCCTCTACTCTTTCTGTGTCAAAGGATGTCGAGTGTATATTTTCAGGATAGAGGTCAAAAAGTTCTTTTTTAATAGGCTCATCGAAGTCATATCTTGATTTTACGCACGTTTCGATAAAGCTCTCTAATGTTCGGTGAAATGCAGTCTGTCTTACTGTTTCCATGTCTCCGCGAGCCTCTCTGTTCAAAGCATCCTGGACTTTTCGGACATATTGAGAGTCAACTCGAAACGCAATTTTGAGCGTGCTTGATTTGTCTAGGCCATCAACCTCTTCTATATAACCTGAGCTGGATAAAAACTGACGCACCATCCCTTTTTGTTTCAACGAGGTGGAAAGGAAAATAAGCAATCTAGACCAGGATTTGTCAAAATAAAAACACGAAAAATGCAGATTGTTTTCATCGGATTTTGTTTGGCGGAGGTGTTTTGAAAATTCGTTTGAGAATTTTTCATTTTGGCCAGATGAAAAGCATACAATCTTGTGGTCGACATAATCTTGTTCGGATAACTTCTGCGTGAAAATTGATTGCAGTATGCTCGACTTTCCCGATCCGTTTTCGCCAATCAAAGTGGTTACTTTGCCAAGAAATATGGTTTGTTGTTGATCATAAAGAGGGTTGGGGGATAATTTTAGTTTCATTTTAGCCCGCGTGATAAAGTTGCCGTTGTAGGTTTTTGAATGCTTTGAGTAGTTCGGCAGGTTTTCCGCCAAAAGCTGCGGAAGCGTCTCTGGTGGTGCCAATGCCTGATAGCTCAATCAACGCTGGCAGGCGCTCACGTGCCAATTCAGTAATGCCAGTTTTCTCGTAGCGATTCAGGACAAAATGCAGGAATTGTTTGGCCTTTGCCTGTTGGTACTGGTCGAAGAATGCGCTGTTGGATCGCACGACTTCTGCTCTGGATTTACGGGTGGCCATGGGTTGTTCAAAGGCTAAAAACGCCAGCAGATCGAACATGTCGCAGTCGTCGGCTTCGAACATCCGGCGCAGGGTCGAGAGCTGTTCTTTATCAAAGCCAGCCTGTACCAATTTAGCCAGGAGTTGTTCGCGCAGGTCTGGGTCTGACCAGATATCACGAAGCTCATCAATGCTTTTGAACAGGCCTGGCAGTTGTTGAATTAACCGCTCAACAAATTCCTGAATAGTGAGAGGTTTGCCATTTTCGTCGATATAACGGGTTTCAATATCGATGACCTTGAGCTCGCGGTGCTTCCCAAGTTTTACCTTTAACCTCGGGCGCGGCTCACCTGGCTCTGGTTCCAGCCCTTCGCCGTCTTCGGGCGGCTCTGCCGTGTAGGGTGGCGGTGTCGGTTCACGTGTTACGCCTGGCTCTGGCGCTTCGGGCTCGCCATCCCATTCCTCATCATAAAAGTTGTTGGTCGCACCCCGAAAATCGACGATGGTGAAGTAGTCCTTACCATCAAAAACTCGGGTGCCGCGCCCCACAATCTGTTTGAATTCCACCATCGAGCCGATGGTTCGATCCAGTACCACATTGCGGACATTGCGGGCATCGACACCGGTAGTGAGCATTTGTGATGAGGTAATAATGGTTGGGATGTCTTTGTCGTTATCCTGGAATTTTTCCAGCAGTTCCCGGCCGACCTTGCCTTCGTCGCTGGTGACCCGTACACAGTAATGCGGGTCTTTTACGGCTTTGTATTTATTAATCATGTCGCGCATGGTCAGCGCGTGGTTTTGGTTCTCACAAAAGACAATGGTTTTTTCCAGCGGGTTGATATTTTGTAAGATGGCTTTGGCGACCAGTTCTGTTCGTTCATCTACAATAATTTTGCGGTCGTAGTCTTCGACTTGATACAAATCCTGGCCAGATTCACCTTCGACGATCACGTCATCTTTGGTGAGCACTAATTCATCTAGATTGGTTCTAACTCGCTTAACTCGGTAGGGAGTCAAGAAGCCATCATTGATACCGTCTTTCAGTGAATAAACATATGCGGGTTGGCCAAAGTATTCATAGGTGTCCACATTGTCTGTTCGTTTCGGCGTAGCTGTTAAGCCCAAATGCACGGCGCTACTGAAGTGATCAAGTATGGCTCGCCAGGAGCCTGCTTCATTGGCAGCACCACGGTGACACTCATCAATCAACACCAGATCAAAGAAACCCTTGGGATAGGCTTTGTAGTAGCCATCAATGTTTTCTCGTTCCGCAATCGCCTGATAGATCGCGAAAAATATGTGTGCGTTGGTTGGCACCACACCATTGCGTTTACGTACTTCTTCTCCGTTGATTTTGATCAGGTCTTTTTCATAGGGGTTGAAGGTGTTAATGGCTTGGTCGGCCAGGATATTACGGTCAGCCAGAAACAGAACGCGTGGCCTACGTGAACCGGGATTATCTCGGTTCCAGCGTGCCTGAAATACCTTATGAACAATTTGAAAGGCGATGAAGGTTTTACCTGTGCCGGTGGCCAGTGTGAGCAAAATGCGGGATTTGCCTTGGCCGACGGCATCTGTTGCCGCATGAACTGCCAGCTCTTGATAGTAGCGTGGCTGCATGGCCCCTTCTAAATGGAAAGGGACGTTTCTTAACTCCTGACTTAAATCTGTTGTTTCTCCGGCATAACGCCTTTCCAGTTCAGCAGGCGTTGGGTAAAACTCAATGTAATCGCCTTTGCCTGTTTCCAGATCGAATTCGTAGGTTTGTTTACCGTTACTGGAATAGACGAAACGAACACGAAGCTTGCTCGCATAGTCGATGGCTTGTTGCAGGCCTTTGGTTGGATGCTCGGATTCTTTTTTGGCTTCTACTACGGCCAGATACCGATTGTCTTTGTGAAGCAAGTAATCTACGAAGCAACGTCGCCCACGTACCCCTCCGGCCATTTTTCTGCCGTCGGTGAAGTAATGCTCCCGAATGATATTACTCGGCTGCCAGTCTGCTGCCCGTAATGCAGGATCGATATAATTTGCTCGGGTATCTGCTTCAGATGCCATCAGGCCACTCCTTGGTCACTTGGGTTTGGCACCAACTCCAGCAGGTCGCCCACAGTGCAATCGAATAGTACGCAGATCTGTTCAATGGCTTCCAAATCCACTTTCTGGGCTGTCTCTTTATAGAGCAAGGTCACCGTGGCGCGGCTTAACCCCGTTTCTCTGGCAACGTCGGCAATACGCATCTTGTGCTCGCCCATCATGCGGGCGAGATGGCAGCGGATCATGGCTGTGCCTCTGGTACTTTTGTTTTAGGGATGAAGCCCGAGAGTACCATGACTTGTAAGAAGGGGTGACAATTTGTCAGTTTGACTTAGATTATGACGGGTGGGGTAGTGGTGGTTAGCTGAGGGGCGGACAAACTATGCCTGCATTATCACCATAGTTTGTCCAAAGCGGCCAAACTATGGTTACAGGAACACAGGAGGAAAACGAACGGGGAAATTGGTGGGCCCACCAGGACTTGAACCTGGGACCAATCGATTATGAGTCGACTGCTCTAACCAGCTGAGCTATAGGCCCTGAAGCGTTGTTCGGCGCTGAAACTTTGACGCCAGACGTGCCGCGCGTGTTATGCGGGCACGGATTATAACGTGTATTTGATTCCGGGAAAGGGAGTTCCTTTTTTATTATTGACCCGGACTGCATCGCAGCCCGGGTCGTGTCTTGCATCCGGCGTCTAGCGTCGGGCGTTCTTTACAGGTCGCCGTCGAGGAAGCTGCGCAGGTGTTCGCTGCGGCTCGGGTGGCGCAGTTTGCGCAGCGCCTTGGCTTCTATCTGACGGATACGCTCACGGGTTACGTCGAACTGTTTACCCACTTCCTCAAGGGTGTGGTCAGTGTTCATGTCGATGCCGAAGCGCATGCGCAGGACTTTGGCTTCACGGGCGGTCAGGTTGGCCAGCACATCACGGGTGGCTTCTTCCAGGCCCAGTGAGGTGGCAGAGTCCACCGGCGATTCCATGTTGCCGTCTTCGATAAAGTCGCCGAGGCTGGAATCTTCATCGTCACCAATGGGGGTTTCCATGGAGATCGGCTCTTTGGCGATCTTCAGTACTTTACGGACTTTGTCTTCCGGCATTTCCAGACGGACACCCAGTTCTTCCGGGGTCGGTTCGCGGCCCATTTCCTGCAGCATCTGACGTTGTACCCGGTTGATCTTGTTGATGGTCTCTATCATGTGTACCGGGATACGGATGGTGCGCGCCTGGTCGGCGATGGAACGGGTGATTGCCTGACGAATCCACCAGGTCGCATAGGTGGAGAACTTGTAACCACGGCGGTATTCGAACTTGTCCACGGCTTTCATCAGGCCGATGTTGCCTTCCTGAATCAGGTCGAGGAACTGCAGGCCGCGGTTGGTGTATTTCTTGGCGATGGAAATAACCAGACGCAGGTTGGCTTCCACCATTTCTTTCTTGGCGCGACGGGCTTTGGCTTCACCGATGGAGATGCGACGGTTGATTTCCTTGATGTCGCCCACGGGCAGGCCAATGATGTCTTCAATGGTGCCGATCTTGCGTTGGGCACGTTGAACATCTTCTTTGACTGCGCCGAGTTTGTCGGCGATGGCTTTGCCTTTTTTGGTTTTCAGCTGGCCATCGATCCAGTCCATGTTGGTTTCGTTGCCAGGGAATACCTTGATGAAATCCTTGCGATCCATGCCGCCGCGGCGAATGGTGGCGGACATGATTTGACGCTCGAATTTACGCACCAGGTCCAGGTTGTCACGGGCACCGACCAGCATGCCGTCGAAAATGCGCGGAACCAGTTTGAACAGGGTGAAGTGTTCGGCCAGGGCTTCCAGAGCCTTGGCACTGGAGGCGTGATCGCGACCGTTGCGCTTGAGTGAGCGCTCGGCTTTTTCGTGCAGTTTTTTCAGCGTCTCGAAACGCTCTGCCGCCAGAACAGGATCCAGGCCGCCTTCATCTTCTTCTTCATCGTCGTCGCTGTCTTTGTCGTCAGTGCCTTCTTCCTTGGCTTTCTCTTTGGCCTTGGCTTTTTCTTCCGCCGCTTTCTTGGCTTTTTCGGCGAAGGCAGGATCCCGGTTGACGTTGGTTGCCGCAGCGCCATCGTCGTTGGGATCCAGGTAACCGGCAATGATGTCGGTGAGCTTGCGCTCTTCGTTTTCCACGCGGGCGTATTCGTCGATCACCATGTCGACGGCGCCGGGCCAGAAGGCGAGGGCGTGCAGGACTTCACGGGTGCCTTCTTCGATACGCTTGGCAATTTCGATTTCGCCTTCGCGTGTCAGTAGCTCCACGGTACCCATTTCGCGCATGTACATGCGCACCGGGTCGGTGGTGCGGCCGGGTTCGTTTTCTACGGAGGCGAGCACGGCAGCGGCTTCTTCGGCGGCGACTTCGTCGGTGCTGTCGGCGCTCTCATCGATCGTCAACTGATCGGCATCGGCGGCTTTTTCCACCACGGTGATGCCCATGTCGTTGATCATCTGAATGATGTCTTCCACTTGATCAGTGTCGGTAATGGAATCCGGCAAGTGGTCATTCACTTCGGCGTAGGTAAGGTAGCCCTGTTCCTTACCCAGTGCGATCAACTGCTTCAGCTGAGATTGTTGCTGCTGCTTTTGAGTCGTCATGCAATAAAGCCCGTAACGTCGTGCTGGAAGCTTGCGCTGGCCAGCGTGATGGTGGCGTGGGAAAACGGCGTATTATACCGGGATGTGGGGGCTACGGCCAGTCAATGCAACCCTGGGGGTGTTGCATGGGCCGGCCTAGTCGAAGGGTTTGCGGGCGTGCTGGCGCGCTTCGGCCAGGGCTTTGTGCAGTGCCTGCCAGTGTGCCGGGTCAGGCATGCCGGCCTGTTCCACTTCCAGCAGGGCGGCCTCCAGCCGGGTCACTTCCAGCTGTGACAGGGCATCCAGCCATAGCCGGGTGGCCATTTCTTCGGCCATGGGCGGCTTGAGGCTGGCCTTGAGCAGGCGAGACAGGGTTTCGCCCTGCTCCAGCGCCATCAGGGCGCCAAGCAGCGCGGCGGCGCTGTGGTTCTGTCGGCACAGGCCGGCTACCTGGACCAGCAGGTCGATATGCGGCAGCGGGAGGGTATCGATGCCCTCGGGCAGCGGGTGTTGGTCAATCAGTGAAGGGTAATCCAGCAGCACCAACACCAGGCGCTCAGCCAGGGTGAGCGGGCCTTTGCGGCCGCTGTTCTGGCGTGGGTTGGGGCGCGTGCGATTGGGGCTGTCGCCGTTGAAGCCGGCATTGCCCTGGTTGCCGTCGTCCGCAAAGCCGAAGTCTTCCGGGTAGGGCATGCCAGGGTCGTCCTCCGCCGGCGGATAGCCTGCGTCTTCGTAGCCGTACGCGCTGGCATCCTGAGGGGGCTCTGAGGGGGCGGGGGGGGCTGTTGGGCGAGGCGCCGCCGGGGCGGGTTTGAGCTGGATCAGCGATTCCTTGTCCAGCCGGGTAAGGCGACTGAGCTCTTCGGTAAGCAGGGCGCGGTAAACCGGGCCGGCGGGTTTGTCCAGGAATGGCAGGGCCAGTCGGGCCAGCCGGGCACGGCCGTCCACGGTGTCCAGGTCGAGCCCTTCGGACAGGTGCCGGAACAGGTAAGTGGACAGGGCGTCGGCCTTGTCAGTAAGTGCTCGCAACGCCTCGGGGCCTTGCTGGCGCACGAGTGTGTCCGGGTCCTCGCCGTCTGGCAGGAACAGGAAGCGCACTTGTTTGCCGTCATCCAGCGCCGGCAACAGGGATTCGAGAGCCCGCCAGGCGGCGCGGACGCCGGCCTTGTCGCCGTCGAAACAGAGAATCACTTCGTTGACCTGGCGAAACAGTTTGCGGGCGTGATCTTCGGTGGTGGCAGTGCCCAGGGTGGCGACCACATTGGGGACGCCGTGCTGGGTCAGGGCGATCACGTCCATGTAGCCTTCCACCACATAGAGACGGTCACTGCGGTCGCGGCTCTGGCGCCATTCCCACAGCCCGTAAAGCTCCTGGCCCTTGTGGAAAACGGGGGTTTCCGGGCTGTTCAGGTATTTCGGTTTGCCGTCGCCGAGCACCCGGCCACCGAAGCCGATGGTGCGCCCGCGGCTATCGCGGATCGGGAAGATGATGCGATCGCGGAATTTGTCGTAGGTGCGGCCGGTGTCGTCCTTGCGTACCAGCAGCCCGCCGGTGAGGGCGTGCTCCAGGCTGGTTTCGGTGAGTGACAGGCCGTTGATCAAATTATCGTAACCGGGTGGTGCAAACCCAATCGCGAATTTTTTTGCAATTTCGCCGCTCAATCCCCGATTTTTAAGGTAATTCACTGCTTTTTGCCGCTCTGGCGCCTGGCGCAGCTGCTGCGCGTAGAACTTTTCGGCGCGGCTGAGCAGGTCGTAGAGCGATTGTAGCCGGTCCTTCTTTTGCCGGTCGGCGGCGGTTTCCGGCCGGGATTCGGGCACTTCCATGCCGGCCCGGCTGGCCAGCTGTTTGACTGCCTCCGGGAAACTCAGATGCTCGTATTCCATCAGGAAGCCCACCGCATTGCCGGAGGCGCCGCAACCGAAGCAATAATAGAACTGCTTGTCTGGAGCCACGGTGAAGGAGGGCGTTTTTTCCTGGTGGAAGGGGCAGCAGGCGCTGTAGTTGCGGCCGGTTTTTTTCAGGGGCACGCGGGCATCAATCAGCTCTACCAGGTCGGTACGGGCCAACAGATCATGTGTGAAATTTTCCGGAATGCGTGCCATATAAGGGTCTGTTAAGTGATCTCAATCGCCCTGCCGAATCCTGGCCAGGCGTTCGTGCGCAACGGTTAAGTGGACTGATAGCAAAAAAACGGCGTGGCTGGACGTGTGCCCCGTCGAACAGGTTCAGAAAAACTCTTCCGGCACAGCAGCAATAGTAGTGTAGACAGGCCGGGTGGTTTCTGCCAGAAAGGGACGGTATTCAACCAGAAACTGGGGCGTTGTGACAGAGTCGACGGGCTGCTGGATTTGATACCGGGTTGCTGTTGTTGCGCAACAATTTATGCACGATGTTAAGGCTGACATCACTGGCAGAACTGAATTCATGCGTGAATAATGCAATGACGTCACCACAATAAAGGGTAGGGCCATGGCAGAAGGAAGTGCAGTGGCTATTCAGGCGTATTTGAACCTGAATGGGGTCGTATGGAAGTTGATGGAGGATGGTTCTCTGGTTCCGTTGGAACCTGGAGAAGCGGTTCTTCCCGATGTCCCCTTGCTGGAATTTCCGGAGAGCAGCAGCCCGGAAGCCGATCTGGCGTCCTCTTCAAGCCAGTCCTCTCTGGCATCTTTCTTCACCAATGTTTCCCGCGATGGTGCAGGTGATATCCCGGCTTCCGGGTACCAGACCCGTGGCGTGGCCGATGCCGGGGATCATTCCCGTGATACCAGGCAGGGTCCGCCCCCGGACCTGCTTCCCAATGATGCCGCTATCAGTATCCAGATTCAGGATGGCGGCGATGGTTACGTAAACCGTTTTGAGCAGGATGCGGTGGATCTGGTGGGCACGACCACCGATATTCTCGATGACACCGTGGTGAATGTGATTGTTCTGGATGGCCAGGGCGGTTCCGTGACCTTTACGGCCGTGGTGCAGGATGGCCGTTTCTCGGTGCCCGATGCAGACCTGAGTTCACTGGCAGAAGGGCCGCTCACCGCGGTCGCTACCTATCAGGACCCTTACGGCAACCGGGTTACCGGCACCGACGACAGCATCAAGGATACGCTGGCCAGTGGTGTGGATGTGGAAACCGCCACCGGCACTGATGATGTGGTCAATGCGGTGGAAGCGGTGGATAACACCCTTAGCGGTACCTTTGCCGATGTGCAGGCGGGAGCCGACGTGGAGGTGACTGTCAGCGGCGCCGGGCACGCGGATCTGGTATTGACCGCCACGCTGGATGCCAGTGGCAACTGGTCGATTCCCGATGTGGATCTGGACGTGTTCGACGACGGTACGCTAACCCTCACCGCCAGCACCGTGGACCAGGCCGGCAATCCGGCGACCATCACCGATACCGTGGACATGGATACCCAGGCGGCCATCACCGCCGAGTTTGTCGATGCGGTGCAGCCGGATGGCGTGGGCGGTTATTTGAATGCCGCGGAAGGCCAGATGGTCGGTTTCACCGGCACGGTCACGGAGGTTGAAGATGGCCAGACGGTGACTCTGGTCATCACTGATGAAGCCGGCGACAGTCTTACCTTTACTGCCCAGGTCAGCGGTGGCGCCTGGCAGCTCGACAATCAGGACCTGTCTTCACTGGCGCCTGGTGAGCTGACGCTGGAAGCCAGCGTGGAAGACGTGGCCGGCAACCCGGCGACCGCCAGCGACACCATTATTTACGATCCCGTCGCCGAAATTCCGCGTCCGATTACGTCCGATGTGGGACGCATTCTGAATGCCGCTGAAGTCGCCGACGTGGACTTCAATGGCCGGGTCAACGACGTGGAACCCGGCCGTGAGCTGGACATCGTCATCGAGGACGGCAACGGCAACAGTGCCAGCGGTTCCGCAACGGTGCAGTCTGATGGCAGCTGGTCTCTCACCGGTGTAGATGTGACCGGGCTGGAGGAGGGCCTGCTGACGTTATCGGTGACCACCACGGATCTGGCCGGTAACGAAGCCACCCGTGAGACCTTTTATTTAACGACCTGACCGCCGAGTTCGTCGATGAGCAGACCCCGGATGGTGTCGACGGCTACTACAATGCCGATGAGGCCTCCGATGGGGTGACCCTGCAGGGGAGTGCCAACTTCATCAGTGACGGGCTTCCGGTGGATATCCAGGTTCGCGACATTCTCGGCAACGTGGTGGTAGTGAGCGGGGTCACGATTTCGGGCAATACCTGGCAGGCGGATAACGTTGATCTGTCCGGCCTGGAACCGGGCCAGATTTTTGTGCTGGCTAGCACCACGGATTTTGCCGGTAACCCCGCGTTTGGGGTAGACAGCTTTATTTATGACCCCATTGCCATCATCAACGATGACGTGACCAGCCCGGCGTTTTCTGTGCCGGTGGTGAATGACAACACCGTCAATGCCGCCGAAGTGGCGGCGGGTGTGGATTTTTCCGGTACGGTCACCGATATCGAAGCCGGTCGCACACTGGATGTGCTGATTGAGGATGGTGCCGGTGGCAGTGTTGCCGATACCGTCACCATTGCCGCTGATGGTAGCTGGAGTCTCACCGGCGCTGACCTTTCCACGCTCCAGGATGGCCCGCTGACCCTGACGCTCACCGGCACCGATATCGCGGGCAACGAAGCGACCCAGATCACCAATTTCCTGAAAGACACTTTGGCCAATGGTATCAGCATCACGGCTGATACCGGCGCCGATGCGGTACTGAATAACCAGGAAGCCCCCGACACCGTCCTGTCCGGTAGTTTCGACTTCGTACAGGAAGGCGCGGTGGTGGATATCACCGTTGGCGATGGGGTGAACCCGGCGCTGACGTTTCAGGCGACCCTGGATGCCAGCGGCAACTGGTCCGTGCCCAATGTGGATCTGAGTGGCCTCAATGACGGCGACCTGACGCTGACCGCCGAGACTGTGGATCAGGCGGGCAACCCGGCGTCTATTACCGACACGGTCGTTAAAGACACCAGTGCAGAGATCACCGCACTCTACGACGACCCGCAACAGCCGGAAGGCATTACCGGCTACCTGAACGCGGTGGAAGGCCAGAGCGCCAGCTTCGGCGGTACCGTCACCGGCATCGAAGACGGCCAGACCGTTGCTATCACCATTACCGACATCAACGATGACACCCTGACCTTTTCGGCCACCGTCACCGGCGGTGCCTGGCAGGTGAACGGTGAGGATTTGTCCTCACTGGCGCAGGGCGACCTGACACTGGATGTGGTGGCGTCCGACGTGGCAGGCAATGAAGCCACCGCCAGCGACGTGATTGAATATGATCCGGTGGCGCAGCTGGTGGCGGATATTGCCGCTGATGCGGGTGCCAGTATCAATGCGGCGGAACAGGGTGAGGTGGATTTCACCGGCTCGGTTTTCGATGTGGAAAGCGGTCGGGATGTGGCCATCAGCATCGAGGATAGCGGTGGCAATACGGTGACCGGCACCGCCACCATCGCGGCGGATGGCACTTGGTTGCTGGCGGATGTGGACGTCAGCGGCCTGGATGAAGGCACGCTGACTCTCACTGCTGATACCACCGATGAAGCCGGCAATCCGGCCACCCAGACCGCTACCTTCGTGAAGGATACCCAGGCGGAAATCACCGCCGAGTTTGTGGACGAGCAGGTGCCGGACGGCGTGGGTGGTTACTACAACGCCACGGAATTCCCCACCGTGACCCTGCAGGGCACCGCGCCGCTGGTGGAAGACGGCCAGACGGTTACCGTCACCGTGGAAGACGCATTCGGCAATGTGGTGAATGTGCCGGGTGTCACCGTCAGTGGCGAAACCTGGTCGGCACCGGATGTGGATCTGTCGGCCTTGCAGCAGGGCGATATTACGCTCACTGCCACGGTGACTGACCAGGCGGGAAACACGGCCACTGCCACCGATACCTTCATTTATGATCCGGTGGCGATCATCAATGATGACATCACCAGCCCGGCGTTTTCAGTGCCGCAGCCTGGCGACGATACCGTCAATGCCGCCGAAGTGGCGGCGGGCGTGGAATTATCCGGTACCGTCACCGATATCGAGCCCGGACGCACGCTGGATGTCCTCATCGAGGACAGCCTTGGCGGTACCTTTACGGATACGGTGACCATTGCCGCCGATGGCAGCTGGACGCTGGCCAACGCGGACCTGTCTGCCCTGGAAGACGGCACCCTGACGGTGACCCTGACCGGTACCGATATTGCCGGCAACGATGCCTCCCGCACCGACACTTTCCTGAAAGACACCCTGGCCAACGGTATCAGCATTACCGCCGACACCGGGGCCGATGATGTGCTCAACAACGATGAGTCCCCGGACACGATTCTTTCCGGCAGCTTCGAATTCGTGCAGCCCGGCGCGGTGGTGGATATCACCGTCAGCGATGGGGTGAACTCGGATCTGACGTTTCAGGCAACGCTGGATGCCGCCGGCAATTGGTCCGTGCCTAACGCAGATCTGAGCAGTCTTAATGATGGCGACCTGACGCTCACCGCCGACACCGTGGACCAGGCCGGTAACCCGGCCAGCATTACCGATACGGTGCTCAAGGACACCAGTGCGGAAATCACCGCGCTGTACGACGACCCCCAGCAGCCTGAGGGCATCACCGGCTACCTGAACGCGGTGGAAGGGCAGAGCGCCAGCTTCGGCGGTACGGTCACCGGTATCGAAGACGGCCAGACTGTCGACATCACCATTACCGATATCAACGATGACACCCTGACCTTCTCGGCCACCGTCACCGGCGGTGCCTGGCAAGTCAGCGGTGCCAATCTGTCCTCGCTGGCGCAAGGGGCGCTGGTGCTGGCAGTAGTGGCTCAGGACGTGGCCGGCAATGAGGCCACCGCCAGCGACACCATCGAGTACGATCCGGTGGCGCAGCTGGTGGCGGACATCGCGTCCGATGCCGGTAACAGCATCAACACGGCGGAACAGGATGACGTGGACTTCACCGGTTCCGTGTTCGACGTGGAAAGCGGCCGGGATGTGGCCATCACGATTTCCGACAGCGGCGGCAACAGTATCGAAGGCACCGCCACCATTGCGGCAGATGGCACCTGGTTGCTGGCCGACGTGGATCTGTCCGGGCTGGATGATGGCTCGCTGACGCTGCAAGCCAGCACCACCGACGAAGCCGGCAACCCGGCCACCCAGACGGCCACCTTTACCAAGGATACCCAGGCGGAAATTACTGCCGAGTTCGTGGACGAACAGGTGCCGGACGGCGTGGGCGGTTACTACAATGCCAGCGAATTCCCCACCGTCACCCTACAAGGCACCGCACCCCTGGTGGAAGACGGCCAGACGGTGACCGTCACCGTGGAAGACGCATTCGGCAATACGGTGAACGTGCCGGGCGTAACGGTGAGCGGTGAGCTGTGGTCGGCAGCGGATGTGGACCTGTCGTCCCTGCAGCTGGGCGAGTTGACCCTCACCGCCACGGTCACCGACCAGGCCGGTAACACCGCCACGGCCACAGACAACTTCATCTACGATCCGGTGGCCAGCATCAATGCTGATCTGGCCAGCCCGGCACTGGATGATGGCGTGCTGAATGCCGCTGAAGTCGCCGCCGGGGTGGACCTGTCCGGCACGGTCACCGGCATTGAAGGTGGTCGGGTTCTCGATGTGGAGATTACCGACCAGAGCGGCAACAGCGTGACCACCACGGTCACAGTCAATGGCGACCAGAGCCTGGACGGCGTGAATAACTGGGCCCTGGATGGCGTGGACCTGACGGCCCTGGCCGACGGTGAGCTGACCATGACGCTCACCGGTACCGACATCGCCGGTAATGAAGCGACCCAGACCTTCACCTTCGACAAGGATACCGAGGCCACCATCACTGCCCGCTTTGAAGATGCGCAGGTGTTTGAAGGCAACACCGGCATTCTTAATGACGCGGAAGATGATGCCACTGTGCTGTCTGGCACGGTGAGTAATGTGGAGGCCGGGGACGACGTGAACCTGACGGTCACCGACTCCCTGGGAACGCAGCTCACCTTTGTCACCCAGGTGCAGGGTGATGGCACCTGGTCCACCACCGAGGACCTGAGCAGCCTGGCGCCGGGCACGCTTACCCTGACCGCAGACACCGTGGACAACGCCGGTAACCCGGCCAGCGCGACCGCCACCATTGAGCACGATCCCAATGCGGCGATCACGATTACCTCGGTGGATCAGGGCGATGTGATCAACGCGGATGAATCCCTGGCCACGGTGGTCAACGGCACCGTGACCGATGTGGAGCCTGGCCGTACCGTTCAGGTGGAAATCACTGATGGGGTGACCACGGTCACCACCACGGCCCAGGTAGAGGGCGACCTGTCCTGGTCGGCGGACCCGGCGGACCTCAGTGGTCTGGCGGATGGGCCGATCACCATCAATGTCAGCGTCTTCGATAATGCTGGCAACGAAGCCACCAACAGCTACCCGGCGACCAAGGACGCTACCGCTGAAATCACCGTCATGTTCGAGGACGATTTCATCAATGACGGCTTTGGCGGCTACCTCAACGCGGATGAAGACGACACCACCACCGTGTCCGGTACGGTGACCGATGTGGAAGACGGTCAGACCGTGGATGTGGTGATCACCGATTCTGCCGGCATCGAAGTGACTGGATCAGCCACGGTCGCTGGCGGAGCCTGGTCGCTGGATAATCTGGACTTGTCTGGCCTGGAAGAGGGGCCGCTGACGGTCTCCGCCACGGTGACGGACCAGGCCGGCAACCCGGTGTCGGCCTCCGACGATATCATTCACGACACGCTTGCCAGTATCGACGATACCGTACAGGTGTCCGCGGGCGTGGTGATCAACGCGGCCGAAGCCACCAGCGTTACCCTGTCCGGCACCACCGCAGAGATTGAGCAGGGCCGGCCCCTTGAAGTCACCCTCAATGATGGAACGTCTACCCTGACGTTCAATACCACGGTGGCCAGCGACGGTTCCTGGACGCTGACCAATCTGGACCTGTCCAGCCTGGATGATGGCACCCTCACCGTCACCCTCAACAGTGACGATCGCGCCGGTAACCCGGCCACGGCGTCGGACACCGTGGACAAGGACACCCTGGCCCAGGTGACCGTGGAATTTCTGGATGATGCGGACACCACCCTGGGGCCGAACGGGGAAATCGTTTACAACGCCGCCGGCGTCAGCGAGGTGCAGTTGCAGGGCACCGTCACCGGCGTGGAAGACGGGCAGACTGTCAGCATTGTGCTCACCGACAGTGCCGGCAACCAGATCACGGTGCCGGATGCCACCGTCAGTGGTGGCACCTGGAGTGCCGGGCCGGTGGACCTGACCGGCTTTGTGGACGGTGGCCTGACGGCGCAAGTGAACACCGAAGACCTGGCCGGCAACCCGGCCACGGCATCCACCCAGGCGGATATCGACCTGGGCGTCTTTATCGACATTGATACCGGCCCCGACGGTTTGCCGTTGACGCCTTTCCTGCTGCGGGCAGTGGATGAGCTGACTGGCACCACGGATGCGGAAGATGGCCAGATCGTGACCGTGACCCTGTCTGACGGCACCACCACCAATACCTTCACCGGGACGGTGTCCGGCGGAGCCTGGACGGTTCCAGTGGATGTGTCCGGCCTGAGCCTGCAAACCCAGTGGACTCTCAATGCCCAGGTGACGGATTTGGCGGGCAACACCACTGCGGATTCCACGCCCACGTTGATTGAGCCAGAGGCGGTGGTCCTGTCGGAAACCCAGCTGGAAACCGGAGGGATCGATCAGGATTCCGGGGATATCCGCATTCAGGAGGCGGATGAGGTTACCTTCTCTGCGACCCAGGACAGCCTGGCGGCAATGACTTCGGAAAGCAGTGCGGTCACGGTGGTGGTGGCCCCGGATGGTCTGTCCCTGAGTGTGGTCCGTGACAGCGATGGCCAGACCGTGATGACGCTGGCCCTGAACGCGGCCGGTGATAGCGTGAATGCCACCCTGTTGTTACCGGTGGATCAGCGTCCGGCGCTGGACAAGTCCCTGTTCCAGGTGGCCATTAATGCCACCCAGAATGATGCGGACGGGACCTCGGAAACCATTGCTGCCAACATCCAGCTGGTCGTGAATGACTCCAGCCCCTTCGCCGAAGACGACACCGCCGAAGTGATCGAGGATACCTCCGCCGGTGGCAATCTGTTCGACAACGACACCGGGCTGGAAGCGCCCTTTACGCTGGACGTCATTACCCTGGACGGAGTGGATTACGCGGTCGCCCTGAACAGCCCGGCGGTGGTCAATACCGACAAGGGAACCCTCACGGTCTATCAGGATGGTTCCTGGACCCTGGACGCGGCTCGCAACCTGGATCACCAGGTGGTGCAGGAGTTGGCATTCAGCTATACCGGCAGCGACGGGGATGGTGACTCCTCCTCCGCGGATGTGCTGATTACCATTGAAGACGGCGCCGCCGGTGCGGTTATCAGCGATAACGGGATGATCACGGAAGCGGTGATCACCCAACTCAACCAGCCGGCAACCACTGTCACCATTGAAGCCGGCTCGGATGATTTGGTGGCCGATACGGCCCGCTTCTACAACGATGCCGGCCAGCAGGAATCCCTGCTCAATGATCTGGGGCTCACCAGCCTGGGCCAGCCGCTCAGTTATCAAGTGGCGGCGGATGGCAGCAGCATTACTGCCATGGCCGGTGGTGTGGTGGTGTTTGTGGCCACCCTGGATGCGGTGGCGCAGGCAAACGGTGATCTGACAATTGGTCTGGAGATGGACCTGCGCCGGCCGCTGGATCATCTCAACAGCGATCAGTTGAACCTGCCGTTCGCCATTATTGCCACCGATACCGATGGCACCGACGTCGACCCCGGCCTGTTCCAGCTGGAAATTGATGATGGGCAGAACCCGATCCTGAATGAATCCACCAGCGTGGCTCTGGACGAAGATTCCCTGGATGGCCAACCCTCAATCTCTGCTCAGGGAACGGTGGATGTGGCCGTGGGCAGTGATCGGATCGAGTCACTGGGGTTTGCCGCAGGCTCTTCGCAACCCGACCTCTCCAGTGGCGGCGAGCCGTTGCAATACCAGCTCAGCGCCGATGGCCAGACGCTGACCGCCTATACCGATGATGTAAACAACCCGGTGTTTGTGGCCACGCTACTGGACCCGGTAGCCGGTGAGGCGGACAGCACCATCAACTACGATTTCACCCTGTATCAGGCACTGGATCAGCTCGACAGTAATGGCAACCGGCAGGACCCGCTGCCCGTACCGTTACGGCTGCGCACGGAAGACAGTGACGGTGATGTGGTCAACTTGAACCTGGGTATTGAAATCAGCGATGCGGACGATCCTGCAGCGGTGATTATCGATACGCTGGATGTGACTGAATTGCCGGCCAAGAACGGCGAGACGCTGACGGGCACCGACAGTGTTGATGTGGACATTACCGCCTCTGAAGATCCGGTGGTGGAAGTGGCCTTCCAGGTTGGCAACGGCACCAATGTCATGGATGCCGGTGGCCAGCCGGTTACCCAGAATGGCGTCCAGCTGCAATGGTATGTGGCCAACAACCAGACCCTGGAAGCCCGGGTCAATGGCCAGACAGTGCTGCGTTTTACGCTGCCGTCGGATGTGGATATTGCGTCGGGCTCCAGTGGTACCGTGCCCCTGGATCTGGAGATTCTCGGCCCGGTGGATCATCTGGACAGCGACCTGATGTCTCTGACTATCCCGGTGGCGGCCATTGATGCGGACGGCAGCATGGCCCTGGCCGATGCGGCCGTGGACATTGCTGACGGGCGGGATCCCACCGTGCACCCCGCCCCGCCTGGGGTGCTGGATGAAGATGGTCTGGAAAATGGCGCCACGCCTGAGGGGACATCCTCGGTGGAGGTACAGGCGGGTAGTGATCAGGTAGTGGCGACGACCGTTGCCATGACCTCCGTGGTGACCAGCGGTGGCCTGGCGGTGACGCTGGCGGCTTCCGCTAATGCCAATGGTTGGTGGGTAGCGACCACCTCGGCGGGTGATGCGGTGTTCCAGGTACGAGTGGAAACTGATGGCAGCGCGAGCATGCAGTTGCTGGGCCCGCTGGATCACCCGGAAGGGGATAATACCCGCGACTCGATCAATGTGTCTTTTGATGTGTCGGTGACTGATGCGGATAACGATGTATCCGGTGATTCTCACCTGACATTTCATGTGGAGGATGATGTGCCCGAGGGGGCCACACTGGAACGTACCATCACTGAAGGTGATGACATCGCAGGTAATCTACTGGCAGACGTCAACACCGTCGGGGCCGATGGCGGGTTACTGACCCAGGTGACCTATCGGGGAGTGGATTACACCTTCGACGCGCAAGACCCAGTCACTATTATCCTGACCGACGTCACCGACAATCAATACGGTGTTATGACGTTGCACAGTGACGGGAATTTCACTGTTGATACGGACGATGTATTCAATATCGGTGGCGCGTTTGATACCGATACCATGCAGGCCGTGGTTACGGACGGGGATGGCGATACCGCCAATCTGGATCTAACCCTGAATGTGCGGGATGCCGATGGCACCGTTGTGGTCCAACCGGTGGAAGGCGATGAAGACACTGCGTTGGCGATAGACTTGCGCGCCGATCCGGGTGATCTGGATCAGGGGGATACGATTACCTGCATCACTTTTGATAATGCCGCCCTGGAAGGCGGCACCCTGATGCTGGATGGCCAACCACTGCCGGTAGATGGAAATGGCAACCCTTACCTGGATCAATCGTCACTGGTGCCTGATGGCAGCGGTGCAGTGATTCCGGATGGTGTGCTCACGTTCACGCCGGCGCTCAATTCCTCCTTGCAGACCCTGGATCCACTGCTGGACATGACCGTGGACGTGTCTCTGTCCGACGGCTCTACCCGGGAATTCACCGAGAGTGAGCCGATCACTGTTCATTCTGTGGCGGATGCCCCGCTGTGGGATACGCCCATCAGTGAGGTGGCCCTCCACGAAGATGACCCGGCAACAGCGGTGAACATCAGTGCGGAGCTGTTCGACACGGATGGCTCGGAAACCCTCAGTTACCGTCTGGATTCTTTCGATGATGAGCTGATTCTGGAGCTCAATGGCAGCGTGCTGAGCGCGGGTGCCACACTGAGCGGGGCCGACTTTGCCAACCTTACCGTGCGCGCCGAGGATGGCGTGGCCGGCAATTACCAGTTTGATGTCACCGCGATTTCCACCGAACAGGAAAATGGCGACACGGCGGAAACCGCGCATACCGTGAATGTGGCGGTGACCCCGGTGGCCGATCCGCCGAACCTGCGCCCCACCGGCACCCTGAACGAGCTGGAAGATGCCCAGATTGACGTGTCCCGGCTGGTCAGCGCGTCGCTCAACGATGTGGACGGTTCTGAATCCCTGCAATTGCGGCTGGACGTGCCGGAAGGCTGGAGCGTGATCGGCCAGAACGGGGCGGTGGTCAGCAATCCGCAAACCGGCCGTTATCTGGCGGACATGACCGATGTGGAAGCGGGCAATGTGCTGCTGATTCCCAAGGAAGACATCAGTTCGGTGTCTGTCCCCGGCGGCCTGTTCCAGGTCAACCTGACAGCGGTGGCCACGGAAAGTACACAGGATGGCCTGGACCCGGATCCGGAAACGGCGACATCCAACACGGCCACAGTGAATATCAAGCTGACCGGTGTGGTGGACGATCCACAGTTTACGCCGGATCAGGATGGCGCCTGGACCTGGAACGGCGACGTGGATAACAGTGTCCTCACCGGCACCCTGGATGAGGACAGCCTGCTGTCATTGAGCTTTATGCTGGGCTCCAGTGATGACGACGGCAGTGAGCGGTCGGACCTGGTGATCGGTAACCTGAACCCGAATGTCGACCTGGTAGACATGAACGGTGATCCAATTGCCCTGCAGGTAGTGGGTGAGAACGGCGATGGCTTGATCTACCAGGTCTCGGCCAGCCAGCTGGCCAATATCTATCTGCGCCCACAGGCGGATTTCAGCGGTGCCGAGCCCGCCTTTTCCATTCGCCAGGTCATTTCCGAACCGGACGGTGACAGTGAAAGCTTCAGCCATGACGTGATGCTGGATAACTTGCCGGTGGTGGATACCCCGGATGGCGAGAATATTGTCAGCAGTGGCGTGGAAGACGAAGTCGTTACGCTCAATCTGCTACCGAACCTGCTGGACAGTGACGGCAGTGAAACCCTCACTGAGCTGGTGATTACCGGCCAGGGGGCGGGCCAGCTCATGTTCGACGGGGAAACGATCAGCGTTCCTCTCGGCGGTCTGGATCTGGGGCAGCTGGCCTCGGATGAAGGCCTCACCCTGATGGAGCTCGCCAACAGTGGCCGGCTTACCTGGCTGCCGCCGGAAGATGCCAGTGGCACCTTCAGTGTGCCGGTGACTTACCAGATCACCGATACCTCGGAAACCGGTGAAACGGCAGTAGCCGATTACACCGGCAACCTGCAGGTGGATGTGTCCGCACAGGTGGATGTGGACGGTGAAGACCTGCCCGACCTGACCCGGCTGGAAGGCCCGGATACGGTGCTGACCAATGATGGTTCCGGGCTCGACCTGAGCGGCTCGGTGCTGTTTGTTGAAGACGATATCGACGGCTCGGAAACCCTGGACTACATCGTTATTCGCATGCCCGCCGCCGATGGCTGGTTTGTGGAGCACCCGGACGGTGCTGTTCACGATGGTAATGGCAACTGGCTGATTCCGGCTGCCGGCCTGACCAGTGACACCGCGGTGGAAAATGGTCTGGACCTGCTGGCCGGTGTCACCATTTATTCGGAAACCGCCACCGGAGTGGAAACCATTCTGGTTCAGGCGCGTGCACTGGATGGCAGCGACGCCGAAATGATCAGTGCCGAAGTGGATGTGGAATTCACCGGTGGCGCCGCCGGTACCGCCCAGGCGGTGGACCCAATCCAGGATTCCATCATCGACGGCCAGGAAGGGGAGACGGTGGACACTGCCGGCCACCTCAACACCGGTGCCGCCGGGGATGCCAATGATCAGGTGTCGTTCCGGGTGGATGCGGCGGATTTGCCCCCGGGGGCATCGCTGGCCGGTACCGATATTCGGGTGCTGCATGGCAGCGACGGCAAGACCGTGGTGGAATACGTCTTCACCCAGGCAACCCTCAATGACCTGACCGTGGTTGGCATCGACGAAGACATTGCCGGGGTGATTTCCATTCCGGTGACCAGCGTTTCTACCGACCCTTCCGGCGATACCGTCACCACCCAGGACAGCCTGGACATTGAGCTGGCGCCGGTGGTGGACGAGGTCAACGGGATTCCGGGTATCAGTGGGCTGGAAGACGTGGCCACGTCACTGGACGTGGATCTGGACGCGTTGCTGGCGGACCGTTCCACCGATGACGCCGAGGGGCTCGAGAGTGTCCAGAGCATTACCTTCCTGGCGCTGCCGGAAGGCTCTTTCGTGGATCCGGAAGGCCTGCTTGCCGACAACGGCGACGGCACCTTTACCCTGTCTGACCCTTCACGTATCAGCGATATTTATTTCCTGCCTCCCCAGCATCTGTCCGGCACGTTCAATGTGGACATGGAGCTGACCATTCTGGATGAAGTGTCCGGCGCCCTGACGGTGGTCAGCAATACTGACACCCAGACCGTGCCCGGCAGCATCGAGATTGAAATCGAACCGGTGACCGATCCGGGAACGGTGACAGCGGCGGATATTACCGGGGCGGAAGATTCTGACATTCCCCTTGGTGATCTGCAGGCGGAACTGGTGGACCAGGACGGTTCCGAAACGCTCACCGTGGTGCTGCAAGGGGTGCCCAAAGATGCGGTGATTCTGGTGGATGGTGTGCCGGTGGCCAACAACGGCCCGGATGGCGGCAGCCTGTTTGGCGAACCGACGTTCCAGTGGAGTCTGCCCCAGGCGGATCTGGCCAATGCGGTGATTCGTCCGCCGGCCAATTTCAGTGGCGATATTCCGCTAACCCTGCAAGCCGTAACCCTCGAGACCGGGACCAACGACGTGCGTACCGCGTCCCAGGATTTCACCGTGTTCGTTAATCCGGTGGGAGATGGTGTGGAGTTCAACGGGGCGGATGTGTCTGCCAGTGGCCAGGAAGGCGATGACGTCACCATTGAGGTGAATGCAAAAACCCTAGAGCCGGATTACGTCACCGATGGCCACCCCCGTGATGGCAATGAAGGGATGGTGCTGACCGTGCAGGTGGCGGATACCTCCCAGGCGACGGCGCTGTTGGGCTTGCAGGGTATTCGCGTAGGCGAGCGCACGGTGTCTTTCCAGCAGGTGGGGGGCGTGACCGTGGCGATTATGGCGCTGTCCGCGGCGGAGCTGGCGGATGGCCGTGTACTGGATTCCTTCGAGCTGCTCACCGGTCAGTTGGCGTTCGGCAATCTGGACCTGAATATCCGTATCGCCAGCACGGATCAGGCGGTGGTGAACGGAGAGACCGTCAATGCCATCAGCCCGCCGCAGCTCCAGCAAGTGAGTGTGCAACTCACTGCCTTGCCGGATGCGCCGGATGTGGACCTGGGCTTTGATAATTTTTATGTGGAAGCCGGTGCCGGCGATGTGCCGCTTGCCATCGATATGGAAGCGCTGAACCCGGCACCGGGTGAAGAGGCCACGCTTATTGTTGAGGGTGTTCCCGACAATATACAGCTCAGCGCCGGTACCCAGGTGGATGGCCATTGGGAAGTGCCGGCGGATCAGGTGCCCGGGCTGGCACTGGTGAATCCGGGCACCGTCTCGGACTTCACATTGACAGTCTATGGTCGTTCCGAGCTGGATGGGGAGGCCGCAGAGGGTGACCCGCAGACGCTGGATGTGAGCGTGCACGGAGCCGGTGCCACGGTAATTACCGGAACGGCCCAGAACGACTGGATCGCTGGTGGTGATGGCGATGACACCCTCACCGGCGGTGCCGGGGCGGACAGTTTTGTGTTCCGCCAGGCCGATTTGCTCGGTGCAGGCAACGATGCCTCTGACACCATTACGGACTTTTCCGTCACGGATAATGATCGCCTGGATCTGAGTGACTTGCTGGCGGGCACGCCTGCCACGAACGGGACGGAACTGGATGCGGTGATCGACATTCAGGATAACGGCACCAGTGTGGTGTTCACTATCTCCCCGGACGGCCAGGCGGTGTCCCAGATCGTTACCCTGGATAACACTTCGGAAACCGAGTTGTTTGGTGGTGATGTGAGTGGTCTCACCGAGGCGGAAATGCTTCAACAATTGCTGGATAACCAGGTGCTGATTACCTGATGACTGCAAAACCGAAAGACATCCCCGGCGTTGCGCCGTCACCGCTGGCCCCCTGGCAGCAGGCGATTGCCGCGCTGGCCAGGGAGCTCGCCTGTCCTCTGCCGGATCTGCCTTGCGAGGATTTTGTCTCTGTCAGGGCCGAGACGGGTGAGACCTCGTTGAACGCGCCTGCGCTGGCCGCGTTGTTGGCGGAGCGTGGTGTACAGCTCACGGAAACCGATGCGCCGCGTTGTGAAAAAGCGGCCACCCATAGCGGTATTTTTCTGGTCGTGGATAACGCCGGTCAGCCCCATGTGTTGGTGGGGTTCACCGCTGAGACTGGCCTGTTGCCGCCGCAGGGTGATGAGGCGCAGTCGGCTACGCTGCCGCGTGAGCAGATCGCGCAGTTATGGAATGTTCAGGTGCTTGATCCGGCCGACCGGCGAGCCGAAGAACTGCATGCGGGCAAGGGACGTCACTGGCTGTGGGGCTTACTCACAGGGCAGCGTCGCTGGTACCGGGATCTGCTGTTGGCGTCGGTGCTGGTGAATGTGCTGGGGCTGGTGGTGCCGCTGTTTACCATGAATGTCTACGACCGCGTGGTGCCTAACCAGGCCATTGAAACCCTGTGGGTGTTGGTGTCCGTGGTGCTGATCGTGTTGCTGTTCGACTGGCTGCTGCGCGGCGCCCGTGCCCGGATTACCGATTATGCCGGGCGGGAAATCGATATCACCGTGTCCCAGCGCCTGTTCGAGAAGCTGTTGGGCATGGAGCTGCGTAACCGGCCGCAATCCGCGGCGGTGTTTGCCAAACAGGTGCAGGAATTCGATTCGGTGCGGGATTTTCTTACCAGTGCGACCATGGTGGCACTGGTGGATCTGCCGTTCAGTATTCTGTTTATCGCACTGATCGCCTGGCTGGGCGGGCCGCTGTTTCTGGTGCCACTGGGGGCCATGTTGCTGCTGACGGCCTATGCCTGGGTGCTACGCAAGCGGGTGGCCATTGCCATCGAAAATGGCGCACGGTTCAGCTCCCAGCGACAGGCCATGTTGATGGAAACCCTGCAAAATCTGCCGGACATCAAGCAAACCAACATGCAGGCCAGCCACAAGCGTCGCTGGCGCAATCTGGTGGCCTCGCTGGCAGATAACAGTATCGACTCCCGGGAAGCGATCAATGCACTTTCCCATGCCATCAGCTCGACCCAGGGGCTGGTTACCGTCCTGTTAATTGTCTTCGGTGTCTATCGCATCGCCGCTGGTGACTTGAGCATGGGCGGTTTGATTGCGGTGGTCATGTTGTCCGGTCGGATGGGCGGCACGGTGAATCAGGTGTCCATGCTGCTACTGCGCGGCCAGCACATGAAAACGGCGCTGTCGGCGCTGGATACCATCATGGCGCTGCCGCAGGAGCGACAACTGGCCACCGAGTTTGGCGCCCAGCGGTTCGACGGCAATATGCGCCTGCAGAACGTGACCTTTCATTGGCCAGAAGCGCAATCGCCCGCATTGCGGGACGTGGACCTGCAAATCCGTCCGGGAGAGCGGGTGGCACTGTGTGGCGCGTCCGGTAGCGGTAAATCCACCTTGCTGTCGTTGCTGGCGGGGCAGATGGAACCGGATAGTGGCCGGGTCCTGTTTTCCGGGGTGGAGCGTAATCTGTGGCCCATGCCGCGTTTGCGTGAATCGATTGCCTGCTGTGGGCAAACGCCGGGATTGTTCTGGGGTAGCCTGTTGGAAAATATCGTTGCCGGGCAGTCGCAACTGGATGAAAAAACCTTGCTGCGCGTGTTACGTGACAGTGGCGTTGAAAGCTTCCTGGATCGCATTGAAAACGGCCTGCAATGCCAGGTGGGGGAGTTTGGTCAGCACTTGTCTGGGGGGCAGCGTCAGGCCGTGGTGCTGGCCCGTACGCTGCTCAAGCCGGCCCGTGTCTATTTGCTGGATGAGCCCAGCAGTGCCATGGATCAGACCCTGGAGCAGCAAGTCGTGAAAGGGCTGGCACGTCTCCCCGCCGATGCCACCGTGGTAATCGCCAGTCATCGCCCGGCATTACTGGGCTTGTGTGACCGGGTCATCATGCTCGATCAGGGCAGGATACAGGCCGACGGTGCGGCCCGTGCCGGCAAGGCCTCTGCCGCCAGAGCGTCACGGGTTACCTTGCGCAAAGGAAATGAAAGCCGCGGTGACAAGACCGGCGACCCGGCGAATAAAGACGGGGAGGGGAGCGAATGAGCGAATTGAGCCCCACCGAACGTTTGCGCAAAGCCTGGCGAGCCCGGCAGGTTACCTGGCTGGCCAGTGGTTTGATCGTGTGTGTCCTGGTGTGGGCGGTGTTCGCGCAACTGGACCAGGTGGTGGTGGCCCAGGGGCAGATGATCCCGACACGCACGGTTCAGAAAATTCAGTCGCTGGAGGGCGGCATTCTGAAAAGCATGCTGGTGGAAGAGGGGCAGATGGTGGAAGCGGGCCAGCCCCTGCTGGAACTGGACGACACCCGCTTTCGGGCCAGTGTTGAAGAGGCGGGGCAAAGCATTCGGGGGTTGGAGGCTGCCCAGGCACGCCTGCAGGCCGAGTTGGCCAGCGTGGCTATTGATAACGGTGATGTATTGGTGAGCCCGGTTCCCATGGCAGAACCGGCGACGCCATCGCCGGGCTGGGAGTCGGAGCGGGCTGCGTTGGCGGGCCGCCTGGCGTCCTTGCAAGGCCGCTTGTTTCAAGCTGATCGTCGGGTAGAGCAGCAGCGCCAGATTCAGCAGGAAGCCCAGCGCAACCTGCGTACCCAGCAACAAAGCCTGGCGCTGCAGCGCCAGGACCTGCAGGCACTGGAATCGGCGGTGAATGATGGGGTGCTGCCGATCTCCGAATTCCGTCAGGCGAAGCGGGATCAGGTGGCGCTCAAGGGCGAGGTGGATCGCGCCTCATTGCAAATCGCTCAGTATGGCGCTGCGCTGCAGCAAGCCATCGCAGAGCGTCGCAGTATCGCCGCGGAATTCCGGGCCGAGTCCCAGGCGGAACTGATTGAGGTGGAAACTCGGTTGGCTCAGGCCCAGGAAAAGCAGCCGGCCCTGCAGGATCAGTTAACCCGTACCACCATGGTCGCACCGCTGCGTGGCATCGTGAAAAACATCGCTTTTCGTTCCCTGGGCGGAGTGATTCGCCCGGGGGAGGCGATCATGGAAATTGTGCCGGTTGAGGATGCGTTGATCGCCGAAGCACGGGTCAGCCCGAAAGACATTGCCTGGGTAAAAGCCGGGCTGGACACGCAGGTGAAATTCTCCGCTTATGACTTTACCAGCCACGGGGGGATGCCTGGGCAGGTGGAATATGTCAGTGCGGATGTGCTGCGTGACGAAGAGGATAACCCCTATTACCGGGTCAAGGTGGCGCTGCAGGGATTGAGTCAGCCTGATCAGCCGATCATGCCGGGGATGCAGGTCACTATCGATATTATGACGGGCAAACGGACGGTGATGAGCTATTGGCTCAAGCCGCTGTTGCGCGCCAGACAGACTGCCATGCGGGAGCCTTAGAAGATGGAAAAAACGTTGTTGCCTTCAAGGAGAGGAAGAATGAGAACGGTTTGGCTTGCTGTATCGCTTTTATGCGCACCGTTGTCGGTCAGCGCGTTGTCGCTGGAACAGGCGGTGGCCGAGGCTATCGATACCCACCCCAGAATTCAGGAACGGTTTGCCCGTTACCAGTCCGTGGACCGGGATCAGCGTGCGGCCACGGCGGATTATTTGCCCCAGCTTTCCATTCGCGGGCAAGTGGGCGAGGAGTGGACCAATTACCGGACCGGTCAGGAAATTGATGAGCAACTGACCCAGGATGAAATCGGTGTGCGGTTGTCGCAGCTTATTTTTGACGGCTTTCGCACCAGTGCCAACATGAAGCGCCTGGATCGGGAAGCGGAAGCCGAGCGGCTGGGGCTGATCAGTGAAGCAGAAAACCTGGCGCTGGATGTGGCCAGTGTGTATCTGGAAACCCTCAAGGCCAAGGACATTGCCGAGCTTACATTCAACAACGTTCAGGACCATGAAAATATTCTGGAATTCATTACCAGCCGCACTGAGCGGGGGCTGGCCAGTGAATCGGATATTGCCCAGGTGGCGGCACGCCTGGCCAATGCGCGTAGCTCGCTTTTGGCCGCGACCAATAACCTGGAAGATCAGCGTACCCAGCTGCGCTCTCTGGTCGGTCACGATATCGATACTCTGGTGCAACCGGTGCCGGATGAAAGCGTGATTCCGGCAACGCCGAAGCTGGCGCTGCAGCGGGCGTTTGATAATCACCCTGAGCTGGATGCAGCGAAAGCGGACATTCAGGCAGCCGAGCAGGAAGTGGTGGTGAACAAGGCGGGTTATTGGCCGCGTTTTTCCATTGAAGCCGATGCGGTGCAAGGCCATGACATCGGCGGTTTTGAAGGGCGCGATGAAGACGCCCGTCTGTTGCTGGTGATGGAATATGACCTCTATGCCGGCGGCCGCGATACTGCCCGTTCTGCATCGTCCCAGTGGCGTCTGCACGAAGCCAAGGCGGTGCGCTCAGGCACGCTGCGTCAGGTCAAGGATGAGGTAGAGCTGGCCTGGCGGGCCCGTGCGGTGCTGGCCAGCCAGAAGGACGTGCTGCGTACCTCCGTGGATGCTGCGACTGCCGCAGAGGAAGGCTATATCCGTCAATATGAGTTGGGGCGTCGCACCCTGCTGGATGTATTGAACGCAAAAGTGGAGCTGTTCCTGGCCCGCAAGAACTACCTGGCCGCCAATTACGATCAGCTGATTTCATCCTACCGACTGATGAACGCCACCGGGCAGCTGGGCTATGCGCTGCGTGTCGCGTATCCGGAAGGTTTTGTGAGAGGGGAAGACTGATGAGCATGCGCGGAATGATGATGCTGAGTGTCGTGCTGGTGCTGGCGGGTTGCAGCTCCTCGGTACCGGAAACCCTGACACTGGAACGTTCGCAACCATTCAAGCTGGCCGATGCTGATGGCGACGGTGTGGTGGATGCCCGGGATTTGTGCGCCAATTCTCCGGCCGGTGTCACTGCCGATGCACAAGGCTGCACGGAATGGGAATGGAAAGGGTATGAACAGCTGTATTTTGTGTTTTTCGATTTCGACAAATCGCTGATTCGTGAGGACCAGCAGGAAGTGATGGATGAGATTGCCCGTGATGTGCTGAGCTCACCGGACAGCCAGGTGGCGATTGTCGGGGACACCAGCCCGGAAGGGACCATCCAGTATAACCAGCGGCTGGGTGAGCGCCGGGCGGAAGCCATTTCCGGTGAACTGCTGCAGCGGGGTGTTCACGGTGAACAGCTCAAGGACTACATCTTTACGGATGAACTGGTTCGTCACCGCCTGTTCAAGCGTCAGCGCAGAACCATTGTGCAGGTGACCCGGCCGCCTCAGTACGAGTCGGTAAGGCAATGGGATATCTATCACGCGGAGCAGTTGCAGGATGAAGCGGCAACCCGCAAGGCGGTGAAGTGATGAAGGCTGTGATGAAAGGAATCAAGATGACTGCAATGTTTAAACATATGTTGTTGCTGGCCAGTCTGAGCGTCGCAGCAGTGGCCAGTGCCGACGAGGCTCAAACCAGCGAGCCAGCCACAGATCTGCGCATTGCCACGTCTCAGGGGCTCTATGACCTGTATCAAGACGATATCAGTGACTTTACCGTGGTGTTGGTGGAGCAGCCGGCGGGGATGTTCATTAACGGTAAATCCAACGGCATTCTTACCCTGTCCAGCCTGGATGATCTGGGGATGGGCTTCTTGTCCGAAAAAGCAAAAGCGCGCCCTTTCTCGCTGACGCTGGGAGTCTGGTTGCCGGATGTGGCGCTGGATAACGGGGACGACGAGGATCAGGAGAAGGACCCGGGCAAAACCTACCTGGATGAGGAAACGGTACTGCGACAGGCTTATTCGGGGCAGATCGAGGGGGCTCAGCTGGTGCGGTTCTATCTGCTGGCGGAGCACCGCCAGGAGCTGGCAGACAAACATCTTCTGCAGGGCTTTATTGCCTACCCGCCGGAAGAGGATGAGGCCCGGGAGGAAGACACAGATGACAGTGCTGTCGTCCGCCTGGCTGATGCCACCACTGAGCAGAACCGGCCCACGGCAATCCGTGAGTTCGATAGCGGCTTGTTGGTGTTGCCGTCTCCTCAGGTGATGCAGGCCAATGCGGTTGCCGCTGGCGTGGCGGAGCCGGTCTTTGCTGGCGGTTACCGTTAAATTGCTGCTTGTCGGCTTACGGCCTTCGGCCTAAGCCGACCTACGGTGCATCGAGGTAGGCTGCGGTGTTTGTGCGTATCGTAGACGCAGGGAAACAGCGTTCGTCGTCAATGGACGGAATAAGGGGGGGGGGAGGCCTAGGTGTTGTTGCTGGAGTCTGGCTCAGCCCAGTTTGGCGCGAACCTTGCCGCTGGCGGCGCCCATATCGGCACGACCCTGCAATTGCGGCTTGAGAATGCCCATCACCTTGCCCATATCCTGCATACCGGACGCACCGGTTTGCGCCATGGCGTCATCGATAAGGGAATCGATTTCGGCATCGCTGAGCTGGGTGGGGAGGAATTCCTGGAGTACCACAATTTCCGCTTCTTCGGTTTCCGCCAGTTCAGGGCGGTCCGCATCACGGTATTGTGTGGCTGAATCCTTGCGCTGCTTGATCAGCTTGTCGAGCAACGCCAGTACACGGGCATCATCGGGTTCGATGCGCTCGTCCACTTCGATTTGCTTGATCGCTGCCAGCGCCATACGAAAAACGCCAAGACGTGCCTTTTCTTTGGCACGCATGGCGTCTTTCATGGCTGCAGTGAGCTGCTCTTTGAGCGCACTCATCAGACGTCTATACCTTAGTACAAACGTTTGCGTGCGAGTTGCTCACGCTGCAGTTTTTTAAGGTGACGCTTGACGGCTGCGGCACGCTTGCGCTTACGCTCTTGTGTGGGCTTCTCGTACTGCTCGCGACGACGCACTTCAGAGAGAATACCCGCTTTTTCACAGCCACGCTTGAAACGGCGCAGGGCCACATCAAACGGTTCGCCTTCTTTCACCTTCACCTGAGGCATGAAGAATCACCTTCCTAGAAATTAGAGTTTATGGGTTCGCCGCGGGCTCAGGTGGTCCCGGGGTGCGGCGAGGCGGGGATTCTACCTGAGTGGGGAATAAATGCAAATCCGGGCGTCTGGCGCTATCATGGCGCCGCAATTTCACAGGGTTGAGCACCATGCGCGTATTGGGTATTGAATCAAGCTGCGACGAGACCGGCGTGGCCATCTATGACACCGAGCAGGGCCTGCTGGGCCAGGCGCTCTATAGTCAGGTGGAGATGCATGCCCGTTATGGCGGGGTGGTGCCAGAGCTGGCCAGCCGTGACCACGTGCAGCGGGTTCTGCCGCTGGTGCGTGAAGTGATGGGGGAGGCCGATACCCGCCCAGAGCAGCTGGATGGTATCGCCTATACCGCCGGACCAGGGCTGGCCGGCGCCTTGCTGGTAGGCGCCGGCGTGGCCCGTTCACTGGCCTTCGGCTGGGATCTGCCTGCGGTGGCGGTGCATCATATGGAAGGACACCTGCTGGCGCCGTTGCTGGAACCCAATGCGCCGGCGTTTCCGTTTGTGGCCCTGCTGGTCAGTGGCGGGCATACCCTGCTGCTGGATGCCCAGGGGCTGGGAGACTACGCCATTCTGGGCGAATCGGTGGATGATGCTGCCGGTGAAGCGTTCGACAAGGCCGCGAAAATGATGGGTCTGGGTTATCCGGGGGGGCCACGCATTGCTGCGCTGGCCCAGCAGGGCACGGTGGGGCGGTTTCGTTTTCCCCGCCCGATGACGGATCGCCCGGGGCTGGATATGAGCTTTTCCGGGCTTAAGACCTTCACCCTGAACACCATCAATGATCTGGGCGGCAAGGATGCGCTGGGCGAGCAGGACCGGGCCGATATTGCCCGTGCTTTCGAGGAAGCAGCGGTGGATACCCTGGTGATCAAATGCCGCCGCGCGGTGGAGCAGACCGGACACAAACGGTTAGTGATGGCGGGTGGCGTCAGTGCCAATCAGTCGTTGCGCGCGAAGCTGGCGGAGCAGATGAAGAAGCGTGGCGTGGACGTCTACTACCCGGCTCCCCAGTACTGCACCGATAATGGCGCCATGATCGCCTTTGCCGGTGCCTTGCGATTGCAGGCCGGTGAGCAAGCCGCCCTGCCCATCAAGATCCGCCCGCGCTGGCCGTTGACGGAGTTGGCGGCGCTGTAAACCCAGTTGAAAGTTTAAAGTTCAAAGTTTAAACGCGGACCAAGCTGACCAGTTTTGCCATGCTCTGCACGCGATTAACGGTAATGTCGCGGGCACGGCCTGCCCAAGCCCGAGGCTGCTAGACGCGCTTTTCAACTTTGAACTTTGAACTTTAAACTGCGAATCAATCCTTCTTTCTGAACCCCAGTTCTTCCCCGCGCAGGATTTTCTGCAGGTTGCTGCGGTGCCGGGCGATCATCACCAGTGACAGGGCCAGCATGGGCCAGAAGGCCTGGGGTAGCCAGGCAAAGATACACGCCGGTGCCACCACAAAGGCGCTGAGTGAGGCGATGGAAGAAATGCGGTTGAGGGCAAAAACCAGCAGCCAGATGCCACCGGCAAGCAGCCCGCTGGGCCAGTGTAGGGCGAATAACAGCCCGAAAGCCGTGGCCACGCCCTTGCCACCCTGAAAATGGAAGAACACCGGGTACAAGTGACCGAGAAAGGCGAAGGTACCCACCAGGGCGGCGACAAAGGGCCCCATATCCAGAGAGCGGGCCAGCACCACGGGGATGACCCCTTTGAGTACATCACCGAGCAAGGTGAGCGCGGCCGCCGGTTTACCGCCAATGCGCAGCACATTGGTGGCCCCGGGGTTGTTGGAGCCCTCGGTGCGCGGGTCCGGGTAGCCGAACAGTCGGCACACCAGAATGGCACTGGAAATGGAGCCCATCAGATAGCCGGCTACGCACAATGGCAGCAGCCAAAACCAGACGTCCTGTAATGTCCCTGCTTGCACCGGCTATAATCTCCCTTCAATCGCTGAGGCAGCGAAATTTGCGCCCTGTAATACATGGGGTGACATTGTACACAGCAGGGCGTTATTGCCTGCGCTGCAAGCGTAACATCTGATTACCTGAAATGGGATTCATCCGCCAGAGGCCCTGTGTCAGCGTAGGTGCCGGTGAATGCCACGCCAAGAGATCGAGTATGGATATTGTTTATATCAATGATTTGAAAGTGGATACCGTGATCGGCATTTTTGACTGGGAGCGCCGTATTCGCCAGACCGTCAGTCTGGACTTGGAAATGGCGGCGGACATTCGCAGAGGGGCAGCATCGGATCACATCGACGATGCCCTGGACTACAAGGCTATCGGCAAGCGGTTGATTGCCTTTATCGAAAGCAGCGAGTTTCAGCTGGTTGAGACGCTGGCCGAGAACGTGGCGCAGCTGGTCCTCAAGGAATTTCAGGTGCCGTGGCTGAAGCTGCGGCTCAGCAAACCGGGCGCCCTGCGTGGGGCACGGGATGTGGGTGTGATCATTGAGCGGGGTGAACGTCCCGATGGGTGAAGCGCTGGAAGGTGACGCGTCTCAGGCTCAGGTATTCCTTAGCCTGGGCTCCAATATCGATCGTGAGCACAATATCCGCTCTGGGCTGAAAGCGCTGGCCCGGGTATTTTCGCCGCTGGCAATCAGTCCGGTGTACGAAAGTGAAGCGGTGGGTTTCGACGGCGATGCTTTTTATAACCTGGTGGTGGGGCTGAAGACGAGTCTGAGTGTCGGGGACCTGGCGGCTTGCCTGAAGGACATCGAAAAAGACCATGGCCGGGTGCGAGGCGAGAAAAAGTTTTCCAGCCGAACCCTGGATATCGATATCCTTACCTACGACGACTGTGTGGGGGAAGTGGATGGCGTCCAGCTGCCCCGCGATGAAATCCTCAAACATGCTTTTGTGTTGAAACCCCTGGTGGATCTGGCCCCGGATGCGCTGCATCCCGAAACAAAAACGTCTTATCAGGCATTGCTGAAAGCAGCAGATTTCAGTGGGCAGAATTTGTGGGTGGTGCCGTTCGAGGATGAATAACGGCGGTTTTTAATATGCCGTCTCTCCCAAGGAGTTCCAGCGCCACTGTGGGAAGCGATGCTCGCATCGAGAAAGTGCCTGTAGCGCGTAGCGCACCGTCGTTATTCGTGATGCAAGCATCTCTTCCCACAGAAAATCAGTGATGCAGGGAGTTTTTCAGGGGTTACCTGGCTTGCGTTGCAGCTTGTAGCGTGTAGCGTGAAGCGTGTTGCGTCTCTCTTAATACCAATGCGGTGCCATATCGCTTTGGGCCCAACGAAAGAAATCGTATTCCAGCCGCGAAATACCACCCGGATAGAGGTGCTCGATACGCTGTAATGTTGGACGCTGGTGGGTTTTTTCCAGGTCCTGGAGCATTTGTCGCAGGGTGGCGCGGCCCACGGGTTTGGACATGAGAAAAGCGGTGGTGGCCCAGGCAACCGTATAGGGAATGGCGTTGAGCTGGTGGGCCATTTTTCGCCATTGCGCATCGTCCAGGGACAGATACTGCCGCAGAGTAATCAGGCGCTGTTGTTCGATCCAGGTCTGAACCCGCTGCTGGGCATCCGGCAGCGCACTGATTTTCAGGCGGCCGTCCGGTTGCGTCTCCAGGGTCTGAAAATACTGTGCCAGGCCTTCCTGCAGCCAGACCGGGGCCGAGGGAGATAACTGGTAGAGCAGAACGTGGCTGGATTCATGCAGGATAGTCTGGGCAACTTGCCGTTCATTATCGGCCCATTGCCACACCGCCACTTCATTGGTGGCAGGAATAAAGACGCCCGCATAATGGCGGCTGCTGGTGCCAATCCGGTCAACCATCCATTGTTGAAAGTCGTCCTGTTTCTCAATCAGGTACAGGTTGACTTCCGCGGTGCCATGCAGGTCCAGGCCGAAGTCCCGGCGGTAGCGCTGGTAGATGTTGCTAATGTTATCCAGCGTTTGTTGCTGCAAGTCGCCAGACAGGGTGAAGTCCTGACGTTTGACGTTGATCTCGAGTTCTTTGAGTTGCGGGCTGATATCGGGGGTGACGGTTTGGGTTTGTGCATCTTCCGGCGGGCGGTCACCGAAATGCAATTTGCCGTTGGCGTCACGCCACTGGAAAATTTCTGCCCGGGCGGTGCCGCCGAGCAGGAGGCTGAGGGTGAGAGCAAGCGCTAGAAATCGCAATGTTCATCAATCCATTTGCGGGTTTTTTTCTGGTCAGCGGCAACTTCGTCTGCCGTTGCGCCACGCCGTGAGCCGTCTTCTTCAATGTATTCGAAAGGGCCTTTGAGCATTTTCAGGCGGTCTTGTGCTTCCGCGCAGGGTTTGGCAAAACGTTCCTGGTGTTGTCTTCGGGCGGCTTCTTCAGCCTGGGCTTTTTCCCGGGCCTGGGTGCGCTGGCTTTCCAGCAGGCGCTGGGTGCGGGCATGAATATCGCGTGCATCCTCCTGACCAATTTTGGGGGGAGCTTTCACGTCGAGAGTGTCATGTTGCTCTTTGGGCGCCTTGTCCCCGAATTGCCAGTTTCCGTTGGCGTCTTTCCAGCGATAGATTTCTGCACTGGCAGACATGACCGTCAGTAACAGAATTATTCCCCCGATTAATCTCATCATTCCCCCGAGTATCCGTCTCGTGTTGTGTGGTTTAGCTTCCCTGCAAGGCCAGTGAACGTCCCCCGTCCACGGCCAGTATCTGACCTGTTATAAACGGCGCGGCTGTGGCCAGCCAGTAAACAGTGTTGGCGATGTCATCCGGTTCGCCGCTGCGCTTGAGCGCGGTGGCATCCTGAATGGCCTGCTGGTTCATTTGCCCCGCCTCCGGCCACAGGATCGGCCCCGGCGACACGCCGTTGACGCGAATTTCCGGGCCTAGCTCCCGCGCCAGGCTTTTTGTCATCATCGCAAGTCCTGCCTTGGCCATGCAATACAGGGTGTGGGTCTGCAGCGGTTTTTCTGCGTAGACATCGACAATGTTGATAATGCAGCCGTGCTGTTGGCGCAGGGCCGGCGTCAGTTGCTGGCTGAGAATAAAGGGGGCGCGCAGGTTGCTGTGAATTAATTTTTCCCAGTCGGCGTCGTCGGCCTGATCAATGGGCGTGGGGTAAAAACTGGAGGCATTGTTCACCAGCAGGTCCAGTTGGCCGAAACAGGCCAGTGCATCGCTGGCCAGCTGGCGTACGGCCGCCGGCTGGTCCAGATCGGCTTGTAGCAAGGCGGCACTGTTCGGGCGGGTCTGATTGAGAACCGCGGCCAGGCTTTCGGCTTCCTGCTGGCTGCCACGGTAATGGATGATGACCCGCATGCCGCGGTGGTGCAGGGTACGAACGATCTGGGCGCCGATACGGCGGGCGCTGCCGGTAACCAGGGCGACGGGGGCTGTCATCAGGGATTGAGCTCCTGTTGTTTGAAAGTGGTGATGGCCTGGATGCGGGCTTTTTCGATGGCGTCGCCCAGGGCGGGCCCTTCAATACCCTGAGCGCGCAAGGCGGCCACGTCCACACACTGGAGCGCCTGGGCCGCACCGCGCAGGTAATTTGCCTGGGGGTAGTCGCGGTCTTCGAAGCCAGTACGGCCACGGGCATCGGCTTCGCAGGCGCCCAGAAAATCTTCCAACCGTTCGGGCCGGCGGATCACATCCAGTGCCTTGAACAGTTTCCACACGGTCTGCGGTTTCAGCTCCAGAGCGCGGTGGCAGTGGGTGTGGTATTCGGCCACCAGCGCAGCGGTGTCAGCGGCGTCACGGGGAACCCGCAGACGTTTCGACAGGGTGCGTGACAGTCGGGCACTGCGAATTTCGTGGGCGATATGCCGGGGCCACTCTGCCTGTGGTGTTTTGGCTTTACCCAGATCGTGGCACAGCACGGCGTAACGGGCCGTCAACGGCAGCTTGAGTTTGGCGGCCATTTCCAGGCATAGCCATTGGTGCACCAGGGTATCGACTTCCGGGTGGTGGACTTCCGGTTGGGGAACGCCATCCAGTGCGGCCAATTCGGGGAACAGTTTTTCCAGCGCGCCACAGGCATGCAGGACCTGGAAAAAAACCTGGGGAGCGGGTTCCATGAGTGCCCGGCTGGTTTCTTTCCAGACCCGCTCGGGCACCAGGTAATCCAGTTCGCCGCTATCACTGAGCTGGCGCATCAGTGTCAGGGTGTCGTCTGCGACGCGGAAGCCGAGCCAGTGATAACGGGCGGCGAATCGTGCCACGCGCAATACCCGCAGCGGGTCCTCGGCAAAAGCGGGTGAAACATGCCGTAGCAAGCGGGCTTTTAGATCGATCTTGCCGTGGAAAGGGTCGACTACCTCGCCACCTTCTGAACGCGCCATGGCATTGATGGTCAGGTCGCGGCGAATCAGGTCTTCTTCCAGGGAGACGTCGCTGGCGGCATGGAAGGTAAAGCCCCCGTAGCCATGGCCGGATTTTCGCTCGGTGCGGGCCAGGGCGTATTCTTCCTGGGTCTCGGGATGCAGGAATACCGGGAAATCCTTGCCCACGGGGCGGAATTCGTTGGCTTCCATTTCTTCCGGCGTGGCGCCAACCACGACCCAGTCCTTTTCTGTCACGGGGAGGCCGAGCAAGGAGTCCCGCACCGCACCGCCCACCAGATACACTTTCATCTTGTTTACCTGTGAGTTCTTGAGCAGAATGGTCGCATGCTTTCTATCGTACTGAAACTGAACTCTTTGATGCTGGTCGTCGACCGCTGTGCACGCAAATGGCGTGCGCAGGGACGACGGCTGTGTGACTGAAAGTTTCAGTTATCAAAAAAGGCCGCAGCGTCCCCCGACCTGCGGCCTTTTTTTATGGGGCCGCTTCACGCAACAGGCTCCATGCAACAACGCGAATCAACGCAAGCCGGAGTCCTGAGGCACTGCCCGCGCACAAATGTTTGAGCGCGGGCGCTGAGGTGGCAAATCAAAAGGCAACGATGAGCGCGTTGATGCGTGTTGCGTGTTGCGTGTAGCTTGAAGCGGAGAAAATCATGCCAACCCTGGCAGCGTATTTGATCGTGGTGGCGGTGTGGGCAACCACGCCGTTGGGGATTAAATGGAGTGGTGAGGCCATGGCGCCGCTGGCGGCAGCCGGTGTGCGTATGGGCATCGCTGCGCTGCTGGGCCTGGGCTGGTTGTGGATGAAACGTCAGCCGTTGCCGTTGCATCGCCGGGCGCGGCTCAGCTATCTGGCGTCCCTGCCGGGTATTTTCGGTGCCATGGGCTGTAGCTATATGGCGGCGGCGCACCTGCCTTCCGGGTTGATCTCGGTGATCTTTGGCCTGGCGCCGTTACTTTCCGGGCTAATGCTGCAAGGCTTGCCGGGTGGGGTACGGCTCAACCGCTGGCATTGGAGTGCCTGCCTGATCGGCCTGGCCGGATTGGCACTGGTATTTGATGACAGCCTGCAGGTGCTGGTCGCCGGGCAAGGCATGGGGGACCGGGGCGTCGGCTTGCTGTGGATGCTCAGCGCGGTGACCCTGTTTGCCGGCAGTGGCATCGCCGTGCAACGTGTGGCCGCCGGGCTGCAGCCCATGCAGCAAACCGTGGGCGGCTTGCTGTTGTCGTTACCCTGCTATGCCGCCGGTATGTTGATTACCGGGCAGACGTTGAGTTTTAGCGGTGACTATCGGGGCTTGTCCGCCATCCTGTATCTGGCGGTGTTTGGCTCGCTGTTGGGTTTTTACTGCTACTACCAGGTACTGGCGCGCTTGCCTGCGGCCACCGTGGCGCTGGTGACGCTGATAACACCGGTGTTGGCGCTGTCGCTGGGTAGCCTGTTCAACGGCGAAAGCCTTGGTGCCCTGGTGCTGGCAGGCGCCGCATTGATTGTGCTCGCGTTGTCGCTTTTCTTGCTGGGGGATCACAAGGTGCGCCGCCAGCTGAAGCAAATGGCAGATTCAGAGACAGCAAGTACCCCGGATCCGGTGCCGTGATGTCAGCCTGGCCCGGATCAGGAAATAACGGTGGGCGGTGGCATGCTGAATTCGTTCAGTACGCTGCCGTGCTCAACACTCTCCAGGCGGACCTCGAACTTCCACAAGCGGTGCAGATGGCGTAGCACCTCCCGGGCACTGTTTTCATCCAGTGGCCGGCCGCTGCTGCGTTGGTGGCGCAAGGTCAGCGTGCGGTCGCCGTGCACATTGGCGTTGACCACCTGGATGTTGGGTTCCTGAATACTCAGGTTGTATTGCTCGGCCAGCGCATCACGGACCTTGCGGTAACCCTGTTCGTTATGAATGGCGCCCACTTCCACGTAGTCGTTACGGTCATCGTCGGCGATCTGAAAAAACTTGAAATAGCGGATCAGGCGTGGTGACAGGAACTGCTGAATAAAGCTCTCGTCCTTGAAGCTTTCCATGGCGAATTTCACCGTACTCAGCCAGTCGGAGCCGGCAATGTCCGGGAACCATTCCCGGTCTTCGTCGTCCGGGTTTTCGCAGATGCGGCGGATGTCCTGGAACATGTTGAAGCCCAGGGCGTAGGGGTTCATGCCGCTGTAGAAGGGCGCAGTGAACGGCGGCTGGTAAATGACCTGGCTATGGTTCTGCAGAAATTCCAGCATGAAGCCGTCGGTGACTTTCCCCTGGTCGTACAGGTCATTGAGCAAGGTGTAGTGCCACAGGCAGGCCCAGCCTTCGTTCATTACCTTGGTCTGGCGCTGGGGGTAAAAGTATTGGGCCATTTTGCGCACGATACGGATAATTTCCCGCTGCCAGGGCGCCAGCAAGGGGGCGTTTTTTTCGAGGAAGTAGAGCAGGTTTTCCTGGGGCTCCGCCGGAAAGTTCGGGGGCTCCTCGCGTAATTGAACGGCAGGCTGTAACTGCGGAAAAGTGCGCCAGAGTTCAGAAATCTGTTTCTGCAGTGAGGCTTCCCGTTCCCGTTGCCGGCGTTTTTCCTCCACGGCGGAAATGGGCGAAGGGCGCTTGTAGCGGTCCACCCCGTAGTTCATCAGCGCATGGCAGGAATCCAGGGTTTCCTCCACGGCCTTGACGCCATGGCGTTGCTCACAGTCCGCAATATAGTTTCGGGCGAACACCAGGTAATCGATGATGGACGAGGCATCCGTCCAGGTTTTGAAAAGATAGTTGTTCTTGAAGAATGAATTATGCCCATAGCTGGCATGGGCGATGACCAGCGCCTGCATGGTGATGTTGTTTTCCTCCATCAGGTAGGCGATGCAGGGGTCGGAGTTGATCACGATTTCATAGGCCAGGCCCATATGCCCGCGCCGGTAACGCCCCTCGACTTCCACGAACTGTTTGCCGAATGACCAGTGGTTGTAGCCTACCGGCATGCCCACGGAAGAATAGGCATCCATCATTTGCTCGGACGAAATGACCTCGATCTGGTTGGGGTAGGTGTCGAGGCCATATTTGTTATGGGCCAGATCCGCAATGGCTTCATCGTAGCGGGCCAGTAATTCAAAATCCCAGTCAGAGCCCTCTGAAAGAAACATGCTCAGGTCTCCATGCGTTTTTTGAACAGCTCGCGAAATACCGGATAAATCTCCCCGGGCTCATCAATCTGGGCCATGGAAAAGGCAGACGGGTGCCGCTGCATAATGTTCTGGTAGTGGTCCCAGAGTGCCTGGTGGGCCCGTGGCATGACCTCGACGTAGGAAAAGTACTGCAGCTTGGGAAGCAGCTCGTCTTCGATCAGTTTGGCGCAGGCGGGTGAGTCATCGTTCCAGTTGTCACCGTCCGAGGCCTGGGCGGCATACAGGTTCCATTCGTCAACCGGGTAGCGTTCCTCGATGATGTCGCGGGTCAGCTTCAGCGCGCTGGATACGATGGTGCCGCCAGTTTCCCGGGAGTAGAAAAATTCTTCTTCATTAACTTCCTTGGCACTGGTGTGGTGGCGGATAAAGACCACCTCGATATGCTCGTAGTTACGCTCAAGGAACAGGTAAAGAAGCAGAAAGAAGCGTTTGGCCAGGTCTTTCATGTCCTGATTCATGGAGCCGGACACATCCATGATGCAGAACATAACCGCCCGGCTGACGGGTACCGGGACTTTGACGTGGTGGTTGTAGCGCAGGTCCACCGTGTCCAGAAAAGGAATGCGTTCCACCCGGCGTTCCAGCCGGGCGATCTGCTCATCCAGCTCGTGCAAACGTGCTTGCCGTTGTGGCGACTGATCCTGTTCCAGCAGTGCATCCCGCTCGGCTTTCAGGGTGCGTATTTTCTTGCGCGTGGCGGCGGTGAGGGCGCGGCGGCGCATGGAGGCCTGGCGCATGGAGCGGACGATATTGATTTTGGCGGGCATGCCCTGGCTGACGATGCCGCCATGACGGTGTTGAAAGATCTGTGCCCCTTCCAGGTGACGCTTGAGCAGATTGGGCAGCTCCAGGTCTTCAAACAGGAAATTCAGGAATTCCTGTTTGTCGATTTCGAAGGCGAACTCGTCATTGCCTTCGCCCTGGTCACTGGCCTGGCCATCGCCGGGTCCGCCTCCGCCGCCACCGTCCGGGCGGCGAATACGGTCTCCCTGATGAAATTCCTGGTTGCCCGGGTGGACGATGCTGCGTTGCCCGCCGGGGCCGTGATGGAAAATGGGTTCAGAGAGGTCCTTGCGGGGAATGCTTATCCGCTCGCCTTGCTCCATGTCCTTGATGGAACGGCGGCTGACCGCATCGTTGACGGCATCGCGAATGTGCGAACGATAGCGGCGCAGGAAGCGCTGCCGGTTCACGGTGCTTTTGCGTTTATCGTTCAGGCGACGGTCAATGATGTAGCTCATGGGCTTCCTCCGGAAGCAGCTTCACGCGACACGCTTGTCGCAACAACACGGGTGGGGCTTGAGCGGTTTTGACGTTGTCTCCGCGATCGAGCCAGGCGCGGAGAGAGCAATGCGTAACGCTAAAACCGTTATGCCGTGTTGTTGCGTGTTACGTGAAGCATGCTGCGTCTCCTATTGCGCCTTTCTCACCCGCAGGTACCACTCGGATAACAGTCTTACCTGCTTCTCCGTGTAGCCCCGCGATACCATGCGCTGCACAAAGTTATTGTGTTTGCGCTGGTCGTCCTCGCTGCCTTTGGCGTTGAAGGAAATGACGGGCAGCAGGTCCTCGGTGTTGGAGAACATTTTTTTCTCGATCACATCGCGCAGTTTCTGGTAGCTGAGCCAGCTGGGGTTCTTGCCGTGGTTGTTGGCGCGGGCGCGAAGGACGAAGTTGACCACTTCGTTGCGGAAGTCTTTGGGGTTGGAAATGCCGGCCGGTTTTTCGATTTTTTCCAGGTCTTCATTGAGCGCCTGGCGGTCGAAAATTTCACCGGTATCCGGGTCGCGAAACTCCTGATCCTGAATCCAGAAATCCGCATAGATTACGTAGCGGTCGAAAATGTTCTGGCCGTATTCCGAGTAAGATTCGAGATAAGCGGTCTGGATTTCCTTGCCGATAAATTCTACGTAGCGGGGCACCAGGTATTCCTTGATGAAGCGGCGGTACTGTTCCGATTTTTCCTGGGGGAACTGTTCCTGTTCAATGCGCTGCTCCAGCACATGAATCAGGTGCACCGGGTTGGCTGCTACCTCCGAGTGGTCATAGTTGAATACCTTGGAGAGAATCTTGAAAGCAAAGCGGGTGGAGAGCCCGGCCATGCCTTCATCCACGCCGGCCATATCGCGGTACTCCTGCATGGATTTGGCGTGGGGGTCCACATCTTTCAGATTCTCGCCGTCGTAAACGCGCATCTTTGAATAAATGCTGGAATTTTCCGGTTCTTTCAGCCGGGTGAGTGTGGAAAATTGCGCGAGCATGTGAAGGGTGTCCGGTGCGCAGTGGGCATCGCGCAGGCTGGAGTTGCGCAGCAGCTTGTCATAGATCTGCATTTCTTCGGTGACGCGCAGGCAATAAGGCACCTTGACGATATAGACCCGGTCGATGAAGGCTTCGTTGTTCTTGTTGTTGCGGAAGGTATGCCACTCGGCTTCGTTGGAATGCGCCAGCACCATGCCATCGAAAGGGATGGCGCCCATGTGTTCGGTGCCGTTGTAGTTTCCTTCCTGGGTGGCGGTGAGCAATGGGTGCAGCACCTTGATCGGAGCCTTGAACATTTCCACGAATTCGAGCAGACCCTGGTTGGCCCGGCACAGGCCCCCGGAAAAGGCGTAGGCGTCAGGGTCATCTTGGGAGAAGTCTTCCAGCTTGCGAATGTCCACCTTGCCCACCAGGGCGGAAATGTCCTGGTTGTTTTCATCACCGGGTTCGGTTTTGGCCACCGCGACTTGGTCGAGAATGGAGGGGTAGCGTTTTACCACGCGAAACTGGCTCAGGTCGCCGCCGAATTCATGCAAACGCTTGACCGCCCAGGGGGACATGATGGTGCGGATATAGCGGCGGGGAATGCCGTATTCCTCTTCGAGGATGGGGCCGTCTTCTTCCGGGTTGAACAGGGTCAGGGGGGAGTCGTTTACCGGCGAGCCTTTTAAGGCATAGAAGGGCACTTTCTGCATCAGTGCCTTGAGTTTTTCGGCCAGGGAGGATTTGCCGCCACCCACCGGCCCAAGTAGATAAAGAATCTGTTTCTTTTCTTCCAGACCCTGGGCTGCGTGGCGGTAATAACTGACGATGTTTTCGATGACTTCTTCGAGGCCGTAGAACTCGTCGAAGGCGGGATAGCGACGGATAATCTTGTTGGAGAAGATGCGTGACAGGCGCGGGTCCTGGGCGGTATCGACCATTTCCGGTTCGCCGATGGCCATCAGCATGCGCTCAGCGGCAGTGGCGTAAGCGCTGGGGTCGTCCTTGCACAGTTCCAGGTACTCTTCCAGCGACATTTCTTCTTGCTGGGTCGCATCAAACCGGGCCTGGTAGTGGCTGATTATACTCATGCCTGCTTCCTCCTGGCGGAACGCACATTGTCACAACAAAACTACATGCAGGGTTTTTCCTTTATCGATAAAAGTCAGTCGGCTATGGCGTTAAGAGAGGGTGAAACGGGCTGCGCGTCATCGCCGCCTGAACGCATGTCTTGGCTTTAGCATGGAACCAAACGGCGGAACAAGTCAAAGAAAAGCGGGCAACTTTTTTTTAAAAAATGACGAGGTGTCGGTAACGTTGATCAGGCGTGTTGCCGGGCTGCAGGGGCGGGTTTCCCCGCAGGTATAAGGTTGCCAGATGGCAGGAGGGAAACGGCTTGTGGTGCTTAACGACGGATTAGCAGTCGCACTGGATGCGCACCTGATCGTCCAGGCGCAATGCTGTCAAAGTGCCACCCCAGACGCAGCCGGTATCCAGTGCGTCGACTTTGTCGACCCCGCTGTGACCTTCCAGTGCGGCCCAGTGGCCGAACAGGACGCGGGTGTCGGTGAGCACCCGCCGGGGGTGCTGGAACCAGGGCATGAACCCGACGGGGGGCTGGTCGGGCTCGCCTTTGCTGGTCAGGTCCAGCTCGCCGGCCTGATCCACGAAGCGCATGCGGGTGAAATGGTTGGTAATCACGCGCCAGCGGTCCGTGCCGCTGAGTTGTTCGTCCCAGCCGGCGGGGGTGTTGCCGTACATATGGGTAAAGAAGGCGTCGGCGGAGTCGCTGCGGAGCACCGTTTCCACTTCTGCCGCCCGCTGGCTGGCCTGCTCCAGTGACCACAATGGCGGAATGCCGGCATGGGTCATCACCGCGTTATGTTCCGGCAGGGGAATCAGCAGGGGCTGTTGTTGTAACCAGCCCAGCAGTTCAGCGCGATCCGGTGCGTCGAGGATCTCACTGAGGGTGTCCTTGCGTTTGCTGTGGGTGGTGCCGTTGGCCACCGCCAGCAGGTGCAGGTCGTGGTTGCCCAGCACGGTATGCACGTTGTCACGCAGGGCGTGAACGCGGCGCAGGGTGCCCAGCGAGTCCGGCCCCCGATTGACCAGATCCCCGGCGAGAAACAGGCGGTCACGGTCGGCGTTGAAGCCGATTTTCTCCAACAGACAGTCAAACGCCCCCAGACAGCCCTGCAGGTCACCAATGGCGTAGTCGCTCACAAGGCGCCTCCGGCGCCCGCTTGCATGCAGCACGCCACACGCGGCACGCTCAAAGGCGCAGTTTGCGTGTTGCGTGCGGCGTGATGCGTGCCGGCGTTAATGCAATGCATGCGGTACCGCAAGGGTGAAGGCGGGGATTTGTGCGTCAAAGTGGATGCCATCTTCGCCAATCATCTGGTAACTGCCACGCATGCTGCCCACTTCGGTTTCCAGTATGGCGCCGCTGGTGTAGCGGAAGGTCTGGCCGGGGGCGATATGGGGCTGTTCGCCGATAACGCCTTCGCCATGGACTTCCTGTACGCGCTCTTCGCCATCGGTGATGACCCAGTGACGGGTCAGCAGGCGGGCGCTGACGGCGCCCTGATTGTGGATGCTGATGTGGTAAGCAAAGACCCAGCGTTCGCTTTCTGCGTCGCTCTGGTCTGGCAGGAATTCGGTTTCCACGGATACCCGGATGTCGTGGCGGGAGTCGCCGTTGGCGGTATCGCTGTTGCCTTGTTCGGTGACGCTCATGGCGTGCTTTCTCCCTTGTCTTCGTCGGCGTGCGGGCGGCTGATGTTGGCCAGTGCCACATAATCGGCCACGGACAGCTGGTCCGGTCGCAGGCCGGCATCAATGCCAAGCGCTTCGAATTGCTCGGCGCTAACCCAGGATTTTAACCCATTACGGATGGCCTTGCGCCGCTGTGTGAAGGCCTGGGCCACCAGTTTGCGCAGGTGGTCTTCGTCATCCGCCGGATGCGGCGGGCTGGCGTGGGGGATCAGCCGGACCACGGCGGAGTCCACCCGGGGAGGGGGGCTGAATGCCTCCGGGGGTACAAAGAACAGGTAATCCGCCTGACAGTGATACTGCACCATGATCGACAGCCGCCCCCAGTCGCGGGTGCCGGGGCTGGCGGTGAGCCGTTCGACAACTTCCTTTTGCAGCATGAAGGTCATGTCGCTGATGGCGTCAGCCTGGGCCAGCAGGTGAAAGATCAGCGGGGTGGAGATGTTGTAAGGCAGGTTGCCGATGACTCGCAGGGGCTTGTCCGCCGGTTTCAGGGCGCGGAAATCAAAACGCAGGGCGTCGCTTTCGTGAATGCTCAGCCGGTCGGGGGTGTTTTCCTGGCGCAGCAGGGCGATCAGGTCCCGGTCCAGCTCGACCACATGCAAATGCGGGATTTCTTCCAGCAAGGGGTACGTCAGCGCGCCCCGGCCCGGGCCGATTTCCACCAGGGTGTCGCCCGCTTGCAGGCCCAGGGTGCGAATCATGCGGTCGACCAGATTGCGGTCGTGCAGGAAGTGCTGGCCAAAGCGTTTACGGGTGCGGTGTTCTGTCATAGCGGGTCTCAGGTCGGGGCCGGGTGGTGTGTCTTATCCGTGTTTTATCAATGCGCAGTCAGCGCAGCGTCAGGCATCACATTGCGCTGAGGCCAGCGCCAATGCCTGACGCGTGGCGGCGATCAGGCTGCTGGCGCTGGCGGTGCCGCTGCCTGCCAGGTCGAAGGCGGTGCCATGGTCCACGGAGGTGCGAATGAACGGCAACCCCAGGGTGATATTGATGGCTTCGCCGAAACCGGCGTATTTGAGCACCGGCAAGCCCTGGTCATGATACATGGCCAACACCGCATCGTGCTGCTCCAGCAGGTGCGGCTGGAAGGCGGTGTCGGCGGGCAGGGGGCCGGTGAGGGCCATGCCCTGCGCGCGCAGTTGCTCCAGGGTGGGGATGATCACATCCAGCTCTTCGCGCCCCAGATGGCCGCCTTCGCCGGCATGGGGGTTGAGCCCCAGTACCATGATGCGAGGCTCGGCAATCCGGTATTTGCCGATCAGATCGTCACGGAGAATGGTCAGGGTGCGTATCAGGCCCGCCGGGGTAATCGCCGCGGGAACCTGGCTCAGGGGCAGGTGAGTGGTGGCCAGGGCCACCCGCAGATCCTGCGTCCGGTCCGGGGCGGTGAGCATCATCACCACCTGCGCCACCCCCGCCTGTTCGGCGAGAAACTCGGTGTGCCCGGTGAAGGCCGGGTCGGCGCCCTCACAAATCACATTCTTGGCCACCGGCGCGGTGACCATGGCCGAGAAGGTGCCGTTAAGGCAGCCCTGGGCGGCGCGGGTGAGCATGGTGAGTGTGCCGGTGGCGGTGGCCGGGTTCGGCTGGCCAGCGGTGACGTTGGCGCCGGCGGGCGTATGCCAGACCGGCAGGCAGCCTGTGGGGAGTGGCTGGCCGGGTTGCCAGTCGCCCAGTGGCACCGTCAGGCCCAGTTGTTGCGCCCGTTCGCTCAGCACCTGGCGATCGCCGATAACCGCCAGCGGGGCATCGGCAAAGGCGTCCGGCAGGGTCAGGACCAGATCCGGCCCGATCCCTGCCGGGTCACCATAGGTGATGGCGATAGGTGATGGCGGCGCGAGAGACATGGGTTAGCAGAATGCCTGAGGCCGGGCCCCGGACGCCAATTCCCTCTCCCTGTCCCTCTCCCGCAAACGGGAGAGGGCACCCTCTACCTTGTGCAGGAGGGAATGGCGTTGCGTTTTAGCACGGCCAAGCGTTGTCAGGCATTCGGCGTTAGGCGTCAGGCGTTCCTTCATAGCCTGATATCCACATAGGATTCGCTGCGTTTTTCCTGCACCCAGGTTTCCAGCTCTTCTTCAAAGCGGCGTTTCTGCAGGGCCTGGGTGGCCTGCATGCGGCGGAATTCGGCGCTCATGTCCGCATCGCGCACGTCATCCACGCGCAGGAAGTGCCAGCCAAACTGGCTTTCGAACACCGGGGACAGCTCACCCACGGGGGTGTTGAGCATCATGTCCTCGAATTCCGGGACCATTTCCCCTTTGTTGACCCAGCCCAGTTCGCCGCCGCTGCGGGCGCTGCCCGGGTCGTCGGAGAATTCGGCAGCGGTGTCGCTGAACTGTCGCTCGCCGGCGGCGATTTCGTCGTGGAGTCGTATCGCCTGTTTGTGGGCTTGCTCGGCGCTGGTCAGGGCATCGGTTTTAATCAGCACATGGCGGACCTGATACTGGGTAACGACTTTCTCGGAACCGCCTTTGCGGTCGATCATCTTGAGAATATGGAAGCCGGCGCCGGAGCGTAGTGGTTCGGAAATCTCGCCTTTTTGCAGGTTGATGGCGTTTTCTGCAAACAGGGTGGGCCATTGTGCCGCCGGGCGTGAGCCCAGATCGCCGCCTTCCAACGCTTTGGGGCCATCGGATTCGGCCACCGCCAGTTGCTGGAAGTCGCCACCGTCATTGAGCTTTTTGACGATGCTTTCGGCTTTGCTGCGGGCCTGGGTGACGTCTTCCGGGCTGGCTTCAGCGGGTACGCGGACCAGGATGTGGCCCAGGTGGAAGTCTTCCTGGAACATCTGCTTGCCCAGTTCCGAGCTCAGAAAGCGATCCACTTCCCGGTCGGTTACCTGAATGCGCGAGGCCACGCTGCGTTGTTGCAGGCGGGAGATCACCATGTCTTCGCGAATCTGTTCGCGGAACTGGGGCCAGTCGTAGCCGTCCTGGCGCAGGGCGGCGGCAAAGTCTTCCAGGCTCATGCCATTCTGGCGGGCGATGCCGGCCAGGGCCTGGTTGAGGCTGGCGTCGTCGACCTTGATACCGCCCCGTTCGGCCAGTTGCAGCTGCAGGCGCTCCAGCACCATGCGATCGAGCACTTGCTCGCGCATCACCGCCGGGGGCGGCAGTTGCTGGCCTTTTTCCTGAAACTGCAGGGCGATGGTGTTGATTCGCTCATCCAGCTCGCTGGCCATGATGGCGCCGTCGTTAACCACGGCGACAATGCGGTCAAGCATCTGCACCTTGGCCTGGCTCCAGGCCGGCACCATCAGCACGGCCATGGCCAACAGGCCAAGCAGGGTGTGTCTGGCATGCAGCGTGCGACGTGCAGCGTGCAGCGTTCTATCAATCATACTGTCTCCTGTATCCCGGAATGCTGCGCTCCAGCAGGGAATCCACCTGGCCGCCAAAGCCGCCCAGGCCGATCATCTGGATCTGGAACCAGATGGTGCTGTCCGCCTCGAGGTTGCCGTCGCCGTTGTCATCTACCAGCTCGCGCTGGCTGAGCAGTCGCAGCTTCCAGCAGCAATTGCGGTATTCGGCACCGGCCATGGTTTCCAGTGTGCGCTGGTTGTCCAGGTCGTACATCCAGCGGCCAACCAGCCGCCAGTGTCGGTGAACCGGCAGAATAGCACTGACTTCCGATTCGCGGATGTCGTCTGCCGGGCGGTCGTGATAGCCCAGGTTGACGACGCGGCGCTCCCGGTCGTTATAGCCAATCTGGAAGTTGGACCGTTCGCGCTTGTTCTCTTCGGTATCCCACTGGGCTTCTGAGTAGAGGTACCAATCCTGTGCAAAGTTCCAACGGGCGTCACCGATAACCGGGGTCTGGTCGTCGGTGGGGTCTTCCACGGCCCGATCGGTGATCACTTTGCGGTCTTCAAAATAGAAGCCCTGGGCCACGCGCAGGCGTAGCTGCTCGCGGCCGGTGCCATCATGCAGGAAGCGGCTGGTCAGGCCTACCGCCAATTTTTCTTCGTCGCCAATACGGTCGTAACCGATGAAGCGGTTTTCCCGGAACAGCGAGTTGTAGGAGAAGGTCAGCTCGCCGGAATCGAAGTTGGGGAGTTCGCTCTGGTCTTCGTAGGCCACCTTGTTGAGGAACAGGCGCGGTTCCAGTGTTTGGGTATAGGTAGAGCCGAACCAGTTGCCGGGGCGCTCGAAAAACAGGCCGGAGTCCAGGCTGGCGCCCCAGGTGGTCATGTCCGGGTTGTCTTCGGCATTGGCGTCCACGTTATCAAGCTGGTATTGGGTGTGGTACAGCCGGGTGCGGGGTTCCACGTAGCCCCAGGGTTTTTGCAGGCGCATGCTCAGGGCCGGGGCCATGTGGCCACGCAGGCCGGTGGCTTTGCCGCTGTCGTCGGAGTCACTGCGGTCGAAGGCGGTAACGTCGGACAGCCACAACCCTTTCACCGGGCCGTAGAGTGTCGGGTCGCCGGTCAATTGCAGCTGGGGCAGGCGTCGGTAGGGCAGGTCAGCGTCGTCCAGGGTGGGGTCGATGGTCTGCCAGGATTGCAGCCGGCCCAGTACCTGCCAGGTGCGCCCGTAGTAGCGGGCTTCTGCCAGCCGGGGCAGGTGGGTCTGGGAGCTGATTTCCAGCCCGGTATCCAGATCCTTGAAGTAGAAGTCATCGGAGACATAGGTGAAATCGGTCTCCAGGCTCCAGCGGTTGATGTTGCCGTTGTGCGTCCAGCGGCCCACCTGGCGATTTTCGTTGTCGAACTTGCGGTCGTTAAACAGCACGCCGTAGCTGAGGCTGCCTTCACCCCAGCGGGACAGGTAGCGGAATTCGCTGTCCACGCCGCTGCCACGGCCATCGATATAGCGGGGGGCGATGGTGGCGTCGAACTGCGGGTGCAGGTTCAGGTAAATGGGCTGGGAGATATCCAGCCCGCCACTGTCACCCACGGACAACGTCGGGAACAGCAGGCCGCTCTTGCGCCGGTCATCGATGGGGAAGGTCATCCAGGGCAGCCAGAAGATCGGCATGCTCTTGACCTTCAACACCACGTTGTTGGCTTCACCCCAGCCCTTGTCCCGGTCGAGAAAAATACGATCCCCCTGCATGACCCAGCCGTTGGAACCGGGGGCGCAGGTGGTATAGGTGCCGTTGGTGATGGTGGTGGTGTTCTGGTTCAGAAAGATATAATCGGCGTTGCCGCGGGCGCCATTGTCGAACATGGAGTAGCGCACCCCTTGCAGGCTGCCTTCCTTGCGGCGAGTCTGACCGCTCATGTTGTCGGCAATAAAGGTGGCGCGGTCACTTTCCAGGCGCATGCCACTTTCCAGCTCGAATTTGCCGGTGGTTTGATCGAGCTCGGCAATGTCGGTGGTAATGCGACGGCCGGGCTGTTCAATCAGCACATCGCCGTCCAGTTTGATCAAGCCGTCCTGGGTAAGCGTGGAGTGATCGGCGGTCACCACTGTATCGCTGCCCGCTACGGGGGTGCCGATACTGGGGTTATAGTAAATGCCGCCGCACCAATCCGGTATCGGGCGCTGCTGCACGGCAGGGAACGTGGCCATCTCTTCGCGGTCAACCCAGTTCAGGTCGTTTTCCGCAAGGCTGGCCCCTGAAGCAAGCAGCAGGGCAGGAATCAATAATCGTGGTATGGGCAGTGGCATCAGCTGCTCAGAACAGGTAAAAAGGCCGCTTTATGGCGGGCGAGACTTTCCGTCCACCAAAAGCGGCAGTGTAATCGAACAAGGAAGGCAATGCAGCCTGATAAAAGTAAATCCGGAGTAACCCCGGACCCGAGAAAGCACGCTCTGGACCAGTGGGTCAGTGCGTACCTGGGTGAATCGGTGACCGGTGAGCCCGCGTCGGCGGATGCCAGTTTTCGTCGCTATTTCCGTTATTTTCAGGGTGGCACCAGCCTGGTGGCCATGGATGCCCCGCCGGAACAGGAAGATTGCGGCCCCTTCGTGGACATCGCCGGGCGCCTGAAACAGGCCGGCCTGCACGTGCCGGCCATTGTCCATCAGGATTTGCAGCAGGGCTTTTTGCTGCTCAGTGATATGGGCACGCAGACCTGGCTGAATGCCCTGACCGAAGCCAATGCCAACGACTGGTACAGCGCCGCCATCGATGCCCTGATTACCCAGCAACTGCATACCGATACCACCGGCTTGCCGGAGTACGATGAGGCGTTGTTGCAGCGGGAACTGGAGCTGTTTCCCCAGTGGTACCTGTTCCGCCACCGCGAGAAGGTGGTCACCGGGGAGCTGCGTCAGCGGCTGGACCGGGTGTTCGATGTGCTGATGCGTTCTGCCCTGGCGCAGCCCCAGGTGTTTGTGCACCGCGATTACATGCCGCGCAATTTGATGGTCTCCGACCCGAATCCCGGGGTGATCGATTTCCAGGATGCGGTGGCCGGGCCGATCAGCTATGACGTGATCAGCCTGTTCAAGGATGCCTTCCTGAGCTGGCCGGAAGAGCGCGTTCTCAGCTGGCTGCGCGAATATTTCGACAAGGCCACGGCCGCCGGGTTGCCGGTCCCTGTGGCGTTTGAAGATTTCCTGCGCGACTGCGACCTGATGGGCGCCCAGCGCCATCTCAAGGTTATCGGCATCTTTGCGCGTATCTGCCATCGCGATGGCAAACCCAAGTACCTGGGCGATGTGCCCCGTTTCTTTGCCTATCTGCGCACGGTGATTGCCCGTCGCCCGGAGCTGGCGGACTTGGAATGGGTGCTTGATCAGCTGGAGGACGATGCGTGAAGGCCATGGTCCTGGCCGCCGGCTACGGCAAGCGCATGCGCCCACTCACCGATCACACCCCCAAGCCGCTGCTGCAGGCGGGGGGCAAGGCGCTGATTGAATACCACATCGAGGCGCTGCGTGACGCCGGCATCGAGTCCCTGGTCATCAACACCGGCTGGCTGGGCGAGACGCTGGCGGCCACGCTGGGTGACGGTGCCCGCTACGGCATTCCCATCGTTTACTCCCACGAAGGCACGCCGCTGGAAACCGCCGGGGGCATCAGGCGCGCGCTGCCGTTGCTGGGCGATCAGCCCTTTGCGTTGGTCAACGGCGATATCTGGACCGATTTTGATCTGTCCCGGCTGGTGGAGGATCGCCCGGACCCGGTGCATCTGGTGCTGGCGGATAACCCGGCGCACCACCCGCAAGGGGATTTTCATCTGACAGACGCCGGTCGGTTGCGCGATAATGCCGAGCCCAGGCTCACCTATGCCGGCATTGGCCGCTTTGATCCCGCCGTGTTCGCCAGCCTGCCCGACGGCGAAGCGAAACTGGCGCCGCTATTGCGGGCGGCCATGGCGGAAGATGCCGCCAGCGGTGAACACCACCGCGGCCAGTGGTGGGATATCGGCACCCCGGAGCGCCTGGACGAACTGGATCGGTTACTCAAGAGCACCTGATCCAGCGCCGAAAATGGTTTTGTCGGAGCGTCGGTTATTCGCAACTCGAAACTCGTCACTCGCAACTGTCTTTACACTGAGGATGCCCCATGCCCAAGCAGGACTATCTGATCGCCCCCTCCATCCTTGCCGCCAACTTTGCCCGTCTTGGGGAAGAGTGCGACGCGGTGCTGGCGGCCGGCGCCGATGTGATCCATTTCGACGTGATGGACAACCATTACGTGCCCAACCTGACCATCGGCCCCATGGTCTGCAAGGCCCTGCGAGACCACGGCATCACCGCCCCCATCGACGTGCACCTGATGGTCAGCCCGGTGGATGAACTGATCAGTATGTTCGCCGAAGCCGGCGCCAGCTACATTACCTTCCACCCGGAAGCCAGCCAGCACGTGGACCGCTCCCTGCAGCTGATCAAGAGCTACGGCTGCAAGGCCGGCCTGGTCCTCAACCCGGCCACCCGCCCGGACTGCCTGGAATACGTTATGGACAAGCTGGACATGATCCTGCTGATGAGCGTGAACCCGGGCTACGGCGGCCAGAAATTCATCCCTTCCACGCTGGACAAGACCCGCGCCGTGCGCCAACTGATCGACGCCAGCGGCTACGATATCCGTCTGGAAGTGGATGGCGGCGTCTCCGAGAAGAACATCCGCGAAGTTGCCGCCGCCGGCGCCGACACCTTCGTGGCCGGCTCCGCTATCTTCGGCAAAGACGACTACGCCGCCGTCATCCAGCAAATGCGCGACGAGCTGGCTGAAGCCTAGCAGCGAACCCATTGTAGGAGCGCCACTTGAGGCGCGAACCTGAGCTAAAGCGAAGGGTCGGTTGAATGCCCTCGCCAAGGCTCGGGTTCGCGCCTCAAGTGGCGCTCCTACATCAAGATGGTTCTTATGGAACCTTCCCGCCGCCCGGCTGCCTGACTCCTTAAGTCAGCCATCACTATCACGCCATGCCCCGCTATACCTCCATTCCTGTCCGGCTTCCCTTCCTGCTCCTGGTATTAACCAGCCTGGCAGCCTGCAGCCTGGTGCCCCCCGAGCGGCAATCTCCCCAACCTGAAATAGCCGAAATCCCACAGGAGCTGCCACCCCGGCAGACCCTGATCCTCGACAGCTTGCTCGCCCAGAAAGAAGACTGGCAGGGCGTGCCTTACCAATACGGCGGCCTCAGCCCGCAAGGCGTGGACTGTTCTGGCTTCGTCTATCTCACCTTCCTTTCGCAGCTGAACATGAAAGTCCCCCGCACTACTTCTGCCCTGATGCAGGAAGGCGAACCCGTGGCTCGCAACGAACTGGAAGTGGGCGACCTGGTGTTCTTCAAAACCGGCCCGGGCAATCGCCACGTGGGAATCTATATGGGTGAGGATGAATTTATGCACGCGTCGGTGAGTAGCGGCGTCATGCAGTCGTCCCTCAACAATCCCTATTGGAGGCAACGCTACTGGAAGGCCAGGCGGCTGGTGAATCGGTAGCGCCCGTTCGGTATTGCTCTTAAGAAATTACCTGGATTCCCCGCGTCTCCCGAAATCACAGCACCAAGGCGAAACCCGCTAGAAAAGCGGCAATCCTTGCCGCCAAGAAGCCTCCTGCCCCGGCCTCTTCGTTTATCGAATCCCTGCCCGTTTTCACCCGCGCGTAAGTTGAATTTGTAGGATATGGCTTACATATTTTTGTAAGTTGCTCAGATAAAGTGAACTTTCGGTTTAAGGGGAGGGGGGTTAGCTTGGTTCTCTGGGGACACGGGGCAAGACCTGATCCCCAGCCCCTCCCCAGACCTGCTTTGCATAAAAAAGGTGCACGATAAAACAACAACTATCAAGGAAGATAAATGTCAAAGTATCAAACAGTTTTAAAGGTGGGCTTATTGTCACTGTCTGCTTCGGCTATTAGCGGGATAGACGATTATGAACTCCGTCGTCTCCCCATTTCTTTGGGGGACGAGTTTACCAATGCTGTTGGTGATGTGCGGCAATTCATGCCTACAAGCATCAACAATGCTGGATTGATGGCAGGAACGCGTTTGACCTGGAGCCCGGATGGCGGTGATCGGACTCTAGGGGTGACAGGGCAGGCAAGTTATATTTATGACCTCGAAACCAGAACCTATCTGGCTCAGCCAATAGCTGGTATGGCAATTACCTCTATAGGTGATGAGGTGTATATAGGGAAAAAGTTGCACCCTAACGGGAAGCGCTGGCAAACTTGGCGCTGCCCGATTTCCGGCTTGGTGGAAGACGCTGTTCGTGGTGTTTGGACCAACCCAGGTTGTGCTCTGATTGATAATGATTACCTCGATCAGAATGTAGACCCTGGAGATTGGGCAGGTTTTTTTCTTGCTGGTATTATGATGAACGTTGCGGGGAACGGGGTTTATACCAATCAGTCTGGCTCTACAATCGTTTTCGATTTGCCTGATGCTGTTTATAGCAATGGGAGTAGTAATGGTACTTTGAAAGCTACATATTATAAAAACGATGCCGTATCCATGGTATTGGATGATGTGGATAATCCTCTTGAATCTTTTCCTCAGCTCATTGGCGAAATTAGCCCTGAGGCGGAATTGTCTTTTTTTACGTCCGAATTTGGTAGTGACGTAGCGTATTTCATCATGGAGCCTGATGCCTCGGTTTCTCCCGGTAAAGTTCATCGCGTTGAACTTCCTGACGGTCCTATTCTGCCACTCTTGTCCACGGTGGAAATTGATTGGATGGATCCTGAGACAGGAGAGTATGTGGCGCCATTGGCGATTAACTCTAGACAAGATGTATTAACGCAGAAAGGAGTCTGCAGCCTTTCGAGTGGTTGCCAGCAAAGAAGTAGCTTTGGTCCTGATTTTTTGTCCTTTGACGGCGCGGAATATGTTGTGATGTCAAGTCACTATTTTGATCATGAAATAATTGCTGCGCTTATTAATGGGTGCACAGAGTTTGAGTGTTCTCCTGGTGTCTACTTCTATGACTTCAACACAGACTCTTTTGAAACCCTTACAGCCTTGGTTGATGCTAAATTTCCAGAATCTGTAGATGTATCAGCAACGACATACACTATGCCAGCCTTTCTGTATGCGGGTGCTGCTGAAGTGGGTAGCCAGATGCTATCGAGTCGAAACGGGAAGTATTTTTCCTTTACCACACGAGATGCGAATTCAGGAGGTTTTCGGAATTACGTGATGAAGCGTAATGATTGATACTATGTAAATTCTAATCGAGCCCCATCCTACAACCACAGAAAGCCACCCGTTAGTCTCACGGTTTCCTCTGATCGTGAGGCTTTCCATTTCCTGGGGAATTTGGGGGTGGGTCTTGCTCCGTGCGCCAGCTAGTACGCAGCTAGAAAAAGGCAATATCTGACCCGGAATTCCTCAGAGGTCTTAAGCGATTAATGGGGTCAGCCCACGTTGTTCTAGGCGTTGGGCCATGGCGATGATGACGGGGTTGTGATGCTTAGCAACCTGCCAGCCATGAACAGCGCCTTTCTGGCAGCGGTGTGTCCGGCCCTAGATAAGCTGCTCCGTCCATTCAGGGAAGTGCCTGACTGTTTCTGTCGAGGTGTGACACCGATAAACGCGGCTAGGGCCTTTGCGCTTTTAAAGCGTCTGACATCTCCGATATAAGCCAAGAACTGGGCGGAAGCTCGCTTACCGATACCAGGAATGCTCTCCATCAGCTCGGCGTCATGTTTCAGCTCGGGGTTGCCATCAATATGGTCATCAATCTCAGATTGTACATTCTTGATTTCGCTATTCAGCCAATCAATATGCTCTCTAACCATATCCTCAACGCTGATTACCGATCCCTGATCAATGGCCTCAAGCCTGTTCAGCTCCTGCCGACGCATATCTATCAAAGCTTGTAGCCGGTCAACCAAGGCGCGTAGTTCCCGCACAGCCAGGCTCGGGGGGTGCCAGAGTTGAAGTTCTGCTTTCTGTGCAAAGCGGGCAATGAGTTTGGCATCCGCTTTGTCTGTCTTGTTTCGGTTTAATTCACTTTGGGCGAAACCCGTTATGCGAGCTGGGTTTACGACACTTACTGCCCAGCCAGCATCAGCGAGCATTATCGCGACTCTTTCGCTGTAAGGGCCTGTAGCCTCAAGGACAACGGGCGTTATTTTTGGCAGGTCGAGCTGTCTTAACCATCTCTCCAATTCACCATGACCTGCTGGCGTGTTCTTAAGAACTTTGGTTTTGGTCTTGTTGGCAGAGACAACGCAAATATCGAGTTTCTTCTTGGACACGTCGATGCCAACGGCATGCTCATTCATCATGATCTTCCTCGTATCCAGGCTCTGGGCATGCTGCCCGACCTAAGTTACCCTTCGAAATAGATGAAAGAGACAACGGACCGACGGACTCATCTGACCCACAGGCTAATTGCCTAAAGTCTTGCCAGTCTCAATCGGCCCGGCCGATTCATCAGGGTTACCATCCTGTTTTATCTCGGCATCTTCAAGATACGAGGTCTTCCACACATTTCCCAAAGCGTGTACTAATAGTCCTCGGACAGCTTCGCCAGAGCGCGCCTAAGGTTGTTCAGCGCAGACACTCCCAGCCGCTCTCTCAACTCAGCCGTGTGATAAATCACCCCCGGATCCAGGAAACTCTGCAACACCGCACTACGCCCTTTCCGAAACGCCTCCTCCGGCACAAAGTCATATTCCAGCCGAATCCACCCTTCATACCGGTCGTACAATTCCGCATCTGCCCCAAGAATACTCAGGTCGATATCCTGCAGCAGTGCCATGTCCGGGTCCGTGGGTGGGTGCGGGTGGATGGTGGCCAGGATGAGTGCGTGTACTCGATTGCGTTGCGCGTTGGTCAGGGTGCTATCGGCAAACTGCTGGGCAAACCAGTCGGCGCTGCGGGCTTCGTTGTCGCTGGCGCGGGGATCGTAGATCACATCGTGGGCCCACAGGGCCAGTTCAATGCATAGAGGGTCTGCGGCGAGGTGGTGGTATTGATCCAGCCAGTTCAGGCAAGCGGCGACGTGATCCAGGGTGTGATAGTGGCGATGGGGCTCGCTGTAGTGGGAGGCCAGTTGTTGCCAGGTGGCTTGCGGCTTGGGCAGTAGCGGAGCGACGACACGGTTCCAGCGTTTTTGCAGCGCTGACACGGCAGTCACCCGACGTCCTCCCAGGGTTTGCCATCCTCATCCACAAAGCGCACATCCCGCACGGTGAGCACTTTGCCCTGCCGGTTATTAACCACTACCGGGGCCAGCGGCTCGCCGCTCTGGCCGTCCACCAGTTGCATGGTGTCTTTCTCGCCGTTCCAGCGCTCGCTCCACTGGCGCAGGGCGGTGACCACGGTAAACAGGTCGCGGCCCTTGTCGGTGAGGCGGTATTCGTAGCGCTTGCCGTGCTCGCCCACGTCCACACGCACCATCACGCCGTTATCCACCAACCGCGACAGGCGGTTGCAGAGGATGTTCTTGGCGATGCCCAGGCTGTGCTGGAAATCCACAAAGCGGCGGGTGCCCAGCATGGCCTGCTTGACCACTAGCAGGGACCACCAGTCACCGACCTCATTGAGGGCGCAGGCTACCGAGCAGCCCATATCGTCGAAGCGTTTACGTGTCATGGCGGCAGTATAGATCAGAAAGGTTGCATTAAGAAACCAAATAAGGTTTTATTACGCAACCAAATTGAATTGACCGCCCGTGAGGGCGGATGCGCTGATTCTGTTTGTTATTGAGCGAGTGCTTCTGAAAGCGCTGCTGAAAGGGCCATTGCGAGGGTGGTTGCCATTGCTGGCCCCTTTTTTGTTACCCCGAATGCTCAAACCGAGCCCGTATCTGGCCCGGCCTAGAGAGTGAATAGATAAGACTGATTAGGAGAGCCCCATGAGTAGTTCCCTGGATAGCCTGCTGCGTCCTTTTGAACACAAGTCCCTGAAAATGCGTAACCGGGTGGCCATGGCGCCCATGACCCGTACGTTTTCTCCGGGATATGTGCCCAACGATCAGGTGGTGGGGTATTACCAGCGCCGTGCCGAGGGAGAGGTGGGTCTGATCATCACCGAAGGGACCTTTGTGGGCCACAAGGCTGCCAACGGTTACGAGCGGGTGCCGGCCATTTATGGTGACGAGGCCATGGCGGGCTGGAAGAAAGTCGTGGATGCGGTGCACGCTGCTGGCGGCCAGATTATTCCGCAGCTGTGGCATGTGGGTTCGGTACGCAAGCCGGGTATTGGCCCGGACAAGGATGTACCCGGTTATTCCCCGTCCGGCCTGTTCAAGCCGGGCAAGGAAAATGGCCATGCCATGACCAAGGAAGATATCCAGGATGTGGTGCGTGCCTTTGCCGAGTCCGCCAAGGCCGCCAAAGCCGTGGGTTTTGATGGCGTGGAGATTCACGGTGCCCACGGTTACCTGCTCGATCAGTTCTTCTGGGAAGGCACCAACCAGCGTGATGACGAATACGGTGGTTCCATCGAGAACCGTGCCCGTATCGGCATTGAAATCGTCAAGGCGGTGCGCGAAGCGGTAGGTGAAGACTTTGCCATCGTGCTGCGCTTCTCGCAGTGGAAGCAGCAGGATTACGACGCGAAGCTGGCGCAGAATCCGGAAGAACTGGAACGTTTCCTGATGCCCTTCGTGGACGCGGGTGTGGATGTGTTCCATGCCTCCACTCGCCGTTTCTGGCTGCCGGAATTTGAAGGCTCCGACCTGAACCTGGCGGGCTGGACCAAGAAAATTACCGGCAAGCCGGTGATTTCCGTGGGCAGTGTGGGCCTGGACGGGGACTTCCTCAACAGCCCGGACGGCATGGGAGGCACCGCCAACCCGGCAGGGCTGGACGAACTGGAGCGCCGCATGGACAACGACGAGTTCGACATGATCGCCGTGGGCCGTGCCCTGCTGCAGGACCCGAACTGGCTGGTGAAAATGCGCGAAGGCAAGGAAGAAGAGATTGCGCCGTTTACCAAGGCGGCGTTGGGCTCTCTGAGTTAAGAGCTACAAGCTTCAAGCTGCAAGCTACAACACGGGCCCGGGTTTGTCGGGTCTGATACATAAAGGCCGCGTCCAGAGTCTGGGCGCGGCCTTTTGTTTTTGTCTTCCGTAGGAGCGTCGCTGGCGGCGCGATCAAAATAGTTGCGAGTTACGAGAAGCGAGGCTCGAAAGGCACAACCTTGAACCATCCAGAAGCCTGGTCTTCGTAACTCGAAACTCGTCACTCGCTTCATAGGCTGGTGATCGCGCCGCCCAGCGACGCTCCTACGAATAGGGTTTCAGAAATAATGAGGCCGCGCCCAATGTCTGGGCGCGGCCTCTGTGTCTCAGTCCGCTGTGGCCTCAAACCGCGTTGCAGCTTGAGGCTTGTAGCTTGCAGCTTAGTCCTCGCCCTGATCCTCCAGCGATTGGTTCACCGCCAGCGCCAGCAGGGTGCAGATCACGCCGGACAGCAGGTACACGGTCACCGACATGAGTCCGAACTTGGCGGACAGGCCCAGGGCTACCAGGGGGGCGAAGGCGGCGCCGAACAGCCAGGCGAAGTCGGAGGTGAGGGCGGCGCCGGTGTAGCGGAAGCGCGGGGCGAAGTTGGCGGTCACCGTGCCGGAGGCCTGGCCGTAAGATACCCCGAGCAGGGCAAAGCCCAGCAGGATAAAGGTGTCCTGCATGACCGGGGTGCCGCCCATCAACAGCGGCGTGAGCAGGCTGAAGACGCCAATCATGGCCGCCAGGGCGCCCACGGTGGTGCGCTTGCCGATGCGGGCGGCGATCCAGCCGGAGCCGATGGTGGCCATGATGCCCACGAAGCCCCCCAGCACCTGTACGGTGAGTACTTCGGCGGTGGTCTGGCTGCCCTGGAAGGCGATCCAGGAGAGCGGGAAGATGGTCACCACATGGAACAGCGCATAGCTGGCCAGGGCGGCGAAGGAGCCGATGAAAATATTGTGGCCTTCCTCGCGCACCATCTCGCTGGTGCGGATGGGTTCCAGTTCACTTTCCTGCATGGCTTCGGTGTATTCCTCACCCAGCACCAGGCGCAGGCGCGCAAACAGGGCGACCACGTTGATGGCGAACGCCACGAAGAACGGGTAACGCCAGCCCCAGCCCAGGAAGTCCGCGGCGCTCAGGCTGTTATAGAGGTACAGGAACAGGGCGCTGGCGATCACAAAGCCCAGTGGTGCGCCCAGCTGGCCGATCATGGTGTACCAGCTGCGGCTTTCCTTGGGGGCGTTCAGGGCGAGCAGGGAAGGCAGGCCATCCCATGAGCCGCCGAATGCGACGCCCTGTATTACCCGGAACAGGGCGAGCAGGGCGATGGCGTAGCCGCCCAGTTTTTCATAGCCGGGGAGGAAGGCGATGCCCGCGGTGGCGGTGCCCAGCAGGAACAGCGCGGCGGTGAGCTTGATGCCGCGGCCCCACTGGCGCTGGATCCACATGAACAGGGCGGTGCCGAAGGGGCGTGCCACAAAAGCCAAGGCAAACAGCATGAAAGAATAGAGCATGCCCTGCAGCTGGCCGGTAAAGGGGAAAAACAGCTGCGGAAAGATCAGTACGGAGGCGATGCCGTATACAAAGAAGTCGAAATACTCGGAGGTACGGCCGATGACCACGCCCACGGCGATCTCGTTGGGAGCCACGGAGGCGTGGCTTTTTTGGCTTGGCATGGAAGCCGGATAGGTCTGCGACATGTTGTGCGCTCTTCACCAGAGTTGTTGTTTGTGCCTTGATGTCCATCAAGTATGGTTAGGACTTTAAGCCTATGGGACAAAATGTCCAATACCGGCTACTCATGCCCTTGGATAGAGTCCTGTCTACCTAAAAGCCAACCAGAAGATTCGCCAATGCAATTATTCAAATACTTGCGTGGAGCGTCGTTGACGTTGCTTGTCGCTGCCTTGCTGTCGGGCTGTGACGCAGTCGTGATGTCCCCCTCTGGTGACGTGGCCGTGCAACAGCGGGATTTGCTCGTCTGGGCAACCGTACTGATGTTGCTGGTCATTGTGCCGGTGATCGTGCTGACGTTGTGGTTTGCCTGGCATTACCGGGAAAGCAACACCGAGGCCAACTACAAGCCCGACTGGACCCATTCCACCGTGCTGGAACTGGTGATCTGGTCTGTTCCGCTGATGATCATCATCGCGCTGGGCGCCATGACCTGGGTGAGTACCCACAAACTGGACCCGTACCGCCCGCTGGACCGCATTGATGCGCAGACCCCGGTGCCGGTGGGCCTGGAGCCGCTCACCGTGGAAGTGGTGGCGCTGGACTGGAAGTGGCTGTTTATCTACCCGGAGCAGGGCATTGCCACCGTCAATGAGCTGGCGGCGCCGGTGAATCACCCGATCCGCTTCAAGATCACCGCCTCTACCATGATGAATTCCTTCTTCATTCCGGCCATGGCCGGGCAGATCTATGCCATGGCGGGCATGGAGACCAAGCTGCATGGGGTGATCAACGAGCCGGGCGTCTACAAGGGCTTTTCGGCCAACTACAGTGGCGCCGGTTATTCACAGATGAAGTTTGATTTCCACGGGCTGAGCGAAGAGGACTTCGCCAGCTGGGTTGCGGAGGTGAAAGCCAGCGACGGCAACCTCAGCCGTGATGAGTACCTGCAACTGGAAGAACCGAGCATCGGCGACCCGGTGAGCTATTACGGCCAGGTGGATCCGACGCTTTACTACGGCATTTTCAACCGCTGTGTGGAGCCGGGCCAGACCTGTATGGAAGACATGATGTACCACGGCGGCATGGACAAGCACGCCGGTCACCATGGCGATGCCAAGGCTGAGCATGCGGATCACCAAGATCATGCCGGCCATCAGTCCCATGGAGGCCACCATGAATAATTCTCTCCTGATCGCAAACGCAGTAGGTGCCGCCCATGTTTGAGAACCTGGACCTGACCAAGCTGATCTTTGGTCGTCTCACCTGGGACGCGATTCCCTTCCATGACCCGATCATCCTCGGCACCTTTGCCGTGGTGGCGCTGGGCGGCATTGCACTGCTCGCCGCCCTGACCCGCTACAAGCTGTGGGGCTACCTGTGGAACGAATGGTTCACCACCATCGACCACAAGAAAATCGGCATCATGTACATCATTCTCGGTCTGGTGATGCTGCTGCGCGGTTTTGCCGATGCCATCATGATGCGCCTGCATCAGGCCATGGCTTTTGGCGATTCCACCGGCTACCTGCCGCCGCACCACTACGACCAGATCTTTACCGCCCACGGCGTGATCATGATCTTCTTCGTGGCCATGCCGCTGGTGACCGGGATCATGAACTACCTGATTCCGTTGCAGATCGGCACCCGCGATGTGGCCTTCCCGTTCCTGAACAACTTCAGTTTCTGGATGACCACCGGTGGTGCCGCCTTGATGATGGTGTCCCTGTTTATTGGCGAGTTCGCCAAGACAGGCTGGCTGGCCTACCCGCCATTATCGGGGATATTGCAGAGTCCCGGGGTGGGGGTGGATTACTATATTTGGGCCTTGCAGATTGCCGGGGTGGGCACGCTGTTGTCGGGGGTGAACCTGCTGGTGACCATCGTCAAGATGCGTGCCCCGGGCATGAGCCTGATGAAGATGCCGGTGTTCACCTGGACCTCCCTGTGCACCAACATCCTGATTGTAGCGGCGTTCCCGGTACTGACCGCGGTGCTGGGCATGCTGACCATGGACCGTTACCTGGATACCGCCTTTTTCACCAATGATCTTGGCGGCAACGCCATGATGTACGTGAACCTGATCTGGATCTGGGGTCACCCCGAGGTGTATATCCTGATCCTGCCGGTGTTCGGTATCTTCTCCGAGATCGTGGCCACCTACAGCCGCAAGCCGCTGTTTGGTTACACCTCCATGGTCTACGCCACCGTGGTGATTACCGTGCTGTCGTACCTGGTGTGGCTGCACCACTTCTTCACCATGGGCTCGGGGGCCAGCGTGAACTCGTTCTTCGGGATCACCACCATGATTATCTCGATCCCGACAGGCGCGAAGATCTTCAACTGGTTGTTCACCATGTTCCGTGGCCGCATCAAGTTCGATGTGCCCATGCTGTGGACCCTGGGCTTTATGGTCACCTTCGTGATCGGTGGTATGACCGGGGTGTTGCTGGCGGTGCCGCCGGTGGACTTCGTGCTGCATAACAGCCTGTTCCTGATTGCGCATTTCCATAACGTAATCATCGGCGGTGTGCTGTTCGGTCTGTTCGCGGGCATTACCTACTGGTTCCCGAAGGCCACCGGTTACAAGCTGGATGAATTCTGGGGCAAGCTGTCCTTCTGGTTCTGGCTGATCGGGTTCTACTTCGCTTTCATGCCGCTGTACGTGCTCGGCCTGATGGGCGTGACTCGTCGTGTCAGCCACTTCGAGGATCAGTCCCTGCAGATCTGGTTCCAGATTGCCGCCTTCGGTGCGGTGCTGATTGCCGTGGGTATCGCTGCCTTCATCATCCAGCTGATTGTCAGCTTCCGTCGCCGCGAAGCGCTGGCCGACGAGACCGGTGACCCGTGGGATGGTCGTACCCTGGAATGGTCTACCTCCTCGCCGCCGCCGCCGTACAACTTTGCGTTCACCCCACGCGTGCACGATCTGGATGCCTGGTGGCAGATGAAGCAGCACGGCTTCCAGCGTCCTGAGTCCGGCTTTATCCCGATTCACATGCCCAAGGGTACCTGGGCGGGCATCGTGCTCTCGGGCATCAGTGTGGTCATCGGCTTCGCCTTGATCTGGCATATGTGGCTGGTGGCCGGGGTGTCCTTCGTGGCGCTGATCGGCACCGCGATTTACCACACCTTCAATTACGACCGTGACTACTACATTCCGGCGGAAGAAGTAGAACGGATTGAAGCAGAACGTACACGGGTGCTTGCCAATGTCTGAAAATACCATGACTGCTGATGTGAACAGCACGCAGGACGGCCAGCTGGAGTTTCTGGTGAAGGGGGATCATCACCCCCAGAACGGAACCCTGCTGGGTTTCTGGATTTACCTGATGAGCGACTGCCTGATCTTCGCTGCCCTGTTTGCCACCTACGGGGTGCTCGGGCGCAGCTATGCGGGCGGGCCCACCGGCATGGAGCTGTTCGATCTGAGCCTGATCGCCATCAACACGTCGTTGTTGCTGGTGTCGTCCATCACCTATGGCTTCGCCATGCTGCATATGCAGGCCAACAAGGTGAAGGGCACCATGTTCTGGCTGGCCGTTACCGGCCTGCTGGGGCTGGGCTTTTTGAGCCTGGAATTGTATGAGTTCCATCACCTGATTAGCGTGGGCGCCGGGCCGCAAACCAGTGGTTTCTGGACTGCCTTCTTCGCGCTGGTGGGCACCCACGGTTTGCACGTGTTCTTCGGCATTGTGTGGCTGGTGACCTTGCTGTTCCAGCTGAAAAAACACGGTCTGATTCCGGAAAACAAGCGCCGGGTGTTCTGCCTGTCCATGTTCTGGCATTTCCTGGACGTGGTCTGGATCGGCGTGTTCACTTACGTTTACCTGATGGGAGTGCTGCCATGAGCGAGCATACACACGATCATGATCATCACGATGCGGACATTCCCCACGTTTCCCTGAAGGAATATGCCACCGGGTTTGTGCTGGCGGTGATCCTTACCGTGATTCCGTTCTGGCTGGTGATGGGTGATGTGCTGGAAAGCTCCACCACCACCGTGATGGTGATTCTGGGCTTTGCGCTGGTGCAGATTGTGGTGCACATGGTGTTCTTCCTGCACATGAACTTCCATTCGGAAGGGGGCTGGAACATGCTGGCGCTGATCTTCACGCTGATTCTGGTCTTCATTACCTTGGCCGGTTCACTGTGGGTAATGCATAACCTGAACGTGAACATGATGCCGGGGATGATGGATTAGGAGACGCATCACGCAACATGCTTCAAGCAACATGCGTAAGACGGAGATCGGCGTTGCCGGTCTCCTCCCTTCCTTTCCCCACGTTTGAAGAGGCATGACCATGGCTCGTCGGCGTATTTTTACTTTCCTGTTTCTGCTGTTGACTGCAGTCGCTTTCGTCGGCTTTGTGGCGTTGGGTGTCTGGCAGGTGAAACGGCTGGCCTGGAAGGAAGACCTGATTGCCCGGGTGGATGCCCGTGTGCATGCCGAAGCGGTGATCGCGCCGTCGCAACCTGACTGGCCCTCTGTCAGTGAAGACAGTCATGAGTACCTCCATGTCAGTGTGAGCGGCCAGTATCGGCCCGGGGCCGTTGCGCTGGTTTCTGCGGCGACGCAAGCGGGGCAGGGCTATTGGGTGATGGCACCGTTGCAACGGGCCGACGGCAGCTGGGTCTATGTGAACCAGGGGTTTGTGCCCCAGGAGAAACGGGGGGTGGCGCAGTCGGGCGGCTATACGCCGGCTGAGCCGGTCACCGTCACCGGATTGCTACGTCTCAGCCATCCCGGTGGCGGTGTGTTCCGGGACAATGTGCCCGCCGAGAATCGCTGGTACTCACGGGATGTGAAGGCCATGGCAGAGCAGCAGGGGCTGTCGCCGGTGGCGCCGTATTTCGTGGATGCGCAAGCCGCCGGCAGCGAACTGCCGGTGGGCGGGCTTACCGTTATTCAGTTCCGCAATAATCATCGCGTCTACGCCATCACCTGGTTTGCCCTGGCCTTCGGCATGCTGTTGGCGGCCTGGCTGGTGCTGCGGGATTCACGCCGAACGCGCTAGTGTAGATCGCCGCTGATTGTGTGACTTATGTCGAGTGCATTTTTTCGCCAATCAAGGCGCTTTTCTGCAGGCATAGTGGGCCTACGTCAAAGAAAAGCAACACTGAGTGGCGGAAAAAGGCGCCGTCATAAGTTGCATTATTAGTGGCGACCTACACTAAACTGGGGTTATGGAAACCATGTCGTCGTCCTCACCCTCCAAGGCTTCTCTGTCGGGTTCGCTGTTTTCTGCGCTGCGCCGCAGTAGCGATGACCTGACCGGCCGCAAGAACCTGCAGTTGCTGATTCAGCTTCGCTGGATTGCCATGTTCGGCCAGTTCGCCACCATTCTGGTGGTTAACTACGGCTTCGGTATCAAGCTGCCCGTGTCACAAATGCTGGTGGTGCTGTTTGGTCTGTTGTTGCTCAATGCGGTCAGCGTGTTGCGCCTGCGGCTGCCGAAGCCGATTGGTAATACCGAGCTGTTCCTGTCCCTGCTGATCGATGTGGCAACGCTGACCATGTTGCTGGCGCTCAGTGGCGGGGCGTCCAACCCGTTCGTGTTCCTGTACCTGTTGCAGGTGATTCTGGGGGCGGTGCTGCTGGAGGTCTGGTCTACCTGGGTCATCCTGATTACCACCACCCTGTGTTTTGGCTGGCTGGCCTGGTACGGCCATCCGCTACCCATGCCGCTGGATCACTCCGAGGGGCTGTTCAGTCTCTACATCGAAGGGATGATGATCTGTTTCGTGCTCAATGGCGGCTTGCTGGTGATCTTCATTAACCGCATTACCCGCAATCGGCGCCAGCGCGATGAACACCTGGCAGAACTGCGCCAGCGGGCGGCGGAAGAGGAACACATTGTGCGCATGGGATTGTTGGCCTCCGGCGCGGCCCATGAACTGGGTACGCCGCTGGCGACCCTGTCGGTCATTCTGGGGGACTGGAAACACATGGAACCGTTCAAGACCGACGGGGACATGGCCCAGGAAATTGCCGAAATGCAGACTCAGGTATTGCGCTGCAAGTCGATTGTCAGCGGCATTTTGTTATCGGCCGGGGAGGCCCGTGGAGAATCGTCGGAGGAAACCACGGTACGCGAATTCCTCGATGATCTGGTCGACGAGTGGCGCGAAACCCGCCCGGTGAAGGACTTTGCCTATCGCAATGATTTTGGTGAGGATCTGAGCATCGTGTCGGATTCTGCGCTCAGACAGAGTATTCACAACGTTCTGGATAACGCTCTGGAAGCCTCTCCCCATTGGGTGCGGCTGGAGGTGCACCGCGAAGAAGAAACCCTGTTGGTGTCGGTGACAGACCGTGGACCGGGTTTCCCGCAGGCGATGCTCGATAATCTGGGGCGCCCTTACCAGTCCAGCAAGGGACGGCCGGGCAGTGGTCTCGGGTTGTTTCTGGTGATGAACGTGCTGCGTACCCTGGGCGGCAACCTGAGAGCGAGCAATCTGGCCCAGGGTGGCGCACTGGTGACCTTGTCCCTGCCGTTATCAGTGGTCACTCTGGAGCAGGGAACAGGAGGAACCAACGGTGTCTGAAATGCTGGGTGATGAAAGACAGCTATTGATTGTGGAAGACGATGACGCCTTTGCCCGCACCCTGACCCGCTCGTTCGAGCGTCGGGGTTATCAGGTGGTTCATGCGGACAGCCTGGAATCCATGCAGGCGCTGCTGAAAAACCATCAGCCGGGCTATGCCGTGGTCGACCTGAAGCTCAAGGGCGAATCGTCCGGGTTGGCCTGTGTGCAAACGCTCCATGAACACGATGAAGACATGCTGATTGTGGTGTTGACCGGTTATGCCAGTATCGCCACGGCGGTGGAAGCGGTGAAGCTGGGGGCCTGCCATTACCTGGCCAAGCCTTCCAATACCGACGATATCGAAGATGCCTTCAACCGGGCGGAAGGCTCCACCGATGTGGCCCTAACGGCCCGTGCCACGGATCTGAAAACTCTGGAATGGGAACGCATCCACGAAACGTTGGCGGAAACCGGGTTTAATATCTCCGAAACCGCCCGCCGCCTGGGCATGCACCGCCGCACCCTGGCCCGCAAGCTGGAAAAACAGCGGGTGAAGTAGCCCTTCCCGTAGGAGAGTCGCTGGCGGCGCGATTCCATAAGGTCGTTATCGCGCCGCCAGCGACGCTCCTGCAAAAACAGGGCGGCCTGTCGAAAAGCGGTGGTCTCGTTCGATTAGTCAGGGAAAGCTAATGTCATTCAAGGAGAGATGCCATGTCCAAGATCCGTCTTAACCCCTACCTGAATTTCCCCGGCACCTGCCGTGAGGCGTTCGCGTTTTATGCCGAGTGCCTGAACGCGGATATCGTTTTTCAGCTGACCATGGGCGAGTCGCCCATGGCGGACGAGGTGCCAAAGGAATCCCATCACCATATCTGTCATGTTTGTCTGCAGGGTGATGGGATTGTGCTGATGGGGTCCGATTGCCCGCCAGAGTATTTTGAAAAAGCCCAGGGGACCACGCTGAGTGTGCAGGCTGATAGTGTGAAAGAGGCGGAAACCCTGTTTGCGGCGCTGGCGCAAGGGGGCGAAATTAAAATGCCCATGGAAGAAACGCCCTGGGCGGAACGCTTCGGGATGTGTAACGACCGCTTCGGCATTCCCTGGATGGTGAATTTTGATGGCAGCAAGGCCGCTTACGAAACTTGAGGCCGGGCCTTGCCTGTCAGTGCAATTCTTCCGGCGGCGGCGTGTAACGGTGGGGCGGTAATTCTACCCGTTGGGTAATGCCGCCCTGCACCACGGTGCACCCTTCGTAACGCTCTCCACCGGTGACGGTGAATTCAAACCGGTAAATGCGGGTAATGCGGCGTTTGCCGTGGTGGTCTTTGCTCAGGGTCAGCTTTTCCAGGCCCACACTCTCATCCAGAAATTCCAGTTGTTCTCGCTCGCAAAAGCGCCGGGTAGCCACCAGCGCCCGCTCGCGAATGCCGTGGGAACGCCAGAACAGGGCGCCGATGACGATCAGCACCGTGACCAGCAAGATATCGGAAAGATCCAGATTCACCGACGGGCTCCCGGCAAGCCGCCAAACAGGGCGAGCCACTGTGCCTCGGTCAGCCCGTTGAGGGTGTCCATATTGCGTTCGGGAATCTGCTCCGGGTTCGGGTAGCTGGCCAGTCCTTTGTCCAGGCTGGCTTCACGGAGAATGTGCAGAATGGGGTAGGGCGCCCGGTTGGTATAGTTTTCCGGATCATCCACCGCAGTGTCGGCGAACTGGTACGCGGGGTGGAAGCTGGCGATTTGGTAGGTGCCTTCCCAGCCTTGCTGTTCCAGCAGGCCGTCGGCCAGATCCAGTACGTCGTTATAATCGAGGAAGTCTTCCAGTTGATCGGTAATGATCAGCAGGGTGGTGTCGATGTCGTCTGCCGGGGTGCGATCCATCCGGTCGAGTTCTTCGTGCAGGTCGCCCAGCAGGGTTTCCACATTACGGCTGTCGCTGACGGTGAGCCGTACCTGGCCGGCGTTGAAGGGTTTGCGCGCAAACGGGCACAGGTTCAGGCCGATGACCACGTCTTCGAGCCATTGGCGGGTCTGCTTGATCGGGTCCGTCGCTTCCATCTTTTCCATGTCGTTCATTCGAGCCAGGCTTCCTGGGTAAGGTTGTGCAGGGCGGCACCGGCGCGAGCCGGTCTCCGCCCTACAGGGTTTCGGTCACATGGGTGGCAATGTTATCGCCTACGCGAACCACGCCACTGGATAGAATTTCACAGCGCAGGCCGCCCCGGCCCAGCAGGGCCTTGATGACCTGCGGCGGGGTCAGATCGCCGGCCAGCAGGTGTCCCACCACAGAACACGGCTCGCACAGCTCGATACCACGCAGGCGAATGTTGCCGAGCAGAAATTCCCGACCTTCCAGGGCGTTGAGATCCACGCCTTCGGTCAGCACGTTACGGCGCAGGGTGTGCGGCTCGACCTGCTGCTGATGCTCGCGGTTATAGGTGGCGATGGCCTCGGATTCGATCAGGGTAATTTGCTCTTCCGGTTTGGCGTTGCGGCGGTAATGGCGGTCGCCAACGATGCCGCAGCCGGCGCGCAGCTGCACGGCTGGCTGGCTTTCCACCGGGCCGCGAGACTGGCTGGCGGTGTAAAGGGCGAGGATTTTCATGGAGCTCCCGGATTGATGGCAAATGCCTGAGCCAAAGTGCGAGCACATCGAAGACGCCAGTCTAGCAGTTTCCTCCGGGTTTTCAGCGTCTGGCGTCTGGCGTTTTCATTAGCTAGAATTGCCGCAACGACAATGATTGAGAAAGGACGTCCCTTGGACTGTGCCCTGATCGACAATCCGCTTTTCCTCCCCACACCCGCCAGCTGGCGATGGTGATGCTCCCCCTGTGTCTGCACTGACACGTCTTTTTGCTCGTTTTCCTCTACAATTATTGCTCTTGATCGCGGTCCGCCCGAGAGTCGGGCCGTAGCGAAATGCTAAGGACAATCATGTCACCACAAGAATTGGATCAATTGGCCCGGCAGGGCTATACCCGGGTGCCGGTGGTTCGCGAGGTGCTGGCGGATCTGGATACCCCGTTGTCAGCCTATCGCAAGTTGGCGTCTGGCCCTTACACCTACCTGTTTGAGTCGGTACAGGGCGGCGAGCGCTGGGGGCGCTATTCGATTATCGGCCTGCCCGCCGCCGAGGTGGTGCGAATCACCGGGCAGCAGGTGCAGGTGGATGGCCCGGACGGGCACCAGCAGGAAGACGTGGCGGACCCCATCGCCTGGGTCGAGACGTACCGGCAGGCCTACCGTAGCCCGGATCTTCCCGGCTTGCCCCGTTTCAACGGTGGCTTGGTGGGTTACTTCGGTTACGACAGCGTGCGCTACTTTGAGCCGCGCCTGGGACCGGCGCCCGGCGAGGATGTGCTGGGCGTGCCCGATATCCTGCTGATGCGGTCCGAGGAAGTGGTGGTCTTCGATAACCTGCGCGGGGCACTGTTCCTGGTGGTGCATGTGGACCCGACCGAAGAGGGTGTACTGATGCGCGCCGAGCAGCGCCTCGATGCGTTGGAAACCCAGCTGCGTTCTCCGCTGCCGGAACCGGAGCACACGGTTTACGGGGAGCCGGTGGACGAGAACGATTTCCACAATGAATTCCCGGAAGCGGCTTTCAAGGCCGGCGTGGAAACCATCCGCGAGTACATTCTGGCGGGCGACGTGATGCAGGTGGTGCCGTCCCAGCGTATGAGTTGCCCGTTCCAGGCGCCGGCACTGGATTTGTACCGCGCCCTGCGCTATCTGAATCCATCGCCTTACATGTTCTACCTGGATCTGGACGACTTCCATATCGCCGGGTCGTCACCGGAAATTCTGGCCCGCGCCGAGCAGGGTCGAATCACCGTGCGGCCACTGGCCGGCACCCGCAAACGTGGCGCCAATGAGGCGGAAGACCAGGCACTGGAAAAAGATCTGCTGGCGGACCCCAAGGAAATCGCCGAGCACCTGATGCTGATCGATCTGGGACGCAATGATATCGGCCGGGTCTCCAAGGCCGGCAAGGTGGATGTCTCCGACCAGATGGTGGTGGAGCGGTACTCCCACGTCATGCACATCGTTTCCAACGTGGAAGGGGAGCTGCGTGAAGAATTGGGGCCGCTGGATGTGCTGCGTGCGACCTTCCCGGCCGGCACGCTGAGTGGTGCGCCGAAGATTCGCGCCATGGAGATTATCGATGAGCTGGAGCCCACCAAACGTGGCGTCTACGGCGGCGCGGTGGGGTATATCGGTTTTAACGGCGACATGGACACGGCCATTGCCATCCGCACCGCCGTGATCAAGGATCAGCGCCTGTATGTGCAGGCCGGTGCCGGCATCGTCGCCGACTCCGTACCGCAGTCCGAATGGGACGAGACCATGAACAAGGCCCGGGCGGTATTCCGGGCAGTGAACATGGCATTGGGTGGTCTCAACCTGGCAGACGGAGGGCAGCGATAATGCGCGTGCTGATGATCGACAACTACGACAGCTTTACCTACAACATCGTGCAGTATCTGCAGGAGCTGGGTGCCGAGGTGCTGGTGCATCGCAACGACCAGATCAGTCTGGAAGAGATTGAAGCCCTCAACCCGGACCGCCTGATGATTTCCCCCGGCCCCTGTACGCCCAACGAGGCGGGCATCTCCATCGCTGCGATCAAACACTTCGCCGGCAAGCTGCCGATTCTGGGCGTTTGCCTGGGCCACCAGAGCATCGGCCAGGCTTTTGGTGGGCAGGTGGTGCGTGCCCGGCAGGTGATGCATGGCAAAACCTCGCCGATCTACCACAGTGGCCAGGGGGTGTTTCGTGATTTGCCGTCGCCCTACACGGCGACCCGCTATCACTCGCTGGTGGTGGAAAAAGACAGCCTGCCCGACTGCCTGGAAATGACCGCCTGGACCGAGAAGGATGATGGCAGCGTGGATGAAGTGATGGGCATGCGCCACAAAACGCTGCCTATTGAAGGGGTTCAGTATCACCCTGAATCCATATTGAGTGAGCACGGTCATGCCCTGCTTGAGAATTTTTTAAAGCACAACGAGCAGGGGGACGCGGCATGAATATTCAGCAAGCGCTGGCCAAGGTGGTCGACCATATCGATCTGAGCATCGAGGAAATGCGCGATGTGATGAGCCAGGTGATGACCGGTGGCGCCACCGATGCGCAGATTGGTGCGCTGATGGTTGGCCTGCGGATGAAAAGCGAATCCCTGGATGAGATCACCGGTGCGGCCATGGTGATGCGCGAGCTGGTCACCGGGGTGACCGTGGAGAACCGCCAGTATCTGGTCGATATCGTCGGCACCGGTGGTGACGGCGCCAACTTGTTCAATGTGTCCACCGCCAGCAGTTTTGTGGCCGCTGCAGCCGGTGCCCGAGTGGCCAAACACGGCGGGCGGTCAGTGAGCTCCCAGAGCGGCTCGGCGGACCTGCTGGAAACCGCCGGTATTGCACTGGACCTGAACCCGGCGCAGATTGGTAAGTGTGTCGATAATGTGGGTGTGGGGTTCATGTTTGCGCCGAATCACCACAAGGCCATGAAATATGCCGTGGGGCCGCGTAAGGAACTGGGTATGCGTACCCTGTTCAATATTCTCGGCCCGATGACCAACCCGGCCGGTGTACAGCGCCTGGTGATGGGAGTGTTTTCGGAAAAGCTCTGTCGTCCCCTGGCGGAAGTCATGGGCCGGTTGGGCGGCGAACATATCATGGTGGTACACAGCAAGGATGGGCTGGATGAAATCAGCCTGGCCGCGCGGACCCATGTGGCGGAATTCAAGAACGGTGAAGTCCAGGAGTACGACCTGACACCGGAGGATCTGGGGCTGGAATCCGATTCCCTGGTGGGCCTGGACGTGACGGACCCGGCGGCGTCCCTGGCGCTGATCAAGGACGCCTTCAGCAAGCGCACCACGGAAGCGGCCAACAAGGCGGCGGACATGATTGCCTTGAACGCCGGCGCTGCCATTTATGTCAGCGGTATTACCCGAACTCACAAAGAGGGGGTACGCATGGCGGAAGACCTGATCCACAATGGAGAGGCCGCAGAACGCATGCGTGAGCTGGCTCAGTTCAGCACGGCCCTCAAGGTTGGCGACGAATCAGAATAAGGAGCGAGGTTATGAGCACAGGCACTATTCTCGACAAGATTATCGCCCGCAAGCAGGAAGAGATTGCCGTCGGCAAGAACAATTACACCCTCGGTGATCTGCAATCCCTGGCAGAGAACCAGCGACAGTCGCGTGGGTTTATCGCCAGCCTGTTCGCCCGGGTGAGAGACCACCAGCCGGCGGTGATTGCCGAAATCAAGAAGGCTTCCCCCAGCAAGGGGGTGATCCGCGATGATTTCGACCCGGTGTCGATTGCCCGTAGCTACGAAGCCAACGGCGCAGCCTGCCTGTCGGTGCTTACCGACAAGGACTTCTTTCAAGGTGATGAGCATTACCTGCGTGCTGCCCGCAATGCGGTGGACCTGCCGGTGCTGCGCAAGGATTTCATGATCGACCCGTGGCAGATTTTCGAGTCCCGGGCCATGGGCGCGGATGCGGTGTTGCTGATTGCTGCGGCGCTGTCCGATGCGCAGATGAATGAGCTGTATCATGCGGCCCAGCGCGCTGGCTGCGATGTGCTGGTGGAAGTCCATACCGAAGAAGAGCTGCACCGGGCGGTGGCCTTGAACGCCGAGCTGATCGGTATCAATAACCGTAACCTGCACACCTTCGAAACCAGCCTGGACACCACGCTGACGTTGTCACAGCAAGTGCCCGGTGATCGCATGGTGGTGACTGAAAGTGGTATTCACAGCAGCGCTGACGTGCAATTGATGCGCAAGAGCGGCATCCACAGTTTCCTGGTCGGCGAGGCTTTCATGCGTGCTGAAGACCCGGGCGCTGAGCTCAAGAAGTTGTTCTTCTGAACGCAAAGGTGGCGATATTTGTAGGTCGGCTTAGCCGCGAAGCGGCGTAAGCCGACAAATCGCGTTGGGTGAGTTGGTCTGGTTGTCGGATTACGCCTTTCAGGCTAATTCGACCTACAGCACTTTCAGAAACGCTGATGGATCTCACCGTTCAAATGCAAGAGGCCGCGCCCAGACTCTGGGCGCGGCCTCTTGGTTTTCAGTATCTGATGGTGTTCGACGCGCAGCTATTAACTATTCATTATTAACTGTTAACTGCTTTTTACCGCGTCCCGTAAACCACCATGGTCTTGCCTTTCACGGATACCAGACCCTGCTCCTCCAGGTTCTTGAGTACCCGGCCCACCATTTCCCGGGAACAGCCGACAATGCGGCCGATTTCCTGGCGGGTGACCTTGATCTGCATGCCATCCGGGTGCGTCATGGCATCGGGTTGCTTGCACAGGTCCAGCAGGGTGCCTGCGACACGGCCTGTCACATCCAGGAACGCCAGGTCCCCCACCTTGCGGGTGGTGGCGCGAAGGCGGCCAGCGATCTGGGCGGATACCGTGAACAGGATGTCGGCGTCTTCGCGGGCCAGCTGCCGGAATTTGGCATAGCTCACCTCCGCGACTTCGCACTCGCTCTTGGCTTTTACCCAGGCGGAGCGAGAGGGGTCGTTTTCAAACAGCCCCATTTCACCGAAGAAATCCCCTTCATTGAGATACGCCATGATCATCTCGCGACCATCGTCGTCCTCGATCATGACCGTCACAGAGCCTTTCAGGATGTAATACAGCGCATCCGATTCATCGCCGGCATAGATGATCGTGCTTTTCGCCGGGTATTTGCGGCGGTGGCAATGGGCCAGGAAGTGGTCCAGATTTGGAATAATTTTGTTGCCGTCAGTCATGGGCGCTCAGTCTTGAAGCCAGAAAAATGTCTTAGCCAATAAGCGTATGGATATTGCCTGTTTTTATGAGTTATGCCAAGGGAACTGGCTCTCACTCTCGATTTTCACAGGGCAGGCGGTAGCTAAACCCGGATTAAGTAACGGGTTTTCGGCCAAATACGCCGATTTTCCGGGTTGGTGATATATCGGTAAATTATTCCCGTCGACCTACCCTGAAAGGGGTGGCGCAGACCCCGTGCTATGGTACTCTGCGCCCCCTTCCGGGGTGGGCGCAATCAGGCGTTCGGCCTGCGTTTGAGATGGGGTGACAGACCAGGAGATCACCATGAAAGCAGTGGTTAAGTGGCAGGGCGAAGCCTGCTATGAAGCGGAAACAGAAAGCGGCCACAAGGTGCTGATGGATGGCCCGCCGGATCACGGTGGCCAGAACCGTGGGCCGCGCCCCATGGAAACCCTGTTACTGGGCGTGGGCGGCTGTTCCTCCTTTGATGTGATCCATATTCTCAAGAAATCCCGCCAGGACGTGACCGATTGCCGCTGCGAGCTGACCGCAGAGCGGGCCGATGAAGTACCGGCGGTGTTCAGCAAGATCCACCTGCACTTTATTGTCAGCGGTAACAGCCTCAAGGAAGCCCATGTGAAACGGGCGGTTGAGCTGTCGGCAGAGAAATACTGCTCTGCCAGCATTATGCTGACACGCGGTGGTGTCGAGATCACCCATAGTTATACCATTGAAAGCTGAGGTGCCCGGCGGGCGCCTCGGTAACGCAATATGCCGGCCTGGCCGGTGATTCGCGGCGTCCTTCGGGATGTTGCAAACAAGGTAGCCGCACGGGGTGCGGTGGTGTGTTTGTCTTAACGTGGCGATGAAACGCCCATGGGGTACGGCTGTGGTGAAAGATCCCAATCCCAAGATTACGGTTCACGGTTTCAACAACCTGACCAAATCCTTGAGCTTCAATATTTTCGATATTGCTTACGCGAAGACCGAGCAGCATCGTCAGGAATATATCGAATATATTGACGAGCTGTATAACGCGGAGCGTCTCACCGAGATTCTCACCAACGTGACCAAGATCATTGGCGCCAACATTCTGAATGTGGCCCGCCAGGATTACGATCCGCAGGGTGCCAGCGTCACCATGTTGATCGCCGAGCACGAAACCCCGCCGGATGGGTCCGACTGGGATGAAGAGGCGCCGGGTCCGCTGCCGGAGACGGTAGTCGCTCACCTGGACAAGAGTCACGTGACGGTGCATACCTACCCGGAGTCCCATCCGGATAACGGTATTTCCACGTTCCGCGTGGATGTGGATGTTTCCACCTGCGGCGTGATTTCCCCGCTGCGCGCGTTGAACTACCTGATCCACAGTTTCGATTCCGATATCGTTACCGTGGACTATCGGGTGCGTGGCATGACCCGGGACCTGGATGGCACCAAGCATTTTATTGATCACGATATCAATTCCATCCAGAACTTCCTGACGGAAGACACTCAAAACGCCTATCAAATGATCGACGTGAATGTGTATCAGGAAAACATCTTCCATACCAAGATGCTGCTGAAAGACTTCGATATCGATAACTATCTGTTTGGTGCCGGCAGCGACGAGTTCGAGCAGGAAGAGCTGGACCAGATCGAAGAGCGTTTGCGCACGGAGATGCTGGAGATTTTCTACAGCCGCAACCTTGGTTGAGAAGCGATTAATAGTTAATAATGAATAATTAATAGCTGCGCGGGGAAGTTTCGTGCTGCTTTTAAAGCCAAGAGGCCGCGCCCAGAGTATGGACGCGGCCTCTTGCGTTTGGGGTAGGGAAACCCGGGTTCGCGACGTTATTAACTATTCATTATTAATTCAAATTCTGTAGGTTGTGAACGTCATCACCTTGCTCATCAGCGTCATGGCGTGGCGCACGGGGGGAGGCAGGTCAGCGCCGCCGGCGTCTTTGGCGGTGACGGCATGTTTGAGCTCGTCGCTCTTCATCTGCTCAAGAATGGCGCGGGTGCGCAGGTCGCTTTCCGGTATCTGATAGAGATGGGATTCCAGGTGTTTGACCACCTGATTTTCCGTTTCCGTCACAAAGCCCAGGCTCCAGCGGTCGCCGATCAGGCCGGCGGTGGCACCCACTGCATAGCTCATGGCGTAGAACAGCGGATTAAGTTTGCTGGGCACGCCGCCCAGTTCCTGAATGCGCTCCTCACACCAGGCCAGATGGTCTTCCTCTTCCCGGGCGGACTCTTCCATGGCGTGGCGAATATGCGGCAGGCTGGCGGTGCTTGCCTGCCCTTGATACAGCGCCTGGGCGCACACTTCACCGGTATGGTTAATACGCATCAGCCCCAGCACATGGCGGCGCTTGTCACTGGGCAGGCTGCCGGCGTCCGGGGCATCGGGTGCCGGGGACGCGTGGGCGGGAGTCCGCTCCGCCTGGATGGTGCCCGGGGTAAGGGTACGCAGGGCGTTGTCAGCACGGGCGAGTAGTTTGTCCAGAGGCGATAGTCGGCGTTGAGTCATGGCAAAGGATCGCTGGCGGGCAAGCGGGCAACAGGCTTGCCGAGTGAAAAGTAAGGGGCTCTTAGTGTAGCCTAAGAACGCTTTAATTGAATCACCCTCGATTCTGCCAAACATACTAACAAGGAAACTGTCGCCCCGCGTGAAGCCTGCTGCGTGCGGCGTGTTGCTTTGCCATGAGTGATCTTAACGACCTGAAAATGCTGCTCGAATCCCGCTACCCCATTGTGGTGATTGAAACCTGGGAGGAGCTGCGGGCGCTGGATCTGATTCGCCGTCTGGGGATGCGAGAGGGGCGACCGGTGTTCGGCTGGAACGCAGTGGATGGTCTGCGCAGGCTGGAGCTGGAAGAGAGTCCCAGCCAGAAACACACCATCGAGCCGGATGCCATGCTGGGGCAGATTCGCGGCACCAATGAGCCGGGGATCTATGCGTTGTGTGACCTGCATCCTTATCTGGATGGAGAGCCGAAGCATGTGCGCTTGCTCAAGGAAATCGCCCTGCACCATGAGCGCTTGCATCACACCCTGGTGTTGATCAGCCATGAGTTAACCATTCCAGCGGAACTGCGCCGTTATTGCACCCGGTTCAGCTTGTCCATGCCCGATGAAAAACAGCTGGAACACATCGTTCAGGATGAGGCGCGCCGTTTCAAGCAAGAGCGGGGCGAACGGGTGCGCGCGGACCGGGCATCGCTGGACCGGCTGGTGCGCAACCTGCGTGGCTTGAGCGTGGAAGATGCCCGCAAGCTGGCCCGTGGGGCGATTATCCACGATGGCGCCATCACCGAGGCGGACCTGCCGGAAGTGAACAAGGCCAAGTTTGCATTGATGGAAATGGACGGCGTACTGAGCTACGAATACGACACTGACAGCTTCGCGAATGTGGGCGGGTTGCAGGGGCTGAAAGACTGGCTGGGCAAGCGTGAAAGTGCCTTCCATGGAAATCAGGGGGAAGGTATCGACTCGCCCCGTGGGGTGATGCTGGTGGGCGTACAGGGCGGCGGTAAAAGCCTGGCGGCCAAATCGGTGGCCGGGCTTTGGGGGTTGCCGTTGCTGCGCCTGGATATGGGCGCTATCTACAACAAATTCTTCGGGGAATCCGAGCGCAATGTGCGCGAGGCGTTGGCCATGGCGGAAACCATGTCGCCCTGTGTGCTGTGGATCGATGAAATCGAGAAAGGGATTGCGGTGGGCGATAACGATGGTGGTACTTCCCGCCGGGTGCTTGGCACGTTGTTGACCTGGATGGCGGAAAACCGCAGTCAGGTGTTTATGGTCGCCACCGCCAACGATATTGAACGGTTGCCCCCGGAATTGATCCGCAAGGGGCGTCTGGACGAGATCTTCTTTGTGGATTTGCCGTCCAGTGAGGTGCGGGAAGTGATCTTCCGGATCCATCTGGAAAAGCGCGGACAAACCGTATCAGCGTTTGATCTGGCTCGTCTGGCGGAGCACAGCGATGGCTTTACCGGCGCTGAGATCGAGCAGGCAGTGGTGGCCGGGTTGTATAGCGCCGGGGCCGGGGATCAGCCACTGGATCAGGCCTTGTTGGAGGCCGAGCTGGCGGCGACCGTGCCGCTGTCGGTGACCATGGCGGAATCACTGGCGCGGTTACGGCAATGGTGCCAGGGGCGGGCGGTCAGTGCCGGTGCTTGATCCCCGGTTGGCGGGGTCGGACCAGAGCCTGTCTGCTGCTTATGTGGCGGCGGTTTTGCCTGCGCTGCTGGCCCATTATGGCCTGGACGAGGAGGATATCCTTACGCGGGCGGGGCTGGATGAGCACCAGCTTAAACAGCCGGATCAGTTGCTGCCGCTGGTGGATGTATTGCGCCTGTTTCTGGTGATTCTTGATGCCTGCGGGGATGCGGGCCTGGGGTTCGAGACGGGCAAAAGGGTGAAGCCTCGCTCCTATCAGGTGCTCGGGTATGTGGTGTTGGCCAGCCGGGATCTGGGGCAGGCCATTGATCGGTTGGTGCGCTTCGAAAGCCTGTCTGGCAAGTTGGGGCAGACCCGCCTGAGCCACGAAAATGAACAGGTGATCCTGCGTTGGCAATGCCCGCTGACCGGCGAGCCGGCCCGGTTTCTGGTGGAGGCGGCGATTACCGGATGGGTGGCGTTCATGCGCCCGCTATTGCCGGCCGGCCTGGCGCCTCTGGCTGTTTGTTTTCGGCACCCTGTGCCAGTCGAGCCTGAGCGTTACGCGGATTATTTTCAGGCACCGGTACAGTTCTCGGCTGCATTCGATGGTGTGGTGCTGGATGCGAGATTATTGCAGCAGCCATTGAATACGGCAGACCCGGGGCTGGCGGTGATGATGGAGCGCGAGGCGCGGGAATTGCTGGCGGATTTTCAAGGCAGCACCAACCTGGTCAGTGTTGTCAGATCCGAAATCTACCGTCTGTTGACTGAGGGGGAGCCGGGCCTGGAGGCTGTGGCCGCGGAGCTGGGCATGCCATCGCGCACCCTGAGCAGTCGTTTGCTCAGTCGTGGGGTGCGGTTTCAGGATATTGTTGACGGGCTGCGCCAGCGACTGGCTGAGTTGTACCTGCAAGACCCGGCCTTGTCGCTGACGGATATTGCGTTGCTGCTGGGGTTTGCCGAGTCCAGTTCGTTCAGTCGCGCTTTTCGTCGTTGGCGATCCATGAGTCCGAATCAGTGGCGTCGGGGCGGGTAAAGCGCACCAGCGTTTCACGCAGCACATTCAGTTCCACCGGTTTGGGCAGGTGGGCGTTCATGCCCGCCGCCAGGCTGCGGTCCTTGTGCTCACGCAGGATATGGGCCGTCAGGGCCACGATGGGCACCGCTGGCAGACCCTGTTTCTGCTCCTGTGCCCGGATCATCCGGGTGGCCTCAAAGCCATCCATTTCCGGCATTTCGCAATCCATCAGGATCAGGTCGTAGCGCGTGTTGCTGGCCAGTTCCAGCGCTTCCTTGCCGTTGGAGGCGATATCCGCCTTCAGGCCCAATTTGCCCAGCATGCCGCGAATCACCTTCTGGCTCAGGTAATGGTCTTCCGCCACCAGCAGTTTCAGGCCCGGGTCCGGCTGGTGTTGTGGTTTGCTGTGTTCTGGCACCGACGGATGCCCCAGGCCTAATTCTTCTGCCAGTGCCTGGCGCAGCCGCGGCGCGGAGACCGGCTTGGACAGCACACGGTGAATGCCCACGTTGCGGGCCTGGGTGGCGGTGGGTGCATTGTTGATGCCGGTGAGCATGACGAGCACCGTGGGGTGCACGATGACCGGGTCTTCATGGATGCGGGCAGCCAGCTGCATGCCGTCCATGCCGGGCATGTGGTGATCGAGGACAACGATATCGTAAGGCTCGTTGATATTGGCCTGGGTGCGCAGGGACGCCAGGGCCTCGCGTGGATCGTGGCAGGCGGTGACACGCATACCCCACGAGAGGGCGTGGTGGCGCAATACCCGGGTCACGGTGCTGGAGTCGTCCACCACCAACAGGCTGCGTCCGGAGAGAGCGGTTGTGTCCACGTTGGAGCTTGGCGCGGGGGCATCTTCGGCCGGTAGCGGCACCACGAACCAGTAGTGCACATCCTTGTGATCCTGCAAGGTGCCCATGCGCCCGCCCAGAGCTTCCACCAATTGTTCGGCAATGGCCAGGCTCAGGTGGCTGCTTTCGTTCTGCTTCTGGTTGTCCCGCAAGCGCTTGAGGGTTTCCTCGTTCATGGCGCTGCCGGTGAAACCAAACCGAACGCGGTCGGCCTGCCCGGTGGGTTCCATGGAAACGTCCACCACCATTTCGCCGGGGTGGCCATGGCGAATCAGGGCGCCCGTCAGGTTGGTAAGAATCTGACGCAGGCGGCCGGCATCGCCGACCACCCGGCCCGGCACATTGGTGTGCACATGGGTGATCAGTTCTATCTGCTTTTCTTCTGCCCGTTCCTTGAACAGATCAACGGCTTCCATGACCAGGTCATGAATATCCAGTGCGCTGTGGTTGATGTCGGTGCCGCGGGTGGAGAGCTGCGAGTGCTCCAGGACATCGTTGATGATGCGCAGCAGATTGTCGCCGGCGTTCTGAATGGCACCGACGCACTCACGCTGGTTCGGGGTCAGCGGGGTGTCGGCAAGGATCTCCGCCATGCCGAGGATGCCGCTGAGCGGGGTGCGCACATCATGGCCGATCCGGGACAGGGTTTCCCGGCGTGTGGCATCCACGGTTTCCGCCACGGCCTGGGAGCGTTGTTGCTCGATATGCAGGAGCGCCTGGTGGCGATGGCTGACGCGCAGGCCCACCCCCAGGGTGACCGCTTCCAGTGCGGTGGTCGCCAGCAGCCACTGGGGCAGTTCCGCGCTGGTTTGCAGGATCCCCAGGTAGGCCAGGCAAACCAGCAGGGCAGGGCCACTGACCAGCAGGGTGGTCAGGAAAAACAGCCCGCCGCCATTCAGCTCCCGGTGCCAGCTGGTGTAGCCCAGAATCAGCAGGATAAATGCGGCCAGGCTGACGGTGGCAAAGCTGAGGCTGGCGGCCAGGGCAATGGGGAGTGCGAGAGTCAGGGGAATGATGGCGAGCGCGCCCCACTTGAGCATTAGCGTAATGCGGTGCAGAAGGGGGGCCTTGATGGAAAGATCGAAAAAGGAGCGCGCCACCCCGGTGGCGGAAAACAGCGCGATCATCATCATCACGAACAGGGTGCGGGGCTGGACGGTGCTGTTCTCGGTGAGCGACAGGGGAAGATAACCGGCCAGCACCAGGCTGATGACCAGAATGGAGAGAATAAAGCCGCAATGGTAGAAGTAGGTGCTCCCGCCCCGCATGGCGCCGGCGATCAGGTTGTAGATGGCGAGAATCAGCAAGGCACCGGCGAGCAGCATGTACACGGCGTTGGTGTGGCTCTGTTGTGCCACCTGGGCGTTGATGCCGTTCAGGGTCAGGCCGTAAGTGAGATACCCCTGGGGCTGGAGCTGCAGGTAAATTAGCTGTGGTTCACCGGTGGGCAGGTGTAGCCGGTAGCTGGCCTCCCGGCCGGGTATGCGTTGCTCCTGGCTCGCCTGGGTGTAATGACCATCGGCGCCGGGCAAGAATACGCGGGCATTGGGGTTGCCTTTGAGGACCAGTGCGTAGTCCTGTTTATTGCTCAGCTCGTTTTGCAGGGCGACGCGTACCCACCAGGCGCCGTCGCGAATCCCCAACCGTTCGACATAGCGTGTGGCGGGTTGGAAATGCCCGGTAACAGGGGGTTGGCTGATGGTGCCAATATCCGCGTCGCCGGAGGCGTCACGGTAATATTCGGAATAGATGGTGATGCGTGCCTGGTCGGGCTGGCTATGGACGACGAAGGGCGGCGGGACGTCTGCGAAGACCGCATTGGCGCTGGCGCACAGGGCCAGCACCAGAAGAAAGAATAGAGAGTCAGGCCTGTTCAGCCTCAGCATGGGATTCTTCTTTTGCATCCGTCGGTTTTCCCCGGTCAAGCACATAGGCGTTCAAGCCTGCTTCGGAGAGGATATAGGCTCCAAGCTCACTACGTCGACCGTCACCGCATACCACGTAGAAAAAATCCTTCTCGAGGTTTTGGACTTCACGGCGTAATTCATTGAGCGGCAGGTTGCGAGCACCGGGGGTGCGGTCATGGCGAAATTCCATGGGCAGGCGCACATCCACCAGGATGCAGGCAGTGTCGGCTTCCAGCACCATGGTGTCCAGCTCATCTTCCGTGACGTGGCGAATGACCGAGTCCTGCAGGATCGCCTGAAAGTCATTTTTACCCAGGCACATCAGCACGCCATCGCTGGTCATGGTGATTGTGGCGTTGCGGGGGCTGTCGCTGATCAGGGCGTCTTCGCCGAAAAAACGGCCGGCGGAAAGGGCGGCCAGGGTTTCCTGCTTGGCGCCCTTGACGCGGGTGACCATGGCCTTGCCCTGTTTGATCACGAACAGGGTGTCGCCGTCTTCGCCTTCGGTGACAATGGTTTCGCCGAGCTGGACTTCGCGTTCTTCGAATTTCACGAACAGGCTGTGAATCATGGCCGGGGGCACTGCGGAGAACAGTTCCGAGGAAAGCAGCGCGTCCATCCAGTCCCGCTCATTTTCATCGTCGTCTTCGTCAAGCATGGACTCGGCGGCCTGGGTCCAGGTCATCAGCAGGTCCAGCTTGTTGCGGTCGATGGCGTAGAGCGTGGTCGTTTCGGCGGTAATGGCGTTGATGGTGTGTTCGGCGTAGTTGTCGATGGCCAGGTAGTTTTCATCGTCGTCAGCGGTGAAATGGCGCACCTGAAAACTGGCGTCGGTGAGATCCAGTGAGCCTTCGACCAGAAAGTAGGCCTTGTCGCTGCTTTGACCGCGCTTGAACAGGAGTCGACCGGGGCCGATCTTGATGACTTCGATCTGGCCCTGGATTTCATTGCGATGGGATTCGCTGAGGCAGTCAAAAGGAATGAAATCCTCAAGACGTGACATATCCGCCGTTTGATTCGACATGGCAACCCCCGAAGGTGTGTTGGTGGGTGAGCCGGGTCCGACTCACCTTTAATTCTTAGTTGCCTGTACTTTATGCTTTTTCGCGGGCCACTGCACGGTAGCCGATGTCGGAACGGTATTGGGCGTCGCGCCATGTGATCTGCTTCACACCCTCATAGGCGTTGGCCTGGGCTTCGCCCACGGTGTCGCCGACGCCGGTGACACACAGGACCCGGCCACCACTGGTGACCACCTGGCCGTCTTTTTCGGCGGTGCCCGCGTGGAAGACTTTCACCGTATCGGAATCGGCCTGGTCCAGCCCGTCGATCACGTCACCCTTGTTGTAGCTGTCCGGGTAGCCGCCAGCGGCCATGACCACACCGAGGGTGGGGCGCGGGTCCCACTGGATGTCGGTCTGGTCCAGTTTGCCGTCCAGCGCGGCGAGGCACAGCCCGGCCAGGTCGGATTGCAGACGCATCAGGATCGGCTGGGTTTCCGGGTCGCCGAAGCGGCAGTTGTACTCGATCACCTTGGGGGCGCCCTGCGGGCTGATCATCAGGCCCGCGTACAGGAAGCCGGTGTAGGGCATGCCTTCAGCGGCCATGCCTTCCACGGTGGGGGTTATGACCTCGTCCATGATGCGCTGGTAGACCGCATCGGTGACCACCGGGGCCGGGGAGTAGGCACCCATGCCGCCGGTGTTGGGGCCGGTATCGCCATCGCCGACGCGCTTGTGGTCCTGGCTGGTGGCCATGGGCAGCACATTCTTGCCATCCACCATGACGATAAAGCTGGCTTCTTCGCCTTCCAGAAACTCTTCCACCACCACCCGGTGACCGGCATCGCCAAACTTGTTGCCGTCGAGCATGTCACGCACGGCGTCTTCGGCTTCCTGCAGGGTCATGGCGACGATCACGCCTTTACCGGCGGCCAGGCCGTCGGCCTTGATGACGATGGGAGCACCCTGCTCACGGACGTAAGTCAGCGCTTCGTCCATGTCTGTGAAGTTGCCGTAGGCACCGGTGGGAATATTCTGGCGGGCCAGAAAGTCCTTGGTGAAGGCCTTGGAGCCTTCCAGCTGCGCGGCCGCCTTGCTGGGGCCAAAGCACTTCAGGCCGTTTTCCTGGAAGGTATCCACCAGCCCTTCCACCAGTGGCGCTTCCGGGCCGACGATGGTCAGGTCGATGCTGTTGTCCTGGGCAAAGGCCAGCAGGGCTGGCTGATCCAGTACATCGATGGCCACGTTTTCCAGCTTGGCTTCGCGGGCGGTACCGGCATTGCCGGGAGCCACGAAAACCGTCTCAACCTGTTCTGCCTGCGCCACTTTCCAAGCCAGCGCATGCTCGCGGCCACCGCCGCCGATGATGAGTACCTTCATGATTTCTCTCACTCCGTTCGAGTGCATGCACGCACCACGCTTCACGCTGGCACGCAAAAAGCGTGGTGCGTGTAGCGTGCCGACGTGTAAGCGTTAGTGCCTGAAATGACGCATGCCGGTGAAGACCATGGCCATGCCGGCTTCGTCGGCGGCGGCGATGACTTCTTCGTCGCGGATCGAGCCGCCCGGCTGGATCACACAGCTGATGCCCACCTTGGCGGCGTTGTCGATGCCGTCACGGAAGGGGAAGAAGGCATCGGATGCCATCACCGAGCCTTCCACCTGCAGACCGGCGTGCTCGGCCTTGATGGCGGCGATGCGCGCGGAGTTGACGCGGCTCATCTGGCCGGCGCCCACGCCTACCGTCTGGCGGTTTTTGGCGTAGACGATGGCATTGGATTTGACGAACTTGGCCACTTTCCAGGCGAAGATCAGGTCGTGCATTTCCGCTTCGGTGGGGGCACGCTTGGTGACCACTTTCAGCTCGCCTTCGGTGATCATGCCGAGGTCACGGTCCTGCACCAGCAGGCCGCCGTTGACACGTTTGTAGTCCAGTCCGGAAGCCTCTACACCCTCCATTTCTCCACATACCAGTACCCGCACATTCTTCTTGGCGGCGGTGATGGCCAGGGCTTCTTCTGTGGCGCTGGGAGCGATAATCACTTCGACAAACTGGCGATCGACGATGGCCTGGGCGGTGGCGGCATCCAGTTTGCGGTTGAAGGCGATGATGCCGCCGAAAGCCGATTCGGTATCGGTGGCGAAGGCCAGATCATAGGCGGTGGTAATGCCATCCAGGCTGACCGCCACACCACAGGGGTTGGCGTGCTTGACGATCACGCAGGCCGGCTTGGTGAAGCCTTTTACGCATTCCAGTGCGGCGTCGGTATCCGCAATGTTGTTGTAGCTTAGTTCCTTGCCCTGCAGCTGTTTCGCGGTGGCGATGGATGCCGGGGCCGGGTTGCGCTCGGTGTAGAAAGCCGCTTTCTGGTGCGGGTTCTCGCCGTAACGCATGTTCTGGGTTTTTTCGAAGTTCAGGTTAATGGTGCGCGGGAAGTCCTGATTGTTCTCGCCAACTTTCTTGCCAAAGTAGTTGGCAATGGCGCTGTCGTAGGCGGCGGTGTGCTCGAACGCCTTGATGGCCAGATCGAAACGCAGGGTGTCGGACAGGGCGCCGTTATGGGCCGCCATGTCGTCGAGTACCCGCTGGTAGTCGCTGGAGTTGGTGACGATTCCCACGCTGGCATTGTTCTTGGCTGCTGAACGCACCATGGTCGGGCCACCGATATCGATGTTCTCGATGGCGTCTTCCAGGGAGCAATCCGGGTTGGCAACGGTGGCTTCGAACGGGTACAGGTTAACCACCACCAGGTCGATGCGGCTGATATCGTTGTCGGCCATGACCTGTTCGTCCTGACCGCGACGGCCAAGGATGCCGCCGTGCACTTTCGGATGCAGGGTTTTCACCCGGCCGGCCATCATTTCCGGGAAACCGGTGTAGTCGGAGACTTCGCGTACGGCGATGCCGGCCTCCTGCAGTTTCTTGAAGGTCCCGCCTGTAGAAAGCAGTTCTACGCCCTTGTCGGCCAGGGCCTGGGCGAATTCGACGATACCGGTTTTATCGGAAACACTGATCAGTGCACGTTCAACATTGCTCATGGGGTTTCACCAAGTTGCGTAGTCTTAATTAATACGAGGGCTAGAAACAAAAAAAGGGCAGTGTGGTCACTGCCCTTGGTATCACCGGTCTGTATTACAACAGGCCGTACTGCTTGAGTTTCTTGCGCAAGGTGCCGCGGTTCAGGCCCAGCAGCTCGGCGGCTTTGGTCTGGTTACCACGGGTGTACTCGAGCACTTTCTCAAGCAGGGGGATTTCCATCTCAGCCAGTACCATCGGGTAGAGCTCGCTCACGGCTTCGCCGTCCAGCTGGTTGAAATAATCGTTTAACGAACGTCGCACACAATTGCGCAAGGTATCGTGGGTTTCACTGCGCGCAATAGTGAGATGCGGCTGCTTTCGTGCTTCAGCGGTGTTCATTTCAGTAAGTGTCCGTGCAGCGGCTGTGTTAACTGAAGAAAGGGTCATGCGGCCAGGGCTCCGTTTTTCTTCCGGGCAGACACCTCGCCATAACGACCGAAACGAACCCGGTCGGTAGTGGCGCTGATCTGTTGGAAAAACTGCTCGATTGCCACGCATTGGTCGGTGGCATTTTCCAGTGTGTTAAACCCGCGCCGGAAGTCTTCCCCATCGGGCAGGTTCTGTGTGTACCAGCCCAAGTGCTTGCGTGCGATACGCACCCCCATGAACTCACCATAAAAATGATGCAGTTCGGACAGGTGCTGCTGCACGCAGTCATGGACTTCCGTTACTAACGGCGCTGCGGGCAGCGAGCCGTGCTCGAGGTAATACAGGGTGTCCCGGAAGATCCACGGGTTACCCTGAGCAGCGCGGCCGATCATGATACCACCGGCGCCGGTGGATTCCAGTACCCGTTTAGCTTTTTCCGGGCTATCCACGTCTCCGTTAGCCATTACCGGAATATTCACCGCGTCCACAACCTGTTTGATGGTGGTGTATTCGGCGTCTCCGTTGAACTTGTCGGCGCGGGTGCGCCCGTGAATGGCGAGGGCCTGGATACCGGCGGCTTCGGCGATGCGGGCAATGGCGAGGGCATTGCGCTGATCGCGGTCGGGGCCGGTACGGATTTTCAGGGTGACGGGGACATCCACCGCATTGACCACCGCATCCAGGATGCGGCTGACCAGATCCGGGTCGGCCAGCAGGGCGGACCCTGCGGCGCGTTTGCACACTTTTTTCGCCGGGCAGCCCATATTGATATCAATAATCTGGGCGCCGTGGTCCACGTTGGCGCGGGCCGCTTCTGCCAGCATGGTCGGCTCACCGCCGGCAATCTGTACAGAAATGGGGCCCGGTTCGCCGCTGTGATCCAGCCGTTGGCGAGACTTTCGAGAGTTCCACAGACGGGTGTCCGAGGTCACCATTTCCGACACCAGCAGGCCGGCTCCCAGGTCCCTGCACAAACGCCGGAAAGGGCGATCCGTGACGCCGGCCATGGGGGCCAGGATCAGGGAGTTGGGCAGGTTGTAGGGTCCGATCTGCATGGCGCCGGGCTTGGGGTGTCTAAAAGGGGAGACAATGATAGAGATCGATGGCCCGGGATGAAAGGGCAGCCTGCCATGAGCTGACGGGCTGCCTATCGATTCCCATTATATGAGGCGAATTGAAGTGTATGAGGCGTGCTTAGCGCTGACTGACCTGATCGCGTGGCTGTGGTGCCGGCAACAGGCGCAGGTTGTAGTTCACCGCCTTGTCGCCCGGGTCCACAATTTCCAGCGAGATATGTAGCGGGGTGCGCGTGGGCATGGTTTCCATGCCGAGCAGATCCCCTTGCAGGTATTCCTGCGGGGTGAAGCGTCGGCTGGCCACGGGGCCGCCGTTGAGGGCGCTGAAGCTCAGTTCCAGTTCCGGGAAGGGCTGGGGGTACTTGGCTTCATTGAACAGGATGGCATCCACGATCAGGGCGTTGGCGTAATTCGGGTGGCTGCGCACCACCAGATTGGCACCGCGCAGCTGGGTGATGTCTGAGCGGCTGGGCAGGTGGCAGCCGAGTACATCACAGGCCTGCTGATACAGGGGGCGCCATTGCGGGCTACGGGCCAGGTCATTGAAATTGAAGAAGGCGTATTGGCCGACCAGCACGACCAAGGCAATAACCGACAGCGAGGTCCACTTGAGCATGCCGCCCCAGTCCCGGCGCTGGCGGAAATGGTTGTCACGTTCGCGTACTGGCTTGCCGATGGGGACGGGTTCTTCGTAAAGGTCGTCGCCAAACAGGTCCAATCCACCGAACAGGCTGTCATCGTCGTCTTCGGGCTCTGCCGGTCGGGATTGTTTTGGCGCTGGTGAGTCTGTTGTTTTGCGCACTGCCGGCTGCTCAGGGGCTGAGTGGCTGGCGGGAGCGAGCGTGGTTGTTTTGCCCGGGCTGGTTTCGGCGGGGTCGTCGTCTTCCAGCTCCTGCAGCAGGGCTTCGGCCCAGGATTCGTCGGCATTCTCATGGTGGCTGGCCCGGCCGGCGCCATGCATGTCGGCGAAGTCTTCGCCCAGCCCACTAGCGGGGTCGTCCGCATCCAGGTTCATGAACGAGTCGCTTAACTCCATGCCCTGAATGCTCAGGCCATCGGCGTCGGTGCCGTCATCGTCGCCAAACTTCTGCTCGTCCTCGGAAGAGGCTGCGTCACTGTGGGTGCCGTCCAGCGCGCCGGCCCAGCGATCCTGCGGGGCGGCTTGCTGCGGTGCGGGGGGATCAACCAGGTAATCATTGGCCTGGAAGATCTGCAGGCAGGAGCCACACCGTACCGCACCGCGTGCCTGTTTCAGGTGTTCATCGGTAATTTTGAACTGGGCTGCACAGTGGGGGCAGCGGGTCTTGTATTGGGTGGCCATGGCTTTCGCCTGAATTGTTATTGGACGAGATGCAACATGCTGCACGCGACAGGCTTTCACTCAACCCCGGAATCCCTATAGTGCGTGCAGATGGGTCAGGTATGTTTTACAGAAAAACCGGGACAGGCCGCAAGGACCTGTCACTCAGTTTTCCCTGAATCTGTGGATTCAGGTGACGCGGCGCACCCCGTCAATGCGCACCCAGTCACCCTGTTGGGTGGTGGGGGTCAGATCAAACCAGGGGGCATAGGCGGTGCGGACCGATTCCGCCTGCTCCGCCAAAATGCCGGACAGGGCCAGGGTGCCACCGGGCCGACAGTAGCTGGCCAGAAGCCCGGACAGTTCCACCAGCGGTCCGGCCAGGATGTTGGCGACCAGTACGTCGCACTGGTAATCCGCAGGCATCTGCTCCGGCAGGTGCAGGGTGAGCGAGTCTGCCACGCCATTATTACGGGCATTGTCTTCGCTGGCGATCAGCGCCTGGGGGTCGATATCCGTGCCGGTGGTCTCACCGGCGCCGAGTAGCAGCGCGGCGATGGCCAGTACCCCGGAGCCGCAGCCGAAATCGAGCACGGTTTTGCCGTGCAGGTCGGCGCCGTCCAACCATTGCAGGCACAGCGAGGTGGTCTCGTGGGTGCCGGTGCCGAAGGCAAGGCCTGGGTCCAGCTTCAGGTTGACGGCTTGCGGGTCTGGCGCCTCGCTCCAGCTGGGAATGATCCATAGGCGCTCACCAAATTGCATGGGCGAGAAGTCATCCATCCAGGCCCGCTCCCAGGTCTGGTCTTCCAGGGTTTCGTGGTGGCTGGCTTCTGCATTCAGCCCCTGGGCGGTGAGGGCGGCGAGTATCAGCTCGGGAGTCTGGTCCTGCTCAAACAGGGCGCTGACCACGGTGTTCTGCCACAACGGCCGGGTGCCCGGTGGCGGTTCGAACACGGGCTGGTCGGCGCCGTCGGTGAGGGTCACGGCCACGGCGCCGAGGTTTTCCAGTGCAGCCTGAAAGGCATCGGCGTGTTGTTCGGTGGTGGCAAGGTGGAGCTGAAGCCAGGCCATGGACACTCCTGCAAGGCGTTGTGATGTACGGGCGTAAAGTGGCCGCAGTCTAGCGGATTCTGCTGTCCTGCGCTGCCTGTCGTTATGCTGGGCAGTTCGCTGGTGCGGTGATTTTTGCCGTTGCCGGGCCAGAAAAACAAAGGCCGCGCCGGGTTAGCGGGCGCGGCCTTTGCTGTGGCGCAGAGGAAAGAGCAGGCGCTTACTGATCGCCCAGCTTTTTCTCCAGGTGGTGAATATCCACTCCGCCTTCAATGAACGCCTTGTCCTTGAAGATTTTGTCGCGGTGCAGAGCGATATTGGTCTTGATGCCTTCTACCACGATTTCGTCCAGTGCGTTTTTCATGCGCGCAAAGGCGATGTCGCGGCTTTCCCCCCAGGTGATCAGCTTGCCGATCAGGGAATCGTAGTAGGGGGGGACGGTGTAGCCACTGTAGATGTGGGAGTCCACCCGGACGCCGTTGCCGCCAGGCGCATGGAAGTAGGAAATTTTCCCCGGGCAAGGGGTGAAGCGGACTGGATCTTCCGCGTTCACGCGTACTTCGATGGCATGGCCCTGGAACTGCACGTCGGCTTGCTGCAGCGCCAGCCCTTCACCGCCGGCAATGCGCAGCTGCTCTTTGACGATATCCACCCCGGTGACCATCTCGGTCACCGGATGCTCTACCTGAACCCGGGTGTTCATCTCGATGAAGTAGAAGCGCTCGTCTTCATAGAGGAATTCGAACGTGCCGGCGCCCCGGTAGTTGATGGTTTTGCAGGCATCCACGCAGCGCTGGGCCACTTCGTCTTTCAGGTGCTGTGGGATGCCGGGGGCCGGGGCTTCCTCCACCACTTTCTGATGGCGGCGTTGCAGCGAGCAATCGCGGTCACCCAGATGGATCGCGTGGCCAGCACCGTCAGCCAGTACCTGCACTTCCACATGTCGCGGTTTCTGCAGGAATTTTTCCATGTAGACGGTGGCATCGCCGAAGGCGTTCTTGGCTTCGGAGCGGGTCAGGGTGATGGCGTTGAGCAGGTGTTTGGCTTCCTCCACGACGCGCATGCCGCGCCCACCACCACCGGCGGCGGCCTTGATGATGACCGGGTAACCAATCTGTTCGGCCATGGCCAGTGAAGCATCATCATCGTCACCGATGGGGCCATCCGAGCCGGGCACGGTGGGGACGCCGGCTTTTTTCATGGCTTCGATGGCCGCCACCTTGTTGCCCATCAGGCGGATGGTGTCTGCCTTCGGGCCGATAAAGGTGAAACCGGAACGTTCCACGCTTTCGGCAAAGTCCGCGTTTTCCGCCAGGAAGCCGTAACCGGGGTGAATGCCGTCGGCATCGGTGACTTCCGCTGCGCTGATCAGAGCGGGGATGTTCAGGTAAGAATCAGTGGATGACGCGGGGCCAATACACACGGCTTCGTCGGCCAGGCGCACGTGCATCAGGTCCCGGTCGGGCTTGGAGTAAACGGCCACGGTGCGGATGCCCAGCTCCTTGCAGGCGCGAAGGATGCGCAGAGCAATCTCGCCACGGTTGGCAATGACGACCTTTTCCAGCATGAGATGCCTCCGTTAAACGATGGAGAACAGAGGCTGGTCGAATTCAACCGGCTCGCCGTCTTCTACCAGAATGGCATCCAGCGTGCCGGATTTGTCGGCCTCGATCTGGTTCATCATCTTCATGGCTTCCACGATGCACAGCACATCGCCAGCCTGCACTTTCTGCCCGACTTCTGCGAAAACCGCCGCACCCGGCGACGGGGAGCGATAGAAGGTGCCGACCATGGGAGAGCGCACCAGATGGCCGCTGGGCGTGTTGTCTACCGGCGCGGGGGCTTCGGTGGCAGCGGGAGCCGGAGCAGGTGCCTGCGCCGGCGCTGGTGCCTGTGGCGCGGCGTAATAGTGCGCCGGCGCTGCGGGGTGGCGTGAGCCGCGGCTGATGCGGACGGACTCTTCCCCTTCACAGATTTCCAGCTCTTCAATGCCGGATTCTTCGAGCAGCTCAATCAGTTTCTTGATTTTGCGAATATCCATGTTCAGTCATCCAGTTGTTCGAGAGCAGCGGTGAGTGCCAGTGCATAGCCGGTGGCACCGAGACCGCAGATAACGCCCTTGGCAATATCGGAAAAATAAGAGTGGTGGCGGAAGGCTTCCCGGGCATGCACGTTGGACAGATGCACTTCGATAAAGGGAATGTTCACCGCCAGCAGGGCATCGCGCAGAGCCACACTGGTGTGGGTGAACGCCGCCGGGTTGATGATGATGAAGTCGATTCCCTCGGTGCGGGCATCGTGAACGCGTTCGACCAGCTCGTATTCCGCGTTGCTTTGCAGATGCTGCAGGTGATGGCCGGCCGTGCTGGCCTGTTCCTGCAGTTGCTGGTTGATATCCGCCAGGGTGGTGTGACCGTACTTGTCCGGCTCGCGGGTGCCGAGCAGATTCAGGTTTGGGCCATGTAAGACCAGAATGGAAGCCAAAACGGGTCCCCTTGCGAATTTGTCGTTATTTGCAGTGATCGTGCTGGAAAAATCCAGATTAGTCCGGGCTTTCTCGCACAAATGCAATATTAGGGGCAAACCATGACAGAAAAAAGGGCTTTACAACATTCGTTACAAGTTACCGGAAGATGTCGTGCAATCGGCACTGTTTCACGGTTTTTGTTTAGCGGGGTCCATGGCTTCTCGCAGGAGCGCCGCTGGTGGCGCTCCTGCGGCAAGGGGATGGCAGGTTCTTGCTACGTAGCCGTTCCAGCAGCGGCTACGTAGTGCCTGACGGCGATGCTGCTACAGCCCCGGCATGACCCGCTGTTCCAGATGCCTGATAAAGCGATCGGGCCCCATTTCGCCGAGCACCCGGGAATCGGGAATTTCGGCGCTGGCGGGAGTGAAGAACACCAGGGCAGGCAGGCCGAGGATATTGTATTGCTCCATGATGGCCTGGCTGTCGGCATTGATCTCGGTGATGTCCACGCGGTACAGGTCGAAGCCGTTCATGGCGTTGAGTACATCCGGGTGGCTAAGGGTGGTTTCTTCCAGCACCTTGCAGGCCACACACCATTCGGCGAAGAAATCCACCAACACCGGTTTGCCGGCCTGGCGGGAGGCGGACAGCGCCTGCTCCAGTGAGGCCTTGCCAACGATGGTCTGCCAGGGGCCGTGGTCCTCCGCGGTTGCCGCATTGCTGGGGGCGGCACTGCCAGCCACCGGGGCTGCCGGCTGGGTCATGTGTGCCAGCGGCTGCAGCGGATCCTTGCCACCGCTTAACGCGCCGACAATCATTACCGCGCCATACAGGGCCAGCACCAGGGCCAGGCCGCGCTTGAGGCGGGAAAGGCCTTCACCGGCAGGTTCCAGTGCGCCCAGTTGTACGCCATAGACGGCGAGCAACAGGCCGTAGAGGCCCAGGGTGATGGTGTCACTGATAATGCGATCCAGCAGCCAGATGGCCACGCCCAGCATGACCACGCCGAAGAACCGTTTGATCTCTTCCATCCACATGCCGGCACGGGGGAGCAGGCTGCCGCCGCCGGTGCCGAAGATGATCAGGGGCAGGCCCATGCCGATGGACAGGGCAAACAGGGAGGCGGCACCGGTGGTCGCATCACCGCTGGCAGCCACGTAGATCAGGGCGCCGGCCAGGATCGGGGTAACGCAAGGGGAAACCACCAGGGCTGAGATTGTCCCCATGATGGCGGCGCCGATCAGGCTGCCGCGGGCTTCCTGCCCCGGTTGATGAAGTTTGTTGCGCAGCGCAGCCGGCAGCTGGAGTTCATACAGCCCGAACATGGACAGGGCCAACACCACAAAGACCACTACGGAGGTGATGATGGCCGCAGGCTGCTGCAGCAAGAACTGCAGGTTCAGGCCGGCACCAAAAAGGGCCACCAGCAGGCCGGCCAGGGTGTAAGGCACTGCCATGCCGAGGACATAGCTGACACTCAGTGTGAAGCCGCGGGCCGCACTGGGTTCTTTCTCTCCGGCAATGATGCCGGACAGAATCGGTACCATGGGGAAAACGCACGGGGTAAAGGCCAGCAGCAGGCCGCCCACAAAAAACAGGCCGATGATCAGGCCAAGGGGCTGGTCCTTCATCCACTGATTGAAGGCGTTGGCATCTTCGGACTGCAGTGTGTCGAGAAAGCCTGGGCCAGCGCTGGAGTCAGACGCCGCTGCTGGCGGAGCGGCCACCGGCTTTTTTGTCGGTTGAGGATTGGCGAACTCGAAGATTTTTTTGGTTGGCGGGTAGCACAGGGTGTCTTCAATGCAGCCCTGGTAGCGCACTTCCAGTTCCGTATCCACCAGGGGCACGCTATTCAAGGGGAGTGCCAGATCCAGGCGATCGAAGTACACCTGGACGTCGCCGAAGATTTCGTCGGTTTTGGCTTTGCCGGCGGGCAGGGTCAGTTCGGCAAAATCGTTGATCACATTGCCGTTGGTGTCGCGCAGTGTGAATCCAAAACGGTGCTGGTAAAGATACACCTCGTCGATCAGCTCGAAATTCAGCAGCAGTTGCTGGTTATCCCAGTCCGCATCGGCCACCAGCTGGATGGCTTCATCCACGGTCGGCAAGCGTTCTTCTTCGCCGAACAGGTTGTTGGCGCTAGCCCAGGACAGTGGGGCCAATAGAACGATGGCGACCAGGAAACGTTGCCAGCACTGCTTCATTCGATACTCCTCTCCGGTGCCGTATGCGCCAGATTGCGTGACGCTTGGATGTAAAAACAGGCACTTAGTTTCATTCGTTTACTTTAAGGCCAGGTTAACCGGCCCGGGTACGGAGCGTTTTCGCCCGCTACCTGTTTACCCGTTAATGGCAGAGCGGATCAGCTGGCGTACGTGGGAGGCTGCTCCCGGCAATAGGGCGTCGCTGGCGCAGTTTAACCAAAAAGCCCATGGCTGTAGACCTGCCGTGGCGTCACTGATGTGGATAGAGTTTGCGTGTTTGTCGGGCAGGGCCAAGGGGGCGAGGTATCAATGGCAGGATGGAGAGCGTGGATGGTGTAGCGGTTGTGGATTGTAGGTGGTGTTTTGTCTCTCTATGGTGGAACCTTGCCAATAAGAGGGAAAGTTGCGACCCCGGCCAGAAGGTAATTGCCTGCAGCTTGTGTGGGTGGTGAGCTATAGTGGTAAGCGGAGTAGTGGCTTGAAGGATCCTGGGAGTGGTCATGAGTAACGATAAATTCAGTGAAAAGATGGGGGATGCCATGCTGGATCCTCGCAATAATCGAATCTGGAAGGGTTTGTTCTGGTTGCTTGGTTTGCTGTTGTTGGTCGACGTGCTGCTGGGCTGGTACTGGAGCCAGGAGCCCGAGTTGCGTGAGGTGACGGCGAAAGCGGATGCCGTGCGAGGCGAGACTACCGCGCGGGAGCTGATTTTTGTTGCAGATACCCTGCTGTCCAAGCCCGGTGGTTACCTCAGTAATGATGTGCTTCCGCATCGTCTGTGGCTGGATAACATGCCCGCCTGGGAATATGGCGTATTGGTGCAGGTGCGCGATTTCAGCCGGGTATTACGCCGGGACATGAGCCGCTCTCAATCCCAGAGCCAGGAAGATAAAGACCTGGCTATTGCCGAGCCGCAGTTTAATTTCGATGCCCAAAGCTGGGCCATGCCGGCCACGGAAAGCGAGTATCGCCGGGGCATCAAGGCGTTGCAGCGTTATGTGGATCGGCTGACGGATGCCAATGAGAACGACGGCAAGTTTTACGCCCGGGCCGATAACCTGAACTATTGGCTGAATGAGGTGCAGACCCGGTTGGGCTCCCTGAGCCTGAAACTGAGCCAAAGCGTTGGGCGCAGCCAGTTGAACGTGGACAAGGATGGCACCATCGTGGCAGCCAAGCCGGAGAGCGACGAAGACTTCGTCAAAACCCCCTGGCTCAAAATCGATGATGCGTTCTACGAAGCGCGTGGTGCCACCTGGGCTCTGGCCCAGTTGATGCGTGCCGCCGAGGTGGATTTCGCGGATGTGCTTCGCAAGAAGAACGCCACTATCAGTTTCCGGCAGATGGTCCGTGAGCTTGAAGCGACCCAGGAAACGGTGTGGAGCCCACTGATTTTGAATGGGGATGGTTTTGGCATGCTGGCAAACCATTCCCTGGTCATGGCCAACTATGTTTCGCGTGCCAACGCAGCGTTGATTGATCTGCGCAAGCTGTTGGTGGAAGGGTGATAAAGGCAATTAATAGTTAACAGTGAATAATTAATAGCTGCGCGCCTAGCGCCAGTGATTTCTTGAAGCTAAGAGGCCGCGCCCAAAGGTTGGGCGCGGCCTCTTGCGTTTAAGGCAAAACAGACAGGGTTCGCGACGTTATTAACTATTCATTATTCATTATTAATTGATTTACGCCGCGTTCTTCTCCTTCGGCGCCGGCAGGCTCTTACGCCATTCTTCGATCAGTGCGCTGTTATCGTCATCCCAGGGGTGGAAGCCGGGTTTCAGGTAGCTGAACCAGGCGGGGATGATGCTGCTGATCACGCCCCTGTAGCCGAACCCTTTCCACAGCCCTTTGGCCAGGGTGAGGGGCTTACGGTGGACATCGTCACGCTTGAGCATCTGCCAGGTGAAGTAGCTGGAAAAACCGATCAGGTAGGCGGTGCTGGAGAGGAACAGGCGTTGGCGTTCCAGGTAGTTACCGTTCACGTCCGTGTACAGGTCGTAGGCCACTGCCTTGTGTTCGGTTTCTTCAATGGCGTGCCAGACCCACAGGTCGCGCACCGCCGGGTCCATCTTTTTCATCAGGTCCGGGCGACGCAGAATGGCGTCGGCCAGAATGGCAGTGAAGTGCTCCAGGCCGGCGGTGGCTGCCAGCTGCTGGCGTTTGCTCATGTATTTGCGGGCACCGGCCAACAACTTGTTGGTGACACCGAGGGCATGGGCAACGATGTCGTCATATTTGCCATCGGCAATCAGATCATTGAAGGCCTGATGTTCCAGGGAATGCATGGCTTCCTGGCCAATAAACCCGGAAATATCCTTCTGGCGATCCTTGTCCTCTACCTGGTCGCGCAGGGCACGCACAGAATCCACGAAGAAACGCTCACCGTCGGGAAAGGTCAACGACAGGATATTCAGCAGATGGGTCAGCACCGGGTCGTTATCGAACCAGTAATCATCGTGTTGTATGCCATCGAAGGAAAATCCCATACGGCGGGGTACGATGGGCACAACCGGTGCCTTATGTTTTTTTGTCAGCGGCAATTTCATGTTGGCTCCTGGCGCAAATGCCATTGGTGACATTGTTCAATGACAACTACTATGCAGGCAGAGATAACCAAGTTCTTGTCGTGGAGGGCCAACAAATGGTGAGTTCGGGCCGCACCTGGGGAAATGCCGGGGTGCCGGGCATCTATGTGGTGCTGTTGTACGACCTGTTGGTGGCCTTGAAGCTGGATGCGCCGACCCTGCTGGTGGGGTTGGGGGTGAGTCGGGATGAGCTGCTGGCGGTGGATCGCCGGGTCTCCATGTCCCTGGCCCAGACAGTGGCCGAGCGCGGGGTCGAAATGGTGGGCGATCGTGGTCTGGGGTTTCGTTATGCCCGCGCCATGAGCATTACCCTGCATGGCCCGGTGGGGCTGTTGGCCTTGTCCAGCGCCAGCGCTCAGGATGCCCTCGATGCGGCCTGCCGGTTTCTCGGCCTGCGCGCCCCGTTTCTGGAAATTCATCAGGCTCGCCATGCGGAGCAGGCCCATCTTCAATTACGCAGCACACGCCCGTTAGGGGTGGCCCATGATTTTATTATCGAGGCCATGCTGGTGGGGCTGGCGTTCATGATCGAACAGCTGTTGGAGAGCTTGCCGGAGGGGCTGGAGATTCACCGTCGCGGTCCCGCGCCGGCCTGGTTGGCGGCGCTGCGGGACGATGTGGGGGTGCCGGTGCGGTTTGATCAGTCGGAAGACGCGCTGGTGTTTCCCTTGTCTGCGCTGGAGGCCCGGCCGCGTCTGGCGGACCCGCAGGTGGCAGCGATTGCCCGGGAGCAGTGCGAGATGGAGTTCCGTCAGTGGCGCACGGAAGAAGATGGCGTGATGGCGGAGCGTATCCGCGCAGCGTTGCAGGACCATGCGGCGCCGTTGCCATCGCTTGAAGGCATGGCGGATCGGTTGGCGGTGTCTGCCCGCACCCTGAAGCGTCACCTGCAGCAGGCCGGCTTGAGCTATCGCCAATTGCAGGATGAAGAGCGCTACCGGCAGGCTTGCCGTTTGTTGGCGAAGGCAGAGAAGAGCATTAGCGAGGTGGCTTACCACCTTGGTTATAACGATGTGGCGAACTTCTCCAAGGCGTTCAAGCGCTGGAGTGGACTGACTCCGAAGGGCTACCGGGAAAAGCGTTAACACTTAGTAGCGAGGGACGAGTTTCGAGTGTCGAAGATCAAGACCTTGGCCGGGCTGGCATTCCAGATTTGGCTTTTTGAAACTCGAAACTCGAAACTCGAAACTCGCCAATAAAAAGGCCGCGCCCATCCCCTGGGCGCGGCCTCTTTGCTTTCTGCTTACCGCGAAACTATCTCGCGTTGCAGCTTGAAGCTTGTGGCTTGTAGCTCGCCTTACGCTTTCTCGTAAGCTTCGACAGATTTGATGATCTCGGCTTTGGCCGCTTCGGCGCCATCCCAGCCATCAACTTTTACCCACTTGCCCGCTTCCAGCTCTTTGTAGTGCTCGAAGAAGTGCTTGATCTGGGCCAGCAGCAGCTCGGGCAGATCGTTGATGTCTTTCACGTTGTCGTAGATCTTGGTCAGCTTGGTGTGCGGTACCGCCACCAGCTTGGCATCTTTACCGGCTTCGTCGGTCATGTTCAGGATGCCCACCGGGCGACAGCGAATCACGGAGCCGGGGACCACCGGGTAGGGGGTGACAACCAGTACGTCCAGCGGGTCGCCGTCTTCGGACAGGGTGTTGGGGATGTAGCCGTAGTTGGCCGGATAGAACATGGGGGTTGCCATGAAGCGGTCTACGAATACGGCGTTGCTGTCTTTGTCGATCTCGTACTTGATCGGGTCAGCGTTGGCCGGGATTTCGATGGCCACGTAGATGTCTTCGGGGAGGTCTTTCCCGGCGGGAACCTTAGCAAAATCCATGGTCTGTCCTTCTCAACAGGGTTGGTGGTGGGCGCGGATTATAGCAATGGCAGCGGGCTGCGGCTAATCGCCGAAGGTCGAACCTGCCTATGGAATAGGAATATCCTTATTCCACAGGCGGTCAGGGGGATGGTGGTGGGCAAATCGGTGCTTATTGGGCTGACTTCCAGCCCGGGTAATCCCCTTGCAGTAGCTTCACGTTCTTGAAGCCGGCATTTTCCAGCACGGTGGCAGCAGCACTGGCGCGGCGGCCAGACTGGCAATACAGCACAATATCTTCCTTGCGGTACTGCTCCATCATGTCCAGGTGGTGCTCCATCTGCTTGGCGGGGACCATGATGGCGCCCGGAATATGCCCAGCCAGATATTCATCCTCGTCACGCACATCGATAATGATGGGGGCTTTGCCGTCCTGCATTTGCTGCTTCAGTTCGCTCACCGAGAGGCTGTCAGCGGCCCATAGTGGAGCAGAGAGTGCGTTCAGCACGGCGAAAATTGAAATAATCAGATAACGTTTCATGGTGGTGACTCCTGTCGATTTTCCCATTCCTGTAGTTCCTCCCACAGTTTTTCGGCGTCGCGTACCATGCTGGCGATGGACGGCTTGGCGGACGGGTTGGAAAAACTGGCCGCCAGAGCTCGGCTGGCACACTCATAAACAAACGCTTTTTGGCTCATTTCGGCAAGGGTTTTGTTCACGATTTCTCCCTGTTTTTCTTTTTGTTGACGTTAGCACTCGCTCCTCGCCGACGATAGGCCCGGTGCGGGACAGCGTGTGCACCGGTGACATTTTCGCTGTAGCCGTCACAATATTGCTATTGCCGGAGTGATCCGTGTCCCGTTCAGCTTGTATCAAGGAGCCTGCCACTATGAGTGTCCACGAAATTCGCCACCCGCTGGTTAAACACAAGCTTGGCCTGCTGCGCCAGAAAAGTCTGAGTACGCGCAGCTTTCGCCAGCTCACCGCGGAAGTGGGCAGCCTGCTGACCTATGAAGCCACCAGCGACCTGGTGCTGGAGGATTATCAGGTGGATACCTGGATGGGCAAGGCGCCGGCCCAGCGCATCAGAGGCAAGAAAATCACTGTGGTGCCGATTTTGCGGGCCGGGCTGGGGATGCTGGACGGGGTGCTGGAGCTGATCCCCAGCGCCAAGGTCAGCGTGGTGGGCGTGTATCGGGATGAGGCAACGCTGCAGCCGGTGGCGTATTTCGAGAAGCTGGCCCACGATATCGACGAGCGCATGGCGCTGGTGATCGACCCCATGCTGGCCACCGGGGGCTCCATGCTGGCCTGTATCGATATGCTGAAAAAAGCCGGTTGTACCCAGATTCGTGCCCTGGTGCTGGTGGCGGCACCGGAGGGCATTCGCAAGGTTCAGGAGGCGCACCCGGATGTCTCCCTTTACACCGCTTCGGTGGATCAGGGCCTGAATGAAGAGGGCTATATCATGCCGGGCCTGGGAGATGCCGGAGACAAGATTTTCGGGACCAAATAACCGGGCATCGCCCGGTGATCCAAGCCACAGGCAATCACAAATCAGGAGCTGTACATGAGCCAGGCCGGCGGATTCTGGAACTGGAAGATTATTCTCATCGGCGCGCAGATGCTGTTTGTGGCTTTTGGAGCCATGGTATTAATGCCGTTACTGACCGGGCTGGATCCCAGTGTGGCGCTGTTTACCGCGGGGCTGGGCACATTGTTGTTCCAGTGGATTACCCGCCGCTCGATTCCTGTTTTTCTGGCGTCCTCGTTTGTCTTTGTGGCACCCATTTCCCATGGGGTACAGCAGTGGGGCGTGCCGGCCACCATGGGGGCGTTGTTCTGTACCGCTGTGGTCTATGTGATTCTGGGGGCATTGGTAAAGTGGCGGGGGCCGGGCTTTCTGCACCGCCTGATGCCGCCGGTGGTCACCGGCCCCATCATCATGGTGATCGGGCTTAGCCTGGCGCCCACGGCGGTGAACTTCGCCATGGGTATGTCCGGTAATGGCGAGATGCAGATGTTCCCTTACGGGGATGCCCTGCTGGTTTCCATGGTGTCGCTGCTGACTACCATGCTGGTGGCGACGCTGGGACATGGCCTGTTTCGGTTGCTGCCGATCCTGTGTGGCGTGGTGGCGGGTTACCTCACCGCACTGGCCATGGGGATGGTGGATTTTTCCGGGGTGAATCAGGCGGGCTGGTTGTCGGTGCCGACCTTTATTGCGCCCACGTTTTACTGGCCCGCGATCCTGTTCATGGTGCCGGTGGCGTTGGCCCCTGCCATTGAGCATGTGGGTGATGTGCTGGCCATCAGCAATGTCACGGGCAAGGACTACATTCGCAAACCCGGCCTGCATCGCACGCTTACTGGCGATGGCGTGGCGAGCATGGTGGCGGCCCTGTTTGGCGGCCCGCCCAATACCACCTATTCGGAAGTCACCGGCGCGGTGATGCTCACCCGGGTGTTCAATCCGGTGGTCATGACCTGGACTGCTATTTTCGCCATCCTGCTGGCGTTTATCGGCAAGTTCGGCCTGCTGCTGCAAAGTATTCCCACGCCGGTCATGGGCGGCATTCTGATTCTCATGTTCGGGTCGATTGCCAGTGTGGGCATGAATACCCTGATCAAGGCGCAGGTGGATCTGCACGCTCAGCGCAACCTGGTGATTGTGGCGGTTACCCTGATCTTTGGGATCGGTGGCATGGCCATGGGGAACGGTGACTTTACCTTGCAGGGCATCAGTCTGTGCGGGCTGGTGGCGGTGTTTCTGAATCAGGTCTTGCCCCATGCACCGCCCGTCACGGATGACCTGCATGAAGAGCAGGAGTACGTGGAGGACTTGCTGGAGCACGCCCGCAAAAACGAGCGTGATGACCGCTCTTAGCCATGGTTATTCGCTTCACCGGGTGCGGTGACAGACAGCTGCCACGACACTCCGAAGCGGTCCTGCACCCAGCCGAAGCAGGGGCTGAAATCATAGCTGTCCAGGGGCATCAGCACGGTGCCGCCGTCTGCCAGTTTTGCAAACGTGTCGGCCACTGCCTGTTCGTCCTTCAGGGCAAGGCAGAGGGAGGCGGATGGGGTGAAATCAAAATCGTGGGGCACAGGGCTGTCAAAACAATGTATCCGCACGTTGCCGATACGGCACCAGGCGGTTTTCACCTGGCCGTTTTCACCCATCTCGTCCGGGCCGTAGTGCGTTCGGCTCAGCAGTTCTAACGGAGCGATAGCGCTGTCGTAGAGCTCGAGGGCAGCGTTGGCCCGGCCCTGAAACATCAGTTGCACGGTTAGCGTGTCAGTCATGCGGGGCCTCGCTTTCCTGCAAAACGCGCTGATAGTGCGCTTCCCATTGTGTGTGTGTTGGCCAGAAGGGCGAACGGGGTTGGCCGTTCAGGTCTTCGACCAGAATGCCCAGATGGGTGTGCCAGCCGCTGGCGACACTGATGCGGGTGTTTTCGTCAGCGGGCAAGCGACGGTGAGTCAGTAGTAGATGAATCTGATCACCTTGCTCGCTCAGGGAAAAGGTGACTTCGCCTTCATTGTCACCCCAGGTATGGGCCAGCACATGGGGTGGCTCAAAGCGGGTAATGGTGCCGGTCAGCGTGGCCTGGTCTTCCATGGATTTGTACTTGTCCGGGGCCGGCTGGATATCCTCCGACAAATCCCGATGACGGAAATGAATCACCACTGCGCCACCCACAAATTCGCCCAGGGTGCCGCCGCCCAGCCAGCGAGCGCGTTTGTCCGGGTCGGTCAGGTAGGCCCATACCCGCTCAATGGGGCCGGGCAGGGTGCGTTCTACCGTCAGGGTAGTCGCGTCGTCGAATCGTACATCGGTTTCCATCTCAAACCTCCTGTCAGTCTCCGTCCTTGAGCGCCTGTTCCAGCGCGTCCAGTTTGTCGTTCCAGAACACCCGATAGCGTTGTAGCCAGGCGTCTGCCTCCGCCATGGGGGTGGCGTTCAGTCGGCAATGGTGTTTTCGGCCCTGCACCTCCCGGATAAGCAGCCCGGCCTTCTCCAGTACTTTGACGTGCTTGGAGGCGCCAGCGAACGACATGGCGAAAGGCTCTGCCAGTTCGCCCACGTTGCAAGGGCCCTGTTCCAGTTGTTGCAGCATGGCCCGCCGGGTGGGGTCGGCAAGAGCAGCAAAGACAGCATCCAAGTGTTGATCGTTTTGTTTAACCATAAGGTTTAATTTATAGAGGCAAAAATAAATATTCAACCATTTTGTTTAATGATGACTGGGTTCCCGACAGGCGGTGCGTCCGGTGAGTTGCTGCATGACGCCGTCGGCGGTCAGCGTCAGGTAATCCATGGGAATATCGAGAGCGGAGAGTCGCCGGGCCGTCCAGCTGTTGCAGGTATTGCCGAGCCAGAAGATACCGTGCGCGGGAAAGAAACGGCTGTCGCCATACAGCCCGGGGTCGGCGTTGGAGGGGGTGCCGTTATCGTCCAGCACAAAGTCGCTGGCGATTGCCCGTTGCAGTGCCGCCAGTTGCGTGCTGCTGACGCACAGCGGCTGAATGTCCCCGTGGGGGAGCGTTTCGGGGTGCCGGTCCAGTGCGACCACATGCAGTACGCTGTTCGTTGGCCACAACATGGCGCGGACCAGTCGCCAGGTGCTGTTGTCCTGGCGGTAGAAGGCATCATCACCCCAACCCATTTCATAGTAGGCGGGTTTCGAAAAATAGGCAGGGAGAAACTGCAGTGCAGGATCGAGCTGCTCCGCAGGGAAGGCAATACCGGTATGCCAGCGATGGCGTACTACCAGTACGGTCACCTTGCTGTCATCGGCCGGGCTCCCGCCCGGTAACGACAAGAGCGCAGCAAGCATCACTACAGAAAAACGTATCATGGCCCCAGTGTAGCCGGTGATCTGATGGCGATCATGTGCAAGCGGGGCGTGATCTTGTAACGTCAATAAACCCGGCGAAGCCGGGTTCGGCATGGTCAATACCTGCCCGCGGCAAGACCGGACTGGAATCAACCAATACCCACGGGCCATTCAGGGAGAGAAGATAATGGACAGATCGAAAACCAGATTTGCATTCACGGTACCCGCGTTAACCGCGTTAGTGGTTGGCTCACTTTCCGCACCTGTGGCGGCCTCTTCCCGTTGCGATGGGTTGGCCGGCTGCGAGCGAAAGTTCTGTGAGATTGAAACGCAGATAGATAAAGCCGAGAAGCAGGCCAATGCAGATAAGGTCGCCGGGTTGGAAAAAGCCCTTTCCGAAGCCCGGGATCATTGCACGGATGACTCCCTGCGCCAGGAATTAAAAGACGATATTGAAGAATCGCGAAGTGATCTGTTGGACTATCAGAAAGACCTCGACGAGGCCCGGGCTGATGGTGACGGGGAAAAGGTCGCCAAGTACCAGAAAAAAATCGCGGATGAGATAACAGAGCTGGAGGTCTTGCAGAAGGCCTTGTCCGAATTTTGAGTAATTGCGTGCCAAGGCCCCGCCATTTGTGAAGGCGGGGCTTTTCTGGTTAATTGGCTTATGAAAAACGTGGCATTGGTGGGCGGTCTTGCGCCTCGCCGCCACGGGAAGGGAAGCCAATAAAACCGGAGGGATCATGTTGAAACGCATTATGGCGGTGGTATTCGCCTTGGGGATGTCTGCCACGGCCAGTGCCAACACTTGCCACTATGATTTTACTGCCGAAGGGGGAGAAGCCTACTCACTTGACCACATTGTGGCTTTTGTCACCGGGGAGATCCGGCCGAGGCTGGGCAATGACAATACCATCCTGGATATCCATATTACCGAGCGCTGCCCGGGCAAGAAGCCAGTGGTAAATACCCTCGGCATGAACACGAAAAATCTCTACTTGCTCACCATCAACAAACTGCCGTTGCCGGACCATATCGTTCGCTATAACAACCGGTTGCCACTGACGCTCAACAAGGCCAATTTCGAGCATTCCCTCAGTTTGATCGCTGACCAGGATTTCCTGAAATTTTACGCCGAGGGGGTAACCCGGAGTTACCAGGACGTGGAGGAGGAAATTCAGCAGCAGAAGATTCTTAAGATGCTGGCGTTCGTGTTCGCGGAGGCCCCGCGTTTTGAAAGTGCCGAAGTGGCCTTGAAGAAGACCATGGCGGGTAATTGCTCCATCAGCTGGCATGATTTCGACTTCGCGTTACACAACTGGAGCAATATGTCCCGGTTTGTGATTGATACGGAAACGGTGGGCAAGAAGCAGTATCGCGGAGGGGGTGCGGATCAGTTGCTTGCGCCTGTGACGCTGAAGCAGGAGGCCGCTTTTTTGAAAGCCGTCGAGGCGGGGGAAGACTACCGGTTTAGCCATAACGCGGTGTTCGGGCAGTATGACTATGAGTGTTGATGGGCAAATGGCTGAGCATGAAAAAATAGTCATCAGGCTGTCGAAATCGTACTGGTCCAATCGATTAGATCATGACGGCACATTGTGCCAGGGATTCCCAAATGAATAATCAAGGAGACAGCACCATGACTCGAATGATCTTTGTGAACCTGCCCGTGGCGGATTTGACGGTAGCCATGAATTTTTACTCTGCACTGGGGTTTGAGAACAATCCGCAATTCACCGACGAGACGGCCGCCTGCATGGTGTGGAGCGAGGCGATCCATGTGATGCTGCTGACCCACGACAAGTGGCGGACCTTTACGGACCGGCCGATTCCGCCTTCCTCTTCCAGTGAAGTGATGCTGGCTCTTTCTTTTGACAGCCGCGATGCGGTGGATGCCGTGAATGCGGCCGCTGCCGAGAACGGCGGCACCGCCGATATCAACCCGGTTCAGGATCTGGGGTTTATGTATAACCGCAACCTGGCGGACCCGGACGGGCATGTGTGGGAAATGATGTGGATGGACATGGCGGCGATGGGGGATACACAGGCGTCGTAGGAGCGCCGCTGGCGGCGGGATAACCCAGCCTAAGAAACGAGTGACGAGTTTCGAGTTGCGAAGACCTAGGGATGTTCAAGGTTTTGCCTTTCGAAACTCGCTTCTCGTAACTCGCAACTGTTTTGATCGAGCTGTCTACCCGAGGGGCACAGAGAGCGATGCTCCTTCGGAGGACGGTTTTCCGCACAAACAAAAACGCCCCGCGATGCGGGGCGTTTGTCGTTTCGGGGTGGCTTACACCTCGAAGGTGTCGTTCAGCTTCTTGGCCACCGGGGCCAGTTTCAGCTTGGCGAACTGCGGCAGGCCGTTTTTGAAAGGCGGGTAGGACTCGCCACCAATCAGCGGTTCCAGGTAGGCGCGGCCGGCGGGGGTGATGCCGAAGCCATCCTTGCTGATGTACTTGCGCGGCATTTTCTTTTCCACGTTGGCGACTTTCTTCAGTGGGGCTTCGCCGATGGTCCAGCTGTACTTTTTGGTGTCCTTGCGAACCACGGTGGGCATGACCGCATTCTTGCCGGCCACGGCGAATTCCACTGCGGCACGGCCCACGGCGTAGGCCTGCTCCACGTCGGTGGCGGAGGCAATGTGGCGTGCTGCCCGCTGCAGGTAGTCGCTCACCGCCCAGTGGTATTTGTAGCCCAGTTCGTCTTTCACCATCTGTGCAATCACCGGCGCCACGCCGCCCAGCTGCTTGTGGCCGAAGGCGTCGGTGTTGCCGGCGTCGGCCAGGAAGGTGCCGTCTTCGTAGCGGGCGCCTTCGGAGACCACGATGACACAGTAGCCGGCTTTCTTGACGGTGGCGTCCACCTTCTTCATGAAGGCGGCCTTGTCGAAAGCAATTTCCGGGAACAGGATCAGGTGCGGCGCATCATCGGCATCTTCCTTGGCAAGACCGGCGGACGCGGCAATCCAGCCCGCGTGGCGGCCCATGACTTCCATCACGAACACCTTGGTGGAGGTGGCGCACATGCTGGCCACGTCCAGGGCGGCTTCGCGGCAGCTCACGGCGGTGTATTTGGCTACCGAGCCGAAGCCGGGGCTTACGTCGGTGAAGGGCAGGTCGTTGTCCACGGTCTTGGGTACGTGGATGGCCTGGATCGGGTAGCCCATCTTCTCGGACAGCTGGGAGACTTTCAGGCAGGTGTCGGCGGAGTCGCCACCACCGTTGTAGAAGAAGTAGCCGATGTTGTGTGCCTTGAAGACTTCGATCAGGCGCTCGTATTCGCGCTGGGAGGTCTTCAGGTCTTTCAGTTTGTAGCGGCAGGAGCCGAAGGCGCCGCCCGGGGTGTGCTTGAGCGCTTCAATGGCGCTTTTGCTTTCTTTGCTGGTATCGATCAGCTCTTCAGTGAGTGCGCCGATGATGCCGTTCCGGCCGGCATAAACCTTGCCGATGACATCTTTGTTTTCCCGGGCGGCTTCGATGACGCCGGCAGCGGAAGCATTGATGACGGCGGTGACACCGCCGGACTGAGCGTAGAAAGCGTTTTTACGCGCCATGTGAGACCCCTTATTCAATTTGCGTGCATTCTAGCGAAGGAGACCATGAAACACACCCGCAGTTGTCGGACGAAACAAAGACAAGCTACGAGCTTCCAGCTGCGAGACGCGGGATGGGTAGGTGCCTGCGTGTTGCGCTGTGCCCGCGATACTAAGCGGGGGGAGGAGGAATAGCGGCAGTGGTTTTATGTTTTCTCGTAGCTAGACGCTCGCAGCTAGTAGCTGTTTCTCCCCGGCTCTGAAAGAATAGCGGCCCGGAGGATCCATGACTGTATTGATGACCCTGTTTTGGCGGTTGGCCATATTTCGTGCCAGCCCGGAGAATGCCCCGTATTCCCCATCGTTGCTGGCTCTGGTGCTGGCCGGTTGGTTTGTGTTGCAGCTACTGGTGGGCAGCCTGCAGACCGCATTGCCCATTGGGGTGTTGGTAAGCAGCCAGTTGCTGTCGTTGACGGTGGTGCTGGCGGGTACTGGCCTGTTGCTATCGTTCAAGGGCCTGCAGGGGCGCTGGTTGCAGACCGCCCTGTCGCTGGTAGGGGTGGATGTGATTCTGACCCTCATGAGCCTGCCGTTGCTGGCGCTGAATGCCAGCATGGAGCAGTCGCTGAGTGCTATCGAACTGCTCTATCTGGTACTGGTGAGCTGGCAGTTGGCGGCGCAGAGTTTTATCTACCACCGTTCCCTGAACGTGGGCCCCTTCCTTGGGCTCGGGGTCGCCATGACGTTGCTGGTAGCCAGTTATGCGGGGGTGGTGCTGTTGTTGCCTGAGGTGGTGACCGGCCAGGGCTGAATGCCGGCCAGCTTCAGATTCGCTGAACGGGACCTGAGGGCTGGCGAGTGGATTAATTGAGGCGATCCAGCGCGGCGGCTCGTTGTTGTTCGCTGGCGGAAAAGAGCCGGCGCCGCAGGGCATCCAGTTGCTTTTGTTTGTCGTCGCTGCTCAGGGCAGCCTTATGGATCCGGTCTCGCTGTAGCGTGTAATCCTGATAACGGTGTTGCCAGGCCTGACGCTCTGCCTCCAGTGCCTGCAGACGCAGGGCTGCAGCATCGCCGAATTGCTGTTGCCGGAATGCGTACAGCTCCTGGGCACTGGCTCCCTCTTGTTTCATCGACTGTTCCCGGGCCGGAAGGTGCTGCAGGTCATACTGCTGCTGGTATTGCTTTGCCAGCGTCTCCGGAAGGGTGTTGCGAAGGGCTCTCAGGGCTGACGCCTTTTCCTCATCGGAACGGTCTGACGTCATGATGTCGTGTCGATTCAGGCTGAATTGGTCATAACGGTCTTCATCCGCGAACAGGGCATTGGCGGTATCGGCGCCCAGGGTATCGGCGCGCAGTTGCTGGCGCAGTTGCAGCTTGTGGCGGATGTCGTCGTCGCCATGACCGGCATAGCGGGCGGCGTAATCGCCGCTGGCGAACTCGCTGCGGTAATGCTGATAACGATCGAGCAAGGCCAGCAAGTCGGCCGCGGCGGTGGTCCCCGCGTTTTGTTCTGCCCAGTGTGCCAGCGCTTTTCGGATTGCCGCGTCCGGCATTTCCCCATTCAAGGCAAGAAAATAATCCATGATGGCCTTGCTGTTGCTGTCTACGATCAGGTGCCCCCGGGCGTCGGTCATCAGGTTGCCGGGCACCTGTGTGCCGGCCAGCGATGTATTGGCCAGCGTGTCGGCCAGTGTTGGTTTGGTGATACGCGCTGTTGCTATGTCGGGCCCGCGGGAAGTGTTTGTTTGCGTATCGGTTTGATGCGGTATCGGCTGTGCGTGGTGCTGGGGCACAGGAATACGTTTGAGCCCCCAGAATACTCCGGTGGCCAATACAAAGACGGTGGCCAGAAGTGCAAGTGTGCGTGTCATGGTCTTGTCTCTATCCGGATTGCCCCGCAGGGAAGCAGCTCCCTGCGGGGATGGTTGCGTTACAGACCAGCGTTTTTCAGGCGGTTGGCCTGATTGCGGTATAACGTCTTCGGGTCGGTTTCCCAGCCCATCAGGCCGAACAGCTGGCGGATGGCATCCGCGTGATTGTGGTTGTAGTTATGGCGGATGGGTTTGCCCAGATACATGCCGCACAGGGGCAATACGCCGTCATGTTTGACGCCGGAGGGGAAGGCAAACTGGGTGACGCTGAGCAGCAGGCTGTCGAAGGGGTCGAACAGGTTGGTGTGCACGCCGGTACCGCCCCAGGACCAGTAGCGCACACCATTGACGGAATGCTGGCCGCTGGTGCCACAGGCGGAGCTGGGCATGGCCTGGGGGTAGCGCTGATTGAATGCGGCCATGCCTGCGGTGGTGGAATCGGCGAGTACTGCCGTGGCGGACTGGTCATTGGCATTGGGGCCGCCGGATGCCATTTCCCACAGGGCGCCAAAACCACCGGCGATCATGTCGGCCAGCCCTTCCGATACGCTGCCTTCGGGCAGTACTCCACGAATGATATCGGCAACCCGGGTGCCGCGGTTCTCACCGTGCACGGAGGTAACCGACGCCACCAGATCCGGGCGCACTGCTGCCACATAGCGGGCGGTGGGGGCGCCCTGTGAGTGAGCGATCAGGTTGGCTTTCTGCGCGCCGGTGACGGCAAGGTAGTTTTCGATCTGGGTAATCAGTTCTTCACCACGGTATTCATTGCTTTGCAGGGCACTGACGTTGCTTTCGTACACATCCGCACCGTAGTCGCGCATGTCATCGGCGATACCGTAGAAATAATCGATACCGGCAATGTCATCGAACGCGATGATGCCGCCCACCAGAACGATGGGGTAGCGGGTGTCGGCGTAGCGTGTGTCTTTTCCGAACCAGGACCAGGCATGGGCCTGGCTGGTGCTTAATATCAGAACGGTGGCCATGATCAGGCCACGGGCTGTGATCGACATGTTTGTTCTCCTGTTTATTAGAATGCAGCCGGCGCCATGGCTGCTGGTTTTGTTTGTCGACGACTGGACTATATGAAGGTTTGGTGATACTGACTTGTAGGAATGGGGCGTGGTCGAATCGGGTTTTTTGCGCCCTGTGAGGGGATTCACAGGCGGCGCTTTTTCGACGCAGTCTGTCCTGGAAGGCTGCTTTTTCGGTCGAGAATAACAATATGAACGACAAAAATAATAACGCGAACGGGCAAGATGAAATGCCGCCTTCCACGCTGTATTTATGGCGTTTGAGGACGCTCTACGTTGGTTATCTCGAGCGACGCATTACCTTTTCCGCCGGGGCACATACCCTTTTGTTCGGTTTGGAAGATGATGTGTTGTTAGAGGTGAACGGTGAAACATTTCGTGCACGAACGCTGCTGTTGCCTGCCGGTATTTCGTTTTCTGCCGATTCGCAGGGAAAACAGATTGGCTGCTGTTTTCTGGATCCGTTGGGCCGGGATTATTTGTTTCATCAGCGCCTGATGCAGCGGCACGAATCCGGTTTTTACTTTGCTTCTGCGCTGCAGGACAAGCAGTTGTCGGTATTAACGCAGGCGTATCGCGATAGCCTGGAGGCAGATCAGGTGTATGCATTGCTGGCGGATCTGCTTTTCCCCGCAGCGGATACGACTGTAGAGGGATTCATGCCGGATGCGCGCATTGCCCGCATTATCGAGCTGATCCGTTCGGACCCGGCGCAGAATTATTCCAATGAGGATCTTGCTCGCCAGGTGGGGTTGTCAGGGGCGCGCCTGCAGCGCGTGTTCAAGGAGGCCACGGGGATTCCCATTCGCCGTTATCGCCTGTGGCACCGCTTGTTTGTGACCTCGACGATGATGTCCATGGGCAGCTCGCTCACGGATGCGGCACTGACGGCGGGGTTTTCCGATTCGTCGCATTTGTCCCATGTCTTTCAGAGCATGCTGGGTATGCCGCCGTCCGCCATGCTCAGCCATTCGCGGCAAAACCGGGTGCTGGTCGGTGCCGGGGAGCCGGGGGAATAGCTTATTCCGGTGAGCAGGCTCTTCACCTTGGGGGCCCTTGCCGTTATGGTGCAGGGAATTTAAATGTTGGCAGTCCCTTCCCATGCATATTCATATTCTCGGTATTTGCGGCACCTTCATGGGGTCGCTGGCGCAGCTGGCCAAGGCCCAGGGGCACCACGTCACCGGCAGTGACCAGAATGTTTATCCGCCCATGAGTGATCAGCTGGAGGCGGCCGGTATCACCCTCACCCAGGGATACGATCCGGCCCAGCTGGAGCCGGCGCCGGATCTGGTGGTGGTGGGGAATGCCTTGAGTCGGGGGAATCCGGCGGTGGAAGCGGTGCTGGATCGTGGCTTGCCGTATACCTCCGGGGCGCAGTTGCTGGAAGAAGTGGTGCTTCCGGAGCGCTGGGTGTTGGCGGTGTCCGGGACTCATGGCAAGACCACCACCAGTTCCATGCTGGCCTGGATTCTTGAGCACGCGGGTTTGAGTCCCGGTTACCTGATTGGTGGTGTGCCAGGTAATTTCGGGGTGTCTGCCCGGCTGGGTGAGACGCCATTTTTTGTGGTGGAAGCGGACGAGTACGACACGGCGTTTTTCGATAAGCGCAGCAAGTTTGTGCATTATCGCCCCCGCACCGTGATTCTCAATAATCTGGAATTTGATCACGCGGATATCTTTGCGGATCTGGCGGCAATCCAGACCCAGTTCCATCACCTGATTCGCACCGTGCCTTCCACCGGACGGTTGATCCTGCCCCACGGTGAAACCGCACTGGAGGAGACGCTGGACAAGGGGTGCTGGAGTGAAGTGGAGCGCTTTGGAGAAGATGAAGCGCTGGGCTTCCGGCTGGATCAGGATGACGGTTCGGTCTTTACCGTGCTGGAAAACGGTGAGCCGGTGGCGCAGGTGCGCTGGGACCAGACTGGCCGTCACAGCGTTAATAATGGCATGGCCGCGTTACTGGCAGCCCGCCATGTAGGAGTGACCCTGGCCGATGGCGCGGCGGCGCTATCGGAATTTGTGGGTGTGAAGCGGCGCATGGAGCTGCGCGGCGAGGTAGCCGGGGTGCGGGTTTACGACGACTTTGCCCACCATCCCACGGCCATCGCGACGACCCTGGATGGGCTGCGGCGCAAGGTAGGCGACGGCAAAATTCTCGCCATCATTGAGCCTCGCTCCAACACCATGCGTCTGGGAAATCACAAGGCGGCATTGGCAGGCAGCACAGGCTGTGCCGATGAGGTAATCTGGTATCAACCGCCGGGCCTGGACTGGTCGCTGGATTCGGTACTGAGCGAGTCGCCAGTGCCCGCATCGGTCAGTCAGTCGCTGGATGAGATTGTGGCCAAAGTAGTGAGCCACAAAGGTGAGTCGTTGAATGTGGTGGTGATGAGCAACGGCGGGTTTGGTGGTATTCACCAGAAGCTGCTGGATGCGCTGGCTGAATAAACGCTGCACGCCACAAGCGGCAACGCGTTCTGGCTGTTCATGTTATGAATGGCCATGTCCGCGCCCTCACTTTATTCGCGGGAGCCAGGTTTGTGAACAGTACAAGCGAATACGCGTTGTAGCTTGAAGCATGCGGCGTGATGCGGTTTCAAGGAGGTTGCCATGTTCTGGTCTGTACTCTGGGCTTCGGTCCATTACCTCAGCATTCTGATGTTGTTTGCTTGTCTGTATGGTGAGCTGTTGCTGTGGCGTACCGGCATCAATGAACGCAATATTCGTACGCTCTTGTGGCTGGATATCGGCTATGGCCTGTCGGCATTGGCGGTGTTGATCAGTGGTCTGGCCCGGGCCGGCTGGACAGAAAAAGGCTGGGATTTTTATCTGGCGAACCCCTGGTTCCATGGCAAGGTCACGCTGTTTGTGCTGATCGCCTTGCTAAGCCTGTACCCCACCAAGGTGCTGTTGGGGTGGCGTAAATCGGTAAAAGCCGGGCACGTGCCGGAAATTGATGACAAGCTGCAACGCAACCTGCGCGGTGTGCTGGTGGCGGAAATTCATTTGGTGATATTGATGCCGATTCTGGCCGCGATGATGGCCAGAGGTGTCGGGATGGGTTCATGACGCAACGGGTTACGCTTGCTTTCACCGGCGCTTCCGGGGCGCCCTACGGGCTGCGTTTGCTGCAGTGCCTGCTGGAGGCGGAATGCGAGGTGTTTGTGCTGCTGTCCAAGGCTGCACGAGTGGTCATCGGGACGGAAACGGAACTGAAGTTGCCGGCTGGCACCGGGCAGGCCGAGCAGGCTCTGCGTGAGTGGGTAAAGACCAACAAGGGACGGCTGGTCGTCTGCGGTCTGGAACAATGGACTGCTCCGGTTGCCTCCGGCAGTGGTGCGCCAGCGTCGATGGTGGTGTGTCCCTGTTCCACCGGAACCCTGTCTGCCATCGCCACGGGCGCCAGTGATAACCTGATTGAGCGCGCTGCGGATGTGGCGATCAAGGAAGGGCGCAAGTTGATTCTGGTGCCCCGCGAATCACCGTTTTCCGCCATTCATCTGGAAAACATGCTCAAACTTTCCCGCCTCGGTGTCACTATCATGCCTGCGGCGCCGGGTTTCTATCATCAGCCACAAAGCGTGGACGATCTGGTGGATTTCATGGTTGCACGGTTGCTTGATCACCTCGGCCTGGAGCAGACCCTGATGAAGCGCTGGGGGGAGTAAATCAGCATCGAGCTATGAGCCATGAGCTTCCAGCCCGTACGGCATTCGAAGCTAGTAGCTCAGTGCTGGTCGCTGCTTTTATTGCACCAACAGATGCCCCACTAAACCCAAGGCAAATCCGGCAACAGCGCCCTGTGACGGCGCCCAGGACCGCTTCAGTGGAACTTGCGGGGCGATGTCCTGGAAAATCAGGTAGAGAATGCCGCCGCTGGCAAACAGCATAATGCCGCCCAGTATGACTGGCATGTTTACCAATACCGCAAAGCCCAGCCAAGCGCTGACAGGCCCAAGAAGGGATAGCCCGGCAAAGGCGAGAATGATCTTGCCAGGGGCAAGCCCGCCGCTATCACGTATTTCACGGTAGGCGTTGAACCCTTCCGGCAGATTCTGCATGCCAATCAGGAACGCCAGCAGAAACGCCTGACCGCCTCCCACTGCCAGCGCGGCGCCCAGTGCGATAGCTTCGGGAACAAAATCGAGAAGCATGGCCAGCAATTGCGACATGGCGCCCCCTTTGGCGGCGAGCGCGCGATCGATCAGCATGAACACCACGCCGCCACCGACAAACATCAGGGTGGCGGAGAACGGGGTGTGATGTTTTGCCCCTTCCGGCACCAGCACCAGCGCCACGGCAGCTAGTAGGGCGCCACCGCCAAAGGCAATCACGGTATGGCGAACTTCCTGGCGTAGCCAGTCACGAGCGATATGCTGTTTGACGGCAATCAGTGCGCCGACGGCCATGCTCAGGCCGGCGGCCAGGCTGAGAAGTAATGCCAGAGTTAATGGGCTCACAGACCTTCCTTGGTAATCCGACAGAAAACGTGACGCTGACTGTATGCGGATCCGCCAGCGGTTTCACGTTACCGCTTTAAACAGTAATGACTGGCGGGAATGGGATCAACTGCGGGCGGTGAAGTGGGTCACCGCCCGATTCAGCTGTTGCTCAGGTCGTAGTCCACCGGGGCGATGACATGCACGGGAACGCTGCTGCTATCCAGCTCCTTGGGCGGGGCATCAAAGCGCAGGCGTGACACCAGTTCCTTGGTGGCCCGGTCGAGGATGCGGCTACCGGAACTCTCGGTGATCTCCACCTGCTCGGCGCGGCCGGAGGCGTTGATCACGAAGGACACTTTCACGGTTCCTTGCTGGCGGCGCATCTTGGCCCGGTGCGGATACTGCTTGTTGTAGTCAATCGTATCGCGAACTTTGGCCAGGTACTTGTTGAGCGCGTTTTCCGTGTCGCCGGATTGATGGACCCCTTTGCCCGGGTCGCCTGCCATACCCTTGGCGCCCTGGGTCAGCGGCTGGGTGGAGGCCTCTTCGTTGACACTCTCATCCGGGGTTTCCGTCGGCTTGGTTTCTGCTACCTGCGGTTCGGGCGTCGGCTCTGGCTTGGGTTCCGGTTTCGGTTTTGGCTTCGCTACCGGTTTGGGCTTGGGTTTCGGCTTTGCTTTGGGTTTGGGCTTCGGTTTGGGCTGCGGCGCAGGCTGGGCCTTGGGCTGTGGTGCTGGCGCGGCCGCTTTCGGGGCCGGTGGTGCCGACAGGTTGATGGCAATTTCGCTCACGCCGGGCTTGGCCGGACGGCCGCCGGCCAGGGTCATGGCGCCCACAGTAACCAGTACACTGACGTGAACCAGAATGGAGACAATCCAGGCGGTAAGGTTGCGAGGTTTCATGGTGCCTCCTCGCTTGCGCTTTCAGCGGCTGCGTCACTCTGGGTGACCAGACGAACCTGTTCTACACCCATGCCCTGCAGGGTTTCCAGGCGGCCACGCAGGGCCAGCATGGTGACCCCGGCGTCGGCCAGCAGGCGCACTTCCGCTTCTTCGGGTTTGTCACCGAGCAGGGCCAGCAGTGCCTCGTCGCTGAGCGGCTCGGCGCTGTCTTCGGCAAACCATTGGCCATCGTTCTGCATTACCAGCAGCAGCTTGTCCCGGGCTTCTTCGCCGTTGGCGGTCTGGCTCATGGGGGCTTCGACTGCCACGGTGGGGCGCTTGGCCAATTGCCCGGCCAGCATGAAGAAGATCAACAGCAGGAAGACCACATTGATCAGTGGCAGTACCGGCTCCAGGGGCGGTCTGCGTGATGAGGTTTCCATGATCATCATGGCAACAGCTCCAGTTGGACATCGCGAACGCCGGCGGCCTTCATGGCATCCACAGCGGTCAGTGCCTGTTGCAGGGTGGCGTCCGGATTCACGGTGACCCACACCTTGGTCTTGCTGGTGTCCAGGCGGTCTGCCACGGCCGCCGGGGTAAAGCTGACCCCATTGAGGGTCAGCATGCCACTGGCCTGCACTTCAATCACCAGCCAGTGTTCATCCGGCTGCTCGGTGCTGTCCGCCGGCTGCACGTTCACAGGCAGGTCATGGTATTGCCCGAAACGGGTGGCAAGCATAAAGAACACCAGCAGGATGAACACCACATCAATCAGGGGTGTCAGGCTGATAAAGGGCGTGCGATGACGCTCCGGTTCAATATGCATGCGACACCGACGGGTCGCGATCCTCTTCCAGAGGTTCGGGAGCCGTGTGGTTGTTGCGCAGTACTTTCAGGCGGGACAAGCGGTCCTGCATTTTTTCGCGGCATTGCTCGATGCTGCGGTCGGCCCAGTGGAACGCGGCCAGAGTCGGGATGGCCACGGTGAGGCCGGCGGCGGTGGTGAGCAGGGCTTCCCAGATACCGCCGGAAAGAATGGACGGATCCACCTGTGAGCCGGCGGTTTCCAATGCCTGGAAAGCGCCGATCATGCCGAATACGGTCCCCAGCAGGCCCAGCAACGGGGCGATGGCGCTGATCACTTCCAGCACCCGCAGGCCGCCGCGCAACTCATCCAGGCCGCTGCGCGCCAGGCGCAGGCTTTCTTCCTGCCAGGCCGCTTCGTCCAGATTACGGTTTTGCCAGCACTGCCAGAGAACCCGGTCGATGGGGCTGTTCAGTTTGCCAGCGGGCTCGCCGGGTTGCTTGCCCTGACGCAGAGCATTGAGCAGCTGGTCCGCCTGGCGGCTGTTGCCGGGGCGGATACGGGCAAATTGCAGGATTTTGGAAATCAGCGTGGCCAGGGCAACCACGGACAACAGGGCGAGGACCCACATGGTGGCGCCGCCACTGACAAACCATTCCGGCAAGTGCAGGGAAATTGGGGGCATGGAAAACTCCAGCTATGGGCAAATGATCAGGTGCCCGGTCTTGGGTGCACAAAGGCTTATGTAGTCTACCGCGTAATAATGGAAGCCTGGTGACAGGGAGCCACAGGGTAGCGCGCGGCAATTACATTAGCGTCAAGGGTTGAATAGGGTTCGCAATACTAAGAGTTTTACCCTCTTAATGCAAGTCATTCCTATTTGGGATGTATTCACAGGTAGCGGCAAAATGCCGCAGGTAAAAGTCTGAAAAGGGAGCGGGCACGAAAAAGGCGCCGAAGCGCCTTTTTGTTTCACCGATACGGATTATTTGCTGAGCAAACGGTAATTCAGGTTCGATTCGATCCGGTTGCCGGACTGGTCCAGTTGTTCAATGGCATTGACCGCGTCCTTGAGATATTGGCGTTGGGCGTCGTCATCGGCCTCGGGGTTGATAGTGTAGACATCTTCCTGGGTAATGCCTTCCTGGTATTTGCGCGATGCCCAGTCACCCCGTTCCACGGCATTCAGTTTCACGGTGGAGCCGCTCATGTACTCTTCTCGCAGCTCGAAGCGGGTGGGACTGTCGTATTGATCCCGGTACAGGGTCAGAGTGGTACGGATGCCGGAGCAGTCCGCACAGGGGAGCATCCCGCTGTAGATCTCTTTTTGGGCCGTGGGGTTGATCGGCGTTTCGGGCTGGCTCTGGCAGCCGGAAAACGCGACGGTGCAGCCGAGAACGGCGGCGGCGAAATAAGTCTTCATGAATATCACTCCCTTGCAGGTTTCCCTTCTGTATTACTGCTTAGAATACGCTTTTGCCGTTTGGTTCGCTGGTTTAACAGTTTTTGAATATTTGTGTTGGCTCGCCATCTTCAGGGGGCGGCGATTAACGGTGTTGTGCGGGTTGCCGGGTGGAGAACAGCGCCAGGTTCAGTGCGGGAAGGGTGTTATCAACGTCGGCGGCCCGATCGGCAGGTTGCTGAACGCTAATGGCCGGCGGAGTCTTGGTGGTTGAAAAAGCGATGCGCAGGAGCCGGTTCAGGCCTTGCAGAAGCAACAGGCCGAGAAGAAAACTGACAGCAAAATAGAGCAGTATCATGGGGCAGCCACACTGTGATTATTGTTGGAGTGCGAACGATTCTGTGGCAATCCTATAAAGCACGGGCAAGGTTAACCATCGTGACTTTGTTATGGCTTGTGGGATTACTGTAGCTGGCCGGAGCGGGAGGGTTTATGGCCTGCGGGCGTGGAAGATGACAGACAATGGCGTGTGCGTTTGCGGATCCAGGGGTTCTTCCATATGAACGTGCAAACCCTGTTGCTGAAGAAGCGCCAGCCAGTCCGACAACGTGCGGAAATACCAGGGTGGGGCGTCATGGAAGGCGTCACTACAGCCGGCCCAGCTACCGGTGCGCCAGCCTGAACGGTAGTCTCCGTTGCAGGCCATGAGGGGATGCAGGATTTGTATCAGCAGGGTGCCGCCCGCGCGCAGGTGGTGTTTTAGTGTTGCCAGTAACTGCGCAACGGAATCCTCGCCGAAGAGTGAAAAATTGCACACGATGACGGCAAATGTCTGGCCGCTCAGTGCGTTGGGTAATTGCGTGTAGTCGCTGCACAGGTAGGTGCCGTCGGAGTGTTGTGCCTGAGCGTTTTCCACCAGTGCCGGAATGGCATCCACGCCGGTGATCACAGGGGACGGGGCGCTTTCTTTTGCGGCCAGTGCCCGGCAGAGCCACCCTTCACCGCAGCCCACATCCAGCACCGAGTCTGGCTGGTAGCGACTAATGGCATTGATGATTGCCGGATTGGTGGTCTGGCGGCTGGCGATGCCACTGCCTTGCAGCAGGGCGATCCAGGGGGCGGCATTGGCCGCCCAGCTGGCCAGAATGGCGTCTTCTGGTGCCTGAGTCATGGTCGTCCTGTTAACGCATCGGCGTCAGCGGGCCGGCCCGTTCCACCGCTTTCTGGTAGGCCGGGCGGGCTTCCATCTGCGCCACAAAGCGCTGGATCGAAGGCAGTTGGCTCAGGTCCGCACGGGCAGAGGCCGCCTGCAGGGGAAAGCTCATCAGGATGTCGGCCCCGGACGGGCTGTCGCCGGCAAACCAGGTCTGCGTTGCCAGGTGCTGTTCAATGACGGCCAGGTGATTTTTCAGCTGCGGGTCCAGCATGGTGCCGGTGACCTTGCCGCTGATTTTTTTGGCGATGGGTTTGGCAAAAAAAGGCATGGGGGCTTTGGCGATATGGCTGAAGATCAGCTTCATGACCAGCAAGGGCATCAATGAGCCTTCGGCATAATGCAGCCAGTAGCGGTAGTTCAGCCACTGGTCATCATCGGGGGCGGGTTGCCATTGGCCGTTGCCATAACGCTGCACCAGGTATTCGATAATGGTGCCGGATTCGGCAATGACGGTGTCGCCGTCGGTGATGACCGGGGACTTGCCCAAAGGATGAATCTCGCGCAATTCGGCCGGGGCCAGCATGGTCTTCGGGTTGCGGGCGTAATGCTTGATCTCGTAGTCCAGTCCCAGTTCCTCCAGCAACCAGACGATACGCAGGGAACGGGAGTTTTCCAGGTGATGCACAGTAATCATAAGAAGCTCTCTGTCATGTCCCAACACACGTTGTCGATGTGAATTCGAGCTGCGTTGAGTGGTGCGCGGCAAGACGTATCAGTGTGTCGGGAGCATAGCAGAGAACCCCGTGACCATCATGGCAAGACGGGGCAGTGCCTTTATTGGGTTCATCGCGGAATTGAGTGATCAGCCGGCTTCAGAACTTGTCTCATTATCCCGCCCTGGCAACCGCTGGACGCCGGATGCCCGACGACGGACGCTTGCATTCAAAACCTGAAAACCCTGGCCGCCATGCTCTCTGCGCAAAATGCCTTACCCGATTATTGCCTGAATGATAGCCCTGACCATCCCTCAAAATACCCCTCAAAAGAGATGCCGCAATAACGACAACTTCTCAGGCTATGGGGTTTTACGTCAGGCATCCGGCGTCGAGCGTTTATTCGCGATAAACCCATCAGACGGCGAAAAGCGTGTTATTTACTCTTATCCGCGAAGAGCCTTTTATTGGCTGGCGGTACTGATGCTGGGTGGACGGGTCGACAGGTGCACCTGTTCAATAAAGGCGTCCAGTACCGGTTCGGTTTGCCACGCGCGGGGGTTGTTGACCATGGCGACCACCGCCCAGGTGGTGTTGTCCTCATCGCGGGTAAAGCCGGCAATGGAACGGACGTTACGCAGTGAGCCGGTTTTGATGTGGCCCATGCCGGCCATATCGGCGTTGCCCAGCCTGCGGCGCATGGTGCCATCCATGGCCACCAGTGGCAGGGAGGCGATCAGTTCTGCGGCAAAGCGGCTTTCCCAGGCATGCTGCAACAACAGCGCCATTTGTCGGGCGGTGATGCGTTCGATGCGTGACAGGCCAGCGCCGTTTTCAAACACCATGGTCCGGTTGTCGATGCCTTTGCTGGCCAGCCAGGCACGGATTTCCCGTTCTGCAGCGGCCAGATCATCCTTGTCGCCGGGCTGGCGACGTTTGGCGCCCAAGGTCAGGAACACCTGACGCACCATCACGTTGTTACTCCACTTGTTGATATCGCGGACCATGGTGACCAGATCCCGCGAGGAGGTGGTCACCAGCAGTTCGGTGTCCTCCCGGGGGCGCAGGCCTTCCCGGGTAGTGCCGGCAAGGGTGCCGCCCAGCTGTTGCCACAGGCTGGTCAGCAGGGCACCGGTATAGTCCTGCTGGCTGAGCACGGACAGGTAGCTGCTGGTGCTGCAGCCTTTGGGCAGTACGCCGGTGACGGTAATCGTGGTGGTGCCGTTTTCTGCCACAACGGGTTCATAGTCGAATTGATAGCGTCGCGGGCAGCGGCCGTAGTCGCGGAACACCAGCTGGTTGTCGATGGCGATGCCGTCCAGCGCGGGCTCGGTCCAGGTGTGGATGCCCCGGTTGTCTGCACGGGCACGAATGCGCAGTACATTCAGGTTGGTGAGCAGGCCGTTGGGCTCCACCAGAAAGGGTGCATTGGGGTTGTCGCCGTCATCGTTGAAGTCGGCAATGCCGTTGGGCAGGTTGAAGACGCTGCCATCGAGAATCAGGTCGCCGGCAATGTGGGTGACGCCCATGGCGCGCAATTCCCGCAGCAACAGCCACAGCCGTTCCTCGGTGAGTTTGGGGTCGCCGCTGCCGACAAAATACAGGTTGCCGTTCAGCGTTTCGCCTTCAATGGTGCCATCGGTATACAGGCGGGTGTGCCACTGAAAGGTGGGGCCGAGCAATTCCAGAGCGGCGTAGGTGGTGATGACCTTCATGATGGAGCCGGGGTTCAATGGCATGTCGGCGTTCATGAAGCGGGCCTTTCCGGGGCCATCCAGTGGAATCGAGGCCACGGCCAGATCGGTTTCGGGCAGTTGCAGCTCTTTTGCCACATCCAGCACGGGGGCCATCACCGGTGCAGGTACTTCCGCCTGTAGGGGGCGAGCAAGCAGGGTGCTGACCAGGGACATGGCCAGCAAGAAAAACGCGGGGGATTGTCTGCGGACTGCACTTCTCGGCATGACACGGGGACCTTCAAAATCGTAACGGCAACAACCGCCGGGGTAAACGCGGGTTGGGGAACCTCTGAATAACTCTTTGCATGCTCAGCGTGGCCTGAAGCGTGCAGCTGCTGTGTCTTGTCTCGATGGTCAGGGTGGTTCCCTTTCCGAGAGGCAAGGCGCAGCAGATGTGCGCTTCAGGCCACGCCCTTCGGGTCTTCCAGGCTGGCCCGCACTCGTTGTTGCACTTTTTCGATGGATGGACATACACCTTCAAAAGCGCGCCTAGATTGCGAACCAGCCTGAAAGACTGAGTACGCAAAGAGTTATTCAGAGGTTCCCTAGCGTAATGTAAAGCCGCGGCCGGGTCAGTGGACCGACAGTGTGGGAAATGTAAATTTAAACGGCCACGCCCGGTGGCGTGGCCGCAGGCTCAGGGCTTGTGCAGCCCCACATCGACGCCTTTATGTTGTAAATCAGCATGATAGGAGCTGCGCACCATGGGGCCGGAAGCCACCGAGGTAAAGCCCAGCTCGTTGGCGACGCGGGCGTATTCGCGGAACTCGTCCGGGTGCACAAAGCGTTCCACGGGGGCGTGATGCTTGCTCGGCTGCAGGTACTGGCCAATGGTGATCATGTTCACGTCGTGGGCGCGCAGATCCTTGATGGTGTTGATGACCTGTTCAAAGGTTTCGCCCAGCCCCACCATGATGCCGCTTTTGGTGCTCACGTCCGGGCGCAGGGCCTTGTAGCGCTTGAGCAGATCCAGTGAATGCTGGTATCGGGCACCGGGGCGGATGTGCTTGTACAGTTCCGGGACGGTTTCAATGTTGTGGTTGAACACGTCCGGTGCGGTCTCGCTGAGAATCTCCACGGCGGTATCCAGGCAGGGGCGAAAGTCCGGAGTGAGAATCTCGATGCGGGTGTCTGGCGTGCGCGTGCGTACCTGGCGGATGCATTCGGCAAAATGTTCTGCGCCGCCGTCGGCCAGATCATCCCGGTCCACGGAAGTGATGACCACATAGTTCAGGCCCAGGTTTTCCACCGATTCTGCCAGATGCAGGGGCTCTTCCGCGTCCAGGGCATTGGGGCGGCCAAAGCCCACGTCGCAAAATGCGCAGCGGCGAGTGCAGATGTCGCCCATGATCATGAAGGTGGCGGTGCCGCCGCCGAAGCATTCCGGCAGGTTGGGGCAGGCCGCTTCTTCGCAAACGGTGTGCAGTTTCTGCTTGCGCAGCAGCGACTTGATGCGCTGGATCTCCCCGTTGGCGGGAACGCGCACACGAATCCAGTCCGGCTTGCGTTGATAGCCGCTTTCTTCGTTGACCATGGGGATGGTGCGGACCTTGTCGGCGCCGCGCAGTTTGTCACCGATTTGCACTTTGCGTTTTGCTTGGGCCTGTTCGCTCATGGGGTTTCCATTGCCGTCGGGTGCTGCCGAAAGGGTGGGGCAGGCATCTGTGTCTGTGGGCTACAGTCTCTTGGGCTGCGGTGTCAGGGCACTGTCAGGATCGCTGCCAGTGGTGACGTTCTCCTGAGAGGCATTGTACCAGTCTGGTGTGGGCGCTGTCCGGGGTGTCAGCCCCAGACGTTTGGTTAATAACGTCACCAGTTGTTGCTCCAGGGCAGGGCGATCCAGCTTGATTCCCTGTGCCTGCAAGGTGGTCATGGGCTGGCCCACGTGGCCGCAGGGATTGATGCGCTGCCAGGGTGCCAGATCCATGTCCCGGTTGATGGCCAGCCCGTGGTAGGTCGCGCCACGGCGGATGCGCAGCCCCAGGGACGCGATCTTGGCCCCGTTGACGTAGACCCCGGGGGCGTCATCCCGGTTCACGGCCTCAATGCCCAGGCTGGCAAGGAAATCGATAATGCCTTCCTCAATGGCGGTTACCAGGCCGCGGCTGCCCAGGCCCAGGCGTTTGATATCCAGCATCAGGTAAATCACTGTCTGGCCGGGGCCGTGGTAGGTGACCTGCCCGCCACGGTCACTGTTTACCACCGGAATGTCCCCCGCATTGAGCACATGCTCAGGCTTGCCTGCCTGCCCCAGGGTAAAGACCGGAGGGTGTTCCAGCACCCATAGTTCGTCGTTCTGTTGGGCGTTACGGTGATCAGTGAGATTCCGCATGGCCTGCCAGCAGGGGTCGTAGTCAACCTGGGGAAAGTAGCGAATCAATGCGTCCATGGGGAAAGTATAAGGCTTGGTACACGCTACACACCAGAAGCGACGAGCTACGCTTGATGGAACTAAAACATCGACCTGTCTACGAAGACGCTGTAGGAGTTCCCTTCCAGGGGACGAACCGAACGAAGCGAGGATACGCACGTAGTCCCGTAGGGGCTGAAGTATGAGCGGAGCGATTAATGATCACCGGTTAAAAGGCGAATCGAGCGCTTTGCCACTTTGCAGGGTGGTTCGTCCCCTGGAGGGGAACTTCTACATTTTGCATTTGTGTTGCGGCCGCAGAGCGGCATAAAAAAGCCCGGCAAAATGCCGGGCTGAAGGCAGACCCCTCACGGGGTAACAACAATTGAACCAGAAGTATCCTGACTTAAATGAGACGATTCCCTGTCCGCTGGTTAACAAGATGAAGATTCAGTTCCTTGACGCTGATGCCGAACTCAATGCCGTCATCATCGTTGAGATTGATGGTCTGGAAGGCGTCGAAATGCACGGGGGTGCCGTGAACGCTTTGCAGAATATCCGGGCTGCGGGGCATGGCTGGAATGATGTTTTTTGAGGCTGGCATGGCGCCGGTCGTGCGGGCGCTGACTTGATTCGGGGCGGTTGTCTGTACTTCAACAGCGGTGAGTACCAGCAGGCAGCTGCACAGACATAGCAGTGACAGTGTTTTCATGGCGGTTATCCCCGTGTTGTTGTTATGCGGTCAACATTACGGGGACGTTCGTTCCAAACCTATTGTGGCTTGGTGGGGCTTCGGTGTCGGGCTGTGACGGTGGGTAACGCAGTGTAATGCCAATATGCGATCCAGTGCACAATGATTTTGTGCACTGGTAGCTTGTGGTTTTGGTATTCGGCCAGGCGCTGTGGCTACAGGGTGATTTTCACGTGGGGTGAATCGTTGAGCGCCTTGTAGATGGCTTCTACCTGCTCCCGATTACGCATGGTCACCTGTGCGGTAAAGGAGATGAAGGTGCCCTTGCTGCTGGGCTTGCTGCTCAGGTGTTTGTCCGCGTCAAAATCATCCAGATGTGTGGTCAGAATCTCGATCAGGGCGTCCTCGAGCGGGGCGTCAACGGCGCCCATGACCTTTAACTGCATGTCATGGGGAAATTCCCACAGGTGTTCCTGAATAGCCATGGGCTGCTCCTGTCAGTCTCGTGTTTCGGGGGTATCAAGGCCGCAAAGCCGGCGTTTGTGCTGAACATAGTGCCGGGCCAGGATTTTCCACTGAGGGCCTGGCTGGCCGTTGCCTATTATAGCGTCGTTAAGGTGGGTCACAGGTACCACTTCCTTGGTGGAACTGGTGATCCAGATTTCATCCGCCTGGCGCAGCTGCATCTCGGTAATTTCCCGTTCCTGCAGTGCGGGTCCGTGTTGCTGGCATAGCTCTACCACCAGGTCCCGGGTGATGCCGCCGAGAATGGCGTGGCTTTTCGGCGGGGTGGCAATGCTGCCGTCTTTGACTACAAAGACATTGCTGGCCGAGCCTTCGGTGACAAAGCCGTCGCGTAGCAGAATGGCTTCGGCCGCGCCGGCGGCCACGGCCTGCTGGCGGAGCAGGCTGTTGGCCAACAGGGAAACGGATTTGATGTCGCAACGGGCCCAGCGAATATCGTCCAGCGTGATGGCTTTGGCTCCGACGGCGGTATCCGGGCTGTCGGCGGCAGGTACGGCGATTGGGCTGGTCATCATGAAGACGGTGGGCGTCACGGCGGGGGAGGGAAATGCATGGTCGCGTTTTTCGGCGGCCCCACGAGTGATTTGCAGGTACACCGAGAGATTGCCGCCGCCATTATGCTGCAATAGCTCATCACACAAGGTCTGCCAGTGTTCGCGGCTATGGGGGTTGTGGATGTCCACCTCGGTCAGTGAGCGTTCCAGGCGAGCCAGGTGCTCCTCGAAACGAAACAACACGCCGTTATAGGCAGGAATGACCTCGTAAATTCCGTCCGCAAACAGGAAACCCCGATCCATTGGGGAGATCTGTGCGGCTTCGGGGGCCATGAAGCGGCCGTTGAGATAAACCTGAGGCATGTGAGAGGGCTCGACGTAACAGTGACGGCACCAGTTTAGCGCACCTGCCAGGCCCAGATGCAAAACCGGCGCAGCGCGGGTGGTATGTACCATACGGGCTGCGACGGTTTTCTCTGCCGTTAGGCTACTGCCGTCAAGCGTTCTGCGATCAGAACAGGCCTTTGAAGAACAGCAGCAGGTGGTGCCAGAGTTTGGTGAAAAGGCCGGACTCCTCGACGGGTTCCAGCGCGACCAGGGGTTTCTTGACCAGGACATCGTTGTCCATGCGCACGGTCAGGGTGCCGTACTGCTGGCCTTCCAGAATAGGGGCTTCCAGTTGCGGGGTGACACTGATTTCCGCTTTCAGGTTTTCATGGCTTTCGCGGGGAATGGTCAGTACCAGGTCTTCCGCCAGGCCCAAACGTAGCTGATCCTGTTTGCCCATCCACACATCCACGGTGTCGAGCACGTCACCGGCGCTGTATGCCTTGTAGGTTTCGAAGAAACGGAAACCGTAGGTCAGCAGTTTCTGGGATTCGCGGGCGCGGGCGCTTTCCGAGGCGGTGCCCATGACCACGGCGATGAGCCGCATGTTGTCTTTCTTGGCGGAGGACACCAGACAGTAACCGGCTTCGTCGGTGTGGCCGGTTTTCAGGCCATCTACGGTCGGGTCGCGCCACAGCAGCAGGTTGCGGTTCTGTTGGGTGATGCCGTTGTAGGTGAATTCCTTCTTGGCGTACAGGTCGTAGTGGTCAGGAAAATCCCGCACGATGGCCCGGGCCAGGATCGCCATGTCCTTGGCAGTGGTGAAATGGTTTTCGGCCGGCCAGCCGGTGGCGTTCATGAAGTGGCTGCTGTTCATGCCCAGGCGATTGGCGTGCTGGTTCATGAGGTCGGCGAAGGCATCTTCAGAGCCGGCAATGTATTCGGCCATGGCCACGCTGGCATCGTTACCGGACTGGATGATAATGCCGCGAAGCAAGTCGCCCACCGGGACACGGGTGCCTTCGCGGACAAACATGCGCGAGCCGCCCATTTGCCAGGCTTGAACACTGATCGGTGCCATATCCTTTTCGGAGATGTTGCCTTTCTGCAGCTCTTCTTCGGCGATGTAGGCGGTCATCATTTTGGTCAGGCTGGCCGGGGGCAGGCGCTGTTCCGCATTGTGTTCGACGATGACCTGGCCGCTGGCGGCATCCATCAGCAGGTACCCTTTGGCTTCGATCTGCGGCGCACGGGGGACCATTTGTGCCTGGGCTTGCAAGGAAAGGGCGGTGCCGAGCAAGGCACAGAGAGCAAAAACGGTAAAGCGGAAAGACTGGGGACGCATGGGTATCCTGCCTGTTGGTTGTCCTTGGATGGTTCAGGGAATCAGTAATGCGCCGGTCGTGTCATGGCGCCGCCCGGGTAAGAGCCCGAAGGGGTAGTTGGACACGAAAAAGGCAAAAAATTCCATAAAGACCATAAAGATGCGTTGTGCCATTACTTGATGGCTGCATTCTAGAGGACTGGCGCAGGTCTGTTAACCGGAGAAACGGCTGATATGGGCGTTTTCAGGGGCTGACGGGCATGGGCCGGTCAAAACCGGCATTGGCCACCGTCTCGCGCGCTTGCTGGCGTTGCTGGTTGCTCTCGTAGGGGCCGATCCAGACCCGGAACAGGTCACCCTCCGAGTGCTGTATCCGGGTGTCGACGCCCAGCTGGTTGATCAGTTCCTGTTGCAGTTGTTGTGCGCTGGTTTGGTCCGAAAAAGCGCCGGCCTGCAGGAACAGATTGCCGCCTTTGCTGGCCCCGCTATTGTCGGCAGTGTCTGTTTGGGTGCTGGCGTTGCTGTTCGCGTCTGCAGGGGGGGGGCTGTCCACAGCGGCACGCACGGCGGTGGGCACGGTGCTGCTGGGGCCGTCCGGCTGTTGCTGGCTGCTGATTGCTTCGACCCGCACCCGCCCGGTGCCAGCCTGCTCGATGCCCAGGCGCACAGCGGCGGCCCAGGACAGATCGATGATGCGATCTTCATGGAAGGGGCCGCGATCGTTGACGCGTACTACCAGGCTTTTGCCGTTATCCAGGTTGGTGACTCGGGCATAGGTGGGCAAGGGCAGGCTGCGGTGGGCGGCAGTGAACTGGTACATATCGAACGACTCGCCACTGGAGGTGCGGTGGCCATGGAATTTCTGGCCATACCAGGAGGCCTTGCCTTCTGCCACGTAGCCGTCCGCTTGGGGCAATACTTGATAAGTCTTGCCCCAAACGCTGTAGGACTCTGGATTACCGTAGCGGCTGCGGGGTTCTTTTTTGGGTACCGGTTCCGGCAGCTGGGAGATATCCCGACGCTCTTCTGGCGCGGTGTCCTGGTGGATGCTGTAGCGATCCGACCCTGGTGCGCCATTATTGGCAGCAGGCGTTTCGCTGTCGCCAGCGGGCCCGGGTGCCGTGGCACAAGCGCTGAGGAAGGCTGAGGTAATCACGGCACAAGCCAGACGTTTCATTGATTATCCTCCAGGGCGGCGGCCAGTTGTCGCGATAGTTGTAGCACGGCCATGGCGTACAGGCGACTGTGATTGTAGCGGGTGATCACATAGAAGTTGTCGGTGGCCAGCCAGAATTCCGCGCCGTCGGTGCCGGTCAGGTCGAGCAGGGCGACCCGGGTGCTGGCGGGCAGGTCAAAGCAGTATTCACTGACCAGTCGATCATCGTTGCAGCTGAGCGCGGAGACGCCGGCGTTGTTGGCCTGTGCCAGGGTAAAGGATGGCTTGTACCCTTTTTTGGCGAGGGGTACGTAACCGGCGCCATCCAGGTGTGCTCTGGCGGCTACGGGCAACCCGGGTTTCCAGTTGTGCTCGCTGAAATAGTTGGCCACGGAGCCGATGGCATCCACCGGGTTGTTGACCAGATCGGTAACGCCGTCGTTGTCGAAGTCCACCGCGTAAGCTTGATAGCTGGTAGGGATGAACTGGCCGTAGCCCATGGCGCCGGCGTAGGACCCGGTGATGCTTTCGGCATCGATGTGGGCGTTATGTTCCAGTTCGAACAAGGCTTTGAGCTGCTTGCGGAAGAAGCTGCCCCGGGGAGGATAATCGTAGCCCAGGGTGGTCAGGGCATCGACCACGCGGTAGGTGCCCATGTGATCCCCATAGCGGGTTTCCACACCAATGATGGCGAGGATGATTTCCCGGGGGATGCCGTAGGTCTGCTCTGCACGGGTCAGGGTGTCGGCGTGGGTGTGAGCGAATTCCACGCCTTTCTGTACCCGGCTCTCCTGCAGGAAAATTTTCTGGTAGGTGGCCCAGGTATGGGTGTGCTCCGCCGGGCGAGCGATGGACTTGAGGATCTTGGGTTGGCATTGCGCGCCCCCCAGAACGTCTCGCACTCGCGCTTCGTCCTGCCCCTGGGAAACCAGTTCTGCAATCAGGGTTTTCGCCTGTTCACGCTGCAGGTAGTCGTTGTTTTCCGGGCAGGTGTGTTCAGCCTGGGCCGGCAGGGAGGTGAAGGTCAGAGCGGCGGCCACAAGGGTTGAGTAAAGAGTGCCGGAGCAAACAATGCCTGGAATGCACGGATAGAAACGACGCAAAGGGGTATCTCCTGTTTTCATTATTTCCATGGACCGCGTTGTTGCGGTGAGGTGCCCGCAACAATGGGCTTTTCTCGCCACGCGTTCAGTAACTCATCAGCCGCCGATGGGTGTGAATCGACATCAGCATGCCGAAACTGGCCAGCAGCGTCACAACCGAGGTGCCGCCATAGCTGATCAGGGGCAAAGGCACCCCTACGACAGGTAAGAGTCCTGACACCATCCCAATGTTCACGAAAACATAAATAAAAAATGTCATCACCAGGCTGGCGGCAAGGAGTCGGGCGAAGGTGTCCTGGGCTTGCCAGCTGATAAAGAAGCCGCGGCCGACAATCACCAGGTACATCATCAACAGGATGCTGACACCAACCAGGCCGAATTCCTCACTGAGAACCGCGAGAATGAAGTCGGTGGACGATTCCGGCAGGAAATCCAGCCGCGATTGGGTGCCGTCGAGCCAGCCCTTGCCGTTGACGCCGCCGGAGCCGATGGCGGTTTTCGACTGGATGATGTTCCAGCCGGTGCCACGGGGGTCGGCTTCCGGGTTGAGGAAAGTATCGACCCGGTTCCGCTGGTAATCGTGCATCACGAAGAAATACATCAGCGGTGCTGCGGTGACCACAATGATGACCGCCACGGCGATCAGCCGCCACGAGAGCCCGGCCATGAACAGCACCACCAGCCCGCTGGCCGCGATGAGAATGGCGGTGCCCAGGTCCGGTTGCAGGCCGATCAGCATGGCAGGCACCCCGAGCAATAGCAGGGCGGCAATGACGTCCGTGAGTTTGGGGGGCAGGGTGCGTTCAGTGAAATACCACGCGACCATGGCGGGCACGGCCAGTTTCATGACTTCCGCCGGCTGAAAGCGACCCGCGCCGGGAATGGAAAGCCAGCGCTGGGCGCCTTTTGCCTCGGTACCGATGACCAGCACCAGTATCAGCAGCACCAGGCCGATGGAGTAAATCACCGGGGCCCAGAACCGGTAACTGCGGGGAGGGATCTGGGCCAACAGGAACAGCACGGTAAGGCCGGCACCAAAACGGATGCACTGACGCACTACCAGGTCCATGTTTTCGCCGCCGGCGCTGTAAAGGACGGTGAGCCCGCCGAACATGAGCAGCAACAGGCCGACCAGTAGCGGCGGGTCCAGATGCAGGCGGACCGCCAGCCCTGGAGACAGGGAGGCGCCGGTCTGGCCGGGCATCTGGCGGATAAATTCGCGCTGGCTCATGGGCGATCCTCTTGATCCGAATCGTCGTCGGCAGTATTGGAGGGTGGGGTGGCCGGGGTGTTGGCGAACACTGGTGGCACCTTCAGTTCTCCCTCTTTATCGAGCAGCCAGGCGTCCATGACCTGGCGAGCCACTGGCCCGGCGGTAGAGCCGCCGTGGCGCCCATTTTCCACCAGCACGGCCACGGCAATGGCCGGCTTTTCCGCGGGTGCAAACGATACCAGCAAGGCGTGGTCCAGCAGGCGCTCTGCCAGCTCGTCCTCGTTATAGGTTTCGTCCTGGCCTACCGAGAAGACCTGGGCGGTGCCGGATTTTGCCGCAATGTCGTATTTCGCCCCTGAGGCCATGGCACGTGCGGTGCCGCCGAGCTGGGTGACACCGACCATGGCTTCGGTCATTTTTTCCCAGTTATCCTGATCATTCAGAATGATATCGGTTCGCTCCACCGGCTGGTGTTCGCCCGCCAGGGTAGGAATGACCTGCTTGCCGTGGCTGGCCATGATCGCCGTGGCGTTGGCCAGTTGCAGCGGTGTCGCCAGGACAAACCCCTGACCGATACTGGCGTTGATGGTGTCGCCGTGGAACCAGGGACGGCCGCGGGCCGCCTTTTTCCATTGTTTGGACGGCATGATGCCACTGGATTCGTTGTACAGATCGATACCGGTGGGTTGGCCCAGGGAAAACTGGTTCATGTAGCGGTGCATGCGTTCGATGCCCAGTTTGAAGCCCATGTCGTAGAAGTAGGTATCACAGGACTGCACCACCGCCAGGCGCAGATCCACCCGGCCGTGGCCCCAGCGTTTCCAGTCCCGGTAGCGGTGCGGATCGTTTTCCAGTTGATAGTAGCCGGGGTCGAAAATGGTGCGTTCCCAGTTTGTGACTCCAGCATCCAGCCCGGCGAGACCGTACATGGGCTTGATGGTGGAACCGGGGGGATAGCGCCCCTGCAAGGCCCGGTTGAACAACGGATTGTCGTGGTCGTTGCGGTAGGCGGAGTAATCCTTGTAAGAGATCCCGGTGACGAACAGGTTGGGGTTGAAGCCCGGGCGGCTGACGAACGCCAGCACGCTGCCATCGCGGGGATCAATGGCGACTACGGCACCACGGCGCTCGCCGAGGGCATCGTAGGCGGCCTGTTGCACCCGCATGGACAGGTGCAGCCGCAAAGGCTTGCCCGGCACCGGTGCCTGCTCTTCCAGTACGCGCAGAATCCGCCCGCGGGCATTGGTTTCCACCTGTCGATAGCCGACTTCACCGTGCAGGGTGTCTTCATAGAAACGCTCGATGCCGCTGCGTCCGTAGAAGTGGGTGCCGGCGTAGTTGCGTTGCTGATCCAGCGTCATGGCGTCCAGATCCTGGACGTTGATTCGGTTCACGTAACCCAGCACGTGGGAAAACAGAATGCCGTGGGGGTAGTGGCGAATCGGGTCAGCCGAGATGCGGATGCCAGCCAGCCGGTGCTGATTGACCACCAGGCGGGCGATTTCCTCTTCCGTGAGTCGGCCACGCAGCGGCACCGGCTCCCAGGGGCGGCGGGCGGTGCGGCGGCGTTTTTCGAAGCGCTCCCGGTCACCTTCATCCAGCTCGATCAGCTCGCCGAGCTCGAGGAGTAGCTGGTCCAGATCGCCGGCCTGCTCAATGATGATTTCCAGCGAAAAGTCAGGGCGGTTATCGGCAAGGATCTCGCCGTGGCGGTCCGTGATCAGCCCGCGGGGCGGGGCTACGGCCTGGGTTTGAACCCGATTGTTGTCACTGAGCGTGGTGTAGCGGTTGTGCTCAATAACCTGTAGCCAGATCATGCGGCCGATCAGCACGCCGGTCAGCAGTAACACCAGAAAAACGCCCACGACAAGACGAACGCTGAAAATGCGCTGCTCGTGGTGATGGTCTTTCAGCGTTAATGGTCGGCGCATGTTGGCGTCTGTGTGAGGCGATAACGATCAGCGATGATAGGGGTGCCCGGTCAGTAGCGTCCAGCCCCGGTATAGCTGCTCGGCAAGCAATACCCGGACGAGAGGGTGGGGCAGTGTCAGGTTCGACAGGCTCCAGCGCTCATGGGCGCTGGCCGATAACTGCGGGCACAGGCCGTCGGGGCCACCTACCAGCAGCACCAGATCCTGGCCCACGTCTTTCAGCTCGCCCAGTTTACGGCTGAGTGCCGGAGTGTCCAGCGCCCGGCCGTTGACTTCCAGTGCCACGGTTTTGGCGCCGGGGCTTTTTTCCAGGCGTTTGCGCAGGGCCTCCGCTTCCGCACGGATCTGGCTGACGCTGTCGCCCTTGCCGCGTTTGGGCATGGGGATTTCTTCCAGCGTCAGGCGCATTTCCGGGGGCATGCGCTTCTGATATTCACTGAAGCCCTCGGTCACCCAGGCAGGCATGCGGGTGCCGATGGCCAGCAGAATAATGCGCATGGATTACGGGTCTTGTTGTTGGTCGCGGTCCGGGTGGTGCTGGGGATTCTTCCACAGCCGTTCCAGGTCGTAGAACTCCCGGGTGGCGGGCAGCATCAGATGAACAATCACATCGCCGAGGTCCACCAGAATCCATTCGCCGGTGTTTTCACCTTCTGTACCAATCGGCGGGAAGCCGGCGCTCTTGGCGGCATCGGCCACGCTGTCGGCCAGGGCTTTCACATGGCGGTTGGAGGTGCCACTGGCGATAACCATGTTGTCCGCGACACTGGTGATTTCACGCACATCCAGCGGGGTGATGTTTTGGGCTTTGACTTCTTCCAGGGCGTCGATGACCAGTTGCAGTAGCGGAGTGTCAGCGCTCATGGGGCCTCATGATGGGTTAAAGGGGGTGAGTTTTGCCACATTATACAGGTCGTGGCGATGAATATGCGTAATCACGGCGTCATCCAGTGCCGGGCAGCGTCCTTTTTCCGCCAGGGCCTGACGAATGGCGGTGGCGGAGACGTCCAGAAAGGGGCGCTTGAGCATCAGACGCAAGCCGCAGGGCTGTTGTGCCAAGCCCTGGGCATCGGTTTCTGGAAACGCTTCCAGGACGGCATCGTCCGCCAGCGGGCTGTCCGGACGGGGCACCACGGCCAGGTGACACAGGGTGGTGTAGTCGCGCCACTGGTGCCACTGGTGCAGGCTGGCAAAACTGTCGGCGCCAATCATGAAGACCAGCGGCCGCTCGGGGTGTTGTTGGCGAAAATACTGCAGGGTGGCCAGGCTGTAGCTGGGGCCTGGCTGGGCCAGTTCCCAGCCATCCGGGTGCAGGTGCGGGTGCTCGGCACAGGCCAGCTCCAGCATGCGCAGGCGCTGCTCGCCGCTGGCCAGCGGTTGCGGCCGGTGCGGCGGAACGGCATTGGGAAGCAGGTGCACAGGGGCGCCATCAAGCACCCTGGACACAGCCCGGGCGGCACTGATATGCGCCCGGTGAACCGGATCAAAGGTGCCGCCGAAGAGAACTAAGGGAACGCTGGCACGCATCACGCTACACGCAACACGCTGGCCAGGGGCTCCGCGTGCCAGCGTGGTGCGTGGGGCGTGTCAGCGTTACTGCCGTATATGCCCATCACCCAGCACCACCCACTTCTGGCTGGTCAGCCCTTCCAGGCCCACTGGGCCGCGGGCGTGGATCTTGTCGGTGGAAATACCGATTTCCGCACCCAGGCCGTATTCGAAGCCGTCGGCGAAACGGGTGGAGGCGTTCACCATCACCGAGCTGGAGTCCACTTCGGTGAGGAAGCGGCGGGCCAGGGTGTAGTTCTCGGTGATGATGGCTTCGGTATGGCCCGAGCTGTAGCGGTTGATGTGCTCGATGGCTTCATCAATATCCTTGACGATTTTCACCGCCAGCACCGGTGCCAGGTATTCCTCTTCCCAGTCGGCTTCCGTGGCCGCCTGGATATCGGTCACGCCCACGCTTTCCAGAAGATCACGGGCCTGCTCGCAACCACGGAGCTCCACGCCTGCCTGCCGGTATTGGGCGGCCAGCTCGGGGAGAACCTGCTGGGCGATGGCATTGGCCACCAGCAGGGTTTCGGTGGTGTTGCAGGTGCCATAACGCTGGGTTTTGGCATTAAAGGCCACGCTGATCGCCTTGGCGATATCCGCCTGCTCATCAATGTAGGTGTGGCAGTTGCCATCCAGGTGTTTGATGACCGGCACGCGGGCGTCGTTGCTGATGCGCTCGATCAGGCCCTTGCCACCCCGGGGCACAATGACGTCCACATATTCGGGGTGGGTGATCAGCTCGCCAACGGCGGCGCGGTCGGTGGTCTCCACCACCTGGACGGCGGCTTCCGGCAGGCCGGCGGCGCGCAGGCCCTCGCGGATGCACTCAGCAATGGCCTGGTTGGCATTGATGGCTTCGGAGCCGCCCCGCAGGATGGCTGCGTTGCCGGATTTCAGGCACAGCGCGGCGGCATCAATGGTCACATTCGGGCGAGACTCGTAAATGATGCCGATGACACCCAGTGGTACACGCATTTTGCCGACCTGAATGCCTGACGGGCGGTAGGCCAGGTCGGTGATCACGCCGATTGGGTCCGCCAGGCCGATAATTTGTTCCAGGCCTTCCACCATGCCGTCGAAACGGTCTGCGGTCAGGGCCAGGCGGTCCAGCAGGGCGGCGTCCAGGCCGTTGCTGCGGCCGGCGTCCAGGTCTTTTTCGTTGGCGCGCAAAATAGCGTCGCGGTGGTCGCGCAGGGCGTTGGCAATGGCGGCTAGCGCCTTGTCTTTGTCGCCGGAGCTGGCGCGGGCCATGGCTCGGGAAGCCTGGCGGGCCTGCTCGCCCAGGCGTTGCATGTATTGCTGGATATCCATAATTGTCTGCGGTCAGTTCTCTGCGTTCGATCTGTTGGTGTCTTGCGAGCGGTGAAGCGTTACCTGGCCATTGTGCGGCATAACCCCGCCCGGCAGGTAGGGGAAATCCGCTGATCAGGGGGCCACTGGCCTCACCGGCTGGATCAGCGGCCAGCCTGGACTGATTTTTCCGCCCGCGAAAGGCGGCATTATAGCGATAACTGGTGCTTTACGCTTGCTCACAAATGGTGAAGAATTGAAATCCTTTGCTACACAAACGCCGTTAAATGGCTGATTTTATTGGTACGTTTGTGCCATTTGATGTAGTGCAGTTGATGACAGAAATAATATTGTTATAAGTAAAAAGAAAGACCAGCGCCGGGTACGGACGCTACATAAAACAAGAACAACGTGGGCCAAATGGAGCCAATCACTATGGGCTTTCAGTATCAGGAATATACCCGTTCTGCGATCAAGGCCGATGCTATCCAGCTGTGGGTCGGCAAGTGGCGCATCGATTACCTGGCATTCTCCAGTCCTGCCAACGCACATAAGCCGCCATTGTTGGTGGTAGGTGGGGCCTTTCAGAACTTCACTTCCTACAAGTATTGCGTAGAGCGCATCTACGAAGACTTTCCCGTCATTCTGGTGGACTTGCCGTCGCTGGGTAACAACAGCCAGATCGCGCCGGATTTGAGCATGGAGGATCTGGCCGATCTGCTCTATGAGTTCAGCCTGCAATCCGGCCTGAAAAAGGTCCACCTGATGGGGTTGTCGCTGGGCTCCGCGATTGCCAGTACCTTTGCCTACAAATACCCGCAAGCCACCGACAAGCTGATCGTGGCGGGGATCGTGACCCGCCCGCGCAAGAGTTGGCGAATGCTGGTGGAAGAATCCGTGCGGGTGCTGGAGCAGGGGCGCATGGATGAGTTTAGCCAGGCGGTGGTGCTGTATCTGGTTAACTACGACCGCATGGACGACACCGGCATCAGCCCCACGGCCCGCAAGTTGTTCTACCGGCAGATGAAGCGCTTGTCGGATAATGAGTGCGAGCGTTACAAAATCAACGGTCGGCGTTTGCTGTCAGTGGAAGGGCTGCTTGGTTACCCGGAATGCGACACCCTGGTTACCACCGGTGAGTTCGACAGCTTTACGTTGCCATGGGAAAACGCCTCCTTTGCGGAAAATTGTCCCAGTGCCCAGTTCACCTTGATCAAGGGGGCCGATCACCTGCCGCAGCTGGAGAAGCGTGAAGTGTCCCTCGACCTGTTTTCGACCTTCCTGCGCGGAGAAACCCTGGAAAACGTGGAGGGTATTCGCCGTTTCAGCAAAGGGGAATACGGCCAGATCGAGCGACGCCGGGCCGAGCGCCTGGTGCCCTGTAACAACCACGGGCATGTCACCAGCGAATCCCGGGTGGGTGACCGGTTTCGTTTCAACAAGCCAGTGACTGTCGTGGATATCAATTTCTTCGGCTGCCTGTTGAAACTGGATGAGCCGGGTTTTTCCCTGGCGGATCACGCCCGTGATTGCACCCTGTATATGGACAGCCCGGAGCTGAAGCTGGAGTTGCTGGTGTTCGATTACGACGGCGAGGGTTACCTGCGTTGCCTGTTCAAACACGGCAACATTCAGGCGGCGGAGCGGTTTACCCAGTTACTGAAACAGGGTGAATATTTTTTGCGCCGGGACAAGGATGAAAAAGTGCGGCGTATCTATGGGTAGTTCTGAAAACGTTAGCTGCACCCATAAAAAAACCGGCATTTAACGCCGGTTTTTTTATGGAAGCGCTGTGCGTATCAAGCCGATACCACGCCTTCCAGAATCCGCACCATGGGATTGCCCCGGGTTTGCGGGATGGGAAGCTGGCTATAGAAATCAGCGGGGTTGTGTACGGTGAGATCGTCGAAGCCCTGCTGCAGGAAGTGGCTGACGGTTTGCTCATCGGAATGAAAATGAAAACCCACCTGGCTGCGCGATATGGCGCCGAGCAGACGCCCCAGGTTTTTGAGGGTGTGGTAGAACGGCATGCCATGGTAGAGCGGGTAATTGTCGGTCAGGTACGTGCCTTGCGGGAAGTGTTGCAGGGCGGTGGCCAGTTTGCGCCAGAACTCGGAAATCACGGCTAACGGAAAATAATTCACCAGCCCTTCGGTGATCACTACCACCGGTTTGCTGGTATCCAGTTGCCCGAGCACGTGGGCCAGACTCAGATCGCCGTCGTTAGCAAAAATGTTGATCGGCATGACCTTGTGACGTTCGCTGAGAACATGGTGTTCGGTGAGCAGTTGTTGCTTGCGCTGGGCCATGTCCGGCAGGTCGGTTTCGATGTAGGTCAGCTGCGGGTATTGCTGGCAGAAACGGTGGCCACGGGGGGACAGGCCGCAGGCAATCTCAACGACCTGGGTGACGCCATCGTCGATCAGTTGATGCAGACGATGATCGATCAGCAGGTGGCGCTGCAGCAGAAAGGTGCGAATGTTGCCGCCTGCAATCTTTCGGCCCACATATTCGAACGGGGCCAGGGCGCCATACAGGAACGCGCCACCGCGAGTGCGGAAGAAGGGGGCTGAGAGTCCGTCTTTCGCCCAGACATGCCCGGTATAGAGGGCGGTAAAGCTGATGGATGACGTGTCCCGTGGTTCGCTCATTGTTGTTCTGGCCCGACAAAAAAGAAGACGAACAGGCTAGCAGAATGTTGCCATTGGTGGGTGGCAATTTGTGCCAAATTGGGGGATTACGAGCTACAAGCTACGCTTGGTTGGATGGGGTAAGGCTGAAACGTTCCTCAACCCCGGTGTTTTCCACGAAGCCGCTGTCGGAACGGAGCGTAGCGGAGTAACGCACGTAGTTCCGTGCGGCCCGAAGGGTGAGCGAAGCGAATAATACCGCTTGAGCCGCGAACCGCGCTTGCGCGGAAATCGACCGGAGGGCGATCAGGAATGTCAGGGCTCGACAGGTTTCAGAAAAGAATACAGTAACCCCTGTCTCTTGCCTCGCTCCGCTCGGTTCGTCCCTCAAGAGGAACTCCTGCAGATAGGCATTCAGCCTGGCAGCGCGGCGTCTTGTGGGGACTCATGAGGCTCTGGGCTTTCTTCGCATTGCAGCTTGAAGCTTGTCGCTTGCAGCTGTCTTTTTTACCTTTCCATGCTGCGCGGTAGCGGGTGGCCGGCCAGGCGCAGGGCCAGGGAGGTGATGTGTTTCCAGGGGTCGCCTTTGGCCATGCCTTTGACGCACTGGTCGGCGCGGATGGCGCAGGCCTGGGCAATGCGCAGCTGCTGTGGGTTAAGGCGTTGGGCCTGGTTCTGCATGGCGCGTACCCGTTGCGGGGGCAGGCGCGGGGGCGGCCCGCCGCCGAGCATGCCGTCGAGCAGGCGGATGTCGCGGCTCAGGGCCCACAGCAGCACCGGTGGCTCCACGCCTTCGGCGCGCAGGGTCTGGATAATGTGCATGACGCGCTGGCTGTCACCCTGCGCGGTGGCCTCGGTAAGGTCGAAGGGCGAGTAGCGACTGGAGTCGCCCACCGCCTGTTGTACGTCTTCCGGGCCAACCTGGCCGTTCTCCACCAGCAGGGCCAGCTTGTCCACTTCCTGGGCGGCGGCCAGCAGGTTGCCTTCGCTGCGCTCTATCAGCAGGGCCAGAGCATCTTCGTTGGCGCGGAGGCCACGGCTGGTGAGGCGCTCCTGTAGCCAGTTGCGCAGCCCCTTGCCTTCCACAGGCCAGACTTCGATCACGGCACCCATTTCATCCACGGCTTTGACCCAGGCGCTGTTCCAGTCCTTGCGGCGATCCAGTCGCGAGCAGCGGATCAATAACAGGGTGTCACTACTGGCTCCGCCTTTCAGGCCGGCGAGAACATCGCGAAGAATCTGGCTGCCGGTCTTGTCCGGACGTTTATCGTTGAGCACCAGCTCGAGAATGCGGCGACCGCCGAACAGACTCATGCTTTGCGATTCATTGAGCAGGGCGTTCCAGTCGATACCGGTATCACTGGAAAAACGCTGGCGTTCGTCAAAACCCTGGTCACGGGCCGCCCGGCGCAAATCGTCGATCAGCTCGCCTTGCTGCAGCGGCTCATCACCAGCCACCAGGTAGACAGGCAACAGTGTCGCGGACAGGTGCTTGCCAAGCTGCTCGGGGCGCAGGCGCATCAGTAGGTCTCCCACCCCTTGGATGCCACAGCGATCTGGTTGATCAGCCGGAAAGTCATGTCTTCATACAGGTCATCACGGACCAGCTGTTCTTCGTCGGAAGAGGCGGTGGCGTTTTCCGGGTACCAGGGCAGGCTGCGCAGCGCCATCATGCGCTTGGGGGTGGTCAGCAGGGCGCCGGTTTTCACATCGCGCAGGTGCCAGTAGAGGGTGTAGCGCAATTCGATTTCCGCCTGCCGGCCCTGATCATCCACCGCGGAGGTGCGACGCATCCATTCTTCGTCATCAATGATCAGCTGGTAGGGGGATTCGTTATGCACCAGTACGCCCTGGTTTTCCAGTTCGTCTTCCAGGCTGTACTTCAGCTCCGTGCTGGCCCCAATGAGAGTTAGGCTTTCCATGGTGGGCACGCTGGTGGCGCCTCGTAGCTGCCAGCCGCAGGCCGTGATCAGCAAGGTGAGAAGCAGGGTGGTAATGGCGTTAACGGTAACCCTCATGGTACGCGTGCTCTCTCGGTTGTCTGGCGGGCTGGCGGAGATGGCCTGCGGCCATTTCCGCCCTACGGTATCCGCTGCGTTGCAGTGCGCTCAGTTGGCGACGATGTTGACCAGTTTACCCGGCACCACGATCACTTTACGCACTGTTTTACCTTCGGTGAATTTCTGCACATTGGGCTCGTCCATCGCCAGGGCTTCCACTGATTCCTTATCGGCGTTGGCGGGCACATTCAGCTTGGCGCGAACCTTGCCATTCACCTGCACCACCAGCTCGATGGTGTCTTTCACCAGCGCGCTTTCATCCACGCTGGGCCAGCGGGCATCAATGACGGCCTCTTCATGGCCCAGGGCCTGCCACAGGCTGTGGCCCGCATGGGGGATGATGGGGGCCAGCAGCAGCACGGCCGCTTCCAGGGCTTCGTGTTTTACCGCGGCGAGGTTATCACTGTTAGCGTCGAACTTGCTGACCTCATTGATCAATTCCATCACCGCTGCAATGGCGGTGTTGAAGGTGCTGCGGCGGCCATAGTCGTCGCTGACTTTCTGGATGGTTTCGTGGGTCTTGCGGCGCAACGTCTTGCCTGCATCGTCCAGTGCGTTTACGTCCAGTGTGCCTGCATTACCGGCTTCCACATGTTCGGCCACCAGACGCCACAGGCGTTTGATAAAGCGGAAAGCGCCTTCCACGCCAGCGTCGTTCCATTCCAGTGATTGCTCCGGCGGCGCGGCAAACATCATGAACAGGCGCACGGTGTCGGCGCCGTATTCTTCGATCATTTGCTGTGGGTCCACGGTGTTGCCCTTGGACTTGGACATCTTGGCGCCGTCTTTGAGCACCATGCCCTGGCACAGCAGCTGCTTGAAGGGCTCGTCGCAATTCACTAGCCCGGTATCGCGTAGCAACTTGTGGAAGAAGCGCGAGTAGAGCAGGTGCAGAATGGCGTGCTCGATACCGCCGATGTACTGGTCCACGGGCAGCCAGTAATTGGTGGCGGCCGGGTCCAGCATGGCGGTGTCGCTTTGCGGTGAGCAGTAGCGTGCGTAGTACCAGCTGGACTCCATAAAGGTGTCGAAGGTGTCAGTTTCACGCAGGGCCGGCTGACCGTTGAAGGTGGTCTTGGCCCACTCCGGGTCGGCCTTGATGGGGCTGTTGACGCCATCCATTTCCACATCGGTGGGGAGTACCACGGGCAGCTGGTCTTCCGAGGTGGGGTGCAGGGTGCCGTCTTCGGTTTCCACCATGGGGATGGGGGCGCCCCAGTAACGCTGACGGGAGACACCCCAGTCGCGCAGCCGGTAGTTCACTTTCTTTTCGCCCAGAGAACGTTCGCTCAACCAGTTGGCGATGGCGTTGAAGGCGTCGGCAGAAGACAACCCATCGAATTCGCCGGAATGCACCAGTGTGCCTTTTTCGGTGAAGGCTTGCTGGGCCAGATCGATCTGCTCACCGTTGGCGGGTTCAATCACCTGGGTGATGGGCAGGCCGTATTTCTGCGCAAATTCAAAGTCGCGTTGATCGTGGGCGGGCACGGCCATCACCGCACCGGTGCCGTAGCCCATCAGCACGAAGTTGGCGACCCATACCGGCACCGCTTCACCGCTGATCGGGTGGGTGGCGGTGAGGCCGGTGTAGATGCCTTTCTTTTCCATGGTCGCCATGTCGGCTTCGGCGGTCTTGGTGTTCTGGCATTCTTTGACGAAGTCGGCGACTTCGTGGTTGGCCGCCGCCGCTTTTTGCGCCAGCGGGTGGCCGGCGGCCACGGCCACATAGCTCACGCCCATGAGCGTGTCCGGGCGGGTGGTATAAACGCGCAGGGATTCTTCTCCTTCAATGGAGAAATCCAGCTCCACCCCTTCAGAGCGGCCGATCCAGTTGCGCTGCATGGTCTTGACCTGCTCCGGCCAGCCATCCAGCTGGTCCAGATCATTGAGCAGCTCATCGGCGTAGTCGGTGATCTTGATAAACCACTGGGGGATTTCCTTTTGTTCCACCAGTGCGCCGGAGCGCCAGCCTCGGCCATCAATTACCTGCTCGTTGGCCAATACGGTTTGGTCTACCGGGTCCCAGTTCACTGTGGACATTTTCCGGTACACCAGCCCCTTCTCGTACAATTTGGTGAAGAACCACTGTTCCCAGCGATAATATTCCGGGGTGCAGGTGGCCAGTTCCCGGTCCCAGTCGTAGCCGAAACCCAGGCGCTGCAGTTGCCCGCGCATGTAGTCGATGTTCTCGAAGGTCCACTTGGCCGGGGCGACCTTGTTTTTGATCGCCGCGTTTTCCGCCGGCAGGCCGAATGCATCCCAGCCCATGGGCTGCAGCACGTTTTTGCCCTGCATGCGCTGGTAACGGCTGACCACATCGCCGATGCTGTAATTACGCACGTGGCCCATGTGCAGTCGGCCAGACGGGTAGGGGAACATGCTCAGGCAATAGAACTTTTCCTTGCCGGCATCCTCGGTGACCTTGAAGCTCTGATTGTCATCCCAGTGCTGCTGGGCTTGGGCTTCGATCTGATCGGGGCGATACTGTGCGTCCATCGGCTCTCTTTTCTTGATCATAAAAACAAACGGGAACAGGGCGACCTTGGGGAACATCCCGGCCGTGAAGGGGACATAGGATACATGAGCTTAGCCCGGATTTCTCAATGCGCGGGTGTCCATATGCGCAATCTCAACGATAAATACCGTGGGCGGGGGCGCCTGCCGGGTGTGGATGTGGTGGGGCCCCGCCCATGGTGCTGACCTACCTGACGTTATTGGTGCTGGTGGGGGCCAGCCTGCCGGCGGTGGTGCGCAGTTTTCTGCCGCCCTTGCCGCGCCGGATTACCGGCATTACGCCCCAGGCGGTGGTGGTGCTGGGAGCGGGCCGGCGCCAGCGAAACGGGCGTTTCTCGTTGACCACCCGTGGCCTGCGCCGATTGAAACTGGCGGCAGAACTGGCCCACGAGCACGGCTTGCCGCTGCTGGTTAGTGGCGGTATCAGCCAGACGCCCATGCATGATAATGAGCCCAGCGAGGCGGACTTGATGGCCGAGCAGGCCTTGCGCCGCTGGCCGACGCTGAATGTGATCAAGGAAGCTCGCAGCCGTAATACCTGGGAAAACGCCTGTTTCAGCAGTGAATTGCTGGCCGAGCGGGGCATGGATGAGGTGATGCTGATCAGCGATCGGGCTCACCTGCCCAGAGCCCTGCTGTGTTTTCAAAGCCAGGGTGTGTTGGCGCAGGCAGCCTGGAGCAAGCGATTGCCGAAGCAGGAGTGGGTGCCGTCGGCGGGGGCGTTATCCATGGTGCCGGAGATCTGGTACGAGTGGCTGGCGTTGGTCTGGTACCACGTTCGCTATTTGTGAAAGGCTGGACGTCTCACGTCTCACGTCTCACGCGTCGTGAGTGCTTCCCCCGAGTGTTTCCACCGCTTGGTATTGGCTAAGGAAAACCTGACCGCTCAGCACGCTCAGCAAGTGATTTTTCTTTAAGCGATCCATCACGGGCCCCTTCACTTCAGACAGATGCAGTTGGACGCCGGCCGCGTCCAGCCGTTCGTTAAGGCTTTCCAGGCTTTCCACCGCGCTGGCATCAAGGTGGTTGATAGCGGAACACATCAACACCAGATGACGTACCTCGGGGCGGGCCATGGCCCGGTCGTAGAGCAGGTCTTCCATGGGGCGGGCATTACCAAACCACAGCGACTCGTCCACGCGAATGGACAACACGGCGTTTTCCACGACAACGTCGTGGCGATCTATGTTCCGGAAATGGTGGGTGCCGGGGACCAGGCCCACTTCAGCCACATGGGGCTGGCTGGCGCGCCACAGAAACAGAACCAGTGACAGTACTACGCCGATCAGCAGGCCGGTTTGCACATTCACTAACAGCACACCGGCCAGGGTGGCGGCCATGGCCAGGCTGTCCGGGCGGCTGGAGTGCCACAGGTTTTTCAGTTCCCGCAGCTCGATCAGTGAGAGCACGCCCATGACGATAATCGCGCCGAGAGCGGCCTGTGGGACGCGAGTGAACAGCCCGGTAAACCACAGGGCCACGACCCCCATGGCCAGCCCGGCGAGCAGGCCGGTCATGGGGGTGCGGGCGCCGGCTTCGAAGCTGACGGTGGTGCGGGAAAAACTACCGGTCACGGCAAAGCTGCCGGACAGGCCACTGGTCACATTGGCCAGCCCCAGGCCCAGTAACTCACGGTTGGCGTTGATGCGTTCGCGGCGTTTTGCGGCCAAAGCCTGAGCCAGAGAAATGGATTCCACGAAGCCGATCAGGGCCAGCAGCAGGGCAGGGACCAGAACCTGATGCCATTGCGCGGCTTGCAGGCTTGGCCACACCGGCTGTGGCAGGCCGTCGGGAATGGCGCCGACCACGGCAAGGCCTTGCTGATCCAGCCCCAGGCCGATATTCACCAGGGTGGTGACCAGTACGGCCAGCACCGGGCCCGACTTTCCCAGAAAGGCACTGAGCCAGCCCGGCAGGGCGGAGCGTTTGAGTGGGCCGGCCATTTTCTTCGGGATGATCAGGCAGGCAATGGCCAGGGCACCCATGGCCACGGTGATCCAGTGTATTTCCCCAAGACGGGGCAGCAGACTGCGCCCCAGTTCGAGAATGTTCTCGCCACTGGCGTCAACGCCGAGCAGGTGGCTGAGCTGGCTTGCGGCAATAATGATGGCGCAGCCGCTGACAAACCCCAGGATCACCGGGTGGCTGAGCAAATTGGTGAGCCAGCCCATGCGCAGGGCGGCCATTACCAGCAGGATGGCCCCGGACAATAACGCCATGGCGATGGCGGCCTGAATGAACAGCTGCGGGTCGCCACCGGCAATAGCGCCGGCGGCAGAGGCTGTCATTAGCGAGGTGAGTGCTGCCGGCCCCACGGAGAGTGCGCGGCTGGTGCCGAAGAGACCGTAAATGATCAGCGGCACGATGCTGGCATAGAGCCCGGTTTCCGGAGGCATGCCGGCCAGTAATGCGTAGGCAAGCCCCTGGGGAACCAGTAGCAAGGTGACGATGACGGCGGCGATACCGTCGCCGGTCGCTTCATCCTTGTTGTAGCGAGCCAACCAGCCGCTGGCGGGTAGCCAGTGTAGAAATCGGAGGGCTCGCGGCATGCTATGACTCCCGGCGTTGGTTGAGGCGATCCGCCAATCCGCTCAGGTCGTAGCCGGCCTGTTCGGCGGTGGCCAGAATGCTGGCATTGTCCTGTTCGCTGGCCTGGGTCAGTGCCCACAGGGTGGTGCTGCGGGTGCCGGTGCGGCAGAAGGCCAGTACTGGCGTTTCGGCCAGGGAAACGATGGCGTCGAAGCCGTCGATATCGGTTTCGGCAATGTTGCTGGCCACGACCGGTTGGTGGGCGTAGGCAAGCCCGGCGGCTTCAGCGGCCACGGCCATTTCGTTGCTGCTGGGCTGGTCGGCCGCTTCCCCGTCCGGGCGGTTGTTGAGCACCATCTTGAAACCGGCAGCGGCCACGGCGGGCATGTCTTCCGGCAGCAGTTGTGCAGTCACGGACAGGTCGTCATTGAGCTTGTTGAAGTCGGTCATGATTCAGCCTTTTTCGGAAATGGTGGTCGATGGGGCGTTAGCTTACGCATTTGTGCCTCCATCCTCATCTTTCCTGATCCGTTGTGACCCGGGAGCTGATAGCGCCGAGGGTGTTGAGCGGAATTTTCAGGTAGCGGACGCCATTGTCCTCCGCCGGAGGCAGGTGGCCCGCGCGCATGTTGACCTGAACCGAAGGGAGAATCAGGCGAGGCATATCCAGCGTGACATCACGGGCTTCGCGCATGCTGACAAAGGTGTCTTCGCTGGTGCCTTCATGGACATGAATGTTGTGTTTGCGCTGTTCGGCTACCGTCGTTTCCCAGACAAGCTCCTCTCGTCCCTCCGGCAGATAGTCATGGCACAGGAACATGCGCGTTGCATCGGGCAGGGCCAGCAACTTTTGGATTGAACGATACAGGGTGCGGGCGTCACCACCGGGGAAGTCGCAGCGGGCGGTCCCGTAGTCGGGCATGAACAGGGTGTCGCCGACAAACACCGCATCGCCAATAACATGGCTCATGCAGGCGGGAGTGTGACCGGGGGTATGAATCGCCCGGGCTTCCAAGTTGCCAACGGTATAGGTTTCCCCGTCACGGAACAGGTGATCGAACTGGCGGCCGTCGCGGGCAAACTCGCTGCCGGCATTGAAAATGCGGCCGAAGGTGTCCTGTACGGTGCGGATATGCTCGCCGATGGCCAGCTTGCCGCCCAGTTGCTGCTGGATCCAGGGAGCGGCGGACAGGTGGTCCGCATGCACGTGGGTTTCCAGTAACCAGTCCACGGTGAGTTGCTGGTCACGAACGGCATCGACGATGCGTTGGGCGCCATCGTAGCGGGTGTGGCCGGACTGGGCGGCGTAGTTCAGCACCGGGTCGATGATGGCGCAGTGGCTGGAAGCCGGATCGGTGACGATGTAGCTCACCGTGTTGGTGTCAGCGTCGAAAAAGGCCTGGATTTGAGGGCGGGACATGGCGCCTCCGTGGTGTTGTCAGACCACAGTTATAGGCGCCTCCCAACGAGATGTCAAATTTGGAATAAGCATATGCCAAAAAGATATATACTGATGTTTACTTGTTCCTGCAGATAAACCCCAGGCCGATCAGTAGCACCGACAACAACAGCCAGGGCCACACGCCGGTGGTCATGAATGGGGTGATGCCGGTGCGCGGACGGTATTCGCTGTAGAGCACGTCACGGGTGAACTGGGGCAGGGCATCGATGACCTGGCCGTGGTGATCAATCACTGCGGTGACGCCGTTGTTGGTGCCCCGCAGCAGCCAGCGCCCGGTTTCGGCGGCGCGCATGCGCGCCATCTGAAAGTGTTGCAGGGGGCCGGCGGAGGTGCCGAACCAGGCATCGTTACTGATGGTCAGCAGCACATCGGCATCGTGGCTGCGGGTGGCCACCTGTTCCGGGTAGAGAATTTCGTAGCAAATAAACGGCGCCACGGTGTGGCCCAGGGCGGTCAGGTTCGGTTGCGTTGGGCTGCCGGGCGTAAAACCGGACATGGGCAAATCAAAGAACGGAATCAGCCCGCGGATCAGCGACTGCATGGGCACATATTCGCCGAACGGGACCAGCTTCTGTTTGTGGTAGACGCGCGGGTTGCCGTCGCCGGCATCAAGCGGGATCGAGGCAATGCTGTTGTGGTAGGTCACGCCACTATCGTTGACCGTGCGCCAGGGCACACCGGTGATAAACCCGCCGTGCCGCTCGGCAAGCTGTTGCCCTTCCTGCTCAACGAACCCGGACACGTTCTGGTAGAAATCGGTGAGTGCGGATTCCGGCCAGATCACCAGGGTGTCAGCAGGAATATCCCGAGTCAGATCCTGATAGATCTGCTGGGTCCGCTCACGCATGGACAGCTGCCATTTGATGTCCTGGGGAATGTTGCCCTGCACCAGCGCGACTTTCTGGGCCGGGCCACTGGTTTGGGTGAACGTGAGCGTGTGAGAGACGGCGGTGAGCACCAGCAGGGCGCAAGCCGCGGCCAGGCTGGTGTGCCATGCTCGCCGGCCGTTTGCCGGGCGAACCAGGCTGGCGCTGACCAGCACGGTGGTGAGCGTGAGCAGCCATATCCCGCCGATGGGGGCCAGCGGAGCAAAGGGCGTATCGATCAGGGCATAGCCCGCATACAGCCAGGGGAAGCCGGTGAGGAAAACGCCGCGTACCCAGTCCAGTAACAGCCAGCTACCGGCAAACGCCAGTGCCGAACGCCCCAGCCGCCAGCTGGCATAAAAAGTGAGCCCGTAAAACAGGGCCAGAAAGGCAGCGAAGATACCGGTGAACGGGATGGCCATCCACAGCGGCATGAAACCGTAGTCGTGCATGGAAACATGCACCCAGGAAATGCCGAAAGCGAACATGCCGAGACCGTATAGCCAGCCGCGCAACAATGCTTCGCGGGCAGAACCGGCTCGCTGCTGGCACCAGTAGCCGGCACCGATACTGACAAACAGCAGTGGCCAGAGATCATAGGGAGCGAAGGCAAGGGGAAAAAGCAGGCCGGCAATCAGGGCCAACAGACGATCTCGCATGGGGTTCCTCGTTTCATGCTGGCGAGCAGGCCGCCTGGCGGTTTGGACTAGAGTCGATGCAATAATACGAATAAAGTAGCAGGCAAAATAACCGGTTAAACCGGAATGACAAGTCTGGGGGCATCATAGTGAAACACCCATGCAAGTACCATCCGGGAACGGAGGCGCTGTGGTATTGCGCCCATGATGGGCTGCATCTGTGTCAGCAATGTGTGGATGGCGATGAGGACCACCGTATGGAGGCCCGTTGTTTGCTGTGCAATCACGATCTTGCCCCCGTAGGGCAGGATCAGGTCGGCCCTTTGTGGCAACGGCTGGACCATTATCTGCAGTTGCCGTTTGCCTTGCCGTTACTGCCCCTGTTGGCGATCTGGGCGGTGCTGGCGGCGCTGTTGCCGTCATTGTGGATGATGGTGCCGGTGGCTTTGCTTGCCGGGTTGCCGACCTTTGCATTTTCCGCCGCGTTGATGGCATTGCGGGCCGGTCCTCGCAAAAGTCGCAGGGTGGCCTTGCCTGGCTGGGACTGTCTGGGCGAGAGCACGGCGTGGCAAAGTGCTCTGTGGCAGGCGTTACCCGCGCTGCTGGTCATCGGCCTGGCGGGCTTCCTGGTGGTGGCGGTGTCGATACCCGCTGGTTTGCTGGTGGGAGGGCTCGGCATGTTGCTGGTGCCCGCCCTGTGGCTGGCGGTATTGGTAAACGGTGCAGCCCCCGGTGCCTATGCAGCGGCGCCGACGTATATGATTTCCGCGCCCCGCGATTACGGGGTGGCGGCTGGATTTGCGTCGCTGGGCAGTGTGCTGGTGGTGGCGTTGATTGCCGTGGCCATGGATGTGTTGCCGTTGCCATTGGTGCAGGGGCTGGCCGGGTTGCTGGCAGGCTGGTGGTGGCTGGTGCTGGCGGGCCTGTGTGGTGATATCGCCGCCCGTCATGGTCGGTTGTGGGGGCTGAACCAGGGAGGTCGGCGTGTCACCCAGCCGTTGGCCGAGCGCCGCCAACGCACGCAGCTGTGTGCGGGCCGGTTCGACAAGGTGCTGCTGACCACTGCGAAAGTTATCAAGACGAAGAAAGCCACAGTGGGTGACTGGCATCATCACGACCGGTTGCTGGCGGTGCTGGGGAAGGACGAAGAGCGGGCTGCCCTGGTGGAGCCCTATCTGGACGTGCTGATCCGCGCAGACGCCTGGAGCGATGCCTTGGCGCTGGTTGCCCGGCAACGAAAACGTGACCCGCAATGGTTGCCCGGCGCCCCGGTGTTACGGCTGGCGTTGGCGGAAGGCATCTATGAGCGCGAGCCCAAGCTGGCGGTGGGTTTGCTGAAGGATCTGCACGACAAACACCCGGATTTTGCCGATCTGGGTGAGGCTTACCTGTTATTGGCGAAAGTGCTGGCCGAACAGTTCGGGCTGGCTGGCAAGGCCGAGCAGTACCTGCGATTTGTGGAAAGCCATTGCCGCGATGCCCGGTTGCGCCAGAAAGTGGCGGAGTGCCGGGATGCCTGGGCGTAAGAGGTAATAGGTAAGAGGTAAGGCGTTAGCGTCCAGCGTTCATCACGCCAGCGCCTTTGCCCGGTGCGCCAGTCCTTCCTGAATCAAGGCGTCACGCAGCTGAGCAATGGCGTCTGCCTTGAGCGCATGCTCATCCAGTTCCCGCGCCAGCTTTTCTGCCTGCTGAAACTCCCCCGCCCGCGTCAATGTGCGCAAGAGCGGCCAGCCGATGACGGCAGGCAGCGCCGCACCACTGCGTTGCTGGTACTGCTGCCAGCATTGTGCCACCTGGGTGGCCTGGCCTTTATCGGTTGCCGGGTGGCTGAACAGTTGCTGGGCGGTGGCGGTCCAGGCGGCGTTATCGTTTAGCCATTTTTGTGCGGTGAATTGCCCGGTGAGTGCGTCGAAGTGATCCGGCTCGCTGGCAAGGACTTGCCCGAAGGCGGCGCTGGCGGCGTCGCCGTTCAGTTGCCCCAACGCGTCCCAGCCCCGGGTCAGCGAGGACAGTTGCTGCGGGTCCCGGGTGTGATGTCTTTCCTGCCCTGTCTCGACAGGCTGGGGGCGCATGATCTGGACCAGCAACAGGCCACCGATAAACGCTGTGAGGCCGGCGCTGAGGTTGGCGAGCAGTGGATTGCTGAACAGGGCAAGGGCAGCGAGGGCCGCCACGGGCAGGGGCAGCAGGGTGTAGGGCGACACTGACAGGCGTTGCCAGCGTTTGTGTTTGGGATGCCAGACCGGCAGCGATAGAGCACCGCGCTGCAGGCCGAAGAAGGCACCGAACCAGACCAGCAGGGGCGCCGTGGCGCCGTGGAAAGGAATCTGCCCCGGGCTCGCCAACAACAGGTAACCAAAACCACTGAGCAGGCACCCAAGAATCCACAGGGCGAATACCCGGCCGTGGCCGAGGCGGCGTTCCAGGGTGGGGGCCAGCGGCACTAATAACAGCAGGCTGGCCAGGGTCAGCCAGAGCGAAGCGCCGGTGAAGGGGGCGGTAAAGAAACGGGCCGGGCGCGGCGAGTTGTCCGGCAGGCCCCAGCGATACAGGTTGCTGGCAGCCACTTGCGCGGGAATCTGCTCGCGCAGGCGGTTCCATTGTTCGATCTCGGCGGACGACCAGAAATCCCGGGCGCGACGTTTGCTGTCGGTCACGAAGTCGTCGGCGAACAGGGCGGCGCCGTAGACATGGGTGTCCATGTCCGCGTTTTGTTCCAGCCGTTGTGACAGGGCACTTTGGTTATTGAAGCGAAGCCAGGAAAGGTAGTTGTCCCACTCCAGGGCTTTCAGGCCACTGCTTTGATACCAGTTCAGAACGGGTTGGGTGTTGTTGGCGCTATTGAGTAACGGGCCAGCGAGCAGGGCAATGGCCAGGCAGGCCATTACCCAGGGCGCAGAGCGCCAGGCAGCCGGGGCGGGATCAGGTGTTGTCTGCTCCGTGATCGGTGTGGTCATTGTCGTTATCCCCCGGCGGTGTCACTCGTAACAGTCGTATCGTGCGGCCGTCGGCGCTGAGCACGGTGACGCGGAAGCCTTCCAGGGTGATGCTTTCATCACGGCCTGGCAGGCGCCCGAACTTCTGCATCACCAGTCCCCCGATGGTGTCGAATTCTTCATCACTGAGCTGGCAGTGGAAGTGTTCGTTGAAGTCGTCGATGGGCGTCAGTGCCTTGACGGTGTACTCGTTGTTGTCCAGATCCTTGATCAGGTAGTCGTCTTCTTCGATATCGTGTTCGTCTTCGATTTCGCCGACGATCTGTTCCAGCACATCTTCGATGGTGACCAGCCCGGCTACGCCGCCGTATTCGTTGACCACGATGGCCATGTGGTTACGGCTGATACGAAATTCGCGCAGCAATGAATCCAGACGTTTTGATTCTGGCACTACCATAGCCGAACGGATGTGATCTTTGATCGCAAAACGCTCCATACGGGCGGGATCAAGGATTAACGGTAGCAGATCCTTGGCGAGCAGGATGCCAATGACTTCATCCGGGTCGTCGCCGAGTACCGGAAAGCGGGAATGGGCGCAGTCGATAATGGTGGGCAAAAAATCCCGTGGGTCGGAGCTGGCCTTGATGCTGACCATTTGCGAACGGGGAATCATGATCTCACGCACCTGCATGTCTGCCACGCAGATGGCGCCTTCGATGATGCCCAGGGTGTCGCCGTCGATGATGTGGGTGTCGCGCATGGAGCGCATCAGTTCCAGTAGTTCGCTCCGGTCTCCCGGAGTGGGTGAGAAAAACTGGCCGACACGCTCCAACCAACTTCGGCTGGTACCGTTATCCGAAAAATCGTCCGACATCAGGGGTTAAACTCCGTGTTTTCAGGTGGCGCCTGGCCTTCGTCGTGGGCAGGGCTGTAAGGATCAGGAAAACCCAGCTCGCCAAGGGCGCGGATTTCCAGGGTTTCCATGACGAGTGCATCGTCATCGTCAATATGATCATAACCGAGCAGGTGCAGCACACCGTGGGTGACCATGTGTGCCCAGTGGGCATCCAGGGGTTTGTGTTGTTCGCTGGCTTCGCGGCACACCACCGCGTCGCAGATAATGATATCCCCCAGCAGCGGTTCTACTGCGCCTTCCGGCAGCCCTTCGGGCATGTCAAAAGGAAAGGACAGCACATTGGTGGTGGCGTCCTTGTCGCGGTAGTCGCGGTTGAGGGTGCGAATCTCGTCTTCATCTACGATACGCAGGGTGATATCGCCCACCACGCCACCGGCGGCAATGGCCGCATGGCGCACCCATTCACATAAATGGGGTTCGTCGGGGGCGTCCGGGGCATCGCTGGCCCACTGGATATCAACGGTCGGTGTCGGTATCCCGTTCATGACGGTCGTAGGCCTCTACAATACGTTGAACCAGCGGGTGGCGGACCACGTCGCGGCTATCGAATCGGGTCACCCCGATGCCGTTGACCCCGTCCAGCACTTCCAGTGTGTTAACCAGCCCGGAGCGTTGATGGCGGGGCAGGTCCACCTGGGTCACGTCGCCGGTAATCACTGCGCGCGTGCCGAAACCGATCCGGGTGAGGAACATTTTCATCTGTTCCGGCGTGGTGTTCTGGGCTTCATCCAGAATCACGAAGCTGTTGTTCAGGGTGCGCCCGCGCATGTACGCCAGCGGCGCCACTTCGATGACCATTCGGTCCATCAGCTTGGCCACTTTTTCGAAACCGATCATTTCGTAAAGCGCATCGTAAAGCGGGCGCAGATAGGGATCGATTTTTTCCGCCAGGTCGCCGGGCAGAAAGCCCAGTTTTTCACCCGCTTCCACCGCCGGGCGCACCAGCAGAATGCGCTGAATCTCGGCTTTCTCCAGGGCATCCACTGCGCAGGCCACGGCCAGCCAGGTCTTGCCGGTGCCCGCCGGGCCCACGCCGAAATTGATGTCGTGCTTGCGGATCTGTTTGACGTACTCGCGCTGGTGCGTGCCACGGGGCTTGATGCGTACCCGCTTGGTGCGGATCAGCATGTCGTCGCTGGGAAACGGCACGGTGTTGTCTGCGCGGGCGTTATCGGCCTGGTCAGCCACGTTGGACTGTTGCAGATGCAGGTGCACCATTTCCGGTGTCAGCTCTGTGCCGTCGCGGGTTTGTTCGTAGAGTTCGCTGAGAATGGCCCCGGCCGCATCCACGGCGTCGGCGTCCCCGGCCAGGTGAAACTGGTTGCCGCGGTTCAGGATTTCCACGTGCAGGCGCTGCGCGATCTGCTTGACGTGCTCATCCAGGCGGCCACAGAGGCTGGCCAGTCGACGGGAATCGTTGGGTTCGAGGCTGATGTGCTGTGAAACGAGTGGTGTGTCCAAGATGGAAAAGGTGGCCCTTCGGGCTGTTTAGAGAGAGTTTCAGAATACCCCGAAGCGTTGTTCCGGGGAAGCGAATTCGCAGGGGCAGCGTAGCCGCCGACACCCGCGGCTGCAAGGGGCGGGGCGCTTGTGTCTGACAGTCGGGGGCGTCCGCGGATAAGAAAGCCCTGCCGGTCTCGCCGGTTACACTTTGTCACGCGAATTTTACCGGTTGCCTGCATCCAACCGCGTGTTGCCAACGTATCACTGGCAGGGCGCGCTTACCGTTCCCGCCACTGAGGGTTTCAGTGGTTCGATGGGTTGTTATCAATGGATGGAAAGGGAGTAACAGGATGAACATCGGCACGTATCGTAACCTTGGTTTCACCGCGTTGGCGGCGGCAGTGGGTCTGGCCGCTTGCGGGGGTGACAGTAGCCGTAGTAATAGCGTCACACCGCCTTCAGCTCGCTCAGCCCCTATTCTGGTGATGCTCAATGGCCCGACCAACCGGGGACAAATCGATCGACTGGACCCGGCGCTGAACGTGGAAGCGAATTTTTCATCCGGTGGCAACGAAGGCATGGCGCAGGATCTGCTGGGCAATCTGTACGTGGCCGATGACACGGCGACGCCCAGCACCTTCCAAACCATTCATCTTGCGGCCCAGCGAGAAGACGGCAGCCTTACTGATCCGGCGCTGGAGCGTGATATCGATGCGCCCGGTTCCGCTACGGTGAAAGGGATTGCCATGGCTCATGAGGCGGGCCTGTTGTTCGCCGCCAATGTGGGCGGTAACAGTATTGAAGTGTTTGGCACCGCGGCGGGGGACATGGCCCAGCCGTTGGCCTCCACCGCGCTCCCTGCCAACTGCTGGGATCTGGCCTATAACGAAACCCAGGATATTCTGTTCCTGGCCATGACCAACGGCACCATCCTGGTGGTGGATAACTATGTGGCGGGCGGATTTGACGCCAGCGCCGCGCGAACCATTACGCCAGGCGACGGCGCCAGCATTTCCAATATTCACGGGATTGCCTACCGCGCAGATACCGACACCCTGGTAGTCACCGATGTGGGGGATGCGGCGGTGGCCGATGATGGCAAGGTCTATGTGATCAGCAATGCCAGCTCGGCTTCTGGCATGGTGACCCCGGATCGCACACTGGCAGGGCCGGCCACCATGCTGGGTAACCCGGTGGATCTGATTCTGGAAGGCAACAAGGCGTTTATTGCCGAGAAGTCCAACGATGCCATCCTGGTCTACAACAATATTTTTGCGGGCCAGTCCGGCGATGTGGCGCCCAATCGCACGGTGGCATCGGTGAAGCCGGAATCACTGGTGCGCATCACGACGCCACGCCTGGAAGCGGATGTCTCGGATATCGATGACAGCGACACCACGATCGATGGCGTGCTGGTGTCCAGCAATGCGCCGTTGGCGGGTGACCCGGATGTGGTGGTGCTGGATACCGACCTGACCACCGTGCAACGGGACTTCACCGTGGGCGAGTCACTGGAAAGCGTCAGCGTTAACCAACTGGGCGATGTCTACCTGACCGCCGATGATGGCGCCAACCTGGACGGCCGCATTGTGGTGGTGAACCGTCTTGGAACGGAGCGTGACGGAGAGATGTTTTCGCTGAGCCGCGACCGCATTGTGTCCGGGGCGGCAACCACGCTGGTCAGCCCGAAAGGTTTTGATGTGGCGGACGAAGCCGGGCTGCTGCTGATCACCGATAACGGTGACCCGGCGGTGAAAGTCTTTGGTGCCCAGTCGGGTGCAGATGCGCCTCCGCTGTTCACCACCTCCCTGGCAGTGGCGCCCTGGGATCTGGATTACCACCCCAAGAGCGACCAGCTCTTTGTGGCGCTGACCGATGGCACGGTTGCGGTGTTTGACGATTATCTGGCCAACCAGGGGGCGGAAGATCCGGACCGGATCATCACCCCGACCATCGGTGGCAGTGCCATTACTGCTCCCACCAATCTGCACGGCATCGTCTATGTGGCGGATCGCAAAACCCTGATCGTTTCCGATGTGGGCAGCGGGGCGGTGGGCACCGATGGCAAGCTGTATGTGATCGAGAAGGCGGACCGTGCGGATGGCAATACCGACGTGTCGGTGAGCATCGACAACGGGGATGGCACCACCGTGGGCAATACCCAGCTGGGCAATCCGGTGGATATCGCCTTCGATGGCAGCAGCCTGTACGTGGCGGAAAAATCCCAGGATCAGGTGCTGCGCTTCGATAACATCCTGTCCAGCCCGGGCGGCGATGTGACACCGGATGCCAGTTATGCGCAGACCAAACCGGAGTCCGTGGTGTTGTTGCCGGATTATCTGGCACCGGCTGAGGAAGATGGCCTGGGCAGAGGCAGCATACGCTGAGGCCAGGCTGCTGAAACGGGGCGTCGGGTCAGGCAGGTGTGACCCGGGGCCCCAGATTGCCGTCGCAGGTGACGGTTTGTAATTGGCGCGGATGCACAAACAGGATATCTCCCGGTTGTGCATTCAGCGCTTGCCAGGCGTCCCGGCTCAGTTCCACTTCCATCACCTCCGCTGGCCAGCCCAGCGCTTCCAGTTCCAGTGTTACCGTGCCGCCAAACACGCTGCGTGCGCCCAGTTTGACGGGCAGGTTGGCGCTGTCGCTGGGGGTTTTGCTCAGGTCCGCTTCGTGGGGGCGCAGGTAAAGGGTGAGTTCACCATCCGGGCAGGCGCCTTCGGTGGTAAGGCGCAGTTGCGCGTTGCCTGCTTGCCAGCTACGGCCGTCGTAGTGCCCCTTCAGTGCATTGATGTGTCCCAGGAAATCGAACACGAATCGGCTGGCCGGTTGCTCGTAGACGGTGAGCGGTGAGGCCATTTGTTCGATGCGTCCCTGGCTCATCACCACCACCTGGTCCGACACTTCCATGGCTTCTTCCTGGTCGTGGGTCACGAAGATGCTGGTGACCGAAATCTGCTCGTGCAGATGACGCAGCCAGCGGCGCAGCTCCTTGCGCACTTTCGCATCCAGCGCCCCAAAGGGTTCGTCCAGCAACAACACGTCCGGTTTCAGGGCCAGTGCCCGGGCCAGTGCCACGCGCTGTTTCTGGCCGCCGGATAATTGTGCCGGGTAGCGACCGGCCAGGTGGCCAAGCTGGACCAGATCCAGCAGTTCATTGACCCGCTGGCGAATCGCCGAGCGTGCGGGGCGTTCCTTGCGCGGCAGCATGCGCAGGCCAAAGGCCACGTTGTCGGCGACGGTCAGGTGGCGGAACAGGGCATATTGCTGAAACACAAAGCCGACTTTGCGCTTGCGAACGTCCAGGTTGGTGACGTCCTTGCCGTGGAACAGCACCTTGCCCTGATTGGCTTTTTCCAGCCCGGCGATGATGCGCAGCAGGGTGGTCTTGCCGGAACCGGAGGGGCCGAGCAGGCCGACCAGCTGGCCTTCCTGAACATCCAGATTGATGTCGTTCAGCGCGGTGAAATCGCCGAAACGCTTTTGAATCTGTTCGACACGAATGCTCATGGGGTGTCCTGTTCGGTTTTCTGTTCAGTGGCATTGTCCGTGTTGTGCTGTGTGGCCCATTCCAGCACGGTTTTCAGCAGCAGGGTAACCAGCGCCATGGCGGCCAGCAGGCCGGCCGCGGTAAAGGCGCCCACGGTGTTGTAGTCCTGATTCCACATCTGCACCAGCAAAGGCAGGGTCAGGGTCTGCCCGCGAATCAGGCCGGAGACCACGCTCACCGCGCCGAATTCACCCACCGCCCGGGCGTTGGTGAGTACCACCCCGTACAGCAGCGCCCAGCGGATTTTCGGCAGGGTGACATACCAGAAAGCCTGCCAGCCGGAGGCGCCCAGAATGATGGCCGCTTCTTCTTCGTGCTGGCCCTGGGATTCCATTAACGGAATCAGCACCCGTGCCACATAGGGGCAGGTAACAAAGACGGTGACCATGACCATGCCGGGCAGGGCGAACATGAGTTGCACGCCCATACCGCTGAACCAGTTACCCACCACACTCTGGGCCCCGTACACCACCAGATAACACAGCCCGGCGACCACCGGGCTCATGGCGAAGGGGATGTCGATAAGAGTACTGAGCAGTTTGCGGCCGCGGAACTCGTAACGGGTAACGCACCAAGCCAGCAGAATGCCGAACAGCAAGTTCACTGGCACGGTGATTAGCGCGACGATCAGGGTCAGCTTGATGGCGCCGAGCATGTCCGGGTTGGTCAGATTCTGTTGCACCATGGCCCAGCCCTGGCTGAAGGCTTCGGTGAAAATCAGCGCCAGTGGCATCACCAGCAAGATGGCGACCGCAGCAAAGGCGGCCATGATGAGAAGCCACTGGTGCCAGTGGCGGGGGCGTTCATGCATGGTCAGTGCCCCTTCCAGCGACGGGTCAGACGGGACTGCACCAGCTGGATACCAAAGAGCAGTACCAGCGAGGCAATCAGGATCACCGAGGCCAGTGCGCTGGCGGCGGCGTAGTCGAACTCATCCAGGCGGATGTTGACCAGCAGCGAGAGGATCTCGGTTTCGAAGGGCATGTTGCCGGCGATAAAAATCACCGCGCCGTATTCGCCCAGGCTGCGGGTAAAGGCCAGGGCAGTGCCGGTGAGTAGTGCCGGCATCAGCTGCGCCAGAATCACCCGGGTAAAGGTGGCCATGGGCGTGGCGCCCAGGGTGGCGGCGGCTTCTTCCACGTCGGGCGTCAGGTCTTCGAGCACCGGCTGCACGGCCCGCACCACGAAGGGCAGGCTGGTGAAACTCATGGCGATCATGATGCCCAGCGGGGTGTAGGCCACGCTGATGCCGATGGCTTCAAACCATTGCCCCAGCCAGCCGTTGGCGGCAAACAGGGCCGACAGCGTCAGCCCGGCCACGGCGGTGGGCAGGGCGAACGGCAGGTCCACCAGCGCATCCATCAGGCGTCGGCCGGGGAAGCGGTAGCGGGTAATCACCCAGGCCAGCAGCAGGCCGACCACGGCGTTGATACCGCTGGCGCCGGCGGCGGCCAGCAGGGTCACGCGGAAGCTGGCCAGTGAGCGGGGGTCGGTAATCACACCCCAGTATTGAGCCCAGCTCATCTGTGAAACATGGATGGCGAGCCCGGACAGGGGCACCAGAATCACCAGACAGATAAACAACACGCTCAGCGCGAAGCTGAGCGTGAAGCCGGGTAAAACGGAGTGTTGGGTTCGCAGTAGGGGCACTGTCTATTGGCGCGGTTTAGCGCAGGCTCCGGGCCTTGGCTTGCAAGCGATCCAGCTCACCACCAGAGGCAAAGTGGGTCTTCTGGGCATCCGCCCAGGAGCCGAAATAGTCCGCCACTTCCAGCAGCTTCACCGGGGGAAACTGGTCGGCGGTTTCCTTTACCACGGTATCGTTATGTACCCGGTAGTTGAAGCCGGCCAGCAGGCGCTGGATCTCTTCGCTGTACAGGAAGTTCAGGTACTCGGTGGCCACTTTGCGGGTACCTTTCTGGTCCACGACCTTGTCCACCACAGTGACCGGAAATTCGGCGAGCACGGAGGTTTTCGGGACCACCACATCGTAGTCATCGCTGCCGTACTGTTTGCGGATGTTGTTCACCTCGGACTCGAAGCTGATCAGCACATCACCGATTTCACGCTCGGCAAAGGTGACGGTGGCCGCGCGCCCACCGGAATCGAATACCGCTACGTTGGCGAGAAAGTGGGCCATGTAGTCGCGAATCTTGTCTTTATTCCCGTCCAGACGATCACTGGTGGCCATCCAGGCGGCCAGGTAGGTGTAGCGGCCGTTGCCGGAGGTCTTCGGGTTGGGGAACACCACGCTGACGTCTTCTTTCGCCAGGTCGGCCCAGCCCTGAATGTTCTTCGGGTTGCCCTTGCGCACCAGGAAAGCGGTGGTGGAATAGTAGGGGCTGGAGTTGTTGGGCAGGCGGGTGTTCCAGTCCGCCGGGATCAGGTTGCCCTTGTCGTGCAGCACGTTGACGTCGGTGACCTGGTTAAAGGTCACCACGTCGGCTTTCAGGCCCTGCAGGATGGCGCGGGCCTGTTTGGAGGAACCGGAGTGGGACTGCTGAATGGAGACCTCTTCGCCGGTCATTTCCTGCCAGTGGGCCTGGAACTTGGGGTTCACCGCGGCAAACAGTTCACGGGCGATATCGTAGGAGCTGTTCAGCAGGGTCTGCTGGGCACTGGCGGTGCCGGCGATGGCCAGCAGCAGGGCGGAAATCCACACACGCATGGTTTGTCCTCACAAATAGATCAGCGTTGGTCAGCACGAATGAGGTTCAAGTCTATATAACCAAGCGCTAATTAAAAGCTGTTCGGATGGAACGAATCGCTATAACGATATGAGCCCGGCAAGGCCCGGGCTAGCCCGGGTTGCGCGGGTCGGTGCCCAGCAGGGAATTGCTGTACGCCTGGGCGATGGTCACATCCACGAATTGGCCAATCAGGTCGGTGTCGTCGCACTGGAAGTTCACCACCCGGTTGTTCTCGGTGCGCCCCTTGAGCTGGCCCGGATCCTTTTTGGAGAAGCCGTCCACCAGAATGCGCTGGGTGCTGCCCACCATTTTGCGGGAGATGTCCTGGGCGTTCTGGTTGATGCGCTGCTGGAGAATCGCCAGGCGCTGCTTTTTCACCTCCATGTCCACGTCATCGGGCAGGTCCGCCGCCGGGGTGCCGGGGCGAGCGCTGTAGATGAAGCTGAAGGACATGTCGAAGCCGATGTCATGGATCAGGTTCATGGTGTCTTCGAAGTCCCGGTCGGTTTCGCCGGGGAAACCGATGATGAAATCCGAGCTGAAGGAGATCTCCGGACGAATGCGCTGGAGCTTGCGCAGCTTGCTCTTGTATTCGAGCACCATGTGGTTGCGCTTCATCATGGCCAGGATGCGGTCGGAACCGGATTGCACCGGCAGGTGCAAGTGGCTGACCAGCTCCGGTACGTCTTCGTACACCTGAATCAGCGCATCGGAGAACTCCACCGGATGGCTGGTGGTGTAGCGAATGCGGTCGATGCCGTCGATGTCCCGGATCAGGCGGATCAGGTCGGCCAGATCCAGCGTATCGCCATCGGCGCCCACGCCTTGGTAGGCATTCACGTTCTGGCCCAGCAGGTTGACCTCGCGCACGCCCAGGTCGGCCAGATGCTGAATCTCACTGAGCACCGGTTGGACCGGACGGCTGACTTCTTCGCCGCGGGTGTAGGGCACCACGCAGAACGTACAGTACTTGGAGCAGCCTTCCATGATGGAAACAAAGGCGGATGGGCCGTCCACACTGGGTTCTGGAAGGTTGTCGAACTTTTCGATTTCCGGGAAGGTCACATCAATGGCCAGCTCGCGGGTGCTGGCGGCCTGGGTAATCAGGCCGGGCAGGCGATGCAGGGTCTGGGGGCCGAAGACCACGTCCACATAGGGCGCGCGGTCGCGGATGGCGTCGCCTTCCTGGCTGGCCACACAGCCGCCCACGCCGATAATCATGTCGGGTTTGGCGTCTTTCAGCTTTTTCCAGCGGCCCAATTGATGGAAGACCTTTTCCTGGGCTTTTTCCCGGATAGAGCAGGTGTTGAGAAGCAGTACATCCGCTTCTTCCGGGTTGTCGGTGGGCTCCAGGCCGTGGCTGGATTCGAGCAGATCCACCATGCGGGTAGAATCGTACTCATTCATCTGGCAGCCGTGGGTCTGGATAAACAGCTTACGTGCCATGGGTTGCCTAACCGTCAAATAGAGGGAAAATGGGCGCGGATTATAGCGCTGACTGCCGCAAACTGCGAACCGGAGAATTCATGGGAAAACTGCTGTATGTGCTGCCATTGCTGGCAGCGTTGCTATTGGCCGGCTGTGGCAAGCAGGAAAGTGACCTGCCGGTGAACACCCGGCTGGGGGGTGATTTCACCCTGACGGACCAGAATGGCGAACCTTTTCAGGCGGAAAAACTGAAGGGGCAGGTGTCGATTCTGTTCTTTGGCTACACCCATTGCCCGGATATTTGCCCGGCGGTGCTGGCCCAGGTGGCTCAGGTTTACCGTCATCTGGAAGAAGAAGGGGTGGCCGATCAGGTACAACCGGTGTTCATTACGTTCGATCCTGAGCGGGACACGGCTGCCCATCTGAAGGAATATCTGCCCTGGTTCAAGGCGGATATGATTGGCCTGACGGGCAGCCTGGAGCAGATTCGAGCCGTGGCCGAGCAGTACGGTGTGGTCTTTATAAAGGATCAGGAGGCCGGGGAGCAGGGCTACCTGTTTACCCATAGTGATTATATTTACCTGCTGGATGAGCAGGCGCGCGTGCGCAAGTTGTATCCGGCGGATTTCAAGATTGACGAGGTGGTAACGGATGTTGAATCGCTTTTGTAAGCCCGTTTGTCAGGGCGTGGCACTGGCTGTCGCGCTGTGCGCCGGCGTTGCCAGCGCGGATGTACGTATCAGCGATGGCTGGCTGCGGGCGGTGCCGCCGGTATCGCCGACCATGGCCGGGTACTTGACGGTGACCAATGAGGGCGATACCAGCGTCAATATTACCGGCGCCCGTAGTGAAATCGCCGGCCATGCCATGCTGCACAGCATGAAAACCCTGGATGACGGGACGCGCAAAATGGGCCATCTCCACCATGTCATGTTGGCGCCGGGGGAATCGTTTTCCTTTTCGCCGGGCGGCGACCATTTGATGTTGATGAAACTGCAGCGGGTTCCGCAGCCTGGGGAGTCGGTCACGGTCTGCCTGACACAGGCTGAGGGGGAGGCGATTTGTGCCGGGTTGCCGGTTTTGCGTGAAGCGCCCTCGGACTCTTGATTCCCGATCACAATCACGGATAATGCCATCCTTTCGTCTTAGTTAAAATTTAATGAAAAAGACGAAGTTTCTGTGGGGGAACTATGGGAAAGGCATTATCTGTCGTGCTCGGTGCGTCGCTGGGTATCAGCCCTTTATGGGCGATTGCTGCTGAAAGCGACGTGGAGCAGACGCTGCGTGATTACCAGCAGCGGCTTGAAAAGCTGGAACAGCAACAGGTTGAAAGCAGCCTGACACAGCCCGAGCGGCTGCGTATCAACGGATTCCTCTCCGCCGGCATGAGCCGTGCCGAGGCGGACACCACCTTGGGTGACGACGGCAGCTACATCGATGGCTCCGGTGATAAGTGGAGCCATGATTCCCTTACCCGTGCCGGCGTACAGTTTAACGCCCAGCTCACCGACAAGGCCGAGGCGGTTGTCCAGCTGTTTGCCTCCGGTGCCGATGATTTCAATGCGGAAGTGCAGTGGGCCTACCTGGACTACGACGTTACCGAGAGCGTCAGCGTTAAGGCGGGGCGTATTGTGGCGCCGTTTTATCTGCACTCACAGTATGTGGATGTAGGTTATGCCTATCCGTGGGTGTCATTGCCTTCCGAGGTGTATCAGCTGGCGCCCATCAAAACCATGGAAGCACTGGAAGCGACCTGGGGCTTCAATACCGGCCCGGTCAGCCATCGGCTTAGCGGTTTCTGGGGTTCCAGCACCGTGGATGGCGGGCCGCGTACCAACAATGCGCAATACCAGGCTGACGATCTCGCCGGCATGAACCTGACCAGCCGCTGGCGTGACTGGACCGTGCGTGCGGCCTACTCTGCGGCGGATGTGTCCGTGGGGCAGGATGATCTGGATGCGCTGATTCCTGCTACCGCATTGGGGCTGTCCTTTGACGAGGTGTACACCTACTTTGCCGGCCTTGGCCTGCAATATGATGACGGTAGCTGGTTCATGTCTGGCGAGGTGGCGCGTCTGGACTTTGGTAACTGGTACCCCAGCAGCCAAAGTGCCTATGTGAGCCTGGGCAAGTATATGGGCAAGTGGATGCCGTTGGTGACCTGGGCGGAAGTGGATCCCCGTGATCTGGATTCCTCTTTGCCTGGCCCGATCAATGATGGCCTGGCCGAGCAGCAGAAAAGCTGGACGGCAGGATTACGTTACTCGCTCACCGATTCCATCGCCCTGAAAGGGGAGTTCAGTTACTACTACGACTTCTCCGATGATGAGGTTTCCACCACAGGGTTCTTTGTCACCGACCCGGGGGCGGAGATGGAAGATGATCATGCCACCATTGTGCGTCTCAGCGCCGATCTGGTCTTTTAAGGGAGAATGATAATGAAGAAATGGATAATTTCATTGCTCCTGACCCTGTCCGCCACTCTGCACGCCGAGCCGGTTGTGGTGGTTTCAGCCAGTAGCGAATTGACCATGCTGACCCAGGACGAAGTACGCCAGTTATTTAATGGTTTGACTCGCCGGGCGTCTGGCGTTGCCTTGAAACCGTTGGATTTGCCGGCTAAAAGCGCTGAGCGCACGGGCTTTTATCAGCGGGTGATGGGCAAAAGCGCGGAGCAGATGAAAAGCTATTGGGCCAGAATGATTTTCACCGGTCGAGGTATGCCGCCCCGGGAAGTGTCCAGCGACCGGGAAATGGTCATGCTGGTAGGCAGTAATCGAAACTTTATCGGTTACGTGGATGAAACCAAGGTCTCACCACAGTTAAAAGTGGTGTATCGCCCCTGAATGTGTTTTTTGACCCGCCTCTCCGGCGGGTTTTTTTTGAACACGGATTAGACGGATGTCGCCGTTGTGTCAGTGCGTGGTTGCCCTGCGTTAATCCGCTTCGCTTGAGCCTCTGTTACGCAGCGGATGGCGCGCATACACTGCCTGCATGCGTTTATTCATTCTGATTGTCCTCACTATTTCCCCGCTGTTGGCCCCGGCCGATTGTGCACAGCTTGCGCCTGCCCGTGGTGTGCCTGCTGCGTCTGATCAGACATGGGCGCTGGCAACCCTGAATCTGTGGCGCCTGCGCGATGACCACAAGAACAGCGAGCTGGATGACCCTGTGTCGTCTGCGTTGTTGAGGGCACGGATAAATGCCGTTGCGGGCTTTATTGTTGAAGACCTGAACGCGCCGCATGTTCTGGCGCTTCAGGAAGTGGAAAACCAGGCCGTGCTGGATCGGCTGGCGGATCGGTTGGCGCAGCGTGGTTACCGGTATCGTTCAGCGCTGCGTGAGGGTAATGATCCTTCGGGTATGGATGTGGCAATAATGTATCGCTCACCGGTCAACATTGGGTCGGTGAGCACTCTTTTTTCAGGCCAGCAATTCCATGGTCACGCGCTGTATGCACGCCCACCGTTGGTGGTTACGCTTGAAGCGCCGCTTGCTGTGAATGTAGTGGTGGTGCATTGGCGTAGCGCGCGGAATTTGAAGAAAGCCTGGGTTCATGAAAAAAGACAGACTCAGGCGGCCTTGTTGGCCAACTGGGTAACGATGCAGACCTCGCCATTGATCGTCGCGGGGGATTTCAATACGACGTGGGATGAAGGCCGGTTCTCCGACAGCAATGAACGGTTTGAGCAATCGGGCTTGCTGAATCTCTGGTCGTTCTTGCCTGAAAAGGAACGCTACAGTTTTCGCCACCGTTGTCGCCCGCAAGCGCTGGACCACATCTGGGTGTCACCCGGATTGAAGCCCTCTGTTAGCAAGGTTGCGGTGAGTCGTGGTAATGCGGGGCGTTATGACAGCCTGTATGGCAGCCAGGGTGTGGCACCGATTTCAGACCATGATGCATTGGTGGTGTATTTTGAACGCTAGAAGAAAAAATGCGGGAAGTTTCATGCTGCGAGTAACACCGCTCCCTCTTTGCTTTTAAGCGTCAGGCATCGGGCGTTGAGCATCAAGCGTGAAAGAAAAAAGCGCCGCAGGGTTGCTTGCGTGCTTGCGAGGACCAGGGAGAGCCCTGCGGCGTAAACAGTGGGCGACCGGAGTCGCCCGAAGGAGCGTGTTTGATCTTGTGCCTTACAGAGCGAACTCGTAGGAAACGCTCATTACGACGTCGTCATCCCAGGTGTCTTCGCCGGCAACATCTTCCTGGTCTACGATTTTAGACGCAGTAAAGGTGAACTGGTCGGTGACGGCGTAGCTCAGATCCACGTGGGTGTAATCTGCCAGGGTGCCATCGACTTCCGGATCGCCATCGAAGTCGTAGTAACCTGCACTAATACCGTATTTGTCGTAGCCGTAGCCCAGTGCGAAGTAGTTGTCTTTGTTGTCAGTGGCATTGTCGCCGTGAGCTACTTCGCCAACGCCGATGAAGGCATCGGCGCTGAAACCGGCAAAGCCTGCACCAACATGCACTTCTTCGAAGTCAGCACTGGAAGCCGGATCGGTGGCACCGGTGCCACCGGAGGTGTAGTTGTAGTCGATGTAGCTGATGTCATAGCTGAAGCCGCCGGCTTCGCCACCAAAACCTGCGTACAGGTCATACTCGGTGTCGTCGGTTTCAGAGGATGCCCAGGCGCCTGCGTACAGGCCGGAAGCGTGGGCGTAATCAACACTACCGTATACCGCTGCGCCGTCAGTCAGTTGCTGCCCGCGCCACAGGTACTGGCTGGATGCACCCAGAGTGCCGCTGACTTCAGCCGCAGCAATGGCAGGGGCCAGGCTGGCAGCAATCACTGATGCCGCCAGAACGGTTTTCTTCAGACCAAATACGTTTTTCATGTGCAACCCTCTTAACAAGTCTAATTCGTTCAGTGTGCGCAGGTGACGCACCGCCAATTCGGCTCATCAGAAGTATTGCAGAGACTGTGCCAACTATTGTTACTCTTTTTATAACAATGGGTTAGCTTGTTTCAGGTGGGGTGTTTGGAGGTTCGTGCAGGGAGAGAAAGGAAAGCGGTGCACGATAATGGTGCTCGGCACCGCTTTGGTGCGACGGTTATGGGCATTCCCAGTCAGTCAGAACCGCATCGGCTGAGCCGCCGGCCGCGTCTTGCAGCGACAGCCCGCACTGATCATTTTCGTAAACAAAATGGGCGCTGTATTCGCTGTTGGCAGAAGGCGTGAATAACAGGGCAACCTGACAGCGATCGCGGCTATGGTTATTGCCTGGGCGATTGAAGGCTACGCCGATTCGGGTGGGCTCCCCTGCTGTGACGGTGGTAGTGACTTGCGGGCTTTTCTTGAGGGCTTCGCGCAGATCGCCCAGCGCCTCGCTGCCACTGTTTGTCAGAGCATATTCTGTGGATTTGAAGCCTTTTCCGGGGACACACACCATTGGCTGGGCGGAGAGGCTGTTGCCGGTGAAGGTGACGGTCGCGGTATCGTCGCCGCTGGGGGGCTGGTAGTTGAGGTGCTGACAACCGGCCAGCAGGAATGCACAGGCTGTGGCAAGGTATTTCATAGAAAATTCCTGTTTGGTTTTGCTCAGTATAAGGCGGTGGTAGAGCAGGCAAAGCGTGATTCAGCGGTGCCTTGAATCAGGGTGGTCCAATCTTGGGCACCGCGCATGCACGGGTCAATGCAAAGCTGAGGCCAAGTTGTCGCTTGTGGTGGCGCAGGCAAGGCATTTTGCCATGGCTGAACCCTGGCAACATCTTGGCGCGTTACGGTGCGGGGAACCAGTGTTCAATGGCCTGGCGGGTGAGGCGTTGCTTCTCTTTCGGGGTTGGCAACCAGTTACCGGCGTTGCTGGCCATGGCGGTGAGGAACTCGAAGAAGGGCAGATGCTGGCGCAGAACCCGGTGATGGCGGTGGCTAATCATCGGGTTGAAGTAACCGAAGAAATCCAGCATCTGGCGTGGGTTCTTGCGCACCCAGAGCCAGGACCCCATTTCCAGGGTGAAGGGCAGAAAGGTGTGATCCGGCTGCTGTTCCTGGGCGTCGTCGTACAGGTAATCCCAGAGATCCCCGTGGGTGGTGTAGTTGATCGACTGCGGCTCGATCAGGTAGGGATGGTGATTCGGGTAGGTTTGCTCGAAGACCTGTTTGAGCCGGTATACCTCGGCAATATGCGGGATCGGCCGATGGCTTCGCGCGTAGCAACACCAGACCCGGTCCCGACGGCCAAAGCCGCTGTGGCAATCCAGGCTCATGGAGAATGGTGAGGAAAACAATTTTTCTCGCACGGTGCGGATTACCGCCTGGGCCTCGGGCTCCATGGGTTCACCCCTTTTCCCCCGATACCAGGGCAAATGCCGGCTGATGCGATGGCCGCCGACCAGAAAGGGGACCTTGCCCATGGCGTCAATCGGGGCGTTGCGCATCAGATCCACCCCGTTGGGGTTGCTGCGGGTGCGCCGCCAGATCCCGCCTGGATTGATCATGGGCATGAAAACCAGGCGTACCTTTTCCAGGCGCCGGTGAAGCTGGTCATCCCATTGCAGGCGATGGATCAGGCTATGCAGCCAGGACATCAACACCTGACTGCCAATCCGTTCCACACCGTGTACGCCACCGAAAAAACCTATCACCGGTGCGTTGGGCGATTGGCTGCCCAGCTCAATCACATGAATTGGCAAGGAGATTTGACCCATGGGCACCTGATGCACGGTGGTCACGCGTAAATGCCGTTCCCCGTGGCGGATCAATGCATCCAGTTCCAGCAGTTCCGGCAGGTGGCGTTGCAGCAGGTAGAGCTTTTCTTCCATAGGTCACTTTCGTCCACGGTGACGCTCACCTTAACGGCAATGGATAACAGAAATGTGACGATAGAAGCGGCGGGCGATTCAGGCGGCTGCACGGTCCGGGGCTAGCGGGATTCTCCGCGTTGCCACTGGTAGCTTTACGCTTGTGGTTATCTCTTCCCTTTCACCAAAGTGTGATCGTGTTGTCAGCAGAGTGTCATGACGGGTTTCTAGCGTGAAGAGCAAGGGTTTCATCGCATGACGGGCGGAGTGCTTCGTCCGGATGTCATCACAACGGAAGGGCGACTGTGGCCAAGCCAGACATTCAGCCTCACGATTCTGTTGATACATTGCGCACCGGTGATCTGCTGCTGTTTTCCGGTCGGGGGTTTACCAGCGATGTGATTCGGGTATTTACCCGCAGCCCCTGGAGTCATATAGGCATGGTGCTTCACCTGCCTGGTCAGCCGGAACCGCTGGTGCTGGAATCCACTACTCTCAGTGAATCCCCGGATGTGACCCTCGGCCACCCGATTGCCGGTGTGGCGCTGGTTCCGTTACACAGAAAAATCCGGGATTACCCGGGGGCGGTGGCGGTACGTCGACGGCACGGGCCCAATCTGTCGGAGCGCCAGCAGCGCATGGTGGCCCGCATGGCGCGCCGACTGCTGCATCGCCCCTATAAAAATTATGTGTTCTGTAATGCGCTGGATGTGCTGACCGGGTTTACCCGCCGGCCAGACCAGCGTGGCTGGTTCTGCTCCGAGCTGGTGGCGGAGCTCTATCGTCGCCTTGGCTGGTTACCCCTGGATACGCGTCCAAGCACCTTGGTGCCCGGCCATTTTGGTTCGCGTCATATGCGTTTGCAGCATGGCAAGCTGGGCCCCGTGGAATGGCTAAAATCTGAATTGCCATGGCGTCCGATGCGCGGTGAGGCCGATAAGACGCTTACAGCCAGCGCCGCACCTTCTTCCTGTATGCCTGCCACTGCTCGCCAAACTGTTGGGCATGAAACGTTTCTTCCGCCGCGATCACATGTTGCTGGATAACCCAGATGACAGGCACCCACATCACCAGCATGCCGGTGCTGTGTTGAGCCAGTGCCATGGCCAGATGCAGGCAGGCAAAGCCCAGGTAGATGGGATTACGGCTGAGCGAAAACACGCCGCCGGTGAGCAGGGCATTGGCTGCCCGGTGCGGCATCAGTGTGGTGTGGGCCCGGCGCAGTTGAATCACCGCACTGGCGGCAAGCCCGATCCCGATAAGCGCGAGCACCAGTGTGACCCATTGCTGGCCGGTGAAGTGTACCCCCGGAAGGGACAGCGCACGGTCCAGCCCGTATCCCATCAGCAGCCCGCCCAGAAAGAGGGCTGGCGGCGGCATCATGACCTGGGGATGTTGGAGCGACATGGGATTTCCTTCTGTGATGTTTGTTTGTCGGTATGCGGGACCAAGGTGTGATTGTATCTGCCTCAGGCTGTTTTTATCACGGGAAATACCGGGCCGATGTCGGCCAGGTCAACACTGCACCGGAGCGCGTTGAACGCAGTGAACGCAAGGAGAGGCAAAAGATTGAGCAATGGACTATTGATCGTTTGTGAAAAGCTGGGTTATGGTAATTCCAATCCCGCCTTTGTGGGAGTGATCGCGATCAAAAGCTGAAAAAGCTTAATGCAACTGAACCGCCAAAGGGCTTAAACCGTGGCGGCAGGCGCAGGCGTCACTCTCGCAGTCCCATCTGACGTCAAGCCTCAGCCGCCAAAACGAAGCAACCGTACCGTCTAACCTGTATAGGGGATACGCATGGAAGAGCGCGCGGCCAGACTCCACACCCTTTCCGTCAACCACGCAAGCGCCAGTCAGAACGACAGTTCGACCTTCGAAGAAGACCAGAAAAAAACCTACGTTATCGATACCAATGTGCTGATTCACGATCCCAACTCGTTACTGAATTTCGAGGAACATCGGGTCGTGATTCCCATGACGGTGCTGGAGGAACTGGACAAGCTCAAGAGTGGAAAATCACACACGGCGGCGGATTGCCGTGCCGCGATTCGACAGATCGACAAGGTGCTGGGCAGTGCGACACCGCAGCAGGTGGAAGAAGGAATCCCCATTCCCCGTGGTGGCGATAATGCGCCCCAGGGCACCTTGACAGTGTTGATGGCGGAACAGAACAAGACCTTTGCGCCGCTGCCCAGTGACCTGAATGACAATCGCATCATCAACGATGTGTTTGCCATGAAAGAGCAGTTCCCGGATAGCCGCTATATTCTGGTGACCAAGGACATCAATATGCGCCTCAAGGCGCGGGCTTGCGGTATCGAGTCGGAGGATTACCACAACGACCAATTGGTGTCAGACATCAAGCAGCTGACCAGGGGTTACTTTGAAGTGCCCGGATCGTTCTGGGACCAGGTCACCCAGGTGGAAACGGAACAGGTGGGCGTGGACACCCTGCACCATTTGTCCCACGGTTTGCTGGTCAGTGAAATTCTGGGTGAAGAGGTCTATCCCAATCAGTATATCGTTGACGAACAGGGGTTTGTCGGCCGGGTTATGACAGTGGAAAACGGGGTGGTGACGCTTCGGCATTACAAGGCGGACAGCCTGATGGAGCAGGAAGCCTGGGGCCTGAAACCGATGAACATTCAGCAGGCTATTGCCCTGCAGATGTTACTGGACCCGGATGTGCACATTGTCACGCTGACCGGGGCGGCCGGGTCAGGGAAAACCATTTTGGCGCTGGCGGCGGCCATCGAAATGACCGTGGAGCAGAAAAGCTTCAACAAGATTATTGCCACCCGCTCCACGCCACCACTGGCGGAAGATCATGGCTTTCTGCCCGGCACGGAAGAGGAAAAAATGGACCCGTGGCTGGGGGCCATCAATGACAATATCGAGGCGCTACATCTGAACGATGAGAATCCGTCCGGGAGCATCCAGTATGTGAAAGAACGCGCCAATATCCAGTTCAAGGCGATGAATTACATCCGCGGGCGCAGTTTCCAGAAATCCCTGATCCTGATCGATGAGAGCCAGAACCTGACCCCCCATCAGATGAAGGCGATCATTACCCGGGCAGGCGAAGGTTCCAAGGTGGTGTGCCTGGGTAACCTGGCACAAATCGACACGCCTTACCTGTCGCCCACCAGTTCCGGGCTGACTTACATGACCGAGCGCTTCAAACGGTTCGAGCATGGTGGCTCGGTGCAGCTGAACGGGGTGCCCAGGTCCAAGTTGGCGGAATACGCAGAGTCGTTTCTCTGAATTTACAATTAATAACTTCGCGAGCCACTTCAGCTTTAGCCTGAAATGTAAGAGGCCGCGCCCTGTTTGGGTGCGGCCTCTTTTTTTAAAACCAGATGACCTGGTTGGGGTCAGTTATTAATTGTTAACTATTCATTATTAATTATGTTCCTGCACGCCTCAGACTGATAGAAATCGTCCAGCACCCACTCGATAAAGGGTTCCAGTACGCCTTGTTCAACCAGAACACTGGCGCCCCGGGCCAGTGCCGGTGTAGCGATCTCGCGGATCCGTTCTTCACTGATCTGCATGCCCTCGAGGACGCTTTTCAGTGATTTCTCCATCAGCGATGCCACGGCTGCCTGGATACCCACGCTGACCAGACGGCGGGTGTACGCCAGACGGGCGCTTTCATCGGTAATCGCGCAACTTTGCGCCACCACTTCCGTCACGGCGCCGTCGGGCACCATCTTCATGTAATTTGCCGGTTTAAGCGGGGCGACGCGGTGGTAGCCATCGCGGGCCAGTTGCTGAATTCGTTCGTTGGTTAATTGCTTGTTCAGCCATTGCTCACCGGTTTTCAGGGTGACGCGAATATTCTTTTGCAGGTAGGTGCGAATGGATTCTTCCATGCCGCCCATGGCTTTGCCGACCACACTCTTGCGGCCCATCTTCATCATGCTGCTAACACCGGGCAGTTTCGCCAGCGCATTTTCTTCCAGCAGGAAATTCTTGATGCCGGTATAGAGCATTTCACTGACCATTTCGCTGACCAGTGGATGGTTCATGGCCGCGTGAATAGCTTTTTCCCGCAGGCTTTGCAGCTTCAGTACCTGTTCGAGAATGGCCTCGAAGTGTTCTTCGCGGAGCAGCTCACCGATGGTGGCGTCATCCTGCTCAGCAGCGTCCCACACGGCAAGGCTCACGTCGTTGATGACGTCCTGCAATCCGCGGGCACTGAGCGCTTCCTGCAGCCACTGATCAACGACCTGTACAAGACTGTCTTGATCCACCAGGTTGCCGAGCGGAATGTCAGTGAGCAGGTTGCTCGCTTGAGCCATGAGGCCCTGCCAGTGTTCCGGGTCCTGAAGCTGTTGGCTCAGATGTGCCTTGTGAGCATCGCGCAGGGCGCTGACCAGTGTGTTGGAGGACATGGTGATACAACCTCGTTGTTATTCGGTTCTGGATATTGAAGATCCCGGGCCTGGCGATGGAACGCAGACCCCCGCTTCGCGGTAGAGCACACGGCTCCGAAAGCTATCTTGCGGCATTCGCACCACGCTGTATGTAACCGGGAAGACTGCTGCCGGGGGCGCTAGTGCAAACCTTACAGACGCAGTGGGTGGTGTGTATGCCGGGTACGGTTTGCTACCAGAGTGGATCGGCATCGGCGTGAGGTATGTTTTGTACCGTTGGTCAAAATTTATGCGGTTTTGGTCAGTATGCACAAGGTTGCACCGGTAGGGGCGCCTATTCTGAATCGAGCGGGGCGCCAATATGTCTGGACATCCAGTCTGGTAGTCAGTGTGGGGGCAGGCCTGCGAGGCCTGGTATCAAGTTTGAACCGCGACAGCATTTGGCGGACGCCTGATTTTTTATTGATGCAGCGCAATGCTTGGTATCCGAGTGTGGCGTTCAATGGTGCCGTGTTGACCCATCAGGGGATTCACTCCGGGTTTTTGAATGAATAAGGGGAAGGGTATGAAACTGCGCGGACAGGGAAAAAGTGTGTTGATGTTGTCCACCGTCTTGTTGGCCGGGCCTGTCATGGCTCATCAATCCGGCGATTTCATCGTACGCATGGGGGGGATCAAGGTTGCTCCTGATGTGAGCAGTGATGCTTTCGATTCGGCATTGCCAGTGGTTGGCGGGCTAGAGGTCGATGTGGACGATGATACCCAGTTGGGGCTGACGTTCGCTTATATGGTGACAGACAGCATCGGTGTTGAATTGGTCGGGGCAACGCCGTTCACCCATGACATTATTCTGGATACCGGGGGAAGCGGGGTGGTGATTGGCGAAACCAGCCATTTGCCACCGACGTTGCTGGCGCAGTTTTATGCTCCCCAGTTGGGCCCTGTACGCGGGTATCTTGGAGCCGGGGTGAACTACACGCTGTTTTTCGATGACAGCATTGATGATGCAGTAGTGAGCCCTTTGCTGAGCGGCGCTGATGTGGATGTGAAGCTAAGCAATTCCGTGGGCTTTGCCTGGGAAGTGGGGGCGGATTTCCTCATCAATGAAAACTGGCTGCTCAATGCTAGCGTCTGGAATATCGATATCGATACCGAAGCGCGGCTGTACGTGAACGACGCTCGGGTGGATAAAATCGATGTGGAAATTGACCCTTGGGTCTACATGGTCGGCGTGGGCTATCGTTTTTAGGGGCGCTTCACGCAACATGCTGAACGCTGTAGAGAGTAAGAAGCCAGTGAACTTGGGCGGCACGGGGGTGAGTGATCTCCGCCCTGTGCCTTCCGGTCTGGCGTGTAGCCTGCTGCGTGTTGCTTCCCGCGAGGCTTAAGCCATTTCTTCCAGGCATTCCGGGAATTGCTGGCGAAACACCTCGTAGCCGCCATCCAGGCTGACGACATTGCTGAACCCTTGCTCTGCGAGCCAGTCTGATGCGCTTTGACTACTGTTGCCGTGGTAGCAATACACCACCAGGGCATGATCAGGTGCGGTGTTGGCCAGAAACTGATCCACGTTGGCCTGACTTAAATGCACGGCACCTTGCAGGTGTCCGGCGGCAAAGCTGGCAGGGTCGCGGATATCGACAAACAGAGTATCACCCTGATCAAACAGGGTTTTTCCGTCCGTAGGGCTGATTCGCGTTGCCATGGTCAGTCCTTCTTTTCTGCGTTTTGCGTGGTGTCGTGGCCCGGCGCTTTCACTGGGGCAGCCGTTTCTTTCTCGGCCAGCAGATCGGCGGGTGGGTATTCGCATTCCAGCTTCATGCCAATGGCGTTTTCCAGTTCCGGCAGCAGGAAGGCATCGTCTTCACAGGCGAAGCTGATTGACATGCCGCTGGCGCCGGCGCGGCCGGTGCGGCCGATGCGGTGTACGTAATCTTCCGGGTCTTCCGGCAGATTGTAATTCACCACATGGGAGACGCCGTCGATGTGGATGCCCCGGCCTGCCACGTCGGTGGCGATCAGTACCTGCAGATCACCGGCACGGAAGCGTTCCAGAGTTTTGCTGCGCTGGGTCTGCGGCACGTCGCCGGAAATCAGGGAGACTTTCAGCCCTTTCTTGTGCAGCCGGTCGCTGACCCGGCGGGTAATATCCCGGCGGTTGGCAAACACGATGACCTTGTCCATGTTCATGCCGGTGATCAGGTTATAGAGCAATTTGAACTTGTCGTCGGTATTGGTGATGTAGACCTTCTGTTCCACGGTATCGGTGGTGACCTGGGTGGGCTCGATCTCCACTACTTCCGCGTCCTGGGTCCAGCGACGGGACAGGTTCATCACATCGTCGTTGAAGGTGGCCGAGAAAAGTTGGGTCTGGCGGTACTGGCTTTTCGGGGTCATGCCGACAATGCGTTTCACATCGGGGATAAAGCCCATGTCCAGCATGCGGTCGGCTTCGTCCAGCACCAGGAATTCTACCCGGTCGAGCCACAGGTCGCGGCGTTTGGCGAAGTCGAGCAACCGCCCGGGGGTCGCGACCAGAATATCAATCAGCTTGTTTTGCAGGCGTTCTTGCTGACGATTGAAGTTCATGCCGCCGACCACGCTCATTACCTGCAGGTCGGTGTGCTTGGCCAGAACCTTGGCGTCTTTTTCAATCTGCATGGCCAGTTCCCGGGTGGGGGCCACGATCAGGGCTCGGGGTTCACCGGCAAAGCGTTGCACGTCGATAGGGTGCTTGAGCAGGTCGTTGATCACGGTGATCAGAAAGGCGGCGGTTTTCCCGGTGCCGGTCTGGGCCCGGCCGATGGCGTCGGCGCCAGCAAGGGTGTGGGTCAGTACTTCAGCCTGAATGGGAGTGCAGTACTGAAAACCGGAATCAGCGATACCGTGCATCAGGTCCAGGTGCAGGTCGAAATCGTGAAAGCGGCTCTCGCCTTCCTTTTCCGGGACCTGAAATTGCTCCAGGCTCCAGGAGCTTGCCTTGTCTTTTTGCATGTATTCGCTCAGTCTGAATGCGAGAGATTTTGTGAGTGCAGTCGCCTTGTGTTCCTGTCTGGCAGGGCCTTGAAGGCGTCTCCAAACATCACAGTGTAGGAAAAATAGCCAGCGCTGTCAGAGGATGTTTGTTATGGGCTTGCTTCGCGGCGTTATTGTAGTGTTTTGGGTGGGGGTACTGTTAGCCATTTTCATGGATTTACCCGCTCCCTTTGACCGCTTGCTCATTATTGCCGGTTCGGTGGTGGCGATTCTGCACGCGCTGGAATGCCTGGGCTTTGCCCTGTGGTTGCGGGGCAAAGGCCTGTTTCACTGGCGTGATGCCTTGATGACCATGATATTCGGCGTGATTTACCTGAAGCCGAGAATGCGCGGGGTTCGCCGCGCCCGAACCTGAAATCGTCGTTTCTTATCCAAACACCAGCACCCGGTTATTGGCCGGCATTTCATGGTCTGCCAGGCATTGCCGGCCGTGGCGGGCAAACTCCTGTTCGATCCATTCCTTGTCGCGGATGCCCCGCTGCGGATCGGCGGCTTTCAGCCAGCCGTCAAACTGCCGGTTTGAATCACTGGTGAACTGCCCGTCGTAGTTGAAGGGGCCGTAGACCATGAATCGGCCTCCTTCGTTGAGGCGCAGGCAGCCTTCGGCGATGCAGCGGGCGACCAGCGACTGCGCCATGATATGAAAGGTATTGGCAGTGAACAGATAATCAAACGGGCCAGCCGGCCACTCGCCGGTGACATCCAGCGCCAGGGGCGGCCTGGCCGGGTTCGGCGTTTGGCTCAACCAATGGCGGATGGCGGGCAGATTGTCGGGTACGTCAGAGGGTTGCCATTGCAGGTGGGGCAGCTGCACGGACAGCCAGGCGGCGTGTTGCCCGGTGCCGGCGCCGATTTCCAGCAAGGTGCCGGGGGCCTGGCAGTGTTGTTGCAAAACCTGAAGGATGGGGCCTTTGTTGTTTTCGGCCGCCTGAGAGAAAGGAACCTCTGAGGATGTCATGGCTACTCCTGTGAGTGAGAAGCCATGGCACCATCAAAGGCTTTTTCTGGCAAGGGAAAAGCGTGATTCCCTGGCGGTTACTTCTTGCTCATGTATTTCTGGCCCATGGCGATCAGCTTCTGGTAGCTGGTCGGCAGCAGGCGCTGCATGGTGTCGACGGCGACAGCATCAGAACCGATCAGCACCCGGCGCTTGTTACCGCGGACACCCTTGAGAATGGTGCTGGCAGCTTCTTCCGGGGTGGTGCGGAACATCTTCTCGAAATCCTGGATGGATTGTTCCTTGCTGGCACCGGTGATTCGCTCAACGCCATCGCTCATGCGCGCGGCCTTGGCAATATTAGTCTTGATGCCGCCCGGATGAATGGAGGTGCAGGAGACCGGGCTGCCTTCCATTTCAAGCTCAATACGCAAGGATTCCGTGAAGCCACGCACCGCGAATTTGGCTGCGTTGTAGGCTGACTGGGTGGGAATGCCCACCAGACCAAAGATAGACGATACGTTGATGATATGCCCTTCACCGGCTTGCTTCAGGTAGGGCAGGAACGCCTTGGTGCCGTAAACCACGCCCCAGAAGTTGATGTTCATCAACCACTCGAAGTCGTCGTAGTTCATGTCTTCCACGGTGGCGCCCAGTGCCACACCGGCGTTGTTGAAGATCATGTTGGCCTGGCCAAAATGGTTAACCACATCATCGGCGAAATCGTAGAACGCCTGGCGGTCGGCCACGTCCAATATCTTGGTCATCAGGCGATCTTCGCCGAGGTTCAGGTTGTTGGCGGTTTCTTTCAGGCCCGCTTCGTTAATATCCGAGATAGCCAGTTTTGCGCCAGAAGCGGCCAGTTCCATGGCCAGTGCCCGGCCAATACCGGAGCCGGCACCAGTGATAACGGCAACTTTATCTTTGAAATTCTTCATGATGACTCCTGTATCCGCTCCCGCAGGAGAGGGCATGTATAAGCGAGTGGCAAGTTGAAAGTTCAAAGTTTAAAGGCGCGAGAGAGGTTGTCAGGGCCTGCATCGCCATGTCAGGTAGCAAGCCGTCGCGGCTTTTTGCGGCCGTGGATCCGTTCGGTGGGTACTGACTCTGCCCGCACAATCAACTTTGAACTTTTAACTCAAGTTGGCGACCGAGTGTAGACACTTTGTCACTGCAGAATGGGCCAATCTTGTCAGACAAGGTGCTGGCATCGTGGCATTGGCGACACGGCGGGCTGTCGCTGCGGTCTGTCAGAGCGACGGCTGGGGGCAGCTGTCGCTTAGTGGAGTGGCAATCGCAGCCCGGCTCTGGCGGACCAGGGTTTGCAGTTCAGTGTCACTGTGGCCGGTCACCGTGAGTGGGGGATGCAGGATAAGGCGGGCGGTGGCGCCGGGGTGAAGACGCAGGGTGCCGGCGGGCAAAATGTCGAAGGTCCCGGACAGGGTGACCGGCAATACCGGTATGTGCAGGTCCTGGGCCATCTTGAACGCGCCTTTCTTGAAGGGTTTCAATTGCCCGTCGCGACTGCGGGTGCCTTCAGGAAAGAACAACACGCTGGCGCCGTTGGCCAGCCGTGTCCGTGCCTCATTGAGCGATGCAATGGCCGCTTCAGTGTTGTCGCGGTTGATGAAAACATGGCCGAGTTTTTCACAGCAGATGCCAATAACCGGGATTTTGCGCAGCTCGTGTTTCATCACCCAGCGAAAATCCACGCCCAGGTAGCCATACAGGACAAAAATGTCGAACTGGCTGAGATGGTTGGCGACGATCACGTAGCTCTGGCCTGGCAATAGATGATGGCGTCCATGCACCTCGACCCGCACGCCGCTGTATAACAGGCAGAGCTTTGCCCAGGGAATGGCGCTGAGCTTGGCGACCTTCTCCGCCGGCAGAAAGGGAATTAACAGCAAGCAGGTCAGCCCCGCAAGCACAGTGGTGGCCACCATCAGTGGCACAAAGATCAGCCAGCTATAAAGAAAGAAAAACAGCCTTACCATCACGTGCCGCTCTCCGGATTGTGCGCAGACGAGGGCCTATGGTAGCGGAGGGCTGGCCGAAAATGACAGACAGATAAGCACTTTGTTACGTTTTGATGATGCGCCTTTACGGGCCGGGAGCGGCCTGCGGTCTGGCGTCGGCCGGCCGACCAGGGCCATGCAGATCAATATAGTCGTAATAATGGTTCTGGTATTCCGGCTTATTGACGATGCGGCGAAGGCGCTCAAGTGTGAAGTAAGGGGCATCGCGGAGCAGAATATTGGCAATCCAGGCGGGGATGTAGCCGCCGGGATCCAGAATCAGCTCATAGGTCATTTCCACTTCGTGGTTACCCAGTCGGGTAAAACCCAGCAGCCCGGTCATTTCCGGGAAGCGGATGTAATTATTGTTGGGGGGCAAGGCATCGGGCTGGTTAATCAGCGTGATCATCACCGATTCCTGCTCGGTGTTCAGGGTCTGCGTCACTTTGGCACGCAGCACCGCTTCCCGGTCGGCCAGCGGCCAGGGCAGCTGGGTGGTAAAGCGCAGCTGTCGGTCCAGGGGGCTGGTGCGGCCGAACTCTTCTGCGCTGTCGACAAAGTGAAGCCACTTGGGGAACGAAGGATAATCGTTGAGCAGGGCGACCAGGGAGTATTCGTCGTTCAGGGTAAAACGAGTGATTCCGCGAAACGTTTTCAAGCGGGATTCATCCCGGTGTTTCATGTACACCTGAATGTCATTGCGGTCACTGACCAGGGTCCAGTCGGGGTCCTCATTGCTGGATGCCGGTGCAGACCATGCCGGGGAAAAGGCAGAGAACAATGCAGAAAGTGCAAGCAGAAGCCAACTAAGGCAAAAAGGTCGAAGCCTGTCCATAGGGGGCGAAGAGTCCTTGTTCGCTATTCTTGGAATTGATTTGGGCATATAACGCGACGTCATTATGACATTATCATTATAGGGCTGAACACATTTTGACCGCTTTGCCCTGTGGTTTCTCCGCGCTAACTGACAGTCGGTGCGGCAAATATGTATTAACGGCAGGCAATTTTGTGAACGGCTGCTAGACTGTCGCCCGGCGCGTTTTGCGCTGATTGAGTACTCAATAACAAGCATTTGCATATTTCTGTTGTGACGATTCCCTATGCTTAAACGAGCGTTTCATCTTTTGGTCGGTGCAGCCTTGGTGGCGGGCTATTTTGCGGCCACCCCGGCTCGGCTCTGGCAGCCGGCCCCGCAGTTGCTGGCGGCAGATCCCGCCCCGGTGCCTTCTGCTTCCCAGTGGCAAACCCGGTTTGCGTCCGATGCGGATACCAGCATGGTGCATGCAGCCTCCATGCTGGAACTGCCCGACGGCCGTTTACGGGCTTTCTGGTTTGCCGGTACCCGGGAAGGGGCAGCGGATGTGTCCATTAATTCCGCGATCTTTGATCCCGAGTCAGGTGCCTGGTCCGACGAGACGGTGTCTGTCACCCGCGAACAGATTTCCCGGGGCTGGGGGCGCCACATCCGCAAACTCGGCAATGCGGTGCCGGTGCTGGATGATGATGGCCACATGCGGTTGTTTGTGGTGGCAGTCAGTTTCGGTGGTTGGGCGGCCAGCCGTCTGGTAGTGATGGAATCATCAGACCTGGGCGCCAACTGGGACTTCGATACGGCATTGGTGGCGACCCCGTTCCTGAATATCAGCACGCTGGTCAAGACCCCGCCAATTCATTACAGCGATGGCTCCATCGGCTTGCCTGTGTATCACGAGATGATCGGCAAGTTTGGTGAGATTCTGCGCCTGGACCAGGATAACCGTATCCTCGGCAAGGCCCGCATCGGCCATGGGCGCAAGGCCATTCAGCCGCTGGTGTTGGTGGACGACAGCAACCATGCGGTCTCTTTCCTGCGCAATGAGAATGAACCGAACAACGGCTACCTATATCAGTCCTCCAGCAGCGATGGGGGCTGGCGCTGGTCACCGCTGGAATATGCGCCGGTGGACAACCCCAGCTCAGCCGTGGGCGGTGTGGCCATGGGCCCGGGGCACTGGCTGGTGGCGACCAACTGCAATCGTGAAGAACGCGATGACCTGTGTATTCGTGAAACCCGTGATGCGGGGCAGCATTGGGAAGATCGCTGGTTTTTCCATAATCGCGAGCAGTGGCGGGGTAACGCATTGAAACCGGATGCGTTTGCCGACCTGATTGATGATGAATTTGTTGGCAAAGCGATCCCCGAAGATCAGCGCCTGTTCCTGGAGCGGGTAAAAGCCAACAAGTGCCAGCCCCACCGAGGGTGTGAGTTTCAGTACGATTACCCGTACATGGTGCGTACCCGCAACGGGGACCTGCACTTGCTCTACACCTGGAACAAGACGGCGATCCGCCATGCCTGGCTGAAAGCGGATGCCGTGGAGAGCCGCGCGACGCAACAACAACCAGAACAGGGAGCTCGATAATGTCACTTGATCTGGTGATTTGTGCACTGGTGCTGGTGGCGGTGCAGTTGCGTATCAGCGCCAACCTGCTGTCCTTGCGCGGGCGTGTGGTGTTGGCCGGTCTGGTTTTTGTCTGGTCCCTGTTGCCCTACCCGTGGGGGCCGGGGGCCTGGGTGCTGAGTTATCTGGCAGGTTTTAGTATCTCTTCCGGCCTGTTGGCGGTGCTGGCGATTCAGCACCGTATTGCCGGGCATTACTGGCTGCCAGTGCGGGAATTGCGCACGGCCTGCCTGATGCTGGTATTGATGGCGTTGTGGTTCTACCCGATGAGCATGGGCTCCAGTTATGCGGATCCGTACGCGTTGGGTTTTGGCGATTTCGTCTTCAGCACCGCCCTGTTGTTGATCGGTCTGCTGGCGTGGGTCACCCGGGCCTATGCCTCCTGCCTGATTCTGGTGGCGGCTCAGTGCGCCTTCGGTGCCGGCTGGCTGACCAGTGATAATCTCTGGGATTACCTGATCGATCCCTGGCTGGTGTGCTGGGCGGCAGGTTGGTTATTGCGGGACCGGCTGCTGCGGGCGCGGGCCATGCCCGCGCCGCAGCCTCCGGTTCAGCCTTCGGAAGCGGGCAAAGATGCTGACGGCGCCACCGAGGCGGCGGGCCAGAACAGCGCCACCAGGTAGCCCACCAGGAACATCAATACGTTGCCGATCAGGCCGGTGTAATACAGGTCGAAGGGGGCGCTCAGCGCCTCCGGCAGCAGCTGGTTATTGGTCAGAATGGTCCAGCCGGTGAACACCAGTGTGCAGCCGATGCCACACCAGGCGGCCCGCGCATTCCCTCTCTTGCTGAAGAACCCCAGTAGATACAACCCCAACATGCCGCCACCGAGCAGGGAGACCAGAATGGTGGAGGTGTCCTGCAGCGTTTTCGTGTCCGCCTGGTTCAGCCACAGCGCGCCGAAAATCATTAGCCCGGTGACCGCAATGGCAATAGTCCAGGCCACCTTCAGATAGTGACGATCATCGCGGCCGGGGCGCAGGTGGCGGCGGTACAGGTCCACCACGCTGACCGTGGTTATCGAATTGATGCTGGAATCCAGAGAGCTCATGGCTGCCGCCAGGGCTGCGGCGATCACCAGCCCGGCCACGCCGGCGGGCAGGTAACCGGTAATGAAATGCGGCATCAGGGTTTCCGCCCGGGCATCGCCGGCCAGAATGGCGCTGGCATGCGGGTCCGGGTATGCCTGAAAGAACACCCAGAGCGCGGTGCCCAACAACATATAAAACGCCCAGATTGGCAGTGCCGTGAACAGGTAGACCCAGAGCCCGCGTCGCGCTTCCAGCGTCGATTGAGAGGCGCAATAACGCTGCACGGTGTTCTGGTTGCTGGAGTATTCGGTGAGCCAGTTGGTCAGCCCGATCAGCAACATCATGGTGGCGGTTTTTTCACTCAGGGAGAACGACCAGGAGGTGTCACCCGGGGCGCCGTTTTCCCACGGCGCCAGCGCAAACTTGCCGGCATTGCCGGCCTGCTCGAAGACCTGGTTCAGGCCGCCGGGCAGTGCATCCAGTATCACCCACAGGCAGATGATGCCGCCGAGCAGCAGAATCACGGTTTGCAGCACGTCGGTCCAGATCACCGCATCGATGCCGCCGATCACGGTGTACAGCCCGACAAAGAGGCCGCCCAGCACAATGGCGGTGGCGGGGGACAGGTCGGTGACCTGCTGGATCAGCAGCGACAGCAGCCACAGAATCATGGCCAGGCGCACCAGCTGTGCCACCAGAAAGGCCACGGCGCCATACACACGAATGGACGGGCCGTAGCGTTGTTCGAGAAATTCGTAGGCGCTGGTCATATTGCCGCGCCGGAAAAACGGCAGGAACACGAAAGCGGCCACCAGCATGGCGGGCAGCAGGGCCAGGTTGGGGAGATAACGAAGCCAGTCGGTCTTGAAGGCGTCGGCGGGGTAGGCCAGGAACGTGATGGAGCTGATCGATGTGCCCACCAGAGACAGGCCGATCACCCAGCCACGGAAGCGGCGACCGCCCACAAAATATTCTTCGGTGTTGGTGTTACGGCGGGAAAAGTAGAAGCCGATACCCAGCACCACACACAGGTAGCCGGCGAGGACCACCCAATCAGCCGTTGCTAGTGTCATTATTGTTATTCCGCTGCAAGGCAATCAGGCGGCACGCAACTCGCCGCCGCGTGCAGCCGGTTGCGTGCCGTGATGCGACTTATGTTGCTTTATTGCTCGATATAAACGTTATCGGCCTGTTCCCCACGGTCGGACATGCGGGTATCAAAACGCACCTTGGTGCCGGTGCGCAGGCTGCGACGGCCACCGTTCTGTACGGCTTTGAAGTGCACGAACAGTTCTTCGCCGCTGTCGGTAAGGATGAAGCCAAAGCCCTTGTTGGGGTTGAACCATTTCACTTCACCACGCTGCTGACCATTTTTGCCGGGCAAAGAGGGGCGGGGCAGGTTGGCTGGCACCAGCTTGCTGAAGGGAATCAGCGGCAGCAGGTAGGTGAGGACCGGAATCCACAGCCACGCCTGGTGGGTGAAAACGGTATTGCCATGGCTGGCTACCAGGCCGGCCAGGTAGAAGAACACCGCCACATGCAGCGGCAGCCGCTGGCGACCGCCAAGCAGGCAGACCAGGTTCACGGCAGCGGCCAGCAACAGGCCCAGGCCGGTTTGTTGACTGTGGATGTTGGAAACCTGAATCATGGCCAGGTTTTCGTGGATGGTCACCAGGGCCATTTCCGGCGCAAACAGAAGCCAGGCGCCAGGGATGGCCAGCAACAGGGTGACGATGACGTAAAAAATAGTCAGCGATTTAGAGACATTCATGGAATTGACGTTACCTTGTTTAAGCAATGAGTGATAAAAGTAAGGATAAAAACCGCCAGATGACGAGGCGGTATTGTGCGGTTAACGTGCCCGGGTAAAACCCCCGTTACCGTCGCCCTTTTTGTTGGCAGGGCTTGCCGGTAATGACTGTCAGGCGCCACACAATCCGGGCATTGTACCCAAGCTGGCGGTGAAACTCATGTTGGAGTCATTTTGACGTCATATCCATTCCTGAACCCGGCTTTTTTTCAGGCGTTGCAGCAGTGCGGCGCCACCACCCCTGAGACCGGCTGGTCGCCCTGCCATGTGGAGCGTGAAGGGGCGTGGCTGCCCCTGTACGGGCGCGATCATTCCCGTGGCGAGTACGTATTCGATTTCAGCTGGGCGGACGCCTATCAACGCCATGGGCTGGCTTATTACCCCAAACTGGTGACCTCGGTACCGTTCACGCCGGTCGTGGGGCCTCGCTGGCTGGGCGACTGGAGCCCGGACGCGCTTTGGCAGGCAGTGAGCGAGCAAATGGCAGAGCAGCAGGCCAGCGGCTGGCATCTGCTGTTCCCGGACCAGGCCAGCCGCGAGACGCTGGCAGAGCTGCCGCTGGTGTCCCGTCAGGCCTGCCATTTTCGCTGGTTCAATCGTGACTATGCCGATTTCGAAGGGTTTCTGGCCCGGTTTCAGTCCCGTAAGCGCAAGAATTTACGCAAGGAGCGGCGGCGAATTCAGGAGCAGGGTATCCAGGTTGAACGGCGCCGGGGGGCTGAAATCCAGCCGGATGACTGGGCCTTGTTCTACCGTTGCTATGCCAGCACGTATCTCAAGCGCGGGCAGATGCCGTACCTGAACGAGGCCTTTTTCGCGACGGTGGCAGAGCAGCAAGGGGAGCAGCTGATGATGGTGCTGGCCCGGGATGACAACACCCGGGCCCCAATCGCGGCGGCCCTGTATTTCTTCGACAATACCCAGCTTTACGGCCGGTACTGGGGCTGTCTGCAGGAGCGTGATTGCCTGCATTTCGAGATGTGTTACTACCAGGGCATTGAGTTTGCCATTGAGCAGCAGTTGCAGGAATTTGATCCGGGCGTGCAGGGCGAGCACAAGATTCTGCGCGGCTTCGAGCCGGTGATTACCTGGTCAATGCACCATTTGCGCGAACCTGCGTTTCAGCGGGCGATCGGGGATTTCTGTGAGGAAGAGGCGCTGCATGTGCTGCGCTATCAGGACGAAGCGCGAACGTTGCTGCCCTTTCGGCGCGACGGCGTATAACGCCGGGAATCGGCCGCCTGGGTCAGGCGGCCAGTTGCTGTTCACGCTGGTACAGCAGCGCCATGGTGACCTTGTCACACAGATCTGCCTGGGGGTGATCCGGGGATTTCGGGCCCAGGGTGTCTGTCACGTCTTCCAGGTCGCAGTTCTGTGGGTCGTTCAGGTCGGCAAAGAACTCCCAGGCATGGCCGCGGTGGTCCACCAGGGTGCCGGTGTAGATGCCGTCATCAAAACGGCATACAGAGGAAAAGACGGTTTCATCCAGCGCAAAGCCTTGCGCGTTGACCCAGGCGGACAGTGCCGGGTCCAGGCTACCATTGCGGACCTGTTCGGTGGCGTGGGCCACAAATTCCCAGGTATTGCGGGTGCTTGCTTTACTGAATTTCATTGTCTCGTCCTCGTCCCATGAGGTTGATCGTCCGTGAAAGTGTGATGTTAATCACAGTCCTGCCGATCAACGGCAGTGTTTCGGAGATGTTCGTATTCTGCCCGTACTTCCGTGCCAATGCATGGGGAAGTCGCTCTGATGATTGTAAGCTAAAACTGACAATTTGAAGCCAATTCAGTGTTTTGCATAATAGAAGCGCCCGCCGTCCCACACGCGGTGGCGCTTGTTGGGCGCTATCAGGGGTAATGGACTCTGGCGAGGCTCAGCTGGCGAACAGCGGGGGTAGCGGGCATTCGAGCAGGGCGGCGATGGTTCGTAGTAGTTCGGCTTCCTGCACTTGCACCTTGCCGTCGGCCAGCACCAGGTCGGCGGCGGCATCAATGACCGGTCCCTTGAGTAGGGGAGACAGGTCGGCCAGCCGGTCCATGGCATGGCCGAGCTTGTGGCTGCCGCAGTGAGTCAGGGGCAGCAAGGTGCGGCCGGCGGGCAGCAGTCCATGGGTACTGCGCTGAAACAGTGTCCGGGCCTCTTCATTTTCGGCGCCACTGGCCCAGGTCAACACGGAAAACAGCAGTTGCAGCTCTGCAGCCAGGGCGCCGTAGCGGCGGAAACGGGTGCGCCGGTTCTTGCCGGATTGCTCGCCCAGTTGCTGGTGGGCGAGCCCCACCAGCGCCCATTCGAAAAAGGTGTAGCGGTTATCGACTTCAATCAGTGCCGTCAGGTGCGAAAGGATGCGGGCACGGTTATCGGCGGGCAACGGTTTGAGAACCGGCAAGGCCAGATCAATGAGCGGCAGACGCAGGCGTGATCCCAGTGCTCTGATTGTCTCGCTTAAGGTCACCAGGGCTTGGCGTTGATCGCTGACGTTCAGTGCATCCAGCAGTGATTCGGTGTCGCTGGTGGAGGTGCTGAGGATCAAGGCGTAGAGCACGCTTTCCGCCGATTGGGGCGAGCGTATCTGGCGCCGAAGGTCCTCGGGAATAGCCTCCAGCAGGCTGCGGGCATAGCCCATATCCGGTTCGCTGACGGTACCGACCCGCTGTGAAGGGGCGGATGACGGCGTGGGTGCCTCGGGCGATTTAGCGCCTTCTGGTACCGTGCTGCCACCGGCAAAGGCGGCGGCGCCCTGTGGCGCAGCAGGGCCTGATGTTGCTGGGCTCGCCGGGCCACTCCCCGTGTCCCGGGCGCGGCTGCGGGCACGGGCCACCCAGTCACTGCCTATGGCGGACAGGCGCTCGTCCAGTGGTGGGTGGGTTCCCAGCAGGTTGCGCAGACGAAAGTGCAGTGTCTCCCCGAAGCACATGTGACTCATGTCTTCCGCGTGGGGCGTGGCCAGGTGGGAGCCGTTGCCGTTGCGGATTTTGATCAGCGCACCGCCGAGCCCGGCCGGGTTGCGGGTGAACTGCACGGCGGAGGCGTCGGCCAGCAGTTCCCGTTGCCGGGAAATGGCGGCCTTGATCAGGCGACCGAAGAACAGGCCCACATAGCCGATCACCATCAGGGCCAGGCCGGCAAACACCAGCCCGCCACCGCCCTTGCGGTTGGAGGATGAACGGCTGAAGGAGGAGCGGCGTTGCCCGCGAATCAGGTACTCACCTACCTTGCCCAGCGCGAGAATGCCCGCCAATACGGCTAGCAAACGCAGATTAAGGCGCATGTCGGCGTTGAAAATATGGCTGAATTCATGGGCGATGACGCCCTGCAATTCATCCCGATTCAGTTCATTGAGTGTGCCCTGGGTGACCACCAGTACGGTTTCCGAGGGCCGAAACCCGGCCACGAAAGCGTTAATGGCGGTTTCCTTGTCCAGTACATAGAGCTGGGGGGCGGGAATGCCCGAGGCGATGCTCATTTCCTCGACCACATTGATCAGCTGCTTTTCCCGAGTGGCGGTGCTGTCCATGGTGATATGGCGTGCGCCGAGCATCTCGGCCAGCCCCTGGCCACCCTTGCGCAGTTGCCAGAGTTTGAGCAGGCAGCCAAACACCATCACGGCGAGGGTGAGCCCGGTAATCCAGTGGATGAAAGGGTGGCTAAACCACTGGCTGGGCGAGACTGACTGAAAATCGCCCCAGAAGAGCGTCAGCAATACCGCCAGATTCACGCACACCACAATAGCGATGACCGCAAGAATGAAATACAGAACCAAAAGCCCGGTTTTACGCCGGGCCCGTTCCTGGTGTTGGAAAAAATCCATGGGGAGGCCGGGTTAGAAGCTGACGTTCACGGCCTTGCGTGCCTGCTCACTTTCGATTTGCAGCAGTTTGGCTTCGCTAAAGCTGCCGAATAACCCACCAATGAAGTTCTGCGGGAATTGTTCGCGGTAGGTGTTGTAGTTCATGACGGCGTCATTGAATGCCTGGCGGGCAAAGCCGATGCGGTTTTCCGTGCTGCTCAGTTCTTCCATCAGCTGCGCCATGGTGTCGTTGGCTTTCAGGTCCGGGTAGTTTTCACTCAGCGCAAAGAAGTTGGCCAGTGAGCCGGACAACAGGGATTCCGCCTTGCCCAGTTGCGTCACGGCGTTGGCGTCGTCCGGGTGGGCGGCGGCGGCCTGTTTGGCGCTAACGGCCTGGTTGCGGGCCTCGATCACCTGGGTGAGCGTCTCTTTCTCGTGGCTCATGTAGCCTTTGGCGGTTTCCACCAGATTGGGAATCAGGTCGTGACGGCGCTGCAGTTGCACATCAATCTGGGCGAAGCCGTTCTTGAAGCGGTTCTTCAGGGCGATAAGCCGGTTGTAGACGGCAATGATGTAAATAATGACGGCAATGATGATGCCGAAAAAAATCAGAGTGCCCATGCAGGTGATCCTTCCCCAAGCGGTGTTGTTGTAGGGCTATAAACTACTGCAAAAGTCGTAGAGTGGGAAGGAGGGGGGCGCATGAAACCGTTGTAGGCGCTTGCTTGCAAGCGAATCGTCAGGGGGGGGGAGTTGCGAGTCACGAGTTTCGAAAGGCTATGAGCTCTGTGTCTCTGTAGTAAAGCAATCTTTTCGGCTTTTGAAGTTCGAAATTCGTGACTCGTCACTCGCGTCTTTAGTACTTGATGCCCCATTTGCGATACAGAAAACCCATGATCCAGGCCGGACCGATCATCAGGTACTGGATGTCTTCAAAGAAGGAGGGTTTCTGGCCCTCTACCTTGTGTCCCCAGAACTGGCCAATCCAGGCGAGAATGAAGACCACCAGCGAAAACAGCCAGACACTGATGCCGGCGGAGGCGATCAGGCTGAGGCCGGCCAGGCAGAGCAGGCTGAATACCAGCATGCCTGCAGCGATGGGCAGGGACAGGCGGGCGTAGTAGAGGGTCACGAAGACCAGCGCCAGGCAGGCCCAGAAGCTGGTAAAAAAGGGTGCCGGGATGGCCCAGAGAAAGCCGATGATGGTGAAGAAGATCACCGGCACACAGACAAAATGCACTTTCTTGTTGGTGGGGTTCTGGTGGCTCTCGCCGTAAGCGTTGAGCCAGTCATCCATGCTGCGGGTTGCCATGTTTCTCTCCCTTTTTTTGGCCGTTAAGGAGAGTATTGCACCGCTGGTTCAGATCGTGAAGGTTTGTCGCGAGGTGCGAGTAACGAGTTTCGAAAACCAGATGCGCTGGTGCCTTTTGACTTTCGCAACTCGAAACTCGTACCTCGAAACGTCTTTCTTATGCCCCCAGCCACCCGGCCACGGTCTGCGGCGTCACAGGCAGATAATGATCCACCAGCAAAGCGGTAAACAGGGCGAACAGATAGGTGATCGAATAGCCGAAGGTTTTCATTGGCAGCTTCGGGTCTTCGGAAAAGCGCAGCCGCACCGCGTGGTAAAGAAACACCAGGCCGAGAATCAGGGCGCTGAGCAAGTAGATCAGGTCGCTCATGCCGGTGAGATACGGCAACAGGGTGCAGATAAACAGCAGGATGGTGTAGTACAGCACCGACTCGCGGGTGAACGGGATGCCGTGGGTCACCGGCAGCATGGGTATGTCGGCCTTGGCGTACTCGTCGCGACGGTGAATGGCCAGGGCCCAGAAGTGCGGCGGCGTCCAGACGAAGATGATCAGCACCAGCAGCCAGGCGTAGGGGTGGGCTTCGCCGGTGACGGCGGTCCAGCCCAGCAGTGGCGGAATGGCGCCGGCGATACCACCAATCACGATGTTCTGTGGCGTAGCGCGTTTCAGATAGAGCGTATAAATAAAGGCGTAGCCGACAAAGCCGAACAGGGTCAGCCAGGCGGTGATCGGATTCACCAGAAAATACAGCATGATCATGGAGGCCGCCGCCAGCAGCACCGCAAAGGTGATAGCCGCTTTCGGGGTCAGCTTGCCGGCCACCAGCGGGCGCTTTTCGGTGCGCTTCATGATGGCGTCGATTTTCTGATCCATGATCTGGTTAATGGCGGCGGAGGCCATCATGGCCAGAGACAGCCCCACAAACGCAGGGATGAAGGTGCCCAGCGGCACCATGCCGGCCGGCTCGGTGGCCAGGAACATGCCGGCCACTGCGGTGACCATGAGCAGCATGACCACGCCGGGTTTGGTGAGGGCGAGATAGTCGCGCCAGTGGGCAGACTCACTCATGACGGGGCTCCTTGCTGTTTGGGGGGCTGGCGCTTGCCGCATTTCACGTTAATGGCGCGGATGAACAGCACCAGGCTGGCCAACAGTATCACTGCGACGAAGTTGTGGGCCACGGCCACATCCAGCGGCACCGCGAACATCACATTACTCAGGCCCAGGCCGATCTGCAGGCTGAGGATGCCAAGCATCACCAGTGCGAAATTGCGGAAGAACACACTGCGGGCACGCAGCAGAATCTTGCCCACCAACAGCAGCATCAGCAGGGTGACCACCAGGGCGCCGAAGCGGTGCATCACGTGAATGGTGGTGCGCGCGTCGTTGTCGAGGACGCCGTACTCGTAGTCGGGCTTGTCGTGTTCGTGGCCCCAGAAAATAAACGCTTCCTTGAAATCCAGTCGATCCTGCCAGCCTTCTTCGCACACCGGCAGGTCGGTGCAGGCCACGGCGGCATAGTTGCTGGCGGTCCAGCCGCCCAGGGCGATTTGCAGGATAACGGCGGCCAGGGTCATCGATGCCAGCGGCTTGAGGGTCAGCACATCACAGTCATTGAGGAAGCTGGGCCAACGGAACACCCGGGCGGTGAGCAGAACCAGCAGGGTGAAGGTGGTAAAACCACCGAGTAAGTGCAGCATCACGATAGTGGGCTGCAGCCCCATGGTCACCGTCCACATGCCGAGAATGCCCTGGAAGATAACCAATGCCACCAGGAATAAAGGCAGCTTCAGAGGCTGCTTTTCCCGCTTGCGGTTAACAAATGACAAGGCCGCGATGATGATGATCACCAGCCCCAGGGTGGAGGCGAAATAGCGGTGCACCATTTCCGGCACGGTTTTGTGCGCTTCGCGCAATGCGCCGGGGGTGGTTTCGTTGGTGGTGGCCACGTGCTCGATGGCTTTGCGTACGTCCAGATGACCGTAGCAGCCGGGCCAATCCGGGCAGCCAAGGCCGGCATCGGACAGTCGGGTCCAGGCGCCCAGAATGATTACGCCGGCGGCCATCAGGACAGCCAGAATACAGAAACGGCGCAGCCAGCGCTGCGATGCGGTGGGGGTTTGCATAATCAAGAGCCTGCCTTAACCGATCAGTGACCCTTTTAGGGTCCGTTTGAGATCGACGCGGATGTTCTCCGCCTCTTCGAGGGTGGCATCCATGTTTTCGTGCGTGGGGTAACGCATGAATATCTGGCCGTCCGGGCTGACCAGAAAAATATCGCCAATGGGCTGGCTGGCATCGGGGGCATACACCGGGGCCAGGGCCTGGGTGACATCGGCGGGAGCCGCATGGATAGAAACCATGCCATCCACCTTGTCGGTGAGGAACGCCTGCAACTCGGCGCCGGCCGGGGCGGTATGCAAAATGACCCGACGCACTCGCTGAATGTCTTCGCCCAGGGTCAGGCGCACTTGCTGTACTTGATAATAGAGGCCGTTCTTGCAGCGAGTATCGCAGTCCTCCCCGGCCACATAGAGCAGGGTCCACTGAGTGCTCATGTCATTGCCGTCGTAGGGCTGCTCATTGCTGTCAGTGGCGTTCAGGCTCGCCATGTCGATGTGTGGAACCAGCAATTGGCCCTTGTTGACCTTGGGTAGCTCCTCGACATCGATCAGGTAGCGTCCGGCCAGAAAAAACAGGACGAAGGGCGCAACGATGGCTAACAAGGTGACCCTGCTCTTGGTCCGTGGAGTCATGAGGGGCTGTTGAGGTTTCATTCTTGCCTCTGCTGGAGTTCATTTTTTCGCCCGGCAAGGCGAAGGGAGCGTGGCATAGTGTTTCTATATGAGCGACCGCCAACGCAGCTGGGCGGCAAAAGGAGCCCAGCCCTACGGGTTGCGCCTGAAAAAGCGCCACTCGTTGTTGCGTGTCGTTCATTTGGAGCAACCAAACTTCTCTCCTCGCGCCTAGATTGGCGCATTTTCAGGCACAACAGAGGTAAGAATGAAACCTCAGCAGCCCCTACAATTCCTCTCGCGTCTTGCGTGCTTTGCGCCAGTTTCGGAGTGCGGCGGCAACATATATCAGCAGGGCGGCCAGTGCCAGTGCGAACCACTGCAATGCGTAAGCCTTGTGCCGTTCCGGGCCCATCACCGTCACGTCCTGCCAGTGCCGGGGTAGCGGTGTGTTGTTGCCCAGCGCCACTTCCGGGGTGACCCGGATTTCAAAGGGCGCTAATTCTACCCCAAGTTGTTCGCCAATAGCGTCAAAATCCACTTTCTGAACCCGTAATGGCCACTGATTGTCGGGCAATGGCATTTCCTTGAGCACAAAAACATCACGGGACGGGCGGTATACGGCGCCGGTGACGGTCAGGCTTCCTGTGATCGGGGCAATGGCGGGCAGATTGGCGCGGTTGTTGCCCCGGGGGAGCCAGCCCCGGTTGACCAGTACCCAGCGCCCTTTGCGGGTTTCAAACGGCGTCAGCAGGTGGTAGCCAGCCACGCCGTTCAGGGTGCGATTGTCCAGCAACACGTTATGGGCGTTATCAAAGTGGCCGGAAATGGAGGCGCGGCGGTGCATGGGGTCATCGGCGGCCTGCAGGGTGGGCAAGTCTGCCGATGGCAGGGTGGCCCGTGCACTCTGTTCGGTGAGCCACTGCCGCTTTTCGTCGGCCCGCTCCAGCTGCCAGAAAGCCAGTCGCAGGCACACTCCGGACACGATCAGGGTGGCGATCAGTGCGATCCAGGGGGCACGGCGGTGAGTGTGAGGCATGGCGGTCTGCCCTCATGACAGCAGTAGCGTAGCAAAACGGTTGGCTTGCCCGATCCGTGGACGGCCAGCACAGGTCAGATAGTGCGTGCACTGGCAGAGTCGGCCATTACAATAGCCGCATATAAAGGCGGCCCTGATATCATCCCGGACCTCCACACAGTAATGGCGGCACATTGTACATAGCTGGCCGGGCTTTTCATCCAGGGAATCCGGGCTGTGTGTTTATACGCCTTGGTAATGCGTTCAAGGAGATAACGAGTATGTGGTGGGTAAAGCTGATTGTAGTCATTCTGCTGCTGGCGGCAGTGATTTCTCTGGGGCGTGCGCTCATGTCGCTGGTGAAGGGGCAGGGCAAGGAAGGCAAGACCATGCGAGCGCTGGCCTGGCGTGTGGGTTTTTCCGTGGCGGTGTTTCTATTCATTATCCTCAGCATGTATATGGGGTGGGTGCAGCCACATGACGTGAACCCGACCCTGCGGTATGGCGAGCCGATTGACGCTGGCGAGGTAGCGCCTGCCCGCCAGGGTGAATAGGGGCTGGCTTGGCAAAGGGCAGGGCGCTGCTTGTAAAAGGGCGGTAAAAACGCGATCGGTCGGTGAACGAAGACGGAAAAGGCGCCTCTGATACGGTAACTCGCCTTGAGTGAGATGCGCGGAGAAGGGCCAGCAAGGATGGCCAGGGAGCACGGACGCACTTCCCCGCTTCCTTTATTGGATTCCTGGGCGGGCTCTGTCGGCCGCTGGTGTTATCAGGCGGTGATAGAAGTCGAACGGCGATTAGAGGAAATGACGATGGAATGGATGACACGGTTTGCGCTGATTCTGTTTGTTCGCATGATTGCGCGGGCTGAGCAGGCAATGCTGCTGGCACGCAGTGCTCGCGCTGACGTTTCCACTGGCCGCTCTTTCTGCCGCCCTCTCCATGGCAGTCATCATGCCTCCCGGGATGTTTCTCGCTAGCGGGAAGGTTTTTTCAGTCCCGCGGGAACCTTTGCATTCGTGCGCGGACTAATTCAGTAGGCAAAATACGTTTTCTCCTCTTAGTAACATCAGGCAACCCTCTGGGCGCTCGGTCTAACCGGCGCCCTTCTTTTTTTGGGGTGCAGTGCTTTTGCAGGGACAGGTGCGGCTATTTGCCCGGACCTGGCGGCATGGGGAAAGGGGAAACGTTGCTGTTGCGGAGCTCTGTGCGTGATTCCGTGATCTTGCCGACCCCTTCCTTTTCGACCTCATCAATGCGAATAACCGCATGCATGGGGATGTACGACCGCAGAACCCCTGAAAACTCGCTCTTCAGCTTCTCTTCCGATGGATCCACCAGCACACCGCTGCGCTCATCAAACAGGAATTCCTCTACCTCGATAAAGCCGTGCAGATCACTTTGGTATATCTCGGAGGCATAAACTTCGTAGGTTTGCCCCTGATTCTGGAATATGACGCGGTAAATGGGACGGCGTTTTGACATGGCAGAAAGGGACGCTGGGTAGGGGAATAGAGGCGGAGTGTAGCATAGCGTTCAGCTTTCGTATCTGCCTGAAAGGCTTGATAAACCCTACGTTTCGGCTGGACTTTAGCCATGCGAATGACTAGAGTTGGCGCCCATAAATGCAGTGGGACAATTTGCCACACCTCCGGCAATTCAGTGAAATCAGCATGGCGGTAAATAGCTATTTGATTTTATTGGGTTTTGCCTCCCATGTGACACGTTAAACGGCCGCCCCCTTGGTCGTCGATGTCAGTGGGGAAGGTCTGGTGACCGTTTCGCCGCATCAATCCTGAAACTCGCTTTCCAGGCGCCGGTAACGGCAAAGAACAAGCGTGCCTGTAACGGGGTAGCGCTGGGGAAAACAGGGAGCAAACGCATGCAGTCAACTCTGTTCCACCGCGCGGCGGCGGGTCTGACGTCACTGATGATCAGTGGCATGACCTTCGCTAGCGACTGGACCGAACGTTCCGATCTCGACCTGCGACCGGGGGTAACCCAGGTCAGTCAGGAAGTTCAAAATCTTCACACCACCGTTCTCTGGATCGTGACCGTTATCGGTCTTCTGGTCTGTGGCCTGATTCTGTTCTCGATGATCCGCCACCGCCGTTCCAAGAACCCGAATCCTTCCACCTTCCACGAAAACGTGTTTTTCGAGGTGCTGTGGACAGTGATCCCCTTCGTTATCCTGATCGCCATGGCCGTACCGGCCACCCGCGTACTGGTTCAGCTGGACGATACCGCTGAATCAGAACTGACGGTGAAGGTGACTGGCTATCGCTGGAAGTGGAGCTACGAGTACCTGACCTACGAAGACGACAACGATATTGGTGTGTCTTTCTTCTCCAACCTGGCCACGCCGCCGGAACAGTACAACAACCCGGTTCTGTCCGGTGGTCTGTTCCCTTATGGCACCGCGAAAGATCTGGTCGGCAAGGACGCTCCCGAGAAAGACCACAACTACAACCTGGAAGTGGACAACAAGCTGATCATTCCGTCGGGCCAGAAAGTGCGTTTCCTGGTGACCTCCGATGACGTGATCCACTCTTTCTGGGTGCCGGATTTCGGCGGCAAGAAAGATGCAATCCCCGGGTTCGTCAATGAAACCTGGGCGCTGGTACCGGAAGGTAAGGAAGGCACTTACTACGGCCAGTGTGCGGAACTGTGTGGCAAGAACCACGCCTTCATGCCGATTGCTGTAGAAGTGGTGACCCAGGACGAGTTCAAGACCTGGATTGCCGAAGAGAAAGAAAAAGCTGCCTCTGGCCCGGATCTGACACCGTTTGCCGGTATCGATCAGGCGATGGAAGAAGGCAAGCAGGTTTACGACAGCGCTTGTGCCCTGTGTCACGGTGCTAATGGTGAAGGCGGTATCGGCCTGGCGTTTGCCGGTACGGAATTCGCTACCAATAAAGAGCACCTGAACGAGCACATTGATGTGTTGGTCAATGGCCGTGCCGCCATGCCCAACTTCAAGGCTCAGCTGACACCTCGCCAGATTGCGGCGGTGATCACCTACGAGCGTAATGCTTTCGGCAACGACACCGGCGATCTGATTCAGCCCGCCGACGTTAACGACCACGAATAAGGGAGGGGATAGCAATGTCTACTGCAGCTGCAACCCATGATGATCATCACGATCATCACCACGCCCCGACCGGCCTGAAACGTTGGCTGTTCAGCACCAACCACAAAGATATCGGTACCCTGTATCTGTGGTTCAGCTTCGCCATGTTCCTGTCCGGCGGTTTCCTTGCCATGGTAATTCGTGCCGAGCTGCTCGAGCCCGGCATGCAGTTCGTGGATCCGGAATTCTTCAACCAGATGACCACCGTGCACGGTCTGGTCATGGTATTTGGTGCGGTGATGCCCGCCACGGTTGGCCTGGCCAACTGGATGATTCCCTTGATGATCGGTGCGCCGGACATGGCGCTGCCGCGGATGAATAACTGGTCCTTCTGGATCCTGCCTTTCGCTTTCACCATCCTGATTGGTTCGGTGGTGATGAGCGCGTTCGGTGCCGGCAACCCCAGCGCCCCGAACTTTGGCTGGACCTTCTACGCGCCGCTGTCGACCAAGTACGGCCCGGCGTCGACTGACCTGTTCATTCTGTCGGTTCACATGATGGGTATTTCTTCCATCATGGGCGCCATCAACGTGGTCGTTACCGTTTTCAACATGCGTGCCCCGGGCATGACCCTGATGAAGATGCCGCTGTTCGTATGGACCTGGCTGATCACTGCCTTCCTGCTGATCGCGGTTATCCCGGTTCTGGCCGGTGCAGTGACCATGATGCTGACGGATCGTCACTTCGGCACCAGCTTCTTCGATGCCGCCGGTGGTGGTGACCCGGTACTGTTCCAGCACGTGTTCTGGTTCTTCGGGCACCCTGAGGTGTACATCATGATCCTGCCGAGCTTCGGTATCGTGTCAGCGATCATCCCGGCCTTTGCCCGCAAGCCGCTGTTCGGTTACGCCTCCATGGTGTACGCGACCGCGTCCATTGCGCTGCTGTCCTTTGTCGTCTGGGCTCACCACATGTTCACCGTGGGCATGCCGCTGGCCGGTACCCTGTTCTTCATGTACATGACCATGCTGATCTCCGTGCCTACGGGCGTGAAGGTATTCAACTGGGTCGCTACCATGTGGCGCGGGTCCATGACCTTCGAACTGCCAATGAAGTGGGCGATCGCCTTTGTGGTGCTGTTCACCTGTGGTGGTCTGTCCGGCCTGATGCTGGCGATTACCCCGGTGGACTTCCAGTACCATGACACCTACTTCGTAGTGGCGCATTTCCACTATGTATTGGTGACCGGTGCGATCTTCTCCATCTTTGCTGCTGCCTACTACTGGCTGCCGAAGTGGTCCGGCATCATGCCGAACAAAACTCTGGGTGAACTGCACTTCTGGAACTCGCTGATTTCCGCCAACCTGCTGTTCTTCCCCATGCACTTCGTGGGTTTGGCCGGCATGCCGCGTCGTTACGCTGACTACGCGCTACAGTTTGCGGACTACAACTTCTGGATTTCCATTGGCGGCTTCTGGTTCGGCCTGTCACAGCTGCTGTTCCTGGCCGTGACCGTGCTGTGTGCCATGAAGAAAGGCGAAAAAGCCCCGGCCAAGCCGTGGGAAGGTGCCGAAGGTCTGGAATGGGAAGTGCCGTCACCGGCGCCGTTCCACACCTATGACACCCCGCCGGTGGTCAAGTAACAGATAGTCAAGTAACAGAGAGTGACGGAGGGCACCATGAGCGACGAACAGCTCAGTGTTGAACAGCGCAACAAGCGCACGCTGAAAAAGCTGTTGATTTGGGCGGTGGCCATGTTTGGCTTCGCCTTCCTCATGGTGCCCTTTTATAACGTTATCTGTGATGTCACCGGACTGAATGGAAAAACATCGAGTACGGCCGCCACTCAAGCGCCTGAGACTGTGGTGGCAGACCGTACCGTGACAGTGGAATTCATTACCCAGAAGGGCGACGGAATCAGTGGGGAGTTCACCTCTGAGACCAAGCGGGTAAAGGTGCATCCGGGGGAAATTACGCTGGTGCATTTTTTCGCAAGCAACCCGACTTCATCGGACATGATTACCCAGAGCATCCCGTCGGTAACACCGGGGGAAGCGGCTCGATACCTGCACAAGACGCAGTGTTTCTGTTTTGATCAGCAAACATTGCTGGCGGGTGAGCGTAAAGACATGCCGATGATTTTCTATCTGGACCCGGAAATTCCCAGTCACATTAACCAATTCACTCTGTCGTATACGATCTTCGATGTGACAGAGCGGGTCGCCGGTAAAAACAACAGCGTGGCTGCTAACTAGAACAGCCGGTTGTAGAGGAGATTTTTTAATGGCTACTGAAAAGTATTACGTTCCCGAGAGCAGCCCCTGGCCGTTGACCGCGTCCATTGGCTTGTTCATGACCGCCATTGGCGGTGCAAACTTTATTCAGCAGAGCACCATGGCGGACATGGAGCCCAGTTTCTTCGGCAAGCCTCTGTTCTTCCTGGGCCTGACCTGGTTGCTGGTAGTGATCGCCCTGTGGTGGCGTGACACCGTCAAGGAATCCGTTGGTGGTTTGCACAGCAATCAGCTGGGCGGTTCTTACCGTCAGGGCATGTTGTGGTTCATCTTTTCCGAGGTGATGTTCTTTGCGGCCTTCTTTGGGGCCATGTTCTACACCCGCTGGCTGATCCTGCCGTGGTTGTCCGGGGAAGGCAGCAACGCCATGACCCACGAACTGCTGTGGCCGAACTTCCAGGCCATGTGGCCGCTGACCGTGACCCCGGCCGGTGATACGACCCAGGCCATGGGCGCATGGGGGCTGCCGGCCATCAACACGGCTATCCTGCTGGTGTCGTCAATCACGCTGACTATCGCTCACCACGCCTTGCTGGAAGGCAAGCGCGGCACCCTGATCGCTTTCCAGGCGGCCACGGTGGTGCTGGGGATCATCTTCCTGTTCCTGCAGGTGGAAGAATACATCCACGCTTACACCGAGCTGGGTCTGACCCTGGATGCGGGTATCTACGGTAGCCTGTTCTTCCTGCTCACCGGTTTCCACGGTGCACACGTGACCATCGGTACCATCTTCCTGTTTGTGACCCTGCTGCGTGTGATCAAGGGGCACTTTGATGAAGAGAACAACTTCGCCTGGGAAGCGGGTGCCTGGTACTGGCACTTTGTGGACGTGGTGTGGCTGTTCCTGTTTATCACGGTGTACTGGTTGTAAGAGCGGCCACACGCATCACGCGACAGGCAACACGAAAAAGCCGCGCCCCGAAAGGGCGCGGCTTTTTTTGTTCTTCGCGGATTGGAGTGAACAAGATGCTTCTAAGCGTTTGATTGGCTTATCGCCAAGATTTCGGACTTTGCCGAACGCTCAACGCCAGATGCCTGACGCGAAAACACACAGTTTGAGAGGCTGCAGCTATCTCGGTATGTATGCCTTTGAGGGAGGAGGGCTGACGTTTCTCTATGAAGAGAGCTAGAGGCCTGCTTTTCTGGTTTTGAATGAAAGTGGCAACCGCAGGCCCTGGCAACCAACGGTTGCCAGGGCCTGCGGCCTTTGCGATGACGTTATATCAACGGTTAATTCCGAATACATCAAGAATTGTTTGGGTTGCATCAATCACTCGAACCACTTCGTTATCAATAATCACGTCACTGACACCATCGATGTGACGAATGCCGTCATATGAGGGTAAGCGCTGGCTGTTGTAGTAGAGCGAATCGGGCAAACGCTGGCCTTTCTGCAGTTTTTTTTGCCAGCCCGGTGGAAGTTTGCCGCCACGTGCCACTTTCTTCTGTAGCCCGGGAGGGAGGGGGTCAAACTCCCGGTGGCTGAGGCGCTGACGGAGTGCTTCACGCTCGTGGCTAGTGTAGCGATATTCAGAGTAATCACGGCGACTGTCCACAAGCTGAATACGTGCAGGATCGTCGTGTTGTTGGGTTGCCTCCCACGGCGGGCGGGCCTGGGCGAGTGTGGGGGCTACACTCAGACCAAGCAGGGTAGTAAGGGTCAATATTGACGTTGTCTTCATACGGTTCCCCTTATTTGAAAGAGTATTGGCACCAGTATGATGGGAGAACGTGCAAAAAACGCGCAGGAATTGTCAAAAAGGGTAAAGCGTAGAGCGTCTGGTGAAACCGCCAGGGCGAGCAGGTCTGATTAGGCGTAGCCGTAATCAGGCATTCAGCGTCGCTGTCAGGCCTCAGGCTTCAGACGTTCCGTCAGCCATTTCCCTATATCCCGAATCTGTTCCAGGCAGACCATGTGCTCCATGGGGTAGCTTTTGTACTGCGGGGTATAGCCCAGTTCGGTCAGGGTGGCTGCTGCCCGTTGGCCCAGTTGCTCCGGCACCATCGGGTCCATGCTGCCATGGCAGATCATTACCGGCAGTGAGGCGTTCGCGTTGCTGGGGGTCACCGGCATGGCCATATAGGTGGACAGGGTGAGCAGGCCGGCCAGGGGTTGGGGGTGGCGCAGGGCGGCCTGGTAGGCAACGGCGCCACCTTGTGAGAAACCAGCAATAATGATGCGTTCGCTGGGAATGCCGCGGGCGATTTCCCGCTCGATGAGTGCATCTACCGCGTCCGCTGAGGCCAGAACGCCGGCTTCGTCCACTTTGCGGTCGATATCCATGGCGAGAATATCGTACCAGGCGGGCATGACCATGCCGCCATTGACGGTCACAGGGATCTGCGGGGCATGGGGAAAGATAAACCGCACGGCCAGGCCAGCAGGCAGCTGAAGCTCGGGAACGATGGGCTCAAAATCGTGACCGCTGGCGCCCAGGCCGTGTAGCCAGATCACACTGGCGGTGGCTTGGGCTGATGGTTCAATTTCAACGCAACGCAATAGATCACTCATGGTTAGTCTCCTCCCGAAACAATAATTCGCACGGCTTCAAGCTGGCAGCGCGCTTCGCTGAGGCACTTTTCCAGGGCGTGTGTCTGTGCTTCCAGAGCCTCCACTTCTTCATGGCGGACTGCCGGGTTTTTGGCTTGCAGCGCCTTCAGGCGGGCCAACTCATGGGCCTGTTCGGCACGCATTTTTTCCTGGGCAGCAGCAATAATACTTTCCGCTTCCTGACTGGCGTTGGCTTCGTCAGCTTTCAGCAATTTCTCCAGCAGGGGTTTCTGGCTGCCAACGATCTTGCGGCTGAGTGGCTTGTCCATCTTGTGGCATTGCTGGCTCAGGCCGTCGTGGCTGATGGCCTGGCTGATGTTCTTGCCATTGCCATCCAGCAGGTGACGAATCACTGTGGTGGGCAGGAAACGGTCTGCCTGCAACTGTTTGGGGGCAATGGCATCAACGGTATAGATGGCTTCGATTAGCAGGGTGCCAGCCTTGATTTTGGGATTCTTGAGCAGGCTGACGGCGGCTTTGCCACGGTGTTCGGTGAGCATCATCTCCAGGCTGCCGGTGACCATGGGATGCTCCCAGGTCAGAAACTGCATGTCGTCACGGGCCAGTGCGGTGGCCCGGTTGTCGGTCATGGTCACGCCTTCTTCCGGCAGGGCAGGGAACGCATCGCGCATGTGCGGGCCGGGTTTGAGGATGATGGCCGTGTCGGAATGATCTTCCTGTTCCACCCCGTAGCGATCAAAGATGCGCTGCATGAAAGGCAGTGGGCTGTCGTCATCCGCGGCGATCAGGTCGGTGATCAGGGTTTCGGCTCGCTCGCTGTCGAAGGAGCTCAGCTCCAGCAGGCGATCGCGGCCGGTCTCCAGTAGCGTATGCAGCTCGGAAGTGATGGTGCGGGTATCGTCGACCAGCGCTTCGATGGCGGTGTATTCCGGGTCGCCGGTAAGCAGCGGTTCCAGCGCGTCGCGGCTGCGCAGGTAAATGTCGTGGCCGGCCGGGTTGGTGTGCTCGAAAGCATTCATGCCGTCGTGATACCAGCGGAACAACACCTCCTGGGCGTGCTGCTCGAAGTAGGGCACGTGAATCTGGATATCTTCGGTCTGGCCGATACGGTCCAGGCGACCGATACGCTGTTCCAGCAGGTCCGGGTTCAAGGGCAGATCCAGCAGCACCAGATGGTGGGCAAACTGGAAGTTACGACCTTCGGAGCCGATTTCCGAGCAGATCAGCGCCTGGGCACCATCGAAGTCATCGGCGAAAAAGGCGGCGGCCCGGTCCCGCTCGATCAAGTCCATGTCTTCATGGAACATGGCCACGTTCATGCCCAGCTTGTAGTTGCAGTGGGCATGCAGGTCGGTGGCGGTGTGTTTGCTGGCACAGATCACCAGCACTTTGTCGTGGCGATGCTGCTTGAAGAAGTTTTCCAGCCAGTTAACGCGGGGATCCAGGCTGCACCAGCGGTCATCGTGGAACAGGGTTTCCGGGTGCAGGTGGCCGTCAATTTCTTCGTCGCTGTCGTATTTGTATTCGTCCGGCAGCGTCAGCGCAATGCCGTGCACGTGGCGTGCCGGGAAGCCGGCGATGTTGTGGCGGGTATTGCGGAACATGACGCGGCCGGGGCCGGAGCGGTCCAGCAGTTCCGTCTGGATCGCGTCGCGGTCCGCTTCGTCAATATTCATGTCCGGGAGCAGGGCAACCGCTTCTTGCTTTAGTGCTGCATCCCAACTGGGTTCGTCGTGCAATCGTCCGGCCAGTGCCGCCACATCCTGATAATGGGCCTGCTCTTCCTTGAAGGCCTCCAGGCTGGGGTAGCGTTCCGGATCAAGCAGGCGCAGACGGGCATAGTGGCTTTCCAGGCCGAGCTGTTCCGGGGTGGCCGTCAGCAGCAGCAAGCCTCGCGCTTGTTGGGCAATGGTTTCCACGCGCTGGTAATCGTCACTGGCCTGCTGCGCGGACCATTCCAGATGATGCGCTTCGTCGACCACCAGCAAATCCCAGTCGGCCGCCGCCAGTTGATCGATATCGCACTGGCTGAGGAAATCCGTGCTGCACAGTATCAGCTGTTCACTGAGGAACGGGTTGTCGTCACCGCTAGCGGCGCTGACACTGCCTGGCGTTTCGTCTGCATCGTCGTCCGGGGCGTTTTCTTCTTCAATAATCTGCGCCAGCATGTCCTTGATGCTGGTTTCCGGCTGCAGGGCGTTTAGGCGCTCGGCATCAAAAATAGAGAAATGCAGATTGAAACGGCGCACCATTTCCACAAACCACTGGTGCACCAGCGGTGAGGGCACCACGATCAGTACCCGCTTGGCCCGGCCAGTGAGCAACTGTTGATGCAGGATCAGGCCGGCTTCAATGGTTTTCCCCAGGCCCACTTCGTCGGCAAGCAATACCCGTGGGGCAAAACGGTTGGCCACCTGGTCAGCGATATACAGCTGGTGCCCAATCAGGTCGATGCGCGGGCCACGCAATCCCTTGATGGTGGATTGCTGCTGACGGCAATGGGCATTGAGGGCGTCGATACGTAGCTCAAACCAGCGATTGGAAGACAGCTGGTTGGAGAGCAGGCGGTCCAGTGCGGCCGTCAGACGCAGGGTGTGACCCAGGTTGGTTTCCGGCACTGGCTGAATATCGTCCGGGCTGCCGTCCTTGGGGTGAGCCATGTAGACCTTGAGGCCGTTGAGCTCGTTGACCTCGGTGACCACCAGCTCCACTTCATCGGCGGTGCGGATGGTGTCGCCGCTGTCGAACGTGACGCGGGACAACGGGGCATTGTTTTTTGCGTAGGTGCGCTCTTCCTCTACCGCCGGGTATTCCACGGTGACCAGTCGGTAATCCAATTCCTTGATGATGCCGAGGCCCAGTTCGGTTTCGGATTCGCTCAGCCAGCGTTGGCCGGGGATAAAGTCAGTCATTGTCGCTGCCGGTGATTGCTTGGGGGGCGAATTATACGGGTTTGTACGCCCCCCTTCGATGGTTGAAACCTATTGAATCTGATTTCGGAACCAGCGGCGGGTGGCCTCATCGGCGGGGAAGTAGTGTTCGATGCGCAGTTCTTCCATGACCACATCCAGCGCAGTGCCGAAGCTGGCCAGGGTGGAGAAGCTGCGTAGCCGCTGCCCGGCCAACTCGATCTCCAGCGCCATCATGGGTTCTTCGCGGGGCGTGCCGGGTTGCTGGTGTAGCAGCTCATCCACATGGGCAAGTTCCGCCAGCCGATCCAACAAGGCGGCCAGCGCCGGGTCCGGGCGTGCTTGCTGGTCACGGTGCAGGCGGCGCAGCAGAAAACCGGCCACCTCATCCCAGTTGCGCAGGAACGGCCGATAACCCTGGGGATGGAACACCAGTTCGACCACATTGGCGGTGTGCGGAAAAGGCCCGCGCTCCTCAATCATCAAGGCCATTAGCCGCTGCTGGGCCTCGTTGGCCATTAATACATTCCAGTGGGCATCGAGGACGACGGCAGGAAACGGATTATGGTTGCTGAGCATGACCGTCAGCGCTTCGCGGACCGGGGCCATGCTGTTACTGCTCAGGTCCGTTTCGGTGAAGGCGGGAGCGTAACCGGCCGCCAGCAGTAACCGATTGGTGTCCCGGCAATTCAGCTCCATTTCCAGAGCCAGGCGTTTCAGCATGGTTGGGCTTGGCTGGCTGCGCCCGGTTTCGATAAAGCTCAGGTGCCGGCTGGATACGTCGGCCCGTAACGCCAGTTCCAGTTGGCTGAGGCGGCGGGCTTTACGCAGTTCCGCGAGGATCTGGCCAGTCTGCATCGGGGTTCTCTCTCTTCTGTGGCGGATCAGCATGGTCATGGCCGCCAGGCTTCGCCATTACCTCTGAGGTAATTGTTTCACTTCCTTGTTCAGCAGAGGCTGAATCTAACACTAACCGGCCCGTTGCGGTAATTCGCGACCGGGTCTGAAAACTGGAGGTGCATCATGCCCTGGACATCACTTAAACATGCTCTGTTATTCAATGCTGTCTGCTCAACGTTATTGGGCGCGGCGCTCTTGTTGGCCCCGGGCGGGTTGGCGTCACTGATGGGAGCGTTCAGCCCGCAGATACTGATGATTCTCGGGGGAGCCTTGCTGGTTTTTGCAGCAGATGTGGCCTTTGTGGCCACGCGCAAATCCATATCGCATGGGTTGGCTAAAATGGTGACACTGGCGGATCTGGCCTGGGTATTGGCAACGCCGGTAGTCATGCTGCTGGGGGCATCGTGGTTGTCATTCTGGGGGCATGTTCTGCTGCTGGATGTGGCGTTGCTGGTAGCGTTCTGCGCCCTGTGTCAGTGGCGGGGGCTGCAGCGGCAAGTGTCACAATCCGAGCAGGGGGCGGCTCATGATTGAAATGACTGCGCTGACTTTTCTGTTGATGGGGGCGGTGGCTCTGGTGTCGCCCCATTCGATAACGCGGTGGGTGGCGATAACAGCGCTGCCCGTGCCGGCCCGCAACGAGGTCCGCGCTGTGTATGGCGGTTATGGTGTGGCCATGGCTGTGCTGTTGGTGGTGTGCTGGGATCAGCCGCAATGGCGTGACGGGGTGGTGGTGACCCTGTCGATGGCTTTGCTGGGCATGGCGGTTGGCCGGTTGCTGTCCTGGTTAGTGGATCGCCGCCTGGATCGTTACCCCGCATTGTTCATGGCAATAGAAATCGTTCTGGGGCTGGGGTTGCTGATCTCGCTTTAACCGAAAGGGCTAATTTATGGTTCTTCGCGGATTAGAGTGAATAACACGCTTCTTGTCGTCTGATGGGGTTATCGCGAATAAACGCTCGACGCCGGGTGCCTGACGTAAAGCCCCTTAGCCTGAGCGACTGTCTTTATTACGGTATCTCTTTTGAGGGGGTATTTTGAGGAATTGCCAGGGCCGTCATTCAGGCAGTAATCGGGTAATGCATTTTGCGCAGAGAGCATGGCGGCCAAGGTTTTCAGGTTTTGAATGCAAGCGTCCGTCGTCGGGCATCCGGCGTCCAGCGGTTGCCAGGGCGGGGTAATGAGACAAGTTCTGAAGCCGGCTGATCACTCAATTCCGCGATGAACCTAATTTACGGTATGCTCTGGTTACCAGTTGTAGTCACGGTGCTGAGCTAATGGGCGATATTCTGCCGTTTAAAAAACCGCAAAAGAAAATGCCAAGAAAAGGCATGTGTCAGCACGATTTTCACAAGTGGGTGATCTGCAAGGAAAAGCAGTTTGATGTGAAGCAGGGAAAACTGGTGACGGTATACCGCTGTGACCGCTGCGGCAAAGAGAAAGTCAAAGCGCACTAACCGGGTGACCCTGATGCTTGAAATGCGATCCAGCTGTGAAAGTTGCCAGTGCTCTCTGGCGGCCGATGCAGAAGCCTATATCTGTTCCTATGAATGCACCTTCTGTGTGGACTGCTGCACCATCCATGCAAGCCGTTGCCCCAATTGTCAGGGTGAGCTGGTGAAACGCCCGCGCCGTCAGGAGGCCAGTAATGAAAGCGGCTGAGCAAATTTCTCTGCCTGGCGGCGCAGGTTATACCCTGCCGGTAAACTGGTACCCGACAGAAAGCGCCCGTGGATCGGTGATTTTAATGGCCGCGCTGGGCATGGGGGCGCGTTTCTATCAGCCATTGGCACAAGCATTACAGGCGGCAGGACTGAATGTGGCCTTGCTGGAACAGCGTGGCCATGGCGATAGCCCCTGGCGCCCGTCGCACCGCTGCGACTGGGGCTTTCGTGAGCCTTTGGTCAATGAAATACCTGTGACACTGGACTGGGTGAAAAGCCGTTCTTCGGGGTTGCCGGTTTATCTTATGGGGCACTCTTTGGGCGGCCATTATTCCGCCATGGCGGCCGGCGTCTACGGTGAACAAATAGACGGTATTATTCTGGCGGCCTGTGGTAGCCCCTGGGTGGGCGGCTTTACCGGTACGACCCGCCGCAAGCTGGTATTTCTTTGCGCCATGATCCCGCCTGTATCGGCGTTACTGGGGTACTACCCCGGTGACAAATTAGGGTTTGGCGGTCGTGAAGCCAGAACCTTGATGCAGGACTGGCGTGCTCTGGCAAAAACCAACCGCTATCAGGCCAATGGTTTCAGCGACGATCTGGATTGCGGCATCGCGCAATATAGTGGGCCGGTGCTGAGCCTGAGCTTGGCGGATGATCCCTTCGCGCCGCCAGCCTCTGTGGATGCGGTAGTGGACAAATTCATTGCCGCCAGCGTGAGTAACGTGTTGCTCGATGAACAGACACTGGGTGATCGCGCGGATCATTTTCGCTGGGTGCGTTCCCCGGCGGCGACGGTAGAGCTGATCATCTGCTGGCATGAAAAACTGCAGAGCAGGACATAACAAGGGCGGTCGGATTTTTGACGGGCGGCATGCTCGCCTTTCTGCTAGGCCGCGATTAGCTAACGGGTTTTCCACGGCTTTCTAATATCTAATAAAAGGATGTCCACATGGCCATCGTGTTGCATCAATTCCCGATTTCCCATTATTGCGAAAAAGTCCGTTGGGCACTGGATTACAAGGGGCTGGAATACCGATCGAAAAATCACCTTCCAGGCCTGCACTTCAAGAAAATGAAAGCCGTGGTGCCGTTCAGCAGTGTCCCGGTTCTGGAGCATGATGGCCATTACGTGCAAGGCTCTGCGTCGATTATCAGCTACCTTGATACGCAGTTCCCGGATCATGTGTTAACCCCGCAGACCCCGGAGGGGAGGGAAGACGCATTGGGATGGGAAACCTTCTGCGATGACAACATCGGGCCCCATGTGCGCCGCTATTGTTATCACACCTTGCTGGATCATCCCGATCTGGTGATTCCCTTTTTCGCCCAGGGTGGGCCTTTCTGGGGCCGCACCTTCCTGCGCGTTATTTTTCCGAAATTGCAGGGCGTAATGCGCAAAGCCATGCAAATTCGCGAACCCCATGTAAGCGAAAGCCGCGTGGCGCTGGAGCAAGCTATCCAGACCCTGGTGCAGGCTTACCAGGGGCGCACCTACCTGGTGGGGGAGCAATTCTCACGGGCAGACCTGGCGGCAGCCAGCTTGTTGGCGCCGCTATTTATGCCACCGGCGTACGGTCTGGACTGGCCTTCCTCGATGCCTGAGCCCCTGCAAACCTGGGTGAACAGCCAGGCGGAGCACCTCGAGCCGTTCAGGCGGCTATATGATGAGAAAAGGTCTTTTTAAATCAAAGGTTTAATTTTTCGCTGCCGTTTGTCGGGAAGATGCTGGTGGTTATGTTGTCTTGTGTAAGATAATTCGCACACATTGAAAGTGTGATGATGTGCACGTTTTTGTCTAGATCGAATAATAACAAGATTTCAGGATCGCCAAGATGACATTACGGATAGTGGCCGCTATTGCTGGGCGGTATTTGCTTGCGCTGGGGTTGCTGGCCTTGCTCTCGGCTTGTGGGGGCGGCGGATCCTCTGGCGGTGGGGCTGGACCGAGTACTCCAGACACAGATACCCCCACTGATCCGGGCACCGGTGGCGATCCTGATCCTGATCCGGATACCGATCCTGAAGTGTCTCCTCTGGACCAGTGGTTGCGCGCTGTGATCACCACGAAAGGGCTCACCGGGGACCCGGCGACCCCGCGGCAGCAGGCTCAGGCCACCCCCGACAGTGACCCGACAATCAAACTCGGGCAGTTACTGTTTTTCTCCCACAGTCTCTCTGGCGATCTTACTGCCTCGTGTGCTTCGTGCCACCATCCGGATTTCGGCGGGAGTGATGCCTTGTCGTTGGGCATTGGCGTGTCCCCTGTGGATGCTTCATTGGTCGGCCCGGAACGCAGGCTAAACCCTGACAACGATCTGGACCCGGCTGCTGACGGCAAACCGAATATGCACCGCAACAGTCAGACGGTGTTCAACAGTGCCTTGTTCGATCGCAGCATGACTTTCGATGGGCGAGTGTTTGTGCTGGATGACACCGTGACTGCCGGAGGTAAAGGGCAGGCCATTCGCACCCCGGAAAGCGGCAATGTATCTGATGCCTCAGAGGCGGACGGGTTGATGGAGGTATTCTCCAAATTCCCGTTGACCAATCACAACGAAATGCGTGCCTACCTTTTCAGTGCGGAATCCCAGCAGCAATACCGCGAGCGCCTGGTGGCGCGATTGCGAGGTGAGCGAGACAGTGGACTGTTGTCGGATGACGGCCCGGAAAACTGGTTGGCTCTGTTCAGGCAGGCATTTTCCCAGCCCGAAGCCAGTGCTGAAGAAGTGATTACCCTGGTGAATGTGCAGCGGGCCCTGGCGGCCTACATGCAATCCATGATCTTTATTGAGTCCTCGTGGAAACGTTATGTTGAGGGCAATAATAATGTGCTGTCCCTGTCCGCAAAACGGGGGGCGCAACGCTTCTTTGCCAGCAAGGATGAAGGTGGCCTGGGGTGTGCCAGTTGCCACAGTGGTGATTTCTTTACCAATGAGAAATTCTACAATGTGGCGTTTCCGCAAATCGGGCGCGGCTTCATGCGTGCCGAAAAAGATGATATTGGCCGCTGGGCCAGCACGCGCAAGGAAGAGGATCGCTATGCTTTCCGCGTGCCGAGCCTGTTGAATATTGGTGTCACACAGCCTTATGGCCATGCGGGTAGCTTTGATCTACTTCAGGATACCATTCGCTACCATGCTGATCCCCGTGGTGAGATTGAAACCTATGATTTCTCGCTGGCGGGTCTGGCCCAGTTCCAGGGGCTTGGCAGCTATGACTATTCAGAGACCCATACCCGAAAAGCGCTTGAGACCAGCAGTTTCCTGTTGGCAGAGCCGTTATTGCCTGGCCGGGCACTGAGTGACACTGAAGCGGCCGACCTGGCCGCATTTCTGCGTTCGCTTACCGATGATTGTGTGAAAAATTATCTGTGTCGCAATCAATGGACGCCGGATTTGAGCGAGGACCCTGATGGCAATCTTTTGGTACATGGTGAAAATCCGGTGGCAAAGCCAGACGTGATTGTCGATCCGGAACCGGATGAAGAAGAGCCTCCGGCGGAGCCTTCGGATTATGATAAAACGGTTGCGCTGAACTTTATTGCGCCAGCATTGACCACCTTTGCTGAACTGAGTGATTGTTCAGCAGAACCCTCTATACTGACCATTAACACCGGCTTGCCGATGTTTTCTCCCCGCCACGTAATCGCATTCGGCCTTTACGACTTTCTGGCCAGGCCGAATCACCCCCATGGTTTCAGCGAGGAAACCTGGGATGTGCCCGGGGTGCTGTCCATTGAGCCGACGATGATCGCTGGTGGTGTCAGTGCAGGCTATCTGGACGATGATTGCTGGTTGGATTTAGCCTACGCCGGAGGCGAAGCCTCAGGCATGGTGTTTTACCAGAATCGGGGTGGCCAGCAGGGCTTCGATGCCGTGCCGCTATTGGATGATAACCCCGGGGGCTTGTTTACCGGGGTGGCCATGGCCGACCTGAATGGTGATTATCGTCGGGAAATGCTGTTTGGTAATCTCAAACAGAAACAGCTGCCGATTTATTCAAGCAACGCATCGGGCTCTTATTACCGGGTTGCCAACCTTTCCATGAGCCGCCACACCTATGGTATGTCTTTCGCGGATACCGATCATGATGGTTATCCGGAAATGTTTCTGGCGCACTGGTTTTCGGGCAACGTACTGACTGCACCGGTGTTCTGGAAAAACAATGGTGGTTCTGAATTAATGCACTTTGATTCGGAAGCAGGTTTGTCCGATGACAGCCTCTCCCAGAACTGGAACTTCTCTCCACAGTTTGCGGATATCAACGCGGACGGCGAAACCGATTTATTACTGGCTTCTGATTTTGGTACCAGTGTTGTCATGCAGGGTGAGCCAGGAGGTTCTTTCCGCAATATCACGGATCGAGACATTATTTCCGATGAAAATGGAATGGGCTCTGCGCTGGGGGATTATGACAATGATGGTGACCTGGATTGGTTTGTCACTTCAATTTATGACCCCAACGGAGAAGCTGAAGCTAATTGGGGCGTGACGGGAAATCGTCTCTATCGCAATAATAGTAGCGGCGGTGATATCGTTCTGGAGAATATCACTGATGTTGCGGGTGTAGCGGATGGAAACTGGGGGTGGGGCGCCTGTTTTGCCGACTTCAATAATGATGGTTTCCTGGATATTTTCCATGTGAATGGTTTCGGAGCAATCCCTGATGATGTGGTAAGCGACGAAAATAGCGTATCGCTGAAGGAGCGTTACCAGGGTATTGCCCACGAATATTTAAACTCCCTGCCAAGATTGTTCATCAACCAGGGTGATGGCACTTTCCGGGATCAGGCGGTGCAATGGGGCTTGATGTTACCCAGTGACGGAAGAGGAATCACCTGCCTGGATTATGACAGGGATGGTGACATGGATGTGGCGTTGTTGGATCACTCCAAGGGGTTGCAGTTCTTTAGTAATCAGACGGGTAATGGATTTGCCAGCCGTTTCCTGTCGGTTCGTTTGGTCGGTGCTGCACCGAACACGGAAGCGTTGGGGGCAAAAGTGCAGGTGTTTGCCGATGTCGGTGGTGAATTCGGCGAGCAAACGCAAACCCGTTTCAGCATGGCCAATACCAACTTCAATGGCCAGAATCCGCCGGATCTGCATTTTGGTTTGGGCAGTGCGCAGCGGGCCGATATCGCTATAACCTGGCCGGATGGTGTACGTTGGCAGTGTGAAGAGCAGGCCAGTAATCGGTTCCTGATTTTCGACCAACGCAGCCTGCCCGGGACCTGCGCGATAGCCCCATAACTTGTGAGTTACGGGTTACGAAAAGATAAAAGAAAGTATTAGCCCGAATACTCTTCGGGCTTGGCACTCTCGCTTCTCGTAATTCATGAGTTCCTGGTTTCAGTCCAGCACCATGATGGCCTGCCCCGCATTGATCTGCTGGCCTTCCTGTCGGGCGAGGGCGATGACCTTGCCTGTGGTGGGGGCGGTGATTTCTATTTCCATTTTCATGGATTCCAGTATCGCCACCACGTCGCCCTGGCTCACGTTGTCGCCTTCCTGCACCTTCAGTTTCCAGATGCTGCCAGCCACCGGGGACTCTACAGGGGTGCCTTCCACATCCTCTGCGCCATTGTCGGCGTCCAGATCCTGCTCTGACTGAAAATTGATCTGGCCGCTTTCCACCCAGCGTTGCAATTCCGCATCAAATGCCTGATTGCGGGCATCGGTGAAGGATGCGATGTCCTGCTGGTTGTCATCGAGAAATTGCTGGTAGGCGCTGAGGCTGAACGTGGTGTCTTCCACCTGAATCGGGTAGTGCCCCTTGGGGAAGTCGCGACGTATCTGGTTGAGCTCTTCGTGACTCACTTCGTAGAAGCGTATTTGATCGAAGAAACGTAATAACCAGGGTTGATCAAAGGCGTCAGTCTGGCGATAGCGGTTCCACATTTGCAGGGTTCGCCCGACGAATTGATAGCCGCCGGGACCCTCCATGCCGTACACGCACAGGTAGGCGCCACCAATGCCCACCGAGTTTTCTGCCGTCCAGGTGCGGGCCGGGTTGTACTTGGTGGTGACCAGACGGTGTCGTGGGTCGTAGGGTGTTGCCACCGGGGCACCGAGATACACATCGCCAAGGCCCATGACTACATAACTGGCGCTGAACAGAATTTCTTTCACCTCGTCCAAACTGCCAAGCCCGTTAATACGACGAATGAATTCCAGGTTGGAAGGGCACCAGGGGGCGTCCTTGCGTACGGACTGCATGTATTTTTCGATGGCCTGGTGACAGGCTTCGTCATCCCAGCTCAGCGGGATATGGACAATGCGTGAAGGCACTTCCAGATCGTCCTGCCGTTGCAGGGCATGTTCGGCGTCGGCGAGTTTTTTCAGTAATGCAGGGCGCGGTAGTCGCAGTGGATCGAAATGAATCTGCAGAGAGCGAATGCCCGGCGTCAGTTCGATAACACCATCCAGTTTCTGTTCTTCCAGCCATAGCATCAGGGCGTGGGCACGGAAACGCAGACGCAGATCCAGAACCAGCGGGCCATATTCCACCAGCAAATAGCGATCCCCCGCGGCGCGGTAGACTACGTCCACCCCGGCCTCGTCTGCGGACAGGGTGTTGAGGATGGGAGTAGTCATGGCCGCGCTTTCTACCTGTTTCACGGGGGCATGCAGGCCGGCTACACAGTTGTCCTGTTCTTCCGCCAGTGCATCCGCGTCTTCCAGGCTGATGGCGTCGAACCGCAAGGTGTCGCCGGCTTTCAGCTGACCGAGTTTCCAGCGGTCCGCGAGGATCACGGTGGCCGGGCAGACAAAGCCGCCGAGGGAGGGGCCGTCGGGGCCGAGGATCACCGGCATGTCACCGGTGAAGTCCACCGTGCCCACCGCGTAGGCATTGTCGTGAATGTTGGAGGGATGCATGCCGGCTTCGCCGCCGTCGCTGCGTGCCCAGCTGGGCTTGGGGCCGACCAGACGAACCCCTGTGCGGCTGGAGTTGTAATGCACCTGCCAATCGGTGGAGAAAAACATGGCCATGTCGTCGTCGGTGAAGAAGTCCGGGGCGCCATGGGGGCCGTAAATAACGCGCAGGGTCCAGTGGTTGCCGAGCGCGGGCTTGAGGGAGTCCGGCACGGTTGCTGATGGCGGTGTCGGCGCGGCTTCTTGAAAATGCAGAACGTCGCCGGTGCGCAGGGCGCGGCCACCATGGCCGCCAAACTGCCCCAGAGTGAAGGTGCTGCGTGAGCCCAGATAGGGCGTGCACTGCAGGCCTCCAGCCACGGCCAGATAGGCGCGGGCCCCTTCGCCGCTGACCTTGCCCAGCTTGAGGATCTGCCCGGGCTGTATCGCGATGACGCAATAGGAGGCAACCGGCTGACCATCCAGTGTGGCTTGCATGTCCGCACCGGTGAGGGCGATGCGGGTGACCTGGTTGAATTTCAGCGTGGGGCCATTAAGAGTGAATTCCAGCCCGGCGGCGTTTTCCGCGTTTCCGAGCAGGCGGTTGCCCAGACGGAAGCTTAGGTTGTCGAACGGACCGGATGGCGGAACGCCCACAGGCCAGTAACCCGTGCGGCCAGGGTAGTCCTGCACCGTGGTGAGTGTGCCTCCGGCCAGCACATCCATGGTGAACGGCTGATAGCGGAAATCGTTAAGGTAGCGGGTGGTCATTTCGCCCTGGGCAAAGACCGGGTCCGCCAGAATGGTGCGGATGTAATCCCGGTTGGTTTCAATGCCTTCGATGCCGGTTTCCGCGAGAGTGCTGTTCAACGCGGCCAGTGCGGCATCGCGGCTGGTTTCGTGAACGATCACTTTGGCCAGCATGGGATCGAACAGGGGCGACACCGTGAGCCCGGCTTCCACCCAGTGATCGATGCGGCGCGATTGCCCGTCTGCATCGGGGAACTGCACGGCGGTAAGCAGTCCTGCGCTCGGTTGGAAATCCTTGTTCGGGTCTTCCGCGTAAATCCGCGCCTGAATGGCGTGACCGTTGGCGGTGAGGTGGGTGCCGAGCGTATCCAGGGCAGGCAAGTTTCCGGCGGCCAGTTGTAGCATCCATTCCACTAGGTCCACGCCGTACACCTGCTCGGTGACACCGTGTTCGACCTGCAGGCGGGTATTCACTTCCAGAAAATAAAAGGCGTTGCTGTCCTGGTCGAGAATGAATTCGACGGTGCCGGCGTTGCGATAATGAACGGCTTCCATGAGGTTTTTTGCGGTGGCATGCAAGTCTGCGCGCACTGCATCTGGCAGGTTCGGCGCCGGGGTTTCTTCCAGCACTTTCTGGTGACGACGCTGGGCGGAGCAATCCCGTTCGCCCAGGGTGATAGCGTTGCCCTGGCCATCGCCGAAAACCTGCACTTCGATATGGCGGGCCCGGGCGATGTATTTTTCAATAAAGACGCCGTCGTTGGAAAAATTATTGGCACTGAGGCGCCGAACGGTATCCCAGGCTTTGTCTAGGCTGGCCGCGTTTTCGCAGACCTGCATGCCGATGCCGCCGCCGCCAGCGGTGCTCTTGAGCATGATCGGGTAACCAATAGTGTCGGCGGCACTTAGCGCTGTACTTTTATCGGTGAGCAGGGCGGTGCCTGATAGCAGCGGGACACCGGTCTCTTCTGCCAGTGTGCGAGCGGTATGTTTCAGGCCGAAGGTGTTCATCTGCTCCGGGGTGGGGCCGATAAAGGCAATGCCCCGTGCTTCGCAGCCTTTAACAAAACCCGGGTTTTCACTAAGAAAACCGTAGCCGGGGTGCACCGCATCCACGCCATGCTCCTGCATCAGTGCGAACAGCGCATCCTGATTCAGGTAGGTATCCCGGGCGCTGCCATCGCCCAGACAGTAACTTTCATCCGCCTGGGTGACGTGCAGGGAGTCCCGGTCGGCTTCGGCGAAAACGGCCACGGCGGTAACGCCCATTTTTTTCAGGGTACGGATAACACGGGTGGCAATGGCGCCGCGGTTGGCAATCAGCACTTTGTTGAACATGTGAGTGTCTCTTGACGGTAGCGGGCCGTCCCGCTGTGAATCCTTGCGCTGTATCCGGGTCGTCCCGGCAGGCGCGATCAATCGTTCCAGATCAGCACTTCGATCGGTGTCGGGTTGTATCCGTTGCAGGGGTTGTTCAATTGCGGGCAGTTGGAAATCAGGATGACCACATCCATGCAGGCGGTCAGCTCCACATATTTTCCTGGTGCGGAAATGCCGTCTTCAAAGGTCAGACCGCCTTCTGCGGTGACCGGTACGTTCATGAAGAAGTTGATGTTGTGAGTGATGTCGCGTTTGCCCAGGGCAAATTCCGGATGCTGGTTAACGGCGAGCATCCAGCTATCGCGACAGGCATGCATGCAGCGCTTTTCCAGATCGTAACGCACGGTATTGCTTTCCGTCGCACAGGCGCCGCCGAGGGTGTCGTGGCGGCCACAGGTGTCGGCAACAATTTCCAGTAATGGCTTCACCCGGTTGGACATCAGCGTGGTGCCGGCGGTGAGGTAGACATTGCCCTGTTCGCGGATGGTGTCCATGGCGCTGTAGCGTTCTGCCGGATCAGCGGCGCTGTAGAACAGGGTGTCGGCGGCCTGGTTGCCTTCCAGATCCAGCAGACGCACGGTCTGGCCCTGCTTCACGGTATGAATGAAGTAATCACCTGCCGCCACCACTTCGCGAAAGCTGGCCTGGTTCGGTTCACGTTGGCTTGCTTTGATCATGTTTTTTCCCTTGTTGCGTAATGCCTGTTACATGCAGCCGGGCTTACATGCCCAGGTGGTAAAGTCGGTTGTTCTCGAAGGCGCGGATGTTTTCCGGGCGAAAATTTTTGCAGTAATCATCGTCGGGTACCGGAGGCGCTTTGAGCATTTCGATACCTACCGGCTTCATCGGGTAATCCTTCGCTGGATTGAGCGGATGGGGGCAGCTGTTCAGGATGACCAGGGTGTCCATTTCAAAACGCAGGGTGAGACTGGCTCCGGCTTTGGCCGCAGATGGATCAAAGACCAGGTTGCCGTCATTGTCGGCGGCGACCTTGGAAAACAGATTCAGGTTGGCGGCCATGTCCCGTTCGGTGAGGCCGTATTTCGCCAGTTCCGTGAGGAAGCTGTGTTCACCACTGAGGGTCCATTGATTGTGGTGATCCTGATAAGAGCGAGCGGTGTACTTTTCTTGCAGCGCTTTCTCGCTGAGTGTCCCGCACACGGAGTCATGCCAGCCGAAGTCGTCTTCCACAATGGACGCGAATACCCGGCCCATGTCGGAATACAGGCAGTTGCCCCGGGTCAGCTTGAAGGTGTGCTGGCCTTTTAATGTGTCCGGTGCGTTGTAGCGTTCCAACAGGTCTTCCGGGTTGTACATCAGCAGGCCCAGGTTGGCGCCACCGTCCAGGTCGGTGAAGCGCAGCTGCATACCACGGCGTACCCGCAGCGACCAGTGAGCGCTGCCGGGCAGCGTAGTGCTGTAGAGGGCATGACTGGGGGTTGCAGAATTGCTGAGTGATTCGGTCATGGTGAACACCTTAAAAACGGTCGATGGCGCGGCTGGTGTTGTCCACGCTTTCGTTAATGGAGGTAAGCGTGCCGGTCTGGCAGTCGCCTACGGGCAAGTCATAGGTCACGCGGGCGCCGTAGGCACCGGGGGCTTGCGGGTCCAGGCGGGGTTTGTCGAAGACCCACAGACGGGTGCCCAGATAGAAGCCTTCGTTGATGTCATGGGTGATCATGAACACGGTGAGCTTTTGTTCTTTCCACAGGGACAAAACCAGCTTGTGCATGTCGGCGCGGATGCCCGGATCCAGGGCGCCGAAAGGTTCATCCAGCAGCAGGATGCGAGGCTTCTTAATCAGTGCCTGGGCGAGGGCAAGGCGTTGTTGCATGCCGCCCGACAGTTCATGGGGGTATTTGTCTGCTGCCTGATCCAGCCCTACCGATTCCAGCATTGCCAATGCTTCCTTGCGAAGCTTGCGGCGCTGTTTGCCGAAACTGATGCCCAGCCAACGGCTGCTTTGCAGCTCGCCTCCAAGCATGACGTTGTCCAATGCTGTTAAATGACTGAGCACGGAGTACCGCTGGAAGACGACACCGCGGCTGTCATCGGGCTCGGGAGTGAGAGGTCGGCCATCCAGTAGCATTTCTCCACGGGTAGGTTCCTCTGTGCCCAGCAGCATTTTCAGAAAGGTGGTCTTGCCACAACCGGAGGCCCCCACGATGGTGACGAACTCACCTTCCTGAACGGTGGCATTGAGTCTTTCCAGCACCACCTGGTCGCCGTACTCCTTCCACAGGTTTTTCATCTCGATAATCGCCATCAGGACTTTCCTCCATGGAACCAGGGGTAGCGCCATTGCGAGTAACGGCTGAGAATAAAGTCGATGGCAAAGGCCAGCAGGGTAATCCACATGACGTAGGGCAGAATCACATCCATGGCCAGGTAACGGCGCACCAGGAAAATCCGGTAGCCGAGCCCGTCGGTGGCAGCGATGGCTTCTGCGGCGATAAGGAAAAGCCAGGCGGGCCCCAATGAGAGACGCACGACGCCAATGAGTCGTGGCATCAACTGTGGCCATACCAGGCGGGTAATGATTTGCCAGGTGTTAGCACTCAGTGTCTGCATCTTGATGATTTGTTCGGCGGGAATTTCCAATGCTCTTTGTTGAAGATCCCGGATCATGAAAGGGGTGATGCCAATGATGATCAGCATGACCTTTGCCAGCTCTCCCAGCCCGAATACGATGAACAAGACGGGAAGGATGGCCATGGGCGGCACGAGAGAAAGGCCGGTCACCAGAGGTGAAAATGTGGCACGAATCAAGGGGATGGTGCCGTTCCCAATCCCTACCATAAGGGCAACCAGGGCACTGATCCCGACCCCAATGGCCAGACGCTGGAGGCTGGCCATTGTGTCGTTAAGCATCAGGTAGTCACCGGTGCGCTTACTGGGCTCAAACGCCATCCGCTCGATGGCCTGCACAAATGTATCCAGCGCAGGCAGCAGTTTGTCGTTGGGGTTCTCTGCCAGGCGGGCATCGGATGCCAGCATGTAGATGATGAGAAGCAGCACAAAAGGCAGCATCCCCAAGGCCCAGCGGGCAGCGTTGGCTGGCCGGCGATTGATAAATTTTTTCATGGCGTTTCCTTGGTGCGAAGGCAGATGGCTCGCTAGTGGCAGGGGCTGGCACCTTGCGTGCCAGCATGCCGTGCCGATGCGTCTTTACAGCTTCCCTTCGGCGGCCATGGCCATATAGTCCGGGATGAATCGCAGTTTGATGTTGCCCTTGTTGCCATAAACTCCAGACGGCGTTTCGATGCCAATAAAGCCGGCATCCGGGGCCCCTTCACCCAGTAGTCCATGGTCGAAAGAGAACTCCGCCACTTTCTGCATGGTGTCTTTCAGTGCGGCGCTGTTCACAAACTCCACCGCTTCAGCGGGTTGGTAGAACATGCGGGTAGAGGCCAGTTGCGCTTCGTAGCCGGCCAGGTCGGTGCCGGAGGCTTGGCCCATGAAGGTGCGGGCCGCTTTGCCGGCATCATCGTCGGCAGACATGGTCGCCATGATTTCGTACCAGGCACCGGTGAGGGCTTTGCCGAAATCCGGGTTGGCGTTGAGGGTCTCGGTGTTAACGATCATCAGGTCGATGATCTCGCCAGGAATTTTCGAAGAGTCGAAGACCTTGTGGCTGTTCGGCATGTGGGTGATTTCGCTGAGCAACGGATTCCAGGTGGCCACGGCAGTGACGTCATCACTGGTGTAGGCAGACACCAGGTCGGCGTCGGAAGTGTTCACCACGGTCAGGTCTTTTTCACTGAGGCCCACGGTTTCCAGTGCGCGGGCCAGCATGTAGTGAGAAACAGACAGTTCCACCAGGTTCACGTCCTGGCCCTTGATGTCAGCCAGTGTGTCAGCGCCTTTTAGTACAACGCCGTCATTGCCGTTGGAGAAATCGCCGACGATAAGAGCCGTGGAATCCACGCCGCCGGCGGCGGGAATGGTCAGGGCGTCCATGTTGGTCATGGCGCAACCGTCGTAGGCGCCGGCGGTGTACTGGTTGATGGATTCCACGTAGTCGTTGATCTGCACCACGTCGATGTCGATGTCGTACTTGTCGGCCCATTTATCCACGATTTTTTGCTGGGCGCCGTAATCCCACGGCATCCAGCCCACATAGATGGACCAGCAGATGCTGAAGGAATCTTTAGCCAGCGCGGTGACCGGCATGAGTGAGGTGAACAGGGCAAGTGCTGCAACGGCAGCGGTCTTTCGTACGGAACGGGTCATGGTGGACCTCCTTGGCTACGGACGATGAGGAATCCAATGACAAGGTTGTCATCGTGTCCTCCCGGGCTTTTGTCCCGCCGTGTAACCCCCTGCCGGTAGACGTTGTTGCGGGTCTATCGGCGCCAAGAAGGTCGACTGCTCTCGGACCAGGCATCGGCTGCTGACGCAGACGACCGGAACCCTAGCGGTCTATTGGTGCACATTGTGTTGAGTTGGGAGCCTCTGAAAGACTGAGCATGCAAGGCGTCATTGAGAGGCTCCCTAATGGCAACAAGGCCATTCGATTCCTCTTGCGTAACAAAGCAAAGGGAGTGCCAAGATGGGCCAGGCGAGGAGGGAAAAAGGCGTGCGCCCGCGCGAGCCGTGGGTTGAGGCGAAAGCGGGAGAAAGAAAAGGCGGCAGAGTGTGCGAGGAGGGTGACCATGCCGGTACGTGAATTTGTGCCGGCATGGTGCGTGGTGCGCGGTGATGCACAATTCTGGTGCGTGTGATTATTCCTCGTGTTCCAGAAAGTCGATCAGCGCTTTCCAGCTGACCTGGTCCGCATGGGCACTGTAGGCCAGCGGCATGTCGAAGCGTTTGCCGGCGGCATCCGCCCCCGGATTGGTGAAGCTGTGTTTCACGCCGGGGAAGCTGAGTAACTGGAAATCCGCGCCGGCGGTGGTCATCTCGCTGACGAAACCACTGACCTGTTTGGCGGGCACCATGGGGTCTGCCTGGCCGGTGGCGACCAGCACGCGGGCCTTGATTTCGCCGGCCTTGGCCGGGTTCTCCGTGCCCAGACTACCGTGGAAGCTGGCTACCCCGGCCAGGTCGGTCCCCCGGCGTGCCTGTTCCAGCACCACCGCACCGCCAAAACAGTAGCCAATGGCAAACAAGCGGCCCGGTGCGACCTGCTGCTGTTTGAGCATCATGGATCGGGCCGCCTGGAAACGGGCGTTCATGGTTTCCGGGTCAGCCAGGGCGGTTTCCATAAAGCTTTTTGCGTCTTTGGGGTGGGTCGCGACTTCGCCGGTACCGTACATGTCCACGGCCAGGGCGGTGTAACCCGCTTGGGCCAGCATGTGGGCGCGGTTACGGGCATAGTCGTTCAGGCCCCACCACTCGTGCACCACGATCACCCCGGGGCCAGGGTCTTTCTGGTCATCGTTGAGGTACATGATGCCCTTGCCCAGGCCGTCAGGCAGGGTGACTTCGGTTTCAATAATATCGGCGGAGCTGGTCTGGCCAGCGACAATCAGGGATACCAGCAGGAAAAACCGTTTCATAGACCTGTCCTTGGATGTGCCATAAGGCGGGTTATTTATTCTGCCAGACCCAGCGTAGTGGTTCGCCGAAGTCGTCATAAACCAGTTTGCGCTGCGGTCGGGCATTCAAGCGTTGCCGGCGTGGCTTGTGCTTGCGTGAATCAATCGTGGCTGCCACCTGGCTCAGGTCAGTGCGTTGCGCCTGACGTGGGCCATTGAACAGCACCGTCTGGTGGCCTTTGCCGGAGACTGCATCGGCGCCACTCACCCCGTTTGGCACTTCACTAATGGACCCGCCTTCGGAGAGAAAGCGTTCCATGTCGCGTTCCAGGCGATACCGTTGTTGTTCCTTACTGTTACGAACTTTCACGGGACTCATCGGGGCTGATGGGTTGATCGATCACAATAGCAGGCTCATATGAACGCTGCCACCACCACAGTGGCTAGTCCGTCTGGCCTTGAGAGCCGGGCAGCGCTTGCCGGATGGCCGCTTCCAGCTTGCCGCCCAGAGGCTTTTCCGCCGCGGGGAAATGGATGATGCCGTCGCCGCTGGCGGGCACCAGGTATTTGTTGAAGTTCCAGGCGGGCTCGCCGGCCGCCTGGTTCAGCGCCTTGAACACCGGGTTGGCGGCATCGCCCTTGACCTGACTGGTGGCTGCCATGGGGAAGCTGACGCCGTAGTTCACATAGCAGACGCTGGCGGTATCGGCCTCATCGTCCAGTTCCTGGCGGAAATCGTCGGAGGGGAAGCCGATCACGATCAGGCCCTGCTCGCGATACTTCTGGTATAGCGCTTCCAGGCCTTTGAACTGTGGGGTGTAGCCGCACTGGCTGGCCGTGTTGACGACCAGTGTCAGCTTGCCCGCCGTTAGGGCGCACAAGTCCAGCTCGCTACTGGCGTGCAGCTTGCGCACGGAGGCATCCAGCGCCGGGGCGCAGGCTGAGTCGGCGCTTGCCAGCGGGGTCGCCAGCAGGGCAAGCGTGGTCAGGGCATGGCGCAGGGGGCTGGGCATGCAAGGTGTCCTTTGTTTGCGTCAGCGTGATTGCCGGAACGCTCGATATTGAGAGTATCGCGAAGACCGGTCAAGGCAGCGCGAAGGGACGTTCCGGCCTTGATGAGATTTCCTGTGCGCCGCATCAGGCGACCAGCCAGCGCTATCCACAAGGCCGCTATTTTGCCGCCAGTGCGGGAGTGTCGAACACCACCTGGCTCAGGCCGTGGCGCATGAAGGTGCGAATGTTGGCGTGGTCGCTGCCGTCCGGGTTGCCCAGTACATGCTCGCGGTAAAAATGGCCGAAGCAGGCCAGGGTCTGCGCATCGGAAAGCGTCTGGTGTTTGGCGAAGGCAAAAATCTTGCACGAGCCTTCGTTGGTGCCCGCCTCGTTACGCACACTGTCATCGCCCTCGCCATTGATGAAGGTGGCCGGGGTGTAGTGGTAGTGCTCGGCAATGACGGCTTGTACCGCGTCGAAAGTGATGCTTTCGGGGGCGCTGTTCAGGGTGTCCAGCAAGGTGCTTAGGGAGGTGCTCATGGGGGAGTCCTGTGCGATGTAAAGCGCTGCAGGATAGCGCCAACCCTGCACAGAGTCACGGTTGGCGCGGGGCGTTGCGGTTACTGCACAGCGGAATCTTTAGGCAGAACCATGCCAGTGCTTTGCAGCGGGCTACAGTTCTTGATGATGACTTTCCCTTCCAGCATGTTGCCACGGGAATATTCCCGGAAAATGCACTCGTTGGTTTCCGGGTTGTAGTTTTCGATCCACAGGTTGTCATCTTTCCAGGTGGCGCTGATGTGGTACTGCTCTTCGGGCACGGTGATATGCATGGTGCCGCCAAAGCGTTTCACGAAGACCTGCTGAAGCCAGAAGTAGTAGGCGATGGTGGCGGTCAGCCAGATGATCACAGCAATAATCAGCGCGGGCTTCCATTTTCCCAGCCGTACGCCCAGACCGAACAGCGTACCAATGACCAATGCTGCCACCAGGAACCAATAAAGATAGGTCACCATAATTGCATCCTTGTCGCTTGAGGTTTGTTGTAATGGCGCTTAAGTGCGCGCAGTGTCTCTGGCATCATACCAGCCATCGCAGGGGTGGGTGTAAAACCATGCAACAGTGGTGGGTGTATATGGTGGAGTGTGCGGACCGGTCATTGTATACCGGGATCAGCACCGAACCGGCGCGCCGGTTTCACGAGCACAACACCAGCCCGAAAGGGGCGCGTTATACCCGGGCCCGCCGTCCGGTGCGCCCGGTGTTGCTGCTGCCGGGGGGTGACAGGGCTTCTGCCAGTCAGCTGGAAGCACGGATAAAACGGTTAAGCCGCCGCGACAAACAACGGTTGCTGGCGGCCCTGCAAGCAGAAAAACGGCAGCAGCCGCTGTCGGTCTGGATCGAGACGCTCAGAGAGCCGTGACGATTCTGACAACACAAACACCATCAAGGAGACTGGATCGATGACAAAGACACTGACCGCGCGGGCGATGCCGCGCATGGCCACGGTGTGGCGCAGCGCCATGCTGGTATTGCTGGCTGGCTGGTTGAGCGGCTGTGGCATCAACAACATTCCTACCTACGACGAGCAGGTCAAAGCCGCCTGGTCCCAAGTGGAAAACCAGTACCAGCGCCGTGCCGACCTGATCCCCAACCTGGTCAACACGGTCAAGGGCTATGCCAGCCACGAGCAGGAAGTGTTGGTGGAGGTGACCCAGGCCCGGGCCAAGGTAGGTTCCATCCAGGTGGATGGCAACATGCTCAATAATCCGGAAAAGCTGAAGCAGTTCGAGCAGGCCCAGCGTCAACTGGGGTCCGCCCTGCAGCGGCTGATGGTGGTGGCAGAACGCTACCCGGATTTGAAGGCCAACCAGAACTTCCTGGCCCTGCAATCGCAGCTGGAAGGCACGGAAAACCGTATCAGTGTGGCGCGCCGGGATTACATCGCTGCGGTGCAACAGTACAACACGGAAATTCGCACCTTCCCCGGTCGCCTGTGGCACAGCTTCCTGTACAGCGACATGGAACCGCGTGACACCTATGAAGCCACCGCCGACGACGCGGATCAGGCTCCCACCGTGAACTTTAACTAGGGCAGGGTTTAATGCGCTATTTCGCACTGATTGTTCTGCTGCTCAGCACCTCGCTGTGGGCGGCGCCGGAGTTTCCGGCGCTGTCCGGCCGGGTGGTCGATGAAGCGGGGTTGCTGACCCCCGCCCAGACCCAGAGCCTCACCCAGGCCCTGGCCACCGCAGAACAGAACACGTCCAATCAGCTGGTGGTGGTTACCCTGCCCGATTTGCAGGGCTACGACATTGCCGATTATGGCTATCAACTGGGCCGTGAATGGGGCATCGGCAGCAAAGAGAACGACAACGGCGTGCTACTGATCGTCGCCCCCAATGATCGCAAGGTGCGCATCGAAGTGGGCTATGGTCTGGAAGGTGTCCTCACGGATGCGCTTTCCAGTGTTATCGTCCAGCAGGAAATTCTGCCGGCTTTCCGTCAGGGGCAATTCTATGGCGGTATTCAGGCAGGGGTAACCAGCATCCAGGCAGCGATCAAGGGCGAGTACCAGGGTGAACAGCAACCCCGGCAGACAGTGTCCAGCGGCAAGGCATTGCTGATTCTCTGTGTCATGATCGTGCTCACCTTCCTGCTCTCCTTTGGGGGCGGCGGTGGCCGTGGTGGTCGTCGTGGTGGCTTGATGTTCCTGCCCATGGGAATGGGCGCCGGTGGTTTCGGCGGTGGCGGTTTTGGCGGCGGCGGCTTCGGCGGCGGCGGTGGTGGTTTTGGAGGCGGTGGCGCCTCGGGAGGTTGGTAATGTTGTTGGATAACACTGCACAGGATGCACTGGCCCGCGCCATCAGCGAACAGGAAACCCGCACTGACGCGGAGCTGGTTACCGTGTTGGCCCGGCAGGCGGATGATTATCGCTACGTCACCGTTATGTGGGCGGCCCTGCTGTCCTTGTTGGTGCCGGCGGTACTGCTGTTCCTCCCCGTGTGGCTCACCCCGTTTGAAGCTCTGCTGCTGCAGTGGGGCGTGTTGTTGGGGCTGGCGGTGCTGTTCCGCGTGAAGCCAATCCAGTTCCGGCTGGTGCCGCGGCGGTTACAGCAGGCCCGTGCTGCCGGGTTGGCGCGCCAGGCGTTTCTGCAGCAGGGGCTGCATCGCACCAAAGGTGCCACGGGCGTGCTGATCTTTGTCAGCGAGGCCGAGCACTATGTGGAGATTCTTGCGGATCAGGGGATCGCCCAGCATGTGCCCGACAGCGAGTGGCAAAGCATGGTGGATGCCTTTATCGCACACCTGAAACGCGGTGACGTGGCCAAGGGGTTCCAGGAATGCGTGGCCGCCTGCGGTGACAAGCTGGCGGCCCATGTGCCCGCCACGGAGCAGAAAAACGAATTGCCCAATCATCTGGTTATTCTCTGATTTCGGGCAATGCTCAAGAAGGGGCCATGTGGCCCCTTTTTTTGGTTCTTTGCGGATGAACGTGTGCCTGATTGATCGTAGCGTTGCCAGAAATGCCGGCATTGCTGGATGCCAAACGCCTGATGCTCGAGGTTAAATCAGCCCGCTGATGCGCTGAAAGGTTGAAGTGACGAACTGGGGAGTCTCTGTAAAACGCCCAACAGCACGGCTTCTACTGATTCTTTGTGGGAAGTGATGCTTGCATCACGAATAACGTTGGTGTGGGGCAGGCTCCTTCTCGCAGTAGAACGGGGGGGGCAGAGGTGACCAAGAGTACATTCGGGATGCAAGCATCCTCTCCCACAATATCTACAACGCACCGCAGAAGGGTCAGGCCGGGTGTCGAGCGTTTGGCAAAGTGCCGGGTATTCGCGAATCGATCAGACGGCGAGAAGCGTGTTATTCACTCTCACCCGTGAAGAGCCTAAAAAAACGGCGCCGCTCTGACTGCGTTCACGTAGCAGAGACGGCGCCGTAATGTGAGCCTTGAAAATTACTGGTCGCGCAGTTCGCGGCGCAGAATCTTGCCCACGGTGGATTTGGGCAATTCCGCATGCACGATCACGAGCTTGGGCACCTTGTAGGCGGTCAGCTCCTCGCGGCAGAAGGCAATAATGTCGTCCATCGGCACGTCTTCCGACAGGGCCACATGGGCACACACCGCTTCGCCGGTCTTGTCATCGGGCTTGCCGACGACAGCCGCTTCCACAACGCTGGGGTGACGACTCAGTACATCTTCGATTTCGTTGGGGTACACGTTGAAACCGGAGACGATGATCATGTCTTTCAGGCGATCGACAATCTTGATATTGCCGTTTTCCTGCACCACGCCCACGTCACCGGTGCGGAAGAAACCGTCCTTCATGGACTTGGCCGTTTCTTCCGGACGATTCCAGTAACCCTGCATCACCTGTGGCCCGCGGATCACCAGTTCGCCCACTTCGCCAATGGCCAGCTTGTTTCCCTCTTCGTCCCAGGCTTGCACTTCGGTTCCGATCAAGGGCGCGCCGACGGTGCCCAGCTCTTCGGCACCGAACTGGTTCAAGGTGGCCACCGGTGAGGTTTCGCTCAGGCCCCAGCCTTCGGTAACCGGGCAGCCGGTTACCGATTGCCACAGCTTGGCGGCGGAGCTGGTCAACGCGCTACCGCCGGAGAAGGTGAGCTTGAGGCTGGAGAAGTCCAGAGCCTTGAAATCCGGATGGCGGCACAGGCCCACAAACAGGGTATTGATACCGGCCAGGCCGGTGAACTTGAACGGCTGGATGGTTTTCACAAAGCCGTCCAGATCCCGCGGGTTGGGAATCAGCACATTCATGGCGCCCAGGTTGAACAGAGCCAGCATGTTCACGGTGAACGCATAGATGTGGTACAGCGGCAGCGGGCAGACAAAAATCTCCTTGCCGGCTTCACAGCGTTCGCCCAGGCGGTCTTCCATTTGTGCTGCGTTGGCCAGAATGTTGGCGTGGGTGAGGCTGGCGCCTTTGGCCACACCGGTGGTGCCGCCGGTGTATTGCAGCGCGGCGATGTCTTCACGCTGGGCCTTGATGGGTTCCAGGTCAGGCAGGTTGGCGCCTTGTGCCATAGCCGCCACAAAATCGTGATAGCCGTGCTGGGGCTCTTTGGGCGGGGCAATCAGGTCTGCCGGGCCGGTCACCAGCACGTGCTCAACCTGGGTGTCGGCCTTGATGGCTTCCAGCCGGTCCAACGCGTCGGCAAACACCACCAGCGCCTTGGCGCCGGAATCACTGAATTGATGCTGCATTTCCCGCGGCGTGTACAGCGGGTTGGTGTTGACCACCACCAGGCCGGCCCGGAAAGCGGCGTAAGCGGCAATCGGGTACTGGTTCAGGTTGGGCAGCTGAATGGCCACGCGGTCACCCTGTTGCAGTCCGCAGGCATGCTGAAACCACTTGGCCAGATGGCGGGACTTCTCTTCCAGGTCCGCAAAGGTCAGTGTCTGGCCCAGGCAGTGGTAGGCAGGCATGTCCGCATACCGCTGGCAGTTATGCTCGATAAATTCGGCGGTATTGGTGAACTGCTCGTTCAGTGAAGGGGTGCTCATGGAATACTTCTCCCGATAGTGTTGTGCGCGTATTAGTACTGGCATTTCTGCCGTTGAATCGTTGTTATTGTGCCGGGCGAGAGCCTGAACCATTGCTCTGCGCCAGCAAGGCGGGGGCTGGCCTGCCGTCCATCTGAAATGTTCCCGAGGGGACTGCGTTGCTGATGGGGCAGCGCGTTAGACGGTGGCGCAGCGCCCGCATCGTCGGCCAACACCTTACCCCGGTGATCGGAAATCGCCATGGCTGTGCACGCCAATCTGTTGTCCCATCGCGCCGTGGCGGTAAAATGGGCGCTTGGAGCAAAGGTGTAATGCCGGGGCCAGTAGGGGCCGTCGGGGCAATAAAGGCTGAAAACGTGCAAAGCGAATACATAGCCCTGAGCGGCTGGGTGATCCCCATATCCAAGACTATGCAGGCCCATGGTATCGACGTGCAGGCGGCGTTCGATGCCTGTGGTATCGCCGCCGCGGATCTGGAGAACCTGGAATCCAGAATGGCGGTGGCCAAGCTGTCCTCCCTGGTGGCCTATTGCAATGCCCGCCTGCCGGGGAAAGATTTCAGTGTTCAGGTGGGTCAGCATTTTCACCCGGGCATGTTCCACGCGTTGGGCTACGCAATGATGTCGTCGGCCTCCCTGGAAGATGCGTTGCTACGCATCGTGCGTTACAAGCGCGTGCTCTCCAATGCCTGCTGGGCTGACGTGCGCGAAGAACCGGCGGGCCTTGCTATTCGCACCATGCCGGTGTTCAACGAGGTGACCGGCAAGCCGGCTCTGGGGCGTTGGGAAATCGAGATATTCTTCGCCACCCTGGTGACATTTGCCCGTGAAGCGGTGGAGACGGCACTGCGGCCGTTGCACGTCAGTTTTCATACGCCCCCTCCGGAGCAGGGAGCGGCCTACCTGGAAGACTTTTTCGGCTGTGATATCGACTTCAATGCGGACTGCAACGTGGTGGTGTTCGATCGGGAGCAGGCCGCACAGAAGTTGCTTACCCACAACATGATGCTGACCCAGAGCCATGAAAAAATGCTCGACGAGTACCTGTCTCGTGTCGATCAGAATGACCTGGCCAACCGGGTGAAGTGTCGCATCCAGGACAAGCTGGCCCTGGGCTCGCCCACCCAGGCCGACATTGCCAGCACCCTGGGAATGAGCTTGCGCAATTTACAGCGAAAACTCAGCGAGCAGGGCACCAGCTTCAAGGATATCCTGGAACAGACCCGCAGGAAGCTGGCGCTGGAATATATCGAGCAGCGTCATCTGACACTGGGCGAAATCGCCTATTTGGTGGGCTTTTCTTCCGCAGCCAACTTTAACCGTGCCTTCAAACGGTGGACCGGCGTCAGCCCGGGAGAATTCCGGGTGAGCCACTCGGTTACGGCGTAATGGAAAGGCGATGTGTACTCGCCATGAGGGATACAAAAGGGCAACGATACGGCGATTCGGGCTGCTGCCTGACGCAGCACAATCGCGGTAGACTCAACGGATAATCCAATAATGATCGCAGGGAGCGACTCATGGCTTTACTCAGAAACCTTCTCGTTCTGTCTTGCAGCATGGTGCTGACGACAACCGCCGCAGCTGCCGACCTCAATGTGCACGGCGCCTTGAAAGGAGGCTGGACCGATCTGGATTACGATGACGGGGATTTTCCTGCCGGCACAGATGTCGACTCCACCGACCACACCTTTTCCATCCTCGCAGGACTCACATTCCCGGTTGCCAGGGATCGCATTCACCTGGGCGGTGAAATTGCGCAAACCTATCTGGGCGAATACACGGCGGAATTTGGCGGTGCTGACGAGGAGGTCAAACTCTACGGCAGTGAAGTCGTGTTCGCAGGCTTTTTCGACGTAGCGACCGGCACCCAGTTATTTGTACGCGCTGGCGGTTGGGCCTGGGAATCTGATGTTGATCACGGCGACGATGATTCCGGTTTTGATCCGGTCTGGGGTGCGGGCTTCACCTATGGCTTGGATAATCTGTTATTCCGTGGCGAAGCAAACCGCTATGACGCGGAAGACGAGACGGTCGACGCCTACACCGTTGGTTTACAGTATCAGTTTATGTAGGGGCTGAGCGAAAAGCTGGGCAGGTCTCTTGTTTCCCAAGGTGATGTGTTTGTGGGAAATGGGAGACCTGACCCTTGACCCTCGATTTCTCGGTCTGTCGGGTTACGCCTTGCGGCTAACACGACCTACACAAACTGGACGGCTCTTCAATACCTGCCGTGATGCCTTCCGGTCAGCCTATAAGCGAACTGGCTTTAACACCCCACAACAGCAAACCCACATTCTCCGTCACACCTTCGCTAGCCACTACATGATGAATGGCGGTGATATCCTCTCCCTGCAACGCATCCTCGGCCATGGCAATATCACTATGACGATGCGATATGCCCATCTAAGTCCGGATCATCTATTGCAAGTTAAGGCTTTGAGTCCTTTGGCAAAAATTTCCCTTGGGTAAACTTGTCAGCTTTCCAATAAATATATAAAAGGAGTTTTTAATATTTAAGAAAGGAATCTGATGCAAGAGAATATTCTGCGCAAGTTAATTGCGAGGGATCGCGGACTTCAAGTTCTTCATGATTATTCAAGTTATGAGATGGCTGATCCTCAAAACTTTATGTCTTCAGCTAAGGAGCTTCTTGAGACGGTGCCCCCGCGCTTTGGGGACTGCGTTATGATGTCTTCACTATGGGCCATACTTTTACGAGACAAATACTCTATTCCTGCAATAACCATAGCTGGAGATTTAAAAATACAAGGCAAGCCTGTTTTCAAATGCAAAAAGAACGTCCCATCACCAAAGCAAGGGCAGCGAGTTAGTAACCATAATTGGCAAGGCCACTGCTGGGTTGGGGTCAACGGGTATATTGGTGATTTGTCTGTTTTTCGTACAGCTTATTCCATCGTTGGTCCAAGCCTCCTGAAAGACTACATCATTTCTAACTTCGGTCGCGGGCGAGGGGGGTTTTTGTCTCCGATAGATGAGCTGCCCTCAGGTATGAAATTTGTACCAAAGTACGTGCTTACGCCAAAGCAAGAGGATAACCAAGTTAATGCTTTTTACCACTTGATGGATAGCGGCTCCGCATGAACGTAGTCATTATGTTGCCAACTTGTAGGCAACCACAAAAAAAGGGTTAGAGATTGTTCTCTAACCCTTTGTATTTTGGTAGCAAGGGGCGGACTTGAACCGCCGACCCCAGCATTATGAGTGCTGTGCTCTAACCAGCTGAGCTACCTTGCCATTTGAGGTCGCGAATTTTCCGTGAGGTGGGGGCGGGTGTCAAGCATTGCCGGTGAGGCTGGGTAATGTTTGATCAGAAGTTGCCTGTGGGGCCGGGAATCTGCCATAGTTGCCATGTAAATGAAAATCACTATCATTTAGTGGCTGGGTTCGTTAGTCTTGCAAAGCAAGAATACTTGACCAAATTGCTCGGGATTACTACTCTCACTCTTTAAATACACGCAAGAAAGGTGTGGATATGCGTTTGACGACCAAAGGCCGCTATGCGGTAACCGCGATGCTGGATCTGGCGCTGCATGCAGCGACGGGGCCTGTGTCGTTGGCGGATATTTCCGAGCGTCAGGGTATTTCCATTTCCTACCTGGAACAGCTGTTCGCCAAGCTTCGCCGTAATGGGCTGGTGAGCAGTGTGCGTGGCCCCGGTGGCGGCTATCAGCTGAGCCGGGAGAGTGAGCAGATTGACGTGGCGGCGGTGATTGCGGCGGTGGATGAATCGGTGGATGCCACCCGTTGTGGTGGCCATGGGGATTGTCAGGAGGGCGATACCTGCCTGACCCATCATCTGTGGTGCGATCTGTCCGACCAGATTCAGGATTTTCTCAGCGGTATTACGCTGGGTGAGCTGGTGGCCCGCCAGGAAGTGCGGCATGTGGCCCAGCGCCAGGATCGCCAGCAGCAGCGCTTGCCCGTCAGCAGTCTTTGATTGTGTGCCGGCGCGCTGCCGGCCTCAGTAACCCGATACCAGCCATACGATACCCATCATGAGTAATGCCGTTTACCTGGACTATGCGGCGACCACTCCGGTAGACCCGGCGGTGGTAGACGCTATGGTCCGTCATCTTGGCCCTGAGGGCACCTTTGCCAACCCCGCATCACGCAGCCACCTGTACGGTTGGCTGGCGGAAGAAGCGGTGGAATCTGCCCGCCGTCAGGTTGCCGACCTGTTGAATGCGGACCCCCGCGAAGTGGTGTGGACCAGTGGTGCCACCGAGGCCAATAACCTGGCGCTGAAAGGGGCTATCGATGCCCGTGGTGGTGGCCATGTGATCACCAGTGCCACCGAACACAAGGCGGTGTTGGATGCCTGTGGCTGGCTGGAAAGCCAGGGCCATGCGGTGACCTACCTGAAACCGGAGAAAGACGGCCAGGTGAGCCCGGAGAGCGTGGCGAATGCCATGCGTGAGGACACGGTGCTGGTGAGCGTGATGCACGCCAACAACGAGACCGGGGTGATCAATGATATCGCCGCCATCGGTGCCCTGTGCCGCGAGCGTGGCGTGCTGTTCCACACGGATGCCGCCCAGTCTGTCGGCAAGCTGCCCCTCGACGTAAAAACCCTGCCGGTGGATCTGGTGTCAGTGTGTGCTCACAAGGTCTACGGCCCAAAGGGTATCGGCGCCTTGTATGTGCGCCGTTCGCCAGACGTGAAGGTGGCCGCGCAAATTCACGGCGGTGGCCATGAGCGCGGTATGCGCTCCGGCACCCTGGCGACGCACCAGATTGTGGGGATGGGCGGAGCCTTTACGCTTGCCGGGTCGCTGAAGGACGAGGAAGGGCCGCGTATCGCCGGGCTGCGTGATCGCCTGTGGCAAGGCATTGAGTCGCTGGGCGGCGTGAGTGTGAACGGCGAGGGCGCTCCGCGTTTGCCGGGGCACCTGAATGTGGCGTTCGAGGGCGTGGATGGCGAGATGCTGCTGACGGCCATGAATGGCGTGGCGGTGTCGTCCGGTTCGGCGTGTACCTCTGCCTCGCTGGAGCCTTCCTATGTGCTCAAGGCCATGGGGGTTGATGATGCGCTGGCCCATGGGTCGGTACGTTTTTCCGTGGGGCGTTTTACCACAGACGAGGATATTGAGCGCGCCATCGCGTCGGTGACCGACGCGGTGTCGCGACTGCGTACTGTGTCCGCCTGACAGCAACGATCGGGGACCGTCCGGGGAAGAATGTGACGGTTTCCGGCACTGTGTTGTCTCCACTGCTTGGGGATCCCTTGCCCAGCGGTGTTTCCGGGCCGCTCAGAGGCCCGTTTTCCGGTATGGCTTTTGCTTTGCTCTCAGTGAGGATTAACCGCACTGATCGCGAGGACGTGCCATGCATGGTGTCATCGTTTCCAACTTCAAAACTTACCTGGATGAATTTCTCGGTGCGGATGCCTGGGGCGATGTGATTGCCGGTGCCGGGCTTGACGGAAAAACCTACCTGCCGGTGGCCCTGTACCCGGATGCGGAAATGGAGGCGCTGCTGGAGGCGGCAGTGAATGCCACCGGCCTGCGCCGGGAGGACTTGCTGGCGGATTTTGGTGAGTGGGTCATTGGGCCGCTGGTGCGCATGTACCAGGCCATGATTCCGGCGGATTGGGGCGCCCAGGCGCTGCTGCTGAATATGCAGACCATCCATGAGCGGGTGCTGAAACTCAAGGACCCGGCCGCCAGTGCGCCGAATATTCAGGTTCGCCAGTGCGGTGAAGGCACGCTGGAAATTCACTACCTTTCACACCGTAATATGGCGCCGATGATTCTGGGGGCGGTTAAAGGGCTGGCGGAACACTTTCAGGAAACGGCGTTGCTGCTAGCAGCAGAGGACGGCGAGCAGGAAGGGGAATGTCGGTTCTTGTTCCAGCTGCAGTCGCAGTGTTTTTCTGCTCAGGACGTAGGCTAGGTTTTGTAGGAGCGCTGCTTGAGGCGCCAACCGCACCCGGAAAGGCTTTCGCAAGCAGGTTCGCGGCTCGAGAGCCGCTCCTACGGAGAAAGGGGCGCGGGGGGGTTAGAGGTAGCCAGTTGGGTGGCCTGGTGTTTGATCTTGGCAACCATGGCGCGCAGGCCGTTGCCACGGGTGGGGCTCAAGTGGCCGAGCAGGTCGATACGGTCGAAGAAGCCGTCCATGTCGTAGTCATGAATGCCCTGGGGGGATTGCTGATTGAGCGCCGACAGCACGATGGCGGCCAGCCCCTTCACGATCAGCGCATCGGAATCCACCGCCAGATACAGGGTGTCGGCATCACTGTCGTAGTCGGTTTCCAGCCACACCTGGCTCTGGCAGCCGCGCACAAACCGGTCTTCGGTCTTCAGGTCGTCAGGGAGGCCGGGCAGCTGCTTGCCCAGGTCGATGATATAGCGGTAACGCTCTTCCCAGTCATCCAGAAATTCCAGATCCTCGGCAATGTCCTCGGCGGTCACGTCCTTGCCAAGCTTGATGCTGCGAATATCAAATGACACGTCGTTGAACTCCGTTATTTCTGCCTGCAGGGTTGCCGGGTTTTGCGTGCTGCATGTTGCGTGAAGCGTGCAGCGTCTCTTATCAGAACATCCCCAGTTCGAGCTGGGCTTCTTCGCTGATCATCTCGCGGCTCCAGGGCGGGTCGAACACCAGGGCCACTTCCACCTTGTCCACGTTGGGGACTTTGCCGAGCCGGTCTTCCACGTCGCCCACCAGCACCGGGCCCATGCCGCAGTTGGGGGCGGTGAGGGTCATGCGTACCTGTACCACGTTTTGCCCGTCTCGCTGGATGACGTCACAGCCGTAGACCAGACCCAGCGCCATGATGCTCACCGGAATTTCCGGATCGAAAATGGTTTCCAGGACGGTGTTCAGGTCATCGTCGCGCACGCTGCCGTCGTCATTGGCGGGCGCAAAATTCAGCTCCAGCGGTTCCTGGCCGATGGCATCGGCGTCGGTGCCGTCGATGCGCGCCATGTTGCCGTTGATGGTGACAGTATAGGTGCCACCCAGCGCCTGGCGCAGGTTGACGAAGCTGTTCTTGGGAATGGTAATACGGGTGCCGTCCGGTACCTTGCGGGCCGGAACGTCGCGTTGAACCACTACCGTACGTTGGTCTGCCATTGTCTTCCCGGGCCGGTGGTTAGACGTCGTCTACCGTAAAACTTTCGCCGCAGCCGCATTCGCCGGTGGCGTTGGGGTTGCGGAACTTGAAAAGGCTGTTGACGCCTTCGGTGACGTAGTCGATGACCAGGCCGTTGAGCATGGGGAGCCATTTTTCCGGTACGTAGAGGTTTACGCCGTCGATTTCAAACAGCTTGTCGCCGTCCTTGGGTTCTTCCACGAAGTCCAGGGTGTACATGAACCCGGAGCAGCCGGACTCGTCCAGATCCAGGCGAATACCGGCGGCATTGGCCCGCTGGATTTCACGCAGGGCCTGTTGGTTGGCTGCCTCGGTCAGGTTGAGGGTGACCTGGCCGGGTTGGAATGTCTGAACGGTCATGTGTTACCTACCTTGCATGAAACGCCCGACGCTGAACGCCCGACGCTTGACGCGAAAAAGCCGGATCAGGTGTGCCTGGTGTCACAGGAAGGTTTTGACCTTCTCAAGACCTTCGAACAGGCGATCCACCTCTTCCAGCGTATTATAAATCGAGAATGAGGCCCTGACAGTACCGGGAATACCCAAAGTATCCATCAATGGCATGGTGCAGTGGTGGCCGGTGCGAACGGCGATGCCCTGCTTGTCCAGCAACATGCCCACATCGGCCGGGTGGCCACCGTCCAGCAAAAAGGACAGTACACTCACTTTACTGGTGGCGGTGCCGATGATTTTCAAGCCGTCGCAGGCTTGGGCGCGCTCGGTGGCGCGGGCCAGTAAGGCGTCTTCGTGGACGGCCAGGGCCGGGCGATCCTGCTGGTTCAGCCACTCAATGGCGGCGGCCAGGCCGATGGCGCCGGCGATGTTGGGGGTGCCGGCTTCGAATTTGTAAGGCAGCTGGTTCCAGGTGCTTGCTTCGAAGCTGACCGTTTCAATCATTTCCCCGCCGGTCTGGTAGGGCGGCATGGCTTCCAGCAGTGCGCGGCGGCCATAGAGCACGCCGATACCGGTGGGGCCAAATAGCTTATGCCCGGAGAAGGCGTAGAAATCCACGTCCAGATCCTGCACGTCCACCGGGAAGTGGGCCACGGCCTGGGCGCCGTCGATCAAGGTGATAGCGCCGGCGGCTTTCGCCCGGGCCACCATCTCTTTCACCGGGTTCAGCGTGCCCAGCGCATTGCTGGCATGGCCAATGGCGAAAATTTTGGTTTTCTCACTGAGTAGTTGGACGAAGGCGTCCTGATCCAGGCTGCAGTCGTCACGCAGCGGAATCACTTTCAGTGTGGCGCCGGTGGCGGCGCAGGCCTGCTGCCAGGGGACGATGTTGGCGTGGTGCTCGCTGGTGCCGATCAGCACTTCATCGCCGGGCTGCAGGCGCTCACGGGCCACGCACTGGGCCACCATGTTGATGGACTCGGTGGTGCCCTTGGTCCACAGGATTTCTTCGCGGCTGGCGTTGAGGAAGTGCGCTACCGTTTCGCGGGCACCTTCGAACTGGCCGGTGGCTTCGTCGCTCAGGTAATGAGCGCCACGGTGCACGTTGGAATTCACCGTGCGGTAGTAGTTATCCAGCGCTTCCAGCACCGCCACCGGTTTCTGGGTGGTGGCGCCATTGTCCAGATAGACCAGCGGCTTGCCGTTCACCTGTTGATCGAGAATCGGAAATTGTGCGCGCAGGGCCTGGATATCCATCACGCGGCAGACTCTCCCGCCGGCGTGGTGTGAGCCAGCTCGGCTTCCAGCCAGGGGGTGGCCCATTCGGCCACTTTCTCGTGGGGCAGGGTCATCAGCAGCTCGTTGACGAAGCCCAGGCTCAGCATGCGCTTGGCTTCGGCGGCCGGAATGCCGCGCGATTGCAGGTAGAACTGCTGCATGGCATCAAGCTGGCCGACGGTGGTGCCGTGGGCACACTTTACGTCGTCGTTGTAGATTTCCAGCTCCGGCTTGGTGTTGATTTCGGCGCCGGGATTGAGCAGCAGGTTCTTGTTGGACAGCTCGGCATTGGTGCCGCTGGCACCGGGGTGAATATGGATGCGGCCGTTGAACACTGCCTTGCCACTTTCGCCGGCCAGGCCTTTGAAGTTCTGGTCCGATTCACAGTTGGGCACCGAGTGCTCTACGCACAGCTGGTTGTCCACGTGGGTCTTGTCGCGCACCACGAAGATGCCTTTCATGTTCAGTTCGGCGCCGCTTTTGCTGACCAGGGCGCGCACGTCGTTACGACGCAGGCGGTTGCCGGTCATCAACTGGTAGCTGTCGACCTTGCTGAGGCCTTGCTGATCGATGATCAGGGTGCCGATATGCAGGGTTGAGGCCTGTTCGCCCTGCAGCCGATAGTGAGTCAGCTGAGCGTTATCGGCGGTGACCAGGGCGGTGACCGCATTGGTCAACGCCTCGCCTTGCCCATGGTAATGCTCGATCACGGCGGCTTCGGCGCCCTGATTCAATACCACCACCAGGCGCGGATTGCAGTGCGCCGGGGCATCGCTGGCAGACTGGATCTGCACATGGATGGGCTGCTCGATACGGGTGTTGGCGGCCACGGTGAGTACTACCGGCTGGCTGGCAACGGCGCTGTTGTAGAACGCAAACGGGGTCTGCAGGCCGTTGATGGCAGGGCCATCGTGGGACAGGGTTACGCCATCGGGCAGGTTGTGGCTGACCAGCTGGCCGTTGTTGATCGTCACCACATGCTCAGACAGGGCGGGCAGCGGTTGGCTGATTTCGCCGTCGGCGATGGCATTGAGATGGCCATCGGCCAGTGCCTGCAAAGAGGTGTACTTCCAGCGCTCGGTTTTGCGCTCCGGGAAGCTGGCTGCTTCCAGGGCGGCCAGAGCATCGCCTTCGCTGCCGCTACGCTGTGCGTTGGCCAGCGCCTGAGTTTTCAGTTCCTGCGCCAGGGAGGAGGCAGAGAGACTCATGCGGACTCCTCTTCTCCGGTCAACCAGCCGTAGCCTTTCTCTTCCAGCTCGTGGGCCAGTTCCTTGCCGCCGGATTTGATGATCTGGCCGTTAGACAGCACGTGCACGAAGTCCGGCACGATGTAGTCCAGCAGGCGTTGATAGTGGGTCACCAGCACGATGCCGCGCTCCGGGCTGCGCAGGGAGTTGACGCCCTTGGCCACGGTTTGGAGGGCGTCGATGTCGAGGCCGGAGTCGGTTTCATCGAGCAGCGCCAGCTTCGGTTCCATCAGCAGCATCTGCATGATTTCGTTGCGCTTTTTCTCGCCGCCGGAGAAGCCTTCGTTAACGCCGCGCTTGAGGAAGCTGGCATCCAGATTGACTTGCTTGCACGCTGCGCGGGCTTGGCGGAGCAGGGTGACCGAATCCCACTCTTCCTTGCCCTGGGCGCCGCGCACGGATTCCAAAGCCGCTTTGAGAAATTCCATGTTGGAGACGCCGGGGATTTCCACCGGGTACTGGAAGGCCAGAAACAGGCCGGCCTGGGCGCGTTCTTCCGGTTCCAGGTCCGCCAGGCTGCTGCCTTCGAAAAGGGCTTCGCCGCCGGTGATTGCGTAATTGTCACGACCCGCCAGTACGTTGGCCAGAGTGGATTTGCCGGAGCCATTGGGGCCCATGATGGCGTGCACCTCGCCCGGTTTAACGGTCAGGTTCAGGCCCTTGAGAATCGGCTTGTCCGCCACGGTGGCGTGCAGATCACGAATTTCCAGCATATTTTGATGCGCCTTTCGGTTGGGCCGGGAAGCCGGCCCGAGTTAATTCAGGGTGTGGTTCGGTGGAGCGGGGGGTTAGCCCACCGCCCCTTCCAGGCTGACTTCCAGCAACTTGCCCGCTTCCACGGCAAACTCCATGGGCAGTTCCTTGAACACCTCTTTACAGAAGCCGTTCACAATCATGGAGACTGCTTTTTCCGGGTCGATACCGCGCTGGCGGCACAGGAACATCTGGTCGTCACTCACCTTGGAGGTGGTTGCCTCGTGTTCGATGGTGGCCGAGGGGTTTTTCGACTCGATGTACGGGAAGGTGTGCGCGCCGCAGGTATCGCCCAGCAGCAGGGAGTCGCACTGGGTGAAATTGCGGGCGTTTTCTGCCCGTGGGCTGATCCGTACCAGGCCGCGGTAGGTGTTGCTGCTGCGCCCGGCGGAAATGCCCTTGGAAATAATGGTGCTCTTGGTGTTCTTGCCCAGGTGGATCATCTTGGTGCCGGTGTCCGCTTGCTGCATGTGGCGGGTCAGGGCCACGGAGTAGAACTCACCAATACTGTTGTCGCCGCGCAGGATCACTGACGGGTACTTCCAGGTGATGGCGGAGCCGGTTTCCACCTGGGTCCAGCTGATCTTGCTGTTGTCGTGGGCGACGCCGCGCTTGGTTACGAAGTTGTAGATGCCGCCCTTGCCGTTTTCGTCACCGGGGTACCAGTTCTGCACGGTGGAGTATTTGATCTCGGCACCGGGCATGGCCACCAGCTCGACCACCGCCGCGTGCAGCTGGTTTTCGTCGCGCTGGGGGGCCGTGCAGCCTTCCAGGTAGCTAACGTAGCTGCCTTCGTCGGCAATGATCAGGGTGCGCTCGAACTGGCCGGTGTTGGCTTCGTTGATACGGAAGTAGGTGGACAGCTCCATGGGGCAGCGTACGCCCTTGGGGATGTACACAAAGGAACCGTCAGAGAACACCGCGCTGTTCAGGGCGGCGTAGAAGTTGTCGCCCTTGGGTACCACGGAGCCCATGTATTTCTGAATCAGCTCCGGATATTCCTGAATTGCTTCGGAAATGGAGCAGAAGATGACCCCGGCTTCCCACAGCTTCTCTTTGAAGGTGGTGAAGACGGAAGAGGAGTCGAACACCACGTCCACGGCCACGCCTGCGAGCATTTCCTGCTCGTGCAGGGGTATGCCCAGTTTTTCATAGGTAGCCAGCAGTTCCGGGTCTACCTCATCAAGGCTTTTCGGGGCGTCGTCCAGGCTCTTGGGCTTGGAATAAAAGGACACCTCGTTGACGTCGATGGGCGGGTGATGCAGGTGGGCCCAGTCCGGGGGCGTCATCTCCAGCCACTTGTGGTAGCTGTCCAGACGCCATTCCAGCATCCATTCCGGTTCGCCTTTCTTGGCGGACAGAAAACGGATGACCTCCTCGCTCAGCCCGGGGGGCAGGGTCTCGGTGTCCACCGTGGTGGTGAAACCGGCCTCGTAGTTGGAGCGAATCAGCTTGTCCAGTTCGGCTTGGCTCATAGATCAGGGCCTGCGGTTCAGGTGGTGTTGGAAATACCAGAGTAATTTAGTCGGGTATTATACGCCATTACAGGGCGCTGTCGAATAGGGGGCGAGGAAGAAAATGGGCGCCCCCGGCAACAGCAGGACATGGGCGCCTCCGACGGGGCGGCAACGGTATCATAATTCGCCCCGCTTGCGTATAATCCGCCGGTTCCAAGGGGTGGTGTCACTGGCGGCTTTGACCGGCCAGCGATCGCCCCTGTCATTGCCCCGGACAGCCCTTGCTGTTCCCGAGGACCACATTTAACGCAAATCTGGAGTGAACTGACTGATGGCTGTTGAGCGCACACTCTCTATCATCAAGCCTGATGCCGTGGCCAAGAACGTGATCGGCGAAATCGTTACCCGTTTCGAGAAGGCTGGCCTGAGCGTGGTTGCCATGAAAATGGTACACCTGAGCGACGAAAAGGCGGGCGGCTTCTACGCTGAGCACAAAGAGCGTCCTTTCTTCAAGGATCTGGTGGGCTTCATGACCAGCGGTCCTGTCGTTGTACAGGTGCTGGAAGGTGAAGATGCGGTTGCCAAAAACCGTGACCTGATGGGTGCTACCAACCCGAAAGAAGCGGAAGCTGGCACTATTCGTGCAGATTTTGCGGAAACAATCGATGCAAACGCGGTCCATGGTTCTGACTCCACCGAATCTGCCGCACGCGAACTGGCCTACTTCTTCTCTGACGAAGAACTGTGCCCGCGCGCTAGCTAATTTCAGCCTGCGTGCAATACCAACCACGGCCTTGGCCGTGGTTGGCGTTTAAAGGAAACCCGGTTTCCTATTGGAGAATGCTATGACTGCCCAACAGAAGGTGAATCTGCTCGGCCTTTCTCGCCCGCAAATGGAAGAGTTCTTCCTGACCATGGGGGAGAAAAAATTCCGTGCCCAGCAGGTGCTCAAATGGATCCACCACCACCAGGCGGATTCCTTCGAGCAAATGACCGATGTGGGTAAGGCATTGCGCCAGAAATTGTCCGAGGTGGCGGAAATCCGCGGCCCGAAGGTAACCCACGAGAGCATCAGCCGTGACGGCACCCGTAAATGGGTGTTCGAAATGGATAACGGCGGTGCCGTGGAAACCGTATTTATTCCCGATGGTCGTCGCGGCACCCTGTGTGTGTCATCCCAGGTGGGCTGTGCCGTGGATTGCAGCTTTTGCTCCACCGGCAAGCAGGGCTTTCAGCGCGACATGACCAGCGCCGAGATCATCGGGCAGGTGTGGCAGGCAAGCCGTGCCTTTGGCCCGCGCCGTAACCTGGGTCAGCACCCGATTACCAATGTGGTGATGATGGGCATGGGCGAGCCGTTGCTCAATTACGACAAGGTGCTCACGGCCATGCGGATCATGAAAGATGATCTGGGCTACGGCATTGGTAAAAAGCGCATCACCGTGTCCACCTCCGGGGTGATTCCGAAGATGAATCAGCTCAGCGAAGATCTGGATGTGTCCCTGGCAGTAAGCCTGCATGCGCCCAATGATGAGCTGCGCAACCAGTTGGTGCCGCTGAACCGCAAGTATCCGCTGAAAGACCTGATGGCGGCCTGTAAGAGCTACAGCAAGAACATCACCCACCGCCATAACACCATCACCATGGAATATGTGATGTTGCGGGATGTGAACGACAAGCCGGAACATGCACGTCAATTGGTTAAACTGCTTAACGGCATTCCCGTGAAGGTTAACCTGATTCCGTTTAACCCGTTTCCGCATGCCGGTTATGAGCGGTCACGCAAGAACGATATTTTGGAGTTCCACAAGTACCTGAATGACAATGGAGTAATGACCACGGTCAGGACAACGCGCGGCGATGACATCGATGCCGCTTGTGGTCAGTTAGTGGGGCAGGTGAAGGATCGCACCCGGCGCAGTGAGCGCTGGAAGGAATCCATTTTTCATCGCGCCGAACAAACCGATAACAACACAGCGCAGACCTAATGAGACGTTTTTTTCAGGTTATTTTTATCCTGAGTTTTGCAGGATTTTTGGCCGCCGGGTGTGTGACGGTGGACGATGGACCCAAGGTAAAAGTGGATGATGCGGTAAACAGCCGTGTGGCTGCTGGCTTGCAGTACCTGCAGCAAGGCAGCCCGTCAGAAGCGCGCCGTCATTTTTCCCGTGCACTGAGCCTGGATGATGACAGTGCCGTTGCACACAACGCCATGGCGTTGCTGTACAAGTACGAGCAGGATCCTGCCAACGAAGAATACCATTACCGCAAGGCACTGGATGCGAACCGCCATTATTCCCCGGCCCTGAATAACTACGGCACCTTGCTGTATGGCCGTGGCGAGTACAAGGAAGCGCTCAAGCATTTCAAGAAAGCCGCTAACGACCCGTCCTATGAAGGGCGCGGCAGTGCCTGGGAGAACATGGGCCGTTGTTACCAGAAACTGGGGAACGATGACGATGCACGCAATGCCTATGTGAAAGCACTGCGTCTGAATCCGCGTTCCGTTCAACCCAACCTGGAGCTGGCGCAGCTGTACTTCGATGAAGGCCGCAGCCGCCTGGCCTGGGATTATTACCAGCAATATGTGCAGCGCACCGGTCGGCAGAGTGCCCGGGCCCTGTGGCTGGGGATTCAATTGTCCAATTCATTGGGCTACCGCAACCAGCAGTCCAGCTATGAGTTGGCGCTGGATAATTTGTACCGCCGCTCTGGCGAGTACCGTCAGTGGCAGGAATGGAAAGCTGAGCAAGAAAAAGGAGCGCAGCAATGAGCGATGACATGGTGGTCTTACCCGGCGAACGTTGTCGCAAAGCCCGTGAAGCCCAGGGCATGACCCAGGCACAGGCGGCCCAGCGTTTGCACTTGTCGCTGACCTACCTGCAGAGCCTGGATGCGGACGATTACGAGCGCCTGCCGGAAGCGACTTTTGTGAAAGGCTATCTGCGCAATTATGCGCGCCTGCTCGGGTTGCCGGCAGATGAGATCGCCAACACCTTCCAGCAGATGGTTAACGACGATGTGCTGGACAAGCCGTTGCAGTTGCCGTCCATTGCGCCGCCGCCTTCGGCCTGGCGCAAGCCGGTGCTGATCGCGCTGGCGCTGGCGGTGCTGGTGGCGTTGTTGTGGGCGCTCTGGCCTGCCAGCGGCGAATTACCGGCGTTGCCGGAAAAAGCACCGGCGACAGAGCAGGGCGCTGAGCCGGAAAACATCAATGACAGTGCCGGTGGCCAGCCTGCTGAAGGCGCTGTTGGCGGTTTCGATGGCATGGGCTCCGAGAGCGCCCCGGCGGGCGCGGGGCTTGACGGCGAAGGTGTCACTGGCGACGGTATGCAGAGCGACGAGACTGATGCCAGCGCCGCCAGCGATCCCCAGACTGATGATAGCCAGGCTGAGCAGGCTGATGATGGCTCGTCCATGCTCGCAGCCAACGGTCTGGACCGCCTGCTGCTCAGTTTTACCAGCAATTGCTGGATCAAGGTCACCGATGCCACCGGGCGCACCCTGCGCCAGGGAGAGCAATCCGGTGGCGCATCCCTGATGCTGGATGGTAAAGCGCCGTTCAGCCTGACTCTCGGTAACGCCGGCGCGGTGGACGAGCTGCTGGTCAACGGCAGCGCTGTCACCTTGCCGACGGATTCCCCCGGTAAAGTTGTGCGAATCTCCGCTCCCTGATTCGCGAGGGTAGAAAACACCATGGAACCGGAAGTTAAAATCCAACGTCGTAAAACCCGCCAAGTCATGGTGGGGAATGTCCCTGTCGGTGGCGATGCCCCGATCTCCGTACAAAGCATGACCAATACCGAAACCTGTGATGTGGACGCCACCGTTGGCCAGATCCGCCGTTTGCAGGATGCCGGTGTGGATATCGTGCGGGTGTCGGTGCCCTCCATGGATGCCGCCGAGGCTTTTGGCAAAATCCGCAAGCAGGTGGATGTGCCGTTGGTGGCGGATATCCATTACGACTACAAGATTGCCTTGGCGGTGGCCGAGCAGGGCGTGGATTGCCTGCGTATCAACCCCGGCAACATTGGCCGCGAAGACCGTATCAAGGCGGTGATTCAGTGCGCCAAGGACAAGGGGTTGCCAATCCGTATCGGTGTGAACGCCGGTTCCCTGGAAAAAGAATTGCAGCGTAAATACGGCGAGCCGACCTCTGATGCATTGGTGGAATCGGCCTTGCGCCATGCGGATATTCTTGACCGTTACGATTTCCAGGATTTCAAGGTCAGCGTGAAAGCCTCCAATGTGTTCATGACCTTGCAGGCCTATCGCAAACTGTCCTCACAACTGGAACAGCCGCTGCATCTGGGGGTCACCGAAGCGGGGACGTTCCGTTCCGGCACAGTGAAATCTGCAGTGGCACTGGGTTCGCTGCTGATGGAAGGTATTGGCGACACGATCCGTGTGTCCCTGGCCGCAGATCCAGTGGAAGAAGTGCGAGTAGGCTTTGATATTCTGAAAAGCCTGAACCTGCGCAAGAAAGGCGTGAACATTATTGCCTGCCCCAGCTGCTCACGGCAGAACTTCGATGTGATCAAGACCGTGAACGAGCTGGAAGCGCGGCTGGAAGATATCAACGAATCCGTTGATCTGGCGGTGATCGGTTGTCTGGTGAATGGCCCGGGCGAGGCCCGTGAAGTGGATGTGGGGCTCACCGGCGGCACGCCCAATAATCTGGCCTACCGTGACGGTGAAAAAAGCCATCACATTACCGCTGACGATCTGGTCGACGAGCTTGAGCGAATGGTGCGCGCCAAGGTCAAGAAGCAGCGCGAAGACGAAGAGAGGGGCATTATTGCCCGTAGTGAATAGACGGCGCGGGATCTTGGTCGGGCGTGGGTTAGCGTCCGGTGCTAGGCGTCCAGCGTTCTGCGTTTTTTAAGGAATTTTCGTGAGCAAGAAAATCACCTCCATCCGCGGGATGAACGATATCCTGCCGGAACAGACGGGGCTGTGGCAGTGGCTGGAAGCAAAAGTGGGGGCCGTGCTGGCCAGCTACGGCTACCAGGAAATCCGCATGCCCATCGTGGAGCAGACCGATCTGTTCAAGCGCAGCATCGGTGAAGTGACCGATATCGTCGAAAAGGAAATGTACACCTTCGACGACCGTAACGGTGACAGCCTGACCCTGCGCCCGGAAGGCACGGCCAGCTGTGTGCGTGCCTGCGAGCAGCATGGGTTGCTGTACAACCAGACCCAGCGGTTGTGGTACACCGGGCCCATGTTCCGTCACGAGCGGCCCCAGGCAGGCCGGTATCGCCAGTTTCACCAGATTGGGGTGGAAACCTTCGGCATGTCCGGCCCGGATATTGATGCTGAAGTCATCCTGCTCACGGCACGTCTGTGGAAAGCCCTGGGCCTGGCCGACAAGGTCACGCTGGAGCTGAACTCCCTGGGTGACAGTGCGGACCGGGCGCGCTATCGCGATGCGCTGGTGGATTATCTGAAAACACACTTTGACGCACTGGATGGGGACTCGCAGAAACGTCTGGAGCGCAGCCCGCTGCGCGTGCTGGACAGCAAGGACCCGGGGACCCGCGAGGTACTCAAGGATGCGCCACAGCTGGCCGATTACCTGAATGACGAGGCTGTCGCCCATTTTGAAGGGCTGAAAGCCTTGCTCGATGCCAGTGGCATTGCTTATAAAGTGAACCCGTATCTGGTGCGTGGGCTGGATTATTACGGCAAGACCGTTTTCGAGTGGGTCACCGACGCCCTGGGCGCCCAGGGCACCGTCTGTGCCGGCGGTCGCTACGACGGGCTGGTGGAGCAGCTGGGTGGCAAGCCGACCCCGGCAGTGGGCTTCGCCATGGGGGTCGAGCGGCTGATTTTGCTTATCGAGCAGGAAAAGCCGGAACTGTCGGCGCCGGTGGACGTCTATGTGATGGCCATGGGGGACGTATTGGCATCAACCATGGCATTGTCCGAACAGCTTCGCGATGCCTTGCCCGGCCGTGCAATCCAGTTGCACTGCGGTGGTGGCAGCTTCAAAAGCCAGATGAAAAAAGCCGATCGCAGCGGTGCCGCGGTGGCCTTGATTATCGGCGAGGATGAACTGGCCAGTAACAGTGTTATGGTCAAACCCCTGCGCGGCCAGGCCGAGCAGCAGCAAGTATCCCGGGATCAGGTTGCCAGTGAGCTGGTAGCGCTCCTGGCGGACAATTAATAAGAAAGGAGAGCAGGGTGGCAGATTACATGCGCGATGAAGACGAACAGGCGGAGCTGCTTAAAGAGTGGTGGCAGAAGAACGGCACCGCCGCGATTATTACCGTGGTGCTGGCCGTGGCAGCCCTGATTGGCTGGCGTGAGTGGCAAGGCCATCAAGGGGAGCAGTCCTCCGAAGCGTCCAAGCAGTATCAGGTGATGGTGGAAGCGCTGACCGCGCAGCAAGTGGATGAAGCCGCCGTCAACAAACAGGCGGAAGCCCTGAAAGACGACTTCCCCGGCAGTGCCTATGCGGGCTATGCCACCTTGGCCCAGGCACGCCTGGCGGTACAGGCGGGCGAGTACGATAAAGCCGCGTCCCTGCTGCAAGATGTGGCTGACAACGGCGCCACCGATGCGCTGACTTACACGGCACGCCTGCGCCTGGTGCGTGTGCTGCTGCAGCAGCAGGCCTACGATAAAGCCGCCGCCGAGCTGGATCACAGCTTCCCGGCTGCCTTTAACGGCATGGCTCTGGAGCTGCGTGGCGACCTGGCAAAAGCCCGTGACGACCAGCAGGCCGCCACAGAGGCCTATACCCAGGCGCTGGAAACCCTGCAGGACAACGGTGAAAAAGACCGTGTGCAGATGAAACTGGATGACCTGAAGAGCTAAATGAAATATTTCCTTCTCCCCCTCGTACTGGCCAGCATGCTGCTGGCCGGTTGTAGCTCCAACCCAAATGCCATTGAGCCCAATGACCTGCCGGATTTTGATGCCAGCTACAAGGTAAAACGGCTCTGGAAAGAAGGTGTTGGCGACGGGGTGGAAGACAGCCAGCTGACCCTGCGCCCGGCCGTTACCCAGCAACAGGTATTTGCCGGTGATGTGTTCGGTGAGGTGTATGCCATCAGCCGTGACAAGGGCAAGCGCCAGTGGCGGGTGAAAACTGAAGATCGTATCGGCGGCGGTTTTTACGCCGGTTATGGCATGGTGCTCTACGGCACCCGTGAAGGGATGGCCGTGGCCCTGTCCATGGAAAGTGGCGAAGAGCTGTGGCGTACCCAGCTTTCCGGTGAAGCGCTGGCGATTCCCAACAGCAACGGCACCATCGCCGTATTCCAGACCCAGGATGGCCATGTAACGGCGCTGGACGCCAATACGGGTGATCAGGTGTGGGATTATGAAACCCCGGTGCCCACCCTAACCCTGCGTGGCCTGGCCCAGCCTGCCATTGCGGATGGGCGTGTGTATGCCGGTTTTGCCAATGCCAAGCTGGCGGCCCTGGACGCTGAGACTGGCGTGCCCGCCTGGGAGCAGCGCATTGCCGAACCGACCGGCCGCTCCGAGCTGGATCGTCTTACCGATGTGGATGGCAACATGATCGTGGAAGGTGGCGGGGTTTTCGCCGTGGCTTTCCAGGGCAAGCTGGGCGTGGCGGACCAGATCAATGGTCGTCAGTACTGGGGCAAGGAAATGTCCAGTGCCCAGGTGATCAGTGCCAGCGGTGGCCGCTTGTTTGTGGCGGATGATGTTGGTGTGGTGCGCTCTGTGGACCAGCGCACCGGTAGCGTGCTCTGGCAGCAGGACAAGCTGTACGGCCGCCGACTGACCGGCACTGCCGTGCAGGGCGACCTGATGGTGGTGGGTGACTTTGAAGGCTACCTGCACTGGATGGATGCGGATGACGGCACCCTGGTGGCGCGCAAGCGACACGATGGTGACGGCTTTGCGGGCACCCCGGTCAGCTATGAAGACACCCTTTATGTGTTGAGTTACGACGGCAAACTGGCGGCCTACACGGTGCGCCCCAAATAACCGGTCCGGTTTCTTGATGCCTGAAAAATCTGCGCCCCGCGCAGATTTTTTCGTTTGAATCCCCCTTTGGCGTTACCATAGCGCCGTTGAAACCTCGTTGAGATGACTATGAAGCCGGTAATCGCCCTGGTGGGGCGGCCCAATGTGGGCAAATCCACACTCTTCAACCGACTGACCCGTACCCGGGACGCCCTGGTGGCCGATTTCCCGGGGCTTACCCGTGACCGTAAATACGGGGATGGCCAGCTGGGCGGCTATTTGTACACGGTGGTGGATACCGGCGGTATCGGCGAGAACGATGACGGCATCGACGTGCCGATGACCAGCCAGTCTCTGCAGGCCGTGGGCGAAGCAGATGTGGTGTTGTTCATGGTGGACGGTCGTGCCGGCCTGACCGCCGCTGATGAACAGATTGCCAGCGAGTTGCGCAAGCTGCCCAAACCCACCTACCTGATCGTCAACAAGACCGATGGGGTGGATGCGGATTCGGCCATGTCCGAGTTTTTTGCGCTGGGCCTCACCGAGGTGCTGCCGATTGCGGCGGCCCATGGTCGCGGTGTGACCAGCATGATCGAGCATATTCTGGAAGGCTTTACCGATCTGGAGCTGCTGCCGGAAGGCGAGCACCGCACCTCCAAGAAGCCCGGCGAAGACAGCATTCGTGTGGCCGTGCTGGGGCGCCCCAATGTGGGCAAGTCCACCCTGATCAACCGCATGCTCGGCGAAGAGCGGGTAGTGGTGTTCGATCACGCCGGGACCACGCGGGACTCCATTGAAGTGCCATTCGAGCGCATGGGGCGCGCCTATACCCTAATCGACACCGCCGGAGTCCGGCGGCGCGGTAAAGTGTTCGAAATGGTCGAGAAGTTTTCCGTGATCAAGGCGTTGCAGGCCATGGAAGCGGCCCAGGTGGTTGTGGTGGTGATCGATGCCCGCGAAGGCATTACCGACCAGGACCTGCATCTGCTGGGCTACGCCCTGGACAGTGGCCGGGCCCTGATGATCGCCGTGAACAAGTGGGATGGCCTCGAAGCGGACCATAAAGAGCGGGTACGGGTGAACCTGGGGCGGCGTCTGGAATTCGCCCCCTGGGTGAAGATCAAGTTTATTTCTGCGCTGCATGGCACCGGGGTGGGGGACCTTTGGGGCATGGTGGAGCAGGCCTGGGACAGCGCTTTTATCAAGATCGGTACCAACGAGCTGACCCGGATGATGGAAGAAATCACCAACGGCCATCCGCCGCCCCGCAATGGGCGCTTCCGGGCAAAATTGCGCTATGCTCACCTGGGCGGCAACAATCCGCCGACACTGGTGCTGCATGGCAATCGCACGGAAGCCCTGCCAGCCAGCTACAAGAAGTTTCTGGAGAACCGCTTCCGCGAGCTGCTGAAACTGGAAGGCACACCGATCCGGCTGGAATTCAAGTCCGGCACTAATCCGTATGAAGGGCGCAAGAATGTGCTCACCGACCGACAGGTGCACAAGCGCAAACGGATGATCAAGCGAATGAAAAAATAATCCGCCTCGCTGAACAGGGAAGGGGACCGGGGCGGCAACACGGAGGGTGAGTCATCAAACGCTGGGGGTATTGGGGAACAGCCGGTTGCTTAGGCGTGTTTTGCGCGTCTGCGCAAGCGATAGAACCAATGATGGAACCGGCCCAGCAGCCCGCCATGGTGCTGACTCCTGCCCGTGTCAGCCAGCCCCAGTCTGAAGCCCCCGCCAGCGTTACCGTTATCGACCGCACTCTGATCGAAGCCAGCGGTGCCCGCGAGCTGTATGAAGTCCTGAAACTGGTCCCGGGCATGGCCGCCGTGAAGGTGGATGGCAATGTCCCTTCGGTGGCCTACCACCCCACCCAGGCTCGCGATCAGCGGCGCATGTTGGTGCTGCTGGATGGTCGTAGCCAGTATCAGCCGGGCCTGTCGAGGGTGAGCTGGAATGCCATGCCGGTGGATATCCGTGACGTGGAGCGCATCGAAGTCACCCGTGGCCCGGCGGCGGCCGCTTACGGGGCCAACGCCTTTAGCGCCGTGATCAACATCATTACCCGTGACCCCAGGGATATCAGCAAGAGCAGTGTGACCCTGCAGGGTGGCAATAACGGTATTCGCGATGCGCATCTGGTCGGTGTCCACCAGCTGGAAAACGGAGCGCTGCGTGCTTCCGTGTCGAGTCGGGGAGATAACGGCTATGACGAACCCTTCGAAGGTGAAACCCTGCCGGATGGCAAACGCATCGATACGCTCAACACCGAGTGGGTCTGGGACGCGGATGCGCGCAATACGCTCACGATGCAGGCCGGCGGCAGCCGCAGCCGGCTGGAGCGCCAGCAGGAAGCAGGCGTGGCCGATATTGGTGAGTATCAGGGTGACCCGGTGCAAAAGGGCGAACGGGCGTTTGTGTCGCTGCAGTGGCAGCACAGTTTTAGCCGGACCCACCAGCTTCAGGTGCATACTTACGGTCAGTACAACCAGGAGATTACCGATTTTGATGTCTGTTATCTCGACCCTGTAACCGGCCAGACCGGGCCCGGTGGCGGCCTGTTTTTCAGCCAGGAACTGCGGGATTTGTATCTGCAGAATGGCAGCGACATGGGGGCCACTTTTGCTGCCTTCCCGTCTGATGCCGATGCTACTAACCGTTATCTGACCTTGCAGGGTGCTGGTGCGCCTTTCTGTGCTGGCAGCGAGCTGGATATTCAGGAGGTGCGTTATGACCTGGAAATCCAGGACACCTTGCAGCTGACCCGCTGGGCCCGGTTGGTCAGTGGTGCTGAAATTCGTCATGACCGGGTTCAGTCCGACAGTTATCTGGGGGGCACACAAGACAATATCAGCTACCGGTTCTTCGGCAATCTGGCACTGGATGTTCTGGATCCGGTAACGGTGAATCTGGGGGGCTATTGGGAGCGAGATCAGATCAGCGGCGATCATTTTAGTCCCCGCGTCGGCGTGAACTGGCGGGTGCTGCCGGGCCATCACCTGCGTTATGTGTATTCCGAAGCGCTGCGCACACCGGATATCTATGAAGAGCGCGCCAATATCAATATTCAGGCGCAAACCCTGTCGCCACCGTTTGCCAGTAACACCCAGGCGTTACTGGGCTGGGCGCCGGCGTACTTTTTTGTGACCCAGCAAAGCCCGGGCACTTTTGAGCCGGAGCGTATCCGCTCCTGGGAGGCGGGCTACTACGGGCAGTTTTCTGCGATAGAACTGGATGTGCGCTATTTCCAGGAAACCCTGACCGACCTGTTAAGCACGGCGTTGAATCCGTTTGAATTTGAGCCGAGCAATGAGGGGTGGGTGAACCATCAGGGCACAGAAGCCCAGCTTTCCTGGCGGCCGAGTGTATCGCACCTGTTCCGCGTCACCGGCTCGCACATACACACCCGGACGAATGTGAAGACCGAGCGACGCCTGGTCGCCCGGGATGCCGGCAGCGCCTTGTGGTCCTGGCAATTCAGTCCCCATTGGGCGTTTTCGTCCGCCTATTATCTGTCCAATGATTATAACGACAACGTTTTTGAGCGAGCGGACGTGCAATTTCGCTTTCGCCACCGTGCCGGCCCCACGGAGCTGGAATGGCGGGCGGTTGTTCAGCATAGGCTGAATGGCGCCCCGGTGGTTTTTGCAGAAAATGACTACCAGCAAGATCGAATGTGGCTGGGCGTGACGGTGAGGATATAGCCGGATGCGGAGTCAGCATGGACGCGTACTGGTTTTTCTCTTGCTGCTGGCAACGGCCGGTGGTGCGTTGTCCGCGCCGGCGCAAACCGTACACGTACTGGCTGAGCCCAGCCCCTTCAAGGATGTGTTTGTGCTTTCGCTGGCGCAGGATCTGCCGGCGAACCTGCGTGTGGTCGATGAGCCTGACGCGGCCGATTTACTGGTTGCCCTCGGTGATGCCGCTTTTACCCGTGCCTTGGGCCAGGAAAAACCGTTACTGGGCGTGCATGTCAGCCGTGCCCTGAGTGAAAAGGCCGCGCGGCTGGGGTGTCAGTGTGCGGCCATCTGGGCGGGGGTCAGCCTGGCGAATCAGGTGCAATTGGTGCACACCATCATGCCTTTGGCACGCCGCATTGGCGTGGTGCAGGGGCCGGACAGCGTCTGGCCGGCGGAGGCGGTGCGTGGTTTTCGCGGGCCGGTCAAACTGGAATTGCTGTCGGTAAAAGATACCCGGGAGCTGGGCAACACCCTGCGTGAAAACCTCAATCATCTTGATGCTATTGTGCTTCCCGTGGACGATGCCCTGCTGGGGCCGGACGCAGCCAAGCTGGTGTTGCTGACCAGTTACCGCCAGCGCCGGCCCGTATTTGGTCCGGACCTGACGTTTGTGAATGCGGGCAGTGTGGCATCCTACTATGCCAGCGGTAGTGATCTGGTCAGCGAAGCGGTTCAGCGGCTGCGTGTTTATGCTGACACGGGCGAGTGGGGTGCCTCTGCTTTTGTGTCTCGCCCGTCGGTGGTGGTCAACGAGCACGTCGCCAGCAGTTTCGACATGCATTACCGGGAAAGCGGAGCGCTTGAGGATGCTCTGAAAAATGCCGGGGAGGTGCCATGACGCGTGACGGTATGCCGCGCAAAGGCCCGGGAATTCGCAAGCAGTTGCAAGTGCTGGGGCTGGTGCCTGCCCTGTTCATGCTGGGGCTGTTGCTGGTGGCGTTGACCTGGCAGCGCTTTGAGGATGCCGATCGGGACCTGCGCGAGCTGGGCCGTTTTCTCGCCCAGCAGATTGCCTCGGCGTCGGAATACGGCGTACTGGCCGGTAATTACAAAGACTTGCGCCGTCAGGCGCAGCTGGCCATGCAGCGGGCGGATCTGCAGTACGTGGTGTTCCGTGATGGAGATGGTCAGGTGCTGCTGTACGAGGGGCGAGATCATCAGGAAAAAAGCAATGAGATCATCGAGTTTCATTCCGGCATTTATCGCCAGTCTGTGGCACCGGAAGGCATGCTGGTAGGCGTGGTGGGGCGTGACGACAGGCCCGACCGTATTGGTGAGGTGGTGCTTGGGATGTCCAGTGCCAGGTTGTTGGCACGGCAAAAGGAAATTTTGCTGGCCAGTATGATTCCCGCCTTCTTTGCCATGATTCTGGGGCTCTGGATCGCCCACTATCTGGCACGTCAGATCGCTGCGCCTCTGGGTTACCTGTCCGGTTTGCTGCGGACCCTGCGCCAGGGCGAATATTCTGTGCGAGGCAACAGCCGCTTGCAGGGGGAGTTGGGCGAACTGCAGGACAACATCAACGAGTTGGCTGGCGCCCTGGAAGGCGCCCGGCACAAGCAGCAGGCTGCCATGACTGAATTGCAGCAGGCCCATCGCCAGGCGGAAACCGCCAGCCAGGCGAAAAGTGACTTCCTGGCCATGATGAGCCACGAGCTGCGCACTCCCATGAACGGTGTGCTGGGGATGCTGCAATTGCTGGAAGAAACCGCCCAGAACGGGGAGCAGCAGGAGTACACCGAGGCGGCGCTGGAATCCACCGGTCATCTGCTGGATGTGATTAACGATATCCTCGATTTTTCGCGTATCGAAGCCGGGCGCATGGACCTGGACCCGTCTTTCTTCGAGCTGCAGCCCCTGTTGCAGAATTGTGTTGCTACCTTTCGCTATGTGGCGGAAAGCAAGGGGCTGTATCTGCGGCTTGAGGGCGACGAGGTGCTGGCAGGCAAGGTGACGCGGAGTGATCCCACGCGGTTGCGTCAGGTGCTCAGCAATCTGATTTCCAATGCGGTGAAATTTACCCAGGAAGGGGGCGTCACTGTCACCGTATCGGTGCGGCCGGTTCGGGGGGACTGGCTGGACTTGAGTATTGCCGTGGCCGATACCGGTATTGGCATTCCTGAGGCAAAACGTTCAAGTCTGTTCAAGGCCTTCTCACAGATCGATTCTTCCACCTCGCGCCGTTTCGGTGGCACCGGGCTGGGGTTGGCGATTGCGCGCAGGCTCAGTGAAATGCTGGGAGGGAACTTGTCGGTGGGCAGTCAGGAGGACGCGGGCAGTGTCTTTACGCTGTCGTTGCGGCTGTTCTTCCGCGAGCAGACGGAGGCCGGTGGGTCGGCGGGGCGACACCGTCCGGCTGATCCGGAGCAACAGGCCCTGCACGGGCTGGTGTTGCTGGTGGAAGACAATGTGGTCAATGCCATGGTGGCACGGCGTATTCTTGAGCAGATGGGAGTTACCGTGGTGACGGCCAGCAATGGTGAGGAAGCATTGGAGAAAGTGCGCCAGCGTGACTTTGATTGCATCCTCATGGATGTGCAGATGCCGGTGATGGATGGCCTGGAGGCTACCCGGCGGCTGCGACAGTGGGAACGGGAACAGGGCCGGGCGCCCATGCCTGTGGTGGCGTTGACCGCCAATGCCATGCATGAAGAGCGTGAACGGTGCCTGGCGGTGGGTATGAACTCCCACCTGGCCAAGCCGTTCCGCCGTCAACAGTTGGCGCGGGTGCTCAGTCCGTATCTGACTCCTGGACGTGTTCCACCCGGGCAGTAACTTCGCCGTCGACCAGTCGGGTGGTCAGGGTGTCACCGGGCTGTAATTGGCTCACGGAGCGCACCGCGTCGTCCCCTTTGAAGGTAATGCTGTACCCCCGCGCCAGGGTTTCCAGCGGGCTGGCCGTTTGCAGGCGCTTACTTAGCCCGGCCAGCTGCACTTGCTGTTGTTGAATCTGCCGCTGTATCGGTTGTGGCAATCGCTTGTTCAAGGCCGCCAGCTGTTGCTGGCGGTCCAGCAGAAGCCGCTCTGGCGATAACCGCGCGAGGCGTTGCTGGCTGGGTTGCAGGCGGCCCTGGAGCAGAGTGAGGCGGTGCTGCATCTGTCGTTGCAGCCGATTGTGCAATTCATCCAGTCGCTGGCTGCTTTGCTCAAGGTGCTGGCGAGGGGAGCGAAGCCGCTGACTCAGATGGCGCAGGCGCTCCTGCGGGGTACGGAGTTGTTGCGCCATGACCCATCGCAACCGCCGATGCAGGCCGGCCAGTCGCTGGCTGACCACCGACAGATCCGGGCTCACCAGTTCCGCGGCGGCGGAAGGGGTCGGAGCGCGCAGATCGGCGGCAAAATCGGTCAGCCCGGTGTCCACCTCATGGCCCACGGCCGAGACAATGGGAATGGGGCACTCGGCAACCGCCCGGGTCAGGGCTTCGTCGTTGAAGGCCCACAAATCTTCCAGAGACCCGCCGCCCCGGCCGATAATCAGGACGTCACATTCGTTGCGTGTCACAGCCAGCCCCAGCGCCTGGCGCAGCTGTACCGGCGCATCGGCACCCTGCACCGCTGCCGGATAAATCACCACGGGAATGGACGGGCAGCGGCGTTGCAGTACCTGCAGAATATCGCGAATGGCAGCGCCGCTGGGGGAGGTGATCACCCCAATCTGGCTGGGCCAGGCCGGCAGTGCCTGTTTGCGGTCCTGGGCGAACAGCCCTTCGCTCTGAAGCTGGGCCTTGAGCGCGTCGAACTGGGCCTTGAGAGCCCCCTGGCCGGCGGGCTCCATGTGTTCGACCACAATCTGGAAGTTGCCACGGGGCACATACAGGGTGATTTTGGCGCGCACCAGTACCTGCTGGCCGTTCTGGGGAGCAAAATCCAGCAACCTGTTGCGATTTCGAAACATGGCCCCATTAATCTGGGCACGCGTGTCTTTCAGGCTGAAGTACCAGTGACCGGAGGCGGGGCGGGAAAAGTTGGACAGTTCGCCCTGTAACCAGATCAGGGGGAAAGAGCTTTCCAGCAGGCCCTGGGCATCCAGGTTCAACTGGCTGATAGACAGTGGTTCGGCGCGGGATGAAATGGTCATCGCGGGAGGGTAGCCCGTTTTTTTGTACCCTGCCAGCGGTGATTGTGTGGTTAGCCGGTAATGTCGTATAATCGCCCGCTTAATTTAACGGGGTGCCTGTCTCATTCTAGGTGCTGCCGCTCCGCCCGGTGGCATCCGCCAGGCTCCCCCCTCACTTCCTACGGTGCAATATGCTCAGAATTGCCCAAGAAGCATTAACGTTTGACGACGTTTTGCTTGTGCCTGCCCATTCCAATGTGCTGCCCAAGGACGTGTCCCTGAAATCCAAATTGACTCGGGACATCGCTCTGAACATTCCGCTGGTATCCGCAGCCATGGATACAGTCACCGAGCACCGCCTGGCCATTACCATGGCGCAGGAAGGGGGCGTTGGTATCCTCCATAAAAGCATGGATACCGAAGACCAGGCGCGCAATGTGCGCATGGTGAAAAAATACGAATCCGGTGTGGTAAAAGATCCGATTACTGTCAGCCCCGATACCACGGTGGCCGAATTGATCCGCATCACTGATGCGAACAACATTTCCGGCGTTCCGGTGGTTGAGAAAAACGGAGAAGGTGACAAGGTAGTAGGCATCGTCACCAGCCGCGACACCCGTTTCATCACCAACTACGACCAGTGCGTTAAAGACATCATGACTGGCAAGGACCGGCTGGTGACGGTGCAGGAAGGTGTTGGCGCTGACGAAGTGCAAGCACTGCTGCACAAGCATCGTATCGAGAAGGTCATTGTGGTGAATGAAGCTGGCGACCTGCGCGGCATGATCACCGTGAAAGACATCGAAAAAGCAGCCAAGTATCCCAACGCCTGCAAGGACTCCCAGGGTCGCCTCCGCGTGGGTGCGGCAGTGGGCACCGGCGCCGGCACCGACGAGCGCGTTGCTGCGTTGGTGGAAGCCGGGGTGGACGTGATCGTGGTGGATACCGCACACGGCCATTCCCAGGGTGTGATTGACCGTGTCGCCTGGGTGAAGAAGCATTTCCCCGAGGTGCAGGTGATCGGCGGCAATATCGCTACGGCCGCTGCAGCCAAAGACCTGGTGGCCGCTGGCGCCGATGCGGTGAAAGTGGGCATTGGTCCCGGTTCCATCTGTACTACCCGTATCGTGGCCGGTATTGGTGTGCCGCAGATTACCGCCATTTCAGACGTGGCCGCGGCGCTGCAAGGCACCGGCGTGCCCTTGATCGCCGACGGCGGTATCCGCTTCTCCGGTGATATTTCCAAAGCCGTTGCCGCGGGCGCCAGCGCTATTATGATCGGTTCCCTGTTGGCCGGCACTGAAGAAGCGCCGGGTGAAGTTGAGCTGTTCCAGGGGGGCTACTACAAGGCCTACCGTGGCATGGGCTCGCTGGGCGCCATGTCCGGCTCCACCGGTTCCTCCGACCGTTACTTCCAGGATGCTGCTGCCGGTATCGAGAAGCTGGTACCGGAAGGCATCGAAGGGCGTGTGCCTTACAAGGGGCCGATGAGCGCTATCGTGCACCAGCTGATGGGCGGCCTGCGTGCCTCCATGGGCTACACCGGCTGTGCCACCATCGAAGAGATGCGCACCAAGCCGGAGTTCGTGAAGGTAACGAACGCGGGGATGAAAGAGTCCCACGTGCACGATGTAACGATTACCAAGGAAGCGCCGAACTACCCGGTGGGGTAATTTGGACTTTGGTGTAACTGGCCAAGGGCCTGATGCCTGGAGCCAGATGCTGAAATCGGTCGAGCCGTGCTCGACCGATTTTTGTTTTTAAAGCGTCAGGCGCCAGGCATTTGGCGTCAGGCCCGTTTTAACAAGATCCGGCTGCAATCCGCCGGCAATCACCGGGATAGATCCCCATGACAGACATCCATGCCCAGCGCATCCTGATTCTGGACTTCGGTTCCCAATACACTCAGCTGATTGCACGCCGCGTGCGGGAAATCGGTGTGTACTGCGAGATTCGTGCCTTCGACATGACCGCTGAAGAGCTCAGCGAGTTTGCGCCCAAAGGCATTATTCTTTCCGGTGGGCCGGAATCGGTGACGGCAGCAGAGACGCCGCGGGCACCTCAGGCCGTGTTTGACGCAGGCATTCCGGTGCTGGGTATCTGTTACGGCATGCAGACCATGGCCGAGCAGTTGGGTGGCAAGGTCATCGCCGGTGAGAAGCATGAATTTGGCTACGCCCGTGTGGAAAAGGCGGAAGCCAATGCGCTGCTGGACGGCATCGTTGACCATGAAGAGCAGGGCAAGGAATACCTCGACGTATGGATGAGTCACGGTGATCGTGTCGGCGAGATGCCGGCGGGTTTCGTGGCGACCGCCACCACCGGCAGCTGCCCCATTGCGGGCATGGCCAACGATGAAAAGCGTTTCTACGGTATCCAGTTCCACCCGGAAGTGACCCACACCCTGCAGGGCGGCCGTTTGCTGGAGCGTTTTGTCCGCGAACTGTGCGACTGTGAAGCCCTGTGGACGCCGAGCAATATCATCAGCGATGCCATCGACACCATCCGCGAGCAGGTAGGCACCGACGAGGTGATCCTGGGCCTGTCCGGCGGGGTGGATTCCTCCGTGGTGGCGGCGTTGCTGCACAAGGCCATCGGTGATCAGCTCACCTGCGTGTTCGTGGACAATGGCCTGCTGCGTCACCAGGAAGGTGACCAGGTCATGGAAATGTTCGCCGACAACATGGGCGTGAAAGTGATCCGGGTGGATGCGGAAGACAACTTCCTTGGCAAACTGGCCGGCGAGGCGGATCCGGAGCTGAAGCGAAAAATTATCGGTAACACCTTTATTGATATTTTCGACGAAGAAGCGGGCAAGCTGGAGAATGCCAACTGGCTGGCCCAGGGCACCATCTACCCGGACGTGATCGAATCCGCCGCCAGCAAGACCGGCAAGGCCCATGTGATCAAGAGTCACCACAACGTGGGCGGCCTGCCGGAAGACATGAAGCTCAAGCTGGTGGAGCCCCTGCGTGAACTGTTCAAGGATGAAGTGCGCAAGATCGGCCTGGAGCTGGGTCTGCCCTACGACATGGTCTACCGCCACCCCTTCCCGGGGCCGGGTCTGGGCGTGCGTATTCTCGGTGAAGTGAAGAAGGAATACGCTGACACTCTGCGTCTGGCGGACCATATCTTCATTGAGGAGCTGCGCGCCGCCGGTCTGTACCACAAGACCAGCCAGGCCTTCGCCGTGTTCCTGCCGGTCAAGTCCGTGGGTGTGGTAGGCGATGCCCGCCGTTATGAGTACGTGGTGGCCCTGCGCGCCGTGGAAACCATCGACTTCATGACCGCCCGCTGGGCGCACTTGCCGTATGATTTCCTGGAGCTGGTTTCCAGTCGCATCATCAACGAGATCCCGGGCATCAGCCGGGTGACCTACGATATCTCGTCCAAGCCGCCTGCCACGATTGAGTGGGAGTAGGGCAAACGGCACAGTCTGTGCCGTAGGAGCGTCGCTGGCGGCGCGATTCGCGCTCCAGGCGATAATGACCGCGCCGCCAGCGACGCTCCTGCAACGTGAATATTCGGGTCTGGATGCTTGAAAAGTGTCCAGATTTGCTTAAAATACGCTCCCTTGCTGGCATTCAGGCCCTGTGTACTCAGTTGCCTGAAATGAGATCCGTCTCTCAGCCAGCCAGAATTCATTCCGTTTCAGTCAGTTGCGTACGCCGGCCAAGTGCGGCTGGGGTTGTTGTGCCCGTTGTGGTGGCATACAATGCGCGCCTATTTACTGAGGCGGTGAGGCTACTCGCCTCGTTTTCGATCACAGATTGGAGGTTCACGACATTAAGCGTGGAGGCAAAGGCCGCGAGCAGCGCGCCAATACAAATCAGCAAATCCAGGCAACCGAAGTTCGGTTGATTGATGTGGACGGTGAGCAGGTCGGTATCGTCAGCCTGCAGGACGCCTTGGAAAAGGCCACTTCACAGCAGCTGGATTTGGTAGAAATCTCCCCTGGTGCGGAACCGCCGGTTTGCCGAATCATGGATTACGGCAAGCATCTGTTTGAAGCAAAACAGAAGGCCAAAGAGGGGCGTAAAAAACAGCGCCAGACTCAGGTCAAGGAAATCAAATTCCGTCCTGGCACAGATGTAGGCGATTACGAGGTAAAACTGCGTAATTTGATCCGCTTTCTCGAGGCCGGTGACAAAACGAAAATCACTATCCGCTTTCGCGGTCGTGAGATGGCTCACCAGGAATTGGGCCGTGAATTGCTTGCACGCGTCGAGAAGGATCTCGAAGAGTACGCTCACGTGGAGCAACGTCCGAACATGGAAGGGCGCCAGATGATCATGGTGCTCGGCCCGGGCAAAAAGAAGAAGCAGTCCTGATCGACTGTTTAATTAATTCATCAACTTGAGAAGGTACCATGCCTAAAATCAAGACAAACCGTGGGGCTGCCAAGCGTTTCAAAAAAACCGCCTCCGGTTTCAAGCGCAAGCAGGCATTTAAAAACCACATTCTTACCAAAAAGTCTTCCAAGACTATTCGTAAACTGCGTCCGAAGCAGGAAGTCCACGAAAATGATGTGGCTCTTGTTAAACGCATGATGCCCTACGCATAACTTTTACGGATCTGGAGACTAAACAATGGCACGAGTAAAACGTGGTGTGCAGGCGCGTCGTCGGCACAAGAAGATTCTCAAGCAGGCTAAAGGCTACTACGGTGCCCGCAGCCGTGTATTCCGTGTAGCGGTACAGGCCGTTACCAAAGCCGGTCAGTACGCCTACCGTGACCGTAAGGTTCGCAAGCGTCAGTTCCGTCGTCTGTGGATTGTTCGTATCAACGCCGCTGCGCGTTTGAACGGCCTGTCTTACAGCCGTCTGATCAATGGGCTGAAGAAAGCGTCCATCGACATCGACCGTAAAGTACTGGCGGACATCGCTGTCCGTGATCAGGCAACCTTTAGCGCTTTGGCCGAAAAAGCCAAAGCGAGTCTCACCGCCTGATCGACTGTTACGCAGCTGCGTAGTAGTGCATTCAACGGGGGAAGAGTTCGCGCTCTTCCCCCGTTTTTGTTGGTAAAAGAGACGCAACAAGCAACACGCTTCGTGCAACACGGGGAAGGGGTGCCGTATTGCACGAAGCGCGCTGCGTGTAGCGGAGGAATTGAAATGGAAAATCTCAATGCCCTGGTTGACGCTGCCTTGGCAGAGGTCGAGCAGGCTGGCGACATTCGGGCGCTGGACGATGTGCGGGTGAAGTACCTGGGCAAAAAAGGTGAAATCAGTGCCTTGATGAAGGGGCTGGGCAAGCTGAGCGCAGAAGAGCGCCCGCAGGCCGGCGCCGTCATCAACGAAGGCAAGCAGAAGGTTCAGGACGCTATTGCCGGGCGCAAAAGCGCCATGGAAGAGGCGGCCCTGAATGAGCAGCTGGCCAGTGAAACCGTAGATGTAACCTTGCCGGGCAGAGGAGAGTTGCCGGGCGGGTTGCACCCGGTGAACCGTATGCGCCGTCGCATTGAAGATTTCTTTCTGCGTTTGGGTTTTGATATTTCCGAGGGGCCGGAAGTGGAAGATGACTTCCACAATTTTGAGGCCTTGAATATCCCCGGTCACCACCCGGCACGGGCCATGCACGACACCTTCTATTTCGGTGATGGGCGCCTGCTGCGCACCCATACATCACCGGTACAGGTGCGGGTGATGGAGCAGGGCAAGCCGCCGTTCCGGATTATTGCGCCGGGCCGGGTGTATCGCTGTGATTCAGACCTGACCCACACCCCCATGTTCCATCAGGTGGAAGGCCTGTTGGTAGACAAGGGCATTACCTTCGCCGATTTGCGTGGCACCGTGGCGGAATTCCTGCGCTTTACCTTTGAAGTGGAAGATTTGCCGGTCCGGTTTCGGCCCAGCTATTTCCCGTTCACTGAGCCCAGCGCGGAAGTGGATGTGGGCTGCGTGAGCTGTGGTGGCGATGGCTGCCGGGTGTGCTCGCACACCGGCTGGATCGAAATCATGGGCTGCGGCATGGTGCACCCGAAGGTGCTGGAAGCGGGTGGCGTTGATGCGGAAGAGTACAGCGGCTTTGCCTTTGGTATGGGGATCGAGCGTATCGCCATGCTCCGTTATGGCGTGAACGACTTGCGGCTGTTTTTCGAAAACGACACCCGCTTTTTGTCCCAGTTCAGCTAACGCCTCCCGCGAACAAGTTAAAGGAATCACGACATGCGTTTTAACGAAGCCTGGTTGCGGGAGTGGGTAAACCCCGCCGTGGATACCGACACCCTGGTGCAGCAATTGACCATGGCCGGCCTGGAAGTGGACTCGGTGGAACCGGCCGCACCGGGTTTTACCGGCGTGGTGGTCGGGCAGGTGGAAAGCTGCGAACCGCACCCGGATGCCGACAAACTCAGTGTCTGTCAGGTGACCAATGGCACGGACACGGTGCAGGTGGTGTGTGGTGCGGCTAATGTGCGTGTAGGCCTGAAGATGCCCTTCGCCCAGGTCGGCGCGGTGCTGCCCGGTGACTTCAAGATCAAGAAAGCCAAGCTGCGCGGCCAGGAATCCAATGGCATGCTGTGCGGCGCGTCGGAACTGGGTCTGGAAGACCTGATCGATGGCCTTATGGAACTGCCGGAAGACGCCCCCGTGGGCTCCGATTTCCGCGACTACCTGAGCCTGAACGACACCGTTATCGAAGTGGACCTGACCCCTAACCGGGCTGACTGTCTGAGCCTGCGCGGTATCGCCCGGGAAGTGGGCGTGATGAACCAGAGCCCGCTCACCGAGGCAGCCATCAGCAAGGTGGCGCCGGCCATTGATGATGCATTGACCGTAACGCTGGCGGATAACGCCGGCTGCCCTCGCTACCTGGGCCGGGTCATCAAGGGCGTGGATGTCAATGCGGCCACCCCGCTGTGGATGGTGGAGCGCCTGCGCCGTGCGGGCCTGCGTACCATCGACCCCATCGTCGATGTGACCAACTATGTGTTGGTGGAGCTGGGGCAACCGTTGCATGCGTTCGATCTGGCCAAGCTCAGCGGTGGTATCACCGTACGTAAGGCCAAAACGGATGAGGCGCTTACTACCCTGGATGATCAGGAGCTGACTCTACGGGACGATACCCTGGTGATCGCGGACGACAGCGCGGCGCTTGCTCTGGCTGGGGTCATGGGCGGAAAACCGTCATCCGTGACCACGGATACCCAGGATATTTTCCTGGAATGCGCCTTCTTCGCCCCCCTGGCGATTGCCGGCAAGGCTCGCTCCTATGGGCTGCATACCGACTCCTCTCACCGCTTCGAGCGCGGTGTGGATCCGCAACTGCAGAGCGATGCCATTGAGTACGCCACCGCCCTGATCCAGCAAATTGCGGGTGGTCAGGCGGGTCCCGTCACTGAAGCGGTGGATGAAGCGCAGCTGCCCAAGCAGGCCGAGCTGACATTGCGCGCTGAGCGGATCGAAGGCTTGTTGGGCATGGGTTTGCCCGCCCAGCAGGTGGAAGACATTCTCAGCCGCCTGGGCATGGATATCTCCTCGAATGAAGACGGCCTGGGGTGGACCGTGCTGGCCCCCAGCTGGCGCTTCGACATGGCCATCGAGCAGGATTTGATCGAAGAGTTGGCGCGCATTTATGGCTACGAAAAGCTGCCCAGCCGGGTGCCGGCGGGTTCGCCTTCCGGCGAGACCGTGCCGGAACAGATCGTGGCTGTGCGTCGTCTGGCGGATACGTTGATGGATCGCGGCTATCAGGAAGCGATTACCTACACCTTTGTGGAGCCGGGCCTGTTGGCGAAAGTCGAGCCCCGCGTGGAGCCGCTGCCGTTGCTCAATCCGATCTCTGCGGATTTGGGCGTCATGCGCACCACGCTGCTGGCAGGCCTGTTCAGCACTGCGCGCCACAACCTGAACCGACAGGCTGACCGCCTGCGTCTGTTCGAAACGGGTCTACGGTTTGTGCCCACCGATGCGCCAGACGTGGAAGGCGGCCTGGAGCAGACGCCGATGATCGCCGGCCTGCTGTACGGCAGTGCCCAGCCGCAGAACTGGGAAGGCAAACGCCCGGTGGATTTCTTCGACCTGAAAGGGGACGTGGAAGCGTTGCTGGCGTTGTCCGATGCGCAGGCGTTCAGCTTTGAGCCTGCCGAGCACCCGGCGCTGCATCCGGGCCAGACCGCGGCATTGAAACGTGATGGTGAGGTGGTGGGTTTCCTGGGGCGGATTCATCCGCGCCTGGCCGCTGATCTGGATCTGCCGGGTCAATTGTACGCTTTCGAACTGGCACAGGCGCCGTTGCAACAAGGTTGCCTGCCCAGCTTTGCGGCCGTGTCTGATCAGCCTCGGATGCGTCGTGATCTGGCCTTTGTGGTGGAAGACAGCGTCCCCGCAGGGGAGCTGATCGCTGCGGTCCGCTCAGCCTGTGACGAACGTCTCACCGGGGTCAAGATTTTCGATATATATCAAGGCGATAGCATTGGTGAAAATCGTAAAAGCCTTGCTTTGGGCTTGACCTTCCAGGACCGTTCACGCACTCTTAAGGATCAAGAGGTGAATGACCTGGTGGATGCCGTAGTATCCCAGTTAAAACAACAGTTTAACGCCGCCTTAAGGGACTGAATTAAGGAAGGGCAGGGAGCTATTAATGGGAGCGCTGACCAAAGCGGATATGGCCGAGCGTTTGTTCGAAGAGTTAGGCCTGAACAAACGTGAAGCAAAAGAAATGGTGGAAATGTTTTTTGAAGAGATCCGCCATTCACTGGAAAACAATATCCCGGTGAAACTCTCCGGCTTCGGCAATTTCGATCTCAGGGACAAGAGCGAACGACCAGGGCGCAACCCGAAAACCGGTGAGGAAATCCCCATCACCGCCCGCCGGGTTGTTACCTTTCGTCCAGGACAAAAATTAAAACAACGGGTTGAGGCCTATGCTGGAACCAAGTCATAACGACGAATTGCCGGCGATTCCAGGAAAACGCTATTTCACCATCGGTGAAGTCAGCGACCTGTGTGACGTAAAGCCGCACGTGCTGCGCTACTGGGAACAGGAATTTCCCCAGCTCAAGCCCGTGAAACGCCGTGGTAATCGTCGTTACTATCAGCGCCAGGACGTGCTGATGATCCGCCAGATCCGCAGCCTGCTGTACGATCAGGGCTTCACCATCGGTGGCGCCCGTCAACAGCTATCCGGCGGCGCCAACGCGGAACAGGCCACCCAGTACCATCAGCTTATCAAGCAGATGATTGTGGAGATGGAAGAGGTCCTCGACGTGCTCAAGGCCTCCTGATCCAGCACCAACCGCTCCCCGCCATCTCCGATGGCGAAAAAGCCCCGGCAGCCTCGCTCCCGGGGCTTTTTTCATGCCCTCCGTAACCAACTGATAGCCCCGCGGCCCCAGTGGGAAATCATGCTTGCATGATGAAGAGCCTCTCTACAAAGCAACCATCCTCTGCAGGAACGCAGCGAAGCGGAGTAACGCCCGCAGGGTGAGCGCAGCGCGTACGCCTCTCGAGGCGCGAACCTGCCAGCGGCAAACCCGAGCATCCCCCTATCGCTTAAACCCTGAGCAACCAACACGTTACTGGTTCCATCCCCCAATCAAATCCGCTATTATGCTCGCCGCTTTGGTCGCTCTGTCTGCCAAGCACATCTCGGGGCGTAGCGCAGCCTGGTAGCGCACTTGCATGGGGTGCAAGGGGTCGGAGGTTCGAATCCTCCCGTCCCGACCAAATTAAGGTCGGAAAAACAAAGAGATAGGCCAGTCATGGATGACTGGCCTTTTTGGTTTTTAGGCGTCGCTTATGCTTTTCTGTGTTTCGTCACCGTTCCGTCACCGTTTCTCAATAGCTAATCCCTGTGGCTGGCCTGTCTCCTTTACTTTACGCGCCACTGACCTTTAGTTTTCCCTGATTGGTCAGGCGGTCCGTTTACAAAGGCCTGGCGCGTATTGGATGCCCGGCAAGATGGCTGAAGCTGTGCCGGATCACTCTAGAAAAGGGGTTGAGGGTACTCCATAGCTATGAGGCTGGGTGACGCTTGTAGTTGCAGCGTTGGGTGGATCACTTGGAGGTGGTGTCAGGGCGCTGAGTAGTTAGAAGTGCGAGACGCGTCAATTCGAGCATCCTCAAGGTGTCTTGCTGCCAGCTTTTTGGCTTGAGAGTCCAGGTCGTCCCTTTTGTTCGCATCGAGTTGTATGGGGTCCTGCAATCCCTGCCTTTCTAATTCCTGCCTTACAAGGTCTTTCTCTACTAGCTTTCTTATAAGTTCTTCATATTGCTTGAGAATGCCCGCATGCCTCGTATTTTCTTTCCGCAGGCGACCTAGCTCTTTGGTTTTTCTGTCCTCTACCAGTGAATTGCGCGTTTTTCTGGCGCCTTCGAGTCTTTGTTGATGCTCATTTCTCAGTTTCTCGATATGTGTTCTATCCTGGCAAATCAGAGCTGTCAGGTGGGCGCTTTGTGACACCTTTAGATATTTGGACGTACGTTTCAAAAACAGAGCTTCTTCTACGGGTAGCACAAAACTGAAAGTCCGCTTGTTTTTGTTCTTCCGGTAGCTGTAAGCATTCCATGCTCGTTTGATGCGTGCAAAAGCATCTGCCCCCAATCCGTTATTCCAAATTCTTTCCAGTGTCATCAAGGTCGGCTCGTTCTCTTCGTGGGGAGCTTTTACTGAAAGGGCTGATGGGGGGTTGTTTCGCAAATAGTGCCTGGCCCAATCTGACTTGTCCTTGTCGGAGCCAAGCCACTCTTTCGGTGGGATTGGTTTCTTCACTTTCAATGCTCCTAATGCTTGAGATTTTCATGACAAGTAAATCATACCGTATGAATTGACGTAAATATGATCATAATTGATAATGGGCAAAAATAGATATCATTTGTGCAAATATGTACCTTGGCAATGCTCTAGTATCCAGCTTTAACTGCTTGTCGTCTGAAGAGCTGCAGGCCGCTGAGCGATATTTTTTGACTGCCTTTATCTATCAATTTGGTATAGGCGAATGGGCTCAAACGTCTCTGGACCGTTTGGCGGGGAAGTTGGGAGTTAGTGAGAGATTAGCCCGTCATTCGATAGGGGTACTGGTTGACCAAGGTCTTCTTGATGCCCGGCGCGTTGAAGGTAGGACCGGAAGGCCGTCTTACGATTATCGACTTTCAAAGCTCGTTGCCGATCGGTTGAATCTCCAGGTTGGGCCAGTGAGTGTGGGACATGAGGGGCTGGTAAAGTCACTGCTCAGTATTCCCTCACCTGGAGGGTTGGAGGTCACGAGAAAGAAAGGTCGTACTTTTGGCCCTCCCAACCCTGATGCCCTGAGTGTCGGTAGCAAGCTGGTTCTTATAGTGTTGCTGACTGAGGCGGATTCCTGCGGTGTAGTCAGAAATTGTTCGACTTTTGGCTTGGCCAAGCAGGTGGGGATGTCAGTTCAAAGAGTACGCCGGCATTTGAGGAAGCTTTGGCGCTTAGGGTACATGCGAGATGTGGTTGCTGGGATTGTGAGTGATATAGGAATCGGCAAGTGCCCGAGCATCTATTTTCTCAACCTGGCTCACCCTATTTTTGAGGCTAGCTGGTGTGGTCGGGCGTTTGTCCTTCATATACAAAAAAAAGATCAGTACCACCCGGGCCGAGAGATTCCTCAGTTGATAAGGATTCTCAGTAATGGTTGTGAGGATGATTCCTACGTTGCCATTGAATATGACCGTAGAAACTATTTGTTGCCGGTGAAGTGTGAAGATGACGTTGCTAAAAGACTCAAAGATGCTGTGCTCGATGGGCTTGAAGAATATCTGCAGGCTGTTTTAGACGATTATGTAGGTCAAATATTGACCGATAGATACTTATTCATTGGCAGTCAATTTCTACCAGAACCAAGCATCAATCTGCGCTTAGAAATGGAGGCATTGCTATGTGTAAAGGAGAGAAAGGGTAGCGATGAGGCGGCCTCTAGAGCGGCGATGTTCCTATCTGGCTGGATATGGAGGGCTGCGTGCATGAAATCTGAAGTGCTAAGCAAAAAACTAGGGGTGATGCGTTTGCTTATGCCACCAGATGGTAGGATATCGATATTGCGATCAACAGAGAATGGTAAGTTGTTGATTTTAAAGGCTGTGGTTGCGCCGCCGCCAGGCAGAAATGTTACTCCGGGGATTTACCAAGGGGCTTCAATCGATTATGTAAAATCAACTAAGGAAATCAACCGTGTAGACTTGTCTACAAAAGAGCAGTATGAAATTGGCCTGCTTGTTAAGCCAAGTGTAAAGACCAAAAAGGAGGTTGTAGACACGGAAGTTGGTATTGAGGATGAGGGGTAGTTACATACCGTGGATAGCACTGATTTAAGCTGTGAATTGATGTCAGCCTTCAAGCTCAATAGTGTTATTGGTTTGTGGGCCTTCTGGGTACGATAACCCCGTTCCAGAACTCGTAATCGATTGTTTTAACTGGATAGCGCTATTTGGGCTCCCGTCTGTGGGGTAAAGGCCCTGTTGTGGGCTTTCAGTACTTGATAACCCGCTCTGAGTGTCGGTAATAGATATATATAGTCATAAAGTCACTTAGCCAGCCCACTTGTGAAGGCTGGTAAGTGCAGTTGGTTGAGTAACAGGCAGGCTGGACCAAACCAGCCTGCTCATGAGTAAATTTCAACCAGTGCGCTGGTACCTATGAAGAAACCATAGGTGCCAGACAATGAGAAAACGACATTCAAGCAACACCAACCTCAAACTCCACTATGAATCAGTCTGGGAGGGCTTGCCGGTACTGGCAAGGCCTGACCGTCCACTCGCGGTGAATTACCTCAAATCTATCCGGTCTACTTTGGACCGGGCCTTAAATGAGCATCCACGAACCTGTGTCATCCATTTCGTTGCTAGGCTGCCGTACGGTTGGTCAGGTCCCAAAGGGGGGCAGGCAAGCGGCTTCATCAACTCTCTTCGTTCGCAGATCAGGTGCGACTCGAAGCGTAAGCGCGGCCAGGGAAAACGGGTTCATGACTGCCATGTTCGTATGATCTGGTGTCGCGAGTTCGGTGGGGAAGGGCAGCCCCATTATCATATTGCCATTATGGTCAATAGGGATGCTTACTCCGCGTTGGGGCGTATCTTAGGTCAGCAAGAGCCGGACTTCCCCTGGTGGTTGGCGGAAGAACAAGCAGTTAGCAACATGGCAGAGCGTATTCAGCGAGCTTGGGGTCGCACTCTTGGTCTGACTGGGAGTCAAGGAATCGGTTTAGTCCATTTCCCTGATAGCCCGGTCCAGCTGATTTCAAAAGGATCGTCTATGTATACCGCGCAATATCATGAGGTGTTCAGGCGCATGAGCTACTTGGCAAAGGTGGATACCAAGCTTTATGACGATGGGTTTAGGAACTTTGGCTGTAGCCAGAGAGGAGGTGAGTAAGTTTTTACGTTGCTGCGCTATCGCATGAACGAATGACGAGGAGAATTTCATGCGATTCATGAGGCTAACAGAAGTGATACGAGATACCGGTCTTGGCCGTTCTTCGATCTACAAGCGTATTGCTGAGGGTGTATTCCCCAAGCCAGTACCGCTTGGTGGAAGAACGGTTGGCTGGGTATCTGATGAAATCGAGGCCTGGATTTTGGAGAGGATTGAGGAGAGGGATTGCCAGGAAGTGCCTCATTGACCGGCTATTGGGCTTTCGTGGTTCATGGATGGCTGCGAGGTTTTGTATCAGATGAAAGCAGGAGGGGGCTCCAATTTGTAATGGTAGACCCCGGTACCAATAGGACCGGGGAGGTTTAATGCCAATTGATCGAGACCTTGGAGCGTAGTAGGCGAGGAAAACGGGGACTATCCGAGAGGATGTTCTGCTCGGGTATCCACACACGACGTGACGGTGCTGTTACCAATAAGGCGCTAATCTTTCTTATACAGCACTGTCACTTTGCCGGCAGGTTTGTTCTTGCCTATCTCATAATCAGGGTTGAAAGTGGCGAGATTATGAGCGGCGATGCCAATCACTGAGGCAAAGCCAGTAACCTGGGTAAAGCCAGTCGGGATAGCGAAGCTGGCTAAGGAGGCCGCTCTGTATTCTGTGTACACGCGGCAACGTAGCCCTTTTTTTTCAATGGCTCCCTCGACTTTATTTACCACGGAGCTGATGTTCTTGACCGCGACAATTTGAAAGGAAGCTTTCTTGGCAATGAGTTCGGAGAGCTTTTCAGTAGTGATGTCTTCGGAGGTGTATTTTTCGATGTCAATATCTTTGCTCATTGAGTTGTCCTAGTTTGAGGAGATGATAAAACGGGCAGATTCGCTGCCCGTTCTAGTCAGCGACTGGGTCTTATTGAAGTATGATCAAAGCTCCGCTATTTGCTGTAGGGCATCTTCATAAGCAAATAGTGTGTCGAAGTTTTCGTTGTAAATTAGGTAGAGGGCGGACTGTATGTTCTCGTGTGGCGTTTCTTCGATGGTATCTTTGAATATGTTGGTATGATGCATGCTTCCGGAAAGCACCATGAAGCTTTCGTCCTCCATTACCACCCAGTCAATGGTTTCAAAGGCCCTGGCTCCTTTGTATTTCTCAAGAGTCTCCTGAGCCAGAGAGAGGGAGTCCTGGTTTTCTTTTTCAATCATCGAGATCTGGTTTTTTATGCTCCGGACCCCTCTTTCGTGATTTTCTATATCGGTTATTGATTGCTGTTTCACACGAGGCCAAACCGTGTAGCTGGAGCCGTTTTCTGTTTTCCTTTCAGTCCAAGAATTCCCGTTATCGATATGATTTTGGGCTTTCTTTAATAGTTGTTTTTCTCTCGCTATTTCTGATTCGAGTTCGTTTAACCTTTCCTGCAATGTGATCAGCCTGCTGTCGTTTTTTGCAGCATCGATCATTTCATTTGCTGTATCCCTGTAATTCTTTTCTATGTCCTTGAAATCACAGGTGTAACGAACGACATCTCGGCCCCGTTCGTCCTCAATGACAGACCAGTCTGTGCTCTCACAAAGCTTACGGTTATCCAGCGCCTGGCCAACCGTATATTCAGGGAGTAATTCAAGACGCCCCTCCCGGATGACGTCTATTTCAGAAGAGCACCCGGATAGGGCTGCCAGGGAAATGCATGCTAGGGCTGCTTTGAGGTTTTTCATGATGGTTCTCTTTTAAAATCTTTCCATGAGGTGATTGGCTTAAGCACCAACCACAATTAAGAGGAAACAGACGATCCAGACGATGAAGTACGCCAGGTTCTGCTTCAGGGCTTGGGTTCGTTGGTAGAGATAGACGGGCACCAGCCACACCCATCCACCAAATGTGCTGGTATCAGTGCCGGCTTTCTTGAGTCTCTTTTCATCCAGGAAAGACAGGGCGATATTGAGTATGAGAGTGATGTAAATGAAATGGCCGCTGGCAACGGCTTGCTCGGCACGGTACTCGCTGCTGTGAACCATGTAGGCCACAAAGTATTCCAGGGTGAGGCCGATCAGTGGGGCAAACGCTAGAATCCATACAACGGTGTTGTTGACTTTGGCTCCGGTTAGCGGCGGTGGGGTCGTATCATCAAGGTGTTCCCGAAGCTGGGTATCTTCGATGTTGGTCCAGTCCGCGAACCCCTTCTTCCAGACGGATGATCCGTGGCGTAGTGTGCCGTTGCTGATCAGGGTGATGAGATCGGTTTCAGAAACGCCCCCCTTCCTTTCTCCGTTGAGTTCGTAGAACCAGATCTCGTTCCCCGTGGTGCTGTTTTCCATTGTTCATTCCTTGTAGTGGCTGTCCTTCCATGGTTTTTAGCCAAGCACAGGTCGAGTGCTGTGCCTGGGAAGAGCGGTCTCCCCCAGGCGCTGTGTCCGTTGGTTTGGAAGGTGTGTCTCAGTTTGAGTGTTATGTAATTCAAGACTCGCAAAGTATTGCAACGCTGCACCTTGGGGGTCAAGTATTCCGGTACGACAGAGGTATGGCACTGCCGTAGCGTTGCTCTATCAGATTGATGGAGTGGGCGTGATGAGCTTCCCCGAGCGCCTGAAGGCGGCACGGTTGGCGTTGGGTCTGACCCAGGAGCAGTTGGGCGACGAGCTTCATGTGACCAAATCCACGATATCCGCTTGGGAAAATGGCCGTGATTCGCCCGGATTTCGTTTACTGCCGAAGTTGAAGGCGGTCCTCGGTGTATCGCTGGATCATCTGATCTGCGGTGATCAGGTTGAGGGTGCCTCAGAGCTGAAGTCCAAGTATGACGCCCAGGTACGTAATGACGCCGAAGCTCAACTGCTCAAGGGCTACCGGCGCCTGTCCGTTAAACGTCGCCAAGGCCTGCTGGCTATGATTGATTAGCCTGCCTGTTGTCCGGCCAGCTTCTGGCTGAGTCCCTGTGCCGACTGCGGTTGAGTATTGCCCGGTGGGGCCGACCCTTCCGGCACGAACTCCTCCACGACCTGTAACCCTTCCTCCTCCGAGTATTCGAACTGAGCGTTGAGCAGCCCTGCATGGGCTACCTTGTCCAGCTCTGTTTGGTTGATGCCCTGGTCTTCCCTGACCTTGGCCGTTTCCCTGGCGTGGCTGACGGCATCCTCCATGGATTGCTCAGCGCGCAGCGTCAGATCCACGTAGTAGATCGGTGCCCGGTGGCTCTGGGTAGTGCTCTTCCCGCGTAGCTTCAATTCCAGGGGTAGGGTGGCTAGGTTGCCGCCACTGATGGCATGGAAGTAGCGCAGCCGAGCAGCCAGGGTGCGGATGCTGTTGTAGCCGGTGGTCCGAAACACGAAGCAGCCCAGTCCATCCTCCTCTCCGATCCGTACATAGAGCCGCCCGTAGGGTTTGCACAGATCGTGGGCACCGAATTCGCATAGGTCGGGTGAGGGGCAGGGTAACTGCTCCAGGCCCTGGTCGGTGCGGCGTCGGCAGGTCTCCCCGTCGCCACTGCACAGGGGCCGGCCACTCTTGCGCTCGAAGAAGGTGTACTCCGCCCGCAGGTTCAGGTCCGGATCATTGAAGGGCAGGGTGACGGGAATGCTGCGTAGCTTCTTGCCTTGTACCTCCTGGCGTAGGGCCTCATCCAGTGGGTGCGGTAGCCAGCCCTCCCGGGTCTGGATCTGGGTAGTGATGGTGAATTGGTCGTCTTTCTCCGGCAGACGCTTGCCGTTCTTTTCTACTATGCGGCCAATACTGATACGGCCAATCACGGGGGGCGTAATGGCGAGTCCTTTGATCATGGGAATCTCCTGTTATAAAAAGCACAGCCGCCGGGCTGGGCCCGGCGTTTATGCTGTTAGGCGTGGGGTGTTGAGTGAGGTGATGCGAGAACGATCAGGTGTTGGGTTTGACGAGGAACCGGCGACTGCCAGCGCGATGCTTGGGGAATTGCTGCAGTAGCGCGGGCTGAGTCTTGAGCAGGGCGTCAGTGTCGAGCACTGTACTGTCCTTGCTGCGCTTCCAGCTCACCTGGCCATCCATGAAGTAAGCCCGAGCGGCGTCACCCATGCGTTGCTGGATGCGCTGCTTGAGCCGGGCTTCCCGTTCGGCCAGACGGGCTAGGCGTTCCCGGATATCCAGCATCTCACTGAAATCGCCGTTGAGTGCGGTGTCTTCAATGAGATCCAACGCTTCGCCATCGTCACGAGGGTAGAGCGCTCGCAGCGCCTGGTCGGCGGAGTCGGAGCCATCGGCCTCGGGTGGCGTATCGGTTTCCACCAAGTGCCAAAAGGCCCGTTCCAGCTCGATCAGTTGCTTGATGACGGCGTCATCCCGCTCAATGCGGTGTACCTGCAACTCCTGCCCGCAGATCAGCACCGCCACGTCCGCTGCCTGCTTGCCGGTGACGGCCAGTTGATGCTGCACCTGGCACTGGATGTACTCTGGTACGCCATCGGCCCAGAGCCTGGCGCCATTGAGGCCGGTGGTTTTGCACTCCAGGATCTGCACCTCTGGATTTCCCACTACCGAGTAATCCAGATTGGCCAGCATCCAGGGCTTGTCTGCATCCGGGTGCTGGAGCACGGCATTCACTCGCCGTACCTTGTTGCCCGTCGCCTTGGCATAGGCCTCGGCCACCTTGGGTTCAAGAAGATTGCCCCAGTACAGCGGGGTATGGATGTCGTCAGGATCGGGGGCCGGTAACAGCCCATCCCGCCCGGTCTTGATCATCCACAGCTCAAGCGGCGATTGGTACGGATTAAGTCCCACGGCCGCAGCGGCATCGCTGGCCCCGATACCTTGCTTGCGGACCTTGAGCCACTGTTCCCGGTTCATGCCCTTGGTGGACACCAGGCGCAGGGCTGGGCGGGATGAGGATTTGATGGAGCGGGGCGTGCTCATGAGTGTCCTCCTTCCAGTTGGGTCAGCCGCTCGGTAAAGCGATCATGAAGATTGATCAGCCGGTGGGTCTGGGGTGTCTGATCCGACGGGATCTCATGACTACCGCCCTGGCTGAAGAAAGTGACCACCAGCTCGGTGATCATCTGTTGGATGTCGGTGTTGGGCGGTAAATCGCCATCATTCTCGAGCAGATAGGTGCCCAGCTGTTCGCCCAGGATAGACACCACCTCGTACTCGAACACCCCAGGAAACCCTTGCGGGCCATACCAGTAGGGTTGCACCTGTTTCCAGATATCGGGGATGAAGTCACACAGGGTGCTGATCAGCTCAATGCATCCATTACCCCAGATCTCCAGAAGCCGGGTACCGCGCTCCTTGTTCAGCATCACCCCTTCATGGAGAAAGGCGCCCCAGATGGCGGCCAGATGCGGGGAGAGGGGTGGCGCAGAGAGTCTGGCTTCCGGGTTCACACGGCTATCGTGATTACGTTCTGTCATGGTCAGGCTCCAAACAATAAAAAGCCCGACCGGCACAGAGCGGGTCGGGCTTTAGTCGAGGAAAAAGAGTGAGTCGGGAATCAGTCAGGTCACCAGTTCCAGAGTCTGGCTCAGGGCCCGCTGCTTGATCTGGGCACCCTTGCCGAACCAGGCGGAATCCAGCCGGTTGTCGGTGCTGCGGGCGCGACGTTCGTGGTCCACGAACTCGGTGACTGCATTGAGCAGGCCGTAGGCCGTGTTCTTGGCTGACGGCAACTCTGCGCCGCGACCGGCCCCGTCATACAGCGCCATAGCCTTCTTCATGGCCTGTTCGTTGGGCTTCACCAGCATGTCCCCAGAGGAGTAGTTCACATCGGTGAAGACCGAACGCATGACCTTCTCGGCGGTCTTGCGGGTGATCCGTCGTTCGCTCAGCGCTTTCAAGCGATACATGAAGTCATCCCAGGCAGAGACGGAGATACCCAGCTGTTTCTTGACCGCCTGAGCATCGAAGGTGGTGTTGTGCCGGACTTTCACCGCCTGGCCGGCGCCATTGAGGGCTACCGCCAGGGTGTTGTTGCACACCACCCGGATGCTGGTGAACTGGGCAGTGGTCGCCAAGGTACCGTCACAGGCGGTGGCCAGCAGCACATAGCCGTTGGTCTGGTCATTGCCAGCCAAAGAACCTGTTTGCCCGGTGCGGGCCAGCGCCCAGAGCTTGCGGCCACCTTTAAGGACGCCAGCGGTTTCCAGTTCAAAGCCGGAGCGCTCGGTGAGGTCCCGGTAAAACTCCAGGATCTGCCGGGGCTGAACCACCTTGAAGCGGTTGCTCACTACGGACAGAGGCGCCTGATTATCTGATCGGAACAGCACCTTCTGATCCGGGAAGGATGAGATCTGTCCCAGGGATCCAGCCTCGCTGCTAATGAAGCGAACAGGAGTCTCACGGATCTCCCAGTCCATGCCGGCTTCCTGCATCCAGACATTGAGGGGCTGTTGGGCGGCGAGCTGGTTGCCCAGCCCGTGCCAGGGGGTGCGGCCTGCATAGGCCATGCTTTCGACAAGATGTGCCATGGTAAATCTCCAAGAAAAACGGTGAGCCCGAAACGGGCGGATTGGCGAATGAGAAGAGGGGGTGAGTCAGGGGTAGAGCAAAAGCAGAAGAGTGAAGGCTTAGAGCCAGCCACGCTGGGCCAGGCTGACCCACTCGGAGCGGGACACGACGAAGTGATCCAGTACCCGTACATCGATCAGGGCCAGAGCGTCCTTGAGTCGGGTGGTGATGGTGCGATCAGCCTGGGAGGGCTCACAGCACCCGGAGGGGTGGTTGTGGGCAAAGATTACGGCAGCGGCATTGCAGGCCAGCGCCTGCTGTACCACTACACGGGGATACACCGCCGCGCCATCAATGGTGCCGTTGAACAAGGGCTCGAAACTGAGCACCTTGTGTTTGTTGTTGAGGAAGATGGCCGCGAAGACCTCGTTTTTTTCCTGGGCCAGAGCCATCTGCAGGAACTGGGCAACATCGGTGGGCGCAGTGAGCGTATCTCGACCGGTGAGTTCATCCAGTAGGATGGTGGCCGCCGTACTGACAATCTCCTCGGGTTTAACACAGCCCTGCACGTGGTACAGGCCCTGCTCGTTCTTCACGAAAGTGGGAATATCCATAAAAACTCCAAAACGGCATAAAAAAGCCCGCACAAGGCGGGCTCTGGTATGTAGTGAAGGGGGGGCAAGTGCGAAATACGGGTTAATCGGTGTCGAGTCGAAAGGTGTGGCCGCAAGCCAGGCACTTCAGGTTGTCGAGAAAGGTTTGGTCGAGCTTGTCACCGAGAGCGGCACCGGCCTCTCCGCCGGCAACACCTCCGATCAGGCCGCCGATCACGGCACCGGCTATGCCGCCGAGCAGCGATCCTCCAGGGCCCGCGACATAGCCCAGCGTCATACCCACACGAGCGCCACTTGTGGCCGCCGCAACTCCACTCGCGGCACCCGCGGCTGTGCCGACAGAGCCGCATACCCTGCGCCCGGTGTGGAGCGCCGCTATCCGGATAGATTGGCAGCTGGGACATTGAATGATCATTAAACCTCCATGAAATGGGACCAGGAGGGTCATTCCTTCCTGGCTTCATGGGGGTGATATGTAGGTGAAAAAATCTGGAATCGAGACGTAGACTAGGTAACAGAAATGAAATTACTAAGTGGGAAGTCAGTTCAGGTGTGTGAATCGCCACCGGTTTGCTAGACACCTTTCAGCCATACAAAATGGTGGCCGCCGTACTGATAATCTCCTCAGGATTAACGTAGCCCTGTACGTGGTACAGGCCCAGCTCGCTCGAATATCCATAGAAACTCCAAAACGGCATGAAAAAGCCCGCACAAGGCGGGCTCTGGCATGCAGTGAAAGGGGGGGGGGTATAAAATTCATGATCAAAAGCATCGGTTTGCTGTTTTGGGTTGCAAGTAGAGCAAGTAGTGTTAGTGGGTGTAGATTCAGTATCCTTCAGGGAAAGCTCATTATAGAGCGGTCGAGATTGAACAGGCTGGACGAGACTCCAAATCATCATCCCAACTATTGATGAATTTGACTTGAAGCATAGAGAATGGAGGGTGAAGGTGTCAGTTGTCTGACCGGTCGCCGAATCGATCAGAACCAGGGATTACAACAACTGCAGTAAGGCCTCCTACCTTACTGGACGTGTAATGAACCTGTCCCTGATAACGCTCAACTATTGCGTGGACAATAGCCAGCCCCAATCCATGACCGGGTGTTTGCTCGTCCAGCCTCAATCCTCGCTTGCCCAATTGTGAGTGGGCTGTTTCTGATACGCCCGCTCCGTCGTCGCTGATGATAATTTTTAACTGCTCTTGATCTTCACTCAGCGTGAGCTCCACCCAGCGGGATGACCATTTGCCTGCGTTATCCAGCAAGTTGCCAAGGATTTCGTTCAGATCATGCTCCTCGACAGGCCAGCGATGGTTTTCAGGCAGATCCGTTGACAATTCAAAAGATTTATCGGGGTAGAGGCGGCCAAGCATCCACAGCAGATCCCGGGCCTGTTTGATCGGACATACACTTTGGCCGACCTGTGGACCCGCAAACCGGCTTCGCCGCATTTCGGCCTCAAGCTGAGCATCTATGTCGTCGAGGCGCGCCGCCATTTCCCATCTCAGCTTCTCATCGAGCGGGCGACTGGTGTCTTCCAGGATCTGTCTGACAGCCGCTATGGGGGTTTTCACGCTGTGGGAAAGGTTGGCAAGTGCGTCACGGGAGCGTTCCAGCCGGTCATCCAGTGAATCCAGCAGTCGATTGAGTTGCCGGACGAGGGGCTGGAACTCCTCCGGGCCGTCTGCGTTAATACGGGAGAGCTCGCCTGACTGAAGTTTTTTCAGGTTCATCTGAAGGCCCGCTATTGACCGCAGGGCCAGAGTGATTCCCAGCCATATGCTCCCGATCATCAGAATGACCAGTAAAACCGAGACGACGGCAGTCCAGATATGGAGTTTGGCCTGGCTCCGATGAAGCGCCTCCATATCCTCGGCAACAATGATCACGAAGGGGTTTCCGTCGACCGTGAAGGCACGGCGATACCCAAGCATTTGGGAAGGCGCAGCTGGTACCTCAGCATCCCTGGCTCTCACGGCTCCCTCCTGCCCGGAGGTGAGCAACGGCCTCAGAATCGGAGTCCAGGTCTCCGGTGAGATGGACTGCCCAGACGGAGAAGCGATGGCGATGGCGAAGGCGTGGAGGAGCACTTCCTGAAAATAGTCGCCGGTCTGGAGTGTATCAATCTGGCCACCGGATTGGCGGATCTGGTGTTCCAGAAAAGCTACCTCATCTTTCAAGCGGCGTTCTACTAAGTCCATGGTCATCCTCTCCAGCAAGGCCCCATGGATGATCCAAGCCAGTGCCATCAGACCAATGCCGGCCGGAAGCAGCAGAATCAGGAGCATCCCCCTGACTGAGCGAGGTCTAACGGCTATCGGCATCGAACAGGTACCCCTGACCACGTCGGGTCTTGATGGTGTCCGGTCCCACCAGCTTCCTGAGCCGCCGCACATACGCTTCGATCACGTTCTCGCTGGGTATGTCGTCGATGCTGTATAGCTGGTCGAGAAGCTGTTCTTTCGAGAAAACCTGCCCGGGACGACTCATCAGACATCGGAGCAAACGGAACTCCGTACCGGTCAGGCTATGTTCGGTCTCGTCACCGGCCCTTAACGTCTGGCGATTTTCGTCCAGCTCGAACCGGCCCGCTGTCAGGGTATCCATTATTCTGCCTTCGCTTCGCCGGACGATGGCGTGAAGTCGGGCAATCAGCTCTTCGGTCTGGAAAGGCTTCGCGAGGTAATCATCGGCGCCGGCCTTCAAGCCATTGACCTTGTCCTGCCAGTCTCCCCTGGCGGTCAGGATCAACACCGGGAAACTGACCTTATGCGTCCGCCACTGTTTCAGTACGTCCAGGCCGTTGCCGTCGGGCAGGCCCAGGTCAAGAATACCGGCGCGGTAACTTTCCTGCTGCCCGAGGTGCCGGGCTTCCCGCGCTGTACGGGCGGTATCCACGCTGAAACCGGCCTTTTCCAGTTGGGCGCTTAGCCCATTTGTCAGCAGGTAGTCATCTTCCACCAGAAGTAATCTCATTCCTGAACTGCCTTTCTAAATTGAGCATCAGAGTCCGTCAGTGTCGCTGCCCAAGCTGAATTGTGCCAGAACAAAAAATAATTCCGATTTTCAGCCTGGATTCAGGTTGCTGAGCGATGGTAGCAACCGCTTCTGGATATTGCTCAAGTTTTGAGTGAGACAACCCGGCCCTCAGGGCCAAAGCTGTTCAAAGGAGAAGATATATGACCGTATCAAAATTCCTCGTTGCTGCCGCAACTATCTTATTGTCGGCGACCACCTTTGCCGCTGGAACCCATGGTGGAGGACATGATCACGGCGCTGCGAGTGGTGAGCCCGGCAAAGCCTCAGAGGCCAGCCGAACCATAACAGTCGAAATGTACGACAATTACTATGAACCGGAATCAATCATCGTAAGCCCCGGGGAAACGGTGCGGTTCGTGGTGGAGAACAAGGGGAACCTCGTTCACGAGTTCAACATCGGCACACCTGAGATGCATGAGGGGCATCAGGAGGAAATGATGATGATGGTAGAGCACGGCGTGATTCAGGGCGGGAAGCTGAATCACGACATGATGAGCATGGACATGGGCAACGGAAAAACCATGAAGCATGACGATCCAAACAGCGTGTTGCTTGAGCCCGGACAGAGCAAGGAAGTTGTCTGGAAGTTTACGGAAAAAGGCGACATTGAGTTCGCATGCAACGTGCCAGGCCACTACCAGGCCGGCATGTACGGTGACGTTAACTTTGAGTAAACCGGCGTACTGACAACCCCGCGAATGCACGGGTTGGGACTGTTTTCCAGCCCTGCTTCAACGAAGTGCAGTTTGGAGTAAGAAAAAGATGAAAACACGCCTACTGACAGGACTTTTAAGCCTGCTGATGCCAGCCATGGTTATGGCTGGTGAGTACGACCTGACGGTCGACCGGGTAAAAATTGATACTGGCGATTTCGTGAAAGAAGGCATTGGATACAATGGCGTATCTCCGGGGCCGGTGATGCGCTTCAAAGAAGGCGAAAACGTCAGGATCAACGTGACCAACAATCTGGATGAGATGACGTCCATTCACTGGCACGGTCTGATCCTTCCTTTCGATCAGGATGGAGTACCAGGTATCAGTTTCCCGGGCATCAAGCCGGGTGAAACCTTTACCTACGAATTTCCCATCCAGCAAGCGGGCACCTACTGGTTCCACAGCCACTCTGGTTTTCAGGAGCCGGATGGCGCCTACGGTTCCATCGTTATCGAACCCGAGGGGCGTGAACCGTTCCGTTACGACCGCGAATACGTCGTCCAATTGACCGACAAACACCCGCATTCCGGTGATCGCATCATGCGCAACTTGAAAATGATGACTGATTATTACAACCGCGATCAGCAGACCGTGGGCGAGTTTTTCTCGGATGTGTCCGAGAACGGTTTTATGAACACAGTTCGGGATCGCATGGCCTGGGGTGGCATGCGCATGATGAAAGCAGACGTCGAAGACGTGCATGGCTTTACGGGCCTGATCAATGGTAAAGGGCCGGACCAGAACTGGACCGGACTCTTTGAGCCGGGCGAGCGCATCCGGCTGCGTTTTATCAACTCTTCGGCGATGACCTACTTCGACATCCGGATTCCCGGTCTGGATATGACGGTTGTCCAGGCTGATGGCAACAACGTTCAGCCGGTCAGTGTGGACGAGTTCCGGATCGGTGTAGCGGAAACCTACGATGTGATCGTGCGCCCGAAAGATGAGCAGGCTTATACCATTTTTGCCGAATCCATGGGACGTTCAGGCTATGCAAGAGCGACGCTGGCCCCCGAAAAGGGTATGGAAGGGTCTGTGCCACCAATGCGTGAACCAGCGCGTCTGACCATGGCTGATATGAGCGGTATGCCCGGTATGGACCATGGCAGCATGTCTGGCATGGATCATGGGAACATGGATATGAGCAGCTCGGGAGATATGTCCGGGATGGACCACTCCAACATGGGCAGCATGGATCATTCCAATATGGAAGGTATGGATCATTCCAACATGAAAGATATGGATCATTCGGGCATGTCCGGCATGGACCATGGTTCCATGGCGATGGGGACAGAAGAAAAAAGCGATCCTTTTTACGCCAAGGGCAGTGGCCTCATGCCCAAAGCTGCCAATGGCGGAAAGTTCCTCTCTTACGCTGACCTGAAGGCTCAGGATCCGTTGTATGAAGTTCGCGAGCCGACCCGGGAAATTGAGCTTCGTTTGACCGGCAATATGGAGCGGTATACCTGGAGCATTAATGGCGTCAAGTATGAAGACGCCGATCCGATTCGTCTCAAATACGGTGAGCGGGTCCGTTTCAAGTTTGTCAACGAAACCATGATGACTCACCCCATGCACCTGCACGGTATGTGGTCCATCCTTGATGTTGGCGCAGGCCAGTGGAACCCGATCAAACACACGGTCAGTGTGCAGCCCGGCACCACCGTTTACATGGAAACCGAGGTCGACGCGCCCGGTCAGTGGGCGTTCCACTGTCACCTGTCCTATCACGCGGCCGCTGGTATGTTCCGCAAGGTCATTGTTGAAGGTGGGCCAGAGTCGACGCAGGCCAAAACAGACGTGATTGCCAAAGATGGAGGTGAGGTATGAGCTGTATTCGATCAATTGTCGCAGTCAGCTTCCTTGCCTCTATTGGTGTCTCAACGGCGGTGACAGCTCAGGAAATGATCTCCGACACCACCGCTCGTAAACAGCCGCTCACAACCTGGGGTGTTCAATTCGAGGAGTTTGAATACCGCTACAGCGACGATGACGAGGAACTGGGCGTCTGGAATGCGGATGCTTTCTATGGCACCGACGAGTTCAAAGTCCGGTTGCTCACAACCGGGGAGTACGAGATAGAGGAGCAGGCCTACGAAACACTGGAAAACCAGCTGGTCGGCCAGATCCCCATCTCCAAGTTCTTCGACGCCAAAGCGGGCGTACGTTTCGATACGCCCGAGGGGCCGGACCGTACATATGCCGTTCTCGGTGTAGCCGGGCTGGCTCCCCAATGGTTTGAGATCGATGCAAACCTGTATGTCAGTAAGGATGGCGATACGTCAGCCGAACTGGATGCAGAGTACGAGCTGCTTCTCACCAACTACTGGATTCTGGCGGCAACGCTGGATGCCACGGTTGCGTTTAGCGAGGACCGGGAAATTGGCGTTGGTAAAGGACTGGTTTCTACCGAAACCGGACTCAGGTTGAGCTATGATCTGATCGACCGTGCGTTCTCGCCTTATGTGGGCGTGGTGCATGAGCGCAAATACGGCGATAGTGCCGACTTTGCCGAAGCGGACGGCGGCAGTACAGCAGATTGGTTTGCTGTGATTGGAGCGCGCATCGCACTCTGATCAGGTACTTAGGGGCTAAAGATATTTCTTTGGCCCGTTTTTCTCGACATTGATGCAAGTGAGATCTACCCAAGCTAGCATTGGCTATTTATTGAGTATCAAACGCCGTTCAAAACAACAGGAGGTTGTATGAGCAGCACGCACGACAGAACCACGCGCTATCAGAAAGGCAGTCTTACACTTCCGGGAACTGTTATGCTGGGCACCGGTGTCATGATTGGCGCCGGTATCTTCGCCCTTACCGGGCAGATGGCGCAGATGACTGGCGTTCTTTTCCCGTTGGCGTTTCTGGCCGCGGCGGTAATCGTAAGCTTCAGTGCCTATTCCTACATCAAAATTTCCAATGCCTACCCGTCAGCCGGGGGCATAGGCATGTACCTGCACAAAGCCTATGGCAATCGGTTACCGACGGCTTTCAATGCTTTGCTGATGTATTTCTCGATGGTGATTGCCCAGAGCTTTCTTGCGCGAACCTTCGGTTCTTACACCATGCAACTGTTCGATGGCGATGAAAGTGGCCGCATGGTGCCCATTCTTGGCGTCTCACTAATTCTGGCCGCGTTTCTGATCAATCTGTTGGGCAACCGAATGATTCAGGGCGTGGCTTCCTTTATAGGTATCCTGAAGATCGGAGGCATTCTGGTTTTCGGGATGGTGGGTATCTGGATTGCCGACAGTGTTTCTGTTGATTTCTCTAGCCCCGGTGAGGCTGGAACCTTTGGCAATTTCCTGGGGGCAACGGCCCTTGGCATTCTGGCCTTCAAAGGTTTTACCACCATCACCAACAGCGGCTCGGAAGTCATAGACCCCAAGAGAAACGTGGGGCGAGCGATTATTATTTCCATCGCAGCCTGCGTGGTGATCTACACCCTGGTCGGTTTCGCCGTTGCCAGTAACCTGTCCCTGGCGGAAATCATCAAAACGCAGGACTACTCTCTGGCGGCCGCTGCGCGTCCCGCATTGGGCGACTACGGCGTCTGGTTTACCGTCGCCATTGCGATGATGGCCACCGCCGGTGGCATTCTGGCCAGTATTTTCGCCGTCTCACGCATGTTGGCCATGCTGACTGAAATGAAGCTGGTCCCCCACAGTCATTTCGGCATGCCCGGTAGCATCCAGAAGCACACGCTGGTTTATACCGTGGTGCTTGGGCTTATCCTCACGGCCTTCTTCGACCTGTCCCGAATTGCAGCGCTGGGCATCATTTTTTACCTGATCATGGACATTGCTATCCATTGGGGCGTTCTGCGCTATTTACGGGAGGATGTGAAGGCCAATGTGTGGGTGCCCACGGTGGCAATTGTTCTGGATTTGCTCGCTCTTGGTGGCTTCGTTTGGGTCAAACTGAATACTGACCTGTTTGTTATTGGCGTGGCGGTTGTCACCATGATTGTTATCGCAGTGGCCGAGCAACTGTTCCTGAAAAAGGCCACAGAAGCCGAAGAAGCGGGACACAAAGAATCTCATGCTCATCATCACTAATCACCAGAACTCGATAGGGAGGGATCGGCCATGACGGCTGAGCACACGGTCAAAGATCCTGTTTGCGGCATGTCGGTGAATCCACACTCGGCGGAACATCGCAGCGAGCATGGCGGGAAAACCTGGTATTTCTGTTCTTCGGGGTGCAAATCGAAGTTTGACGGCGACCCGGGACACTACCTCAGTGGAGAACAGAAACAGGACGAACCCGTGGCTCCGGGCACCATGTACACCTGCCCGATGCATCCGGAAATTCGCCAGCAGGGCCCCGGAGATTGCCCTATCTGTGGTATGGCCCTGGAGCCCGAGCAGGTAAGTCTGGATGACGGGCCCTCGGCAGAGCTCAAAGACATGACCCGTCGATTTTGGATTGGCCTGGTGCTGGCCCTGCCGGTATTGGTGCTGGAAATGGGCGGACATCTCACCGGCCTTGACCAGATCGTTGCCCCACAAATGTCCAACTGGATTCAACTGGTGTTGGCGACGCCAGTAGTGGCCTGGTGTGGCTGGCCTTTCTTTGTCAGAGGCTGGAAGTCCGTCGTCAGCCGCAATCTGAACATGTTCACGCTCATTGCCATTGGTACTGGCGTGGCGCTGATCTACAGCCTGGTGGCGACACTGGCGCCCCAGATTTTCCCCGACGCCTTTCGGCAGGAAGACGGTTCTGTCGCCGTCTACTTCGAGGCGGCTGCGGTCATCGTGGTGCTGGTTCTGTTAGGCCAGGTGCTTGAACTGCGGGCCCGGGAGAAAACCTCGGGCGCGATCAAGGCGCTGCTGGATCTGGCACCGGCGACGGCCCGAAAGCTGGATGACCAGGGCGACGAGTCCGATGTGTCGCTGGATCAGGTCAAGGTGGGTGATCGCCTGCGAGTGCGCCCGGGGGACAAGGTGCCGCTGGACGGTGAGTTACTTGAAGGCAGCTCCAACGTGGATGAGTCCATGGTGACCGGTGAGCCTCTTGCAGTCAGCAAAAAGTCTGGCGACCAAGTGATTGGCGGCAGTATTAACCAACAGGGCAGCTTTATCATGCGGGCCGACAAGGTTGGCCGGGACACCATGCTTTCCCAAATCGTGCAGATGGTGGCTAGCGCCCAACGCAGCCGCGCACCGATCCAGGGGCTTGCCGATAAGGTGGCGAGCTGGTTTGTGCCCACCGTGATCCTAATTGCCATTGTTGCCTTTATAGCCTGGTCATTCCTTGGGCCGACACCGCCCATGGCGTTCGGGCTGATTGCGGCGGTCAGTGTTCTGATCATTGCCTGCCCTTGCGCACTGGGTCTGGCAACGCCGATGTCGATCATGGTAGGTGTTGGCCGCGGCGCCCAAAGTGGTGTGCTGATCCGCGATGCGGAAGCCCTTGAACGCATGGAAAAGGTAGATACGGTGGTAGTGGATAAGACCGGCACGTTGACAGAGGGGCAGCCACAAATCACCCGAATTGTTACAGCGAATGGGTACGATGACGATGCTTTGATGCGTTTTGCGGGCGGACTCGAGAAAGGCAGTGAGCATCCACTGGCCCACGCCATTCTGGACAAAGCCAAGGGCATGGAGCTGAAGCTGCCGGATGCGGAAGACTTCGATTCTCCCAACGGTAAAGGGGTAACAGGAAAAATCGACGGCAAGCGGGTGCTGCTTGGTAATCGTCTTCTCATGGAGTCGGAGAATGTCGACACCACTAAATTTGACAGCGATGCCGACGAGCATCGCAAAGATGGTGCTACCGTGATTTTTGCCGCCGTCGATGGAAAAATCGCTGGGCTGTTGGCCATCTCCGATCCCATCAAGAGAACGACCCACGCTGCTATTGTCGCGCTGCAAAAAGACGGCATTCGAGTGGTCATGCTGACTGGCGATAACTACACCTCGGCCGAGGCGGTTGCTCGCAAATTGCATATCGATGAAGTGGAAGCGGAGGTACTGCCGGAAGATAAGGGCAAGATCGTCCAGCGTCTGAAAGATGAAGGGGGTGTTGTCGTGATGGCGGGTGATGGCGTTAACGACGCGCCTGCATTGGCAACGGCGGACGTGGGGGTGGCCATGGGCACCGGCACAGATGTGGCCATCGAAAGCGCGGGCATTACGCTGCTGCGCGGCGACTTGATGGGTATTGTAGAAGCGCGTCGTCTGTCGCTGGCGACCATGCGCAATATCCGACAGAACCTGTTCTTTGCTTTTGTGTACAACTCCGCGGGCGTTCCGATTGCGGCGGGGGTTTTGTACCCGTTCTTCGGGATACTGCTTTCACCGATCTTCGCGGCTGCTGCAATGTCGCTGTCGTCTTTCAGCGTGATTGTGAATGCATTGCGCCTGCGAGTTATCAAGCTTGGCCCTAAGTAATAATAGCTGGTGCCGTACACTATTGATCGAACCATAGAAGATGCTGATTTTGAGGCGGTTGACAAACGAGCGCGTCAGTCTCTCACGGATAACTGCTTCGGGGTGCTGATCGAAATCGACGTCAAAACCACGATGAAGGAGAAGCTGGGCACGGAAATACCTGCCTACCGGATCTTTGGGCATGCAATCCTAGGCCATCGGCGTGGAGCCTCGAGTAGGGGCTATTTTGCCATAGCTGGCGCCTTAAGCGACTTCATCCGTGATCTGTTGACCGTGATCAAGTTCCACGGGGTTTGCTCAGCCCGTTCAACTTTAATCGGGTATCCGGATTATCTGGTTGGTATGCGAGAGAGAAAGGTGGCCGACAAACTCAACCCACAACGGATTAGCTGGTTGATGGCTCGCTCAGTACGCTCACTTGCTAGAGAGCAGATACTTCACCAAACAGGCGATGCCCAGGACCAGCAGCAATAGTAGGGCAATTCCGATCACTGGCATTATCCAGCCCATCGCCCCCATCATCCCGCAATCGGGTAGTGTCGTGTTCATCGTGACAGAGCTCCCTGTGGTGTCCATGCCCAAAACCCGTGGTGCCGCCGCCCAGTGGCACCACGGTCGCGCTCATATCGTTCACCCGGCACAGCAGGACAACTGCGTCACATCCTTGGTGAAAGTCTGGGCACAGAGCTTGAGCCCTTCCACCATGGTCAGGTAGGGAAATAGCTCATTGGCGATGTCGTGTACGGTCATGCGTGCGCGTAGCGCCATCACCGCCGTCTGGATCAGCTCACCGGCTTCCCCCGCCACCGCCTGCACCCCCAGCAACCGGCCCGAGTCGCGTTCGGCCACCAGCTTGATGAAACCACCGGTGTCGAAATTCACCAGCGCACGCGGCACGTTTTCCAGGTCCAGCTCGCGGGTATCGACGCTGAAGCCTTGCTCGATGGCCTCGGCTTCCGTCAGGCCGACGGTGGCCACCTGGGGGTCGGTGAAGATCACCGCCGGCATGGCGCTCAGGTCCAGGGTGGCTTCGCCCCCGGTCATGTTGACGGCAGCCCGGCTGCCCCCGGCGGCGGCGACATAGACGAACTCCGGCTGATCGGTGCAGTCACCGGCGGCATAGAGCCCCGGCACCGTGGTGTGCAGATGCTCATCGACCAGAATCGCCCCACGTGCGGTTTCCACGCCGAGGCTCGCCAGGTTCAGGGCCTCGGTATTGGGTGTCCGTCCGGTGGCCACCAGCAGTTGATCCGCCCGCAAGGTGCCGGCGTTGGTGTCGACAATGAATTCATTGTCGGTGTAGTCCACGCGGCTCGCCTGGGTCTGCTTGAGGACCTCGATGCTCTCGCGGCGAAACGCCGCCTCCACCGCATCCCCTACCGCCGGGTCTTCCTGGGAGAGCAGGCGGCTGCGGGCCAGCACCGTGACCCGGCTGCCCAGCCGGGCGAAGGCCTGGGCCAGTTCCAGGGCCACCACCGAGGCGCCGATCACAATCAGCCGCTCGGGAAGGGTGTCCAGGGCCAGCGCACTGGTAGAGGTCAGGTAGGGGGTGTCGGCAAGACCCGGGATCGGCGGTACTGCCGGTCGGGCGCCAGTACCGATTAAGGCGCGGTCGAAGTGGACGACCTGCTCGCCGCCCTCGTTCAGCTTGACCATCAGGCTATGGGCATCGATAAACCGGGCCTCGCCGTGCAGGACCGTGATGGCCGGGTGGTCGCGCAGAATCCCCTCGTACTTGGCGTCACGCAGTTCCTCGACACGTCGCTGCTGCTGCTCGAGCAGCTTGGCCCGATCCACCACCGGCGCCTGGGCGCTCAGGCCTGCATCGAAGGGACTTTCCGTACGCAAGTGGGCAATATGGGCCGCGCGAATCATGATCTTCGAAGGCACACAGCCTGTATTGACACAGGTACCGCCGACGGTGCCGCGTTCGATCAGGGTGATCCGGGCGCCGCGCTCGGCGGCTTTCAGGGCCGCCGCCATGGCGGCGCCGCCGCTGCCGATCACCGCGATGTGCGGGGCGTCTTCATCACGGCCCTTGGACACCGATGCGCCTGCCGGGGAAGTGGGCCCACTGTTGGCCAGTCGAGCTTGGTAGCCAAGTCGGGTCACGGCAAACGTCAACGCCGAGGCCGGTGTCTCCGGATCAACGGCTACCGATGCCGTCCCCTGAGGATAGGATACCTCCACCGACTGCACGCCGGGCAGCTTCTCCAGGGCTTCCCTGACATGATCCGCACAGCGGTCACAGGTCATGCCACTCACGTTGAGTTCAATCATCACGTTTCTCCGAGTCTTCATTAGTAAAGCCGGCATCCTGCTTCCGCTTGTGGTATCGCGCGTAGAGAGGTAAGCCGATGGCCAGGGCGGCAAACAGCAGGTAATCGAGATAGCCTGCCAACGCGGCCAGGCCCGCCGTACCGAATAGCACCAGGGCGATTGGCGCGCAACACAGCACCATCAACCCGGTGCCAAGCACGACGCTTAAAAATTTCTGCGAATCTTTCACGCTTATTCCTTCACCGTGGCGGGCAAGCTCGTAAACAACTCACCCGATGACCGCGATGTGCAGCTGCTTGATGTCACTCAGGGGGCGTATTCCTTGATTTGATAGAGCCGTTGTCACAACAGGCGTCGAACTGCTTCTTACGCCAAATCGCATAAATGGTCAGGCCGATGAAGAAGGCCAGGGCCGGCAATAACACAACGTCGAGATAGCCCGTCAGCCCCGCCAGGCCCACCGTGCCAAGCAGGATCACCAGGATCGGCGTAAAGCAGCACAATGCCACCAGGACGGTGCCGATCACGCTCACGCGCAGCAGGGGCTTGGGATTCTTCATGATCACTCTCGATCCGCTTGCGAGGATGTCGGGGTTGATGGATACCCAGCGTTGATGGTGGCCTCGGTCAATGCCTCCACCGACGTTCGGGCGTCGTCAAAGGTGACCACGGCCTCGAGATCCGCGTAGCTCACGTCGACTTGCGAGACGCCGTCCACCTTGTTGAGGGCGGCCTTGACGGTGATCGGGCAGGCGGCACAGGTCATGCCCGGCACCGACAGCGTCACGGTCTGCAGGGCCGCTAAGGCGGGCGTGCTGAGCAGGGCGAGTAGCGCGATGAAGGCGAAACGAGCTTTCATGGTAGATCTCCTTTTAATAGAACAGGGGCAAGATGTAGGGGAATACCAGGGCGATTAGCACCAGCAGCGATACGAGCCAGAAGATCGCCTTGTAGCCCGTCCTGACCCGTGGCACGGCACACACCTCTCCCGGCTGGCACTTTTCCACTGGCCGAAAGACGCGACGCCAGGCGAAGAACATCGCCACCAGCGCGACGCCGATAAAGAGCGGGCGATAGGGCTCCAACGCCGCCAGATTGCTGATCCAGGCGCCGGAAACGCCCAGCGTGATCAGCACCAGCGGGCCGAGGCAACACGCCGAGGCCAGGAGGGCCGCGACTCCTCCGGCGGCCAGGGGCCCTCGCCCCGTTTTAGATGTCCGCATTGACGATTCTCCTTTCGGGATGGGGGGAGCTACGATAAGGTTACTTCCGTAGCTTGGTACGGAGTCAAGCATCATGAAGAGACATGCAGATAAAGTGGCGGACACCATGACCATTGGCGGCCTGGCCAAGGCGGCCGGCGTCAATGTCGAGACAATCCGCTATTACCAGCGACGAGGGCTATTATCGGAGCCCGAACGCCCTCCCGGAGGTATTCGACGCTATAGTGCCGCCGATATCGACAGGTTGACGTTCGTGAAAACGGCGCAGCAGCTGGGCTTTAGTCTGGATGAGATCAGTGACCTACTTCGGCTGGAAGATGGCGCCCACTGTCAAGAAGCCAGTGCTCTCGCAGAGCACAAGTTAGGGGACGTTCGCGAGAAGATCGACAGGCTTGAAAGAATTGAGAAGGTGCTGAGCGAAATGGTCGACAGATGCCATGCACAACAAGGCAATATCACTTGCCCGCTAATTGCGTCATTGCATGAAGGGCTCAGAGAAGCAGAAGACCCAAGGGAGTAACTCACCTTCAGTTCGTTGAAAACAACGCGGTCAAAGAGTCGCGATCATCTATGGACCATGTCGACAAGGAAAGTTTGCATGACTAGCTTGCCTGACAACATCCTTCACCTTCCCGAGTACCACGTCCTAGGCACCAAGATGGAAGAGCATGATCTCCACTACCAGGTCGAAGCTCCTGAGCCTCTAGCTTGCGAGGAATGCGGCGTTGAGAGTGAGTTTGTCAGGTTCGGCAAGCGCGATGTGGCCTATCGCGACCTACCCATCCACGGAAAGCGGGTCACCCTCTGGGTGGTCCGTCGCCGCTACACCTGCCGGGCGTGTGGAAGGACGTTCCGGCCAGCTCTTCCGGAAATGGTAGACGATCACCGCATGACGCGGAGGCTTTACAACCACGTCGAGAAGGAAGCCTTCAATCACCCCTACGCCTACGTGGCTGATACCACGGGCCTCGACGAGAAGACTGTCCGCGAGATATTCAAGAAGAAGGCTGAGTTCCTGGCAGCCTGGCATCGTTTCGAGACACCCTGCTGCCTGGGGATCGACGAGCTGTACCTGAACCGCCGCTACCGCTGCATCCTGACCAACCTGGAGGAGCGTACCCTACTGGACCTGCTGCCCGGTCGCCAGCAGGACGCGGTGACGAGGCGCCTCATGAGCATGACCGAGCGCCACCAGGTCGAGATCGTCAGCATGGATATGTGGAAACCCTACCGCCGTGCTGTCCAGGCGGTACTGCCGCAGGCTCGCATTGTGGTCGATAAGTTCCATGTGGTGCGGATGGCCAACGAAGCCCTGGAGAAGGTGCGTAAGGGACTCAGGAAGGATCTGAAGCCAAACCAGCGGCGGACCCTCAAGGGCGATAGGAAGATCCTGCTGAAGCGTGCCCACGACGTTTCAGATCGCGAGCGGCTTATCATGGAGACATGGACAGGGGCCTTCCCTCAGCTCCTGGCGGCCTACGAGCACAAGGAGCGGTTCTACCACATCTGGGACAGCACCACCCGGCGTGATGCCGAAAAGGCGCTGGCCCGCTGGATTGACGACATTCCACAGGGGCAGAAAGAGGTGTGGAAGGATCTCGTCAGCGCCGTCAGCGCCGTCAGCGGATGGCGCGAGGAGGTGCTGGCCTACTTCGAAACCGACACCCCAATCACCAACGCCTTCACGGAGTCGATCAATCGGCTGGCCAAGGACAAGAACCGCGATGGCCGGGGCTACTCATTCGAGGTGATGCGGGCCCGGATGCTCTACACCACCAAGCACAAGAAGAAGGTGCCGCAGATCAAGGAATCCCCCTTCCTGGGCAAGGCCACCATGACCTACAGCATGGGTCTTCCCGAGCCTGAGAAAAACTACGGCGTCGATCTATCAACCTTCTGGGAGAGTTAAGGGTTCGAAGGAGCAAGGGGGCTCCATCTACCACTTAATCCGGATACCCCTTTAATCCAACTCATTGTGATTAACTCTCTAGGTGTGTAAAGCCAACAGGTTGCTTATAACAGGAAGTCTGCTGATGCGCGGTCGCAGATAACGGCTTTGCAATCGCTTGAGAAGCAACTCGTTTCCCTGAGAGCGAGGTGCAACGATGGCCGTGAAGTTGATGCTTGCGGGGTTCTTGCTGGCATCAGCGAGGGCATCTTACAACCGCAATAGATCAAAGTGTCGATTTTATAGTTCTTAACCACGCCGCCACCTGTCGACATAAGCCTCGGTACCCAGCATGCCAACAGGCGCCTGGAATGGCATCGAGAGACACTTTCACGCTTCATCAAGTAATGCTATTGAAGGCTGTGGCGTAGAGAAGAGCATGCCAGAGGGAGCAGAGCTGGTGATCAATAGTTATATAGCTCGATATTAAACGTTGACATGGGGGTTACCCCAAGGTTTATGTTGCCTACAGCACATCACTTCGGACTATGCTGACACCATATGTTTATTGCCCGGTTATTCATTAGCTGCCTATTTCTGCTTAGCATCTCCTTGCAGGGGATGGCAGCGGTGCAATTGGTGCAGCCTTGCCCCATGGAACAGACCATGATGCAGGCAGACATGGATGACCGTTGCAGCATGATGTCCGCCATGCCACAAAACGATTGTTGTCTGGATGGTCAATCCAGCACGCACAGTGGCCCGGTTTGCAAGCCTGGTCAGGAGTGCCATGCTGGGCAGCTCTCGATCATGAATACGCCACCGGCGAATTCTTTTCAGGCAGCAAATCCGGCTGCCCCTCATTTTTCTGACCCTCTCTATCTCCCCCTTGCCTTATCTACCATCTGGCGACCGCCACTAGCACTTTCTCACTGATCTTTTCGGGGTCCGGCCTGGTCTGGGCCCACTGAGGGCGCGTTGCGCGCCATGATCCGTGTTGGAGTGACACATGTATTGGATATTTCTGAGCGCCGGCCGGTATCGGCGCGCACTCGGCTGGCTAGCGCCCTCCCTGCTGCTAGCTAGTGTCCAGGCGTTTGGGGCAGAAGGCCTGACTTTTAATCAGGCGCTACAGCTCGCCTTACGTCAATCACCGGAACTGCGGGCGGAATCGGCCCGCGTCGAGGCCGCTCAGCAGGCAGAAGGGCCTGCCGATGCTTTGCCTGATCCCACCCTGATTCTTGGCCTCGACAATGTACCTGTGGATGGTGCCGATCGTTACAGCCTGTCGAGTGATTTCATGACCATGCAGCGTATTGGTGTAACCCAGCGTTTCCCCAATCGCAGCAAACGCACAGCAAGGGCAGAAGGTGCCAGACAGCAAATCGGCTTAACGGAGGCCACGAAAGAGGCGACTCGTCTGGCCGTGCTGCGTCAGACCGCTCAAGCCTGGATCGAGCTCCACACTCTGGATCGTCAACTAGTCCTGCTGGAAGAACTCATTGCTGAAAATCGTTTGTTCGACAAGGCAGTGCGTGCCCGACTTTCATCGGGTCAAGGAAAGGCTATTGATAGCGTGGCACCCAGGCAGGAAGCCGTGACATTACTGGATCGGCGAGATGCTCTTCTGGCCAGGCAACGCCAGGCTAAGGCTCGTTTAATACGCTGGCTGGGGGAAGCCGGCCGGCAATCACCGGCTGGCCAAGCACCTGATTTCGCCATCAATGCTGAACAGTTACTGAATAGCCTGCATAAGCACCCTGAACTTGAGATAGCGTCGCGTCAGGCTTCTGTCGCCCAGGCTAACGCGGACGAGGCTCGTGCCGCCAAGAAGCCGGACTGGGCTTTAACTCTGGCTTATATGAATCGTGAAGAATTCAGTGACATGGCGATGCTACAGGTCAATGTGGACCTGCCATTGTTCAGCCGGTCGCGCCAGGGGCCTCGCATTGCCTCGGCGGAAGCTGAGTGGCAAGCACTGGAATCTCGTGCAGAGGCGGTACGTCGCGAACATGAAGCGATGCTGCAGAGCGATCTGGCCGAATATGAACGCCAGGAACGCACGCTTGCCCGGCAACGGGAGCAACTGGTGCCTCTCGCAAAAGAGAAAGTGGGATTGGCTAGGGCAGCTTGGCGCGGCGGTGATGGCAGTTTGGCCGATCTTGTACGGGCACGTAGCGAATGGCTGGACGCCAAACTGAAAGAAATTGATCTCAGCGGGCAGTATGACCAGCAGGCAGCCGCCCTCCATTTTACCTACGACCACCACGGCATGGTGGGCGAGGAGCAAGATGATGAACATTAAACGCAATGCCTTGATCGGTTTGGCTGCCTCGCTGTTGTTGCTAGCCGGAATATATTTGGGCCGTTACGTCACCCCTTCGCAGAGCAGTATATCGATGGCGATGGACAGCAGTGAAACCAACAGCAAAGCGGATGAAAAGGAAGTGCTGTACTGGTATGACCCTATGTATCCCCAGCAGCACTTTGACGAGCCCGGGCCCTCACCTTTCATGGATATGGAGTTGGTGCCCCGTTATGCCAATGGTGGTGATGATGGCGATCAGCCAACGGTCCGTATTGATGCAGCCATGGTACAAAATCTGGGAATTCGCAGTGCCTCGGTGGTCGTGGCTCAGTCACAATCTCAGCTTGATGTCACGGGGTTGATTGCTTACAACGACCGCGCCCTGACACGCCTGCAAAGCCCCGCGCCTTCCTTCGTAGACAAGGTCTGGCCTCTGGCTGAGGGCGACACCATCTCCAGTGGTCAGCCGCTGATGCAATTGAGAGTTCCGGCCTGGACTGGAGCTCAGCATGAATGGCTGGCCGTGCTCGGCAGCGGCAACAACGAACTGATCGTCGCCGGGCGGGAGCGCCTGTTGTCATTGGGCATGCCTGCATCCCTGATCCGAAGTATTGAACGCCAACGTAAACCGCTGGAAACCTGGACGGTGACAGCTCCGCATGATGGCGTGATACGCAGTCTCAATGCTCGTGCTGGCATGACGCTGTCGGCCGGTGCTCCCGTGGCGGAGATTCAGTCACTCAACCCCGTGTGGGTGGAGATAGCAGTCCCGGAACGCCAATTGGGGCAAGTCAGTAGTGGTAACGCTGTTGACGTGACCGTTCAAGGAGTGAAGCCAGCACTGCGTGAGGGGCAAGTTGCCGACATTCTGCCTCTGGTGGATCAGTCCAGCCGAACTGTGCCGGTGCGAGTGACCTTGTCCAATGACGAGGGTGATCTGCGTCCGGGCATGAGCGCTCAGGTACGCATTCATGGCGAAGCCACACAGAAAGCATTGGCCGTACCAACCGCAGCCTTATTGCATACAGGAAAGCGCAGCCTGGTGATGCTTGATGAGGGGGAGGGTCGATATCGTCCGCAGGCAGTGTTGCCGGGGGGCGAGCTGGGAGACCAAACGCTGATCCTGGCAGGGCTGAAGGAAGACCAGAAGGTGGTTGTCAGTGGTCAGTTCCTGCTCGATTCCGAAGCCAGCCTGCAAGGCATTGCCGTTCAGGAGCTGGCTATGTCAGATGAGACGGAAATGATGAACGCACTGCACTATGCCGAAGGTGTTGTCGAGCAACTGAATGGCAGCAAAATAATGCTGGACCATGGCCCTTTCAAGAGCTTGTCCATGCCTGCCATGACCATGCGTTTTAACCTGGCGAATGAACAAGTAGGCAAAGGGATATCGGTAGGTGATCGCGTGCGCATTGGCATTCGTGATACAGACAAAGGGTTGATTGTGGAGCGCCTAGAAAAGCAGGTGGCGGAACAAAAAGACACCCAAGTGAATTCGTTGCATTACGCCGAGGGGGTTATCGAGGGGCTATCCGACGGCAAGGTCAAGCTTAAACACGGTCCTTTTAAGACGCTCGGTATGCCTGGCATGACCATGCGCTTTCGTCTTGCCAGCGAACAGGTGGCCAGCGATATAGCAGTGGGCGATCGTGTGCGCGTCGGCGTCAAAGATACCGATAATGGCTTGACTGTGGTGTCTCTCGACAAACAGGAGGTTGCACCATGATCGCTACCCTGATTCGCTGGTCGTTGGCTAACCGATTTTTGGTGCTGCTGGCGACGCTGTTCATGAGTGCGTGGGGAATCTGGTCTATCAACAATACCCCCGTAGATGCTTTACCGGATCTGTCCGATGTACAGGTGATTATCCGCACCAGTTACCCAGGTCAGGCACCGCAGCTGGTGGAAAAACAGGTTACCTATCCACTTGCCACCACCATGCTGGCCGTGCCAGGTGCGCGCACAGTACGTGGTTACTCGTTCTTCGGTGATAGTTATGTTTACGTGTTGTTTGAAGATGGTACCGACTTGTATTGGGCACGCTCACGGGTGTTGGAATACCTTAGTCAGGTCCAGTCTGAATTGCCGCGTACAGCACGACCATCACTTGGGCCAGACGCTACCGGTGTCGGCTGGATTTATCAGTACGCATTGATCGATCGCACCGGCCAGCATGATCTATCGCAGCTAACCTCGATACAGGACTGGTTTCTAAAATACGAGCTGCAGACTCTGCCTGACGTTGCAGAAGTGGCAACCATAGGCGGCATGGTACGTGAGTATCAGGTAGTCCCTGACCCGGTCAAACTCGCCAGCCATGGGATCAGTCATCAACAAGTACGCAAGGCGATAGAACAAGCTAACCAGGAAACCGGGGGAGCAGTGCTGACGCTGGGCGAAGCGGAGTTCATGGTGCGCTCCAGTGGCTACCTTCAGTCACTCGAGGATTTCCGAAAAATCCCACTAAAACTGGTTGATGGAGTGCCAGTACAGCTTGGAGATGTGGCGCAGATTCGCCTTGGTCCGGAGATGCGGCGTGGTATTGCCGAGCTGGACGGTGAAGGGGAAGTCGTCGGCGGGGTCGTCATTCTGCGTTCAGGCAAGAACGCCCGCGCCGTGCTATCTGCCGTGCATGAGCGACTTGAGACACTGCGGGAAAGCTTGCCGGAAGGGGTTGAGATCGTCACCACCTATGATCGAAGTGAGCTGATTGATCGAGCGGTAACAAACCTCAGTTACAAATTGATTGAAGAGTTCATTGTAGTTGCACTGGTGTGCGTATTGTTTCTTGGCCATTTGCGTTCGTCACTGGTGGCCATCATTTCCCTACCGCTGGGAATCCTTGCTGCCTTTATTGTGATGCGTTACCAGGGCATCAATGCCAATATCATGTCGCTTGGCGGCATTGCTATCGCTATCGGCGCTATGGTGGATGCAGCAGTGGTGTTAATCGAGAACGCTCACAAGAAAATTGAGATTTGGCATCGGGATAACCCAGGGCAATCTCTGACTGGTAATGCGCATTGGCGAGTCATAGAGCAAGCAGCTGTCGAAGTGGGGCCAGCGCTGTTCTTCTCGTTGCTAATTATTACCTTGTCGTTTATTCCTGTCTTTACCTTGGAAGCACAGGAAGGGCGGCTATTTGGCCCACTGGCATTTACCAAAACCTGGGCTATGGCGGCGGCAGCCGGCCTATCGGTGACATTGGTTCCACTGTTAATGGGGTACTGGATTCGGGGAAAGATACCTTCCGAGGAAAGTAATCCAATCAGTCGCTTTTTGATTAGTTGTTATCAACCCGTACTAGAGCGAGTCTTGGCGTGGCCGAAAACCACCTTGCTGGTTGCCGGTTTAGTTTTTGTTACCGCCTTTTGGCCGCTAAGTCAGCTTGGTGGTGAATTTTTGCCACCGCTGGATGAGGGCGATTTGCTGTATATGCCAAGTGCCTTACCAGGCTTGTCAGCACAAAAAGCTACCGAGCTTCTACAGCAGACCGATAGGTTGATCAAAACGGTGCCTGAGGTGGAGCAGGTGTTCGGCAAGGCGGGGCGTGCGCGGACAGCGACTGACCCTGCACCATTGACGATGTTTGAAACCACCATCCGTTTCAAACCCAAGGACCAATGGCGTGAAGGCATGACAACGGAGAAGCTTGTCGAGGAGCTGGACCGTATTGTACGCGTGCCTGGACTGGCAAATATCTGGATTCCTCCGATACGCAATCGTATCGACATGCTTGCCACTGGCATCAAGAGCCCAATTGGCATCAAAGTAGCGGGTAATGACCTAGAGATCATTGACCAGGTGAGTCGTCAAATCGAACAGGTAGCCAAACAAGTACCCGGTGTTTCCTCAGCATTGGCTGAACGGTTGACTGGTGGTCGTTATGTGGATATCGATATTCGGCGTGGCATTGCGGCTCAGTATGGCCTCAACATCGCGGATATTCAGTCGGTTGTCAGTGGTTTGATTGGTGGTGAAAACATCGGTGAGACAGTGGAAGGGCTGGAGCGTTACCCGATCAGCCTTCGATATCCTCGCGAGTGGCGCGACACGGTGCATCGCTTACGCGATTTGCCCATAGTCACTCCCGAAGGAAAACAAATTACCCTCGGAACCGTGGCGGATATCAAGATTACCGATGGGCCACCGATGTTAAAAAGTGAGAATGGCCGACTGTCTGGGTGGGTGTATATCGATGTTCGGGGGCGTGACCTAGCCTCGGTAGTGGATGATCTACGTGCCTCAGTGAATGATGGAGTCAGGCTGCCAGAGGGGGTCAGCTTGTCCTTTGCCGGTCAGTTTGAGTTCCTGGAGCGGGCCAATGCGAGACTGAAAGTGGTGGTGCCGGCGACCTTACTGATTATTTTCGTACTGTTATTCCTGACCTTTCACCGTATCGGTGAAGCCTTGCTGATTATGGCTACGTTACCGTTTGCGGTGACCGGCGGTATCTGGTTCTTGTATCTGCTGGACTACAACTTGTCGGTGGCTACTGGTGTCGGCTTCATCGCCCTGGCGGGTGTCGCTGCCGAGTTTGGCGTGATCATGTTGCTGTACCTAAAGCAGGCGTGGCAGGAGAGGCAGGAGCAGGGCCAAAAGGATGAAGCTGCCTTGATGGGTGCTATCCGTGATGGCGCGGTATTACGTGTTCGACCTAAGGCGATGACTGTAGCTGTTATTATTGCCGGTCTTCTTCCGATTTTCTGGGGGGGAGGCACAGGTAGCGAGATCATGAGCCGCATTGCTGCGCCCATGGTAGGAGGGATGGTAACAGCACCTTTGTTATCACTTTTCGTGCTGCCCGCAGCCTATCTGCTGATGCAACGACGCAACAGGAATCCGGGTTAACCAAGCTTAAAGCTTGGGTGGTTGCGATTGTGAATAAGTAAATAGAGCACATAAGGATCGCAATCTTTTGGTCTTGGCACCCTGCTTAGTGTCAGATCAGCACTGATCTGACACTAATAATCGGCGGGGGTTACAGGTGTTAAAGACAAAATTTTTCCGTGTGATGCTGGGAGGGGGGGGGCTAGCCATACAAAAGCCGATTGACGATCGGTTTTATGTGTGTCAGTCTGATTGCCAGATTGATAATCTCTAAGTGGTCAGGATTCATGCAGCTGGGTGAACTAGAAAAGCAAGTCTTGCAATACTTCTGGAAGGGGCGCACGGCAGACGCAAAATCTGTCTATGCGCATTTCGAGAAGCAGCGCGGAGGTACCTTGAATACTATCCAGAGCACGCTGGATCGATTGTTCAAGAGGGTAAGCGGATTAAATGGTTGATCTTACCTTTGCATGAGAGTGAGACAGACCGGCATCTCATCGGATTATCTGGTTGATGCTTCACCTACTGCTGGTGCATGTTTCCTTCGCTAATTCCAGCAAGAACCCCACACGCCTCAACTTCCCGGTCATCGTTGCAACTCGCTCTCAGTGAAACGAGTTGTTTCTCAAGCGCTTGCAGAGCGGTTATCTGCGACCGCACATGAGAGATGTGATCATCGAGCAAGGCGTTGACGGCGGTACAAGGCTGATGAGGGTCGTCCTGATAGCTCTGTAGTTCGTGAATCTCAGCCAGTGACAGGCCCAGGATTCTGCAGCGACGGATGAAGGCCAGCCCCTCACCATGCTTCTCGGTATAGACACGGTAACCGTTGTCCTGCCGATCAGGCGGCGGCAACAAGCCCTGCTGTTCATAGAAGCGGATCGTCTGTGTTTCGACCCCTACCAACTGCGCCAACTGACCAATGCGCATCAGCCTCCTCCCCAACGGATTCTTTACTCTATTGACCTTATAGTAGCTTTATAGTTTTAAATGGTACCACAACATTGTTCAAGTGGAGTCGTATCATGAGCAAATCCTGTGGTGGCGCCTGTGGCGGTGATGCAACGTCCGCAGCGGATACCGATATACAGGCCTCCTCCGAGGCGCCAGGGAGATGGGTCAGTGTTTATGCCGTGCCGAAGATGGACTGTCCATCAGAAGAACGAATGATTCGCCTAGCCCTGAACGGCTTTGAGGAGATTCGGGCGCTGTCCTTCGACTTGTCGAACCGCCGGCTGAAGGTCGTGCATGACGGCGAGGTCGAGCCCGTCACCTCGAAACTGAAGACCTTGGGGCTAGGCGCCTCGCTTCAGGAAACCGTCGCTGCAAATCCGGAGACCATCAAGGCCGCCGAGTTTTCGGCAGCTTCTGCTAAGCAAGAATCCGGGACCCTGCGCTGGTTGCTCGGCATCAATGCACTTCTGTTCGTGGTGGAAATGACTGCCGGTCTGATCGCCCAGTCCACCGGCCTGATTGGAGAGTCCCTGGATAATTTTGCCGATGCGGCCGTGTACGGGCTTGCCCTTTATGCGGTTGGTCACAGCGTGAAAATGCAGCTACGTGCTGCCCATCTTGCGGGTGTCCTGCAACTGATCTTGGCTGTTGGCGTACTCATAGAGGTGGTGAGACGCTTTGTATTCGGTAGTGAGCCTGAATCGCTGGTGATGATGGCTATCGCATTCGTCGCGTTGATTGCCAATACCAGTTGTCTGCTGCTGATAGCCAAACACCGGGAGGGCGGAGCGCACATGAAGGCAAGCTGGATATTCTCGGCCAACGACGTGGTGATCAACCTGGGGGTCATTACCGCCGGCGTTCTGGTCGCGTGGACCGGCTCCAATTATCCGGATCTGGTTATCGGTAGCATCGCGGGGCTCGTCGTGCTTAACGGTGCCAGGCGCATTCTGGCGCTCAAGGGTTAAAGCATGCCCTTTATTGGCAACAATCTCTCGCCGTATGTCCTGTTTTCCATATCCGGCCTGATAGCAGCATCGGACCAAACTGTAAAATGGCTGGTTCAACAAACAATGGCTTATGGCGAGTCGATCGCGGTGACCCCGTTCTTTAACTGGGTGCACGTATGGAACACCGGTGCCGCATTCAGTCTGTTCGCAAATGCTGGGGGCTGGCAGCGCTATTTTTTTATCGGAATCGCGGTAGTGGTCTCGGTCGTGCTGATCAAGCTGATTCGTGAAAAAGGTCATAATGGAGACGCCATCGCTTACAGTCTTATCCTCGGTGGCGCCATGGGCAATCTGATTGACCGGATCTTTCGCGGCTATGTTGTAGATGCCTTCGATTTCTATTGGCGAGACTGGCACTGGCCAGCCTTCAACCTTGCCGATATTGCAATTGTCCTCGGTGCATTGCTTCTCGTTTTCGTAGGCTTACTGCGAAAAGAAAATCCCAATGCCGAGTTGGATGGATCTTCCTGAAACCTTAGCGGAAAAAAGCCTTAAAAATGCGCTCGGTTTGACCGTGCTTGCCAGTCGGTAAGGCTGCATTTCCTGGCCGGCAATCAATGCCGAACTTGTTTCTCGAAAACGACCCGCTCCCGGCCAAATGGCGGCCAAGAGCGGGCTACCCGGATGCAATTACACCTTTTCATCCTGGCGGTGCAGCAATGTGTACAGAATTGGCAGTACAAACAGCGTCAGTAGCGTCGATGAGATAATCCCGCCTATCACCACTGTGGCCAGCGGCCTTTGAACCTCAGCGCCGGTACCCGTATTGAGGGCCATGGGCACGAAGCCAAGACTGGCGACCAGTGCGGTCATCAGGACCGGACGCAAACGAATAAGAGCACCTTCCACCACGGCGGAAACCAGATCACCCTGGTTGTGCCAAAGATCCCGAATAAACGCCACCATCACCAGACCATTGAGTACCGCCACCCCCGACAGGGCTATAAAGCCCACACCGGCGGAGATCGACAGCGGCATGTCCCGCAGCCACAGTAGCAGCACGCCACCGGTCAGGGCCAGGGGGACGCCGCTGAAGATGATCAGCGCATCTTTCAGCGATCTGAATGCCATCACCAGCAGGGCAATGATGATCGCCAGGGTCACGGGCACGACAATGGCAAGGCGCTGGCTGGCGGATTCCAGTTGCTCGAAGGTACCGCCGTAATCCAGCCAGTACCCGGCGGGCAGATCCACTTCCTGTCGAACTCTTCCTTTGATCTCCTCCACAAAGCCGCCCAGATCGCGATCCCGGACATTGGCGGTGACCACCACCCGTCGCTTGCCGTTCTCCCGGCTGATCTGGTTGGGGGCCGGAGCCAACTCCAGCGCCGCCACTTCTGACAGTGGCACATAGCCGCCTCCCGGCAGGGGCACCGGCAGATCCGCCAGGCTGTCCACATCCCGGCGGATGACCTCGGGCAGGCGCACCACCAGTTGGAAGCGGCGATCCCCTTCGTAGATCAGGCCGGCGTTTTCGCCACCTACACCCGCTGCCACCAGATCCTGAAGATCATCCACGGTCAGGCCGTAGCGGGATAGCGCCATGCGTTTGGGGTGCACCGACAGCATGGGCAGCCCGGTGATTTGCTCCACCCGGGCATCGGTGGCCCCTTCCACTGACTCCACGACTTCGAGCACCACATTGGCGGCATTGAGCATCTGGTCTAGGTCGTCCCCGAATACCTTGATGCCCAGGTCCGCCCGCACACCGGAGATCAGTTCGTTGAAGCGCATCTCGATGGGTTGGGTGAACTCGTAGTTGTTCCCGGGCAATTGCCCGACCGCCGCCTGAATCTCGGCAATCAGCTCATCTCGCGGTTTGTCCGGGTTCGGCCATTGCTCGCGCGGCTTGAGAATCACGAAACTGTCCGCGATATTCGGTGGCATGGGGTCGGTGGCCACCTCCGGTGTCCCGATTCGCGAGAATACCTTGTCTACCTCGGGGAAGGCCTTGATGCGCCGCTCCAAAGGTTTCTGCATCGCAATGGATTGCTCCAGACCTGTGCCGGGAATGCGCAGGGCTTGCACAGTCATATCACCCTCGCTGAGCTGGGGGATGAATTCCGACCCCAGGGTGGTTGCTAGCCAGATACAGACCGCCAGTAGGGCGCCGGCGCCCCCCAGTACCGGCCAGCGGAATTTCAGGGCCAGCTCCAGCGCCGGGCGATAGATCCCTTTGGCCGCACTGATGGCGGCACTTTCCTTTTCGCGGATCCTGCCTGTGAGGAACACCGCAACGGCGGCGGGGACGATGGTGAGCGAAAACACCATGGCTGACACCAGGGCCATGACCACGGTGGCGGCCATGGGATGGAACATCTTGCCCTCTACCCCTGTGAGGGAGAAGATGGGGATGTAAACTACGGTAATGATCGCCACCCCGAACAGGCTCGGACGTATCACCTCGGTCGTGGCTTCATAGACGACCTGCAGCCGTTCCTTGAGCGGCAGGCGCGCACCCGTAGCCTGCTGAGACCCGGCCAGGCGCCGGATGCAGTTCTCCACGATAATCACCGCGCCATCGACAATCAGCCCGAAGTCGAGTGCCCCCAGGCTCATCAGGTTGGCGGAAACGCCGGTCCTCACCATGCCAGTGATGGTGGCGAGCATCGACAGGGGGATCACCGCCGCGGTAATAAGGGCGGCCCGCAGGTTGCCCAGCAGCAGGAACAGCACCACGATCACCAGCAGCGCACCCTCAAGCAGATTCTTCTCCACCGTGGCGATGGCCTTGTCCACCAGAGTGGTGCGGTCATAGACGGCTTCCACGCGAATGCCCTCGGGCAGGGATGGCCGGATATCCTCCAGCCGCTCGCTAACGGCCCGGGCGACACTACGGGAATTTTCTCCCATCAACATCATGGCGGTGCCGATCACCGTTTCCACGCCGTCGCGGGTGGCAGCCCCGGTGCGCAGCTCCTTGCCAATGGCCACTTCCGCGACATCCTTCACCCGGAGGGGCACGCCATCGCGGTTGGCGATCACTACTTGTTCGATGTCGCCGATGGTCTTCAGTTGGCCGGGGGAGCGCACCAGCAGCTGCTGGCCATTGCGTTCGATATAGCCAGCGCCACGGTTGGCGTTGTTGGCCCTCAGTGCCGCCACCAAGTCCTCGAGGCTGACGCCGAGCTCCAACAATTTTTTCGGGGAGGGCGTGACGTGATACTGCTTGTCGTAGCCGCCGATGGAATTGATTTCGATCACCCCGGGCACCTGGGCCAGTTGAGGTTTGATGATCCAGTCCTGCACTTCCCGCAGGGCAGTGGCATCCCAGGGCTCACCATTTTCCCGGGTGGCGCCGGGCGCCGCATCCACGGTGTACATGAAAATCTCGCCCAACCCGGTGGCGATGGGGCCCATCTCCGGCTCCAGCCCAGGCGGAAGGACGCTTTTGATGGCGCCAAGGCGCTCGTTGATCAAGTTGCGGGCGAAATAGATGTCCGTGCCTTCTTCGAACACCACGGTCACCTGGGACAGGCCGTAACGGGACAGGGATCGGGTGTAGGACAGGCTGGGCAGGCCGTACAGCGCCGTCTCCACCGGGAACGTGATGCGCTGCTCTGTCTCCAGGGGTGAATAACCGGGTGCCTCGGTGTTGATCTGCACCTGGACATTGGTGATATCAGGTACCGCGTCGATGGGCAGGCGCTGGAAACTCCAGACACCGACACCGATCAGCACCAGAATCAGCGAAAGCATGAGATAGCGCCGTTCTACAGAGAGGCGCACGATAGCGTCGATCATAGTGGCCTCCTGTTAATCGTCGTCTGACACGCTGGATTTTTCGATATCCGCCTTGATGAGATAGCTGTTCTCCACCACGTAGCGTTCGCCGGGCTTCAGGCCAGAAAGTATTTCGGTGAACTGGCCATCCGTGCGGCCCAACTCGACAGGCCGGGGCTCAAAGCTATTGCCTTCTTGCACAAACACGACCTGGGATTCGTCGAGCAACTGCAGGGCCCGATTTTCTATCACCAGCGGCACTTCGATACGCTCTACCACGATGCTCGCCGAAACCAGCCGGCCCGGTGAAAGCAGCTCCTCTGCGTTGGCAATTTCTGCCCGGGCAATGACGTAGGGCGAGCCGCTGTTCTGCGGCACGATATGACTGATCCTGGACTCGTGCTGGGCATCTCCGGTGTCAATTCGCACCAGCTGTCCTGGTGCGATTTCGCGGCGCTGCCCCGGGAAGATTTTCAATTCCACCCATAGCGGGTCGAGCTTGGCGATGGTGAACAGCGCCTGCTCCCCGGCCAGCTCGCCGACGTTGATATTGCGCTGGATAACGGTACCGGCGAAAGGCGCACGCAAGGTGTAGGGTTGGAGGCTGTCGTTGGATTCGATGCTGGCCAGTGGCTCGCCAGCCTTGACCGCGTCACCGAGACTGGCATTGATTTTCGTAACCTGACCCGGGAAGCGTGCCCTGATCAGGGCAATCCCGTCGGGATTGGGAACAAGGCGGCCATAACTGCTGATGGTGCGCTCCAGGATGCCGGCACCTGCGGCCTTGCTTCGGATACCGGCTTGCTCCGCCATCTCGGCGGAGATTTCCGCGTGAGTGCTCTCCGACTCCTCGTGCTCGCCGCGCTCTTCGTTGACGTCACCGTGCGCATGCGAATCATCACTGTGATCATCTTCCGCGGCATGAGTCGGTCCGGCCGTCAGCACATAAACGCTGGCAAGTATGAGTAAATAGTTAACGACTTTCATGGTAGTAATCCTTGTTCAGCGGCCAGCCAGAGGCTGCGCCGTCAGTTGTTCGATCAGCGACTGGTTGAGCAGCGCCGTGGTGGCGGCGTCGACCAGCGCCTGCCGGGCGGAGAGCAATTCCCGCTGCGCGGCGGTCCACTCCACATAGCTGTAGCGACCTTTCTCGTAGGCCTCGCGGGTCTGGCTGAGGGCATCACTCAGATCGGGAAGCACTTGGCCGCGAATCTGCTCAACCGCCTCGATGTTTTGCTGCCGCTGTCGGTAAGCCTCGAACAGGCGCGAGTGGAGGCGAAGCAGGGTGTCCTCCCGGCGGTACCGGACTTCATCCCGCGCCGCCAGAGCGGCTTGCACTTCGCCGCGATTGCGCCGTCCGGAAAACAGCGGTACGGAAAACCCGCCGACCAGCGCCGAGTCATCCGTCTCCTCGAACTGCCGGACACCCACCTGCCAGCGGATATCGCTCTCGGACTGGCTCCGTGCCAATTGGACTTCCGCCTCACGGACGCGCCGCTCGCTGGCATAGATTTGAATGGCCGGGCTCTCACTGACCCGCTGGTACAGGATCTCGAAACTGTCGGAGGACCCGAACTGGAACAGGTCGCCCTCCAGACTCTGAAAGTCCGGACGGGTATCACCCCAGAGCGAAGCCAGAGCTATTTTCCGGCTCTCGTATTCGCTTAACACGCGGGACTGCTCGATACGACTCCGGGTGAGCGCGGCCCTGGCGCGCATGACTTCGGCCTGGGGCGCCGCGCCCCGGTCGGCGCGACGGGTGACGATCTCGTGGGTGGCCTCGGTCAGCGCCACAGCGTCAGCGGCCAGTTCAAGTTTTTCCTGCAGGGCCAAGGTGGCGACAAAACGCTGGGCCACCTGTCCCAGCACATCCAGGGTTTCGGCCTGGCGCTCGGCCTCGACCAGAGCGTATCGCGAGTCGACGACGCTGACGCGGGCCTCACGCTTGCCGCCAAGTTCGAGAACCGATGACAAGGACAGGGTGTACTCTGCCGCGTCGCTCCCCTGCCGGTTGCCGCTGCCGAGGACGTTTTCCACCTCCAGGCCGGCTTCCAGGGCAGGATTTTGATCCGCCGTGAAACGACGGCCTTCAAGGCCCTGAAGGCGAAAATCGAAAACCTGCAGGGTGGGGTTCTGCGCCACGGTCCGCGAGAGGGCATTGGCAAGTGTGAGAGGTGCCTGCTCGGCGTACGCAACAGTGCCCGTCAGGGTTAGCACGAGAAGACACAGCAAGGTGTTAAAAAATTGACTCGGTATTACCCGCCGCCCATTTTTTATGGGCATTCCAAAAAGCATGAAACTACTCCTACGAAAGTCTAAATGACAGTAGTTCCCCAAGCTGGGGAAGGTGCTGCTCGCAGGATCAAACGATAGGAGGGCGGAAAGGAGAGGATTGATCGACAGAGGAAAAACTGGCCTGGTAGCCCGTCAGGCTTTTGTCCGGCATATTGCCCAAAGCGTCCGGCAGGTAACCCATCGATAGCATATGGCAGTGCCCATGGCACAGATCACATTGCACGAATGAATGGCCGGAATCGTCCGGCGCGGCGGGAGACTGATTGCCGGTCGTGTCGGCTGGCTCAATATCCGAGGGGTCAGTTAAAAGTTCAGCATCGTGGTGAACCACTCCCGGACTATAAAACTGACCCATATCAGCAACAGACACCACCGACTGCAAAGCCATCAGGAGCATCATTGCCATTATGAATCTGCGTCTAACCACGCCAGTTATGCCCAAACAAAAAGGAAGCGAAGTCTAGCGGCACAGCAATTGCCTGTAAAGTCCTCTACGCATTCGGGGGCTACGTTCAGCGCCAAGACATTTACCAAGACCATGAAACGGTTGTCCGTGAGTGCTGGATAAGCTCTATTCATTGGAGTTTTTCCTTTGATTAGCGACTAATATCCAGATTCATTTATTATAGATCGTCAAGTCCCAGCGGTCGGTTGGATGGTTTTTTACCGGGTCAATTTTCAAATCGGCCGCCTGCCACCAGTTTTTTCCCAGCCATTGTGATGCGGGCAGAGCGCCTGACTAGACAGCAAATTGAACGGATGATCGACCAGCATGCCGAGAAGTGCAGCCAAAAGGACAGATTTAGCCGACCGCT
>NZ_WNHC01000001.1:1363845-1516613 GCF_009718865.1 Alcanivorax sp. VBW004
ATCTACGTCGGTGCCAAGGCCCCGGCAGGCAAGGAAAGCAACTATCTCAAGACTGTCGGAGATGATGGCTGGTTCGTCTACTTCCGCCTCTATGCGCCGTTGCAACCGTTCTTTGACAAGACCTTCCAGTTGCCGGATTTTGAAGTTGTGGATGTAGATTGAAATATGGGCGGAATAGCGCAGTCGTCATGCGGCAATGTGCGTCGTTAAACAAGGCGGGGTCTTTTCAGGTGTGAACGCCGTTTCTTTTTATGAGTGAGGCTCTTTACTTTGTAAAATGGCTTGGCAAGACTGGGAACCGGGCCGTCGTCGGGGATTGAGATGACGGCGGCGGTCTCATATTGGGGGAATGGTAGTTCTTTCAATGTGATGACGCGTTATGGCGACTTAACATAACAAGGAGCATTTGATGCACAAGGACGCCGTGCATGCCGGGCAGGCTGCGTATACCCCCTTTACCCTTTCGCTTTATGACAAGGCGGTGCTGGGGGTTTCCTGCCGCTGGTTGTGGCGTTGCCCTGCGTCTCGCCTTCTGGGCCATTATCAGGCCAATATCACGGATAACCATCTTGATGTGGGAGTGGGAAGCGGTTACTTCCTCGACAAGGTGCGTTTCCCTTCTTCATCCCCGCGTCTGGCGTTGATGGATCTCAACACCGATAGCCTGGCCTTTTGCGCGCGCCGGGTTGCCCGGTATCAGCCTGATGTGCTGCAACGCAATGTGCTGACGCCCATTGATTTTGACGGCCCGCGGTTTGATTCCCTGGCCATGAACCTGTTGTTCCATTGCCTGCCTGGCAGCTTGCCTGAAAAAGTCGTGGCACTGGATCATCTTTTGCCGCTATTGAATCCTGGAGCACGGGTGTTTGGTGCCACTCTGTTGCAAGGGGATGTATCCCGTTCTTTGCCGGCCAAAGGGCTGATGTCGCTGTATAACGCCAAGGGTATTTTTTCCAACCGGGATGACAGTGTGGTAGCCCTGCGTGAAACGCTGGCGTCACGCCTGGATGATGTTCATGTGGAGGTGCAAGGTTGTGCGGGGCTTTTCCACGGTCGAGTAAGAAAAACGCTGCCATAACAGGGTGGTGGGTGCACAGAACAAAGGGCTTGGTCATTTTGTTTCAAGGAGAAGAATATGCTGAAGAAAATCAATGTGATTGGGGGTGGCCTCTTGCTTGCGCTGACGGCTCCCGCCACGGCACAGGAGGGATCCAGTGCCGCGGCCCAGGCCAATAATCCACTGGCCAATATGACGGCTTTCAATATTCAGGATTACTACATCGGTGAGCTCACGGAATCCGATGACTCTGCCAATCAGGCCTGGCTGCGTTTTGCCAAGCCTTTCTCGGTGGGGGATTCCAAGTGGCTCATGCGAGCGTCTCTGCCGATCAATACCTTCCCGACGCCGCCACGGGGGGAGAAGGAGACCGGTGTCGGCGATCTGAATATGTTTGCCGCTTACCTGATTGATACCGGTAACCCGGCAGTGAGTTTCGGTATCGGCCCCCAGATAACGGCACCGACGGCAGGGAAAGACGAGCTCGGCAGCGAGAAATGGTCTGCCGGTTTTGCCAATGTGCTGTTCAACGCGAATTCCCCCAAGTTGCAGTACGGCTATCTGCTGACCTGGCAAGAAAGCTTCGCCGGTGATGATGCGCGTGATGATGTGAACATGGCGGCCTTCCAGCCGTTTGCCATGTATCAGCTGGGCGGTGGCAAGTACCTGCGTTCGGCGCCGATCTGGGTATTCGATCTTGAAGATGGCGACTACAGCATGCCCTTGGGGCTTGGTATCGGCCAGGTGATCAAGAAGGACAAGACGGTCTATAACGTCTTCGTCGAGCCCCAGTTTTCCGTGGCGGATGAAGGCCCGGGCCAGCCCGAGTGGCAGATATTCCTCGGCTTCAACATGCAATTTCTGGACTGAGGGTTTTCTGGGGCCTGACAGGCAGGCGGTTTAGCAGGCGCACTTACGAACAGTTCTGATGCCCAGTATCAGGGTTTTGTGCAAAAGGAGCAGAACATGAATATGAAAACGGTTTTCGGTTTGTCCATCGCTTTTCTGATTGTGGGGTTGGTGGGTTGTAATGACCGGGATGCAGAGTCCACAGAAAAAACGGAAAACGCCGCAAAGACTCAGTCGGGAGCTGACGCGGCATCACTGGATACCGGCGTGGGTGAAAATGGCATGGCTCTGGCCAGCAGCCCGGCTTTTGAGGCCAGCGGCGGTGAAATGGCTACCATGGAAAACGTGGTGCGTGCAGAAACTGCAAAATACCTGGCGGCGGAAACCCTGCAAAGTGGCCCCAATACTTTCCGCCATGAACGCCAGGGCATTGATCTGGAAAACCAGACGGTGATTCGCTCCAACTTCGATGCCATCTATTCCTACGGCGTGTTCGATATCTCTGATGGGCTGACCATTACGATTCCGGAGTATGACCTGCTGCAACTGGTTCAGGTGCTGGATGAAAACTCGGTGACCATCGGCGTGGCTTATCCCGGTGATACGTTGACCCTGGACAAGAGTGATGTGTCCTACGGTGATCATGTCTACCTGTTCATGCGCACCCAGCCGCGCAGTTATGATGAAAAAGGCATGGAGGAAATGCGCCAGCGTCAGGATGCCGTAACGGTCAAGGCCGGTTCAGCAAAACCCTATGTCTCGGAAGTGAAATATGATGTGGATTCCTTCAACAAACTGCGGGGGGAACTGATCACCCGGGCGGTAACGGAAGGGGTGATCGAAGAAGGCTTTATTGATGACATCGAGGATATCAAGACACCGCAGTACCAGATGATCAACCTGGCTGGCTGGGCGGGGCTGCCGGCCAAGCACGCCTATTATTTTGTGGTGCTGCCCGGTGATGAGGGCGCAAAAAAGGGTGAGCCCAGCAGCGTCACCTTTATGCCGCCCAATTTGCGTTACGAGGACTCGGGTTACTGGTCGATCACCATCTACGATGAAAAAGGCTGGGTGGTGACGGAGCCTTTCAATACCAACAGTAACAAGGCGGAGAAAAATGCCGACGGTTCTATTACCCTCAATTTCAACGGCGCAGAGGGTGTAAAGAACAACATCCAGGTGAAGGAAAACTGGAATGCCCTGTTCCGTTGCTACCTGCCTGTGTCCGTGGAGGAAATGGTGGAATACCGGAAGCACTTCACCACCCAGAACAAGGTGCTTGCCGTCGATTCCTGATGTTGTTTGAGGCGCCCTAGCGCATGGGGTGGACGGTGACGCGTTCGCCCCAGAGTTCTGAGAGCTGCCGGTGAGCCAGGGACGGTTCGGCGCTGCTCCAGAACGTGGCACTGCCTGCTTGTGGGCTATCGGATAGCAAATTGTGCATCTGCAGTCGCCGCACGGTTTCGCGGGCTACCGCCATATCGGTATTTATCACTTCCACATGGGCACCCGCTGCCCGGCGAATCAGCGGCGCCAGAAACGCATAGTGGGTGCAGCCCAGGACGATATGGTCCGCCCCTTTCTGGATCAGTGGCTGCACATAGCGGGCGACCAGGGTTTGGGTCGCTTCGCTGTCCAGCTCCAGCGCTTCGATCTGTTCAACCAGCCCGGGACAGGGCTGGATTTCCACGCGCACGTTTTCCGAAAACAGCCGGCTCAGGTTGTTGAACGACTCACTCTTCAACGTCTGGCTGGTGGCCAGTACCCCGATAACGCCACTCTTGCTTTGCAGGGCCGCCGGTTTGATGCCTGGCTCGACGCCGATGATGGGCAAGGTGTAATCGGCGCGCAGTTGCCGGATGGCAGAGACCGTGGCGGTATTACAGGCGACCACAATGGCTTTTGCCTGGTTTTCCATGAGAAACCGGGTAATGGCATCGGAGCGCTGCTGAATATAGTGCTCGGATTTTTCCCCGTAGGGCGCGTGGATGGAGTCCGCCACGTAGAGCAGGTTTTCGTTGGGCAGCAGCTCGCGAATACGGCGGGCGATAGACAGGCCGCCGATGCCGGAGTCAAAAATGCCAATGGGGCCGGGGTGGGTCATACGACAATTCGGATGGAAACGAAGGCCCAAGGATATACCAAGACGGACAGGTATAGGAGCGTGCGCCAGCGCCAGGCGTGGTCAATGAAGGTTGCCAGCCGCAAAACGGCATAAAAAAAGGCTCCCGAAGGAGCCTTTTTCTTGCGAGCCGTCAGCGATCAGTGATCGTGACCTTCCGGACCATGTACATGGCCGTGCTCTTTTTCTTCGGCGGATGCTTCACGCACGTCGGTCACTTCCACGGCGAAGTTCAGGGTTTCACCTGCCAGCGGGTGGTTGCCATCGACGGTCACTTCATCGCCTTCAACGGCGGTGATGGTGAAGACGCGCTGACCGGCTTCGGTCTGCGCCTGGAACTGCATGCCAGGCTGCAGGTTGTCTTCGTTGCCTTCAAAGGCGGTTTTCGGCACTTGCTGAATCAGCTGCTCGTGACGCTCGCCGTAGCCTTCTTCCGGAGTCACGGTGACGTCCAGCTTGTCGCCGGCGGCCTTGCCGACCAGGGCGTTTTCCAGGCCCGGAATGATGTTGCCGGCGCCGTGCAGGTACGCCAGGGGCTCGCCACGCTCGACGGAAGAATCGATGGTTTCACCGGCGTTGTTGGTCAGGGTGTAGTGGATGGACACTACGGCATTTTCAGAAATTTGCATGGAAACCCTTTAGGGGTAGATGAATTCGGAATAAGAGGCGTGGCGGTCATGACGTTTTTCATGGCCTGATCGCGCCCTGTATTCAGGTCGGCGAACATTCTAACAAGACCGGCAAGGGCCTGACCAACCGGAGCCGGGATGGCCCGACAGGCGTAAGGGGGGCTGATTGTCCGGGTTGGCCCCGCATTTGCTACAGTACCGGCATGAATGCTGATGCTTCCACTGACAATCCGGTACTGCAGGACCGCTTCGGGCGCACCATTGATTACGTGCGCTTGTCGGTGACGGACCGCTGTGATTTCCGCTGTGTGTACTGCATGGCGGAGGATATGACCTTTGTTCCCCGCGCCCAGGTGCTGACCCTGGAAGAGATGGGGCGGCTGGCACGGGTGCTGGTGCAGCTGGGGGTAAAGCGCATTCGCCTGACCGGTGGGGAGCCTCTGGTGCGCCGGGATGTGGCGCGGTTAGTGCACGATATTGGTGCCATTGACGGCCTGCGTGAACTGAATATGACCACCAATGGCGCTGGCTTGCCCCGCCACGCGCAGGCTCTGAAGGCGGCGGGGGTGGATCGGCTCAATATCAGCCTGGATTCACTGGACCCGCAGCGCTTCCGCGCCCTCACGCGCACCGGCGATTTGCACAAGGTACTGGCGGGGATCGAGGCGGCCCGCCATGCCGGCTTCCGCCGCATCAAGCTGAACAGCGTGATCCTGCGGGGGCGCAATCAGGATGAGGTGCCGGCGCTGGTGGATTTTGCTATTGAGAAGGGGCTGGATATCTCCTTTATCGAGGAAATGCCGTTGGGGGCCATCAGCGAACATGACCGGGCGTTGGAGTTCGTCTCCTCCGAGGCGCTGCGCGACCAGCTCTCCCGGCGACTGACGCTGGTGCCCATGGCAGAAAAAACCGGCGGGCCATCCCGTTACTGGCAGGTGCCGGGCAGTGATAGCCGCATCGGGTTTATTTCTCCTCACTCACAAAACTTTTGCCATTTGTGTAACCGGGTGAGAATTACCGCCGAAGGCCGTATGCTTCTGTGCTTGGGCCACGAACACAGTGTGGACCTGCGTGCGGTACTGCGGGCGCACCCCACGGATGACGCCCCCCTGCGCCAGGCGATCATTGATGCCATGGCCATCAAGCCCGAGCGGCACGACTTTAATCTGGCCCCGGGTGAGCAATTGGTACGATTTATGAATATGACTGGTGGTTAAGGCGGCGTGTTAGCGTGCCGCGTGTAGCATGATTGCGTAAAAAAGCGAGAGACCATGAAATCCCTACCTGAACTGTTTTCCAACAATGAAAAATGGCGCCACGAAATCGAAGAGCGCCACCCCGGCTTCTTCAAGGCGCTGGGTGAACAGCAGAACCCGGAATATCTGTGGATCGGTTGTGCCGATTCCCGGGTGCCAGCCAACGAAGTGGTAGGCATGATGCCCGGTGAGCTGTTTGTTCATCGCAATGTGGCGAACCTGGTCAACCACACTGACCTGAATCTGCTGTCAGTGCTGCAATTCGCCGTGGATGTCTTGAAGGTGAAGCACATCATGGTGGTGGGTCATTACGGTTGTGGTGGTATCAAGGCGGCCATGGAAGATGTGCCCCATGGCCTGATCGACAACTGGCTGCGGCAGGTGCGCGAATTGTACCTGCGTAATCGCAAGAACCTGGCCGAGCTGCCGGATGACCAGGCGCGGGTGGACAAAATGTGTGAGCTGAATGTGGCTCGCCAGGTCATCAATGTGTCCAACACCACCGTGGTTCAGGAAGCCTGGCGTCGCGATCAGCCGTTGACCATTCACGGCTGGATTTACGGTATCGGTGATGGACACCTGCGGGACCTGGATATCCAGATTCAGAATAATGGCGAGCTGCGCAGCCTGGAAACAGACGAATACGACAACTGCTCCGGTTAGGTGAGTGCCCTTGGTCGCTGTAATGAAATGATCAAGGGCACGGTTACCGTTGACGATGGTTTTCAGTGATGATGGCCTGCACCGCCGTGCCCCTGGCCGGCGGGTGCTGTGCCTGAGTCGTCCAGTAGTGCCTGCCAATCGTTTTCGCTCAGTGAGGGCAGGGCGCTGAGTAACGCCACCATGTCCCACAGGCTTTGCTCGTCGTGGCTTTTTCCCCAAGCGGGCATGCCGCTCATTTTGATGCCGTGCTTGATGACCCAATAGGCGCCTTTCGGATCATGAATCCCGTGTTCCGCCAATGCTGGCGGTTGCGGATACATGCCCTCACGCAGTTCGCTCTCCTCGATTCCCGGCGCCAGGTGGCAGCCCACGCACATGGCCTGGTAGTGCTCTGCGCCCCGACCAATTCGTTGCGGATCATGCAGGTCGTTGGGCACCGGAATATGTTTTGCACGCAGGTCAATGGAGCGGTGGCGAGCGGTACCGATGATTTTCTCGGTCACGCTCCAGTGCGGTTCGTCGGCCGCAAAATTGTAGCTGCCTGTGGCAATGGCGATGCCGATGATGGCGGTGGCAAGCAGCGCGAGCTAACGGTTTTCATCGTGTTCTCCCTGACAATGAAAGAATTGGTGGATGCGCCGGCCATGGCGGCCGGGCACATCCGTGGCAAGATCAGAACCAGAAACGGATGCCGGCAACAACGGTGCCTTCTTCCGTTTTCCCGCCGGCTGCCCGTGTCATGTCCGCCGTGTCGCCGTACTGTTTTTCCCAGTTGACCCCGATATAGGGCGCAATTTCCCGGCGAATTTCATAGCGCAGGCGCAGGCCGGCTTCCAGGCTGGCAAGCCCGTCGCCGATGCCCAGTTCCGGGTCGTCCTTGCCATAGAGGTTGGCTTCGATCTCCGGAACCAGTATCCACTTTTGCGTCAGTAGCAACTCGTACTCGGCTTCCAGGCGCAGGTTGGTCAGGCCCTCTTCGCCGATAAACAGGTTGGCGTCCACTTCGAAGAGGTAGGGCGCGACGCCCTGAACACCGATGCTGGCCCAGTCCCGGTTGGGATCGTCCGGTTGCCAGTCTCGTCGCACGCCCAGCTGCCAGTCCCAGAAGGGAGCAAAGGCCCGGTTCCAGGCAAGGCGGGTTTCTGCTCCCTCGGTACTGGCGTCCTCACCGTCGTGCTCCGGATCCATTAACCGTTCGCCTTCGGTGCTGAAGTACAGCTTGTTCAGGTCGCCGCCATGCCAGCCGCTGGCTTCCCAGGCCATGACGGTGCCTTCAGCGCTGTCACGGACTTCCAGCTGATCGACGATGACACGGGTAAAACGCGGTTCGTTTTTATTCATGGCCAGGGCTGGCGAGGTGGCCGCTAGTGTGATGCTGCCTGCCAGGAGCGTCATCAATGTTTTCATGAGCGGTGCCCTCCATGATCTTTGCCATGTGTGTCGTGCATGCCCTGTGTCTGTGTATCTGGAATGGAAGGGGTGTTGCTGCCATCAACGACGCGCACTTCCCGGAACATGCCTGCCTCCATGTGATAGAGCAGGTGGCAGTGATAGGCCCAGCGACCGAGGGCATCGGCGCGCACCAGGTAGCTGAGTTTTTCGCCGGGTTTGACGGTGACGGTGTGCTTGCGCAGCAGTTTCCCGTTACCCAGTTCCAGATCACTCCATAGGCCGTGCAAATGAATGGGATGGGTCATCATGGTGTCGTTCACCAGGGTGATGCGCACCCGCTCGTGGTGGAACAGTTCCAGCGGTACGGAATCGGCAAACTTGATGCCGTTAAAACTCCACATGTACCGGTCCATGTTGCCGGTCAGATGCAGCACGATTTCCCGGTCCGCTTGAAGGCTGTCGATGGGGTTATCGGGGGTGCTGCCGAGGGTTTCCATGTCGGCATAGGTGAGCACTTTCCAGGGCCGGTCACGCAGGCCAATGCCGGGGTCGGCCAGCATGTCGCCGGGCGCCATGGCGCGCATGTCGACGCCGGGGCCAAATTCACTGGCAGGATGTTCGATGGCGCTGTCGCGTGGCGGCAGGTCCGGGTTGTTGCTGTCCACGGCAAAGGGAACCGGGCGGGCAGGGGATGTGCCGTGGTGTTTCATATCCCCCATTTTCATGCCGTCATGGTCCATGGCGCCATGACTCATGGATTGATGCCCCATGGAGTGATGACCCGACGCTTGATGGTTTATGGCGCCCATGCCCATTTCGGTGTGACCCAGTGGCGGGGGCACGTCCATGTCCGGCACCGCAGCGGAGAGGGCGGCATCCGGTGTTAGCGTACCGCGTACGAAGCCACTGCGGTCGATGCTCTGGGCGAACAGGGTGTAGGCCTGATCGGCTTTCGGGGCCACGATCACATCCAGGGTTTCTGCCACGCCCAGCCGGCATTCATGGAAATTCACCGGGTTTACCGGTTGGCCGTCCATGGCGACCACGGTCATGTCGAGGCCGGGAATGCGAATGTCGAAGAAGGTCATGGCACTGGCGTTGATGAAGCGCAGGCGGATTCGTTCGCCGGGTTTGAATCGGCAGGTCCAGTTGTTGGCGGGGCTTTGCCCGTTCATCAGGTAGGTATAGGTGTAGCCGGTCACGTCCGCCAGGTCGCTCTGGCTCATGCGCATGCTGTTCCACATTTGCCGGTCCTTGAGCGTTTCGATCACCCCTTTGTTGCGGAAATCACTCAGCGTGTCGAATACGGTGCGCTCATTGAAATTGTAGTAATGGCTGAGTTTTTTCAGTGTGGCGTAAATATGCTGAGGATCTTCATCGCTCCAGTCAGAGAGCAGAATCACTTCGTCACGGTCCGCGTGATAACGCGCTTCGGTGTGTGTGGCCGCCTCGCGAGGGTCAATCACGATGGCGCCATAGATTCCGGTTTGTTCCTGAAAGCCGGAATGGCTGTGATACCAGTAGGTGCCACTTTGTTTCACGGTAAAGCGATAGGTAAAGGTTTCGCCGGGGGCGATGCCATCGAAGGACAATCCCGGCACGCCGTCCATCTGGAAGGGCAGCAGAATGCCGTGCCAGTGTATGGAGCTGGTTTCAGGCAACAGGTTGGTCACCTTGAGGGTGATGGTGTCACCTTCTTTCCAGCGCAGGGTCGGGCCGGGAATGCCGCCATTAATGGTGGTGGCCGGGCGGGTCTTACCGGTGATATTGACGTCGGTTCCGCCCAGCGTCAGGTGAAAAGTATCACCGGTGAGGGTCGGGGCGCCGGTATGGCCCTGGCTGGCCAGTAGTTGACGGGCGTTGAGGCCAAGCCCCAGCCCGGCGGCACCCAGTGCCAGGCCCTGCACGAAACGACGTCGTGGCAGGGAAATCTGCGATTGCGTTTTCATTGGAATACTCCTGTTTGTTTGAGAAAAAAATCAGCTCAAACAGACAGGGACGGTGGGCGTAACGGCAGGCGGTGGATGCCGGCGTGAATCGTTGTAATGAGGGAGTTTGTGCCGGGGGGCGAGGGGATAAAGGCATTTGCCACGAAGGCAGTGTCACTGGCAGCGGTGATCTGGCACAGGGTGATGCATTGGCAGCTGTCGCTGCCTTCGCAGGCCTGCATCTGCGCCATGTCGTGGCCGGCGGTCATGTCACCGTCGGGCGTGTCGGCAGAGTGGTGACAGTGTGTCATGGAGGAGGGAGTCATGGGGCTGTCGGTAGCCGTGGACATGGCCATGGTGAGTGTATTGGCAGACAGCAAGCTGCTCACCACCATCAGGGTGGTGGCGAGCAAGGTGGCGATCATCGCCCGGCATTGTCTTCTCGATACACGTGACATACTTGCATTATTGACCTTGGGGTAACCCCAAGGTCAAGCGGTTCGGATCAGTGAATTGATGACCACACTGGCGGCGATGATCACCAGTAGCACGGCGGTGGCTCGCTCCACCCAGTGGTGGTGGTCGCGTAACCAGGGCAGAAAGCGGCTGCGTCCCAGCAGGATGGCCACCAGCACATACCAGCCGCCATCGATAAACATGGCGGTGAGTACGATCTGGGCCCGGGCGAGGTGGGTCATGTCCGCTTCAAGAAACTGGCTGAACACGGCGAGGAAAAACAGGGCCACCTTGGGGTTGAGGAAAGCCACCATGAATCCGTCCCAGGCGGCGCCGTGAAGCACGCTGCTGCGCTCGCCTGAATCGGCGGGGGGCAGCGGCGCCCGGCCCGCCTGCCAGCTTTTCCAGGCCATCCACAACAGGAACAGGGCCCCGGCCATGGAAAAAAGCTGCTCCAGTACCGGGTAGCGGTGGAACAGGATGGCCATGCCGGTGACGGTGGCCGCAGCCCAGATGCCGATGCCAAGGGCGTGGGTCACGCCTGCGATCGCGCCGGCCCGGTGGCCTCCGTGTAGGGTGTGGCGGGTCACCACCGCCAGGCTGATGCCGGGGGCCATGGCCCCCAGGGCACAGATGCTGGCCAGCAAAAGCCAGTCGTGGAAGGGAAGCATTCAGGGTCTCGTTACGCGCAAAGCAGACACTTTAGCGGGTTGCCATGACAGGTTGAAGATAGATAGCCACGAGCGACTAGCTGCGAGCTGCCAGAAGAAACAAAAAGAAAAGCATAGACCGGGATCAGGAGGCGTGGGCACATACTGAGCGCAGTCCTTGCTCGCGACTCGTAGCTAGCCGCTCGCAGCTGTTTAATTCCCCGGATGATGGCTGAAGACCTCGGTGCCATTTTCATCGAACAGCAGCACGTCGTAGGCGTCTTTGCGGTCGCCCATTTCCATGCCGGGGGAGCCTGCGGGCATGCCGGGAACGGTGAGGCCTTTGCCTTCGGGGCGTTCTTCCAGCAGGCGGTCCACGTCGCTGGCGGGGACATGGCCTTCAATGGCGTAGCCGTCGATAAAGGCCGTATGGCAGGACCCGGTGCCGGGCAGGATGCCGGCTTTTTCCTTGATGGATTGCAGGTTCTGCTGCTCGTGGACATTAGCGGTGTAACCGTTAGCTTCCATGTGCTCAACCCAGGCGCCGCAGCAGCCACAGGTGGGGGATTTATACACTTCCAGTACTTTGTCGGTGGTGGCTGCCACCTTGGCGGGCGGTTGGTTGGCAGAGGGGGTTTCTGCCGGCGTCGTTACTTCTTCGCCACAGGCAGTCATCAATAGGGTAGTTAAAACAATCAGTATTTTTTTCACAGCAAGTCCTCATCATTGTTTGCGTGTTGCGTGTTGCGTGTTGCGTGTTGCGGTCAGTCTACAACCAGTGTGCCCTGATACATCTGCATTTGGCAGGTGAAGCGGTGCTTCCCGGCGGGCAGGTTATCCAGTGTCAGGGTGGTGGTTTTTCCGGTTTCCAGAAATGCACTGGTATCCAGTCCCTGAAAGATTACCTGTTCGGCGCAGGGGGATGGATCGCGACGATCGAAATGCAGTGTCAGGGACTGTCCGGTGTTGGCGCGAATGGAGGCCGGAGAGTAGACCCCGTCTTCGACAATGATGGTGGCTTCCTGTGTGGCGGCCTGTGCGGTGCTTTTGCGGTGCGATAGCCAGAACCACCAGACCACCAGTGCCATCAAAACAAGACCGACAAGATTGACGAAAAGGCTCATGGTGTCGCCTCCCGGGGTTTGCGAACGGTAAGTATCAGCGATTGTTTGTGCATGGTATCGCCGAGCACATCGACGCTGTCTTCGGCGAAGGTGCTCAGCGAGGCGTCGGTAAAGCCGGCCTGTTCCAGGGCCTGTTGTAACTCGGGCCCGTGATAGGTGGAAAAACCGTGCTGAAACACTGGCAGGCTGGCCATGCTGTTATGATCACGCAAACCCAGCACCAGGGTGCCGCCGGGGCGCAGCAATAGAAACAGGGCCTGCAGGGCCGGCGCCAGCGGTTGCCAGAAGTAAACCACGTTTACGGCGACAATGCGGTCCATGCTGGTGGGGGCGAGCGGTGCTTGCGTCAGCTCGCCGTGGATAAAGGCGGCGCGGGTTTCGCCCAGGTAGCGTTCCCGGGCGAGCAGCACCATGTCGCGGGACGCATCCAGTCCGGTGTAGTGCAGGTTGTCTGCCCGGCCCAACAGGTTGGGCAGGTGGCCGGCGGCGCCGGGGCCGATTTCCAGAATGCGATCTCCGTCCCCGGGGGCTAGCGCGTCATAGGCGGCAAAAATCACCGGGCTGTTACGGTCATCCATGTTGCCTGCCACCTTGTTGCCATCCTCGCCCTGGGGGTGGCGCAGTTGTGCGGCCAGTTGTTCTGGGGTCATGCGTTGCTCTCTTTGTCTGGTTTTGCGTTGCGATGTCCGGGTTTGAAAAACCGCAACCGGTTGGCGTTGGTAACTACGGTAACCGAGCTAAGCGACATGGCGGCGCCGGCGATCACCGGGCTGAGCAAGTTGCCGGTGAGCGGATAGAGGATGCCGGCGGCCACCGGCACGCCCAGGCTGTTATAAACAAAGGCGCCAAACAGGTTCTGTTTGATGTTACGCACCGTGGCCGAGGAAATGGCCATAGCATCGGCCACGCCGTGCAATGAGCCCCCCATCAAGGTGATGGCAGCGGATTCGATGGCCACGTCGGTGCCGGTGCCAATGGCAAAGCCCACATCGGCCTGGGCCAGAGCAGGGGCATCGTTAATGCCATCGCCGACCATGGCCACGGTGCGGCCTTCTTTCTGCAGGGCGGCCACTTTTTTTGCCTTGTCTTCCGGCAGCACTTCCGCCATCACTTCATCCACGCCAGCCTGTTCGGCAATGGCGTTGGCACTGGCGGTAATGTCGCCGGTAATCATGATGACCTTGAGTCCCTGTTCCTTAAGCCGGGTGATAGCGGCTTTGGAGTCGTCTTTAATGCGATCCGCGACACCGATGATGCCGAGCAGGGTTTGCTGCTCCGACAAGAACAGTGGCGTGGCGCCTTTGTCGGTGAGGGATGTGCTGTCGAGGTTGATGTTCACCCCTTCATTCTCCAGCCAGCGGCGATTGCCCAGTCGATACGTCTTGCCATTGAGGGTGGCAGTGACTCCCTTGCCGTTCAGGGCCTGGAATTGAGTGACGTCGTCCAGCGATACTTCTCGCTGTTTGCTCTCGTTGAGAATCGCCGTGGCCAGGGGGTGCTCAGAGCCGCTTTCCAGGCTGGCCGCAAGTTTGAGCACGGTGTCTTCCTGTTGCCCCTCTGCGCAGATGATATCGGTGACGGCAGGCTTACCTTCGGTGATGGTGCCGGTCTTGTCGAGGACGATGGTGTCCAGCTGGCTGCTGGTCTGCAGGGCTTCGCCCTGACGAATCAGAATGCCGTTCTCGGCGGCCTTGCCGACACCCACCATCACGGACATGGGCGTGGCCAGGCCGAGGGCACAGGGGCAGGCGATGATCAGCACGGTGGTGGCACTGATCAGCATATGCGTCAGGCGTGGCTCCGGGCCCACGTTGAACCACACCAGCGCAGCGGCAATGGCGATCAACATGATGGTGGGAACAAAAATCGCTGACACCTGATCGGCAAGGCGGCCAATCGGTGGCTTGCTGCCCTGGGCTTTTTTCACCAGTGCGACAATTTGTGAAAGGGCGGTGTCCTTGCCCACGGCGGTGGCCGCGTAGAGTAGCGTGCCGCCTTCGTTAAGTGTGCCGGCACTGACGGTATCGCCTGTGCTCTTGTTCACTGGCATGGGCTCGCCGGTGAGCATGGATTCATCAATGCGGCTCTCGCCTTCTTTCACGGTGCCGTCCACGGCGATCTTTTCGCCGGGCCGAACGCGCAGAATGTCGCCGGTTTGGACCTGTTCTACCGGGATATCCTGTTCCGTTTTTTCCTGATTCGGGCCTTCACGGACAACCCGTGCGGTTTTGGCGCCCAGATCCAGCAGCCGTTTCACCGCCGCACTGGTTTTGCCGCGGGCGCGCACTTCCAGGGCCTGGCCAAGATTGATCAGGCCGATGATCATGGCGCTGGCTTCGAAATACACATGCCGGGCCGCTTCCGGCAGTGCGCCGGGCAGCAGGACGACCACCATGGAATAGAGCCAGGCGGCGCCGGTGCCCAGTGCAATGAGGGTGTCCATGTTGGCGTTGTGGTTACGGAACGCCTTCCAGGCGCCGACAAAAAAGTGGCGCCCGGCGGTGGCCAGCACCGCCAGGGTAAGCAGGCCGATACCCAGCCAGATCCACTGACTGGTTTGCCCGGCGCGGACCATCATGTCGCCACCCAGCAGGCCCCAGGCCATCAACGGGACACCCAGGCCAAGCCCCAGCCCCATGTGGCGAAGAAGGGTGTGGTAGTGGGCCTGTTCGCGGGCCTCCTGCTGTTCCTGTTGGTCTGCGCTGTTATCGAGAAGCTCGGCTCCATAACCGGCATCGCTCACGGCGTTAATCAGCGCGCGGGTGCTGGCGGTACCGGTAACTTGGGCGGTGCGGTCGGCAAAATTCATGTCCGCGTTGTCCACGCCGGGGGTGTTGCGCAGAGCGCTTTCGATGGTGCGCACACAGGAGGCGCAGGTCGCCCCGCTGATGCTCAGTTGCACGGATTGCGCGGCTGTGGTGTTTGGTTCATTCGCTTTGTCGTGGCCGTGTGCGGGTGGGGCGTGCGAATCGTCGTCGGCGTCGTAACCCGCCTGCACCAGTGCGTCCTGAAGCGTGCTTCTGGAAGCGTTGCCGGTCACGGACACCTGCTGGGATGAAAGGTCCACGACCACACTTTCCACGCCGCTAATCGATTCCAGCGCGGTGGTGATGGTGCGGCTGCATCCCTGGCAGGTGGCGCCGCTGATGGGCAGGGTCTGGGTGCGCGTTTGCGTCGGCATGGTGGCTCCTGTGAAGCAATCTGATGCCAAAGGGATATTTCAGCATACATTGTTAAACCTGCGGGTAACCCCAAGGTCAACACCCATGCTATAAATTGCTGGCTACATTGAAAATTTTTATAAAAACGTCATAAAAACGGAACCATCACAATGCAGAGCGCTCAATAAGACCACATAGTGTGGCCATCTTGGATGCCGAATTTTTCGATATCAGTGAGGACGATTTATGTTTAAGAAAACATTGCTTGTGTCAGGTATTGCTCTGGCGGTTTCCGCCCCGGCCTTGGCAGCACAACAAACCACTGCCGTGCGTGATAACGGTTTTTCTTACAGCTACGGTCAGCTGGCCTACGATCGCTGGGACCTGGATAATGATGTGGATGTCGATTCGCTGAGTGCGGAAGGGTCATTTGCTTTGGACGAGCACCTGTTCCTGCGCGGCAGCCTGGGTTTCTTTGATGGGGACTATGGCCGCAATGGCGATCTCGACGGTAGCCAAATTTCTGGTGGTATCGGTTTCCACACCCCGCTGCAGCGCGGTCTGGATTTCGTCACCAGCGCCGACATTATTTACGATGATCGTGATTATGATCCGGGCAACAACGACGATGAGATCGGTTTCGAGGTGCGTGGTGGTGTGCGTCATGCCACTACCGAAAAACTGGAACTGTCCGGTGGTCTGGCCTACCAGGACCTCTACGATGATGATCTGGGTGTTTATGGCCAGGGTCTGTTCAAGGTGAGCCAGGCGGTGGATCTGGGTGCGCGCGTCATCGTTGGTGGTGATCGTGATACCTACGGCGTCTTCGGTCGCTACAACTTCTAAGGCGTTTGTCTGGAAGTAAAAAGCCCCGCCGGGTGAGAGCCCGGCGGGGCTTTTTTGTGTTTGGCGTATGGCCCTGCTTGTCCGCCTTCTTGGGTCGACGTTAGCCAGGGGCGCAAGACCTTAAGCCGAATAATGTCGGATTACGCCTTTCAGGCTCTCTGTGCCCTTGGGTAAATTCGAGCTGCCCTTGCCGGCGCCAGCTTACCGGCGGGTGATGCTCACTGTGGTGAGCCAGGCTTTAATCGGGGCCCAGCCTTTCTCTTCGCTTTGCTTGATTGAGCCGGCAATGCCGGGGTTGATCTGGTCCCAGCGGGCGAGGACCGCAGGGTCCATGGTCTGTACGGCGTTGAGCAGCTCGGTTTTATTAACGGTGGTGCTCAGTGCGGGGATCAGCAGCCCGTCTTCCTGCTCACTGGCCGGGTCGGTCAGTTGCTGCCAGTGCGCCAGGGTCTCCATCAGGCCGCATTGCAGTGCCAGCTCGTTCAGGGGACGGCTCAGTGACAGCTGTTGATGGTCCGCCAGCAGTTGTTCGCCCGCCAGTTTCAGGTATTGGCGACGGCGGGCGGGGGTGTCCTCCTCTCCCGTGAACGCTGCCAGTGCTTTGGGGGTGTCGGTGGTGCCGTTGAGTGCCACGGCCAGGGCGGCAAAACCGAGACTGGCTTCCGCCGGGTCGGTGGCGCCGTGTTGGCGGCGCAGGTTCTGGCGGGTCAGCTCCAGGTACGGATCACTGATCAGCCCGGATTCCGGCCACTCGGGCAGGGCATCCAGATAGCCGGGGTACAGCGGCCAGCTGTCCAGCCGTGACAGAATCGCCTGCCGGTTGGCGCTGCCGTCCTGCTGGCAGGCACGGCTGGCCAGCAGCAGGTACTGGTTGGCAAAACGCTGGTACCACTGCGCCAGGGCATCGCGTAGTGCGGCCAGGTTGTCGGCATTGGGGCTTTGCTCGAACCGGGTCAGCGCCTGTTGCCATGCCGTTGCGGCGGCCGTGAAACGCTCGTCGGCCTGCTGCTGCCACTCTGCGGCGGGAATGTCTGTCAGGGTGTGGGCACTGGCAGGCCCGGGAGCGGCCTGGGTGTCGTCTTTACTGCCGCTGTCGCAGGCCAGTAACAGGCCTGCCAGTAATGCCATAAGGAAAAAACGCATAAACAATTCCGGTTAGCGCAGGCTGATCACGGGCCAGCCCTGTTCCCGGGCTTCGCGCTCAAGGGCGCTGTCCGGGTCCACGGCGACCGGGTTGTCTACTTTACGCAGCAATGGCAGATCGTTGTGGGAGTCGCTGTAGAACCAGCTGTTCTCCAGGGTTTCATCGTTGGCGTTCAGCCATTCGGCCAGCCGCTCCACTTTACCCTCGCGGTAGCTGGGCGTGCCGGCCACGTCGCCGGTATAGCGCTCGCGGCGACATTCTGCGACGGTGGCAATCAGGTGATCCACGCCAAGGCGATCCGCCAGGGGGGCGGTCACAAAGTCATTGGTGGCGGTAATGATCATCAGGGTGTGGCCCTGGTCACGGTGCTTTTGCAGCAGGGCTTCGGCCTTGGGCAGCCACATGCTGTCGAGCTTTTCTGCCAGGAACTGTTCGCGCCAGAAATGCAGCTGGGCCATGTCGTTATCAGCCAGTACCTTCAGGGAAAAGCGCAGGTAGGCCATGATGTCGAGGCGGCCATTCTGGTAATCCACGTAAAACTGGTCGTTGGTTTCCTTGTAGAGCTGCTGGTCAACAATGCCTTTCTCTACCAGCCAGTCTCCCCACAGGTGGTCGGAATCGCAGCCGATAAGGGTGTTGTCCAGGTCGAAAATCGCGAGCGTCATGGCCTCTCCTTACGTGAAGGGGCCATTTTATGCGAAGCGGATGACAAGTCATACCGGTGGATTCATCGCGCTCCAGGTTTGTTTTGGTGCGTTTGTTGCACGGTTGTGCATTGATCGCAGGTTGCCCGGCAAGGTTTAATGGGCTGACAAGGAGCCAGAGTTCACGATTGCGCGTGGATTCGAAGAGACAACATGACAGGCATTATTGATGACAAAGGGTTCCGGCTGAATGTCGGGATCATTATTGCCGGCCAGGATGGCCGGGTATTTTGGGGTCGCCGGGTGGGCAACCGTGATGCCTGGCAATTTCCGCAGGGCGGCATGATGCCGGGGGAGACTCCGGAAGAAACGCTGTTTCGCGAGCTGGAAGAAGAGGTGGGCCTGCTGCCGGAGCATGTGGACATTATTGCCAGCACCGAAGGCTGGCTGACCTATCGCCTGCCCCGCCGGTTTTTGCGCCGCCCCCGTAATCGCCCGCATTGCATTGGCCAGCGGCAGAAATGGTTTTTGTTGCAGCTGACGGCGGAGGAGCAGGCTATTGACCTGTTCGCCAGCGATAGTCCGGAGTTCAAGGACTGGCGCTGGGTCAATTACTGGTATCCGATTCGCAAGGTGGTGCATTTCAAGCGCGGGGTATACGCCCGCGCCTTGCGTGAATTGGCCCCGGCCCTGAAGAAAGGGGCGCCAGGCGCGCGTTCCCCAACCCCGTCTACATCTGGAGACTCGTCCGATGCTTGAGACCCTGCGGCGTATTGTTCAGGAAGTGAACAACGCGGCGGACATCCCCAGCGCGCTGGATTTGATGGCCAAGCGGGTACGCGATGCCATGGGCACGGAAGTGTGCTCCATCTATCTGCGCGACGAGGAAGAGCAGCGCTATATGCTGATGGCCTCGGAAGGGTTGAAGCAGGAAGCCGTGGGTAAGGTGAGTCTGGGCCTGTCGGAGGGGTTGGTGGGGCAGGTGGGCCTGCGCGAAGAACCCATCAATCTGGAAGACGCCTTTACCCACCCCAAATTCCATTATCTGGCAGAAACCGGGGAAGATGCCTTCCATGCTTTCCTGGGTGTGCCGGTGATGCACCACGGCAAGGTGCTGGGCGTCATGGTGGTCCAGCAGCGCGATGTACGCCGTTTCGATCAGAGCGAAGAAGCCTTTCTGGTGACGATCTCCGCCCAGCTGTCGGCGGTCATTGCCCATGCCCATGCCTCGGGTGTGTTGTTCGACCAGTTGGGTGGCAGCGGCGATCTGCCCAGTTTCTATGACGGCCTGCCCGGTTGCCCCGGGGCGGCCATTGGCCATGGCGTGTTGCTGTTTCCGGAAGCGGACCTGGCCTCCGTGCCGGATCGGGCCGTTGCTGATGTGAGTGACGAAATTTCCCGGCTGGACGATGCGCTGGTGCGCGTGCGTCAGGAAATCCGTGATTTGGCCGAGCGGGCCTCTCGCTCGCTGGGGGCTGAAGAGCAAGCGTTGTTTGATGTCTATCTGCGCATGCTGGATCGCCACGCCCTGCCGGCGGAAGTGATCGCCCAGATCCGCGAAGGGCAGTGGGCCCAGGGCGCCTTGCGCACGGTGGTCGACGCCCATGTGCGTAATTTCGAAATGATGGATGACCCCTACCTGCGTGAGCGGGCGGCGGATGTGCGTGATCTGGGGCGCCGGGTGCTGGCCCAGCTGCAGAGCCAGACCCGGCGTCATGTCATCTTTCCCGACGAATGTATTTTACTCGGCGAAGATATTTCCGCGCCCATGCTGATGGAAGTGCCCCGTGAGCGGGTCCGCGGCATTGTTACTACCCGTGGCTCACGGAATTCGCACATGGCCATTGTGGCCCGTGCCATGGGTATTCCCACCGTCGTGGGCGCACAGAATTTGCCCCTCAAGCAAATGGACGACAAGGAAATCATTGTCGATGGTTTCCGGGGCCGGGTGGTGGCCAATGCCTCGCCGGAACTGAAACTGCAGTTCCAGGAAATTATTGCCGAGGAAGAGAGTCTTCAGGCCGGCCTGGAAAAGCTGCGCGATGAGCCTGCGGAAACACTCGATGGCTCGCGGATCAAATTACAGGTGAACACCGGGCTGATGACCGATATCAACCGGTCACTGGAGCGGGGTGCCGAAGGGGTGGGCCTGTACCGGACGGAAATTCCGTTTATGGTCCGCGACCGTTTCCCGTCGGAAGAAGAGCAGCGGGTGATTTACCGCGAGCAGCTGGCGGCATTTGCTCCGCATTCGGTGACCATGCGCACCCTGGATATCGGCGGCGATAAATCCCTGAGCTATTTCCCTATTGAAGATGAAAACCCCTTCCTGGGCTGGCGCGGTATTCGTGTCACCCTGGACCACCCGGAAATTTTCATGGTGCAGGTGCGCGCCATGATCAAGGCCAGCGAGGGGCTGAATAATCTGCGCATAATGTTGCCCATGATCACCAGCGTGATCGAGGCGGAAGAAGCGCAGCACCTGATTCACCGTGCCTGGCTGGAAGTGCGTGATGAAGGGCTGGATGTGTCCATGCCGCCGGTGGGCGTGATGATCGAAGTGCCGGCGTCGGTATATCAGGCCCGGGCACTGGCTCAGCGGGTGGATTTTCTTTCCGTCGGCACCAATGATCTCACCCAGTATCTGCTCGCGGTGGACCGTAACAATCGCCAGGTGGCGGCGCTTTATAACTCCTATCACCCGGCGGTGCTGCATGCGCTGCTGCACGTGGTGGAGCAGGCTCGCGAGGAAGACACGCCGGTGTCGGTCTGTGGCGAGATGGCAGGGGAGCCCAGTGCGGCCCTGCTATTGATGGCCATGGGCGTGGATGTGCTCTCCATGAATGCGTCTAACCTGTTAAAGGTAAAAGCCGCTATTCGTCAGGTGAATATCAGCTTTGTTCGCCGTCTTCTCAATGAAGTGCTGGCCATGGATAACGGTGAAGTGATCGCCTCTTACGTGGACTTGCAGCTCACCAAGGCCGGGCTGGGTGACCTGTTGCGAAATCGTAAGGTATTGTCCTGACACACACCGAGCGTGTCGGTGTTAAAAATAAAAGGTTCATCGTGGACTTGAGTGATACGTCGGCTTCAGGACTTGTCTCATTATCCCTCCCTGGCAACGGCTGGACGCCGGATGCCCGACGCCGGACGGTGACTTCAAAATCTGAAAACCTTGGCCGCCATGTTCTCTGCAAAGTGCTGGGTATTCGCGATAAAAGCATAAGACGGCATGAAGCGTGTTATTCACTCTAATACGTGATGAAGCAAATAAAAAACTTATCGGGAGAGAGTCATGAAGCGCGCGTTCTTGTTGATCGTGGTGTCGTTGCTTGTGTTGCTGGCGGTGCTGTTGTTCAACACCTTGAAGGTAAAAGCGCCCAACGAAACGGTTATCCCTCTGCCGGTTTTTGAATCTGCATTGAACGAATCCGAGATGACCGCACGTCTCTCCCGTGCCCTGCGATTTGCTACCTTGCCGGATCAGCCGCAAGCCTTTGATGGCTTCCATGATTTCCTGCGCCAGTCTTTCCCGTTGAGCCATGACGCTCTCTCACTGAAAACCTTCGGCCACAGCCTGCTTTATCACTGGGATTCCGGGACAGACTGTGCGCCTGTCTTGCTGTTGGCCCATCAGGATGTGGTGCCGGTGTCGTCCCCGGATGCCTGGGAACACCCGCCTTTCGCCGGCGTGGTGGATTCACAGTTTGTCTGGGGCCGTGGCGCCATGGATGACAAGGGCAGCCTGATGGCGATCCTGGAAGCCACCGAAGCCTTGTTGGCGGATGGGCGTGCACCGGCCTGTGATGTGTGGCTGGCGTTCGGTCACGATGAAGAAACCGGTGGCAGTGAAGGCGCCAGCCGCATGGCGGACTGGATGGCAGAGCAGGGCCTGCGATTTGGCATGGTGCTGGACGAAGGCGGCATGATGCTGCCCGGCAGCACCCTGGGCATTGAGCAGCCGGTGGCGCTGATCGGCATTGCCGAGAAAGGCTACATGACGGTGACCCTGGAAGCCCGCGCGGAACCGGGGCATTCCTCCCGCCCGCCTGCGAAAACGGCGGTGGGGGATCTGGCCAACGCTATTGCGGCCTTGCAGGAAAATCCTCGCCCCGCCGGGTTGAGCGAACCTACCCGCAAAATGCTGCAGCAGGTAGCGCCGTATCAGCCGTTTGCCAAGCGAATGGTGTTTGCCAATTTGTGGTTGTTTGAGCCATTAATCGTTAAACAGTTAGCCGGAAAACCGGAAACCAATGCCCTGGTTCGCACCACCATGTCGCCGACGCTGTTGCGTGCCGGGGTCAAGGATAATGTGCTTCCCGCCACTGCCGAAGCGACCATCAACTTCCGCCTGGCGCCGGGGGAAAGCCGTGAATCCTTGCTGGCCTATCTGGAAGAGCAGTTGCCGGATTCGATCACCGTGACGCCCCTGGACACCTTTCTGTCTGACCCGTCACCGACCAGCGAGATTCCTTCCCCTGCCTTTGAGCGTCTGGCGGGCCTTGCCCGGTCTTTGCCGGAGCAGCCGGTGGTGGCGCCTTTCCTGCTGATCGCCGGTACGGATGCGCGCCATTATCAGCCCGTGTCCGATCAGATTTTCCGCTTTATGCCTGTTGCCCTGAGTCAGGACGACTTGCCACGCTTCCATGGCCACAACGAACGCTTGTCCAGAAAGCAGTATCCGCGGATGGTGCGCTTTTATGCCGGGGTGATGTTGGGCGAGGAGTAAGGGCTGGCCGGCTTTCGGCCGGCCGACAACAAGGTTTTCTCTGACAGCGGCTAAGCGTTGCTGAAACTGCGATTCGGGTGGCCGGCGGGGTGACCGTCCGGCTGCCACACTTGCTCCAGCATTTGCGGGCCCTGTTCACGGTCCAGAATCACCGCGCTGCTGGCGCGGGTACCGTAGGTTTCCGACTGGATAAAGACCGGGGCCACCAGCCGTTCAAGTTCCACCCCCACACCGGTGTCAGGCAGTTCGCTGTCGCGGGGTTGATAATGGTCGTTAACCACCTGCAGTAGCTGCTGCAGGTTTCCGCCTGCGGCGATGGCGTCGGCCAGGTTCTGTTTGGCCCGCTCCACCTTGGGCCAGGGATCGTCCAGCAGGCCATTGCTGAGGCCGTGAATGCCGGGCTGGACCGCTTGCGGCGCCGCGCCACGGTTGCCCAGATACCACAGGCTGTCGCGGGTGGTGTCTGTGCTTACCGTGCCCACCAGCAGGTTGAAGGCGCCGTAGTGATGCTGCTCTTCTGCGAGGGTGTGGCTGAACTGTTCCGGGCTTTGTTGCCCTTCCAGAAAAGCGAAGGGCAGCAGGCCCCGGGAGCGTTCGCCGCGCTGGCGGCCGGTGATCGGCTCGCGGTAATTGGTGACCACGGCGAAGCGGCCATTACGGTGGATGCCCAGCCAGGTGCCGCCGGCCGTCAGGTCCAGCCCGCAGAAGATATCCCCGCGCCAGCGCGCCGCTTCCGCCGGCCGCGCATGAAATTCATCCCGGTTGGCGGCGACTTTTAATGGGGTGTTTGATTCAGGCTGCCAGTCGAGCAGAACAATACACATTCATTTTTTCCAGGCTGTTCATTGCGGTTAGCGTGGGACGTGTTGCGTCCAGCGTGTCGCGTTACTCCGTGCTAGCATACCTGCCTTGCCACGAGTTGTGTTGGAGAGGTTGTGCTGGAACTGTTTCTGATCTGTCTGGGCGTGGGTGTGGGCGCCGGGCTGCTGGCGGGGGCGCTGGGGTTGGGCGGTGGTGTGGTCATCGTGCCGGCCCTGATTTTCCTGTTTCACGGGCTGGGCTTTCCTGACGAACTGGTCGCCAAAATGGCGGTGGCCACGTCCTTGAGTACCATCATCATTACCTCTATCAGCGCCGTGCGCACTCATCACAAGGCCGGCTTCGTGCGCTGGCCGGTGGCATTACGTTTGGGCGTGGGAATTGTACTCGGTGCCTTTGCCGGTGCGTTTATCGCCGATGCCATGGATGGGGAACTGTTGGCCCGTCTGTTCGGTCTGTTTGCCATGCTGATTGCCCTGCAGATGTTGCTGGCCGGTCGCAAGGCGCTGGATGAAAGCCTGCCGCAACGGGTGCCCGGTGCGCCGGGACTGGGCCTGGCCGGGTTGCTGATTGGTACTGGCTCTGCGATTTTCGGTATCGGCGGTGGCTCGTTGACGGTGCCGTTTCTGAGCTGGTGCCGGTTGAAAATGCAGGAAGCCGTGGCCATTTCCTCCGCCTGTGGGCTACCCATTGCCATTGCCGGCACGCTGGGGTTTGCGGTGGCCGGTTGGAATGAGCAGCACTTGCCGGATGGCGCCCTGGGCTATGTGTTTTTGCCCGCCACAGCCGGTATAGTGCTCACCAGTTTCCCGTTTGCGCGCCTGAGCGCGCGGCTCAGCCACCGGCTGCCGTCCGCCACCTTGAAAAAGGTCTTCGCTCTGGTGCTTTTTGTGCTTGGCCTCAAACTGGCTTTTGGATAACAACCTATGGAATTCCCGCAGATCGACCCGGTGGCGTTCGCCATCGGCCCCCTGAAAGTGCACTGGTACGGCCTGATGTACATGTTCGGCTTTGCCGCCGCCTGGTTGCTGGGCATGTACCGGGCCAAACAGCCACATTCCGGCTGGACCAAGGATCAGGTGGGCGATCTGGTATTTTACGGCGCCATGGGCGTGATCGTCGGTGGCCGACTGGGCTACGTGTTCTTCTATAATATCGACAAGTTCCTGGCCGACCCGCTGTGGCTGTTTGCGGTGTGGACCGGGGGCATGAGTTTCCACGGTGGCGCCATCGGGGTGCTGGTGGCCTTCTGGCTGTTCGCCCGGAAAACCGGCAAACGGTATTTTCAGGTGGCGGATTTCATGGTGCCCATGGTACCCATCGGGTTGGCCACAGGCCGCTTCGGTAATTTCATGAATGCCGAGCTGTGGGGTCGCGCCAGTGATGCCCCCTGGGCCACGGTGTTCCCCACCGACCCGCTGCAGATCGCGCGACATCCTTCCCAGTTGTACGAGATGCTGCTGGAGGGCGTGCTGTTGTTTCTGGTGTTGTGGGTCTATTCGGCCAAACCTCGCCCGGCGGGGGCGGTGACGGCCCTGTTCGGTATCGGTTATGGCTGCGCGCGCACCTTTGTGGAATTCTTCCGGGAGCCGGACGCCCACATCGGTTATCTGGCTGGCGGCTGGTTAACCATGGGCATGTTGCTGAGCATTCCGATGATTATTCTCGGTATTGCCATGCTGGTTTGGGCGTATCGAAACGATGAGCGAGGAGTGAAGTCATGAAGCAATATCTTGATCTGCTTCGTCACGTCCGCGAGAACGGCACCTACAAGGAAGACCGTACCGGTACCGGCACCTATGCGGTGTTTGGCTATCAGATGCGTTACGACCTGAGCCAGGGTTTTCCCATGCTCACCACCAAGAAACTGCACCTGCGCTCGATTATTCACGAGCTGCTGTGGTTCCTGTCCGGTGACACCAATATCCGTTACTTGAAAGAAAACGGGGTATCCATCTGGGATGGCTGGGCGACCCCTGAGGGCGAGCTGGGCCCGGTTTATGGTGAGCAGTGGCGCAGCTGGAAAACCCCGGACGGCGGGGTGATTGACCAGATCAGCGAGGTGCTGGAAGAAATCAAGCGCAACCCGGACTCTCGACGCCTGGTGGTCAGCGCCTGGAACCCGGCGGTATTGCCGGATCCGTCTATCTCGCCGGATGCCAATGCGGCGGCGGGCAAGCAAGCGCTGCCGCCGTGCCACTGCCTGTTTCAGTTCTATGTAGCCGACGGAAAACTGAGCTGTCAGCTGTATCAGCGCAGCGGTGATATCTTCCTCGGCGTGCCGTTCAATATTGCTTCCTATGCGCTGTTGACGTTGATGATGGCCCAGGTGTGTGACCTGCAGCCGGGCGATTTCGTGCATACCCTGGGTGATGCGCACCTGTACTCCAACCATCTGGAGCAGGCTGACACCCAACTGGCCCGCACGCCTGGTCCGCTGCCGACGATGACGCTGAATCCGGCGGTGAAGGATCTGTTCGCTTTCACTTTTGACGATTTCACCGTCAGCAATTACGAACCCGCCGCGCACATCAAGGCGCCGGTGGCGATTTAAAAGACGCCTCACGCTTCACGCAACACGCCAGCACGCGTGATGCATGAAGCGTGTTGCCTGCTGCGAGGTTTAAATGCCCATTCGTCTTTCCATGATGGTCGCCAAGGCCAGCAACAATGTCATCGGCCGGAATAACAAGCTGCCCTGGTATCTGCCCAATGACCTCAAGTACTTCAAGCAGGTGACGTTCGGCAAGCCGGTGATCATGGGCCGCAAGACCTGGGAGTCACTGAAAGGGCCGTTGCCCGGGCGCACCAACATCGTGATTACCCGCCAGCCGGATTATCGGGCCGAAGGTGCCAAGGTGGTGGCCACCGTGGAGGACGCCATCACCATGGCGGAAAACGTGGCGTTTATTGAAGGCCAGGAAGAAGCAGTGATCATGGGCGGTGCGGAAATCTATGCGCTGGCGTTACCGCAAACCCAGCGACTCTATCTCACCGAAGTCCATGCCGAGGTCGACGGGGATACATTTTTCCCCGAATACGCGACCTCCGAGTGGAAAGAAATTGGTCGCGAAGATTTCGCCGCTGAAGGGCCGAACCCTTACGATTATTCCTTCGTGGTCTACGAGCGAAAATAGCGGCAGCGCTTGCTGCGAAGCGACTCCTCACCAAGGTTCTCCCCCTCCCAAACAACAAAACCCCGCCGAAGCGGGGTTTTGCGTGTTGCCTGAGGCATGCAGCCTGAAGCGTCTCTTACTTACTTGCGCTTCATGGAATCGAAGAATTCCAGGTTGGTCTTGGTCTGTTTCATGCGATCGATGAGGAATTCCATGGCGCCGATTTCGTCCATGGGATGCAGCACCTTGCGCAGGATCCACATCTTCTGCAGCTCATCTTCACTGACCAGACGCTCTTCGCGGCGGGTGCCGGACTTGCGGATATTCATGGCCGGGAACACGCGCTTCTCTGCTACCTTGCGGTCCAGATGCAGTTCCATGTTGCCGGTGCCCTTGAACTCTTCGTAGATCACTTCGTCCATCTTGGAGCCGGTGTCGACCAGCGCGGTGGCGAGGATGGTCAGGCTGCCGCCTTCCTCGATGTTCCGCGCGGCGCCGAAGAAGCGCTTGGGTTTTTCCAGGGCGTGGGCGTCAACACCACCGGTGAGCACCTTGCCGGAGCTGGGCTGCACGGTGTTGTAAGCACGGGCGAGACGGGTGATGGAATCGAGCAGAATCACCACGTCCTGTTTGTGCTCGACCAGTCGCTTGGCTTTCTCGATTACCATCTCGGCCACCTGAACGTGACGGGCCGGCGGCTCGTCAAAGGTGGACGCTACCACTTCACCGCGCACCGTCCGTGACATTTCGGTCACTTCTTCCGGGCGCTCGTCGATGAGCAGCACGATCATGTGGGTTTCGGGATTGTTGCGGGCGATGGACTGGGCGACGCTTTGCAGCAGCATGGTCTTACCGGCTTTCGGCGGGGCGACGATGAGGCCGCGCTGCCCTTTACCGATCGGTGCTACCAGGTCGATCACCCGGGTGGTGATGTCCTCGGTTGAACCGTTGCCGATCTCCATGACCAGGCGCTGGGTCGGGAAGAGTGGGGTCAGGTTCTCGAACAGGATCTTGTTCTTGGCGTTTTCCGGGCGGTCAAAGTTGATCTCGTTGACCTTGAGCATGGCGAAGTAGCGCTCGCCATCCTTGGGGGGCCGGATTTTCCCGGCGATGGTGTCACCGGTACGCAGATTGAAGCGACGGATCTGGCTGGGAGAGACGTAGATGTCGTCCGGGCCGGCCAGGTAAGAGCCTTCAGCGGAACGAAGGAAACCGAAACCATCCTGCAGAATTTCCAGCACACCATCGCCGTAAATGTCGGAGCCATTCTTGGCGGCGCGCTTGAGGATGGAAAAGATAACGTCTTGTTTGCGGGTTCTTGCCAGGTTCTCGAGGCCGAGTTCCTTGGCAATGTCCAGAAGTTCTCCAATCGGCTTCTGCTTCAGTTCAGAAAGATTCATTGGCGTCTAATTTGGTGTCTTTGGATGAATTGAGAGGATGCACCACCGCGGTGCTGCAGTTGTTTTGATAATCCGGTTTATTCGGAATCTGGCCCGGCAAGCCTAAAGAGGGCCATAAGGAAAATAGGTAACCAGAGGTTCCGAGGACTAACTAAAGGGGGTGCTTTATTAAAGCTGGTTCTGGAATCTATCACTGTGGGGACCCGCATGCAACACGCAACATGTAACACGCTGCAAGCAGGAAAACCCTCCCCTGAGGGGGGAGGGTTGGGGCGTGCCGGCTTTCTTAGAGGGTGCTGTCCAGGAATGCGGTCAGCTGGCTCTTGGACAGAGCGCCCACTTTGGTGGCTTCCACGTTACCGTTCTTGAATACGGTCAGGGTGGGGATGCCACGTACGCCGTACTTCTTGGGGGTTTCCGGGTTGTCATCAATGTTGATTTTGGCAATGGTCAGCTTGTCGCCGTACTCGCCAACCAGTTGCTCAAGGATCGGCGCGACCATTTTGCAGGGGCCGCACCAGGGGGCCCAGTAGTCGACCAGCACGGGGCCGTCTGCGTTGATGACCTGGGCTTCGAAGTCCGCGTCGGTCACGTTGATAATCTCGCCGCTCATTGAATTCTCCTGATATAAAGGTTTCAGAGATCAGTCAGGGTTGTTAACTGGCCTCTGCGATGGGGAATAATATCAGGTTGCGGGTGATGAATTTCAAGCGAGGCAGTTAATTATCGCTGTAGTTGCTGCCTATGACATCGTAACGCCATGATTTTTGGATAGAATCGGTCCAAAGGAAGGAGTGACTATGGAGCATGGCGAACATCTGGCTGCCATTGATTTGGGGTCGAACAGTTTTCATATGGTGGTAGCCCGCCAGGCACAGGGGGAAATCCAGATCCTCGACGGGCTGTCTGAGAAGGTGCAACTGGGGGCGGGGCTGGACAGAGAAAACCGCCTGGACGCGGATACCCAGGAGCGAGCACTGGAATGCCTGGGGCGGTTTGCCCAGCGTATAGCCGGTATTCCGCGCGGTAGCGTGCGGGTGGTGGGGACCAATACTCTACGTCAGGCACGCAATGCCCGGGAGTTTATCCGCCGTGCTGAAGCGGTGCTGGGGCACGATATTGAGGTGGTCGCTGGCCGGGAGGAGGCGCGCCTGATTTATCTGGGGGTGGCCCACACCCTGGCCGATGACGCGGGGCAGCGGCTGGTGGTGGATATCGGTGGCGGCTCCACGGAGCTGATCATCGGTGAGCGGTTTGAATCCACGGAAACCGAGTCGCTGCATATGGGCTGTGTCAGCTTTGCCCAGCGCTTTTTCCCTAACGGGGAGATTACCGAAAAAGCCTTTGACCGGGCGGTGACGGCAGCGCGCCAGGAAGTGTTGTCGATTCACGCCAACTACCGTCGCCTTGGTTGGCAGCAGGCGGTGGGGGCGTCCGGCACCATCAAGGCGATCAGCCAGGTGTGTGTGGACAATGGCTGGTCTGAGTTTGGTATCACGCTGGATGGCATGAAGAAGGTCCGCAAGCGGGTGATCAAGGCCGGTGCCGTGGACAAGCTGGACCTGAAAGGCCTGCGAGAAGACCGGCAGCCCATTTTTGCCTCTGGCCTGGCTATTTTGTACGGCATTTTCGAGCAGCTGGGTATCGATCAGATGGAGGTGTCCAGCGGGGCCCTGCGTGAAGGGCTGCTGTACGATCTGTTGGGCCGTTTCGGCCACGAGGATGTGCGTGATCGCAGTATTCAGGCGTTGATGAATCGCCATCATGTGGAAAGTAGTCAGGCGGAGCGGGTGTGTGCCACGGCGCTGGCGCTTTACCAGCAGGTGGCCAGTGACTGGCAAATCGAAGGCGATGAAGCTGCCGATACCTTGCGTTGGGGAGGGCTGCTCCACGAGGTGGGACTGGCGGTGTCGCACAGTCAGTTCCACAAGCATGGCGCTTATCTGGTGACCAATTCCGACCTGCCGGGTTTTTCCCGTCAGGAGCAGCAGATGGTGGCGCTGATGGTGCGTGGTCATCGTCGCAAGGTGCCGTTGGCGGCGCTGGCGGAATTGCCGGACGACGAGCAGACCGGATTGTTGCGGCTGTGTCTGGTGTTGCGTTTGGCGGTGCGTTTGCACCATGCACGCAGCGATGAAGATGTCCCGGAGATTCGCTTGCAGGCTCGTGGTGAACGGCTTGCCATCACCTTCCCGCCCGGGTGGCTGGAGGAGCACCCGCTCACCCAGGCGGACCTGGAGCAGGAGCACGACTACTTCCAGGCGGCAGGCTACCAGCTTGTATTGGCGTGAGAATAAAACAGCTATTCAAGAGGGTGTCCCGCTTCGGGCGGGGCGCCCTCTTGAAAGCTAGAAGCTGCCCTTATCCCCCCAGCGTATCCAGCAGGCTCTGTTGGGCAATGAAACTGGCCTCGCCCTCTTGCGGTTGGGCTCGCTGGTATCGGCCATCCGATTGCAGTTCCCAGGCGCGGGTGTTGTCTCGCAGATAGATATGCAGGCCCTGTTCCAGAATCTGTGCCTTGAGCACCGGGTCATTGACCGGAAAACAGGTTTCCACCCGGTTGAACAAATTGCGATCCATCCAGTCAGCACTGGAGCAGTACACCAGGTCGTCGCCACCATGGTGGAAATGGTAGATGCGGGTGTGCTCCAGAAAGCGACCGATAATGGAGCGTACGCGGATGTTTTCCGACAATCCGGGGATGCCGGGTTTCAGGCAACAAATACCGCGCACGATCAGATCAATCTCTACCCCCGCCTGACTGGCCCGATACAGGGCCTGCATGATGTTTTCTTCGGTCAGTGAATTGAACTTGGCAATAATGCGCGCCGGTTTGCCGGCCAGTGCCTGTTCCGTTTCAAATTCGATCCACTCGATGACGGAGGGGTGCAGGGTGAACGGTGAGTGCTTCAGCTGCTTGAGCCGTGCCGCCTTGCCCATGCCGGTCAGTTCCTGAAAGATCTTGTGCACGTCCTGGCCCATGCTTTTTTCACAGGTCATCAGGCCGTAATCGGTGTACAGCTTGGTGGTCTTGGTGTGGTAATTGCCGGTGCCCAGATGCACATAGCGTTTGATGCCGTCGCCGTCACGGCGCACCACCAACAGCATTTTTGCGTGGGTCTTGTAGCCCACCACGCCGTACACCACGATGGCGCCGGCTTCCTGCAGACGCCGGGCACCTTCGATATTGGACTCTTCATCGAAGCGGGCACGCAGCTCCACGATGGCAGTGACTTCCTTGCCATTGCGTGCGGCCGTTTCCAGGTGGTCGAGAATTTCCGACTTGGTGCCGGTGCGGTACAGGGTCTGCTTGATGGCCAGCACCTTCGGGTCCCGCGCGGCTTCGGCCAGCAGGTTGATTACCGGCTGGAATGATTCGTAGGGGTGGTGCAGCAGGATGTCGCCCTGGTCGATGGCATCAAAAATGGTTTCATTTTTTTTCACCGCCGGCGCCAGCTTGGGGGTAAAGGGCGGGTAGTGCAGGCGCGGGCGATTGACGCTGGTAAACATGCGCGCCAGATTCACCGGGCCGTTCACTTCGTACAGGTCTTCCTCGGTGAGTTCGAACTGTTCCAGCAGATAATGCATCAGGTGGCGCGGGCAGTTGTCGGCCACTTCCAGGCGCACTTCATCCCCGTAACGACGTGATAGCAGCTGGCCTTTCAGGGCGCTGGCCAAGTCTTCTACTTCTTCGTCCACTTCCATATCGGCGTTACGGGTTACCCGGAACTGGTAGCAGCCGGTGGCCTTCATGCCCGGGAACAGGTCGGATACGTGGGCATGGATCATGGACGACAGGAACACGAAGTTATCGTCGCCCCCCTCGCTGATTTCATCGGGAATACGAATCAGGCGGGGCAAGGAGCGGGGAGCGGGCACAATGGCCAGACCGGTGGAGCGCCCGAAGGCATCCTTGCCGTCCAAGGGCACAATGAAATTCAGGCTCTTGTTGACCAAGCGCGGGAACGGGTGTGATGGGTCCAGCGCGATGGGCGTGAGCACGGGATAAATTTGCTCGCGAAAATATTTTTTAACCCATTCAACCTGGGCTTCGGTCCAGTCTTCGCGGCGAAGAAAATCCACCCCTTCTTCTCGCAGGGCGGGAAGCAGCACGTCGTTGAGGATGCGGTACTGGCGGTCCACGGCTTCGTGGGTAATGGCACTGATCGCTTTCAGTAGTTCGTCGGGCAGCATGCCATCGGGGCCGGGCTGGCCGGTATGCGTTTCCAGTTTGTTCTTCAGGCCGGCCACGCGAATTTCGAAGAACTCATCCATGTTGCTGGAAAAAATCAGCAGGAAATTCAGCCGCTCCATCAAGGGATGATTCTCGTCCATGGCCTGCTCAAGGACGCGCAGGTTGAACTGCAACAGGCTGAGTTCCCGGTTCAGGTAGTAGTCCGGGTTGTTGAAGTCGCTGCTGTTGAGGTCGACGGCGCCCTGTTCGTTGACGCCCTGTTCGCTGGAGAAAGAATTCATGGTGTCGTCCTGACCGGAACCTTTGAAGATGGGCCCTTATTCCATGACATTAATGTGACATGGTGATGACAGGGGGCGAAGAATTCCGAATACCTTCACAGTACGCCTGATCCGGGTGGGCGCAAATACCGGGGTTGAACGCTATTCATCGGCGAGGGTGGGGGCGAGAGCGGAGGCTCTTCCCTGATCGGGTATATGTACATATAATGCGAATCATTATTGTTCGCTTTATACTTGGAGTTTGCCGATGGTTTGCCAATACCGCGCGATTTGGGGCGCGCCGCTGGTGGGAGCGTGCCTGCTTTCACTGTTCCCTCTGGCCGTACAGGCTGAAGAAACCTCTGAAGCCAATGTGATTCCTGCGGTGGAGGTGAATGCCGATGTTCGGGAAGGCGACGGTTATATTACCGAGGGAAAAACGGCGACGGCTGGAAAGCTGGATGTGGCAGTAGAGAAGACCCCGTATGCCATTACCGTAGTGAATGAAGAATTCATCAAGGATACCGGGGCCAAGAACATTCAGGATGCCCTGGTTTATTCTTCCGGCGTTTATTCTGGCGCGTTCGGGTTTGATACCCGTGGTGACTTTGTGAAAGTGCGTGGTCTCGACGCTTCCTTCTACAAGGATGGGCTGCGCTCCCTGTACGGCAGCTACAACAGCGTGCGTCCGAACATTTATGCGCTGGAGCAAGTGGAAGTCCTGAAAGGACCGTCTTCTGTTTTGTATGGGCAAGCGGAGTTGGGGGGGATTGTGAATACGGTCTCCAAGCTGCCAAAGGCCCAGCAGCAGGGCGAAATCTGGGCTCAGGTGGGCTCCTATGACCGAAAGCAATTGGCGGCAGACGTCACCGGGCCCATGTCAGAAGATGGCAAGTTGCTGTACCGGATGGTGGCGCTGAAACGGGAGAGCGGCACCCAGGTTGATTACGTGGATGATAATGGTTTCCTGTTTGCGCCTTCCTTTACCTGGCTGCCCACTGACAACACAACCATCTCCTTGCTCATCAATACCCAGGAAAACAACGGCGGGATCTCTGCCCAATTCCTGCCCGCAGAGGGGACGCTATTACCGGGCGTCAAAGGGGATATTCCAGTGAGCACCTTTGTGGGTGAGCCAAGCTGGGACCGTTATGATCGCAGGCTGAATGAAGCGACCCTGTTTGTAGATCAACGCCTGAATGACCATTGGAACATGGCACTGACCGCCCGCCATTCCAGTTCTGAGACCGAAACCCGTGAACATTGGGCGGCTATCGGGGCCGGGGTTGCCAGCGACGGGACAACGAATCGGACCATCCATATGGCGGACCGGGAAACCAGTATCAGCAACTTTGATGCTCGCATGGAAGGCAACTTCGGTTTTGCCGGCACTTACCACAATCTCGCGATTGGGGTGGATTACCAGGATGCGCTCTGGGAAGAAGGTAACTATGAATCTACCCTGGGCTCGCCAATCAACATTTATGATCCTGTGTACGGCAACGTGGACTATAGTGCACTGACACCCGAAGACCGCAATGACAACGCCATTCGTCAAACCGGCGTGTACCTGATTGACCATATGGAGATTGGTAATGTGGTGGTATCCGGTGCTTTGCGCCACGACGAATCTACCAACAAGGTCTACGTGGTTAATGGCAACAATACTGAAAGCGATGACAGTGAAACCACCGGTCGTCTTGGCTTGATGTACCAGTTCGATTTCGGCCTCTCTCCCTATGTGAGTTATTCCGAAGCCTTTGTGCCGAATCTTGGTGTGAATACGAATACGCAGTCCGGGTTGGAAGCCACTACTGGCGAGCAGCAAGAGGCCGGTTTCAAATACCTCAACGATTCGGGTGACCTTTCTGTTACTGCAGCCTATTTCTATATTGAAGAAACCAACCGTGTGGTACAGGGAAGCAGCCCCAACACCGTTGATCAGGTCGGCGCTAAATCCGAGGGTTGGGAAATGGAAGTGAAGAAGCGCCTGGGGAACCTTGAGCTGCTGGCCAGTTACACCGACCAGCGTGTGGTGGATGATCAATCTGGTGAGCGCCTGCCGTACCTTGCCGACCGCCTGGCGTCTGCCTGGGGCAAGTACGAACTGGAAAATGGTCTGCGCTTTGGTGCCGGTGTGCGTTATGTCGGTGACAATGTGGGCTTTGACTATGTGGGGTCAACGGATGGTGTTGGTGCGAATCCGAAGGTGCCCTCTGTCACTCTTTACGACGCGATGCTTGGTTACGCTGTCAACGATTGGGATTTCAGCCTTAACGTGCGCAACCTGACTGACAAGGAATACGTTTCCTGGTGTCGCGGCCAGCTGGGCCCCACCGTGTTTGATTGCGGTTATGGTGAAACCCGTAGTGTTACCGCTGATGCTCGCTACCGCTTCTGATCAGAGCGTGAACATAAAAAAACCGGCGCTTTCGCCGGTTTTTTTATGTCTGCTTATCGGCTTTTTTTAGCCCTGAAAAATCCAGGATTGCTGCACGATATCCAGTTGTTCCATTTCTTCCGCAGTGGGTGCACGGGCATCGGCGATGGCCATGGCAGACACAGCAAGACCCAGTACCAGCATCAGGGTACGCATAATAGTTACTCCTCGGGCCAGAGACCCAATATAAGAACAGAATCAGCAAAAGCGCGAGGAGTGTAGCGGCACGGAAGAAAATGGCATTGGCCGGGCAGGCCAAGGGTGCCTGCCCGGTTGGTCAGTTTATGAGCAGGCTCAGCCTTTCAGTTTGATGGCAGCGGCCTTGGCGAAATAGGTAAGGATGCCATCGGCCCCGGCTCGCTTGAAGGCCAGCAGGGATTCCATCATCACCTTGTCCTGGTCCAGCCAGCCGTTCTGGAAGGCGGCCATGTGCATGGCGTACTCGCCACTCACCTGGTAGGCGTACACCGGCACCTTGAATTCGTCTTTTACCCGGCGCACCACATCCAGGTAGGGCATGCCCGGTTTTACCATCACCACGTCGGCACCTTCCGCCAGGTCCAGGGCTATTTCGTGCAGGGCCTCGTCGGAGTTGGCCGGGTCCATCTGGTAGGTGGTCTTGTCCGCCTTGCCCAGGTTGCCTGCGGAACCCACCGCATCGCGGAAAGGACCGTAGTAGGCGCTGGCGTACTTGGCGGAGTAGGCCATGATGCGGGTGTGGATATGACCGTGATTTTCCAGCGCTTCCCGGATAGCGCCGATGCGACCGTCCATCATGTCCGAGGGGGCAACCATGTCAGCGCCCGCATCGGCATGGGACAGGGCCTGTTTGACCAGCGCATCCACGGTGACATCGTTGAGCACATAGCTGTTGTCATCGATGATGCCGTCCTGACCATGGGTGGTGAACGGGTCCAGCGCGCCATCGGTGATAACACCCATTTCCGGCACGGCCGCCTTGATGGCGCGCACGGCACGCTGGGCCAACCCATCCGGATTCCAGGCTTCGCGGCCGTCCAGGGTTTTCACGTCGGCCGGGGTGACCGGGAACAGGGCCATGGCGGGGACGCCCAGCTCGGCCAGTTCGCGGGCTTCTTCCACCAGCAAATCGATACTCTTGCGTTCCACACCGGGCATGGACGGTACGGCTTCGGTCTGGTTGCTGCCTTCCAGCACAAAGACCGGGTAGATCAGGTCGTCCACGGTGAGAGTGTGCTCGCGCATCAGCCGACGGGAGAAGTCATCGCGGCGCATGCGGCGCATACGAGTGGCGGGCCAGGGTGCGCGGGAGACAGACATGGGGAGGAATCCTCTAGTAACATGGGGCCCGGTGCAGGTGCTGCAGTAAGTCTGCATCAGACTGAATGACGAGAGTTTAGCAAGAGCGGTAGACGATGGAAAAACAACCGGCCTTTCATCTGGCCTTTTTGGTAAGCGACCTGGAAGAGGCAGCCGATTTTTACTGTGGTGTCATTGGGGGTCGCCGTGGCCGTGATGCGGCCAACTGGATCGATATTGACCTGCATGGCCATCAGCTTTCCCTGCATAAGGGCGATAATCTGACGCCGATACAGGGCTACAGTGAGGTGGATGGCCATCCGGTGCCCATGCCGCATTTTGGCGTGGTGCTGGATTTTGCTACCTGGGAGCAACTGGTGGAGCGGATTTACGAGCACGACTGGCCGTTTCTGCTTAAACCTCGCGAACGGTTTGTGGGGCAGCCGGCAGAGCAGGGCACTTTTTTCGTTCAGGACCCCACGGGTAACACGCTGGAGTTCAAGGGGCTGCGCGAGCTGCACCGGATCTTCGAGGTATAACCCATGGGCCGCTGGCGACCAAAGGGCACTCCCGCCTCCAAGTACATCACCGTCGAGGGCTACCATAAGCTCAACGATGAGCTGCAGTACCTGTGGAAGGAAAAGCGTCCGGTTGTTACCCAGGCGGTGCAGGAAGCGGCAGCCCAGGGCGACCGCTCGGAAAACGCGGAATACATCTACGGCAAGAAACAGCTGCGGGAGATCGACCGGCGCGTGCGCTTTCTCAGCAAGCGTCTGGACGACATGACGGTGGTGGATCGGGTGCCGGAAGACCAGAGCCGGATCTTCTTTGGCGCCTGGGTGGAACTGGAAGCCGAAGATGGCGGCACCGAAACCTATCGATTGGTGGGGCCGGATGAAACCGATGCGGGGCGCGGTTATATCAGTATTGATGCGCCGCTGGCACGAGCCTTGCTCAAGAAACAGGTGGATGATGAGGTGGCGGTGCGAACCCCGGCGGGAGAGCGTTGTCTGTTTATCAACCGCATCTGGTATGAGTGATGCGGCACGCGACATACTCCACGCAACACGTATAAAATACCGCTTTTTTAGCGTGTTGCGTAATTTTATTTATTTAGGGGAAAATCGATGAACGGCTCCAGTCGCATCTGGTTCTTTATCCGCAAGTCGTTGCTGGGTGGGCTGACTATTCTGTTGCCCATCTCCATCATCGTGTTCTTCTTTAAATGGATTTATCAGACGGTCACCGAGCTGATCGCGCCGTTTACGTCGGTGTTTATCAACGCCTTCGGGTTGCCCAAGTTCGTGGCGGACTGGTTGTCGGTGCTGGCGGTGCTGGTGTTGTGTTTTCTGGTGGGCACCCTGGTGGCCACGCGCCTGGGCAGTTGGGCCTGGCAGCAGTGGGAAGAGCATGTCATGACGCGCCTGCCGGGTTACACCACGGTCCGTGAAGTGATTGCCCAGCTGATGGGGAGTAGCGCCGACAGCCCGTTCAGCCGCGGTGAAGTGGCACGAGTGTGGCTATATGGCCGGGAGACGGATGTGTCGGTGACCGCACTGGTCACGTCCCGCCACGCGGATGGCCATGTCACTGTCTTTGTGCCCACCGGCCCCAATCCTACCAGTGGATTTATCTACCATCTGGATGCTTCTCTGGTGGAGTTGCACCCGGAAATCGGGGTGGAGAGCATGATGAAAACGGTGGTCTCCTGCGGGGCGGGTACGGCTGCGTTGTTCAGGGCCGACAAGCAGGAAGGCTGATCAGTCCCACTACGAAGCCGCTGTAGGCGTTCCCTTCCAGGGGACGAACCGTGCGTAGCACGGAATCGACCGAAGGGCGGTAAGGCATTTCCGGGCTCGACAGGTCTCAAAAGAAAAGTCTCCCTCCGGTCGGCTCGCTGCGCGAGGTTCGTCCCCTGGAAGGGAACGCCTACAGGGGGGGCGCCTACGCGCTCAATCTCACCTTTTGTTCCGCCAGCGCGCCTTTCATAAAGTCCCGCATGGCTTTCAGGTACAGCCCCTGATCCAGATGCAGCAGGTGGTTGCCCGGGAACCAGTGCACATCGCAGTTATTCCAGTGTTGGCGCAGCAGGTGGCTGTGCTTGGGCGGGGCGAAGCGGTCACCGGCACCACCGATGATCATGCGCCCGCTCTGCGGCACCTGGCAGGGCCAGGTTAGCGGTGAATGCAGCGCGGTAATTTCGCGAAGGCCGGCGGTGTTGGTGTCGTAAACCCGGTTCAGCAGCTTTACCTGCTGGCTGATCGGGAACCAGCTTTTCATCAGGTCGATCACGCTCACCAGCGGCACATTGGGAATCGCAAAGGCCAGGTCCTTTTCCAGCGCGGCCAACAGCCCGGTGGTGTAACCCCCCAGAGAAATGCCAGTGGCGCCGATGGCCGGTGAACCCTGCTCGCGCAGCATCTGCATGAACAGGCGCAGGTCGTGAATGGCGTGGGCAAAGGTTTCGTTGAGCGTGGCCATGCCCTGGCTGAAAAATTCGGCGCCGCTGAATGGCGCGAAACGGCTCTTGCGCCGGCCGTGGAAGGGCAGGGTGTAAAGCAACACATCGAAGCCCTGTTTATAGAACCAGGGTAGTGCCAGCCAGCGGGTATTCAGCCAATACGGGTCGGCCACGAATCCGTGAATCATCACCAGAGTGGGGCGCGGGCCGTCGTGGTGGCGCCAGTGTTGCGCCCAGGCGGTGCCGTTGCGGGTGTGATTCAGGTAGCGATCTTTCAGGGCAGGATTTTTCGGTGTGAACGGCGACGCAAAATGCAGGGTATGGGCGTCGCCATCCTCGGGCTGAAAGTGGTAGCTGGAGACAGGGGTGCGTTTGATGTCCACCTGCGCGGTAGGCGGAGTGAAGAACGCATTGGGGTCGCCGGCCTCCAGAAAGGGCCGGTAGAAGTCCGCCAGTTCCCGTTCTTCACGCTGCCGGGCGGCGTTCAGGGTGGCGGGTAACGACGCCGCGCCGGCCATGCACGCCAGGCCAGTGCGGGCCAGGGTGTCCACGGCGGCAGTACTACTGATGCGCCAGCTGGTGTCACTGTCGGCGAGGAAGTGATCCGGCATGGCGTGAAAGTCGGACGGCAGTGTCTGCCACCAGGGCTGGCTGAGGGCGGGCAGGTCTTCGTTGCAGTAATCGTCCGGGTGTATACGGGGCAGTAATTCGCTCATGCCGCCTCCTTTGGGTGAACCCCAGTAAAGAATGTCGGGTGCGGGCCGGCAATGACCGAAATGCCCAACACTGAATGCCTGACGTAAAGCCCGCGTCTATGCGTCCTTGATAAAGGCGACAACCCGCTTCAGGTCTTTGTTCGCTTCCGGGAGGAACGGCACCATGATGGGCCACACATGGAATACGCCGGGGCGTTCAATCCATTCCACTCTAACGCCGGCCTGTTCGGCTGCGCGTCGTACCCGTTTGCCATCGGCGTACAGCACTTCATCGGTGCTGGCGGTAATGAGTAGCGGGCAGATGCCGGTGTAGTCGCCCAGGCAGGGGGACGCATAAGGGTGGCTGCGGTCGTCCGGGTTGGGGATATAGATATCGATAACGGTGCGGATAATGTCGGCAGACAGCATGGCATCGCTGGGATCCAGCGCATCCAGGATCTTGTCGTCCGGGAAGGCGTTGCTGCCGGGGGAAAAGGTCACTGCGCAACGGGGTTGTTCCAGACCCTTGTCGCGGATGTGCAGCAGGGTGGCCAGGGTCAGTCCGCCCCCGGCGGAATCGCCGGCAATGACGATGTCCTGCGGTTTTTTGCCCAGGCTTAACAGATATTCGTAGGCTTCCATTACCCGGTTCACTGCGGCCGGGTAAGGGTGTTCAGGGGCGAACGGATACACCGGCAGGAATACCTCGGCGTTCAATTTTTTGGCCAGTCGCCCGGCCAGGTTGTGGTAGGTCTTGGTGATGCCTCCGATATAGGCGCCGCCGTGAATGTACAGCACCGTCATCGAGGGTTGCTTTACGCTGATGCGGTCGCCGGTAAAGGCGGGCTGCTGCACGCGGCTGAGTGTCACGCCACGAGGCAGCAGGGTCAGCACGGGGGTGTCGTTGAAGACCTTGCGCAGGTGGCGGACCAGTTGCTGCTCGTTAAGGCCGGAGCGCTTGATGGTGCGCCGGGTGACGGCTTTGATAAGGCGGGCCTGGAGGCTCATAGGACTGTCCGTGATTTTGTTGTTGTGCCGCCCAACCATAATCGGTCAGGCGGCATGTGGGCAGGGTTGATCGGGCCAGTCGGGGCTGGCCCGTAGGGGCGGGGCGGTTACTCGCCGGAGGCTTTGGCCAGCTCCGCGGGTGACGGCTGCTGCAGGCCGCCATCACCGGTGGCGCTCATGGCGGGGATGCCGCCGGCGCCGTAGTACTCGTCCTTGGTGAACACGTCCACTTCGATGGCCAGCAGGCAGGCCTCGGTGGCAGCATTCAGGGTGGCCAGTTCCGCATCGGAAATCACGCCCTGTTCAGCAGCCTGGGGAGCCATGGCTTCCACTTTGCCTTTGCCCAGTTTGCGAGCTTTCTGTGCGGCCCGAATCTTGGCGCGTACCGGTTCGGCTTCGGTGGTCAGGCGGAACGCCTTGAGCAGGCGGCCGAGCCCTTCGTCGCTTTCTTCCGGCATGTAGTTGCCGCCGACCAGACGCTTGTACTGGTCGCCATAGCTTTGCAGGGTCAGTGCGGCCTGGTGGCTGAGCTGGTCGTTGGGCAGCTTGGCCAGCGGGTTCAGACCCAGGCCAATACGGCCAACGGTTTTCAGAATCACGCCCACCGGGCCGCCAAAGTTCTCGTAGATGCCTTCGAAGGCCTGCTGGATCTGGGTCAGGCCGTATTCACCGGCGTATTGCACCAGCGCCAGGTCTTCCGCCTTGCGGCCTTCTGCTTCATAGCGACGCAGGGCGGAGGTGGTGATGTACAACCAGGCAACGACATCGGCATAACGGCCGGTCAGATTGCCGCGGGCTTTCAGCTTGCCGCCCACAAAGAACATGGCCAGGTTGGTAAGCAGGCCGAAGCGGGTGGCGGCCCAACCCAGGCGGCGGTAAATGCTCTTGGTCTTGGGCGCCACGTTGGGCACTTTCACGGTGAAGAAACCGCGGGTAACACCGCGCACCAGGCTCATCACGAAGCCCAGCAGGAACTGGATCATCCAGCCGGTCAGGTTCTTGCGGAAGGCGCTCACATCATTGTCTTCCACTGCCTGCACCACGTTGTAGGCGTAGGGGTGGCAGCGGGTGGCGCCCTGACCGAAGATCATCAGGGTGCGGGTCATGATGTTGGCGCCTTCCACGGTGACGCTCACCGGGGCGGAATTGTAGAGGCGCCCCATGGTGTTGTTGGGGCCCTGCATGACGCCATAGCCGGCGGTCACGTCCATGGCATCGGTGCCGGTATCGCGGCCCATTTCGGTGGAGTAGGCCTTCATGATGGCGGAGGTCACCGGCGGCTGGATGCCTTTATCCACGGCGGAACAGCCAAACACGCGGGCGGCATCAAAGGCGTAGGTCATGCCCGCGGCCTTGCCGATTTTGTGCTCCACCCCTTCCATGCGACCCACCGGGATGCCGAACTGCTGGCGCACCATGGAATAGGCGCCGGCGATCATGGCGCCGTGGCGAATGCCGCAGATACCGGTGGCAGGGAGGGACACCATGCGTCCGCCAGCCAGGGCTTCCATCAGCATCTTCCAACCCATGCCGGTGTACTCTTCGCCGCCCAGGACATTGCTGGCGGGAACGATCACGTCGCGGCCGACGATCGGGCCGTTGGGGAAATGTTCGCCGATGGGCTGGTGATGGTCGCCGATGTGCAGGCCGTCGAGACCTTTTTCCAGCAATACCACAGTGATGCCGGCATCTTCACCTTTACCCAGCAGGTTTTCCGGGTCGTGCAGACGTACCGCCAGGGAGATCAGATTGGAGATCGGCGCCAGGGTGATGTAGCGCTTGCGGAAGTTGAGCTTGAATTTGATCTCGCCGTCGCTGTCCTTGAACACTTCGCCTTCCGCCTTGATGGAGGCGGCGTCGGAACCGGCGGTGGGTTCGGTCAAACCAAAGCAGGGAATGAATTCGCCGTTGGCCAGTTTCGGCAGGTAATACTGCTTCTGTTCATCGGTGCCGTAGTGGCCCAGCAGTTCAGCGGCGCCCAGGGAGTTGGGAATCACCACCATGGCGCTGAGCAGGCCGGAGTGGGAGCTGACCTTGGCCATGATGCAGGACTTTGCCTGGGTGGACATGGGGTTGCCGCCGTATTCCTTGGCGATCTGCATGCCGAAGAAGCCGTTTTCGGCCATGAAGGTGAACAGTTCATCTGGCAGCTTGCGAGTGCGCGACAGTGTATAGGCATCGGCCCTTTTCAGCAGCTCTTCCACCGGGCCATCGATATAGGCCTGCTCGTGTTCAGGCAGCTGGTCGTAGTTTTCGGCGAGAATTTTTTCAAAATCCACTTTGCCGCCGAAAAATTGGCCGTCGATCCAGACGTCACCGGCTTCCAGTGCCTGGCGCTCGGTGTCGGAAATTTGTGGCAGGATCTTGTTATCCCGCATCCAGTTCATCAGTAGGTTAAACATGTCGTCTTCCTGTGGGTTGGGTGTCGCGCCGGATGCCCGGCGCGATTAACGCGGGTTATTCGGTTTCCAGCACCATGGCGGCACCGATGCCGCCGGCGGCACAGGCGGTGGTCAGGGCCAGCCCGCCGCCGCGGTGTTGCAACTCGTGCAGTGCCTGGCTAATCACGCGGGCGCCGGTGGCGCCGAAGGGGTGGCCGTAGGCAATGGAGCCGCCGTTCACGTTGAGCTTGCTGCGGTCGACTTCGCCAAGGGCGGCGAGGCCGGTCTGGCTGCGCACATAGTCGTCATCGGCCAGGCCGCGCAGGTTGCAGGCCACCTGGCCGGCAAAGGCTTCGTGCATGTCCACCAGGGTCAGGTCGCTGAGCGCCAGCCCGGCCCGGGCCATGGCGGCGGGAGCCGCCAGCACCGGGCCCATGAGCAGGTCATCCTGGGGCGTGCGTGCCGCGAAGGCGTAGGAGCGGATATAGCCCAGCGGGGTGTAACCCAGGGCGGCGGCTTTCTTCTCGCTCATCATCAACAGGGCGCCGGCGCCGTCGGTGAGCGGGCTGCTGTTGCCAGCGGTGACCGAACCGGTCTCACGGTCGAACACCGGCTTGAGTTTGCTGTAGCCCTCGCGCTCGGACTGTTTGCGCACCAGGTTGTCGTCCTTGAGGGTGTTGCCGTTGGGGAGATGGGCGGTCATTACCTGACGGTCCAGACGGCCTTCGGCCCAGGCGCGGGCGGCGTTGCTGTGGGAAGCATGGGCCAGGTCATCCTGCTCCTGACGGCTGACGCCCCACTTCTTCACCATTTTCTCGGTGCTCTCACCCATGGTTTCGCCCACCGAGTATTCGGTGATGGACGGCGCCTGGGGCAGCAGGTCGCGGGCTTTGAGCTGGCTGAGCAGTTTGATGCGCTCTTTCAGGGTTTTGGCAAAGCTCACATCGCGCAGCACCGCGCTCAGTTCCGATGACAGCGGCACCCGGGCGCTGCTGGTGGAATCGGTGCCACCGGCAATGGCCATGTCGGTGTAACCGGCAACGATGTTGTCGGCCACGCTGGCGGTGGTCTGGAAGCTGGTGGCACAGGCGCGGGTGATGGAGTAGGCATCTACCGTGTCCATGCCCAGCGCCAGGGCAATTTCGCGGGCAATGAAGGGGGCCTCGGGAATCATCACCGTCATCCCGAACACCAGCTGCTCGATTTCATGCTGGCTGAGATTGTTGCGCGCCATCAGCTCCTTGACGGCCATGGCGCCCAGATCAATGGCGTTCAGATCCCGGTAATGGGTGGCGATGCGGGCAAAGGGGGTGCGCAGGCCATCGACGATGGCGACGCGGCCGCCCCGGCCGGCCAGCTTCATTTTGCGAACAGGCATTGCAGACTCCTTGCAGGGTGCCGGTCACAGTGTAATTTTTCTTACACTTAATGTGACATTGGTTGGTGACAAAGTGAGTCGAGCCTAGAAGGGTCGGAGTAGTGAGTCAATTGCGCTGGAGACACTGTCCGACACGGGTGTAATATCAATTACACTTTGAGATGTTTTGAATGTGACAAGGTGAGGGGGAAGCAAACGAAATGGGAATGCAGCGCCACGCCGGGCCTTTTCCGGCAACCCGGCAGGACCCGGCTGTTCGCGAGCGTATCGAGTGGGCGGCAGTGCAGGTTTTTGCGAATTCGGAGTTCCACCATGTCACCTTGCAGCAGATTGCCCGGGCAGCGAGTTGCAGCCTGCAAACAATTTATCGCTACTACGGCGATGACGGCCAGGGCAGCAAGGAGGCCTTGTTGAGTGCCTGCCTACATCACGGGCTGGGGCAATTGGCTGAGCGGATGCTGGACCATCTCGCCGGCATCGATACCTTTCGCGACCGGCTCAGCAAGGTGTTCTGGGTGGTGCTGGATTTCTTTGATCGCAACCCGCAAATGGGGCGGATGATGATCAACTCGGTGTACCCGGGGCGCTGGGGGAGTGACAGCACGCCGGGCCAGCAGCGGCTCACCGAGCTGTTTCTCAGTGTGCTGCATGAAGGGCAGGACCAGGGCATTCTCAATGACCAGGTGGCGACCCCGATCCTGCTGGATTTTTTCTATGGGGTCTTGCTGCGTATTTCCCAGATGCATCTATTACGTGGCCGGCCGGGTCGCCTGGCAGACCAGCACGGTGTGCTGTTTGATATGCTGTGGCGTGCGATTACCGTTTGAGCGGCCGAACAGGCCAATCGCCGCGCAATTGCCATGCTGGCGCTTGAGGTTTGTGTCGCCCTTTTCTATGTTGGTCCATTGGCAGTGATTTCCTCGCGGCACTGCACCACAAGAACAGGCCAGCACAAAGGGTACGCATATGCAGTCAGGCACGGTCGCCAGTAACGGAATCGAGCTTTTTTATGAGAGTCGTGGCCCGGAAAACGGGGAGCCTATCGTGTTCGTCATGGGGCTGTCGGCGCAGATGGTGTTCTGGCCGGATACGTTGCTGGATGCATTGGCGGACAAGGGGTATCGGGTCATTCGGTTTGATAACCGGGATGTGGGTAAATCCACCCGGATTCGCAAACCCATCAATCAAGGGCCGATAGCCGCGATCCTGCGCAGCATGGTGGGCCTGTCAGTGGAAAGCCCCTATACCCTGCACGATATGGTAGCCGATACGGTCGGCCTGCTGGATGCCCTGAACATTGAGCGGGCGCATTTTGTTGGGGCTTCCATGGGCGGGATGATCAGTCAGTTGATGGCAGGCACTCACCCGGAGCGGGTGCTGTCGCTTACCTCGATCATGTCCAGTAACAACAGCCCGCTGTTGCCTCCGCCGAAACCGGCGGCGCTGAAAACCCTGGTGGCGCCGCGGGTGAAAGTGGAAACCGAAGAACAGTTCGTGGCGTTTGGCCTGGAGATGATGGCCAAGTTGGGCGGCACCTTGCCGCAGGGCCAGGATGAGCTGGCCGCCATGTATCGGGCGTCTTGGGCGCGAGGCATCAACCCGCGCGGCATCCGCAACCAGTTCCTGGCCATCATGGCCACCGGTTCGCTGACCAAAACCCTGAAAAAGATCCAGTGCCCAACCACGGTGATCCATGGCGGTGCTGACCCGTTGATTCGCCCCGCCGGCGGCAAGGCCTCTGCCCGTGCCATCCGCGGTGCCAAGCTGGCGATCATTCCCGGCATGGGCCACGATTTCCCTCCGTCGGTGATTGATCGTATTGGCGAGCTGATTGCGGAAACTGTCGGGCGGGCCAATTCAGTGGCGCAGACGGCGGTGGCTTGAGGGCAATTGACCGTTCGCGGGAGCGGGCTGTTGATGCTGAGATGAAAAAGGTCGCATCCGGAAATCGGGTGCGGCCTTTTTTGTGGGCAGCGGTGCGTCCTGGTGGGTCAGGCTCTGGACCAGGGGAACGCGATGACGTCGTCGATCCTGCCGGTGCCCTGTTGTGCCATAAGCAGTCGCTCCATCCCCACGGCCACGCCGCTGCAGGCGGGCAGGCCGGCGTCCATGGCGTCCAGTAAAAAAGGGTCGGCAGTCATGGGGTTCAATCCATGCGCGTTACGCCGGGTATTGTCCTGTTCGAACCGCCGGCGCTGCTCTTTCGGGTCGGTGAGTTCCTGATAACCGTTGGCCAGCTCCAGGCCCCGGTAATAAATCTCGAAGCGGCGGGCGACGGTGGTGCCGTCTTCATCTTTACGGGTTTGCGCCAGGGCGGCGGCCCAGCCGGGGAAGTCGGTAACCACGGAGAGTTGTTCGGCGGGGAGTGCGGCTTCCACCTCGGTGGCCATCAGGTAGTCCACCGCAGCGGTTTTGTCCAGGCCTTCGGGGGCGCTACAGGATTCGGCGTGGGTGATCAGGTCGGAATCACTGGCGGTGAGTGGGTCCAGGCCCGTGACGTCCCTGAACAGACCCCGGAAGTGGTAGGTCTTTGACTGAGCGCTCGGAAAGAGGGCGGCGAATAAGGCCAGACATTCCTGGATCAGATCATCCAGTGCAAACCCGGGCCGGTACCATTCCAGCATGGTGAATTCCGGGTTGTGCCGTCCCCCGGCCTCGCCATCCCGGAATGCCTTGCAGACCTGATAGATGGGCCCGCTACCGGCGGCCAGCAGTCGTTTCATGTGGTATTCGGGGGAGCTTTGCAGGTAGCCGTAACCGGGCACCGGGATGCACTGAATATGCAAGTCGCTGACGCCATAACGGGCCAGTTGCGGGGTGTCCACTTCCAGCACGTTGCGGTCATCAAAAAAGGCGCGCACTGTGCGTAGCAGCTCAGCGCGCGCCTTGATGGCCTCGAGGGAGGCGGTGGGTTGCCAGTTGCTCACGGCTACTGTTTGATGCGACCCACGTAATCGCCGGTCCGGGTGTCCACTTTGACGATTTCACCGGTCTGCACGAACAGGGGCACGCGCACCACGGCGCCGGTGCTCAGGGTGGCGGGTTTGCCGCCGGTGCCGGCGGTGTCGCCTTTCAGGCCCGGGTCGGTTTCGGTGATTTCCAGCTCAACGAAGTTCGGTGGGCTCACGGACAGCGGCTCACCGTTGTAGAGCGTGACCTCACAGATGTCTTCTTCCTTGAGCCACTGTTTGGCGTCGCCCACGGCCGTTTCGTCGGCTTGCTTCTGTTCGAAGGAGGTCTGGTCCATGAAGTGCCAGAATTCACCGTCGTTGAAGATGTACTGCATGGAAACGTCCATCACATCGGCGCCTTCCAGGGAGTCGCCGGACTTGAAGGTGCGCTCCCAGACCTTGCCGTTACGCAGGTTGCGCAGCTTTACGCGGCTGAATGCCTGGCCCTTGCCCGGCTTCACGAATTCGTTTTCGATGATGGAGCAGGGGTCGCCATCGAGCATCACTTTCAAGCCAGACTTGAATTCGCTGGTAGAATAGTTGGCCATAAAACACGTCCACAGGGTTGATGTATGCCGTTACAAAGGTTGATAGGGTCTATTGATGCTTCATCTGCATCTCTGTTGTGCCTGCAAGCCCGCCAATCTAGGCGCAAGGAGAGATGTTTGGTTGCTTCAAATGAACGACTTGTAACGACGAGTGGTGGGCTTGCAGGCACAACCCGCAGGGCTGGGCCCTTTTTTTCGCCCAGCCGTGTTGTCGGTCGCTGACATAAGAATGACTATGCTGCACTCCCTCCGCCTTGCCGGGCAAAAAAATAAACTCCAGCAGAGGCGCAGATGAAACATCAACAGACCCTCATGATAACGCAGGAAGCGGCCGGTTGGGAGTTGCCGGACTGGCAGCGCCAGCAGGCCGACCTGATTACCGACCCGGCGGAGCTGTTTTCGCAGCTGGAACTGACCCCGCAGGACTTGCCCGCCAGTCTGGCGGCGGCTGAAGATTTCCCCTTGCGGGTGCCGCGTCGTTACGTGGACCTGATGGAGCGGGGCAATCCGGATGACCCGCTGTTGCGGCAGGTGCTCAGTGCGCCGGAGGAGCGCCAGGTGCATCAGGGGTACAGCGCGGACCCGCTGGATGAAGCGGACCACACGGCCGTTCCGGGCTTGTTGCACAAGTACCACGGCCGGGCGTTGTTGGTGGTCACTGGCGCTTGTGCAGTGCATTGCCGTTACTGCTTCCGGCGGCATTTTCCCTATCAGACACACCTGAGCGGCAAGCGCTGGGAGCAGGCGCTGGAATGGCTGGCGGCACGCCCGGATATTCATGAGGTGATTCTCAGTGGCGGCGACCCGCTAACGTTGACCAATCGACGTCTTGAGCAGCTGCTGGATGCGCTGGCGGCGATTCCGCACCTGCGCCGGCTGCGCATTCACAGCCGCACACCGGTGGTGATTCCCGAGCGACTGGATGCGGGTCTGAAAGCACTGTTGACCCGTGACCGCTGGCAAACCGTGCTGGTGTTGCATGCCAACCATCCCCGTGAAATCAGCCCGGCGCTGGTAGCGCGTTGCCGCGATTGGCGCAGTGCCGGTATGACTCTGCTAAACCAGAGTGTGCTGCTGGCCGGGGTAAATGACAGGGTGGATACACTGGCGGATTTGTCCGATGTCCTTTTTGACGCGGGAGTGCTGCCTTATTACCTGCACCAGCTGGACGCGGTGCAGGGGGCTGCCCATTTTGCCGTTCCCGATGTGATTGCCCGGGAGTTGCACGCGGACTTGCGTGCCCGCCTGCCCGGTTTTCTGGTGCCAAGGCTCACGCGGGAAGAGCCAGGAGAGCCCGCTAAAACGGTGCTAGCCGGTTAGCGGCGCGGACCGCAAGCCCTTTCTGGGGAATGTGGCACAGCGTTTACAGAATTGTAGCGGTATCGTAAAGTCGTGTGACACAGGACGCATTAAAAACAAGAACTAATACAAAATAACTAGGTAGCCTGGATGCCGCCAAGATAAGGATTATCTTCATGGAGCAACCAGCCCAGACGGTGCGATTGAAACTGCCCGAGCAGGATCTGCCGCACCTGACACTTGGCGCTGATCAGCCGAAGAAGCTGCAACAGTGGGTAGAGTCACTCCCGATCATGAATATGGGAGAAACGGCTCGCCAGTTGTATCAGTTCATTCAGGAACTGAACCGGTTGCAGATTGATTCCAAACTCCGCTTTCAGTTACTGGAAGTCGTGCGCCCGTCTATTCTTCATGTCAGTGAATCCCTGCAGAAACACTATCTGAATCAGTCTCTGGTGCTGCCGGAAAAGGCGCGCCGGGTGGCCAGTCTTGCCCAGGCGCTGCAGGGGCATCTGGCCAACGGCTACAAACTGGTGGCGGTGCGCGGCATCCGCAAGGTTAAGGACAAGGCTGTCCGGCGTGCGGTGACAACGGCAATCCACCGGGCGGTGACGGCATTGGGCGATACCCTGCTGCGCTGCTATCAGCTCTATTTTCCCAGCCCCCGCCATTTATGGCTGGAGCTGCATCAGCTGTTCCTTCTGGCTGAATTACACGGCATTAGCGGTACGGCCGTTGAGGATGGCGATGGCGAAAGCAGCATCCAGTCCGCCTATGCCCGCTGCCTGTTACTGGCCACGGCGAAACCCAACCAGCTTCGTCAGCAGGAGCTGGCCGGTATCTACAAGGCGGCGTTCAGCTGGGCGTCCCTGATTGAAATCAGCACCGCCAGCGATGACGACGATCTGTTCGTCTTTGACCTGCAGGCGGACCGGCCTCCGATTTACCGAACCCACGCGTCCCAGGCATCGGAAAGCTGGCGCTATATTGATTCCTCCCGTCTGGTCGAGGCCATTACTGCCTGGATGCGTGCGCCCGGCGAGAGCCCCCTGCACGTGCCGAAAAGCCTGGATGAGAGTTTGCTGTCGCACCTGCAGCAAGTGTGGGGGGCGCTGACCGAGCGGGCATTCAAGCGGATGCCGGAAAGTGGCGAGATTGAGCTGTGCTTTGGCCTGGTGGGGGTGCATTACTTCCTGTCCGGCAAGGTGGCTTTCGAAACCATGGTGGAGCGGGGCAGCCTGTCTGTGCTGGGGGCCGAAGACGAGAACAATCCGTTCCTGGTGAACATCAAGAAGAGCAACCAGCAGAAGCAGCGCAGCGCTGATCCCTGGGCGACGGCCTATCAATCTGATTATGCCGGCGAGACCATTGAAATGGGCGCGCCGGGCAGCCAGCGCTCGGAAGCCGCTCTGCCGGTGAGCTATCACTGCCAGAAAGTCAACGCGAGCCCGGGCGGGTATTGCCTGTCGTGGCAGGGCAATACGCCCAGCCTGATGCGCACGGGGGAATTGCTGGCCCTGCGTGATCACCCCGATAGCCAGTGGTCCCTGGCGGTGGTGCGCTGGGTGACGCAATTACCCAACCACGGTGCCCGCTTCGGTGTGGAGTTGCTGGCGCCGGGTGGGCGCCCGGTGGCTGCACGGGCCCTGCGCAAGCAAGGGGTGGACAGTGATTTCATGCGCGGCGTGGTGTTGCCCGAGCTGGCCGCGGTGGGACAGCCGGCCACCCTGTTGTTGCCCACAGTGGGCTTCAATGAAGGGGTGAAGGTGGAGCTGGTGGAAGCTGGCGAGCCGCGCCGGGTGCAATTGTTGCGCCGCACCCAGGGGGCGTCCGGGTTCAGCCAGTATCCGTTTCGGGATATGGCCACGCCGGCACCGACCAAACCCCCGGAAGACGGGGACGATGATGCGCTGGATTCGATCTGGTCCAGCCTGTAACGGTTGATGACGCGTCGGAAAAATGTCATTTGCGATTTGTCGTTCACAGGCTGTTGCTGGACGGCCTGTTAAAATAACAATAAGTACCGTTGCGGCGAGGATGCCGCAAAACGTATGTGTCTCCATTTTGCCGTAACTTATCATTAGGCGTCTGCCAGCCGTGTATTGGCTGCAGGCCGGTGTTTTCGCCGCGTTGCCTTTGATGGTTGCCAAGACAGGGTAGTCAGGCACAATGGTGGGCCGTAAGAAAAGTGCATGAGTCTTCGCCCCATGAGTTACGCCCTCGATAATTTACGTCTTCTGATCGCCCATGATTCCCAGGATGAGGCCGAGCAGCTGATGAACGCCCTGCGCAATGCCGGTCGTGCGACCCGTGCGCAGCTGGCGCTGGGTGAGGATGATCTGTTGCGGGCATTGAAAGGTGGCGCCTGGGAGCTGATGTTGTGTCGCCCGACATTCGGCGACAGCAGCTTTGAAAGCGTCATGTCGCACCTCAATCGCCTCGGCAAGGCGATCCCGGTGATTCTTCTCGAAGACAATTTCACCCCCGATACCATCAAGGCCGGCATGTCGCTGGGCGCCCGGGGCGTCGTGCCCAACGATGACCGCGACCTGCTCTCCCTGATGGTGGACCGGGTCATCGAATTTCTGCGCTTGCGCAAGGAGCTGCAGCACTCCGAAATCGTCCGCCATGATGCAGAGAAGCGCCTCTCTCTGCTGATGGACCAGAGCCGTGACGCGATTGCCTATGTGCTGGATGGCATGCACATCCACGCCAATGACAACTACGTGGAAATGTTCGGCTACGAAAGCGCCGACGACCTGGCCGGGGTGCCGATCATGGATATGGTGTCGGCCTCGGATCATGCCAAGCTGAAGCAGTTGTTGCGCAGCCGTGCCCAGGATGAAAGCCAGACCCACGAACTGGAATGCAAGGGCGTGAACACCGAGGGTGGCGAGTTCGATGCCACCTTCACCTTTTCGGCCAGCACCTACGATGGCGAAGCCTGCACCCAGATCGTGATCCGCGCTGCCGGCGTGGATGAAAGCGAAATGGCCGAGCGGCTTCAGGAGATGAGCCAGAAAGATCAGGTGACAGGGCTATTCAGTCGCAGCTGGTTCATGGACCGTGTGGACGAAAGTGTGGCCCAGGCCGCCAATGAGGGGCGCCTGTCCACCGTGCTGTATCTGCGTCTGGATGACTTTGAGCATCATCAGTCCGGCCTGGGGCTTGATGGCGCGGATGACATTCTGAAAAGCGTGGCCGAATGGCTGCGTGCCGAGGTGGGAGAGGCCCATCTGGCCAGGGTGGATGGCGAGGATTTTGCCGTTCTGCAGCCGGTAGCCGATATGGATGAGGCGGCCGAACTGGCAGAAACCCTGCGGGCCGGCATTGAAACCCTGATGCCGGAAGTGGCCGCCAAGACCGTGCATGTCACCGCCAGTGTGGGGGTGTCGTTTGTGCGCGAAGATGCCCGTAGCAGCCAGGAAACCCTCACCACCGCGTTGAAATGTTGCAACCAGGCCCAGCGGGAAAATGCCGGCAAGGGCAATGCGGTGAAAGTGCATGATCCCATGGATGATGTGGCCGCCGGGTCGTCTGAAGCGGTGGCCATGCAGGTTCGCCAGGCGCTGGAACAGGGTGCGTTCAGCTTGCGGTATCAGCCGTTGATGAGCCTGGAAGACGAAGCGGAGCATGCCTTTGAAGTGTTCGTGAACCTGCCCCAGAAACAAGGGGAGGCCATGGAGGCAAAAGAATTCATGTCGGTGGCGGCGGACCAGGGTCTGGTGGGCAAGATTGACCGCTGGGTGGTCCTCAATGCCATGCGTGCGGCAGCAGCTTTCAGTGAGCCGGTCAGCCTGGTGCTGAATCTCAACGGCGCGTCCCTGGCGGATGCGTCCCTGGCCGACTGGCTGGGCAAGGCCATGCGTGCTGCCAAGATGGACGGATCACGGGTCACCTTCCAGTTCAGTGAAGGTGATGCCGCCACCTACCTGAAGCAGGCTGGTGCCTTTGCCGAGAAGGTAAAAGCGCTGGGTTGTGGCATTTCCATCAGCCGTTTCGGCGGTGGGCTGGATCCGTTCAAGTTGTTCCAGCATATCCCGGCCACCATGGTGAAGTTCGAAGGCTCCTTCACCCAGGAACTGTCCAAGGCCGAAGGCCGGGAACGCCTCACGTCGATCATCAAGCAGGTGAAAGAAGGCAACCGCAAAACGGTGGTGGGCTTTGTGGAATCTGCGGCACAGATGCAGGCGCTATGGACACTGGGAGGCGTGGATTATCTGCAGGGGTACTACCTGCAGGCACCGATGGACAAGCTGGAAATTCCCGATGCAGCGTAGTTTGTTAGTTCGCAGTTGATAGTGGACAGTTGACAGCGTCGCGTTTCAGATTCGGAGTGTTTTGAAACGCAAGAGGCCGCGCCCTGTGGATGGGCGCGGCCTCTTGCGTTTTAAGGTTATGGCCGCGTTGATCGTGCAGCTGTCAGCTGCTCTTCAAAAGCTCCGCCTGATCCTTGTCCCGCACGCCGATGAGATAAAGAATGCCGTCCAGCCCCAGAGTGGAGATGGCTTGTTCGGCGTTCTGTTTGACCAGTGGTTTGGCGCGAAAGGCAATCCCAAGGCCGGCTTCGCCGAGCATGGGCAGGTCGTTGGCGCCGTCTCCTACGGCGATTACCTGTTCCAGGCTGATGCCTTCCTGGGTCGCAATGTCTTTCAGCAAGTCGGCCTTGCGCTGGCCGTTGACGATCTGGCCGACAACCCGGCCGGTGACCTGGCCATTCTCGATTTCCAGTTCGTTGGCATGGACATAATCAATGCCCAGCAGTTGCTGTAACCATTGCCCGAACCAGGTGAAGCCCCCGGAAAGAATGGCGGTGCGGTAGCCCAGGGCACGCAGGGTGGAGACCAGCCGTTCGGCGCCTTCGGTGAGCTGGATACGCTCGCGCACCCGTTCCAGTGCGCCTTCATCGAGCCCTTTCAGCAGGGCCACACGGGCGCGGAAGCTTTCATTGAAATCCAGTTCCCCGCGCATGGCCTGCTCGGTAATGTCAGCCACCTGTTCGCCGACACCGGCTTCCGTGGCCAGCTCGTCGATGACTTCAGAGCGGATCAGGGTGGAATCCATATCGAAGACTACCAGGCGGCGGTTGCGGCGGTAGGCGCTGTCGCGCTGGAAGGCAATGTCCAGGTTGCGTTCGTTGGCAATGCTCAGGAAGGCGGCACGCATGGCCTCGCCATCGTCCGGCTCGCCCCGCACGGAAATCTCGATGCAGGCGCGGCTGTCCTGATTGAGCGCTTCGCCTTCCAGGTGCACGCGCCCGGACAGCCGGGCAATACTGTCGATATTGAGCCCGTTGTTGGCCACGGTGGTGGTCACATCGGCTAACTGTTCGGCGGTGATCTTGCGCGCCAGCAGGGTGATGATATGGCGGTCCTTGCCCTGGCCGGCCACCCACTCTTCGTAGCGGTCTTCATCGATGGGCCGGAAGCGCACATTGATGTTCAGCTTGTGGGCTTCGAACAGCAGATCCTTGAGAACCGACGAAGATTCCGCATCCGGCGGCGTTTCTACCAGTATGCCCAGTGACAGGGTGTCGTGAATAACGGCCTGGCCGATATCCAGAACATTGAGCCGATAACGGGCAAGAATTCCCGTGAAGGCGGCGGTCAGGCCGGGCCGGTCATTACCAGATACCTGGATCAGGATGATCTCGCGCACGCGTGGGCTCCCAGTTGCAGAAGATAAAAAGTGCCAGAAGGTAAAAAAGCGTTAGATTGTCGGCGCCATCTTTGCCCCGAAACGGCGTAAGAGTAGCAGAAATGGCGGCTTGAGAGGCAGGTTCTTGTGCCTGGCGAGGTTCCCCAACGACAGGCGACTACGCCAATTGGGTCAAGTTCTGCCCGGCCGGGCACGGTATACTGCGCCGCAGTCTCAATGGTCAAGAATACGGAAAGCAAAGTTATGTCCCTGTGGGAACAATGGCGGCCATGGATCCGGCAGCAACGGAGCTTGCTGCGCGAGCTGATACTCATGCTGCTGGCCATGTTGGTGGTCGGTGTCTATTTCCTTGAGCACTTTTCCGCCGGCCTGGAACAGGAGCGCAAAGTGCAGCTACAGGCGCTGGCGCAGCAGACGGCTCGTCGTGTGGCGGAAGCCTTGGCCAGCGAGGATTCCATCAGCATCAATCTGATTGGCCGGGAAACCGTGCAGCTGAAACCGGTGGTGGGGATTCGCTTCGACGATACGGCCGGGGAGCAGATCGGGGCAGCGGGGGAGAAGACGTCGCCCTTGCGTGTGACCGTGCCAGCGGCACTGCCGGATGGGGAGTTGGCGGGTACCCTGACTTTGCTGGGCGATAATGCCTTGTCGCCACGTAAACAGATTGAAGCGGGGTTTGTGCTGGCGGTGCTGTGCCTGTTGTTGTTGCGGGTGGCAGCGGCGCTGATTCAGCAGCGCCTGCAACCGCCACAGGTTCTGGTGGAGCAGGATACACCTGCATCTGCGGCGCCGCCGGTGCCACCACAGAACGACGCACCGTTTCCTCCCATCGCCCGGTTGCCCGTGCCGGATGGGGCGCAGCTGCAGGCTCAGTTGCGTCTCAGTATTGTCAATTTCGACCATATTCGTCAGCGCTATACGGATGATGCGCTGCAGGAGGTGCTGGCAGAGTATCAGCAGCTGCTGGAGCAGGTGGCGGCCCTTTATGATGGTCACCCGGGGCCGGCGATTGGCGAGCAGGCGGGGCTGTATTTCTATCAGGGCCCGGCATCGCGCGCCGCGTTCTCCGCCCTGTGCGCGGGGCTGCTGTTCCTACGGGTGGTGCGTTTGCTGGCGCCACAGCGCAAGCAGGCCGGTAAGGTTTCACTGGAGTTCAAGGCGCTGGTCACCGCGGACGCGGATCAGGACGAAGCCTGGGCCCTGTGTGTGGCCGGGGTGCCAGGTCGACTCAATGTGCCGGATACCCAGCTGACCCTGGCCGAACTGGATGTGAAAGCGCTCTATCAACCGGAGAAGGCGCAGGTAGTGTGTGCCGGCGATCACCGGGTGCGTTTGCAGCCGGTGGAGCAGCTGGCCCATCGCTACCAGGCGTTGCTACGGACTCAGGCGGAGACTTTGCTGTCGGATGACGGGGGCAAGGTCGCGCCCAGCAAATAGTCGTGCATGGCCCGTTGCACGTTGCGGTTCAGTTCGGGAATGCCGGTGTTCCCGAACAGTCGGTTGAATTCCAGAATGTAGGGGTGGCCATCCACCATGGCCACATCAAACCCGGCGTGATTGATATCCAGATACCGCGCCAACCCTTCCACCAGTGACACCGCGCTGTCGGGAACCGGCAGATCCGTGCGTACCCGGCCGCCCTGGCTCACGTTGTTAAGAAAGCCGGAGCCTTCCCGCCAGTAACTGGCTACCACGTTGTGGCCTACCACCACGATGCGCAGGTCGCGCACGATGGGCAGCAGTTTCTGCACATAGAGCACCGATTCCTGTGCGGCATAGTCCTGCAGCTGTTGCCGGTTTTCGATCAGGTAAACCCCCATGCCCTGGCTTGAGCGCACGGACTTGGCCACAAACGGAAAGCGCCATTGGTCCTGAATCTGGGCGATACCATATTTGTCCGAGGCGGTGATCAGGGTGTCAGGCACATGGTCCGGGCAGGCGGTTTGCAGGGCGCGAGTCATTTCTACCTTGTCGTGACCCAGGTGGTAGCTGCACAGGCTGGGGAAAATGGGCCGCTTGAGCACATAGTGCAGGCTGTTGATCTGCCAGTAGCCGGGGAACAGCAGCCAGTCCGCCGCCGTGAGTTCGTCGCGGTGCTGGTGCATGTGTTCGGGCTTGATATAACGCACACCGGGGAGGCCGAGGGTGCGGAAAGGATCGAAGGTAATCAGTTTCACGGTAGGGTTTCCGATCAAGGTTCGCTTTTTTAATCGCCTTTGACCGGCCGGTCAAGCGTCTTTGTCGTTATTCGCCCTTGGCAGGCGGGGGTGCGCCCGCTAGCCTTGCCCGACTATAAATACGATTGGGAGAGCTGTCGTGACGATGCCGACACTGGAAAGTGATCTGGTTCTGGTGAACAACACCGAATCAGTGATGGAAATTACCCTGAACCGTCCGGACAAATTGAATGCGCTGACCAGCGCTATGTACCGGGATTTGGTCAAGCTGCTGGCAACTGCAGAGCAGAGTGATGATATTCACGTGGTGCTGTTCAGAGGGGAGGGCAAGTCCTTCAGTGCCGGTAACGACCTGGTGGATTTCCTGAATGCCAAGCCCGGTGAAGCGGGGGAGGCTGCCCATTTCATTCAGGCCATCCACGATTTCCCCAAGGTTGTCGTTGCGGCCGTGCAGGGCAACGCGGTTGGCGTGGGCACCACCATGTTGTTGCACATGGACCTGGTGGTCGCATCCGAGGATACCAAGCTGATCACGCCGTTTGTGGATCTGGGCGCCGTACCGGAAGCCGGTTCCGCCAAGCTGCTGCCGGCCTGGATCGGCTATCAGCGCGCGGCACGCATGCTGCTGCTCGGTGAGCCCATGTTGGCCGCAGAAGCGCTGGAAATCGGGCTGGTCGCCAAGGTGGTGAAGGGGGATGAGCTGGACGCGACAGCACGCAACATGGCGGCGACGCTGGCGAAGAAGCCGCCTCGTGCCTTGCAGGCGAGCAAGCGACTGATGCGTGAGTCCATCAACAAGCCGCTGCACCAGGTAGTGAAAGAAGATCTGGCGTTGTTCGGCGAAATGCTTCAGGGCGACGAAGCCAAGGCGGTGATTGCGGCCATGGTGAGTAAGAGCAAGGGCTAAAAGCAGTAACGAGTTTCGAGTGACGAGTCGCGAAGATCAAAAGCTGCAATCAGGAGCGTCTGAAACAGGTTTTAGCTTTTCGCGACTCGAAGCTAGTAACTCGCAGCTAAAGAATTCCCGCATCCAGTCCCGCCGCCAGATACATCCCCAGTTCCTCCACTTCGGCCTCGAAGTCGTCCTGCCATTCCCCTTTTAACACCTGTGGGTCCTGTACCCAGTTCCAGCGCAGGCCGGTGACAATGGTTTCCACTGCCCGGCGGGTACCGGTGCCGTCATGGCCGGCACGAATGTACAGGGCGCAGGGCAGGCCCTGTTTTTCTTCCAGTACGGCGTAATAAGTGCGGTCAAAGAAGTCTTTCAGTGCGCCGCTCATATAGCCCAGGTTTTCGGTGGTGCCGAGCAGAATGGCATCACAGGCCATCACGTCTTCCGGGCCTGCATCCAGCGGTGCCTTTACCGTGACCGAGACGTTTTCGATATCCTCATGCCCGGCGCCACGGGCGGCGGCCTCGCGGAGTTTTTGCGTATTCGGTGACGGAGCGTGGGCAACGATCAGCAGTTTTTTCATGGTCTCGCAATTCAACGCGGTCGATGGAGCCAGCATATCAGCTCAGGGTGGGGGACCTGTAGGCTTGGTGGGTTGAGTTGAAAGTTCAAAGTTCAAAGTTGAAGCGCGCGCGAGGGGGTTGCTGCCTTTGAGTCTGTGCCCGCGCTATTGCCGGGGAGCGCGGGCACGACATTACAAATATCAGGCAGCCTGAATCGCGTTTAAACTTTGAACTTTCAACTGATCCTCACGCATCAACATAATTCAACGGCAGCGCCGCCGTATCCACTACCCGGCGCATTACAAAGCTGGAATGCACGCCGCTCACGCCCTCGATCCGGGTGACCTTGTTAAGCAGGAAGTGCTGGTAGCCGTCGATATCGGGCACCACCACTTTCAGCAGATAATCGGCTTCCTGCCCGGTGACCAGATAGCACAGCTGCACCTCCGGGTAGCTGGCCACCTGTTCTTCGAAATTGGCAAAACGTTCCGGTGTGTGGCGGTCCATGCTGATCTGGATCATTACCGTCAGATCCAGCCCCAGCTTGCGGGCATCCAGCACCGTTTCCCGTTTCACGATGATGCCGGCGGTCTCCAGCTTCTGTACCCGGCGTGAACAGGGGGAGGGGGACAGGCCCACGGTCTCGGCCAGTTGTTGGTTGGTGAGGCCGCCATTGCCCTGCAGGGCTTCCAGAATGCGCAGGTCGGTACGGTCCAGTTTTGCCAGTTCTGAGGTGCTCATACGGTTTTGATATCGTTAAAGTCTAAAATTGAGCAATATTATTGCTAATAAGGCCGAATATTGGTGAAAAAAGCAAGCACATTGCCGGCGCAGAGCCGTAAAGTATCTCTCGTAGGGCGGTGACGCAGACGGCCACAAGCCGAATGCCTCTCTCTGTTGCTACCTGCACCGACCGGTGCCCTGATCGAGATCCAAGATCACGACATCATTGTTAGCCGCATCAAGCAGTATCCCTGGGAGAGCCGGTTAGTAATTCTGGGGGCAGTGTCTGCCCCTTTTTACTTTGAGGATTCGAGATGAGCTTTGATCACACCAAGTACCAGCCTTTTCCTGTTATCGACAAGCCCGACCGTCGCTGGCCGAACCAGCGAATCGAGAAAGCGCCCCTGTGGGCGGCGGTGGACCTGCGTGACGGTAACCAGGCGCTGATCAAGCCCATGTCCGTGGCGCAGAAGCGCCGTTTTTTCCAGATGCTGGTGGAATTGGGCTTCAAGGAAATCGAAGTGGGTTTTCCGTCGGCCAGCCAGATCGATTTTGATTTTTGCCGGGCCTTGGTCGAGGAAGATCTGGTGCCCGACGATGTGCATATTCAAGTGCTCACCCAGGCTCGGGAAGAATTGATCGCGCGGACGTTTGAGTCCCTGAAAGGCGCCAAAAATGCAGTGGTGCATATCTACAACGCCACCTCGCCCACGTTCCGCGAGCAGGTGTTCAACGTGGACAAGGCCGGCTGCAAGGCCATTGCGGTACGCGCGGCTGAGTGGGTACGCGATTGTGCGGCCAAACAGCCTGAGACCCACTGGAGCTTCCAGTATTCCCCGGAAACCTTCAGTGCCACGGAGACGGATTTCGCCATCGAAGTCATTGATGCGGTGAACGCCGTGTGGCGTCCGGATCAGGGGCAGCGGGTGATCATTAACTTGCCGGCCACGGTGGAAGTCAGCACCCCGAACGTCTTTGCAGATCAGGTAGAGCTGGTTAACGACAATATTCAGTACCGCGATGACGTGATTATCAGTGTCCACACCCACGACGACCGCGGTTGCGGTGTGGCCGCCGCGGAAATGGCGGTGATGGCAGGGGCGGATCGTGTCGAGGGCACCTTGCTGGGTAACGGCGAGCGCACCGGCAACATGGACCTGGTGACGGCGGGCATGAACCTGTACAGCCAGGGCATTGATCCGGAAATCGATTTCTCGCGCATGAAAGAGATTGTGGCGCTGGTGGAAGAGATCACCGATATCCAGACCCATCCGCGTCATCCCTATGCGGGTGATCTGGTATTCAGCGCCTTTTCAGGTAGCCACCAGGATGCCATTCGTAAATGCCTGGCTCGTTATCAGGAAGGGGATATCTGGACCGCAGCCTATCTGCCCATTGATCCGGCCGATGTGGGACGGCGTTACGAGGAAGTGGTACGCATCAACTCCCAGTCCGGCAAGGGCGGGGTCGCCCACGTGCTGGAGCGGGATTTCGGTATCGACTTGCCGCGCTGGTTGCAGCAGGAGCTGGCCGGTGTCGTGCAGGGTGATGCTGAAGAAGACGGTGGCGAGATCACCAGCGAACGGGTGCATCGTCGTTTCAACAGCGACTATCTGAACGTGCCCATGGGTTGGGTGTTGCGCTCCTACGACTTGAACCGCAGTAATGAGCAGGTGCAGGCACAGATCAGCATCGGCGATGAAAGCCAGCCGGTGACGTTGTTGTCTGGTCGAGGGGACGGCGCCATGTCGGCCCTGGTGGATGCACTTAACCGGCGTATCGGTGGCGAGGTGAAAGTGGTGTCGTTCGATGAATATTCATTGGGCGATAACACCGAAGCCAACGCCATGGCCTGTGTGCGCGTGCAGGTGGGTGACTCCACACAAAGCGCCGTGGCCACGGCGGCGGATACCACGGCGGCGGCCTTGCAGGCGATTCTGTCTGCGGTGGGCCGGGTGCAACAAGCTAATGAGCAGTTAGTGGCAAATAGTTAGCAAGCTGCCGCGTGGGTTGATTGGAAAGCGAAGAAGCCGCGCCCTGTCTGGGGTGCGGCTTCTTCGCTTTGGTGGGATCGCATATGTCGGATTACGCCTTTCTGGCTAATCTGACCTACAAAATCTAGCCTTTCAAGTAGGTCGAATTAGGCCGAAGGCCGTAATCCGACATTAAGCGGGCGAGACGCTAGCCCAGGAAGACATTCAGGACGCGCCCTAACAAGGCTTTCGATGCGGTAAAGCGCTGCGGGTCGCCAAGCAGCGCTTGGCGGTCTTCCACCCAGCGGCCCGGTGTCAGGTCCTCCGGGCAGGCGTCGCACAGGGCCTCGGCATTCCCTTTTTCCAGTTCCAGATGAAATTGCAGGGCCAGCACGTTATCCCCGTAGCGGAACGCCTGATGGCGGCAGCCTTCGCTTTCCAGTAAATGCACGGCGCCATCGGGAACGGCAAAGCTGTCGCCATGCCAGTGCAGCACGGCGGGAGCGTTGGCAAACAGCTTGCCGATGCTGTCGTTCTTGCCGGCGGGCGAGGGGTACACCGGGAACCAGCCGATTTCCTTTTCCGGGTTGGCGGTAACCGGGGCGCCCAGCACCCGGGCGATCAGTTGTGCGCCCAGGCAGATGCCGAGTACCTTCTTTCCCGCCGCGATGCTCTCGCGGATCAGTACCTTTTCCGCGCTCATCCAGGGAAAGCGGTCGTCGTCATCGGCGCCCATGGGGCCGCCCATGACCACCAGCACATCAAAATCTGCCGGGGTGGGCAGCGCGTCACCGGCGAACAGCAGCGAGTGGCCGATGCTGATGTCCCGTTCCTGAAACCAGCTTTCCATGGCGCCCAGTTGTTCGAAGGGAACATGGGACAGGTAATGAACACGCATGGCGATTTCCCTTTTTTGCGGTTTGTTCAACCCGTGTCGCGCTACAGGTAGATGGCCTGGAAACTGGCCACCGCCTCGTCATCTTTATCAAACAGGGTAAGCAGCTCGCCGTCGATACGGAAGTGGTCACTGGCCTTGAGTGCGTCAAGGTAGCGGCCTTCGATGGTGCTGGTCGGGCAGGCTTTGCGGGTGCTGGCCAGATCAGACAGCGCCAGCTGCTGGTCGTCGCGTTGGTAGCCGCCGTTCAGGCTGTTGCAGCTGCCGTGGCCTTTGACCTTGCCGTCATCGTTGAAGGTGAGGAACGGCACCTGTGCCGCGCTACCCAGAATAATGCGGTCCGGGCCCAGGTGGGTCAGCTGCCAGCGGGTGTGGGTCAGTTCGGCGGTGGGCAGTTGGCAGTTTTCCATGCCTGGTTCCAGGTTGAAGCTCTCCACGATAAGAGCGGCTTCGGTGCTGCCTTCTTGGCTGCCGGGCACCTTGCGTACCAGGCCGCTGACGGTGGCCACGCGGGGCTGTTGCGGGTAGCGAATGCCCTTGTCGTAGGCCGACAGCAGGTCGTCGCTTTGTGGCCCGCGAATCAGCAGGCGCCGGTCGCTGTTGCACAGGGTGAAGGTGTCACGGTCCTGGCCGGGTTTGCCGCGGGTGATTGCGCCGCGCAGGGTTTCGCTGTCGGTCATCACTGCGGTGAGCGGCAGGGTGACATCGGCAAAGCCCTGCGGGTTGCGTTCCAGAGTGACCGCGTCGGATTGGTAGAAGAGCCCGCCATCAGCAAGAATCTGGCTGATGATCTGGTAGTCGTGGTCTGCCTTCAGGTCGTCGGGGAGGTAGTACAACCGGAAGGGCAGAGTGGGGCTGTCTTTATCCAGACGGATCAGCCGTTTGGCAACGGGTTGTGCTCCTGCGGCATCGGGGTCGATCTGGCTGTTTAGCAGGGCGACGGTGAGTACCGCATTGTCGGGCAGCTCGCTGTCTTCCGGGCGCGTAACGGTGCCGCTGATATGGCCCACGGCCTGGTTGGCGCGCTGGTAGTCGCCATTGAACAGTGACGGAGCGGCTTCATCGTTGGCGGTTTCGGTTTCGGTTTCGGTTTCGGCTTCAGCGTCTGGCGCGGGCGCGGGCGCTTCGGGGTCGGCGGTCTCTGTCGTGTCGCTGCTCTGCGGGGCTGCTGGCGCGCGGGTCAGGGTGAGGGTGTCATCCTGTTGCAGGCCGGTGGCGCTGGCCTGGGTAACCCGTTGTTCGCGGTTATCCAGGTAGTCGAACGTGAGGGTGTCGTCCTGCTGTTCCCAGCGTAGCCCCTGCAGGCTGTTGTCTGTGGGCAGGTACAGGTCGCCATTGCTCTCTAGCACCAGCACGTGCTGGTCATTCTGCCAGACGCCGGCAATGCCATCGGTGCTGTCGCTGCCGGCAGGGGCGGGTTGGGGCTTGGTGTCACTGTTGTTGTCGCTACAGCCCAGCAGGGCAAGGCCGCTAAAACACAGGGCGGCAAAGGGGACGGCATACTGCTTCATTGCGTGTTTCCTTCGGGGGGCGCAGGGTCAGGCGGCGGGGGCAGGGTGACGGTTCCCGGGTCGGGAATGCGTACCAGCGCCATTTGCGCCTGAATCCATTGAGCCCGTTGTTGTACGTAGTCGGTGGGGCCTTTGAAATCGTAAAGATTGGGGCGGGGCAGCATGGCGGCCAGCTGCGCTGCCTGCAGGGGCGAGAGCTGCGCTGCGCTGACCTGAAAGTAATGCCGGGCGGCGGCTTCGGCGCCATAAATCTGGTGCCCCCACTGGGCCACATTCAGGTAGAGCTCCAGGATGCGACGTTTGCTCAGGCCGATTTCCAGCATCAGGGCGATCACTGCTTCCTGCGCTTTGCGGGTATAGGTGCGCTCGCCGGACAGGTACAGGTTTTTGGCCAGTTGCTGGGTAATGGTGGAGCCGCCGGCCACCGGCTTGCCCGCTTCCATATTGCGCTTCAGGGCATAGCGGATGCCTTCCCAGTCGAAGCCGGTGTGCTGGGTGAAATGGGCGTCTTCGGATATCAATACGGCCCGCTTCAGGTAATCGCTGATCTGATCATAATCGCGCCAGTACTGCTGCACGTTGCCCTGCTCCTGGGCGCGGTGCATATAAGCGCTGTTGTCCGGGTTGTGGTGCTGCAGGCGTAACACCTGGCCCAGATACCAGAGCTGGGCCAGGGTCGCGGCCACAAACAGCAGGGCCAGACACTGTAACAGGCGTCGTCGGAACGTCATGATCGGCGCTGACCGGGGCCAGCTTTGCTTCTCCCTGGAGCTTCTGGGACACCCGGATGCGGTGGCAACCGGGAATCCCTGTAACAGGCCCCAATTGTCGGTGAAAGTTCCGGCTTTGTCAGGTGAAGCTGGCCAGGGAGGCGTGAGGCGTCCAAAAAGTGAACAGAGGGGCGGGAAAACGCAGGATAACAATCACAATAATGGACGAATGCCATGCAGGGTGTGCTGATTGGGGCTGTCACCGTCACGGTAGTGCTGTTGGCGGCGCTGTTTTTACGGTGTGTGTTGCGGCGTAATCGGGCGGAGCTGGCCCAGGTAAAAGACAGTGAAATCCGCTTTCGGCTGGCGATGAAGCATTCCTCCATTGGCATGGCGTTGCTGAGCCCCCGGGGAGAATGGCAGGCGGTGAATCACGCTCTGTGTGATCTGGCGGGTTATGACGAAGCGGGATTGCTGAGCACCTCCTTTCAGGATATTTCCCACCCGGATGACCTGCTCAAAAGTCGGGGGATGCTGGCGGACCTGTTGTCCGGCGACATTACCGGCTATTCGCTGGAGCAACGTTTTATTACCCGCCGTGGCGACGACCTCTGGGTGCGTCTGTCGGTATCGGCGGTGCGTGTCGAGGGGCAGGTCAGCTATCTGATTGCCCAGGTGGAGAATATTCATGCCGCCAAAATGTCTGAGCAGGCGCTGCAGGAGAGCCGCCACCGGCTGCAAATGGCCCTGGAAGTGGGCGGGGTGGGTATCTGGCAGTACAGCCCTCAGAGTGACGTGCTGTTCTGGGATGAACGCATGTACGAGCTCTACGGCGTGCAGCCCGGGGCGCCTGGCGATGGGACCTTGCAGATCTGGCGTGACCAGGTGCATCCGGACGATTACACCGATATCAACGCGGCCTTCCAGCGCGTTATCGCGGGTGAGGAAGATCTGGACACGGAATTTCGGACTCTGCGGCCTGGTGGCGAAATCCGGCATATCCGCGTGCGGGCAGAAACCGTGGTGCGCTCTGACGGCGCGGAAACGCTGGTGGTGGGCACCAACTGGGATGTGACGGCAGAAAAGGGCATGCAGCAGTCCCTGGCCCATGAGAAAGAGCGCCTGCGCGTTACTCTCACCTCCATTGCCGATGGCGTGGTGGCCACGGATGAGATCGGCCGGGTGACCTTTATGAACCCGGTGGCCGAGTCGCTTACCGGCTGGCGCGAAGCGGAAGCGGAAGGGTTGCCGGTGGGCGATATTCTGATGCTCAGTGACGACAACGCCACGATGCCGATCCCCAACCCGATTAGCGTGGCCCTGAGCGGGGGCGATGTGTGTTTTCTGCGGGAAGGCAGCATGCTACAAAGCCGCGACGGCAGCCGCTACGAAATTCAGGATTCCGCGGCGCCGCTTAAATCGGCGGATGGTCAGGTGACCGGGGCGGTGATGGTGTTTCGGGATGTGACCTCCCGGCGGGCCATGCAGAAGAAGCTGCGCTACCACGCCACCCACGATGCTCTGACCGGCCTCACCAATCGCCGGGAATTTGAGAATACCTTGCAGGAATCCCTCGATGAGCCGGGGGCGGAGCACAGCATGCTGTGCTTTATCGACCTGGATCGCTTCAAGGTGGTGAACGATACCGCCGGCCATGTGGCGGGGGATGCCCTGCTGCGCGAATGCGCCCGGGTGATCGGCCGGCAGGTGCGCGAGGGGGATGTGGTGGCTCGGCTGGGCGGTGACGAATTCGGGTTGTTGTTGCGCCATTGCCCGGCACAGCGGGCGATCCAGATTGCCGAACGGTTAATCGGTGCGCTGGGGGATATTCGCTTTGCCTGGAAGGAGTCGCTTTACGATATCGGCGCCAGCGCCGGGCTGGTGCAGCTGGACGCCAACGTGATCACCGTGGAAGAGGCCATGAGCAGGGCCGATGTGGCCTGCTATGCAGCGAAGCATCGGGGTCGCAATCGGGTGTCGGTGTACACCCCCGACGACAGCGAAGCGTCCCGTCGTCATCTGGAATTGCAGATGGCGGCGGGGCTGCGTGAATCCCTGGAATCAAACCGTTTCCTGCTCTACGCCCAGGAGATTCGCCCCATTGATGCCAGCACGGAGCCGTCGCATTACGAGGTATTGCTGCGCCTGCGCGACCGCAATGGCGATATCCTCAACCCGGGCTCGTTCATTCCCGCGGCAGAACGCTACCAGATGATGCCGCACATCGACCGCTGGGTACTCACCCAGCTATTGGTGACGCTCAGCGACGAACTGGCCGCGCTGCCGCAGCTGAATATCGCCATTAACCTGTCGGCGACCTCGCTGGATGATCCGACCTTTATGCCGTTTCTGGAGTCCCTGCTGAGCAAGACCTCGTTGTCACCGGAGCGGCTCACGTTTGAAATCACCGAAACCACGGTGGTGAATCAGCTGTCCTCGGCCAGTGATTTACTTGGACGTATTCGTGAGCAGGGTTGCAAGGTGGCACTGGACGATTTTGGCAGTGGGTTCAGCTCGTTCAGTTACCTCAAACACTTCCCGGTGGATTTCATCAAGATCGACGGCAGCTTTGTGCGCAACCTGCTGCACTCCAGTGTGGACCGCACCATTGTGGAATCCATCAATGAGGTGGCGCACCGGCTGGGCGTAAAAACCGTGGCCGAATACGTGGAAGAGCACGCGCTGATCGGGGTGCTGGAAGAGGCGGGGGTGGACTTTGTCCAGGGCTATGCCATTGGCCGGCCACAACCACTGAGCGCGCTATTTGAGCAGCAACACCGTGGTGTTGGCTCCCCGGATGGCGCAGAGGTTGTGGCGCGCAGCCGGTGACGCCGGGGCGGCTGCCGCTGCCATGATCAGGGAGAACTCTTGCCCGGTGTGGTCAGGTCGCTGCTCGGCTTCCAGCGGTCCAGTTCGCGGGTCATGGACGGTTGCGTGGTGTTTTCCTGTAGCTCCAGCGCCCGCTTCTGCAGGCGGCCCTCCGCGTTTTTCGCGCTGCCAGTCCCGCCTTTTTTCAGGCCGGGCTGGGGCACGCTGGTAAGGCCGTCGTAATCCACCCCGTACTGGTAATCCTCCTCGTAGACGTCATCCCCGCGAATGTAGTCGTAATCACTGCCATACGCCGGGGCGGCAGTGCCCGCCACGATCATCACCCAGCCCGCGGTCAGTGCCAGCTGGCGCCATCCTGTGCGTTCCATAAAGGCCTCCTGCTCTGTGTGTCTTCACATGGGACAGGGCGGCAGCGGTGGGGTTCCTGATTCCAGGCGCTACTGGCTGGTCGGCGGGGCGCGTTAGGTATTGCCTATCACTGCAATGAAAGTATCCAAATTTACCAATCGCCAAAAAAGCCCCATTCTTGCCTTCGACGAAAACGTTAACCCAATCGTTTTACCGATAACCTAGGGAGTCTTGGAAACATGGCACTGATTAATAGCGAGATCCAACCGTTCAACGCCACCGCATTTAAGCAGGGCGAATTTGTAGAGATCTCTGATGCCGACGTAAAAGGCAAGTGGGCGATCTTCTTCTTCTATCCCGCCGACTTCACTTTTGTTTGCCCCACCGAACTGGGCGACGTGGCTGACAAGTACGAAGAGCTGCAGAACATGGGCGTGGAAGTGTTCTCCGTATCCACCGATACCCACTTCACCCACAAGGCATGGCACGACACCTCCGACACCATCGGCAAGATCAACTACTACATGGTTGGCGACCAGACCGGCACCATCACCAACAACTTCCAGGTGATGCGTGAAGGCCAGGGCCTGGCAGACCGCGCTACCTTCCTGATCGATCCGGATGGCGTGATCCAGGCCATGGAAATCACTGCCGAAGGTATCGGCCGTGATGCCGACGATCTGCTGCGCAAGGTGAAAGCCGCCCAGTACGTTCGCAACAATCCAGGCGAAGTGTGCCCGGCAAAATGGAAAGAAGGCGAAGCCACTCTGGCCCCGTCTCTGGACCTGGTCGGCAAGATCTAAATCTGCCTCAGGTTACAACAGTCCGGCGGGATCGCCGGGCTGTTGTCCCCCCGAATTTTTGACGTCACTGAATACGCTTTTACGTTAAGGGAAGACTCATGCTCACGAATGAAATTTTGCAGGCTCTCAAGGGCTACGCCGCCAACATGCAGAAGAAAGTCACTTTCGTGCTGCAAGCAGGCACCCACGACAAGCGCGATGAACTGGTCAGCTTTCTTTCCGACATCGCTGGTGTCAGTGACAACCTGGCGTTCGAAGAACGCGATACGGGCGACACCTTGCGTAGCCCGATCAGTTTTCTGCTGGAAGCCGATGGAGAAGACACGGGTATCCGTTTCTCCGGTATTCCCGCAGGCCACGAATTCAATTCCCTGGTGCTGGCGTTTCTGCATGCATCCGGGACAGACATCAAGCTGGACGACAGCCTCCAGCGCATGGTCGCCAATGCCAAAGGCGACATGCATTTCGAAGTGTTTATCAGCCTGAGCTGTCACAACTGCCCGGACGTGGTCCAGGCCTTGAACCAGTTCGCCTTGTTGAACCCGAACATTCGCGCGGAAATGATTGATGGCGGCCTGTTTCAGGACGTGGTCAACGAGCGCGACATTCAGGGGGTGCCCAGCGTCTACCTGAATGGTGAGCTGTTCGCCAACGGCAAGGTGACCGCCGCCGAGTTGATCGACAAGCTGCTCGAACATGACCCGAGCATTGCCCAGGCGGGCGCTGGCGAAAAAATGCCATTGCAGGACGTGACCGTGATTGGTGGTGGTCCTGCCGGTGTGGCGTCTGCCATCTACAGTGCCCGCAAGGGGTTGAAAGTGACCCTGATCGCCGACCGTATCGGTGGCCAGGTGAAAGACACCATGGATATCGAAAACCTGATCTCCGTGAAGAAAACCACCGGCCCGGAATTGTCCGGTGCGTTGCAGGCACACATGAACGATTACGAGGTGACGGTGAAAGAGCACCTGAAAGTCGCCCGTGTGGAAAAGGGTGATATCAAAACGGTGGTGTTGTCTTCCGGTGAAGAAATTGATACCAAGACCGTGATCGTGGCCACCGGTGCCAAATGGCGTGAGCTGGGTGTGCCCGGGGAGAAGGAAAACATCGGTAATGGTGTGGCCTATTGCCCGCACTGCGATGGCCCCTTCTTCAAGGGCAAGGATGTGGCGGTGATCGGTGGCGGTAACTCCGGCATTGAAGCCGCGCTGGATTTGGCCGGTATCGTCAAATCCGTGAACGTGTTCGAGTTCATGCCGGAGTTGAAAGCCGACAAGGTGCTGGTGGACAAGGCGGAAAGTAAAGCCAATGTCACCATTCACAGAAACGTGGCGACCAAACAGATCACTGCCAGCAATGGCAAGGTGGATGCCATCGAGTACGTGGACCGCGAGACAGAGCAAGTGCATACCCTGCCGTTGCACGGTGTGTTTGTTCAGATCGGCCTGGTGCCCAACAGTGATTTTCTGGACGGCGTGGTCGAGCGTAGCCGGTTTGGTGAAATCGAAATCAACGAGAAGTGCCAGACCTCAGAGGAAGGCATTTACGCCGCCGGTGACGTGACCACGGTGCCGTACAAGCAGATTGTCATCAGCATGGGGGAAGGCTCCAAGGCGTCCCTGGCGGCTTTTGAATACCTGATGACCCAGGGCGATCGACTGGATGCCTTGTATGAAAGTGAAAGCAAGACAGGCGAGCAGAAGGAATCTGCTGTCGCCTGACCCGCTGGCGCTCACCAGTAGAAACGAAAAGCCACCGTTCGCGGTGGTTTTTTTGTTTCAAGAGACGCTGCGCGCTCAACGGTTTTCGGCCTGTTGCTTGTGGCGTGAAGCATGATGCGTCTATTTATCAGACACAAAAAAGCCGGCGCACCAGGAGGTTAACGCCGGCATAAAACCGTAGGCAGAAAAACTTACGGGTTGGTGAGTAGCGTATAGGCTCCGGAGCCGCTCTGGGCCTGTACCTGCCAGCGGTAATAGCCGCTGTTCACATTGGTATGGATCTCGGCTACACCACCTTGTGGGCTGGCGGTGGTTACGTTGTTCCAGCCGCAGAAGAACAGGAAGCAGCTTTGTGCTTGCAGGGTCACGGTGAAGCTGGCGCCCGCCGGGCTATACAGCCAGGCGTCAATCTGCCCGCCGGAAAAGTTGAAACCGTTGGACGGCAGGATCGCAGAGCCACCGTTGTTCAGCTGGCCTTCATAGCGGGTGCAGTCCGGGCACGGGGAGGTGTCTGTTCCCACGCTCAGGGTCTGGTCGGTGCTGCCGGTCTGGTTGGCGGTGTCGGTAACGGTCAGGGTCACGGTGAACTCGCCATCCACCCCGTAGTCATGGCTGATCTGCTCGCCACTGGCCACATTGCCGTCGCCCAGAGTCCAGTCCCAGGCCGCTACGGCCACATCATCACTGGAGCCGCTGGCATCCAGCTCACAGACTGTGCCTTGGCAATCAGCGGTGAAGGCTGCGGTCGGCAGGCGGTCGATCCCGGAGCCGTCTTGCTGCGTGATCTGCAGTAACAGGTTAGGCGACTGGCTGCCCGGGTTGCTGATGGCGCCTGTTGCGGCGTCGTTTACCAGCGCAAGGTTAACCGCGTCAGGTGTAGCGCTGGGGTTGGCGGCCAAATACAGGGCGGCGGCGCCGGCAGCATGTGGCGCCGCCATGGAGGTGCCATCAATGCTGGACGTCTGTGTATCGGATTGATACCAGGCCGAGGTGATGTCGCTGCCCGGTGCAAACAGGTCCACACAGGCGCCGTAGTTGGAAAAAGAGGAGCGCTGGTCCTGGCGAGTAGTCGCACCGACCGTCAGCGCTTCGGGCACCCGGTTAGGGGAGCCGTTACAGGCGTTGGTGTTGTCATTACCTGCAGCCACTACCATGGTCACGCCTGCTGTCACAGCGTTGGAAACGGCGGTATCCAGAGCGGTGGAAGTGAAGCCCCCGAGCGACATATTGGCGACGGCGGGTTTCTGGTGATTACCAGCGACCCAGTCGATACCGGCGATAACGGCAGAGGTGCTACCGCTGCCGTTACAGTTAAGGACCCGTACTGGGATTACGTTGGCCTGTTTGGCCACACCATAGGTGCTGCCCGCTGCGGTGCCCGCTACGTGGGAGCCATGGCCGTTACAGTCTTCGTAATTGTCAGGGTCAACGCTGCCGCCGAACAGAAAACCCAGCGCGCCGTCGGCGACAAAGTTACGTCCGGGCACTATACGACCGGTAAACTCCTGGTGGGTGGTGCGCACCCCGGTATCCACCACGTAGATGTTTACGTCGCGGCCGCCGTTGTCGGGGTATTGGAAGCTGTTATCCAGTGGCAGGGCCGGTTGATCGACGCGGTCCAGCCCCCAGGTGGCGTTATTCTGCACTGCCACCGTGGTGACGATGCGGTCCGGCTCAACAGAGATGACGCCGGGCAGAATACCAAGCAAAGACGCCTGCAGGCTGGTCAGCCTGACGGTCATGCCCAACAAGGCGTTGTCATAGGTATAGAGCACCTCGCCGCCACCAATGCCGGCCAGCAAGGTTTGAATGGCTGTGGTCAGGCTGTTAAGGCCCAGCTGTTCGGTGATGTTCGGAACCAGGGTGACAATATACTGGTTTTGGATGATGTCCCCGGCTGCGGGGCTTTCGGTGTTGTCGTCGGCCCAGGCAGGGGACAGAACGCTGCCCCCCAGGATAGTGGCCAGCACAGCGGCTTTGAATGTTGAACGCGGCATTGAGATCCCTCCAGAAAGTCTGGTTTTGAAAGGTAGGGAAACGCCGTGTATCTCTCCATGAGCCCGGTGTAGGATTTTTGTTGCTATGAAAATGATTCAGGTGCCTGGAAGGCCCGTGCTCACTGGTGTGGGGTAAAAATGAGAACTGGTCGTGAAGATGCGCAGGAGGAGGCTTAAACCAGTCCGCTTAGCTGGGAAACGGTCTTCCAGACCAGCATCTGCATGCGCTGGGAGTTGATGGTTGGCTTCGCCAGGCAGGCAAACACCATATCTTTCACCGGCCAGATACTGATGCAGCCCTCCCGGCAGCGGATAAACACCTCCTCGCTATCCCCCAGTTTCAGGCCCTCCAGTACCCGGTCGCAGGCCTTCTTCATCTCAAAGAACAGCGCGCTCTGCTCATCAAAATCCAGCCCTTCACCAAAGTGCACCACCGGCATCCCGTCGCTGCTGATCAGGGAGACCAGAAGAATCTCGTCGGAGGAAGCGTGGAGGGATTCCAGGGGAGGGGTTAGGGTGGTGAGCTTCATTGTTGTTATCCGTTCGTGGGGCTTTGGTTCAGCTTAGGGGGCGGGCGAAGATGGGTCAAAAAGAAGCTGACAGGCGCTTGTCAGAAAGGGTTGAAGGTGCGGATTAGGGCTTTACTTTTACTGGCTTTATGTACAGTATTCAGGGGAAGGAGGTCGCCATGATCAGTGAAAAGGATATTCCTGACTGGAACGATGAAAGCAAAGCCGGGCTTTTTGAGTGGTGGCATGAGATGGCGAATAGAGGGATGGCTTTTCATCCCGATGATTCTCCCTCAACCATTGTGTTCATCGAGAGCGGAGAGCCGATGTTTACTGCTGGCGCCTGTCGCAAGCTCGAAAGTATCCTTGTCCGGATGGAGCACCAACACGGGAACAGCATTTACGATGCCGGTTTTCAGGCGGTGTGGGAATGCCTGGCTACAAGTTGATCAAGGATGATCGAGTGCGCCTGCGAGAACCATCAATTTGGCCGACCAGCGGGTCTCTGTCTGATTTCGGCGTCATTTTCATCAAACTGCAGCCAGCGCACAGCGGTTTCTATTGTTTCCTTGATACCCAGCTTGTTTTTGCCCTTGAGGGCGCATTCCCAGATGGTGAGCGTCTTCCATCCGAGTTTTCGGTATTCGACAAGGTTGGCCGCATCTCTCTTGCGAGTTTGCTCAATCTTCTGTTGCCAAAACTCCTGTCTGGTGCTGGGCCATTTAAATAGATGGCAATCATGGCCATGCCAAAAGCAGCCATTGATCTGGATTATTGCCTTGTATTTGGGGAAAACCAGGTCTGGTTTGCCGGGCAGGCGTTTTTCATGAAGTCGGTAGCGGAAGCCACGCCTGTGAAGCTCGGATCGTATGATGAGCTCTGGCTTTGTGTTCTGCCCCTTGATGTTGGACATCATTCTTGATCGGGTTTTGGGCGGCACAATATCAGCCATTGAGAGCTCTCTCTTGCTCAATGCTTAAAGATGCTTCGATGCTACATGCTTTTCAGGTATCCATGACTATGACTCGTTGATGCTGGGTCAAAAAGCATGCAAAATGCACAAAAAATTCCCGCCGGAGGGCTTGAAGTTGGGTAATGCAACCGTATATGAACAGCTGGAAGAGGCCCTTCGGGTCTATACACGTCGTGATTTAGCGCAAGCTCTGGAGATCAACGGGAGTACCTTGGGGCGTTGGTTAACCCGAGAAAACGAGCCCAAACCCTATGTGGCTGATCGCCTGACGCAGCTAATGCTGCCTTTTAATAGAGAGCCGGTAGCAGGGGATTTCAAGTTTGTGGATCTCTTCGCCGGAATCGGTGGCCTGCGTATGGCCTTTGAGTCTGCCGGAGGGCAGTGTGTCTTCACGAGTGAGTGGGACAGCTATGCTCAGCGTACTTACCTCGGTAATTTTGGTGATAGCCATCAGCTTAATGGCGATATTACAGAGGTGAATGCTGCTGATATCCCTGATCATGACGTTCTGCTTGCCGGGTTTCCTTGTCAGCCTTTTTCCATTGCTGGGGTATCCAAGAAAAATGCTTTAGGCCGTTCGCACGGTTTTGCGTGCGAGGCCCAAGGTACATTGTTTTTTGATGTCGCCAGGATCATTAAAGAAAAAAGGCCAAAGGCTTTCCTTTTGGAGAATGTGAAGAATTTAAAATCACACGATAAGGGAAACACTTTTAGGGTAATAATAGATACCTTGGAAAAAGAGTTGGGCTACCAGGTTCACGTTAAAGTGATTGATGGCCAGCATTTTGTGCCCCAGCACCGGGAACGAATTGCTATTGTTGGTTTTCGTGAGCCTATGCCATTTTCATGGGATGCCATGAAAATGGCAGGTAAGGGTGAGAAGAGGATGCGAGAGGTTTTGCACCGAGAAGACGGTTCTGAACCCTATCTTGAATGGGATGGCGACCGTTTCTTTGACCACGGAAAGGGTGAGGTGAACGAAAAGTACATTCTAACCCCGAAGCTTTGGAAATATCTGAAAGATTACAAGGCAAAACATCAGGCTAAAGGGAATGGTTTTGGGTTTGGCCTTGTCGGGCCTGATAGCGTTGCTCGTACCCTTTCTGCCAGATATTACAAGGATGGGTCGGAAATTCTTGTACAAAGAGGAAGGAAGAGACCGCGTCGGTTAACCCCTCGTGAATGTGCCAGATTGATGGGGTTTCCTGATGAATTCAGAATTCCTGTGTCTGATACCCGAGCATATAAGCAGTTTGGAAACTCTGTTGTGACGCTAGCTTTTCAGGAGGTGGCTCGGATCATGAGACCTTATATTGTCGAGCATGAATATTGGGCTTCTGAGCCTGATCTTCTGACAGTAAATTGAATAGAGGTGGGTGTTAAATTGTTTCTCTTCAGGTTTTGATGTCTCGCTAAAATCGCTCGCCCTTGTTTCAGAAAAGCACTTTCCGTCTGGACGGACTGTGCTATTAATGCGAGATTAAGTCCCTAAATTGACTGGCTTGCATTAAGGGACGGCATATGGGGTTGCTGTGGAGGTTTTTGCGCAATGAGGCGGAGGAAGATGAAGGGCTTGCTGATGCAGGTGTTGAGACGTTTAGAGATGCCCCCTTCGCAGGCCTCGCCCGCGAATGTGGCCAGAACAGTATCGATGCAGCACGACATTCCGGGCCGGATGGCAATGCTGAACGAGTAATCGTCCGCTTCTGGAAAGAAACCATATCGACAGAGTCTGTTCCTGATATAGCCGGATTCAGGGCAACGATTGAGGCCTGTCTGAGCCGCGCAAAGGACAGGGGGGATGATAAAGAAATTCAGTTCTTTGAGCGGGCCAAACGAATTGTCCGTGCCTCGGACATAGACCTGCTTCACGTGATTGATGAAGGAACCACGGGACTTATCGGCCCATGCGAACCTGGTACGCCCTATCACGCGCTGATCAAAGCTAAAGGCGTAAGCAAAAAAGGCGATGATACGTCCGGAGGCTCCTTCGGTATCGGAAAAAACGCGGCCTACGCAGTCTCAGCCCTGAGAAGCGTCTTTTATTCAACGGTGTATACGGACTCATCTGGTAGCAGTCAGTTTCTGGCGCAGGCCAAAGCTATTCTTGTTTCCCACAATAAAGGTCCGGGGCAGGAATACAGCGCGACAGGATATTGGGGCGAGGCTGAAAACTATATGCCGGCCACGATTATGTCAGCGTTGCCCGAATGGCTGCAGAGGACTGAGCCGGGAACCACTGTGACAGCGCTAGGTTTTTTGTCAGAGGACGGGTGGGACTGGCGTATTGCTGAGTCACTGGTGCGAAATTTTTTCACGGCCGTCCACAACAGCAAAGTGGTTTTTGAGGTCGGGGATGGCCTTGTTATTGACCGGGACACCCTGCCAGCACTGTTTGTAAACGAAACGCTCCGTGAAGTTGCTTCTAGCCGTGGCTCTGATGAAGATCTAAAATTTAGTTATAACCTCTATCGTTGCCTGACTAGCCCGGAAAGCGCTCGCTATGAGGAGACCATTCAGGGGCTGGGAAGAGTAAGGCTATCAATTCTAATTGAGGACCGGCTCGAAAAGCAGGTTGGTCTAATTCGGAACGGAATGTTCATCACGTCCCGTTTCCGGCATTTCAAGGAGAAACTTGCCCGGTTTCCACTCCAAAAAGACTTCATTGCAGTTGTTGAGCCAATTGATGATAGTGCTTCCTCGCACATCAGGGCTCTGGAGAATCCGAGGCATGATGAGCTTTCTCCCGAACGGATTGAAGATCCTGAACTGAGTCGCTCCCTGAGGGAAGCTGTGAACAAAATGAATGCTTGGATCCGGGAGAGGATAAAAAGCCACACCACGCTCCCTCCGGATGACGAAGTTCAGCTGGATGACCTCAATAACTTTTTCGCGGCTCCGGAAGATAAAGCCGACAGAATACAGAATACAGGCACAAGCGAAAAAGATCCCACATCGATAAAAGTTGAAATGCGAAAGAAACCGGAGAGCTCGGGTGCATCAGCGTCTGGAGGGTCAGAAGGCGGAAGTGGCGGAAAGAAACCCGGGGGAAGCGGGGGGTCAACCAGCGGCCCAGGAACCGGTAAAGGAAAGGGTGGAGTAGCTGGGCCTCGAGGAGGACAGGTCCCGATTAAGGGATTACGTAATACAGTCAAAGGTGGCGACACCCGGTCCAGAAAGATTTTTTTTACACCGGAGAAATCGGGTACGGCACGACTGGATGTCATCGCCGCTGGTATTGCCGATGAAGAACGGCTGCCGGTTGTCGCGGCGCCGGGGCATACGGTAACCAAGGGTGCATGTGAGATTGAGCTGAAGGAAGGTGATCGGATAGCGATTTTGGTTGAACTGGCTGAACCATATGAAGGGCCAATTGAAATCTCGCTCAGCCTGAAAGAGGAGAATAACAATGAAGCTCAAGGCTGATACCCGCTTCCCTTACCCGGTGCTGGCCAGCTTTACGGATGACTATCCATCGGCAACATTCAGTTTGGACGTTGAGCCCGTCCGGGAAGTAACTGAAACCGGTGAAGTCGAGATTCGAGGCGAGCTCAGGCCCGGGGAGCGGTTTTTAGATCGTGTGCTCGCAGAAGGAAAGATGGCATGCGGATTGTACGTCACCTGCGAGCATACCTACTATTCGGAGTTTTTCCCGATCTCTCCCAGCAGCTGGAAGGTGTCCGTCAGCGGAGGGAATCTACGGGGCGTGGTTAAGCTCAGAGCTATCATCTATGTTGCTGTAGATACGCTATCGATGCCCGCAGGGTTAATTCATGAAGAGTTCGGGAAGCAGGATTTTCCGCTCAGAAAATACTCACTTGCTGGTGTAAGTGACGAGTTCGAATTTGATGCCGGCCTGGATAAGCTGGTTCCGATGGAGTCAGTCTTTCGTCTTGAATCGGCACGCAGTGTTGAGAATGGATTATTCAGGGTTGGTACGGATACTCAGGTCATTGTTATTCAGGTTCATCCAACGCTATACGAATCGTTGAATCTAGTTCGCAATAGCGGCCATGGGCGCCAGATACTGTTGTCCTCATTATACCTGCCATGTCTTATGGAGGTCCTTGATGTCGCTTCCAGAGAGAAGAGTGATCACCTCAGGTGGTACCGTGCAATTGAATCCCGTTGCCGTCAGGTAGGAGTGGAACTCGACGGAAAAGATCTCCTCAGAAAAGCACAGATGTTGCTCGACTGCCCGGTCGGCAAGGTGCATGAAGCGGTGGAGGCGCTGAGTTAATGAGCTTGAAGAAAGTACTTTATGTTGGTCAGGCGGTTGCTGATCATCTAATCGATTCGATTGATGAAAATGTCGAGCGATATTGCTCGGAAGGATTTCGGGATCTCGCAGAACAGGGTAACTGGGAGATTGCAACCAGCCTTACCTACGATCCCGGTCCCCTGAGAGAGCTTGACCCTGCCAGAACTGCTGAGGCGGAAATTAACAACTCAATACTGGTATGGCGGTCACTCAGTAGCTTAACCCCTTCTCTGGCAACGGAAAACAGAATCTGGATCCGGCTAACTCATCTTGAATGCCTTGGGTTCTGTCAGAAGCGCTGGCTTGAAGGAAAAACAGGGGAGGTTCTGGCTAAAGCGATTCGTGCTCACTTTTTTGCTGATACCCGGACGAGGTGGAGGGATGATAATGCTGTTTCGCGGCTCTGGTGGAACTACTGGATTGCTAAGCGACTAATGCCTGACGATCCTGAGAAGGCGCTGAGCATTATTTTTCGCTCGACTGACATGCGACTTAGCACCGTTGAACGCCCGGGGTTGTTTATCCGACCGGCAATTTCTGCCGGTATACTTCGGGCGTTTTCCCGGGATGAGTGGGTTCTTGCTCGTGAAGAGCACTGGCGCAAATTCATGACTGAATTGAATAAAGTTGGCGCTGGCAAGGTTTTCGAGGCGATGAAAGAAATGGAGGTAGACCAGTTGATGAGCAAATGCTTGGATCGTGCCAAGTTGGTATTAGCGTCCTGATTCGGTTTATAGGCGCCAGATTGTAGCTGTGTTCGGTTTCAGAATTTTCCGAGTGGAGATATTGCAGTGCTCGATTCAGTAAATGAGATCTTTGAGGGGGCGGCAGCGAAGTACTTGAGTGCTGTAGATGCCGATCCAGCTCGATCAAATCAACATGAGATCGGCGGGTTGCCCAGCGTGGGTTTTAAAAGCTATCTCGGGGCACCCGGAAAATCCGACAGGTACCACTTCCCTGCGCTAATGGCATACATCAAAGATGAGGAAGATGTCGAACTCTGCCAGGATATGGTGACTTGGTACGACGCACGCTGGAGAAACCCGAAACGCCCACCAGAGTATCGCCTTTACTATAAATCAAATCCTGTCACGGATTTGATCCAGCCGACAGATTTCTTGCTGGTAGCGAAGAAGCGTGACGGAAGTCTTCTCCTTCTTTTTTCCCCTGCCAGCTCATCCGTGGAATTTCAGCTGCGTCATCTTTTCGGTCTGTCGGGCGTCGACCAGAGCTTCACCTCTGCGTCCATGCCGTCACAGACCCTAATCCTTCCTATAAAGATGCTGCTGGAAGACCTTGGTGTCAGAGCATTCGACGTGAGTGAGGCTCAGAATGACCTCGATATGCTCTTGGCGAGATTTCCTGAAAAGTTTCCAAAAACTGCAGAATTTTCAGCAGTAGCTAGAGATGTGGCTGACTTTGATTGCATCGCAGATCCCGACAATGCTCTGATTGGCTGGATGGAGCGTGAGGAAGCGCTCTTCAGAGCGTACGAACGGCATGTGGTGTCTGAAAGGCTACGCTCCGGTTTCGGTGCTGCAGGAGACGATGTAGATGAGTTTATTGCATTCTCTCTGAGTGTTCAGAACCGCCGAAAATCACGGGTTGGTCACGCCTTTGAGAATCATCTGGGATTTGTTTTTCAGCAGAACAGGCTTCCATTTGAGAAGGGGGGTGGGGTGCGCGTAACAGAAAACAAGGCCAAGCCTGATTTTCTGTTTCCTGATTTCGGCGCCTACCACGACCCAGAATACCCTAAGGAAAAGATCTTTCTTCTCGGGGCCAAAACAACCTGTAAAGACCGCTGGAGGCAGGTTCTGTCTGAAGGTGACCTGCTGGACCGGAAATTCCTGGCCACACTAGAGGCTGGCATCAGTTCGTTTCAGACCGATGAAATGATAGCGAAGAATCTGCAGTTGGTCATCCCGGCGGCGATCCATGGAAGCTTTTCTGAAGCCCAGAAACGCTGGTTATACACCATGGCAGATTTTATTAAAGAGGTAAGGAAAGCAGCTCAATAAATAGTGGCCCTGGGCCTTAAGTGTTCGTATAAGGCTTGGAGGGGGCTTGCTCCGTGCCTGCTATCATTAAGATGATGGGAAGGCATAAAGAAAGTGCGCACAATCGAGGGTGCCTACTTTTCAGGTGCCTTTTATTAGCGAGGCGCCTGAAGCTCCTTCTTTTTGGCAATGCTAAGCAACTTCATCGACGCGCCGTTAGGTGCTTTTTCTCCCTGTTCCTACTGCCGAATCGTGGATGCACTGATGTCCAGGAATGCGGCAAATGCAGCCTGGCTGGCTTTTGTTTGTGTCCGGATAATTTTGATTTGTCCCAGTGTATATTTTTTTACTTCAGGCAGGCAGAGTGCGTCGAATTCCCGCATGGAGCGGGCTTCGGGATCAGTCTTTCCCCGTGCGTCCGGTATTGGGTCAAGGGTCTTCCCTGGTTAACCAGCGAGGACTATCCCTTGCAGGCAAGTTATTCGCTGCGCTCAACCCTTCGGGGCCGCACTCCGTGCGTTATTTCGCTGCGCTACGTTCCTGCGGAAGTTTGATTCTTGGCGTCAGGCGTCAGTCAGCCGCCGCGCGGCACAAAAAAAGGGCCACCCCATCGGGGTGGCCCTTTTGATTTGCTACTTGCTGTTTGGTGGAGCCGGCGGGAATCGAACCCGCGTCCGTCAGCAATCCATCTGCAGATCTACATGCTTAGCCATATTTATTAATTTAAGCCTTCACAGCCCAATTGGCAGGACGTGAAGGCCGGGCCCCTAAGAGTTTTAACAGCGCCATCCGGGGCGGACTTTGCTGCGAGCCTGTGTTGCGATGCTCGCCGCTCTTCCCCACAGGCAGGGTCGATTGGCGATAAGCAGGGTTTAAGCTGCTAGTGCGTAAGAATCGTCGTTTGCGATTGCTTTAATGTGCCACAAATGATTTACGAGACTCGTGACCTTCTCGGCATGCACCACAGAATTCAGTACCGGCGTCGAATCCAGGTCGGCCCCTGTGATGGGTTCATTCTAAGGGATGGGGGTGGGGAAGTCGATTTCAATGTGCGGCCAGGGGGATATGTCGGGCGACGGCGGAACTGACCATATATTGGTGGCGGGCGGCATGAAGGCTGTTCATTTTGTAATCAGAATGTGAAAAGTGTTACCTGAATACCCATTTATTGTCCGACAATCCAACCTGATAACCTTGTGCTGTCATCTTTCGGGCGCACTATAGCTGTGTCATCACGGCAAAGTTACATCGGCCAGTGGTGAGGTTGAGCAAGCGATGTGCTGGCAGCCATAAGCGACCCAAGGGCATCGGGCTCAAATATTGTGTACCACACAATGGCTTTACAGCGAGCCTTGAGATTGACGTATCAAGAAGGCCGCTGATCAAAGCATTGTCGTTCATTGAAGGAGAAGGATGATGAACACGATCTTTCGGTCAGCAGGGCAAGTTTCCGAGAAGGCACTGTCGCCTTTGAAGGCTCAGCCGCTGCTCTACAGAGCGTTGCAATTGGTATTTGCGCTGGCTGCGTATGCAGCAGGTATCTACCTGGTGAATATGGCGACCCCGGAAGCACGTATTCCGGTGATTCTGTTCGCCGTTTACTTCCTGCCTGCGGTGCTTCGCGCCTGGCTGCAATTGTATTGGCAGCTGCGTGGCGATAGCCGTGCACAGGATGTAAATACTCGCCACACGGCGTAATCAAGACAGCCTGAGACAGTGCCCGGCGGCAGGGCGTGACGCCTCTTTACGGCGTCATCTCTGCCGCAGTATGCGCTGCTTCTGGCGATTCCAGTCGCGCTCTTTCTCAGTGGCGCGCTTGTCGAATTTCTGCTTGCCTTTGGCCAGTGCGATGTCGCACTTGGCGAACCCTTTCTTCCAGTACAGGCTCACCGGCACACAGGTGAAGCCGTCTTTCTGTACGCCGCCAAATACTCGCCCCAGCTCACGACGGTGCAGCAGCAGTTTGCGCGTGCGTGTCGGGTCCGGGTTAACGTGGGTGCTGGCGGTGTTGAGTGGCTCGAAGCGGGCACCGAACAGGAAGGCTTCGCCGTTTTTCAGCAAGACGTAGGCTTCTGTCAGGTTACCTTTGCCGGCACGCAGGGATTTCACTTCCCAGCCTTCCAATACCAGGCCGGCTTCAAAGTGCTCTTCCAGATGATATTCGTGGCGTGCCTTGCGGTTTTGCGCAATGGTGGCCGACGGTGCTTTGGCTTTCTTGTTGGCTTTTCCCATAGGGCGGCGATTATAGAGCAAGGGGTGAGTGGCTGATAGCGGTTTGTCTGCTGTGGCTGTTGCGGGGTGAGTGACTGCTTACCATCGTTTGCGCTGTTACTGGCCGTCACTTGAGCCGCCCTGCCAAAAAAAAGACAATACCGCCACGCGAACAAGAGTAATGGTGTTATGAAGCAAGAAAACAAGTCGGTCCATGGAGTATGGGGCAGCCGCTGGGTGTTTATTCTGGCGGCAACCGGGTCGGCAGTGGGGCTGGGTAACATCTGGCGGTTCCCGTATATCACCGGGGAAAACGGGGGCGGTGCCTTTGTGCTGCTGTATCTGTTGTGTATTGCAGTGGTGGGCATTCCCATCATGGCTGCAGAGGTCATGCTGGGCCGCAAGGGTGGGCTGAGCCCGATCAACACCATGCGCAAGCTTGCCGGCGAGAGCAAGGTCACCCAGCGCTGGGCGGGCATCGGGATTATGGGGGCGCTGTCCGCGTTTCTGATCCTGTCGTTTTATTCTGCCGTGGCCAGCTGGGCGTTGTATTACACCTGGGAGGCGGCCCGTGGCGTGTTTGAGGGCATCACGGCCACCCAGTCCGAGGCGCACTTTGACAGCATGTTGGCCGACCCCTGGTTAATGCTCGGTTTCCACTCCCTGTTCATGTTGCTCACCATGGTGGTGGTGGCTCGCGGGGTGAAGGGCGGGCTGGAAAAAGCCGTGCAGGTGCTGATGCCGCTGCTGTTTGTGCTGCTGCTGGTGCTGGTGGGGTACGCGGCGACGACGCCTGGTTTCAGCGAAGGCATGAATTTCCTGTTTGCGTTTGATTTCTCCAAGCTGACCGGCAAAGCCGTGCTGGTGGCTGTCGGGCAGGCGTTTTTCACCCTGAGCCTGGGGATGGGGGCGATCATGGCCTATGGGGCCTATATGCCCCGCGAAGTGACCGACCCGAAAACCGGCAAGAAGAAGCCGGTGTCGATTCTCTCTACCGTGGCCATTATTGCGGTGCTGGATACGCTGGTGGCGCTGGGTGCGGGTATGGCCATGTTCCCGCTGCTGTTTTCCGGGGGCCTGGAAGTGGGCCAGGGCCCGGGCATGATGTTCGTGACCCTGCCGCTGGCGTTCGGCAGTATCCCCGGTGGGGTGTTGTTCGGCACCCTGTTCTTCCTGCTGGTGGTGTGCGCCGCGTGGAGCTCGTCCATCAGCCTGGGTGAGCCGGTGGTGGCCTGGTTGGTGGAAAAGGGGCTGACCCGCGCCAAGGCCGCTATTGTGGTCGGGCTGGGGGCCTGGTTGCTGGGCGTGGGCTCGGTGCTGTCCTTCAATGTCTGGAAGGACAATACGTTCCTGGCGGGCACCTTCTTCGACAATATGGAATTCCTGTCCACCACGGTGATGCTGCCGCTGGGTGGCTTGCTGATCGCTATCTTCGCGGGCTGGGTGATGAAGGAAACCCATGCGCGCAAGGAGCTGGGGATCAAGAACTTCAAGCTGTACCTGGTGTGGCGCGCGCTGGTGCGGATTTTTTCTCCGGCGGCGGTGGTTGCCTTGTTTGTGTATTCCATCTGGAGTGCGGTGGCGCCTGCCGATGAGGTGGCCCCTGTGCAGGAGCCGGAGCCGGTTGCGCCGGCGGCATCGCAAGCGCCGGGTGTGGAGGCCGAAACCGAAGTGCCTGCGCCAGTGGCGGAGCCGGCGGATGATTCAGAGGGTTATGAGGTGCCATCGGCACCGGCCGCTGTGGAGCCTGCACCGTGAGCGATGCCATGATCCACGTGGAAGTGACCTATGCGTTGCCGGAAAAGCAGCGTTTGATAGGCCTGGATGTGCCTGAGGGTACCACCATGCTGGAGGCCGCGCGGTTGTCAGGGATCGATGAGCAGTTTGCCGACCTGGAACTGGGCAAGGCGCCCATGGGGGTATTCGGCAAGGTGGTGGCGAACCCGGCGGGGCATATACTCAAGGCGGGTGAACGGGTGGAGATCTACCGCCCGTTGACGGCCGATCCGAAGCTTAATCGCAAGAAACGAGCGAAAGAAAAAGCCTCTGCAGACAAGGGCTGAGAGGCTTTTGTGTGGCGTGGTCAGTCAGCCATGAAGGTGGCGCGTTTATTCGGCGTCATCCTTGCGATCAGCGGCTTTGCGCTGTAATTCCAGATCGTTGCGGCCGGACGTTTTGGCCTTGAAGTCGTCGATGACTTCGCCTTCGTAGCGGCTGTAGGCGCCGTTCTCGAAGTGGACGGAAATGGTCTGGCTGACGTTCTCGCCCTTGCCGGGTCGGTAGGTCATCGGATAGAGCCACAGGTCCGGAGTGAACGGGTCCACCAGGGTGGGGGCACCGAGAACATAGCGCACTTGCTCCGGCGACATGCCTGGCTGCAGTTCGCTGAGCATGTCTTCGGTGACGAAGTTGCCTTGCGGAATATCAATTCGATAGACGCCGGGGAAGCGCAGTGAGCTGCAGCCAGCGGTGGCCAGAAGAGATATCAGTGTCAGTGAAACAAGAATGCGGGGCATGATTTTCGACTTCGCTAAGTGTTCGGGCGATAATACAGACTTGGGAACCTATGACAAACTCCGGTCTGGCTGTCTGGACCTGTTCCATAGACAGCCAGTGGGGCGATGAGTTCGCCCTGGTGCCCCGGTGGTGCAGATTTCCCGCCCTTTTCAAAACCGCCATTGATTGGCAGATGGAGCATACGCATTGGATAATCAGGATCTCAGAAAAGCGGGCCTTAAAGTGACCCTGCCGCGGGTGAAAATCCTGCAGCAACTGGAAAAGTCTGAAGAGCGTCACTTGAGCGCGGAAGACATCTACAAGTCACTGATGGATTCCGGCGAGGATGTGGGGCTGGCCACGGTATATCGTGTGCTGACCCAGTTCGAGCAGGCGGGCATGGTGCTGCGTCATAACTTTGAAGGCGGCTCCGCCGTATTCGAGCTGGCCGATGAGGACCATCACGACCACATGGTGTGCATGGAAACCGGCCAGGTGGTGGAGTTCATGGATGACGTGATCGAGAAGCGCCAGCATGCCATTGCCGAGGAGCACGGTTACGAAATCGTGGATCACTCGCTGGTGCTGTACGTCAAGCCGAAGAAGTAATAGTGGCGCCTCACGCAGCAGGCTTCATGCCGCACGCGGGTATGAAGCCTGCTGCGTAAAACCTGCTGCGTATCCTGTCATGCAGCCTGGGCTTTGCTCAGCATCTCTTTGGCGTGATTGCGGGTGGATTCGGTGATTTCCACGCCACCCAGCATGCGCGCCAGCTCTTCTACTCTGGCGGTTTCGTCCAGCCCCTGAATGCGGGTGTGGGTGGTGTCGTCCCCCTGAATCTTGTGTACCTGCCAGTGCTGATGCCCCTGGCTGGCAACCTGTGGCTGGTGGGTAATGCACAGCACCTGGGCGTGCAGGCCCAGCTCGCGCAGTAGCCGGCCGACGATCTCGGCGACGCCGCCGCCCACGCCCACGTCCACTTCGTCGAAGACCAGGCTGGGTACAGTCAGGTTGCGCGCGCAGATCACTTGAATGGCCAGGCTGACCCGTGACAGTTCGCCACCGGACGCCACCTTGCCCAGCGGTTTGAGCGGTTGGCCCGGGTTGGCAGAAAACAGGAATTCCACCTCTTCCAGGCCGTCGGGCGTGGGGCTGCACTCACTAAGGCGAGCATCCAGCTGGGCCGCTTTCATGCCCAAGGCGGTGAGTTGTTTCTGGACTTGCTGGCTGAGGGTCTTGGCGGCGCTGCGGCGGGCCTTGCTGAGCTTGCGGGCGTTGTCCATGTAGTGTTGCTGGGCGCTGCTTTCCTGTTCGGCCAGGGCGTGCAGGTGGGCATCCACATTGCCCAGCGCGTCGGATTCGGCCAGCAGGCTGCGATGATGCTCCACCAGTTCTTCCGGGCGAATGCGGTGTTTGCGGGCCAGGGTGTAGCACTGGCTCAGGCGTTCTTCCACCTGGATCAGACGGGCTGGGTCCAGATCCAGTTTTTCCAGGTAATGACGCAGATCATCGGCGGCGGCTTCCACTTGCAGACGGGCGGATTCCACGGTGTCGGCAATGCTGCCCAGGCCGTCGTCGTTGTTGCGGGCGTCATCCAGCCAGTGGCTGACCTGGCTGAGGTGGTCGTTGCAGGTGCCGTCCTCGCCTTCATAAAGCGCGTTCAGGGATTGCTGGCAGACGCGGATCAGGCTTTCTGCGTTGCCCAGCCGCTGCTGTTCCTGCTCCAGCTGTTCCAGCTCGCCGTCTTGCAGGGCGAGGGCATCGAGCTCCTCCAGCTGGAAGCGCAGCAGCTCTTCCTTTTCGTTCTGTTCGCGGGCCTGATTAAGGGCCTCGTCGTGGGCGCGGCGGGCTTTCTGCCAGTGGCGCCAGTGCTCGCGCACGCTGTTGGCCAGGTCGCGGGCGTCGGCAAAGTTGTCCAGCAGCTGGCGATGGGCGTCTTTTTTCAGCAGCGCCTGATGTTCGTGCTGGCTGTGGATGCTGATCAGGCGCTCGCCCAGCTCGCGGACTTCCGCCAGCGGGGTGGGGGTGCCGTTTACGTAGGCCCGAGAGCGGCCGTCGGCACGCACGGTGCGGCGCAGCAGGCACTGTTCTTCATCGTCCAGTTCCCGTTCGGCAAGCCATTGGCGGGCGGCCAGGTTGTTGCTCACATCAAAGGTGGCCAGCACCTCGGCGCGGTCGTGCCCGTGGCGAACGATGGAGGAGTCAGCGCGATCCCCGAGGGTGAGCCCAAGGGCGTCGATGATGACGGATTTGCCTGCCCCGGTTTCGCCGCTGATGACGGTGAGCCCGTTCTCGGGCTCCAGTTCCAGCTGGTCAACGGTGGCAAAATGACGAACGCTCAAGTGTGTCAGCATGGTGTTCCTCCGGAACAGGCAAAATCGTTGTTAAGCGGTGGTGCTCTGGGTCTGTATGACCTGGGTGCCGGCAAGGTGGTCGTGCAGGCAACGGCGGTCGGACCGGAAAATCAGTAACGGGTCGAGAATCATGATCAGGTTGATGCCGGGCAGCTGGGCGAGCACGTGGAAAACAAAATAGCGCAGGCCATAGAGCTTGCCGGCGGGCACGTTGTCCTGCTCCATGCCGACGATGCGCATGTTGAGAATTATTTTGCCGATGGTTTGCTGGCGGTTGAACAGGAGCCAGCCCTGCAGGGCCAGGAAGATCAGTTCCCCGGCGATGAACAGGCCGATGCTGGTGGTCAGGTTGATGTCGCCGTTGCCCTGCATCAGGGCGTCCCAGATGCCGGTGAAATAGATGATCGGGCCGATCACCAGTAACTGCACCAGGCCATCGATGAGAGAGCCCAGCAGGCGGTACAGGCGGCTGGCCAGTTCCGGTGTGTCGGGCTTTGCCTGGCTCTGGATAGTGCTGTCCGGGGCCTGGTAGGGGTTGTGCGGGTTTTCGTCGGTCATGATGACATCCTTGTTATGATGACTGCTCTTATGGACAGTATTGGCTAATGGTAGGGGATTCGCGCGGAGAGTGTAAGCCCCTGCTCAATGAAACCCGGCTGCGCTTCTCTATATAATAGGGAGGTGATTTTCTGGTACATATACCCCCATGACAAAGCTGGATCTTAACGAACGTAAACAACGCCTGCTGATGACGCTGGTGGAGCGGCATATCCGTGATGGCCAGCCGGTGGGCTCGAAGACGCTGGCCAGTGGCAGCGGCCTGACGGTGAGCCCGGCCACGGTGCGCAATATCATGTCGGAGCTGGAGGAGCTGGGGGTGCTGAGCAGCCCGCACACCTCGGCGGGGCGTATTCCCACGGAGCTGGGTTATCGCCTGTACGTGGATTCGCTGCTGGCGACCAGTGTTATGGAGCGCCCGGATCACCGGCATCTGAAAAAAGAGCTGCGGCAGATGCTGGCGCCGGAGCAGTCCTCCCAGGAGTTGATCGCCCAGGCCTCAAAAACCCTGGCCGAGCTGACGCGCATGGCCGGGCTGGTGGCGGTCCCGCGACGTGAGGTGTCAACGCTGCGGCAGGTGGAGTTCCTGCCGCTGTCGGGCAAGCGGGTGCTGGTGGTGCTGGTGATTAACCGCTCCGAGGTGCAGAACCGCATTATTCACACCGACCGGGATTACGATGAGGTGGAGTTGCGCCAGGCGGCCAATTACATCAATCACACCTATGCGGGCTGTGACCTGAACAGTATCTGCGATGGTTTGCTGAACACCATGAACGCCGACCGTCAGCAGATGGATGCGCTGATGCAGACGGCGATGGCGGTGGCGGACAAGGCCCTGCGCACCGAGCGGCCCGATTCCGATTATGTGGTCTCCGGGGAGTCCAACCTGATTCAGTCCGCCGAGGCGGAAAACCTGGGCCAGCTGCGAAACCTGTTTGATGCCTTCAATCACAAGCGCGATATCCTGCATCTGCTGGAGCGCTCCATGAAGGCCGACGGGGTGCAGATTTTTATCGGTCGCGAATCCGGCTTCCAGCCGTTCGAGGATTACTCGCTGATTTCCGCGCCCTACAAGGCGGATAATGGCCCGGTGGGTGTGCTGGCGGTGGTCGGCCCCACCCGCATGGACTATGAAAAGGTCATCCCCACCGTGGATATCACTGCCAAGATCCTCTCGGCAGCGCTGACCCAGCTTTAACCCGCTGTAGGAGCGCCAGTTATTCGCTGCGCTCACCCCTTCGGGGCCGTCTTCGACGTTCCTGCGCTTCGCTTGGTGAGGCGCGAAAATGCCGCGTCGAGTTGCGATAAGCGAGTTTTGAAAGGCAAAACCCTCGGTTGGCTCGTCTTCCCGGTTTTTGTGCTCTTTTGGCGCGGCCTCTTGCACCTCAGAAGCTGACCGGGGTATCCCGCGACGCTGTCAATTGCCCACTATCCACTGCCAACTGCCTTCCTCCCCCTTGAATCCCACCCGATAGTTCCCATATCTTTGCCGGCTTTCCTGAGTTAAGGCCCCGTTCGGGGATGTGGAGTGAGTAATGAGTGAGCAGGAAAAAGAACAGAAGGGCGCCGAGCCGGAGCTGGAAACGGTGGAAGAGCAGCAGGCTGCTGCAGACGCCGACGCTGAGCAGGCAGAACCCACCACGGAAGAGAAGCTGGCTGAGGCGGATGCCGAGCTGGCCAAGGTGAAGAAGGCGCTGGCTGAGGCGGATGTGCGTGCCCAGGCAGAAGTCCAGAATGTGCGCAAGCGTGCCGAGCGGGATGTGCAGCATGCCCGCAAGTTTGCCCTGGAGAAGTTCGCCGGCGATCTGCTGAGTGTGGCGGACAACTTGGAGCGCGGCCTGGCGGCACTGGATGCCGAGGACGAGGCCCTGAAAGGCGCCCGTGAAGGTATCGAGCTAACGCTGAAATCCCTGCTGGATGCGTTTGCCCGCTACAACCTGGAGCAGATCGCTCCGGCAGACGAGCCGTTCAACCCGGAATTGCATGAAGCCATGACCATGGTGCCGGTCCCCAATGTGGACCCCAATACTGTGATCGAGGTGCTGGAGAAGGGCTACCAGCTTAATGGCCGTCTGATTCGCCCGGCGCGGGTGGTGGTCAGCAAGGCCCCCTGATGATCAGGGTGGATGCCTGAGGCTGCGGCCCTGGCCCGGTTTCAGCGTCAAAGCCGTTACAAAAGTGACGCACTCAAAATCAAACAGGCTCCCTTGAAATGCCGGCAACGACCGCCATATAGGAGCCAGACGAATTAACAATTCAACTGCCTGGGGTGCCGACAGGGTCCCGGCTGGTGTGAAGGAGATAGAACGACTATGGGTAAGATTATCGGTATCGACCTGGGTACGACCAACAGCTGTGTGGCCGTGCTGGAAGGTGACAAGACCAAGGTTATTGAAAACGCAGAAGGCGCGCGCACTACGCCGTCCATCATCGCCTACACCGACGACAAGGAAACTCTGGTCGGTCAGTCTGCCAAGCGCCAAGCGGTGACCAACCCGGAAAACACCCTGTACGCGGTGAAGCGTCTGATCGGCCGTCGTTTTGAGGACAAGGTGGTTCAGAAGGACATCAAGATGGTGCCCTACAAGATCACCAAGGCTGACAATGGCGATGCCTGGGTTGAAGTGAAAGGCGAGAAAATGGCGCCGCCGCAGATTTCTGCGCAAGTGCTGAAGAAAATGAAGAAGACCGCGGAAGATTACCTGGGTGAAGCCGTCACCGAGGCTGTTATCACCGTGCCGGCTTACTTCAACGATTCCCAGCGTCAGGCTACCAAGGATGCCGGTCGCATCGCGGGCCTGGATGTGAAGCGTATTATCAACGAGCCCACCGCGGCCGCTCTGGCTTATGGCCTCGACAAGAAAGGTGGTGATCGCACCATCGCCGTATATGACCTGGGTGGCGGTACTTTCGATATCTCCATCATCGAAATTGCCGAAGTGGATGGCGAGCACCAGTTTGAAGTGCTGGCCACCAACGGTGACACCTTCCTGGGTGGTGAGGATTTCGACCTGGCACTGATCAACTTCCTGGCGGATCAGTTCAAGGCGGACTCCGGCATCGATCTGGGCGGCGACCCGCTGGCCATGCAGCGCCTGAAAGAAGCGGCCGAGAAAGCCAAGATTGAGCTGTCCTCTGCCGAGCAGACTGAAGTGAACCTGCCGTACATCACTGCAGACAGCACCGGTCCCAAGCACCTGGTGGTGAAAGTGACCCGCGCCAAACTGGAATCCCTGGTGGGTGATCTTGTGAGCCGTTCACTGGAGCCGTGCAAAACCGCGCTGGCCGATGCGGGCGTGAAAACCGCCGATATCACCGACGTGATTCTGGTGGGCGGTCAGACCCGTATGCCGATGGTGCAGAAGAGCGTTACCGAGTTCTTCGGCAAAGAGCCGCGCAAGGACGTGAACCCGGATGAAGCGGTTGCCATGGGTGCAGCGATTCAGGGCGCGGTACTGAGCGGCGACGTGACCGACGTGCTGTTGCTGGACGTGACCCCGCTGACCCTGGGTATTGAAACCATGGGTGGCGTGATGACTCCGCTGATCGAGAAGAACACCACCATCCCGACCAATGCGTCGCAGGTGTTTTCCACCGCGGACGACAACCAGACCGCCGTGACCGTGCATGTGTTGCAGGGCGAACGTAAGCAAGCAGCGCAAAACAAGTCGCTGGGCCAGTTCAATCTGGAAGACATTCCGCCGGCACCGCGCGGCATGCCGCAGATCGAAGTGACCTTCGATATCGATGCCAACGGCATTTTGCATGTGGGCGCGAAAGACAAGGCCACTGGCAAAGAGCAGACCATCCAGATTAAAGCCTCCTCCGGCCTGTCCGACGAGGAAGTGGAACAGATGGTGCAGGATGCAGAAGCGCACGCGGACGAAGACAAGAAGTTCGAAGAGCTGGTGCAGACCCGCAACCAGGCGGACCACCTGGTGCATGCGACTCGCAAGACTCTTGAGGAAGCCGGCGACAAGGCCACCGACGAAGAGAAAGAGTCCATCACCAAGGCTGTGGACGAGCTGGAAGAAGCCGCCAAGGGCAGCGACAAGGACGATATCGAAGCCAAGATCAAGGCGCTGTCCGAAGTGTCTGCACCGCTGGCCGAGAAGATGTACGCCGAGCAGGCCCAGCAGGCTGAAGGTGCTGCCGGCGCCGAAGGCGGCGAGCAGCAGAAAGGCGATGACGTGGTCGATGCCGAGTTCGAAGAAGTCGACGACGACAAGAAGAAGTAAGTAACGCCTGAAGTCTGACGCCGGACGTTGGACGCGGATGCTCTTTGGCTTCTGCGTCTGGCCTCCGGCGTTGGGCGTCTGGCTAAGCCAAAGGCTTATCTATGTCCAAACGTGATTATTACGAAGTGCTGGGTGCGGCGAAGGATGCCAGCGCGCAGGATTTGAAGAAGGCTTATCGTCGCCTGGCGATGAAATACCATCCGGACCGTAATCCGGATGATGAAGAGGCGCTGGCCAAATTCAAGGAAGCGAAAGAAGCCTACGAAGTGCTGGCCGATGAGCAGAAGCGTGCGGCCTATGACCAGTTCGGCCATGCCGGCGTTAACGGTCAGGGTGGTGCCGGTGCTGGCGGCGGCTTCGGCGGCGGTGGTTTTGGTGACATCTTCGGCGATATCTTTGGCGACATCTTTGGTGGCGGCGGCGGACGTCGTGGCTCTGCCCGCGGTGCAGACCTGCGTTATACGCTGGAGCTGACCCTGGAGCAGGCCGTGCGCGGCTGCGATGAAAAGATCCGTATCCCCACCTGGGATGGCTGTGATGTCTGTCATGGCACTGGTGCCAAAGAAGGCAGTCAGCCGGTAGCGTGTACCACCTGTGGTGGCGTCGGTCAGGTGCGCATGCAGCAGGGGTTCTTTACCGTGCAGCAGGCGTGTCCCACCTGTAAGGGTGAAGGCAAGATCATCAAGGATCCCTGTGGTAACTGCGGTGGCCAGGGCCGGGTGCAGAACACCAAGACCCTGTCGGTGAAGATTCCGGCGGGCGTGGATACCGGTGACCGCATCCGTCTTGCCGGTGAAGGCGAGGCGGGCATGCATGGTGCGCCGTCCGGCGACTTGTATGTTCAGGTGGCCGTGCGTGAGCACGACATCTTCCAGCGCGATGGTGACAACCTGTTCTGCGAAGTGCCGATCAGTTTTGTCGATGCCTCGCTCGGTGGTGAGCTGGATGTGCCCACCCTCAATGGCAAGGTGAAGCTGAAAGTGCCGGCGGAAACCCAGAGCGGAAAAGTCTTCCGTCTGCGTGGCAAGGGTGTGGCGCCGGTTCGTGGCGGTGCGCCGGGTGACCTGCTCTGCAAGGTGGTCATCGAGACCCCGGTGAAGCTGTCCGGTGAGCAGAAAGAGTTGTTGCGCAAATTCCAGGAGTCCCTGGAGAGTGGCGGTAACCGCCACAACCCACGCAAGAGCAGCTGGTTCGAAGGCGTTAAACGGTTTTTCGATACCAAGTAAGCGTTCTGGTCCGCTTAAAAAAGCCCGGCATGAGAAATCATGCCGGGCTTTTTTGTGGTCGTGTGCCGCGCACCGCGGCCCTCAGCCAATAGTATGGAATTTGATCAGGTTCATTGCCGCTGTGAACAGCCTTGCGATATTGTGCATAAAAACAACAATAATCAGAGGCAAATATGAGTTCACGGCGACTGGCGTGTGTGCTGGGGGCGGTGTTGTGCTGTGCACCTGTCCTTGCGGTGTGCGCACCGGTGGATCAGGCCTACGAGCGCGTCCGCGCTACCTTTTCCCAGAAGGCGCCGTTGGTGCCGAACCCGCAAGTGTTGCATGCCGACTGGCAGCCTGCGCCTTTCGACCCGGCTCCTTATACCTTCACGGTGGAAGAAATCCGCGCCAACTGGAATCAGTTTATGCGTGGGCTGCGCCTGCCGTACCCCTCGGCCGGTTACCTGCAGGCCCGCTATCAGCGCTTCCCGAATTTGTATCGGGATCTGCGTTATCAGGATGACGACTGGGAGCAGCATAGCCGCAATGTGCTGGAAGTTTGGCAGGCTTTTTTTCGGGGTGATTTTCGCCACGCCCGGGATCTTGGGCGTCGCTACGGCGGCTACGCCCGGGTGCCGGCGGTGGTGGCGCAAATTGTGTATGCCACCTATCTGGCGCCCACTCATGAGCAGAAGCAGCAGCTGTTGCAGGAAGCCATCAATGACATGGCCTGGTTTGGTGAAAACATGGCGGTGTTGCCCGGTGACAAGGCGCTGACTGCGGATTACTGCATGATGCGGCTGGGGTTTGGCTATGCGGTGGCGCGGCTGGCAGAAGATGAGTCCGTGCCGGCCACCTTGCAACGCAATTACGCCGCCATGGTGATCAATGCGGCCACGGAAATGCTGGCGGTGGCGCCGGATCACCCGTTGGCGTTGTCGTTGAGTGCGGCGTTTGAGGCCAACGTGCTGCGCCGGGTGGGAAAAACGGCGGGCAAACTGACGCTGGCGGCGGACAGTAATGATGCCATTCAGCCGTTCGAGACCGCACTCAGGCAAGAAAAGGATCTGGCGATTGTCCGCTATGAATACGCTAACAGTCTGCTTTATACCTATCAGGAAGAGGCGCTGAAACCAGCGTTGGCCCAGTTGCAGGTGGCGGCCCAGCTGCCTGCGGGTTTTTCCATGGAGTGGCTCGACCGCGCCTATGCCCGCAAGCGGTTACAGGAGGTGTTGGCCTGGCGTGATAGCGGCATGAGCTTCAAGCGCTTCGACCGAAAGCGGCGCAAGTTTATGCTCAAGGAAAACACCAATCTCTACGCGGTGACCCTGCCGCCCTTTCTGGTAGAATAATCCGCTTGATGCCGGACGCCAGAGGCCTGGCGCTTTACCCGTTCCTGTCCGGGGCGGGTGGGGCGTGAGGCCTCTGGCGTTCGCCGTCCCGCTTTTAATCAAGGAGACACCATGAAAGTAGGTATTATCGGCGCCGCCGGTCGCATGGGCCGTATTCTGATCGAGGCGACGCTGGCCAACCCGGATACGAGGCTGGCGGCGGCGGTGGATGTGCCCGGCTCCAGCCTGATCGGTGCGGATGCTGGTGAGCTGGTGGGCCAGGGCAGTAGTGGTGTGTTGCTGGCGGATGATTTGAGCAAGGTGGTGAACGATGCGGATGTGTTCATCGACTTCACTGTGCCGGAAGCCACGGTAAAGAATCTTGAGGTCTGTCGCGCGGCGGGTACCAAGCTTGTGATCGGCACCACCGGGCTGGATGATGCCCAGAAAGCGGCCCTGCGCGCCGCCAGTGACGATATCGCCATCTGCTTTGCGCCGAATTATTCCATCGGGGTGAACCTGTGCTTCAAGCTGCTGGAAACCGCGGCCCAGATCATGGGTGATGAAGTGGATATCGAAGTGATCGAGGCTCATCACCGGCACAAGATCGATGCGCCGTCTGGCACGGCGCTGCGCATGGGCGAAGTGGTCGCCCAGACCCTGGGGCGTGACCTGAACGAGTGTGCTGTGTACGGCCGCGAAGGTCGCACCGGCGAGCGTGAGCGCCACACCATCGGTTTCGAGACCATTCGCGCTGGCGATATCGTCGGCGACCACACGGTGATGTTCGCGGCGGAAGGCGAGCGCGTGGAAATTACCCACAAGGCCTCCAGCCGTATGTCGTTCGGCCGTGGCGCGGTGCGGGCAGCAGCCTGGCTGGGCAGCCATGACAAGGGCCTGTTCGACATGCAGGATGTGCTCGGGCTGGCCGGGGAAAGCGCCGGTTGGGGCAAGGCCTAGCCGACTGCCAGGCCTGCCACTGGTCTATCATCGGGATTGCCGCGTGACAGCGGGGCCACAAAGCCCTAAAATAGCGCGCAGCCCGTGATGGGCGTGCGGGGCGCCGAATGAAGAATTTAGAAAAAGCGAGGTGGAGGAATCCATCTCGCTTTTTTGCGAGCGCACCCGCCGCAGATCTCCCTATTCCCTATCAGCCTGGAGGTTGCGTTGACGGTTCCCGCCATTCTCGCTCTTGAAGACGGAAGCATCTTTCGGGGTGTTGCAATCGGTGCCACGGGTGAAACCGTGGGTGAGGTGGTGTTTAACACCGCCATGACTGGCTATCAGGAAATCCTGACGGATCCTTCCTATGCCAAACAGATTGTAACCCTTACCTATCCGCATATTGGTAACACTGGCGTCACTGCCGAGGACGAAGAGTCCTCCCGAATCTGGGCCTCGGGCCTGGTGATTCGTGATCTGGCCATGACAGTGAGCAACTGGCGTAGTGAGCAAACTCTTCCGGACTACCTGCGTGAGCGCAACATCGTTGCCATCGCCGATATCGACACTCGCCGCCTGACACGCATTCTGCGTGACAAGGGTGCCCAGAATGGTTGCATTCTGGCCGGCGACAATGTGGATGAAGCGCAGGCGCTGGCGGCGGCCAAGGGGTTTCCCGGCCTGAAAGGCATGGACCTGGCCAAGGAAGTGACCGTTGCCGAGCCCTACAGCTGGACCGAGTCCACCTGGGACCTTGAGAAAGGTCATACCGAACAGGGCGAGACCCGCTTTCATGTGGTGGCCTACGATTACGGCGTCAAGCGCAACATCCTGCGCATGCTGGCCGAGCGTGGCTGCAAGCTCACCGTGGTGCCGGCCCAGACGCCCGCGTCCGAGGTGCTGGCCATGAAGCCGGACGGTGTCTTCCTGTCCAACGGCCCGGGTGACCCGGAGCCTTGCGACTATGCCATCGCCGCGATCCAGGAGATCGTTGCCACCGGGTTGCCGGTGTTCGGTATCTGCCTGGGTCATCAATTGCTGGCACTGGCCAGTGGTGCCAAGTCCATGAAGATGGCTACTGGCCATCATGGCGCCAACCACCCGGTGAAAACCCTGGCGGATGACACGGTGATGATCACCAGCCAGAACCACGGTTTCGCGGTGGATATCGATACCTTGCCGGACAACCTGAAAGTGACCCACGTGTCACTGTTTGACGGCACCTTGCAGGGCATCGAGCGCACCGATGTGCCGGCCTTCAGCTTCCAGGGGCACCCGGAAGCGAGCCCGGGGCCGCGAGACTGCGCGCCGCTGTTCGATCATTTCATCGAGCTCATGCAAGCAAAATAAGCGTCCGACGTCCGACGTTCCACGTCTGACGCCCTGGCAATTGAAATTAACGTCTGACGGTTAGTGACTATGCCGAAAAGAAGTGATTTAAAAAGCATCCTCATTATTGGCGCTGGCCCGATTGTGATCGGCCAGGCCTGTGAGTTTGACTACTCCGGTGCGCAGGCGTGTAAGGCGCTGCGGGAAGAGGGTTTCCGGGTCATCCTGGTGAACTCCAACCCGGCCACCATCATGACCGATCCGGCCATGGCGGATGCGACCTACATCGAGCCGATTACCTGGCAGACCGTGGCCAAGATCATCGAGAAGGAGCGCCCGGACGCGCTGCTGCCCACCATGGGTGGCCAGACCGCACTGAACTGTGCCCTGGACCTGGACCACAATGGGGTGCTGAAAGAGTTTGGCGTGGAAATGATCGGCGCCACTGAAGATGCCATCGACAAGGCGGAAGATCGCTCTCGCTTTGACAAGGCCATGAAAGCCATCGGCCTGGAATGTCCGCGTTCTGCCATTGCCCATAACATGGAAGAAGCCAGCGCGGCCCTGGAAGACCTGGGTTTTCCCTGCATTATCCGCCCCAGTTTCACCATGGGTGGCTCCGGCGGTGGTGTTGCGTATAACCGGGAAGAATTCGAGGAAATCTGCCAGCGTGGTCTGGACCTGTCGCCCACCAACGAGTTGTTGATCGACGAGTCCCTGCTGGGCTGGAAAGAATACGAGATGGAAGTGGTCCGTGACAAAAAGGACAACTGCATCATCGTCTGTTCCATCGAGAACTTTGACCCCATGGGCGTGCATACTGGTGACTCCATCACCGTGGCGCCGGCGCAGACGCTCACCGATAAAGAGCTGCAGATCATGCGCGACGCCTCTCTGGCGGTGCTGCGTGAAATTGGCGTGGAAACCGGTGGTTCCAACGTGCAGTTCGGCATCAACCCGGACAACGGTCGCATGGTGGTGATCGAGATGAACCCGCGGGTGAGCCGTTCCTCGGCGCTGGCCTCCAAGGCCACTGGCTTCCCGATCGCCAAGGTGGCTGCCAAGCTGGCGGTGGGTTACACCCTGGATGAGCTGCAGAATGAGATCACCGGTGGCAAGACCCCGGCCTCCTTCGAGCCGTCCATCGATTACGTGGTTACCAAGATCCCGCGCTTCAACTTCGAGAAGTTTGCTGAAGCGGATGCGGTGCTGACCACCCAGATGAAGTCCGTGGGTGAAGTGATGGCCATTGGCCGTAACTTCCAGGAATCGGTACAGAAAGCGCTGCGTGGTCTGGAAACCGAGTCCATCGGTTTTGATCCCCATGTGGACCCGGCGGCGCCGGATGCCCGTGAGCAGGTGGCGCAGTTGCTGTCCACGCCGGGCCCGGAGCGCATCTGGATTGTTGGCGATGCGTTCCGTGTCGGTATGACCGTGGACGACGTGTTCAACATCACCAAGATCGATCGCTGGTACCTGGTACAGATCGAAGATTTGATTCGTGCCGAGCAACAGCTGGCCGACAGCACTTTCAGCGGCCTGACCCGCGACAGTCTGTATGCGCTCAAGCGCAAGGGCTTTTCCGATGCCCGCCTGGCGCAGTTGCTGGGCGTGAAGGAAGCGGATGTACGTGGCAAGCGTGAAGAGCTGGGTGTGCTGCCGATCTACAAGCGGGTGGATACCTGCGCGGCGGAATTCGCCACGGATACGGCCTACATGTACTCCAGCTACGATGAAGAGTGTGAGGCCAATCCCACCGACCGTGACAAGATCATGGTCATCGGTGGTGGCCCCAACCGGATCGGCCAGGGTATCGAGTTCGATTACTGCTGTGTGCACGCGGCGTTTGCCATGAAGGACGACGGTTACGAAGCCATCATGGTCAACTGTAACCCGGAAACCGTGTCCACCGATTACGATACCTCCGATCGCCTGTACTTCGAGCCGATTACGCTGGAAGACGTGCTGGCCATTGTGGCGAAAGAAAAACCCAAGGGTGTGATCGTCCAGTACGGCGGGCAGACCCCGTTGAAGCTGGCCCGTGCCCTGCAGGCTGCCGGCGTGCCCATTATTGGCACCCCGCCGGATGCCATTGACGAAGCGGAAGATCGCGAGCGCTTCCAGCAGATGGTCAACAAGCTTGGCCTGAAGCAGCCGCCCAATCGCACCGCCCGTTCCATGGAAGATGGTGTGCGTCTGGCGGAAGAAATCGGTTATCCGCTGGTGGTGCGTCCTTCCTATGTGTTGGGTGGTCGCGCCATGGAGATCGTGTACAGCGAAGCAGAACTGCGTAACTACATGATGAATGCCGTGTCGGTGTCCAATGATTCGCCGGTGCTGCTGGATCGCTTCCTGGACGATGCCATCGAAGTGGATGTGGATGCGGTGTGTGACGGTACCGATGTGGTTATCGGTGGCATCATGCAGCACATCGAACAGGCCGGCGTGCACTCCGGTGACTCCGCCTGCTCCCTGCCGCCGTACTCGCTGGATGACGATGTCCAGGACGTGATGCGTCAGCAGGCTGCCGATATGGCGCTGGAGCTGGGTGTGGTCGGTTTGATGAATGTGCAGTTCGCCGTGAAAAGCGGTGAGGTGTATGTGCTGGAAGTGAATCCGCGCGCCTCCCGGACAGTGCCGTATGTGTCCAAGTGTATTGGCGTGTCTCTGGCGAAAGTGGCCGCCCGCTGTATGGCAGGCACCAGTCTCAAGGAACAAGGCTTCACCAAAGAGGTCAAACCGCAGCACTATTTTGTGAAAGAAGCGGTGTTCCCGTTCGCCAAATTCCCGAAAGTTGATCCGATCCTGGGCCCGGAAATGAAATCTACCGGGGAAGTCATGGGTGTGGGAGCGACTTTCGCGGAAGCCTTTGGCAAGGCATCCCTGGGTGCCGGCGAAAAGCTGCCGGAATCCGGTACGGCCTTTATTTCCGTGCGTGAAGTGGACAAGCCGGCGTCTGTGGAAGTGGCTCGCATGCTGATCGAGCGCGGCTTCAGTCTGGTTGCCACCAAAGGCACCGCCAAGGTGCTGGGTGAGGCTGGTCTTGAAGTGAAGGTGGTGAACAAGGTGCTGGAAGGGCGTCCGCATATTGTGGACATGATCAAGAACGACCAAATCGCCCTGATCGTGAACACCACTGAAGGCAAGCAGGCGACCCGTGATTCGTTCGCGATTCGTCGCTCGGCGCTGCAGCACAAGGTGTTCTACACCACTACCATCGCGGCCGCCCATGCGGTGTGTCAGGCGCTGGGGATCAGTGGTGAACCCACGGTTCGTCGCTTGCAGGACCTGCACGCAGAAATGAAATAAATCGTCGTCGGGAGCGCTCGGAGCAGAGTGCTCCGGGCGGTTCCGTTAACAGCGCCTGTTATTTGCGCCTGTTAAAAGATACGAGGATAACTATGCAACGTGTACCGATGACCGCCAAGGGTGCCAAAGCCCTGCGCGAGGAACTGGAAAAACTGAAAAAAGAAGATCGCCCGCGTATTTCTGCTGCGATTGCAGAAGCCCGTGAGCACGGCGACTTGAAAGAAAATGCCGAATATCACGCTGCCCGCGAACAGCAGGGGTTTTGTGAAGGCCGCATTGGCGATATCGAAGGCAAGCTTTCCAATGCGCAGATCATCGATATTCAGACTATCGAAAATACCGGCAAGGTGATTTTCGGTGTGACCGTGACCATCATTGATGTGGATACGGACGAAACCAAGGTCTACCAGATCGTGGGTGACGACGAAGCCAACATCAAGGAAGGCAAGCTGAGTGTGAACTCACCGATTGCCCGCGGTTTGATTGGCCGTGAAGAAGGTGATGTGGTGCAGATCGATACTCCCGGTGGTACCCGTGAGTACGAAGTCGATCAGGTGGAGCATATCTAGACGTTTGCATGCGTCATGCTTGCACGCAGCACGCAAAAAAGGCGACGTTAAACGTCGCCTTTTTTATGTCTTCGCGTGTTGCGTGTAGCCTGCCAGCGTGGGGCGGTTCTCAAGCGTTCTGATAACGCAGGATATTCGACAGTTTGGCGCTGGGCTTTTGGGCCGGGCGGTAGAGCAGGGCGATGTTGCCGATGCGCTGGATCAGCTCGGCGCTGCCTTTCTCGGTCAAGGCTTGCACAATGGCGGCGCGGTCGTCGCGGGTTTCTGCGTTGACCTTCACCTTGATCAACTCGTGATCTTCCAGGCGCAGGTTGAGCTCTTCCACGAAGTTGTCGCTGAGTCCCTTGTCGCCAAAGATCAGAACGGGTTTCAGGTGGTGACCAATACGGCGTAACCGTTTGATGTCCTGGGTAGATAGCGGCACGGTGTAGCTCCAGAAAGGGTTGCTGTGCGCGTATTCTACGTATTACCCGGCCGAAAAGCAGCCGTCATGTGGGTTAGTCATGAGGGTTTGCGAGTACAGAGAATTCAGGAGAGAGGGGCCATGGCGAAGTCCAGCCGTTCCAAGACCAGCAAGGCCTGGTTGAAAGAACATTTCAACGACCCGTGGGTGGCCAAGGCCCAGGAGCAGGGCTACCGCTCCCGGGCCAGTTTCAAGCTGCTGGAAATGCATGAAAAGGACCGCTTGTTCCGCCCGGGAATGACGGTGCTGGATCTTGGCGCCGCGCCGGGGGGCTGGAGCCAGGTGGCGGGCCAGCTGATCGGCGGCAAGGGGACGGTCATTGCCAGTGACATCCTTGCCATGGATGCCCTGCCGGATGTGACCTTCATTGAGGGGGACTTCCGTGAGGATGCTATCTATGAGCAAATTCTTGCTTCTCTGGGGGATCGGCGGGCAGACCTTGTAATGTCCGACATGGCCCCCAATATGAGTGGTAATAGCGCGGTGGATCAGCCGCGGGCCATGTATCTGGCAGAGTTAGCGCTGGATATGGCTGAGCGGGTGCTGGAACCGGATGGCCTGTTTCTGGTCAAGGTATTCCAGGGTGAGGGGTTTGAAGACTACCGCAAGGCGCTGCAAAGCCGTTTCAAGCGCGTGGTCAGCCGCAAGCCGGCGGCAAGCCGGGCTCGCTCCACAGAGGTCTATCAGTTGGGTTTTGGCCTGAAATAGGCGGTGAAAAGCCGTAAAATGGCTATATTCCTGTCCGAACCGGCATTACGTTGCTTCTGGCAAATGGTGTAAGGTGTAAGTTCGTTAGTGTGCGCGTGAGCGCCCGGATTAATCGAGGTCTCCCTTGAACGACATGACCAAGAATATTGTGCTGTGGCTGGTGATTGCCGGCGTCCTGTACGTGGTGGCATCCAGTCTCAGTACCCAGCCTGCAACCACCGATGTGCCCTATTCCACCTTTATTTCACGGGTAGAAGACGGCAAGGTGCAGGAAGCGAAAATCGGCGAAAGCACGATTACCGGGACCTATTCGGATGGTGGCCAGTTCCGCACGGTGAAACCGCCGACCCTGGACACCAACCTGATGCCCACCCTGATTCAGAACGACGTCAATGTGGTGGGGCTGGAGCCTCAGCGTCAGGGTTTCCTGACCCAGTTGTTCCTGTCCGTACTGCCGATTCTGTTGATCCTGGCCATCTTCATTTTCTTCATGCGCCAGATGCAGGGCGGCGGTCGTGGCGGCGGTGGCCCCATGACGTTCGGCAAGTCCAAGGCCAAACTGCTGGGCGAAGACCAGATCAAGACTACCTTCGCCGATGTGGCGGGGGTGGAAGAAGCCAAGGAAGAAGTGCAGGAGCTGGTCGAATTCCTGCGTGACCCGGCCAAGTTCCAGCGTCTGGGTGGCAAGATTCCCCGCGGTGTATTGATGGTGGGCTCGCCGGGTACCGGTAAGACCCTGCTGGCCAAGGCCATTGCGGGCGAGGCCAAGGTGCCGTTCTTCAGTATTTCCGGTTCTGACTTTGTGGAGATGTTTGTGGGTGTTGGCGCTAGCCGGGTCCGCGACATGTTCGAGCAGGCCAAGAAGCATTCTCCGTGCATCATCTTTATTGACGAGATTGATGCGGTGGGTCGCTCCCGTGGTGCCGGTGTCGGTGGTGGTCACGATGAGCGTGAGCAAACGCTCAACCAGTTACTGGTAGAGATGGACGGCTTTGATGGCAACGAAGGGATTATCGTCATTGCCGCGACGAACCGTCCGGACGTGCTGGACCCGGCGCTGCTGCGCCCCGGCCGTTTCGACCGTCAGGTAACCGTGCCGCTGCCGGATATCCGTGGCCGTGAGCACGTGCTCAAGGTGCACATGCGCCAGGTGCCGATTTCGGATGACGTGGAGCCAGCGTTGATTGCGCGGGGTACGCCCGGTTTCTCCGGTGCGGACCTGGCCAATCTGGTCAACGAAGCTGCATTGTTCGCCGCTCGCGCCAACAAGCGCATGGTGTCCATGGAAGAGTTCGAAAAAGCCAAGGACAAGATCCTGATGGGCGCCGAGCGTCGCTCCATGGTGATGAGCGAGAAAGAGAAGCTGAATACGGCGTATCACGAGGCGGGTCACGCCATTGTTGGTCGTTTGGTGCCCGAGCATGACCCAGTCTACAAGGTGAGCATCATTCCGCGCGGGCGCGCGCTGGGTGTGACCATGTATTTGCCGGAAGAAGATCGCTATTCCCAGTCCAAGCGCGGCCTGGAATCCTCCATCTGTTCGCTCTACGGTGGCCGTCTGGCTGAGGAAATGACGTTGGGCTTTGATGGCGTCACCACTGGTGCTTCCAACGATATCGAGCGTGCCACCAAGCTGGCCCGCGCCATGGTCACCAAGTGGGGTCTGAGCGAGAAACTGGGGCCGCTGGCCTACGAGGAAGAAGAGGGCGAGGTCTTCCTGGGCAAACAGATGTCTCAACGCAAGAGCATGTCCGAGCAGACCGCTGAAGAGATTGACCGTGAAGTGCGGGCGATCATCGACAGCTGCTATGGCCGTGCCAAGCAGATTCTCGAAGACAATCGCGACAAGCTCGATCTCATGGCGGACGCGTTGATGCAGTACGAAACTATCGACGCTAATCAGATCGAGGACATCATGGGCGGCCACAAGCCGCGGCCGCCGAAAGACTGGCGTGACCAAGGCCCGGGTAACGGTGCCGCCGCCTCTGGCGATGGCGATCAGCCGTCCGGTGACGACCCCATTGGTGGGCCTGCCAACACGCACTGATTCATGATGCATCCAACAACGCTTAGCTGTGGGGCGCGGACACTAAACCTGTCCGCGCCTGTCGTTATGGGGATCCTCAATGTGACCCCCGACTCCTTTTCCGATGGTGGTCGTTACACCGAGCGTGATGCGGCGCTGCGCCAGGCGGAGCAGATGCTGCGTGACGGCGCCGCGATTCTGGATGTGGGTGGTGAGTCCACTCGCCCGGGCGCGGCGGCCGTGTCCGAGCAGGAAGAGCTGGACCGGGTGGTGCCCATTGTCGAGGCCTTGAGTAATGAGCTGGGTGCGCTGGTGTCCGTGGATACCAGTACGGCAGCCGTGATCCGTGACAGCGCTGAGGCCGGCGCCGGCCTTATCAATGACGTGCGCTCCTTGCGTCGCCCCGGCGCGATGCAGGCGGCCGCCGCCAGTCAGCTCCCGGTTTGCCTGATGCATATGCTGGGCGAGCCCGGCAGCATGCAGGATAATCCCCGCTACGATGATGTGACTGCCGAGGTGGTGGCGTTTCTGCGTGAGCAGGTTGCCGCCTGTGAGCAGGCGGGGATTCCTCGCGAGCGGTTGTTGGTGGATCCGGGGTTTGGTTTCGCGAAAACCGTGCAGCACAATTTGCAGCTTATGCAGGAAATGGCTGAGTTGCAGGCGTTGGCGTTGCCGATTTTAATCGGTGTATCGCGTAAATCCCTGTTCGGTAAAGTGCTTGATCGGGATGTCAGTGAACGATTGCCCGGCAGCCTGGCGGCTGCCGTTATGTGTGTGGAGCGCGGCGCGATGATCGTGCGTGCCCACGATGTCAAAGAAACCGTGGATGTGGTGCGTTTTGCCCATGCGGTGAGGGCCTGTTAACACTACCGAGATGACACCTGTTAAGCCCCAAAGGCCGTCAATCTAGGCATGAGGAGTGAAGTTTGGTGGCTCCAAATGAGTGACGAATAACGACGAGTGGCGGCTTTTGGGGCTTAACCCGAAGGGCTGGTTCCTTTTTCCGCCCAGCAGAGCCATCCGCTGTTTATGTAGAATGACTACACGGTACACCGGCTGACACCACTGGACGAAAAAATGCATCCAGCAGGCGTTATCTCGGTAGTGTTAACAGGCCCTGGGGAATCACAGAGAGAATCGCAAAAGGAGTTGTCATGACGCGCAAATATTTCGGCACTGATGGGGTGCGGGGCACGGTGGGCGAATTTCCTATTACGCCGGATTTTGTGCTCAAGCTGGGCTGGGCCGCGGGCAAGGTGCTGGCCGCGCGGGGCGGCAGCAAGATCTTGATCGGCAAGGACACCCGTATTTCCGGTTATATGTTCGAATCAGCCCTGGAAGCCGGTATTTCCGCGGCCGGGGTGGATGTGCGCCTGCTGGGGCCGTTGCCCACGCCGGGGATTGCCTATTTGACCCGTACCCTGTCGGCCCAGGCCGGTATCGTGATTTCTGCCTCCCACAATCCTTATACCGATAACGGTATCAAGTTTTTCGGGGCGGATGGCCGCAAGCTCAATGACGAGATCGAACTGGAAATTGAACGTCTTCTGGACGAAGAGATCTCCGTGGTGTCCACGGACCAGATCGGCAAGGTGCGCCGCATTGATGATGCCCGGGGGCGCTACATCGAGTTTTGCAAAAGCACAGTGCCGGGGCTGGATCTCAGCGGCATGAAAATTGTGGTGGATACCGCTAATGGCGCCGCTTATCACATCGCCCCGGACGTGTTTGAAGAGTTGGGCGCCACCGTGGTGCCCCTGGCCAACCAGCCCGACGGTTTCAATATTAATCGCGATTGCGGCTCCACCCATCCGGAAGCGCTGCAGCGCAGGGTGCTGGAAGAAAAGGCCGACCTGGGTGTGGCGCTGGACGGCGATGCAGACCGGCTGTTGATGGTGGATCATGCCGGCAAGCTGGTGGATGGTGACCAGCTGCTGTTCGTGGTGGCCCGTGACCGCAAGGATAATGGTGCGGACATGCCGGGTGTGGTCGGGACGCTTATGTCCAATTTTGGTCTGGAGCTGGCGCTGGAAGCCGAAGGTATCGAATTCGTGCGTGCCAAAGTGGGCGATCGGTACGTCATGGAGCAGCTGGACAAGCGCGGCTGGAGCATCGGCGGTGAGTCCTCGGGGCATCTGGTGTGTCTGGATTGCACCTCCACCGGGGACGGCACCGTGTCAGCCCTGCAGGTGCTGGCTGCCCTGTCCCGTCGCAAGCAGGGCCTGGCCGAGGCGGTGGCCGATGTGGCCATGCTGCCCCAGCAAATGATTAATGTGCGCGGGCCCAACCGGGATGGATTTATGCAGCACCCGGATGTGCAGGTGGCGATGGCCAGTGTCGAAGAGCGCCTGGCAGGCAACGGCCGTGTGCTCTTGCGGCCTTCCGGCACCGAGCCATTGGTGCGGGTGATGATAGAAGGTAAAGACGGCGATCAGGTGGCGGCGCTCTGCCGCGAGCTGGCCGATGTGGTTGAAAAAGCCATTGCGTGACCGCGGTTGCGGTACGGCTGATTGGCGCAAGAAAAGACTTCAAGGAATCCAACAATGAAAAGAACCCCTCTGGTTGCCGGTAACTGGAAGATGAATGGCGGGCAATCTCTGGTGGCGTCCATGGCGACAGCCCTGGCGGAGTATCAGGGCGTGGCGGACGTGGTCGTCTGCCCGCCGTTTCCCTATCTGGCGTCTGCCCGCGAGCAGCTGCCGGCGGCCATCGGGCTTGGGGCGCAGAATGTCAGTGATCAGGCGGAGGGTGCCTTCACGGGTGAAGTGGCTGCGTCCATGTTGGCCGAAGCCGGTTGTGGCTATGTGATTATTGGGCATTCCGAGCGCCGGGCTTTGTATGCGGAAAGCGATGCACAAATTGCCGACAAATTTGCCCAGGTGCAGGCGGCGGGTCTGATTCCCGTCTTGTGTGTGGGAGAAACCCTGGCAGAGCGGGAAGCGGGCAACACGGATGTCGTGGTCTGCGGCCAGCTGCAGGCAGTGGTGGATGCCGTGGGCGTCGCGGCGTTTGCCCGGGCAGTGGTTGCCTATGAGCCGGTCTGGGCCATTGGTACAGGCAAGACAGCCAGCCCGGAACAGGCCCAGGCGGTGCATGCCCGTTTGCGCCAGTCTTTGGCAGAAAACGACCCGGATATCGCTCAATCGCTGCGGTTGCTTTACGGCGGCAGCGTAAAGGCGGATAATGCCGCCCTTCTATTTGCCCAGTCAGACATCGATGGGGGTCTGATCGGTGGGGCATCGTTAACAGCCGACAGCTTTATTGCGATCTGTCAGGCGGCGGAATAATTAGAGACGTTATGGATATTGTTGTTCATGTAGTGCACGTGCTGGCGGCCCTCGGGCTGATTGGTCTGGTGCTGATTCAGCACGGCAAAGGCGCGGATGCCGGTGCCTCCTTTGGTGGCGGCGGTTCGCAGACGGTATTCGGGAGCGCCGGTTCGGCAAACTTCCTGACCCGTGCCACGGCGGTACTGGCGGCGGTTTTCTTCGTCACCAGCCTGGTGCTGGCCTGGATGGCGCGTCAGGAAGCGGATAGCACTCGCAGTTTCCTGCCGGAGCTGGAGACCGTTGAGCATCAGGATGTTCCTGTCGTTGACGAGCCTCAGTCCGACGTGCCCGCGGGCATGACGGAAGTGCCTGTGGCGCCAGAAGCCAATGAAGGGCAAAAAGAAGTTTCGGATGTACCTCAAGCTGAGGTAGAATCCCCGGCCCCGGCTGACGTGCCTCAGCCGGAGCAGTAAGTTAAGCGTTCTTTGCCGAAGTGGTGGAATTGGTAGACACGCTATCTTGAGGGGGTAGTGAGCTTCGCTCGTGCCGGTTCAAGTCCGGCCTTCGGCACCAATTAGGGAACGTTTTGCTGGTGAGTGTTGTCAGTGAAACGTGTGAGAAAGATCGGCGAATTGGCCGCTTTTTTTCAGGATCAGCCTTTGCGCTGGTCAGCATCAGGTTCTGTGGCTTTTCCTGATGCTAAGGCTTCGAAAAATAAATACTTTTTTCGATAATGCCTTGACAGAGTGGGCGCCTCTAAGTACTATTTGCGCTCGATTTTGATGCGGGGTGGAGCAGTCTGGTAGCTCGTCGGGCTCATAACCCGAAGGTCGTAGGTTCAAATCCTGCCCCCGCTACCACTTAGATGAACCAGAAAAACATCTCTGGTTCAAAGCGGACAAAAAGCCCCTCTAGCAGGGGCTTTTTGTTATCCGCAAACCGACCCGGTTAGTGGGAATGGGCGGTGGATACACGGTCGTTGTGCGGCAAAGCTGCAATCGCTGTGACATCCTCGGGCCCATTTTTTGTTTGTACCGTCGGAAAGTTTTATGTCAAAACGCACGGAACAATTAACGGAGCTGCTGGCTCCGGTAGTGGAAGATCTGGGCTTCGTGCTCTGGGGTGTTGAATACATCCAGGGGCGCGGGGCTGTTTTGCGTGTGTTTATTGACCATGCAGACGGTATCTCGGTAGATAATTGCGCGGCCGTGAGTCACGAAGTCAGCGGCGTGCTGGATGTGGAAGATCCGATTTCCGGTGAATATAACCTTGAGGTGTCTTCACCGGGCATGGATCGGCCCATGTTCGAAATTGCGCAGTATGTCGATTACATCGGTGAAGATGTCCAGCTCAAGCTGCTGGCGCCGGTAAGCGGCAAGCGCAAAATGACGGCGGCCATTGTGGCCGTGGATGGCGATACGCTGGTGGTTGAGCTGGATGGCGAAACCTTGCGTGTTCCTTACAGTCAGGTAGATCGTGCCCGGTTGCAGCCTCGCTTCGACTGAGCACGCCCTGAAGAACTTTAGTCTTTGTAAAGGCCTGGCCATGAACAAAGAGATCCTGCTGGTAGCGGAAACAGTATCAAACGAGAAAGGTGTAAGCCGGGACGTAATCTTCGAGGCCATTGAACTGGCACTCGCGGCGGCCACCAAGAAACGTTTCAAGCAAGAAGACGTAGAGATTCGTGTGGATATTGACCGGGTGTCCGGCAATGCCAGGAGCTTCCGTGTGTGGCACGTGGTGCCGGACGAGGAACTCTACGAATTTGGCAAGCAGCTGACTCTGGATGAAGCGCACGAGCAGGATACGTCGCTGCAGATCGGTGATATCTGGGAAGAGGAAGTTGAATCCGAAGCCTTTGGTCGTATCGCTGCACAGACTGCCAAGCAGGTTATCGTACAGAAGGTACGTGAAGCCGAGCGCCGTCAGATTGTTGAAGAATACCGTGATCGCATCGGCGATCTGGTCAGTGGCACGGTGAAAAAAGCCAGCCGCGATTCCATTATTCTGGATCTCGGTGGCAATGCTGAAGCGCTGATTACCCGCGAGCACATGATCCCGCGTGAAGCCGTTCGCCAGAACGATCGCATTCGTGCCTATCTGTTGGGCGTGAATGAAGAGAACCGGGGCCCGCAGCTGTTCGCCAGCCGTGCTTGCCCGGACATGCTGATCGAGTTGTTCAAGATTGAAGTGCCGGAGATCGGTGAAGAGCTGATCGAAATCAAGGGCGCCGCCCGTGATCCCGGCTCCCGCGCCAAGATTGCCGTGAAGACCAATGATCAGCGTATCGATCCGGTGGGTGCCTGTGTGGGCATGCGCGGCGCGCGTGTTCAAGCAGTGTCCAATGAGTTGGCCGGCGAGCGTATTGATATCGTCCTGTGGGACGACAACCCGGCGCAGCTGGTGATCAACGCCATGCAGCCGGCGGAAGTGGCCTCCATCGTGATGGATGAAGAAAGCCATTCCATGGATATCGCCGTGGAAGACGAATCTGCGCTGGCTCAGGCCATTGGTCGCAGCGGGCAGAACATTCGTCTGGCTTCCGAGCTGACCGGCTGGGAACTCAACGTCATGACTATTGATGACGCTGAAACCAAGCAGGAAGAAGAAGCGGAACAGGCCCTGCAGACGTTCATCAATGAGCTGGACGTGGACGAAGACGTGGCCGGAGTGCTGGTTGATGAAGGTTTCTCTACCCTCGAAGAAGTGGCCTATGTGCCTGAGGAAGAGATGCTGGCCATCGACGGATTTGATGAAGAGATCGTTGAGCTGTTGCGCCAGCGGGCCAAAGACGCGCTGCTGACCAAGGCCCTGGTCTCTGAAGAGAAGTTTGAACAGGCCGAGCCTGCGGAAGACCTTCTGAATATGGAAGGTATGGACCGTGAGCTGGCCGTTGAATTGGCTTCCCGTGGCATTGTCACGATGGAAGACCTCGCCGAACAGGCGGTGGATGACCTGCTGGAAATTGAAGGCCTGAGCGAAGAGCGTGCAGCCGAGTTGATCATGACTGCACGGGCGCCCTGGTTTGAAGGCGAAGACGAAGCCGGGGCATAACCGCCTCTTTTCAGGCTGATCAAGCAGGCACCATCAGAGACGGACAGGAGAGTGTTGCTGACATGGCAGAAACGACCGTAAAGAAACTGGCCGACATCGTAGGGACGCCCGTCGAGAAGCTGCTTACGCAGATGAAAGACGCAGGGTTGCCCCATGGCGATGCCAGCGAAGTGGTCTCCGATGAACAGAAGCAGCAGCTACTGGCGCATCTGCGCAAGTCTCATGGTGCCCAGGACGAAAGCAGTGGAAAGAAAATTACGCTGAAGCGTAAATCCACCAGCACCATCAAGACCACCGGCGCTGCCGGCAAGTCCAAGACCGTGAACGTGGAGGTCCGCAAGAAGCGTACCTACGTGAAACGCGATGTGCTGGAAGCGGAAGAGCGTGAAGAAGCAGAACGCCTGGCGGCTGAAGAAGCTGCGCGTGCTGCGGAAGAAGAGAAACGCGCGGCAGAAGAGGCCGCGAAACGTGCTGCGGATGATGAAGCGGCACGCTTGAAGGAAGACGAAGCCCGCGCCAAGGCTGAGCAGGAACGCAAGGCTGCCGGCGAAAAAGCGGCGGAAGAAAAGAGTAAGCGCGTTTCTGTGCCAAAGGTTTCTGCAACCAAGAAACCGGCCAAGGAAGAAACGCCGGAAGAAAAAGCCAAGCGCGAAGAAGCCGAGCGCAAACAGCGTGAAGCTGACGAAGCCAAGCGCAAGCAGGAAGCGGAAGCTCGCAAGAAAGCGGAAGAAGAAGCGGCTCGCCGCACGGCTGAAGAAGCGGCCCGCATTGCGGCTGAGCTGGAACAGCGTGGTGAGCAGGAAGAGAAGAAGCCTGCTGCGGAAGACGAAAAGGACAAGGGTTCGTCCATCGTTAATGCTGCCCAGGAAGCCAGCTACCAGCGTGAAGAGCGTCAGTCTCGCCGTCGTCGTCGCAAGCCCAAGGTTGCGGGTGTTGTGCACGGCAAGATGAAGAGCTCCATGAACAAGCAGCATGGCTTTAAAACGCCGACGGAGAAGAAAATCTACGAAGTCGAAGTTCCAGATACTATTACTGTGACCGACCTGGCCCAGCGTATGAACGTCAAGGCCAAGTCGCTGATCAAGTCCCTGATGAAGATGGGCGAGATGGTCACGGTTAATCAGCCGATCGATCAGGAAACCGCCTTCCTGCTGGTGGAAGAAATGGGGCACAAACCCATTGCCAGCAAAGGGCAGGAAGAGCTGCTTGAAGATCATCTGGCCGCGGATCTGGTTACCCGTGACAGCGTGGATTCCGAGCACCGTGCGCCGGTTGTTACCATCATGGGCCACGTGGACCACGGTAAGACTTCCCTGCTGGACTATATCCGTAAAGCCAAGGTGGCAAGCGGTGAAGCGGGCGGCATTACCCAGCACATTGGTGCGTACCACGTTGAGCACGAGAAGGGCATGATTACCTTCCTCGATACTCCTGGTCACGCGGCCTTTACCGCCATGCGTGCCCGTGGTGCCAAAGCGACCGATATCGTGGTGATTGTGGTGGCGGCCGATGACGGCCTGATGCCGCAAACCGAAGAAGCGATCAACCACGCGAAAGCATCCGGTGCGCCGATCATTATTGCGGTCAACAAGATCGATAAAGAGCAGGCGGATCCTGATCGTGTGCGTAACGAGATGGCGACCAAGGATGTGATCCCGGAAGAGTGGGGTGGCGAGTACCAGTTCATCAATGTGTCGGCTCATACGGGCCAAGGCATCGATGACCTGCTGGATGCCATTCTGCTGCAATCTGAATTGCTGGAGCTGCAGGCTCAGGCGTCTGGTTCAGCCACCGGTGTGGTCATTGAATCCCGTATCGAGAAAGGTCGCGGTACCGTTGCTTCCATTCTGGTTCAGGGTGGTGAGCTGCAGATCGGTGACATGCTGCTGGCCGGTGCCCACTTTGGCCGTGTGCGGGCGATGATCGATGAGAATGGTCAGCCAATCAAAAAAGCCGGCCCGTCTATTCCGCTGGAAGTGTTGGGCCTGAATGGCGCACCGGAAGCCGGTGAGCAGATCCAGGTTGTAACCGACGAGCGTAAGGCGCGGGAAGTGGCCGAGTTCCGTCAGGAACGTGACCGTGAGCTCAAGCTCAAGCGTCAACAGGCATCCAAGCTGGAAAACCTGTTTGAAAATATGGGCAGCGCAGAAACCAAAACCGTCAACATCGTGTTGAAGACCGATGTGCGTGGTTCACTGGAAGCGTTGACCAGTGCCCTGAATGATCTGGGCACCGATGAAGTGAAGGTAAATCTGGTCTCCAGCGGCGTGGGTGCGATCAACGAATCCGACGTTAACCTGGCCATGACCAGTGAAGGTGTGTTGCTGGGCTTTAACGTTCGTGCAGATTCCAAGGCCAAGAAAACCTGCGAGCAGGAAGGCATTGATCTGCGCTACTACAGCGTGATCTATGAGCTGATTGATGACGTGAAGCAAGCCATGAGTGGTTTGCTGGCGCCGGAAAAACGCGAAGAGATCCTTGGTGTGGCTCAGGTGCGCGACGTGTTCCGTTCTTCCAAATTCGGTGCGGTTGCCGGTTGTATGGTGGTGGAAGGTACGCTGTACCGGAACCGTCCGATCCGCGTTCTGCGCGACGATGTAGTGGTCTTCGAAGGCGAGCTGGAATCCCTGCGTCGCTTCAAGGACGATGTGCCTGAAGTGCGTAACGGCATGGAGTGTGGCATCGCGGTGAAGAGCTACAACGACGTGAAAGAAGGCGACAAGATCGAAGTCTTCGAAGTGAAGGAGGTGGCGCGCTTCCTGTAAAGGAGTGTGCCCGAACCCTGCTATGAGCCGTCATCGCCGCCCCCAGGGCTTTAACCGCACCGACCGTATCGCTGACCAGATTCAGCGTGAACTGTCCCGGTTGCTGCAGTTTGAAATGAAAGACCCGCGGGTCAATCTGGCGACGATTCAGGATGTCACGGTTTCCCGCGATCTGTCCTATGCCGAGGTGTATTTCACCTTGCTGGGGCAGGGTGAGGAAGCCGGCGTGGAAGCCGAAGAAGCGCTGGTCAAGGCCAGCGGCTTCCTGCGCAGCAGCCTGGCGAAGAGCCTCAATACCCGCACCACGCCCAAATTGCGTTTCCATTACGACATGACCCCGGAGCGGGCGGCACATCTGTCGCAGTTGATTGATGATGCCCGTGCCGAAGACCGGGAGTTGCGTCCGGAAGACGACGAAACCGGAAACAACGAGTAACACGGAGCTGTCAGGTGGCAAAGCGTCGTCCCAGAGGCCGTGATCTCAACGGCATCCTGTTATTGGATAAATCGTCTGGCGTGAGCAGTAATGGCGCGCTGCAGATGGCCAAGAAAATGTTTGCCGCTGCCAAGGCCGGGCATACCGGTAGTCTGGATCCGCTGGCCACCGGCATGTTGCCGATTTGTTTTGGTGAAGCCACCAAGTTCAGCCAGTTTTTGCTGGAATCCGACAAGAGTTACCGGGTCACCGCCAAGCTGGGCGTGACTACGGAAACCGGTGACGCCGACGGCGATGTGGTGGAAACCACCGAGGTGAACGCGTCGCCAGACCAGATCGAGACTGCTTTGTTGTCGTTCAAGGGCGACATCGAACAGATTCCCAGCATGTATTCGGCCATCAAGCACGAGGGTGTGCCGCTGTACAAGCTGGCCCGCGAGGGCAAGACCGTGGAGCGCAAGCCGCGCCCGGTGACCATTTACGACCTGCGAATTTTGCGCATCGATGGTGATGAAGTGGAATTCGAGGTGGATTGCTCCAAAGGCACCTATGTGCGCTCTTTGGTGGAAGATACCGGTGCGATATTGGGGTGCGGTGGCCATGTAACGGCGCTGCACCGTCTGTCGGCCGGGCCTTATCCGTCGGAGCGCATGCTGACTCTGGAGCAGTTGGGCAAGATCAAGGAAACCGGCGGCTTCGAGGCAATCGACGAGCTGCTCTTGCCTTTATCTACCAGCGTGGCAGACTGGCCGCGCGTTGAACTGGGTGACAATGCTGCTTATTACCTGCAGCAGGGGCAGCCAGTGATGGCCTCAGACCGCCCTCTGGACGGCTGGGTCAGCGTTTATCAGGCATCCAGTGGTGAATTTCTGGGTGTCGGAGAAGTATTGGAAGACGGGCGGATTGCCCCCCGTCGTCTGATCGCAGGCGGAGCCTCCTGAGGGGACTGGCCTGATTAATGACGGCAGCTATAAATATGCATGGCTGGCCGTGACTTTAATTGAGCATATTGGAGAAGCAACATGGCGTTAACCGTTGAACAGAAAGCTGAGATCCTGAAAGAGCATGGCCGCAAAGAGAACGACACCGGTTCCCCGGAAGTTCAGGTGGCTCTGCTGAGCGCCAACATCAATGGCCTGCAGGATCACTTCAAAGGCCACAAGAAGGATCACCACAGCCGTCGTGGTCTGATCCGCATGGTAAACCAGCGTCGTAAGCTGCTGGACTACCTGGCCAAGAAAGACCGCACCCGTTACCTCCAGCTGATCGAAAAGCTGGGTCTGCGTCGCTAACAGGCTGCAGATCGGGTAACCACAACAGAAGCTCGGCATTTGCCGGGCTTCTGTTGTTTTGGGGCAAGCAATAAGTCCCTTGCCTCAGACAGCACGGGGGTGCAGGGATGGGCCTGAGACTGTGGTGTTTCAGTGCCTGGGGCGCGATGCGTGATGCGTAGTGCGTTTCTGGTTATGATGCGCGAGCGGAAGAAGATTGTTTATTAGAGGCATGGGCCTCGAAGACTGTCGTGAAGAAGAGAGAAGAGACGAGATATGTTTAATAAAATCACCAAGCAAATTCAGTTTGGCCGTGACACCGTCACCCTGGAAACCGGGCAGATCGCCCGCCAGGCAACTGCCGCTGTCATGGTCCGTATCGGTGACACCGAAGTGCTGGTCACCGTAGTGGGCAGAAAAGAAGCCGATCCGAGCAAGAACTTCTTTCCCCTGACCGTTAACTATCAGGAAAAGACCTACGCAACCGGCCGTATTCCCGGTGGCTTTCTGAAGCGTGAAGGCCGTCCCAGCGAAAAAGAAACGCTGACCTGCCGTCTGATCGATCGCCCGATCCGCCCCCTGTTCCCCAATGGCTTCATGAATGAAGTGCAGGTTGTGGCCACAGTAATGTCTTCGGACAAGAACCGTGATCCGGATATCGCTGCCCTGATCGGTACTTCCGCTGCCCTGTCCATTTCCGGGATTCCGTTCAATGGCCCCATCGGCGCTGCCCGTGTGGGTTACAAGGATGGCATGTACATCCTGAACCCGAGCTACTCCGAACTGGCCGAGTCTGCGCTGGATCTGGTTGTGGCTGGCACCGAGCCTGCGGTATTGATGGTGGAATCGGAAGCGCAGGAGCTGTCTGAAGACCAGATGCTGGGCGCAGTATTGTTCGGTCATATGGAAATGCAGCCGCTGATCCAGGGCATCAAGGAATTCGCTGCCGAAGTGGGTACCGAGACCTGGGACTGGAAGCCGGCCGAGCAGAACGAGACCCTGAAAGCGGCCATCAAGGACAAGTTCGGCGCGGCACTGGGCGAGGCTTACACCATCACCGAGAAGATGGCCCGTTACGCCAAGGTCGGCGAGCTGCGCGAAGCCTGTGTGGCTGAGTTCGCCACCGGCGAAGAGGGTGCTCCGGAAGCCGGTGAAGTGAAAGAGCTGTTCGGCAAGATCGAAAAAAGCGTGGTACGTGAAGCCGTGGTATCCGGCAAGCCGCGTATCGATGGCCGTGCTCTGGATGCTGTCCGTGCAATCGATTGCCAGGTGGGCACGCTGGCCAAAACCCACGGTTCTGCGTTGTTCACCCGTGGTGAAACCCAGGCCATCGTGACGGCCACTCTGGGTGGCATGCGTGATGCCCAGTTCATCGATGCGCTGGAAGGCTCCCATCAGGACCACTTCATGCTGCAGTACAACTTCCCTCCGTACTGCGTGGGCGAAACCGGCTTCATCGGTTCCCCGAAGCGTCGTGAAATCGGCCACGGTCGTCTGGCGCGTCGTGGTGTGGAAGCGGTTGTGCCGAGCGTGCAGGACTTCCCGTACACGGTTCGTGTGGTCTCCGAAATTACCGAATCCAACGGCTCCTCTTCCATGGCGTCCGTGTGTGGTACTTCCATGGCGCTGATGGACGCGGGTGTTCCGCTGACCGCGCCGGTGGCGGGTATTGCCATGGGCCTGGTGAAGGAAGAAGACGGCCGTTTCGCGGTATTGTCCGATATCCTCGGTGACGAAGATCACCTCGGCGACATGGACTTCAAGGTGGCGGGCACCGCCCGTGGTGTCACTGCCCTGCAGATGGACATCAAGATCGAAGGCATCACCGAAGAGATCATGGAGAAGGCGCTGAACCAGGCGAATGCCGGCCGTCTGCATATCCTGGGTGAAATGAACAAGGCGATCTCCGAGTCTCGTTCCGAGGTGTCTGACAACGCGCCGACCCTGCTGACCCTGAAGATCAACCCGGACAAGATCCGTGATGTGATTGGTAAGGGTGGTGCGACCATTCGTGCGTTGACCGACGAAACCGGTTGTACCATCGATATCGAAGACGACGGTAGCGTGAAGATCTACGGCGAAACCCGTGAAAAAGCGGATGAAGCCGTGCGTCGTGTGGAAGAAATCACTGCTGAAGCTGAAGTGGGCGTGATCTACGAAGGCAAGGTAACCCGTGTCGTCGATTTCGGTGCATTCGTGGCGATCATGCCCGGTACCGAAGGCCTGCTGCACATCTCCCAGATTGCTGAAGAGCGCGTAGAGAAAGTGACTGACTACGTGAACGAAGGCGAGATCATCAAGGTGAAAGTCCTCGACGTGGATCAGCGTGGCCGTATCAAGCTGTCCATGAAGGAAGCGAAGGAAGATTAATCTCTCCCTTTGTGTTTCTGAAAAAGGGCCGGCATTTGCCGGCCCTTTTTTTATGCGCGGGAAAGGCGGGCACAATGATCTGTCATCCTGGGCGGTGCTGGTCTGGCCGTAAAGGCGAGCTACTGACGTCAGGCCCATGAGTGCAGCGTAACGGGAGCAGTAGTAAGCTTGCTTACAACAGGTTGGATCAAATAAAGGATTTGTCATGGCCAAGGACACCACCGTGGGCATGGTGCTGCATGACGTGGCACGAATGATGCGCCGGGACTTTGACCGGCGAGCGCGAAGCGCGGGCCTGTCGCGGGCGCGCTGGCAAGTATTGTGGCACTTGTCGCGGCACGAGGGCATTCACCAGGCCGCTTTGGCGGAACTGTTGGATGTGGCGCCGATCTCTTTGGCGCGCCAGCTGGATCGGTTGGAGGAGGAAGGACTGGTGCAGCGCCGTGCCGATCCTGGAGACCGGCGTCGCTGCCTGCTGTACCTCACCGAGGCGGCAACGCCTGCGTTGGAATCACTGCGGGGAAAAGCCGCGCAAACCCGTCAGCGGGCACTGGATGGCCTTACTGTTGAGGACGTGGAGGCATTGCAGCGGGTGCTGGAAACCATGCGCAGCAATCTCAGTGACCGTAACCCGGAAGAGGGAGAGTGAGGTTGATCGTGGAGGCCGCCAAGCGGCGCGTTCCCCCTGATTGATTGGCTGGTTTGTCTTTAGTAGTGGGGAAAACGAAAACGGCGCAGGGGGCTAATCGCCCGCTGCGCCGTTTCTTGTTGCGGTTGTGGTTTATTTGTTCTGGCGGGTCTCAATAAGCTGATCCACCACGCCGGGGTCTGCCAGGGTGGAGGTGTCGCCCAGGCTGTCCAGTTCATCGGCGGCGATCTTGCGCAGAATGCGGCGCATGATCTTGCCGGAGCGGGTTTTCGGCAGGCCCGGTGCAAAGTGAATCAGGTCGGGTTTGGCAATGGGGCCGATCTCCTGGGTGACCAGATCCCGCAGCGCCTGGATCAGTTCCTCGCTGCCTTCCTTGCCGGCCATCAACGATACATACGCGTAGATGCCCTGACCCTTGACGTCATGCTGGTAACCGACCACAGCGGCTTCGGAGATGCTGGGGTGCAGCACCAGGGCAGATTCGATTTCGGCGGTGCCCAGGCGGTGCCCGGACACGTTGAGCACGTCGTCCACCCGGCCGGTGATCCAGTAGTAGCCATCTTCATCACGGCGGGCGCCGTCACCAGTGAAATAGCAGTCCTTGTAGGCGCTGAAGTAGGTGTCGATCAGGCGCTGATGATCGCCATACACGGTACGAATCTGGCTGGGCCAGCTGGACTTGATGACCAGGTTGCCGGAGGCCGCGCCGTCCAGTTCCTTGCCATCCGGGTCCATCAGGCCGGGTTGCACACCGAACATGGGCAGGGTGGCCGAGCCGGCTTTCAGGTCCACGGCGCCGGGCAGGGGGGCAATCATGATGGCGCCGGTTTCGGTCTGCCACCAGGTGTCCACAATCGGGCAGCGGGAATCACCCACCACTTTGTAGTACCACTCCCAGGCTTCCGGGTTGATGGGTTCGCCCACCGTGCCCAGCAGCTTCAGGCTGGCGCGGGAGGTCTGTTCCACGGGGGCATCCCCCAGCCCCATCAGGGCGCGAATGGCAGTGGGGGCAGTATAGAAGATATTGACCTTGTGCTTGTCCACCACCTGCCAGCAGCGTGACGCGTCCGGGTAGGTGGGGACGCCTTCGAACATCAGGGTGGTGGCACCGTTGGCCAGCGGGCCGTAAACGATGTAGCTGTGCCCGGTGATCCAGCCCACATCGGCGGTGCACCAATAGATGTCGCCGTCCTGATAGTCGAACACGTATTTGTGGGTCAGGGCGCTGTTGAGCAGGTAGCCGGCGGTGGTGTGCACCACCCCTTTGGGTTTGCCGGTGGAGCCGGAGGTGTACAGGGTGAACAGCGGGTCTTCAGCGTCGACCCACTCCGGTTCACAATCGCTGGAGGCATCAGCCATGGCCTCGTGGTACCAGACATCACGCGGGGCCTGCCAGTCTACATCGCCGCCGGTGCGCTTCACCGTCAGGCAGGTGTGGACGCAGTCGACCCCGTCCAGCGCCTTGTCTGCATTTTCTTTCAGCGCAATCGTCTTGCCGCCACGCACCCCTTCGTCGGCGGTGATCAGCGCGCAGGCTTCGGCATTGAGGATGCGGTCTTTCAGGGCTTCCGGAGAAAAGCCGCCAAACACCACGGAATGAATGGCGCCGATACGGGCGCAGGCCAACATGGCGTAGGCCGCTTCGGGGATCATGGGCATGTAGATGACGACGCGGTCGCCTTTTTTCACGCCACGGTCCTTGAGCACGTTACCGAACTTGCTGACTTCCTCGAACAGCTGTTGATAGCTGATGTGCTTGTCCTGATCGGGTTCGTCGCCTTCCCAGATAATCGCGGTTTGAGAGGCGCGCTCGGGCAGGTGGCGGTCGACGCAGTTGTAGCAGGCGTTCAGGGTGGCGCCTTTGAACCAGGCAGCCCGGCCTTCACTGAAGTCCCATTCGCTGACGGTGTCCCAGGGGGTCTTCCAGTCCAGAAACTGTTCGGCGCGCTCGGCCCAGAACGTGTCCGGGTCATTGATGGACTGGGCGTACCAGCGGTCGTAGGTGTCGCGGTCCATCAGGGTCTGTTTTTTATACTCGGCGGGAACAGGATGAATGTGTACTTGGGACATTTGGGCCTCCTTGGGATACTGCCTGCCAGTTTCCATCATTATTATGGCTGCGCCTGCCCGGGGGTATTCCACCATGGTCTTATAGGGGCGCGAGCGGGTGTAAACGTTGTGTTCCAAGAGTAAACAAAGCGTTGCTTAATGACCAATGCCCAAGCGGACAAAAGAGGCGACGTATAAAGGGAGAGTAAAGGGAGAGAGGTAAAACGGCGGGCAAAAAAAACGCCGGCAGGGCCGGCGTTTTAGCAAATAATTCGGAGCGAGTTCGGGGTCAGGCAACCTGAACCGGAATCGCATCGCTGGTGCCTTTCACTTCATTGCCTTCGGCCATGTAAATCAGGCTGGGCTTGAAGTTGATCAGCTCCGCGCTGGAGTAGCTGGCGTAAGCGCAAATGATCACACGGTCACCGGGCTGGGCCTTGTGGGCGGCAGCGCCGTTGACGGAGATGATTTTGGAGCCCGCTTCGCCACGGATTGCGTAGGTTTCGAAACGCTCACCGTTGTCGATGTTGTAGATCTGGATCTGTTCGTATTCCAGGATACCCGCCATGTCCATCAAATCGCCATCAATGGCGCAGGAGCCTTCGTACTCGAGCTCCGCGTGGGTGACACGAGCCTGATGGAGTTTTGCTTTCAGCATGGTGCACTGCATGTTGGTTACCTCTCAAGCGACCCGAAACCTGCTGTAAACGCCGTATGGTGGGCATGCAGGCACTTCAAGGGGCCGGAAGTATGCATGAATCACCGGTCACGCACAACGGCCAGGGATATATTGTCGATCAATCGGGTTGACCCTAATTTCGCGGCCACGGCGGCCACCAGGTCAGTGTCCTGCGGGCCCGCCGGCGCCAGGGTTTTGGTGTTGACGATGGTCAGATAGTCCACGCTGAACCCGGCAGTATCGAGCGATTGGCTGATGCGGCTTTCCAGTGCCCGGTAATCACGCTCGCCGGCGTCGATGTCGGCTTTCAGCTGCTGCAGGTGTGCATAGAGCTGGGGGGCGAGTGTGCGCTCACTGTCGCTCAGGAAACCGTTTCGCGAGCTGCGTGCCAGGCCATCCGTTTCGCGGCTGGTGGCGGCGCCGACGATCTTCACCGGGAACAGAAGCTCTTCACACATACGGCGCAGAATAGCCAGCTGTTGAAAGTCCTTTTCGCCGAATACGGCTACGTCCGGTTGCACGATGTTCAGTAGCTTGGAGACCACGGTGGTGACGCCCCGGAAGTGCCCTTCCCGGCTGGCGCCACACAGGTAGTCGCCCAGCTGGTCCACGTCCACCCAGGTCTGGTTCTGGCCGAGCGGGTACATTTCCTCCACGGATGGCGCAAACAGCAGGTCGGTGCCAGCCTCGACCAGGGCGGCGGCATCCGCGTCCAGAGTGCGAGGATAACGATCGAAATCTTCGTTGGGGCCGAACTGGGTGGGGTTCACAAAGATCGATACCACCACCACGTCGCAGCGCGCACGGGCCTCGCGAATCAGGCTGATATGGCCGTCGTGCAGGTTGCCCATGGTAGGTACAAAGCCCACTGACAGGCCCTTGTTGTGCCAGCCGCGGACATATTCACGGACCTGGGCGACGGAGTGAACGGTTTGCATGGAAATCCTCGCTGAGACGCAACACGCAACAGGCTTGCAACGCGTCGCTTGGCTTGTTGCGTTATAAAGTGTCAGGGCCGCGTTTGCGCTATGGGCGCGGCTTCAACCTTGCACAACCAAAAGTCCGCTACGCCGTGTTGTGGCGTGAAGCGTGTCGCGTGCTGCGGTCTTTTAAAAACAGTGCTCGTCGGCCGGGAAGCTGCCGTCTTTCACGGCGGCGTCATAGGCCTTGAAAGCGGCACGCATGTCGCCGGTGTCCGCCATGAAATCGCGCACGAAACGGGCCGGCTTGCCGGGGCTGATGCCGAGCATGTCGTGCATCACCAGCACCTGGCCGTCGCATTCCGGAGCAGCGCCGATGCCGATCACGGGGGCAGCGACCTGACGGGTGATCTCCGCGCTGAGCGCCCGCGGCACGCATTCCAGTACAAACAGGGCGGTGCCCGCCTGGTCCAGTATTCTGGCGGCGTCGAGCAGCTCTGCGGCGCCGTCGTCATCTTTGCCCTGCACGCGGTAGCCGCCCAGTGAGTTCACCGCTTGCGGGGTCAGGCCCAGGTGGGCGCAGACAGGAATGCCGTTGCGGTTAAGGATCTCGATGGCGTCGGCCAGCCAGGCGCTGCCTTCCAGCTTGACCATGTTGGCGCCGGCCTGCATCAGGGCGGTGGCGGCTTCCAGGGTGCGTTCCAGGGTGGCGGCGCCCATAAAGGGAATATCGGCAATGATCAGGCTGCCCTGGTTGCCCCGGGCCACGCATTCGGTGTGGTAGACCATTTGTTGCAGGGTCACCGGGACGGTACTGGTCTGGCCCTGGATGACATTGCCCAGGGAGTCGCCGACCAGAATGGCTTCCACGCCGGCCTCGGAAATCAGCCGAGAGAAACAGGCGTCGTAGGCGGTGAGCACGGAAAACTTTCCACCGTCCTGTTTGCGTTTTTGCAGGGTGCGGATGGTGATGGACATGGGAAACCTCCCAGGGAAATTCAATTGAAAGTTGAAAGTTGAAAGTTGAAAGTTGAAAGTTGAAGCGCGGTCCAGTCTGTCGCTGCGTACAGGCTGTGCCCGCGGTCATGTCAAAAGTTTCGCGGGCAGCGCGTCACTCGTGTGGGGATGCGTCTGTCCGCGCTCTTAAACTTTCAACGTTAAACTTTCAACTCAGTCCACTAGTGGCCGGGGGTTAAAATAGTGGCGACCGGAGCGGATGTCCAGCAACTCGCTGATCAGTTGCTGGTAGTCACGGTCGTGGTTGACCAGGTCGATTTCCGCCGCATTGACGATGAGTAGCGGTGCGCGGTCGTAGAAATGGAAGAACTCGGTGTAAGCGTTGCTGAGTTTATCCAGATAATCGCTGGCGATGCCTTGCTCGAAATCGTTGCCCCGGTGGCCGATACGCTGGCGTAGCACCTGGGGCGGTGCCTGCAGGTAAATCACCAGATCCGGCCTGGGCGCGTCCACGGTCAGGTGATCGTCCACGTTGCGGTACAGCTCGAATTCGTCTTCGTCCAGGGTGACCTGGGCAAACAGCCGGTTCTTGTCGATCAGGAAGTCCGCGATTCGTGGGCCGGCAAACAGGTCCTGTTGCTGGACCTGACGCAGCTGATCGGCGCGCTGAAACAGGAAGAACAGCTCGGTCTGCAGGGCGTAGCGGGCCGGGTCCTGATAGAAACGGGTCAGGAACGGGTTGTCGTCGGCCCGTTCCAGCAGCTGGTCATAACCAAAGGTCATGGCCAGGCGCTTGGCAAGGCTGGTCTTGCCGGCACCGATGGGGCCTTCCACGGCGATGAAACGGGGCAGGGTACCGGCGCTGCGGCGTTGTTCAATCCGTTCGGTGAGGGTCTTTTCGTTCAATGAGTGCATCGCGGTCCAGTTCTGCCAGCGGTGAAAGCGTTTGTTCAGCTACCTGACTGAGAAAACTACCCAGTGCGGTGCCGTCGGGCAAGTGGCAGTGCGGTGCGATTTCCAGCAGTGGGTGCAGGACAAAGGCGCGGCGGCTCATCTGGGGGTGAGGTACCTGGAGGTCGGGGGTGTCGATAAGTTGATCGTCGATCAACAAAATATCCAGGTCCAGGGTGCGTTCACCCCAGTGTCGCAGACGTTGTCGGCCGGCGGCCAGCTCCAGTGCCTGCAGGCTGTGCAGCAGGGCGTGGGGTGTCAGCGTGCTGTGTACTTCGGCGACCGCGTTGACGTAGTCGGGCTGGTCCTGGGGGCCGATGGGAGCACTGCTGTACAGGCGGGAGTGGTGTTGCAGGGTCAGGCCGGGCAGGCGGTCCATGGCCAGCAGGGCGCTGGTCAGCCGTTGTACCGGCTGATCCAGATTACTGCCAAGCCCAATGAACGCCTGCATCAATTATCCGCGGCAGGCTTTGGCCGGCGCCGGCGACGACGGCGTTTGTTGCCGCCTCCCCCCTGGTTGCCCAGTTGAGTGATCATGTCCCGGCGGCCGCTTTCGTCTTCTTCCTGATAGCGGGTCCACCAGTCGCCCAGTCCGGCCTTGATCTCTCCGCTCTGCTCACGCAGTAGCAGAAAATCGTAGGCGGCACGGAAGCGCGGGTGCTCCATCATGGCGTCCGCGCGGCGCCCGGCCCGTTTGTCCAGGCGCAGCTGCAATTCCCACATTTCACGCATCACGGTGGAGAAGCGACGGGGAATGGCGGTGTGCTTGATTTGCTGGTTGAGGGCCCGGGTGGCGGCTTTATGCAGTGCCTGGGCCGGCGGCAGACCGCTGGACAGGTAGCCACCGAAGCGTTGTTGAATGACCGGCCACAGCAATACTGCATAGATAAAGGCCGGGGTCACCGGCTTGTCCATCAGTAGGCGGCGGTCGGTGTTGTCCATGGCGGCCAGCAGCATGGCTTCCCAGATCTCACCTTGATCGCTTTCCAGGGCTTGCTGGGTTTCCGGGAACAGAAAGCGGAACAGACCCAGTTCCTGCAACTGTTCGTAGGAGGCGCGCGCATGGCCGCTCAGGAACAGTTTGAGTACTTCATCAAACAGGCGAGCGGCGGGGACCTGCAGCAGCAGCTCCGCCATGTCGGGAATGCGACGGGCGGTGCTTTCTTCAATGTGGAAGCCCAGCTTGGCCGCGAAACGGGCGGCGCGCAGCATGCGCACCGGGTCTTCGCGGAAGCGTTGTTCCGGGTTGCCGATCAGGCGGATCACTTCCTGATCAATATCGCCCATGCTGCCGACAAAGTCATGCAGGGTGAAATCGGCAATATTGTAGTAGAGCGCATTGATGGTGAAGTCCCGGCGCAGGGCATCTTCCTCGATGCTGCCCCAGGTGTTGTCGCGCAGTACCAGCCCGGTTTCTTCGTGGGCGTGGTGTTTGTTCTGGTCCTGGTTGTCGTCACTGGCCTTGGCCCGAAAGGTGGAGACCTCAATGACTTCGCGGCCAAAACGCACGTGCACGATCTGGAAGCGGCGGCCGATAATGCGGCTGCGCTTGAACAGACGGTTGACCTGCTCAGGCGTAGCGTTGGTGCTGACGTCGAAATCCTTGGGTTCTCTGCCGCAGAGGATGTCGCGCAGGCAGCCGCCCACCAGATAGGCCTCGAACCCGCCTTTGTGCAATCCGTAGAGCACATCAAGTGCTGCTCGGGAAACTTGCTTGCGGGAGATCGGGTGTTGGTCGCGGGGAATCACACGCGGTTCTATCGGTCCGGAAGATTTTGGGGAACCCGGAGTGAACCAGCGTGTCATATGTTCCAGAAGCTTGCAGGGCATGCGAAAAATTCGGCCTCGAAATGAGCAATAAGGCGGCGATAGTAGCACTTTTTTTCGCCAGTTGAGATGTCTTTGGCCCGGAAGGGCCGACACGGGCCGACGCAATGGGATAAACTGCCTGGCCAGAAAGTAAAAAGGAGCCACAACCGAAGTTGTGACTCCCACATTTTGCGCTGATTCTGTTGTTATTATTGTTTGTGTTGTTTTCTGCCTTGTCGCTGCAATCATCAGTTGCAGCAGCACTGCATTGGCTCGTGAAATTATTGTTCTTCTTTCTTGTTGTTATTGTTTGAGCCGTTACGCCGCTGTTTTTGTTGTTTGCTGGCGTGGGATTCATAGTGCCCGTCCACCCCCGCCAATGCAACACGCCTAATTTCCCTTTTAAATCATGTTGTTGCGAAGGTTTTGTGAAAACAGCCTTAGAATCTGCCTGATGGGGGTAACGCTTGTGTTACTTTCCTGTGTAGAGCGGTAACACTTGTGGGGTTTTTGGGTTATTTCGGGTCTTGCTCCCGATTTCAGTGTCCCGAATTAACGTTTTTCCGTTTGACTCTAATGACAGGCGGATTGGGTTTGCCGGTCAATGGCAAGTGCTATTCCCTCTTGCTTTAGCGGCGTGAGCTGGCCTTTTTACGGGGGATGCCCAGCCGCTGACGCCGCTCCCACAGGCTTTTCCGGCTGATTCCCAGTTTCTGGGCCAGCTCGGTCTCGGTCATGCTGTCCTGGTTTTCCATCACGAAGCGGGTGAAATAATCTTCCAATGACAGATCTTCGCTGGGGTCCAGGCTGGCCCGGCTGACGCGCTGAGGGGTGCGGTTGGGGTTCAGACCCAGCTGAGCCGGGCCAATGCCGTCTTCTTCGGTGAGAATAATCGCCCGTTCAATCACGTTATCCAGTTCGCGCACGTTGCCGGGCCAGCTATAGCTGTGCATGGCCTGCAGGGCTCCCGGGGTGAAGTGCAGGTCCGGGCGGTTGAGCTTTTCGCAGCCCCGGGCCAGCAGGGCATTGGCCAGGGGTTCCAGGTCTTCCTGCCGGCTGTTGAGCGGGGGCAGGGTCAGTTCCATCACGTTAAGCCGGTAGTAGAGATCCTGCCGGAAGCTGCCATCGGCGACCCGGCCGGGCAGATCCAGCTGGCTGCTGGCAAGAATGCGCACGTCCACCCGGCGGGGCGAGAGGGAGCCCTGACGGTGGATTTCGTGATGGGTGAGCAGGGTCAGCAGGCGGCTTTGTACTTCGCTGGCCAGTTCGCCCACTTCATCCAGAAACAGGGTGCCGCCGTCGGCTTCTTCAATGCGGCCGGGCTGGTCGTCATCGCCGAACAGTTCGGTGAGTTGCAGGGCCTTGGGGAGCGCCGCGCATTGTACCGAGACCAGCGGACCGTTGGTGCGCTCGCTGTGTTCATGCAGGGCGCGGGCGGTGAGCTCCTTGCCGGTGCCGGCTTCGCCCATGATCAACACCGGGGTGTTGGTTGGTCCCACCCGGCTGATGCGGTGTTTCAGCTCTTCCATGGCCTCGCTGTTACCGATCATGTTGCGAACCGGGAAGCTGCGTTCCAGGTCCCGGCGCAGGGCCCGATTGCCGCGGTTCAGGCGGCCTTCTTTCAATACCCGGTCCACGGAGAGCAACATTTCGTCGTGGTCGAAGGGTTTGGGGATGTAGTCCACGGCGCCCAGGCGCATGGCGTCCACGGCGGAGCGCAGGCTGGCATAGCTGGTCATGATCAGCACCGGTGTATTGCCGGCGGTGGCGATGAGGCTGGTGCCGGGGTCGCCGGGCAGGCGCAGGTCGCTGATGATCAGGTCGAACTGATTGAGGCTGTATTCGCGGGCCTGTTCCACGGATTCCGCTTCTTCAACCGAGTGTTCGTGGCGCACCAGCAGTTTGCGCAGGGCGCCGCGAATAACCGGCTCATCTTCAACAATCAGAATGTGACTCATGAATGACTTGATCCTGTCCTGTCTTGCAGTGGCGCCTTACACACCGGAGGTGGGGGCGTGCATGGGAAGCCGAATAATAAACCGGGTGCCGCCCTGGTCGGTGATCGGGCTTTCTACCCGAATCGCGCCCAGGTGTTCTTCGATAATACTGTAAACCAGCGCTAACCCAAGGCCTGTTCCTCGTCCCGGTGGTTTACTGGTGACAAAGGGTTCGAACAGGGCGTCGCGCAGTTCATCCGGAATGCCATGGCCCTGGTCCTCCACAATCACATCCAGTACCTCGTCGGCGGATTCGCAGCGAACCGTAACCGGCTGTTTATCGGCACTGGCGTCGGCGGCATTGCCCAACAGGTTGATGAAGACCTGCAGCAGGCGCTGCGGGTCGCCCTGCACCCAGTGTTCGGGTTCACACTGGTTGGTGAAGGGTTGCTGGCGATGGTCCGGGTCGAGCAACAACAGGGAAATGGCTTCGTCCACGGTGTCGCGGATATTCACGGGCACATGCTGGCTATGCTTGATGCCGCCGGAATGGCTGAAGGTCACCAGTGATTCCACGATACGGGTGATGCGGCGGGTCTGTTCAAGGATTTGCTGGCTGGATTCCAGCTGTTCCTCGGCATCGGTTTCGCTGTCCAGGTTTTGTGCCAGGCAGGCGATGGCGGTCACCGGGTTGCCGATCTCGTGGGCCACCCCGGCGGCCAGCCGGCCGATGGAGGCAAGGCGTTCGTTGTGCGCCAGGTGGGCTTCCATGTGACGCAGCTCGGTAATGTCTTCGATGACCACTACCTGCCCGCCAGCCTGTTCCGAGGTGCCAGTGCCCAGTACTTCGGATTTATGCAGGCTGAGCCAGCGGGTCTGCCGGTCGACTTCCAGCGATTGTTGTGGTTGATGCGGGCTGTCGTCGTGGCTGAACTGCGTCAGGAATTCCCCCCAGGGCGGGTCCAGGTCTGCCAGCCGGGAGCCAATGGTGTCGGCGGCGGTAATGCCGGTGAGTTCTTCCATGGCCCGGTTCCAGCCAATAATTTCCCGGTCCGCACCCAGGGAAATGACCCCCATGGGTAGCTCCAGCAGGGTCTGGCGGTGGAAGCGTCGCAGGCCATCCAGCTCTGCGGCCAACCCGGAGAGGCGGTCACGGTATTGCTCCAGTCGGGACTCGATAAATTGGATATCTTCGCTGGAGCTCTGCTCTTCTTCGGGCAAGTAAGGCAGATGGTCGTCCATCAACTGGTGCGAGACCGACGGGCCGAGCAGGCCCGACAGGTTGGTTTCCAGTTGGTCGCGCAAACGCCGCAGGGCGTAGGGCCGGGTTTCGGTGCGTGGCAGGCGCAAGTCGCGCAGCGCCATTTCCACTTCGCGGGTGGCGGTGATGGGGCCAAGCGGCTGGGTCAGTGCATCAATGAAATCGTCTACGCTTTTGGCTTCCAGTTCCCAGCGGTAAGGGCGGCGCAAGCTGTCCACCGCACAGGCTTCCGCGGCGTTCTGTTCGGCCCGGGACATGGGGGTAACGATGGAAACGATGGCGTAGATCAGGGTGTTGGCCGTGACCGAGGCAATGGCCACGTGGTGCCATTGGCTGGCGCCGGTCTGGAAACGCATGCCCATCAATTCCATCAAGCCCTGGAATTGCCATTGTGGGTAGGTGATCGGCAGCAGCAGTAGCAGTAACCACAACAGGAAACCCACAACGAGACCAGCGAACAGGCCGTTGCGGTTGCCGGAGGGCCAGAACAGGGCGCCGATCAGGCCGGGAACAAATTGCAGTGTGGCCACGAACGAGAGTACACCCAGCTCTACCAGGGTGTGCTCGGTGCCGGTGAAACGGTAGAACAGATAGGCCAGAGCGAGGATCGCGGCGATCAGAATGCGCCGGGTCCAGAGCAAATTACGGTACAGGTTCTGGCCCTGATGCAGTGGGCTGGCTGGCAGGACCAGGTGGTTCAGGCACATGCCAGACAGAGCCAGGGTGGCCACAATCAGCATGCCGCTGGCGCCGGCCAGGCCGGCGATATAACCGAGGATGGCGCCGTGCCCACCGGTGACCATGCCTATGCCCAGTGCATAGTAGTCCGGCGAGGTGGGGGCGTTGCTGGCCGCCGCCGCCCACAGGATGACCGGCACGCACAGGGCCATGACCAGGAACATCAGCGGCAACGCCCAGCTGGCAGTGATCAGGGCGCGGGGGTTCAGGTTTTCGGTGAACGCCATGTAGAACATGTGTGGCAGCACCACGGCGGATACGAAAAACGCCATGATCATGGAATGCCAGGTGCCATCCTGCAGGGGGTAGTACAGCCGTGACAGCATTTCCGGGTGCTCGTCGAGCCAGTTACCCAGGCTTTGCGGGCCATCAAAAACGCCATACAGGCCCAGCAGGGCCACCGCGCCAAAGGCCAGCAGTTTGATCAATGACTCCATGGCGATGGCCACCACCAACCCTTCGTGTTTTTCCCGGGCGGTGGCGTGGCGGGCGCCGAACAGGATGGCGAAGATCACCATCATCAGGCAGAAACCGGCGGCCAGGTCGCGGGGGTCGGAGGTGCCGCTGAGGATCTGGATGGACTCCGCCACCGCTTTCAATTGCAGCGCCAGCAGTGGCAGTACCCCGATGAGCATGATGATGGTGGTCATGGCCCCGGCCAGGCGGCTGCGATAGCGAAACGCAAACAGATCGGCCAGCGAACTTAACTGGTAGGTAGCGGTGAGCCGCAGTATCGGGGCAAGCAGAATCGGTGCCAGCAGAAAGACGCCGGATATACCGAGAAAATAGGACAGGAAGTTATAGCCGTACTGGTAGGCGTATCCCACCGAGCCATACACCGCCCAGGCGCTGGCATAGACGCCCAGGGAAAAAACATACACGGCAGGATGGCGTACCCAGCGTGCGGGCAGCCAGCCACGCTCGGTGATCCAGGCCACCATGAACAGAAAAAACAGGTAGCCACAGGCAATCAGGATGAGGTCGCTGACACTATAGACCATCGACATCCTTGCTCTTGGCAATCCAGTAGCTCAACGCGATCAGGCCCAGCCAGATCAGGTAGGGTCGATACCAGGCGCGGCCACCTTCGCTCCACCAGTCAATAATGGCCGGGGACAGCAAGTAGGTGCCGAGAATAAAAATAATAAGCAGGCGATCGGTATACATAGGTGGTTAAGGCCCTCTGGTCGAAGAGCATACGTCAGCACCGATTCACTGTAAAAGCGCGGCCGGACGCAGGGGCTGTCATTGCGGTCATAAACGTGGCGGCCGGGGGGAATCCCCATGCTGCTCTACGCCTCTACGCCTCTACGCCTCTACGCCTCTACGCCTCTACGCCTCTACGCCTCTACGCGAGGATTGCCGGTAACGGTTGTGTCTGCCCGGGTGGCCAGTGGTGTTCGCTGTAATGGCTCATGCCCCAGTTCAGCAGCTCAGTGACCGGCGCGCCTGACAGTGCTTCGGGAACGGTTAAGCCCATGCCGAGGAAGGCAGCCCCCAGCAGGTGGCTGGCCTGGTCCGGGGCGAGCGCATCGCTGCCGGCGGATTTTGATAGCTTGGTGGCTCGGCCATCCAGGATGACCGGCAGGTGAGCGTAGCGGGGTACAGGGCGGCCCAGGCATTCCAGCAGCCAGCACTGGCGCAGGGTGGAATCAAGCAGGTCAGCACCGCGTAGCACATGGGTAATGTTGTCGTCGGCATCGTCCAGGGCGCAGGCCAGCTGGTAGCCGAACAGGCCGTCGCGGCGGCGAATCACGAAGGCGCCGCCATCGCGGTGCAGGTTATTACAGACCTGCCCTTGAATGCCGTCCGGGTAACAGAGCTGACGGTCTGGTACATGCAGGCGAATGGCGGTGTCAGAGGCGGCGGGAACGGCCACGTCGATGCCCGGGTGACAGTGGTCCAGGGTGGCCAGTTGTTTGCGGGTCATGCGGCAATGAAAGGCGTGGCCAGTATCGAGCAATTGAGTCACTGCTGCCTGGTAGGCTTCTCCGCGCTGGCTCTGGTAGCGCACGGTTTCGTCCCAGTGCAGCCCGAAGGCTTCCAGTTGCGTCAGGATATGATCAGCGGCACCGGGGGCTTCCCGGGGCGGATCCAGATCATCAATACGAACCAGCCACTGCCCTCCGTGATGACGGGCCTCCAGCCAGCTGGCCAGGGCCGCCACCAGTGAGCCGAAGTGCAACGGGCCAGAGGGGGTGGGGGCGAAACGTCCGCGATAGGTCATAAGGCAATTAATAGTGAATAGTTAATAATGAATAGCTGCGCGAGAGGTTGTGCTGGGTGCTGAAACGCAGGAAGCCGCGCAATAAGCATTGGCGCGGCCCCCTTGGTTGGCAGAATCAACAGCCCGCGACCGCGAGCCGTTAACGCTTCATTATTAATTATTAACTGCCTTTACCCTGCCAGCTGCTTTTCCTTGATTTCAGCGAGTTCTTTGCAGTCGATGCACATTTCCGCGGTAGGGCGGGCTTCCAGGCGGCGGATGCCGATTTCTACGCCACAGGCTTCGCAGAAGCCGTAATCGTCCTTACCCACCAGGTCGAGGGTCTTCTCGATTTTCTTGAGCAGTTTGCGTTCACGATCGCGGGTGCGCAGCTCCAGAGCGAACTCTTCTTCCTGGGTGGCGCGGTCTGCCGGGTCGGGCAGGTTGGCCTGCTCGTCCTGCAGGTGGTGCATGGTGCGGTCCGCTTCTTCCATCAGTTCCTGGCGCCAGGCCAGCAGGATATTGCGGAAGTGTTCGCGTTGCTTTTCGTTCATGTATTCCTCGTCAGGACCGGGCTGGTAAGGCGTGAAGCCATGAACCTGGGCCTGTGATGCGGAGGAACTGGTGCTTTTCTTTTTCACTTTCGGATTTACCTGAGCAGAAGAGGGGGAACGGCTCGGCGAAGTCCTTTTGCCGGCAGTTGCAGTCCGTGCAGAACCTGCGGTTGCTTTCGCTGCGGCCGCACGGGCCGCTGCGGTGGCCTTGCCTGAGGCCGGTAATTTGGTTCTTGGGGCTGCTGCGGCCTTTTTGGCGGCGGTTTTTTTCGCAGCAGCCTTGGGCGTTGGCTTGGACTGCGGCTTGCTGGCCGCAGTTTTAGCGGGCGCCTTTGGTGCAGCGGCTTTCTTGGCGGCCACTTTCTTGGGGGGTGTTGCCTTGGGCGTAGCGGTTGTCTTGCTGGCCGTTTTGCTGGCTGCAGGTTTCTTCGCTACCGCCTTTTTGGGCGCTGCTTTTTTAGGTGCAACTTTCGTTGCAGGTTTGGCAGCGGCCTTTTTAACCGGGGCTTTTTTCGCGGTGGCCTTGGCGGCAGTGGCCTTCTTTGCCGGGGCTTTCTTGATTGCCGCCTTCTTGGCAGGTGTCTTTTTGGTGGCGGCTTTTGCGGCCAGCTTGGCCGGGGTCTTTTTGGCGGCGGGCTTCTTCGCTACGGCCTTCTTGGCAGCAGGAGCGGCCTTTTTAGCCACGGCTTTTTTGGGCGCAGCCTTTGCTGATGCCGACGCTTTCTTGCTGCTGGAAGCAGAACCGGAGGTTTGTTTTTTAGCCGCCTTCTTGGGGGCTTTTTTCTTGCCGGTGGCCATGTTGATTAACTCCCTTAGCATCTTCGCGACTCTCTATCGGTAACCCGCAATCCTTGGGTGCCGGGCTGATATCGTCAGGCCCGGGCATAATGTAATCTTCGACCTTACCCCGTCTGGGCAAGGGTTGTCACCAATCAGCGGGGCGCTGGACATTTTCTGGCCTCTGCTGGTGAAAATCTGGCCGATTATAGCCATGCAGGCGCAACAGAAAAGGGGAATCTTGTGACAGACCGCCTTTTCCTGTGTTTTTGCCCTGTTGTGTGGGCCCGGTACGGGGTAGCAGATGAAGTGGCGCGGTTGTTATACCGTAAATCACGCATTTTCGAGGGAGCATGATCATGACACCCAGTCTGTCCGATTTCGCCCGACGCATTCCGCCGTTTCATGTGATGGCGTTACTGGAGCGTGCCCAGGCCTTGTCTGCTCAAGGCCATGATGTGATTCACCTGGAGGTGGGCGAGCCGGATTTTGATACTCCCGAGCCAGTGCTTGCGGCCATTCAGGATGCGGTAACGCACGGCCATACCGGCTATACGCCGGCGGCGGGCTTGCCCGCCCTGCGCGAAGCTATCGCCGAGGATTACCAAAATCGTTTCGGCGCCCGGGTCAGCCCTGGCCAGGTGGTGGTGACGCCCGGAGCCTCCGGGGCCTTGCAGCTGGCGCTGGCGGCGCTGCTCAATCCCGGCGACGGCGTGTTGCTCACTGACCCCGGCTACCCCTGTAATCGCCAGTTCGTGCGTTTGGTCGGCGGCGAGCCGCAACCGGTAGCGCTGCAGGCGGATGACCATTTCAATGTGGACCCGGTGGCGTTTCTGGATGCCTGGCAAAGCAATACCCGGGTGGCCATGGTCGCGAGCCCGGACAACCCCACTGGCAATATGCTGCCGGTAGAGGCCTTGCAGCAGCTGGCCCGCGGCGCTGTAGACAAGGGCGGCATCCTGCTGGTGGACGAGATCTATCAGGGGCTGTGTTACACCCAGCCCGCCACATCGGTGCTGGCGGGGCCGGCCCCGGTGCTGGTGATCAACAGTTTCAGCAAGTATTTCTGCATGACCGGTTGGCGATTGGGCTGGCTGGTGGCGCCGGAACCGCTGGTGCCGGCCATCGAGCGGCTGGCCCAGAACCTGTTTCTGGCGCCATCCACCCCGGCGCAGCATGGGGCGCTGGCAGCGCTGCAGGAGCCGACACTGACGATTCTGGAGCAGCGCCATCAGCTACTGGCACGGCGCCGCCAGTGTTTGCTCAACGGCCTGGCGCACCTGAAGCTGCCGGTGGTCTCCCGGGCGGACGGCGCCTTTTATGTCTACGCGGATGTGAGTGATTACACCGACGACAGTTTTGCCTTTTGTGCCGACTTGCTGGAAAAGGCCAAGGTTGCCATGACGCCGGGACTGGACTTCGGTGAAGGCCACGATCACCGGCGCTTTGTACGCATGGCCTATACCTGCAGTGAGGCGCGGCTAACGGATGCGCTGCATCGTCTGGAACACTATCTGGAGTCCCTGTGACCTTTGATCCCCCACTGGAAGCGGTGACGCTATTGCGTCGCTATAAACGGTTCATGGCGGATGTGGTTCGCGCCGATGGAAGCGAGATTACCGTGCATTGCCCGAATACCGGGTCCATGAAAAATTGCGTGCTGGGTGAACCGCAGCAGGCGCTGATTTCCGACAGCGGCAACCCCAAACGCAAATATCGCCACACCCTGGAAGCCTTGCAGGTGGCTCACGGCCACTGGGCCGGGGTCAATACCGCCCGCCCCAATGCGTTGCTGGAAGAAGCGGTGCGGGCCGGACAGATCCCCGTGCTGGATCCAACCAGTGGCGTGGAGCGGGAGGTGAAATACGGGGACAGTCGCTTTGACCTGGCGCTGGGCGAGCGGGCCGACCCACATACCTTTATTGAAGTGAAAAACGTCACCCTGGGTCCGGGGCCAGATGACAAGGATGACGGCGTCATCGCCTTTCCGGATTCGGTCACCGAGCGGGGCCAGAAGCACTTGCAGACGCTGATGGATGTGGTCGCGTCGGGAAAGCGCGCGGTGCTGTTCTTTTGCGTTCAACACAGCGGCGCCACCGCCGCGCGCCCGGCGGACGAAATTGATGTGCGCTATGGGCAGTTGTTGCGCGAAGCGATAGAGAAAGGCGTGGAGGTGCTGGCCTGGAAGGTGACGTTATCCGCTGAGGGTTTCGAACTGGAAAAACCCTTGCCGATTGCGTTGTAGGAGTTCCTCTCGAGGGACGAACCACGCGTTAGCGTGGAAAACGCCTGTAGGGGCAGCAGCGTCGTTGCTGTGAACCGGGGCGCCTCCAGAGTGATCGGGGGGGCTCCCCTGCCTCGCCTTTTCCCTCGCTTGGGCTCGGGTTCGTCCCTCGAGAGGAACTCCTACAGCAGCGGCTTTAGAAAACACGGAACCAGCCCTGTCGCGCCGCGAGCGACGCTCCTGCAGAAAAGCGTTTTCCTCTACAGAGGGGTCTGCAAACTGCGCAGCTGCTGTTGCAATAAGGTCACCTGATTGCCCCAGTAATTCATGGATTCGAACCACGGGAAGGCGGGGGGGAAGGCCGGGTCGTCCCAGCGTTTCGCCAGCCAGGCGTCGTAGTTGATGATGCGGCGCAGGCGCAGCGGATCGATCAGGACGGTCTGGCTCCAGGGGAACGGCAGGAAGGTGTCATAGCCACGGGCGAGTACCCGTAGTTGGTGTTGCTGTTCGTCATGTTCACCGGATAGCAGCATCCAGATGTCCTGCATGGCGGGCGCGCGCAGGCTGTCGTCCAGGTCCACGAAGTGGGGGCGTTCGTCGCGCCACAGGATATTGCCGGTATGGCAGTCGCCATGCACGTTCAGTAAGGGAAAGCTGTGCTCGCCCAGTTGTTGCTCCACCTTTTCCAGGATCTGGCCGGTCACATCCCGATATTGTCCCCGGTAGTTCAGGTCCACAACATCGTTGGTGAGAAAGGTGCTGGCGGTGCGGATATCGTCGATGATCTGCAGGGTCGGGCGTGTCTGGTAGGGGCGATCACTGCCGCAGGTATGCCAGCGGGCCAGGGTCCGCCCCAGCTGTTCCAGGTGATCATCGTTGGCCAGTTCGGGCGCGTGGCCACCGGCACGCCGAAAGACGGCGAAGGAAAAATCGTCGCAATGGAACAGGCTGGTGCCGTGGTTCTCGATGGGAGCGACCACCGGCAGGTCCCGGTCCGCCAGAAACAGGCTGAAGGCATGCTCTTCGAGGATTTGTTCATCGCTCCAGCGGTGCGGGCGGTAGAATTTTACGATCACCGGCGGGCCATCTTCCTGCCCCACCTGATACACCCGGTTCTCAAAACTGTTCAGCTGCAGCAGCCGGCCATCGCTGAGAAAGCCGGCGGCATCGACGGCATCCAGCATGTAGTCCGGGGTCAGTAAATCGAAGGGGTGGCTGCTTTCTGTTTTCATGCGGGTTGGGGAACCTCGCCGAGCCAGACTTCTTCGCCACGCACTTCCAGCGGCACGGGAATCAGCTTATCGCCGCTGCAAGGGCCGGACAGGCAATTGCCTGTCTCCACTTCGAACAGGGCGCCGTGGTTGGCGCACATGATGAACTGGCTGTCGCTGTCCATGAATTCATCGGGCATGAAGTTCAGTTCGATGCCCAGGTGCGGGCACCAGTTGATGTAGGCGTGAATCTGCCCATCGAACCTGGCGACGACAATCGGCTGGCCGTCTTTCTGAAATTCCCGAGCACTCTCGTGCTCGATGTCGTTCACGTTGCAGATGTGTTCCATGGTCTTGGTGTTTCCGTGATGCTGTGTCGTCGGGAAGAAAGGTCCGCCCTGCGGTTATTCGCCCAGAATGGCGTTGCGAAGTTCCTGGTGGACCTCTGCCGGGAGGCGCGGGCCAAATTCGCTGACCAGCCTTGCGGCGGCGGCGGAGGCGAGTTTACCGGCAGCGGCAAAATCGTGGCCGTGGGTAATGGCATACAGGAAGGCGCCGGCAAACATGTCGCCGGCACCGTTACTGTCGATGGCCTTCACCGGCACCGGGTCGATGCGGTGCGTCTGTTCGCCGTCCCAGACCAGGGCGCCGTCCGCGCCGAGAGTAATGACGGCGGAACCGCAGCGCGGCTTGAGCGCTTCCAGGGCGGCGTCCACGTTATCGGTATCAGTGAAGCTGGTCGCTTCTGCTTCGTTGCAGAACAGCAGGTCCACACGCTCGCCGAGCATTTCATTCAGGCCATCTTTGAAAAACTGCACCATGGCCGGGTCGGAGAATGTCAGCGAGGTTTTCACGCCGTTCTTTTCGGCCAGCTGGCGAAGTCTGACGGCGGCGGCGCGGGAGCTGTCGCCACTGACCAGGTAGCCCTCCAGGTACACGTACTGGCTGGCGGCGATGGCAGCTTCGTCCAGTTCGGTATCGGACACCTGGCTGGAGATGCCCAGGTAGGTGTTCATGGTGCGCTCGGCATCCGGTGTCAGCATGACCAGGCATTTGCCGGAAACACCGGAGTCCCGCGGGCCGTTCATGTTGGTGTCCACGCCGGCGGCGGTCAGGTCATCGACGAAGATGGTACCGGTGGCGTCGTCGGCCACTTTGCAGGCGTAGTAACTGTTGCCGCCGAAGTAGCGGGTGGCGACTACTGTGTTGCAGGCGGAGCCACCGCTGGTCTGTTTGCGGGGCTCGGCTTCGTTGGCCAGCGCTTCGATCAATTCTGCCTGGCGGGCTTCATCCACCAGTGTCATCAGGCCCTTGCCCACGTTCATGCGCTCCAGGAAGGCGTCGCTGACCTCGATTTCCGTGTCTACCAGGGCGTTACCGAGGGCGTAAACGTCATATTTCTTTGTCATGGAAGCTCCGAACCGGATTGCAGGGGCGGCTATTATGGGCTGCCAGGCGCTGCATGCAAAATTTGTCCGCCAGCGGGCCGGGGGTTATCCGTTATCCCCCTGGTTCGGGTATTTCGCCCCCGGGAACATATTTCTCCCCCTACACTCATAAAGTACCCACACTTTTCTCTATACTCCGGCCCATGGCGAAAAAAGCGAAAAAGTCCCCCGCAAAGTCGCGGCGGCAACCCAGTAGAAAAAAGAAGCCCTCCGCCCAGCGCCGGCGCTGGTTCAGTTGGTCATTTATTGCCAAGGTTGGGCTGGTGTGCCTGGTGCTTGGGGCCGCCGGCATGGCGTACCTGGATGCGCTGGTGCGCGAGCGGTTTGATTCCCATGCCTGGCAGCTGCCGGCACGGGTCTATGCCCGGCCGGTGGAATTGTATGAAGGCCGGGTGTTGTCCCGCGATGACATGCTCAAGCTGCTGGACCTGATGCGTTACCGGCGTGATGCGCGGGCCAGTACGCCGGGCAGTTTTGCGGTGCAGGGCAATTCCCTGCTGATTCACACTCGGGGTTTCAACGATAGCGACGGCGGCGAGCAGTCCGAACGTATTCGGCTGTCCCTGTCCGGTGGTCAGATTCGCAGCCTGGAAGCCGGCGGCGATCGCCTGGCGCGCCTGGAGCCATTGCAGATCGGCAGCATCCACCCCCAGCACGCCGAGGACCGGGTGCTGGTGCCGCTGGATAAAGTGCCGCCGTTGCTGGTGGACATGCTGATCGCCACCGAAGACCGCAGTTTCTACGACCACCATGGCATTTCCCTGCGCGGCCTGAGCCGCGCCATGCTGGCCAATATCAAGGCCGGCGGCCTGGTGCAGGGCGGCAGTACCCTGACCCAGCAGCTGGTGAAAAATTTCTGGCTCAGCTCCGACCGGACCCTGTCGCGCAAGCTCATGGAAATGCCCATGGCCTTGCTGCTGGAGCTGCATTACAGCAAGGAGCAGATTCTCGAGGCCTACCTGAATGAGGTCTATCTCGGCCAGGACGGCGCCCGCGCCATTCATGGCATGGGCCTGGGGGCGCAGTTCCTGTTCGGCCGACCGCTGGAAGAGCTGGAGCCCCATCAGCTGGCGACGCTGGTGGCCTTGCTGAAAGGCCCCAGCTGGTACGACCCGCGCCGTCGCCCGGAGCGGGCCATGGAGCGTCGCAATACCGTATTGAAAGTGGCCCGTGACGAAGGCGCCTTGTCCAGCGCGGACTACGACAAGTTCAGTGCCCGGCCACTGGAAGTGGTGCCGCGGGGGGCGTCGGCGCTGTATGCGTTCCCGGCGTTTATTGACCTGGTACGCCGTCAGCTGGCGCGGGATTACCCGCCGGAAGTGCTCAGCGATGAAGGGCTGCATATTCACTCCACCCTGGATGTGCTGGCCCAGCTGGCCTCGGAAGGGGCGCTGAAAGAGCATCTGGATCATCGCGACCCGAAACAGGTGAAAAAACTCAATGGTGCCGTGGTTGTCGTGGCGCCGGCCCAGGGCGATGTATTGGCGCTGGTGAGTAACCGGGACTCGCGCCAAGCGGGTTTCAATCGGGCACTGGATGCTCAGCGACCCATGGGCTCCCTGGCCAAACCGGCGGTGATCTTGTCGGCGGTTGAGCAACCGAAAACCTACTCGTTGGCCTCTTTGGTGGAAGACGGCCCGATTCAGGTGAAGCTGCCAAATGGCAGCGTGTGGGCGCCACAGAATTTCGACAAGAAGGCCAAGGGTGCCATGCCCATGGTGGATGTGCTGGCCCTGTCCCGTAACCAGGCCACCGCGCGGCTGGGGCTGGATGTGGGGCTGGACAAGGTGGCCGACACCATGAAGACCCTGGGCGTTACCCGCAATATCCCGCTGTACCCGAGTATTCTGTTGGGGAGCCTGGAATTGACCCCGTTTGAAGTGGCGATGATGTATCAGCCGCTGGCCACCGGTGGCTTCAGTACCCGGCTGCGCTCCATTACCGATGTGCTGGACAAGGATGGCAAGCCGCTGGCCCGTTACCCGGTGAGCACCGACGAAGTGGTGGAGGCCGGGCCGGCTTTCTTGACCCAGTGGGCCATGCAGCAGGTCGTGGAAGAAGGCACCGCCCGTGCCGCCCGCGCTGCATTACCGTCGGACCTGAAAGTGGCCGGCAAGACGGGTACCAGTGATGATTTCCGCGATGCCTGGTTTGCCGGCTTCTCGGCCAATCATTTGGCGGTGGTCTGGGTGGGCCGTGACGACAACAAAAACGCGGGGATTACCGGCTCCAGCGGTGCCCTGCCGGTGTGGGCGAACTTGATGGGCAAGCTGCCGCAGCGCAGCTTGTCACAAAACCCGCCGCCCAGCGTGGAATGGGTATGGATGAATGAAGACGGCCGTCGTGTGAGTGCAGAAGGTTGTGGCAATGCCCGCCGCTACCCCATGCTGGCCGCGTCGATTCCCGAAGACAGCGATGGTTGTGGCACAGTGAAACAAACCGGCAAGGGCATCAAAGGGTGGTTCAAGGGCCTGTTTGATTAAGCGCCATGCGGTTTGCGGTGGCTCGCTCAATTCAACCTGCGATCAAGAAAATAGGGGACAGGATGTTGTTTATGCAAAGGTTGGTTCGATTGGTGCTCATCAGTGCCGTGATGGTGGGGTGTGCGGTGAAACCCGTGGTCGACGAGCCGCAGGAACCGATGACGGCCAGACAGGAATTGGAAGGGTCTCCGGCGCTGAGTCTGTTGACCAGTGCCGAGCAGGCGCGCCAGCAAGGGGATAATTCCCGGGCGGAACGGTATCTGGAGCGGGCGCTGAATATTGCCCCGGATTCCTCCTGGCTGTACAAGCAGCTGGCGGACCTGCGCCTGACCGAAGGTGACGCCCGTGGTGCGGAAGGCTTTGCCCTGAAAGCGCTGCGTCTGGCGCCGGACCACCCGGAGTATCAGGCCGGTTTGTGGGAATTGGTGGCCACCGCGCGGGACCGGCAAGGCGATGCCGCCGGAGCGAAGGCGGCTCGCGAACGGGCGGCGACGCTGCGTGACCCGGAGTCGCGCAAGGCATGACACCGGCGGTGCAGGCCGCCAAGCGCGGCAAGGTCGCGTTTACGCTGCATAGCTACGAACACGATCCGAAAGCGCAAAGCTACGGGTTGGAAGCGGCGGAGGCCTTGGATCTGCCAGTGGAGCAGGTGTTCAAGACGCTGATGGCGCTGGTGGATGACGTGCCGGTGGTGGCCATGGTGCCGGTGGCCCATCAGCTGGACCTGAAGTGCTTGGCCCGTGCCCACGGTGGCAAGAAGGCGCAGATGTGCCCGGCGGACAAGGCGCAACGATTAACGGGTTATGTGCTGGGCGGCATTAGCCCGCTGGGGCAGAAGAAACGGTTGCCGTTATATCTGGATGGCAGCGCGGAATCCCACGAGATTATCTACATGAGTGCCGGCCGGCGCGGGCTGGAAATCGCCATGGCGCCACAGGATTTGCTGAAGCTCACCGGGGGAAAACCGGCCGAGATAGTCCGCGATAAAAGCAGTAAGGAGTAACGAGAAGCGAGTTACGAGTTGCGAAAACCTTTAAACAATGTGGTTTTCCGCTTTTGATTTTCGAAACTCGCTGCTCGCAACTCGAACCTGTTTTTTCAGATCTTCGCAAATGCCTTGCGTGCGGCGGCGATGGTTGCTTCGATATCGTCGTCGCTGTGCGCCGCAGACACGAAGCCCGCTTCGAATGCGCTGGGCGCCAGGTAGATACCCTGGTCCAGCATGGCGTGGAAGAAGCGATTGAAGCGTTCGCTGTCGCAGGCCATCACTTCCGCAAAGCTGCTGATACGGTTCTGGTCGGTGAAGAACAGCCCGAACATGGCGCCGGCCTGTGCGGTGGTGAATGACACCCCTTGCGCATGGGCGGCGGCTGTCAGGCCTTCCAGCAGGCGGGTGGTTTTTTCCGTCAGCGCGTCGTGGAAACCGGGCTCGCTGATCAGGTTCAGCGTCGCCAGGCCTGCAGCCATGGCCACCGGGTTACCGGACAGGGTGCCCGCCTGGTAGACCGGCCCCAGCGGTGCCAGATGCTCCATGATGGCCTGCTTGCCGCCAAAAGCCCCCACCGGCATGCCGCCCCCGACAATCTTGCCCAGGGTGGTCATGTCCGGGGTGATGCCGTAATGGCCCTGGGCGCCGCCCAGCGCTACCCGGAAACCGCTCATGACTTCATCGAAAATCAGCACCGCGCCGTTGTTGTCACACTGCTGGCGCAGGGTCTGCAGGAAATTCTCGGTGGCGGGGACACAGTTCATGTTGCCGGCCACCGGCTCCACGATGATGGCGGCGATATCGTCGCCGTGTTCTTCGAAAGCTTGGGTGACGCTGGCGGCATCGTTGTAGTTCAGCACCAGGGTGTCCGCGGTGACGGCTTCCGGTACGCCGGGGGAGCCGGGAATGGCGATGGCGCCGGAGCCGGCTTTCACCAGCAGGCTGTCCACGTGCCCGTGATAGCACCCTTCAAACTTGATGATCTTGTTGCGGCCGGTGTAGCCGCGGGCCAGGCGGATGGCGCTCATGGTGGCTTCGGTGCCGGAGTTGACCATGCGCACCATGTCCATGGAGGGCACCAGTTCGCAGACCTTGTCGGCCATGGCCACTTCCGTGGCGGTGGGGGCGCCGAAACTCAGGCCTTCCTGTACGGCCGCCTGCACGGCGGCAACCACGTGGGGGTGGTTATGGCCCAAGATCATGGGGCCCCAGGAGCCCACGTAATCGATGTATTGATTGTCGTCTTCGTCGAACAGGTACGCGCCACGGGCGGAATGGAAGAACACCGGTGTGCCGCCGACGCTTTTGAACGCCCGCACCGGGGAATTCACGCCGCCGGGAATGTGTTTCTGGGCCTGACGGAAAAGCTGTTCAGAGTGCTTGCGGCTCATGGTGTGTCCTCTGTTGAATCTATTCTGGGATGGCCTGTCCGGCGGTGGCCGGGAAACAGGCGCTGAAGCGGCGTGCTGTGGCTTCGATGGAGGCCGTGTCGGTGTGCCCGAACAGGGCATGAATGACCGCCACAGACACGGCGCCAGCGTCGATCAGTTGCGGCGCATTATCCGGATTCACTCCGCCGATGGCTACCACGGGTTGATGAAACTGCTGGCAGGCCTGGCGCAGCACCGCCAGTGAGGCCGGCGGCGCCTGGGGTTTGGTCTGCGAGGTGAAGAAGCGGCCCATGGCCAGGTAATCGGCGCCGGCTTCGGCAGCTTGGCCGGCCAATGCCAGATCGCCGTGGCAGGTGACGCCGATTATCCGTGAGTCGCCCAGCTGATCGCGGGCCGCCTTGATGCCGCCGTCGCTCTGGCCGATGTGTACGCCATCGGCATCCACGCGGGCGGCCAGGGCCGGGTCATCATTGACGATAAACAGGGCGTCGTACTGGTGGCACAGGGCGCGTAGTTGGGCGGCCCGGTATTCGCGTTGAGCCGGGCTGGCGGTCTTGTCCCGGTATTGCAGCAGCCGGGCGCCGCCGCGTAGGGCGGCTTCGGCGGCGGGCAACAGGCGCTCGTCCGGGGTCAGTGCCGGGTCGGTGATCGCGTAGAGGCCGTGGAGGCGGAGATAGCGAGACATGGGGCGTTTCAGGCCTGGCGGTTGGGCACGTATTGGCCTTGCCCGGGCTGGAAGGCGCCGCGCAGAAAGCGGTCCACGTGGGCCTGGCCATTGGCGACAGCGCTGTCCAGTGACTGGCCGCGACCGCGCAGGCAGGCGATGGACGAGGCCAGGGTGCAGCCGGAGCCGTGATAGCTGTGTGGCAACCGGTCCCAGCGCCATTGTTCTTCGCCGACGGCGGTGAACAGGTGGTTGATGACCTGATCAGTGTCGTCGTGGGTGCCGGTGACCAGGGTGGCGCAGCCGCTGCGCTGGACCAGGGTTCGGCCGCAGTCGCTGACGGTTGTTTGCCCGCTCAGGGCCTGGGCTTCTGGCAGGTTGGGGGTCATCACGTCGCACAGTGGCGCCAGTTTTTCGAGCATGGCTTCGGCGAGAGATTCCTGCGCCAGGCTGCCACCGGCTTCGGCGGCCAGTACCGGATCGAGAATGACGGGAACGCCGGGCAGCCGTTTGAGCAGCCGGGTAATGAACTCGAGGATGGCAACCGAACCGGTCATGCCGATCTTGATGGCCTGATAATCCATGTCGTCCAGCAGGGCGTCGGCCTGCTGTTGCAGCAAATCGATGTCAGTGAGCCGGAAGCCGCGCACGTTCTGGCTGTTCTGTACGGTGAGGCCGGTGATCAGGGTGGAGGCGAAGCCGCCCAGAGCCTGAATGGCTTCAATGTCGGCATGGATGCCGGCGCCCCCGGAGGGGTCGTGGCCGGCAATCACAAGAATATTGGGTTTCATTGGAGGGCCTGATGCTAAATGCCTGGTGCCGGACGCCGCTTGCTGTGTGACGCCCAGCTTATGGCGTGTCTCAGAAAGGTTTCACCACAACCAATATCACAATGGCGATCAGTAGAAAAACCGGAATCTCGTTAAAGATGCGGTAGAACTTGTCGCTTTTGGTGTTGGCGTCGGCGGCGAACTTCTTCATGTAGGACAGGCAGACGTGGTGGTAGCCAATCAGCAGGAACACCAGCGTCAGTTTGGCGTGCATCCAGCCGTTGCCTTTGTAGGCTTCCATGTTTGCCATGAACATCCACATGCCAAGGACTACGGTGACAATCATGCTGGGGTTCATGATGCCCCGGTAGAGTTTGCGTTCCATGATCTTGAAGCGTTCGCGGCTGGGTTGATCCTCTGCCATGGCGTGATACACGAACAGGCGTGGCAGGTAGAAAATGCCGGCAAACCAGCAAATCACGGCGATCAAGTGGAAGGCCTTGATCCAGAGAAAGTAATCGAGCGCAAACTGCATGGGGGCTGTCCCTTGTTATGGGTGGCGACATTGGAGAGATGTTTCCAGTGGGCGTACACTATACAGACTTACCTGTATTCTTTCCGGTCCACTTGCTGCTGTCTAAGTAAAGGAGCGCTGTGAATAAGCGGCCACGCCATAGTCGTCTGATGCGTTACTACCTGTTTCGCACCCGGCGGCTGAGCCGTCGGCAGCTGGGTTCCTGGCAGGACTGGAAATTGCGCGCGGTGTTCTGGTCTGGCGCCATCATGGTGGGGCTGCTGGTGGTGGCGTTTGCCTGGGTGGCAGAGTTGGCGTCCCACACTTTCACGCAAATCCATGCCCAGTCTCCATACTTGCCGGTACTAATAACCCCGGTGGGTATGGTGGTGATTGTCTGGTTGATGCGCCAGCTGGGTACCGAGTCCCAGGGCAGTGGTATTCCTCAGGTGTTGGTGGTGCTGAAGCAGCGCTACCACTGGTTGCGCCCTGCTTTCCTGTCCTTGCGCGTTATTCTCAGCAAGTTTGTACTCACCTGCCTGGGGTTGCTGTGCGGGGCCAGTATTGGCCGCGAGGGCCCCAGTGTGCACATGGGCGCGGCGATGATGTATTCGGTGGGCCGGGTGGGGCGGCTTAACCAGAAATACGTGGACAACTCCCTGATTGTGGCGGGCGGCGCGGCAGGGGTTTCGGCGGCGTTCAATGCGCCCCTGGCAGGGATTGTGTTTGCCATCGAGGAGCTGTCCGGATCATTTGAGCAGCGCACCAGCGGTACCCTGATCATGGCCATCATTCTTTCCGGTGTGGTGGTGCTAATGATAATGGGGCACTACAGTTTTTTTGGGCACCCGGACGGGGCGCTGGACATCACCCGGGACTGGGCAGCGATTGGTGTGACGGCGCTGGTGTGTGGTCTGCTGGGCGGCTTTTTTAGCCGGTTGCTGATCAAGGGCAGCCAATTTCTTTCGCCCTACGCCAAGGAGCACCCATACCGTGTGGTGGTGCTGTGCGCGCTGGTGTTGGTGTTTCTGGGGCTGATTACGGGCGGGGCCACCTACGGCAGTGGTTATGAGCAGGCATCTACCCTGCTGAGTGGTGAGCAGCCGGGTAACTGGACCTTCGCGCTGGCCAAGATGTCAGCCACCCTGGTGTCTTATTTTACCGGCATTCCCGGTGGTCTGTTCTCCCCCAGCCTGGCGGCAGGGGCGGGTATTGGTAACGTGGTTGGTGGTTTCTTTCCTGGCTCGTCGCTGGTGGGCCTGACTCTGGTGGCCATGGCGGCGTTTCTGGCCGGGGTGATACAGCGGCCGATCACGTCCTTCGTGATCGTGATGGAGTTGACCGGCAACCGCCACGATATCCTGCTGCCGCTGATGGCGGGTGCGCTACTGTCCGCAGCGGTGGCCAAAGTCGTCTGGGCTCGCCCCTTGTATGACTCCCTGGCTGACCGCCTTTCTGATGGTCAGGGCATGGCGCTGGAAAAGCCCCAGGACAAGCCGGCGGAACGAGGCAATGAAAAAACCGAGTCGGCGGATGGAGAGAAAGAGTCGGAGCGGCAACTGCCGGGTTGACCGTCATCCGGGTGGGCAAGGCGGTTTTCAGGCCGTTATGGGCGGCACTTTCTTGCCGCTGATCGATGGCGACCCTATCATGCAGGGCTTCCTTTTATTAATGCAGTTCAGGAGTGGGGTATGTCTTCTCAGCCAGCACCAGCCAGTGCACCGCTGAAAGTAGGTGTGGTCGGCGGTACCGGGTATACCGGGGTCGAATTATTGCGCCTGTTGGTTAACCACCCCCATGCTGAACTGGATGTGATTACCTCTCGTGGCGAAGCGGGTGTGGCGGTGGCTGACCTGTTTCCGTCCCTGCGTGGCCGTACGGATCTGGTTTTCAGTGAGCCGGATGTGAAGCGGCTGGCGGCCTGTGACGTGGTGTTCTTTGCGACGCCCCATAACGTGGCCATGCGGATGATGCCTGAGCTGATGGACGCCGGCGTGCGGGTGGTGGACTTGTCAGCGGATTTCCGGCTGCGCGATCATGAACTCTGGAGCGAATGGTATGGCGAGCCCCATGCCTGCCCGGAGTTGCTGGCGGATGCGGTATATGGCCTGCCGGAAGTGAATCGGGCGGCGATTCGTGACGCTCGGCTGGTGGCCTGCGCCGGTTGTTATCCCACCTCGATCCAGCTGGGCTATTTGCCGTTGCTGGAAAAGGGCTGGATCAAGCCCGATCAGCTGATCGCCAACGCGGCCAGTGGCGCCAGCGGTGGCGGCAAAGGCGCCAAGGTGCCCATGTTGCTGGCGGAGGCGGGTGAGAGCTACAAGGCCTATGGCGCCAGCGGTCACCGGCATTTGCCGGAGATCGAGCAGGGGCTGGGCGATATCGCTGGTGGCCCGGTAAGCGCTACATTTGTTCCACATCTTATCCCCATGATCCGTGGTATTCATGCCACTCTCTACGGTCAGCTCACCGAATCGGCGCCGCCACTGGAAGATATTCAGGCGGCGTTCGAGGCCCGTTATGCCGATGAGCCCTTTGTGGATGTGATGCCGCTGGGCAGCCACCCGGAAACCCGTTTCGTGAAGGGAGCCAATATCTGTCGGCTGGCTCTGCATCAACCGCGGGGAGAGAACGTGATTGTGGTGCTGTCGGTGATTGATAACTTGGTAAAAGGGGCTTCCGGTCAGGCTGTGCAGGCCATGAATATCATGTTTGGTCTGGATGAGGGGGCGGGGCTGGCAGTGGTTCCGTTGGCGCCGTAACTATGGCGAAGAAACCGAAAAGCCGGGCGGGCATCGATGATGTGATGCTGATGCCGATCAGCCCGTCTCAGCAGAAGAAGCAGCGGCGGCTGTGGGTGTCGGTTGCGCTTGTCGTCGCGGTGTTGCTGTTTTTGCTGGGCGGCTGGCTGGGTGCTGGCGGTGCTCTGGATGCCTCGGAATCCAATCGCCGACTGCGTGGTGAGGTCAAGACCCTGGATGCAGAGCTGGAGACTGCGCGTAATGAACTGGCGGTGTTCAGAGCGGATTCCGAACTGACCCTGGAGGCACGTGAAGAGGTGCGCCAGGAGATCAAGGCGTTGCAGGACCAGGTGGCCGAGCTGGAAGAAGCGGTACTGTTCTACAAGAATGTGATGGCACCGGCTGGCACCGAGGGTGGCCTGCAGATCGAAAAAATGACGGTGCAGCAGGACAACGAGACTGACGAATACCGTTACCGGGTGGTGCTGGTACAGTCCGGTGACAACCGCGGTTACCTGTCCGGGGATATCAGCTTGCACCTGCATGGCGAGAAAGACGGGGAAGCGTTTGAGCTCAATGGCAGTAGCTGGCTTGAAGACGGGAGTGAGACACGCTTCCGGTTTCGTTACTTTCAGGAGCTGAATGGCCGCTTTAAGGTGCCCGAAGGGGTGGTGGTACAAGCGGTAGATGTGGATGCTGAGAGCGGCGGCAGAAACCGTTACCAGACACAGAAAACCATAAAATGGCAGTAGGAGAGACGTGTGCTAGGCCGAGACAAGAAAACCGCAGTGACTACAGGGGCATCGTCCCAGGATTACCGTAACCATACCCTGATCGCGCCCAGCGCAACCGTTCGTGGTGATATCGAATTTTCCGGAGGCCTGCATATTCAGGGCACCGTGGAAGGCAATGTCAGCGTGGGCAAGGATGGCGGTCGCCTGGTGATTGGCGAAAGCGGTGTGGTGAAAGGCGAAATCCAGGTCGCCCAGGTGGTGATTAATGGTCGCGTGGAAGGGGATGTGCACGCCACCGAGAACCTGGAGCTGGCGGAGAAGGCGTCCGTGGAAGGCAACGTGTACTACCGGATGATCGAAATGGTCATGGGCGCGCGGGTGAATGGCAAACTGGTCCGCCTGGATGACGAGCGCCGTAATCTGCCCGCGCCGGATGCTGGCAAAACGGCCAAGCCGGAGTCCGCCGGCAAGGACGCAGCAAGCAACGATGCGCCCGGGAAGGCGGAAGGTGCCCGCGGATAATTCTTGACTGTTTTAGTCGGGTACTGGAACATGATCAACCCGCTCGGGCGTTTAGTGCCGGGGCGGGTTTTCTACTGCCCAGATGTCAGCCAATAGCGAGAGTATGAGCGAGTCAGCGCCAATTTCATTCACCGATGCCGCCGCCACCAAAGTCAAAGAGCTGCGTGACGACGAAGGAAACCCGAACCTCAAGCTGCGTGTGTATATCACCGGCGGCGGGTGTGCGGGGTTCTCCTATGGCTTCACGTTCGATGAAGCGGTGAATGAAGACGATACCTCGGTGGAGAAAGAGGGTGTCACCTTGCTGGTGGACGCCATGAGCATTCAGTACCTGGATGGCTCCCAGGTGGATTACGAAAAGGGCCTGATGGGCTCGCGTTTCGTGGTCAGCAACCCCAATGCGGCCACTACCTGCGGCTGCGGCTCGTCCTTCTCGGTCTGAGAACGCAGCACGCACCACGCAAACACGCACCACGCATGAGCAGTACGAAGGCGCCTATGGCGCCTTCTTGGTTTTAGCGTGCGCCCGAAGGGCGGCGTGAAGCGTGGTGCGTCTCTTGTTGTCACAAAACCTTCACCGTTTGATCAACATTTCGTCGCTTTTCGGGTAGACACTGAACCCATGATGACGACAAAACCGACATTTCAGCGAATGACCGCCGCGGACACCCGGGCCATGTGCTGGTTGCTACAGCAGCCGCAAGCAGCCCGCCGCGCTCGTATGGCGCGGATGATCTCCCGCCTTGGCGATGGCCCCTTTTATGTGGCGCTGACGCTGTTCATCTGGTGGATGGATCGACAAGGGGGTAGCGAGTTTGCCCTGACTGCCATGGCGGCCTATGCCTTGGAGGTGCCCTTGTTTGTGCTGCTCAAGCACCTGATCAAGCGCCCCCGGCCGGCGGATGCCCTGGAAAGTTTGTCAGCGTTTATTCAACCGGCGGACCGCTTCAGCTTTCCGTCCGGGCACACCGCAGCCGCCTTTGTGATGGCCACCTTGTTGTGCGTGTTCTACCCGCCGGTAATGGCGTTGGCACTGGGGTTGGCGGTGATGGTGGGTTTGTCCCGGGTGCTGCTGGGGGTTCACTACCCGTCGGATATTCTCGCCGGTGCCACCCTGGGTTTCAGCTGCGCCATGATTGGGCTGTGGCTGGTTTGACTGCCCTTGCGGTAGGGGCGTCGCTTGCGGCGCGATAACTCGGGACACAGCGAACACTTTCATTTCACCGCAGGGAGAGACAGGATTGTCTCAGTGAGTTCCGTGCCCTCTGTGGTGAAAATGCCTTGAGCCAAAAGTTGGAATCGCGCCGCCAGCGACGCTCCTACGGCAGGGTGATCTGCCCCAATACCGCCTCCCTTGATGCCCCGGTGACCACCGGCGCATTGCCCGTCCTCTCTTCCATGCGCGCCCAGGCTAGCCAGGCAAATGCGGCGGCTTCCACCCAGTCCGGGTCCAGCCCGTGCTCAGCGGTGCTGGAGGCCGGGGCGCCGAGTAGTGCCTGAAGGCGTTCCAGCAGGTGTTGGTTGTGGGCGCCTCCGCCGCAGATCAGCACATGATCGGGCTGGAAGTTGTTAAGTGCATCGCTGATTGAATGGGCGGTGAGCTCTGCCAGCGTTGCCTGGACGACGTCCTCAGGGAGTGAGTGGTTCGCCAGTTGTGTGTTGAGCCAGTCACGGCTGAAACGCTCCCGCCCGGTACTCTTCGGGGGCGGCTGATGGAAATACGGGTCATCCAGCAGGGAGGCAAGCAGAGCGGCATCGGGGTGGGCGCTGGCGGCCCAGTCACCATTGCGGTCATAGGCTTGCTGGCGGTGCTGTTGGATCCAGCTGTCCATCAACACGTTGCCGGGGCCGGTATCAAAACCGCCGGTGAGCTGGCCGTTATCCAGCAAGGTCACATTGGCCATGCCGCCGATGTTGACCACGGCAATGCGCTGGTCTGCCTGGGCGAAAAGCTGCCGGTGAAAGGGGGGTACCAGCGGGGCGCCTTGCCCGCCCAGTGCCATGTCCTTGTTGCGGAAATTGCTGACCACGGGAATCCTGCTCTGCACCGCCAGGGTGTCCGGGCAGCCCAGTTGAACGCTAAAGCCGGGTGCTTGAGGGCGGTGGCGAACGGTCTGGCCGTGGCAGCCAATGGCGAGAACCTGGGCCGGTGTCAGGCTGGCCTGTGCGAGCAGGGCCTCACAGGTAGTGGCGTATTCAGCGGCCAGTTGTTGGCTGACGCGTCCGGCCCGGTCGATCTCGTTACTGCCGGGCTGGCACAGGGCCAGAATATCATCGCGAAGCGGGGCCGGGATCGGCTGGCTCAAGGTGCTGAGCAGGGTGAAATGGTCGTCGCCAATGCGGGCGAGGGCGGCATCAATGCCGTCCACGCTGGTGCCGGTCATCAGGCCGATAAACAGGGATGGCTCGGTCTTAGAAGACATCGCTGCTGGCCAGTGTTGAGGCTTCGGAGAACAGGGTCATTTGTGCTTTCAGCCGGTTGGCAGCAATCAGGAACTCCGCTCTCTCGTTGTCGTTGATGCCGCGTGCCTTGGGTAATGGCACCGTCTGTGGATTGCGGTGTACGCCGTTAATGCGGAATTCGTAATGCAGGTGTGGGCCGGTGGCCAGACCGGACGAACCCACATAGCCAATGGTCTGGCTTTGTTTGACCCGTTTGCCGACCCGAATGCCCTTGGCAAAGCTGCGCATATGGGCATACAGGGTGGTGTAGATCTGGCCATGCTTAAGGATGATGACGTTGCCGTAGCCACCTTTCACTCCGGCGAAAATGACCTTGCCATCGCCCGCAGCCTTGATGGGGGTGCCGGATGGAGCTGCGTAGTCTGTGCCCTTGTGCGCGCGGATCCGGTTGAGCACGGGGTGTTTGCGGCTCAGGTTGAAGCGCGAGCTGATGCGGGCAAAGGCCACCGGGGTACGGATGAATTCCTTGCGCATGGAGTCGCCCTTGATGTTCAGGTACTCCACGTCGCCAGACAGGGTTTCGTAGCGGAAGGCGGTGAGATGACGGCCCTGGTTCCAGAATTCGGCCATCAGGATGTCGCCTTCGCCGACTTTCTCCCCATCCAGATAAAGTTCTTCATAGAGAATGCGGAAGCGGTCACCTTTGCGAATGTCGAGGGCAAAATCCACATCCCAGGCAAACAGGTTGGCCAGCTGCATGGTGAGCCGGTCGGTGATGCCAGCTGCGGCCCCGGCCAGGAACAGGGAGCCGGTAATGTCGGCTTGGGCGAAGCGGGTCTGCTTCTGGTATTCCCGTTGGCTCAGGCGCACATTCCAGCCGCCGCCCGTCAGCCGTGCGGTGAGGGTTTCAACTTTCGAGGGGTGGTAGCGCACGTTGGTGAGGGAGCCGCTGTCGCTAACAATGACTTCCAGCGCTTCCCCGGGGCGCAAGCGGGTGAGCCGCTTCAGCTTGTCGTCACCTTTGAGCAGGGCATCGATTTGCCCGGCGCCAATGCCCAGGGGGTGCAGTAATGAGGACAGGCTGTCCCCGGATTCCACGGTCAGCGTTTGCCATTGCGGTGTGGCCGGTGCGGGTTTGCTGGTGGTTTGCGGTTTTGGTGCGGGTGCTGTGCGTTCCGGCAGACTGATGGCCTGAACGCGTTCCGGGGCGGTTTCGGTGCTGTCCGGGCGAAAGGCGATCAGGATGACGCCGCCCAGCAATACCATGCTCAGCAGTAAATGGGTGCGTGGGAACTGGCGCACCAGCCTGCCGGCAGCAGAGATAAGTTGTTTCATGAAGAGTCTGTGAGGGCCTGGTTGGGTAAATAGAGACTGGCGCGCCCGCAGGGCACAGCGAAAAACTGACCTGCAAAGATACCCGCCTTCTCTGGCCGCGTTCAAGTGCTACAATGGCGCGCTTTCATTAATGGGTCTGGAAATAGAGGTAGGCATGGCCACGGTGGATCAGCAACTGGCACTTATTACCCGCGGGGCGGATGAGATCATCCAGGAAGAGGAGCTGCGGGAAAAACTGGCATCGGGCCGGCCGTTACGGGTGAAGGCGGGCTTTGACCCCACTGCCCCGGATCTGCACCTGGGGCATACGGTATTGATCAACAAGCTGCGCCAGTTTCAGGAGCTGGGGCATGAGGTGATCTTCCTGATTGGCGATTTCACCGGGATGATCGGCGATCCCACGGGCAAGAGTACGACTCGCCCGCCGTTGAGTCGCGAGGATGTGTTGCGCAACGCGGAGACCTACAAAGAGCAGGTCTTCAAGATTCTCGATGAGAGCAAGACCCGGGTCGCCTTCAACTCCAGCTGGATGAACGAGGTTGGCGCGGCCGGCATGATCAAGCTGGCAGGCCAGTACACGGTGGCGCGGATGCTGGAGCGTGATGATTTCGACAAGCGCTACAAGGGTAATCAGCCCATCGCCATCCACGAATTCCTTTACCCGCTGGTGCAGGGCTACGACTCCGTGGCGCTGGAGGCGGATGTGGAGCTGGGCGGGACCGATCAGAAGTTCAACCTGCTGATGGGGCGTACGCTGCAGAAGTCCTATGGTCAGGCGCCGCAGATCTGTCTGACCATGCCTATCCTGGAAGGGTTGGACGGCGTGCAGAAGATGTCCAAGTCGTTGGGCAACTATGTGGGGGTCAATGATGCGCCGGGGGAAATGTACCGCAAGCTGCTCTCGCTTCCCGACAGCCTCACCTGGCGCTATTATGAACTGCTCAGTGCCTGCTCCAATGAGCGCATTGCGGAGCTGAAGGCGCAGGCCGATACACTGGGCTCGCCCCAGGAGGCCAAAAAAGCCTTTGCGCTGGAGATGGTCGAGCGGTTCCATGGGGCTCAGGCGGCCCAGGCGGCGCCCAAATCGGCAGGCAACCAGATTGCGCTGGGCGATATCCCGGATAATGTGCCGGAAGTCGAGGTGGAGCTGGGTGATCAGGACAGCATCCATATCCTGCCGTTGCTGCGGGAAGCAGGCCTTGTGCAGAACGGCAAGGCGGCCAAGGACGTATTCGGGCGCGGCGCGGTGTACCTGGATGGGGCTCAGCTCAGTGAGGAGCGCACCTTCTCCCGTGGCGATAGCCACGTGATTCAGGCCGGAAAGAAGAAGATTGCCCGGGTAACGGTCAAATAACAGGCGCTGGCGCCTGTTTTCTCGGCGATTTGAGCGGAATTTGAACGGTCAGCAGGTTTTTTAAAAAAAGTGCGAAAAAGGGTTTGACTCCCAGAGCGAACTCTCTAGAATGCGCACTCCTCGACGGGGCAACAACGCAACGCACCACAGCGAAGCGCCACGGACGAGAC
>NZ_WNHC01000001.1:1516713-1630600 GCF_009718865.1 Alcanivorax sp. VBW004
CAAACAGAAAACCCTCGTCGCGAAAGCGTCGGGGGTTTTTTGTGTTCAGGCTGGGCAGAAGCGCGCTTCCTGCCACAATCTGGCGCTGTCAGGCCCCCGCCCCCCTCCCTGTAATACCCTTGCCAAAAAGACACGCCACAACCGCGATGTCCTGCGACCCTGTGTTATGAAGCTATTGCCGTCGCCGGAAGAGGTGTTCGCTTGAAAGACTAGCTCACCAGCCGGGGTGCAGTCGGCATGTATTTCCTCTTGAATTTAGTTCACCGTTATCTGCTGGAAGATTAACCGGTAACACGCTTTATTCAGGCGCCTGCAGCCTCTATTCTTGCTGCTGTGACTTTCGGTATTCCTACAGTAAACAAGCGTTTACCAACCATTTGCTAGCCTGGAAAGGCTCCATTGCTGTCGGCGAAAGTGGTATGGTTGAGCCTTGCTGACGAGGGGCGGCAGAGGATCTGTATTGCCGGTCAGCGTTTGACAGCTTGGTTTGCCGGGAAGATGTTGCTCTTCCTCGGCATGGTTAACAGAATTCGCAGGGTTAGCCTGCACCGGCCTGCCATATGGCGGGGTGTTTCTTTGAATTTTGGACTCGGGAAAGGTTGAGAATTATGACAACAGAAAAAAGTGTGCTGACTCCACTACAGGCGCTGGCTCAGCGTTGTTCGCAGCACGGCGATGCGGTGGCGTTTGTTCAGCCCCTGGGTGGCGGTAAGCTGCAAGAGTATACCTGGAAGCAGGTGGATGAAGAGGCGCGTAAAATTGCCGCCTACCTGCAGTCCCAGGGTATGCAGAAGGGCGATCATGTTGCGCTGGTGTCCAAGAACTGTGCGGAATGGATCATCACTGATGTGGCAATCTGGATGGCGGGTGGCGTCAGTGTTCCCCTTTACCCGACGCTGGTGGCCGAGACAGTGCGTCAGATCATGGAGCACAGTGAGTCCAAGTTCCTCTTTGTCGGCAAGCTCGACGACTGGGACATGATGAAGGCCGGTGTGCCAGAAGGGGTTGCACAAATTGCCTTGAGCCTGGCGCCGGAAGATGCCCTGCAGTCGTTCCCGAAATGGTCGGACATTATTCGTGATACGGCGCCGTTGGCGGATGTGAATGTACCGGATCTCGGTGATCTGGCGACCATCGTTTATACCTCTGGCACCACCGGTATGCCAAAGGGCGTGATGCACGACTTTGCGAGTCTTTCCACTGTCGGGGAAAAGATGATCAAGGTGTACGATCTTAAGCCTGACGAGCGCATGATTTCTTATTTACCGCTGTCTCATGTGGCTGAGCGCGTGGCAGTGGAAATTGCCGTGCTGTATGTCGGTAACAAGATCTTTTTTGCCGAGTCTCTGGATACCTTTGGCGAAGATATCAAGCGGGCACAACCAACCGTATTTTTTGCGGTGCCGCGTATCTGGTCCAAGTTCTACCAGAAAGCTTCGGAGGCGGTGCCCCCGAAGAAGCTCAATCGGTTGCTCAAGATTCCTTTCCTTAACAAGATCATCAAGAAAAAAGTGCTTGGTGCCATGGGGCTGGATGAGTGCCGCATTGCGTTGTCCGGCGCTGCCGCGTTGTCACCGGAAATTATTACCTGGTTCAAGAAGCTGGATCTGGAAATTCTCGAAGTCTACGGCATGACCGAAAACCTGGCCTGGTCTCACACCACGGAAGAAGGGGATCAACAGATTGGCTGGGTGGGGACACCCAATGACGGTGTTGAATGCCGCATCGGTGAGGGTGGCGAAATTCTGGTGCGCAGCCTGGGGAACATGAAGGGCTACTACAAGCAGCCAGAGAAGACAGCAGAAGATCTGACCGAAGACGGTTGGTTGCGCACGGGTGATGTGGGCGAAATTGACGGAAAGGGTCGCTTGCGTATCACTGGCCGTGTGAAAGAGATTTTCAAAACTGAAAAAGGCAAGTATGTCGCGCCGGCGCCGATTGAGAATCGACTGTCGACGATGCCGGGTCTCGAGCTGGCCTGTGTGATCGGGCAAGGTATGGGGCAGCCGGTTGCCTTGCTTAACATTACTCCGGAAGAGCAGGAGCGTTTGAGCAAAGGCAGTGAGAAGGAGCACTTTACCAAGGAGCTGGAGAAGCTTCTCGCCCGCGTAAATGAAGTGCTGGACCCTCACGAGCGTATGACCACGTTGATCGTGTGCAAGGATGCCTGGAGTGTTGAGAATAACCTGATCACCCCAACACTGAAGCTGAAGCGCAACGAAATCGAAAAGCGTTACGGCGATGATATTATTCAGTGGTCCAAGACACGCGGGGTTGTTTGGGAGGCTTGAGCGCGATGAAAGAGGCGGACCAGTCGCTGGTCCGTCTTCTCGCCGACGGTAACTTTCGTTCCGGTTCAGAGCTTGGGGAGGTGTTGGGTATTTCCCGGGCCGGGGTCTGGAAGCGGGTTCAGCGCCTTGCGGATTTTGGTCTCACTCTGGAATCCGTGAAAGGCAAAGGTTATCGGCTGGCTCAGCCCCTGGAGTTGATCGACTCCGATATTGTGCAGCGCCGCCTGGGCGGGGCTGCGGACCTCCATTATCAGTGGGTCACCGGTTCCACCAATGCGGATGCCCTGGCATTGGAGGGACCCGTTACCCGTCCCCAGGTGTTTGTCACCGAATGCCAGCTGGCTGGTCGCGGTCGCCGCGGCCGGGCCTGGCAATCTCCGTTCGCCGCGAATCTCTATGTTTCCATTCGGTTCACATTACGTGGTGGCTTTGCCGCGCTGGGTGGGCTGAGTCTGGCCGTTGGCGTGTCTGTTGCCGAGGCGTTGCGCGAGCTTGAGCCTGCCCTGCCAGTGACTCTCAAATGGCCCAATGACCTTTTGGTTGATGGTGCCAAGATTGGTGGTGTGTTGATCGAGCTTGCGGGCGAGATGGATGGGCGTGTGGATGTGGTGATCGGCGTGGGGCTCAATGGCCGGATGACGGCGGGTCAGGCTGATGCCATTGATCAGCGCTGGATCGATTTGGCTGCTGTATTGCCGCAGATGCCATCGCGCACGGATCTCGCCAGCCTGGTGATTACCCGGTTAATGGGTATGCTGCCGCTGTTCGAGAGCGATGGATTTGCCGCGTTTGCGGAATCGTTCGCTCAGCTCGATGCGGTATCCGGCAAGAATGTGGTTGTCAGGGCCGTGGATCAGGAGCTCGTGGGTGTTGCTGCTGGAGTGGCCTCTGATGGCGCGCTATTGCTGAAAACAAAAGATGGGCTGCGTTCCCTGTACGGCGGAGAAGTGAGTTTGAGAATCCAATGAAGCTGTTTGTTGATGTGGGCAATACCGCCATGAAGTGGCGTTACTGCGACGGCGCAACGGTGCATCAGGGTGGCTGCCGCCATGAGCGCGAGTGGTCGCGGGTGGTGGATGTCATGTTGGCGGGAGCAGGGCGGTCGCCTGAAGAAATATGGATCGCGTCAGTCGCCGGACCGGAGGCGGATACGGTTATTGCCTCCTGTCTTGCGAGTCGCACAGGTTGTCAGCCCCGGTTTTATTATTCCTGCGAATCCGATTTTGGTGTGCAAAGTTGTTATCCGGAGCCGAGAAAGCTTGGCGTTGACCGCTGGGTGGCAATGATTGAGGGGTTTCAGCGCTACGGGGCATCGATCATTATCGATTGCGGCAGCGCCTTGACGATCGATGCTGTGGACGGGCGTGGTGTTTTCCTCGGGGGCTATATCGTGCCGGGGCTTGGCATGTTGCGTGGCGCCTTGCTTCGCGATACTTCGGATGTGCATATCGAGCCAGGAACGGCGCAGCTGCAGCTTGGGCAGTCTACCGGTGAGTGTGTTCATAACGGACTCTTGCGCATGTCTGTGGCCTTTGTCACGGAGGTGGTGGTTGAACTGCGCCAAGTGCTTGATGATACTAGCAAAGTGCTCGTCACGGGCGGCGATGCGCCGGAGTTGATTGGTTCGTTTGCGTTTGAATTTGAGCACGCGCCGGATTTGGTCCTCGATGGGCTGGAGCGAGTGGCTGCACGACAACAATAAATGATGGGGGAACACCTGTGCGGTGGATATTCTACAGTTTGCTGGTGATCAATTTGGTCTACGTGGGCTTTCAGTTGACCAAGTCGCTGGCTCCGGAGCCTCCTTCTCTGCGTTTGCCGGTCTCCCAGGCGGCTGCCGGTGGCGAGCGCTTGCGGTTGCTCGCAGATAGTCCTCAGCCGCAAAGTGTACCGGCGGCCAGCGTGCCCGGCGGTAGCTTGTGTCCGGTGATTGGGCCATGGGAAAACCGTGAGCAGGCAGAGGCGGGTGCGGTACAGCTCAAGGCCATTGGGCTGCCCGGCCGGGTGCGGGGATTGAGCGTGCAGAAGGACCGCCTTAACTGGGTGTATCTGCCTTCCTATGAGGATAGAGAGCGTGCCTTGCGTGTGCTCAGAGAGCTGCAGGACCATGGTGTCGACAGCTTTGTTGTCAAGGAGGGTGAGGACGCCAATGCGATTTCCCTGGGCTATTTCTCCAGCGCTGAATCCGCAGAAGGGCTTCGGTTGAAGATGCAAAATGCGGGCTATCCGGCGTTTGTCCGTGAAACGGCCCGGGATGTGACCGAATATTGGGTCTATCTGTCGAACTCGAAGCCTGAAGATAACGCCGACCTGAAGGTGTTTCTTGAGGGAAATCAGTCGCTTGGTATCGACAAGGTTTCCTGTTATTGATTGGGTGCGCAATTATTAGGCGTTTGATGCCTAAGTGGATTGCGTCCCCCCATGCCTTTCTATAGAATTCGCAACCCTTGTGAGCTGGCGTAGCTCAGTTGGTAGAGCAGCTGATTTGTAATCAGCCGGTCGGGGGTTCGACTCCTCTCGCCAGCTCCAATTAATAAACGCTTGGTAACTACTTGAAAACAAGTTGACAAGTTGTTGAAGCGTAAAGAGAATGTAGGCCCTTTTCTGGAGGGGTTCCCGAGTGGCCAAAGGGATCAGACTGTAAATCTGACGCGAAAGCTTCGGAGGTTCGAATCCTCCCCCCTCCACCAGATAGATTGATTTTGCCGGGCGATCAAGTCGCTCGGCGAAATCAGAAAGCCGGAAGGCTGGCAGGCATCGGAAGAATTGCGGGTATAGTTCAACGGTAGAACCTCAGCCTTCCAAGCTGATGATGCGGGTTCGATTCCCGCTACCCGCTCCAGCTCCGGAGAGGTTTGGTCATCGTTAAGGTGGCATGAAGGTTATGCTCTTGTAGCTCAGTAGGTAGAGCACACCCTTGGTAAGGGTGAGGTCACCGGTTCAAATCCGGTCAAGAGCTCCAATTTCCGGGCCCAGGTATATCCTGGGTCCGGCTTCATGTGTCTTGATGGTGCCAAGGTGGTCTGCGCGAATAAGCTGCAGTCCTTAAATGTGTCTTTATCGGGTGTATGCGCGCCATATGGCGAGAGAGCACAGCCAAGTTAAGAGGTGAAGAGTCGTGGCAAAGGAAAAGTTTGAACGTAATAAACCGCACGTAAACGTAGGCACCATCGGTCACGTTGACCATGGTAAAACCACCCTGACCGCCGCGCTGACACGCGTGTGTGCAGAAGTCTGGGGCGGTAGCGCCATTGCTTTCGATGGTATTGATAATGCCCCGGAAGAGCGTGAGCGTGGTATTACCATCGCGACCTCACACGTAGAGTACGATTCTCCGACTCGTCACTACGCCCACGTAGACTGCCCCGGTCACGCTGATTATGTGAAAAACATGATCACCGGTGCCGCGCAGATGGACGGCGCAATCCTGGTTTGTTCCGCAGCTGACGGCCCCATGCCGCAGACGCGTGAGCACATCCTGCTGTCCCGTCAGGTTGGCGTGCCTTTCATCGTTGTGTTCCTGAACAAAGCGGACATGGTTGACGATGAAGAGCTGCTCGAGCTGGTAGAAATGGAAGTGCGTGAGCTGCTGAGCGACTACGACTTCCCGGGTGACGATACGCCGATCATCAAGGGTTCTGCCCTGAAAGCACTGGAAGGCGATACCAGCGAAATCGGTATGCCTGCCGTGCAGAAGCTGGTTGAGTGCCTGGACGAGTACATCCCGGAGCCGGAGCGTGCCGTTGATCAGCCGTTCCTGATGCCGATCGAAGACGTATTCTCCATCTCTGGTCGCGGTACCGTAGTAACCGGCCGTGTAGAGCGTGGCATCATCAAGGTGGGTGAAGAGCTGGAAATCGTGGGTATCCACGACACCACCAAGACCACCTGTACCGGTGTTGAGATGTTCCGCAAGCTGCTGGACGAAGGTCGCGCTGGTGAGAACGTTGGCGTTCTGCTGCGTGGTACCAAGCGTGATGAAGTTGAGCGTGGTCAGGTACTGGCCAAGCCGGGCTCCATCAAGCCGCACACCAAGTTCGTTGCTGAGGTGTATGTCCTGAGCAAAGACGAAGGTGGTCGTCACACTCCGTTCTTCAACGGCTACCGTCCGCAGTTCTACTTCCGTACGACTGATGTGACAGGTGCATGTACTCTGCCGGAAGGTACCGAAATGGTAATGCCGGGCGATAACGTGCAGATGGACGTTGAGCTGATCGCTCCGATCGCCATGGAAGACGGCCTGCGCTTCGCGATTCGCGAAGGTGGTCGTACCGTTGGCGCCGGCGTGGTAGCTAAAATCACCGAGTAAGTTTTACGGTGATAAGGGGTGGCGGGCAGGCCCGCCACCCTGTTTTGTTTCAGGTTTAAAGAGTTACAGGCCAGTAGTTCAATTGGTAGAGCACCGGTCTCCAAAACCGGCTGTTGGGGGTTCGAGTCCCTCCTGGCCTGCCAATTTTCCCAAAACTGCCACTCAGGTGGTGGGGTGCATCGTCAGATGAGCGAGAAAACAGAAGCGCGTTCCGGCTCTGCCGCCTTTGAGGCGGTGAAGTGGTTGTTGGTTGTGGGGTTTGTTGCTGCGGCCGTAGTGGGCAATAGCTATTTCTCCGACCAGGCAACGCTGTATCGGGTGATCGGTGTCGTTGCTGTTTCTCTGGTGGCGGTGTTTGTTGCTCTGCAAACTGAGCAGGGCAAAGCGTTCAACCAGTTGCGTAAGGATTCTCTGGTCGAGCTTCGCAAGATTGTGTGGCCGACGCGTCAGGAAACCTTGCAGACCACGCTGATTGTTCTGGTCTTTGTTGTGATTGTGGCCCTGTTGCTGTTTGTGCTCGACTGGATTCTCGGTGGGCTCATGTCCTGGGTTATTGGCTAAGGGGTAAGCATGGCAAAGCGCTGGTACGTAGTACACGCCTATTCAGGTTTCGAGAAATACGTAAAACGTGCTCTTGAGGAGCGCGTTAAATTGCGTTCTATGGAAGAGCTTTTTGGCGAAATTCTGGTTCCCACTGAGGAAGTGGTGGAGATCAAGGGTGGCCAGAAACGCAAATCCGAGCGCAAGTTCTTTCCGGGTTATGTTCTGGTGCAAATGGAGATGTGTGATGACTCCTGGCACCTGATCAAGGAAACCCCGAAAGTGATGGGTTTCATTGGTGAAGATCCGAAAAATCCGGGTCGTGTTTCGCCCATTACCCAGAAAGAGGCGGATGCCATTCTGCGTCGTATGGATGATGCAGTCGAGAAGCCGAAGCCGAAGACATTGTTTGAAGCGGGTGAAGTGGTTCGTGTTAACGACGGTCCTTTCGCTGACTTCAATGGTGTGATCGAAGAGGTGAATTACGAGAAGAGCCGCCTGCAGGTGGCTGTGATGATCTTCGGTCGGTCCACACCGGTTGAGCTGGAGTTCGGTCAGGTCGAAAAAACCTGATTGGAAGCAGCGTTTAAATTAGGTGCCCTGGTCGCTGAAAGGCGGCCGGGGCGTTTTGACAACCTGAGGGGAGCCCGCCATAGGCGCGGCGTTTGCACCCAAGGAGTCTTAAAATGGCGAAGAAAGTACAAGCCTACATCAAGCTGCAGGTTGCAGCGGGTCAGGCTAACCCGTCACCGCCGGTTGGTCCTGCTCTGGGTCAGCACGGTGTGAACATCATGGAGTTCTGTAAGGCGTTCAACGCCCAGACTCAGCAGCTGGATGCCGGTGCGCCGGTTCCGGTCGTGATCACCGTTTACAACGATCGCTCCTTTACCTTCACCATGAAGACGCCGCCGGCGGCTTACCTGCTGAAGAAAGCGGCTGGTATCAAAAGCGGTTCCGGTGAGCCGAACACCAAGAAAGTGGGCAAGGTAACCCGTGCGCAGCTGGAAGAGATCGCCAAGGCTAAAGAGCCGGATCTGACCGCTGCGGATCTGGATGCCGCTGTGCGCACTATCGCGGGTTCTGCCCGTTCCATGGGCCTGGATGTGGAGGGTTAACCAATGGCTAAACTGTCTAAGCGTAACCGTGCCATCCGCGAGAAGGTTGAAGCGGGTAAGCTGTACCCGGTTGAGGAAGCTGTCGCACTGCTGGCTGAGCTTTCTGCCGTGAAATTCAAAGAGTCTGTGGACGTGGCGGTAAACCTGGGTGTTGACCCACGTAAATCCGACCAGAACGTTCGTGGTGCTTCTGTTCTGCCTCACGGTACCGGCAAGACTGTCCGTGTTGCCGTGTTTGCTCAGGGCGCCAAGGCTGAAGAAGCCAAAGAAGCGGGTGCAGACGTTGTCGGTTTTGACGATCTGGCCGAGAAGGTTCAGGCGGGCGAGCTCGACTTTGACGTTGTGATTGCATCCCCGGACGCCATGCGCGTTGTCGGCAAGCTGGGCACCATTCTGGGTCCCCGCGGTCTGATGCCGAACCCGAAAGTTGGCACCGTGACTCCTGATGTTGCCCAGGCGGTTAAAAACGCCAAGGGTGGTCAGGTGCGTTACCGTACCGATAAAGGCGGGATTATTCATTGCACCGTCGGCCAGGTGGGTTTCGACTCCAGCGCCATCAAGGAAAATGTGGAAGCGTTGATCGCTGACCTGAAAAAGGCCAAGCCATCTTCCGCTAAAGGGACTTTCTTCAAGAAGGTTACCTTGTCCACCACCATGGGTCCCGGTCTGTCCATCGACCCGGCATCCCTGGCGATGTGAGAAGTTTCGATCCTGCCGCAAGGCAGGATCAAAAGGGCTTTGATCCCGGCGGCGCGTCTCATGCAGTGAGCGACGCCGGGGCGTCAAAGACCGCAGGTTTTCGGTGTGTTTTGGTGTCTGCCTTTATGAGGTAAGTAAGCCGCCGGAATTAAGGGGTAACCGCCTGCGCAGGCGCGGTAGTTGTTTCCTGATTTGCTCAGGTTGTGGCTCCGCGATAATAGCCGGGAAACCGGCTCTGGCGACCGCCTCGAAATCAGATTGCAGTCGATTTTGACGGTTAATGTTTGTGAATCCAGGAGGTACATCATGCCTTTGAATCTGGAGGACAAACGAGCGATTGTTGCTTCGGTTAATGCTGTTGCTACTGAAGCGCTGTCTGCTGTGGTTGCTGACTATCGTGGTCTCACTGTTTCTCAGATGACTGAGTTGCGTAGTAAGGCCCGTGAAACCGGCGTGTACCTGAAAGTAGTACGGAACACGCTGGCGAAGTTCGCCGTGAAAGACACTGAATTTGAGTGTCTGAACGATGCACTGGTTGGCCCCACTGTTTTGGCTTTTTCCCAGGATGATCCGGGCGCTGCTGCTCGCCTCATCAAGGATTTCGCCAAAGACCATGACGCGCTGGAAGTAAAAGCTCTGGCCGTGGGTGGCGTAACTTATGGTGCGCAGGATATCGATATCCTCGCCAAGTTGCCGACTCGCGACGAAGCAATTTCTCAGCTCATGTCCGTTATGCAGGCCCCGGTGGCCAAGTTTGTTCGTACCCTCAACGAGGTGCCCGGCAAATTTGTTCGCACGGTTGCTGCAGTCAAGGACCAGAAACAGAGTGCTGCCTGATTTTTCAGGTTGCGTAACTACCCGATCTAATCGGATCACCAAAGTGGTGATTTAGGAGATTGAAAATGGCCGTTTCCAAAGAAGATATCCTCGGCGCTATCGCCGATATGAGTGTTATGGACCTCGTTGAACTGATCGAGGCCATGGAAGAGAAATTCGGCGTTACCGCCGCTGCCGCTGTTGCTGCTGCTCCTGCAGCCGCTGGTGGTGAAGCTGCTGCCGCTGAAGAGCAAACCGAGTTTGACGTTGTTCTGACCGGTTTCGGTGACAAGAAAGTTGGCGTGATCAAGGCTGTCCGTGAAGTGACTGGCCTGGGTCTGAAAGAAGCCAAAGAGCTGGTTGAAGGCGCTCCTGCTCCTGTTAAGGAAGGCGCTGCCAAAGACGAAGCCGAAGAGATCAAGAAAAAGATCGAAGAGGCTGGCGGTACTGCCGAGCTCAAGTAAGCGCGTTAGCGCTATGTCTTTCCGCGGTTTCGCGGAAAGGCGCCGGCTGGCAGCTTTTTGGCTGCCAGCCTTTTGTCGTTTCTGTATGAAGGGTTTCATGCAGAAATATCACCACAGGGTGATAGGTCAACAGCTGAGGAACGCAGATGGCATACTCATTCACTGAGAAAAAGCGGATCCGCAAAGATTTCGGCAAGCTTCCAAAAGTTATGGAAGTGCCTTATCTCCTGGCGATACAGCTCGATTCTTACCGTAAATTCCTGCAGCAGGATAAGAGCGCAGAAGAACGCCTGGAAGAAGGTCTGGAAGCCGCTTTCCGATCGGTATTTCCGATCGCCAGTTATTCAGGAAATGCAGCGCTGGAGTATGCCGGCTACGAGTTCGGCAAACCCGTTTTTGATGTAAAAGAATGCATCATTCGCGGTACTACCTACGCGGCGCCATTGCGTGTGCGTATTCGTCTGGTGATTTACGATCGTGAATCATCCGGGGCGATCAAGGATATTCGTGAACAACAGGTCTACATGGGTGAAATTCCCCTGATGACCGAAAATGGTACCTTCGTTATCAATGGTACCGAGCGTGTAATCGTGTCCCAGCTGCACCGGTCTCCCGGTGTGTTCTTCGACCACGATAAAGGCAAGACTCACTCTTCCGGCAAGCTGCTCTATTCTGCCCGGGTGATTCCTTACCGTGGTTCCTGGCTGGACTTCGAATTCGATCCCAAAGACCAGGTCTTTGTGCGGATCGACCGTCGCCGCAAATTGCCGGCGACCATCCTGCTGCGTGCGTTGGGTTACACCTCCGACGAAGTGTTGGAGATGTTCTTCGACACCAATGAAATCGCAGTAGAAGACGGCATTTACCGTATGAAGCTGGTGCCGGAGCGTCTGCGTGGTGAAACCGCGACCTTCGATATCCTGGCTGACGGTGAAGTCGTGGTTGAACGTGGTCGTCGTATTACCGCGCGCCACATTCGCCAGTTGGAAAAAGCCAACATTGAATACCTGGAAATCCCGGCTGAATACCTGCAAGGCAAATACCTGGCCAAGTCGATCATCGACCAGGACACCGGCGAGATTCTGGTGGAGTGTAATACCGAGCTGACCGCGGAAACGCTGGAGAAGCTGGAGCAAGGCGGTATTACCGACTTTGAAACACTCTATACCAACGATCTGGATAACGGCCCGTTCATGGCCGATACCCTGCGCGCTGATCCGACCCGTACGCCGCTTGAGGCATTGGTCGAAATCTACCGCATGATGCGCCCGGGTGAGCCGCCGACCAAGGAAGCGGCTGAGAACCTGTTCAAGAACCTGTTCTTCACCGATGAGCGTTACGACCTGTCCGGTGTTGGCCGGATGAAGTTCAACCGTCGTCTCGGTCGTGAAGATGAGACCGGTCCTGGCATCCTTTATGACGGCCGTTACTTCAGCGCCCGCTCCGATGAGGAAGGTAAGCAGTACTTCGAACAGATGGGCGGCGAAACCTCCGACATCATTGAAGTGCTGAGAACCCTGGTGGATATCCGCAACGGTAACGGCGTGGTCGATGACATCGACCACCTGGGTAACCGTCGTGTGCGTTCCGTGGGTGAAATGGCCGAGAACCAGTTCCGTGTGGGCCTGGTACGTGTTGAGCGTGCGGTCAAGGAGCGTCTGAGCCTGGCCGAATCCGAAGGCCTGATGCCGCAGGATCTGATCAATTCCAAGCCGGTGGCTGCTGCCGTGAAAGAGTTCTTTGGCTCTTCCCAGCTGTCCCAGTTCATGGATCAGAACAACCCGCTGTCCGAGATTACGCACAAGCGTCGTGTCTCTGCGTTGGGCCCGGGTGGTCTGACCCGTGAGCGTGCCGGCTTTGAGGTGCGTGACGTACACCCGACTCACTACGGTCGTGTGTGTCCGATCGAGACCCCTGAAGGTCCGAACATCGGTCTGATTAACTCTCTGGCCACCTATGCCCGCGCCAACGAGTACGGCTTCCTCGAGTCTCCGTACCTGAAAGTGATTGACGGCAAGGTCAGTGAAGAAATCGAATACCTGTCTGCGATCGAAGAAGCTGAGTGCGTGATCGCACAGGTGGACGCGAAAATGACAGAAGACGGCGGTTTCGAGGAAGACTTCGTTACCGTGCGTCACCGTTACGAATTTACCGTGATGGAGCGCGACACCATTACCCATATGGATGTCTCTCCTCGTCAGGTGGTATCCGTGGCGGCGTCGCTGATCCCGTTCCTCGAGCACGATGATGCGAACCGGGCCTTGATGGGCTCGAACATGCAGCGTCAGGCTGTGCCGACCCTGCGTGCTGACAAGCCGCTGGTGGGTACTGGCTTCGAGCGTCACGTTGCCCGTGACTCCGGCGTCTGTGTGGTCGCCACCCGTGGCGGTATCGTCGACAAGGTCGATGCATCACGGATTATCGTTAAGGTTAATGACAGTGAAGTGAGTGAAGGTGAGGCCGGGGTTGATATCTACAACCTGACCAAATACACCCGCTCCAACCAGAACACCTGCATCAACCAGCGTCCGCTGGTGAAGGTGGGTGATCGGGTTGCTGCCCGCGATATCATGGCTGACGGTCCTTCTGTGGACATGGGCGAATTGGCCCTGGGTCAGAACATGCGCGTGGCCTTCATGCCGTGGAATGGCTACAACTTCGAGGATTCCATCCTTATCTCCGAGAAGGTGGTGAAGGATGATCGTTTCACCTCCATCCACATTCAGGAACTGACCTGTATCGCCCGTGATACCAAGTTGGGTCCGGAAGAGATTACTGCGGATATCCCCAATGTGGGCGAAGCGGCGCTGTCCAAACTGGATGAGTCCGGCATTGTCTACATCGGTGCAGAAGTGGAAGCCGGCGACATTCTGGTGGGCAAGGTAACGCCGAAAGGCGAAACCCAGCTGACCCCTGAAGAGAAGCTGTTGCGTGCGATCTTCGGTGAGAAAGCCTCCGACGTGAAGGATACCTCTCAGCGCGTATCTTCCGGCGTTAAGGGCACCATCATCGATGTACAGGTCTTTACCCGCGATGGTGTTGAGAAAGACGAGCGCGCTCGTCAGATCGAGCAGGCTGCCCTGGAGCAGTTCCGCAAGGATCTGAAAGACGAGTACCGTATTCTCGAGCAGGATATTCTTGAGCGTCTGCGCACCGTAATGGTGGGCAAGAAGGTTAACGGTGGTGCGGGCTTCAAGCGCGGCGCAGAGTTGACCGGTGACGTTCTGGACGGCCTGGATGCCGAGAAGTGGTTCGAACTGCGTCCGGCTGACGATGATGTGGCCGAGCAACTTGAGCGTGCCCAGCAGTATCTGGAGCAGCACAAGAAGGAGCAGGACGAGCGCTACAAGGACAAGCAGGCCAAGATCTCCGGTGGTGATGATCTGGCTCACGGCGTCCTGAAAGTGGTCAAGGTTTACCTGGCAATCAAGCGTCGTATTCAGCCCGGTGACAAGATGGCCGGCCGTCACGGTAACAAGGGTGTGATTTCCGTAATCATGCCTGAAGAAGATATGCCGCATGACGAGAACGGCGTGCCGGTGGATGTGGTGCTGAACCCGCTGGGTGTACCGTCCCGTATGAACGTGGGGCAGATTCTGGAAACCCACCTGGGTTGGGCTGCGAAAGGTCTTGGTGAGCGGATCGGCGAAATGCTGGCCGAGCAGAAGAAGATTGCGGACATTCGCGTCTTCCTCGACAAGATCTACAACCAGGCGGGTGCCGGTGGCACACCGGAAGATCTGGACAGCTTCAGCGATGACGAAATCATCGACCTTGCCAAGAACCTGGTGGGCGGCGTGCCCATGGCGACGGCAGTATTCGACGGCGCCAAAGAGTTCGAGATCAAGGAGCTGCTGGAGCTGGCTGGACACGACCGCTCCGGTCAGGTGCAGTTGTGGGATGGCCGTACCGGTGAAGCCTTTGACCGCAAGGTGACCGTGGGCTACATGTACATGCTCAAGTTGAACCACTTGGTGGACGACAAGATGCATGCGCGTTCCACCGGTTCCTACAGCCTGGTTACCCAGCAGCCGCTGGGTGGTAAGGCGCAGTTCGGTGGTCAGCGTTTCGGTGAGATGGAAGTGTGGGCGCTGGAAGCCTATGGCGCCGCTTACACCTTGCAGGAAATGCTCACTGTGAAATCCGATGACGTGAATGGCCGTACCCGCGTGTACAAGAACATCGTGGATGGTGATCACCGCATGGATCCGGGTATGCCGGAATCCTTCAACGTGTTGCTGAAGGAAATTCGTTCTCTCGGTATCAATATCGAGCTGGAAAACGACTGAGGCAGTGGGCGTTGTCTGATAGCGGACGGCGCCACTGTTACCCGGGTTTAGGAAAGAATCTAGAGCGAAAGCTCACTACGGAGGACTGGCCTTGAAAGACTTGCTGAATTTGCTCAAAAGTCAGGGACAAGTCACGGAGTTCGACAAGATCCGCATCGCGCTTGCGCCGCCGGATCTGATCCGCTCCTGGTCTTTTGGCGAAGTGAAAAAGCCTGAGACCATTAACTACCGCACGTTCAAGCCTGAGCGTGATGGTCTGTTTTGTGCGCGAATCTTTGGTCCGATCAAGGACTACGAATGCCTGTGCGGTAAGTACAAGCGTTTGAAGCATCGTGGCGTAATCTGTGAAAAGTGTGGCGTTGAAGTCACCCTGTCCAAGGTGCGTCGTGAGCGCATGGGCCATATCGAGCTGGCCAGCCCCACTGCTCACATCTGGTTCCTGAAGTCACTGCCGTCACGTATCGGTCTGATGCTGGACATGACCCTGCGTGATATCGAGCGGGTTTTGTACTTCGAATCTTTTGTCGTGACCGAGCCGGGCATGACCACGCTGGAGCGTGGACAGCTGCTTACCGACGAAGAGTATTTCGATTCCCTGGAAGAGTTCGGTGACGAATTCGAAGCCAAGATGGGTGCCGAAGCCGTACAGCAGCTGCTGATGGAGCTGGATCTGGTTGAAGAGATCAAGATCCTGCGTGAGGAAGTGGAATCCACTAACTCCGACACCAAGCTGAAGAAGTTGTCCAAGCGTCTCAAGCTGATGGAAGCCTTCAAGGATTCCGGTAACGCGCCTGAGTGGATGATTCTCACCGTTCTGCCGGTTCTGCCGCCGGATCTGCGTCCGCTGGTACCACTGGACGGTGGCCGTTTTGCGACCTCCGACCTGAACGATCTGTATCGCCGGGTGATCAACCGGAACAACCGCCTCAAGCGTCTGCTGGACCTGAGTGCGCCGGACATCATCGTGCGTAACGAAAAGCGTATGCTGCAGGAATCTGTGGATGCGCTGCTCGATAACGGCCGTCGTGGCCGCGCCATTACCGGTTCCAACAAGCGTCCCCTGAAATCCCTGGCCGACATGATCAAGGGTAAACAGGGTCGTTTCCGTCAGAATCTGTTGGGCAAGCGAGTCGATTACTCCGGTCGTTCCGTGATCGTGGTAGGCCCGACTCTCAAGCTGCACGAGTGTGGTCTGCCCAAGAAGATGGCGCTGGAACTGTTCAAGCCGTTTATCTTTGCCAAGCTGGAAGGGCGTGGTCTGGCGACCACCATCAAGGCGGCCAAGAAGATGGTCGAGCGCGAAACTGCCGAGGTGTGGGATATCCTCGCCGAAGTGATTCGCGAACACCCGGTGATGTTGAACCGGGCGCCGACCCTTCACCGTCTGGGTATCCAGGCGTTCGAGCCGGTACTGATTGAAGGTAAAGCCATCCAGCTGCACCCGCTGGTGTGTGCGGCATTCAACGCCGACTTCGATGGTGACCAGATGGCGGTACACGTACCGCTGACCCTGGAAGCCCAGCTCGAAGCCCGTGCGCTGATGATGTCCACCAACAACATCCTGTCCCCGGCCAACGGTGAACCGATTATCGGTCCTACCCAGGACGTGGTATTGGGTCTGTACTACATCAGCCGTGACCGTGTGAATGCACAGGGTGAAGGCCAGGTGTTTGCCGACACCAAGGAAGTGATGCGTGCGCTGGGTAACAAGCAGGTGCACATTCATGCCCGCGTTAAAGTGCGAGTGCATGAAGTGGTGAAAGACCTGGAAGGTAACGTGGAAGAGCGTACCTTCATCGCCGACACCACCCCCGGCCGTTGTAAGCTGTGGGATATCGTGCCGGCGGGTCTGGGCTTCGACATGGTCAACCAGAACATGACCAAGAAGGCCATCTCCAAGCTGCTGAATACCTGCTACCGGATTCTGGGCACCAAAGAGACCTGTATCTTCGCTGACCAGCTGATGTACCTGGGCTTCCGCGAAGCGACGCTGTCCGGTTCTTCCATTGGTGTGGAAGACATGGTGATTCCGGATGCCAAGTACACCATGATCGATGCTGCCGAAGAGGAAGTGCGCGAGATCGAGGAGCAGTTTGCTTCCGGTCTGGTAACCCGCGGCGAGCGTTACAACAAGGTCGTGGATATCTGGGCGCGGACCAATGACCAGATCGCCAAGGCGATGATGGAAAACCTCCGTGTTGAAGTGGTCAAGAACCGCGACGGCAAGGACGAAGAGCAGGGCTCTTTCAACTCCATCTTCATGATGGCCGATTCCGGGGCGCGGGGTTCCGCCGCCCAGATTCGTCAGCTGGCCGGTATGCGTGGTCTGATGGCGAAGCCGGATGGCTCCATTATCGAAACGCCGATTACCAGTAACTTCCGTGAAGGTCTGAACGTACTCCAGTACTTCATCTCTACTCACGGTGCACGTAAAGGTCTGGCGGATACCGCACTGAAAACGGCGAACTCCGGTTACCTGACACGTCGTCTGGTGGATGTGGCGCAGGATCTGGTGATCAATCATATCGATTGTGGCACCGAGGAAGGCCTGCTGATGACGCCGCTGATCGAAGGTGGTGACGTGGTAGAGCCGCTGCGCGAACGTGTTCTCGGTCGTGTGGTTGCCCGTGATGTGATGAACCCGCTGAAACAGGACGAAGTGGCGGTGGAAGCCGGCACCCTGCTGGATGAGGTCTGGGTTGAGCAGCTGGAAACCATGGGTGTGGACGAAGTGCTGGTGCGCTCGCCGATTACCTGTGCGACTCGCTGGGGCGTGTGTGCCACCTGTTACGGTCGTGATCTGGCCCGTGGCCATCAGGTCAACGTGGGCGAGGCTGTCGGTGTTATCGCGGCACAGTCCATTGGTGAGCCGGGTACCCAGCTGACCATGCGTACCTTCCACATTGGTGGTGCGGCTAGCCGGGCATCTGCGGTGTCCAGCATTCAGATCAAGCACGGCGGCAAGGTGCGTTTCCACAATGCCAAGCACGTGCAGCACAAGGACGGTCTGGTCATCGTTTCCCGTTCTGCGGATCTGGCGGTGGCTGATGAGATCGGCCGTGAGCGTGAGCGTTACAAGCTGCCCTACGGTGCCACTGTGACCGTGAACGAAGGTGACGAAGTTGGCGGTGGTCAGGTTGTTGCAACCTGGGACCCGCACACACACCCGATCATCGCGGAAGTGGAAGGTAAGGTGCAGTTCGGTGATATGGAAGAAGGTATCACCGTAAACCACCAGACCGACGAGCTGACCGGCCTGACCAATATCGAAGTGCTCGGTTCCCAGAACCGTCCTTCTGCGGGTAAGGATATGCGTCCGGTTATCCGGGTGCTGGATGGCAAGGGCAAGCCTATTGTCATGCCTAACACAGACATGCCGGCTCAGTACTTCCTGCCGGGCGGCGCGCTGTGTGGCCTGAAGGATGGCGCCAACATCGGTGTGGGTGACGTGATTGCGCGGATTCCGCAGGAATCCTCCAAGACCCGTGACATCACCGGTGGTCTGCCCCGTGTTGCTGACTTGTTCGAAGCACGGAACCCGAAAGAAGCGGCAATCCTGGCTGAAAAAACCGGTACCGTGTCCTTCGGTAAAGAAACCAAAGGCAAGGTTCGCCTGGTGATCACTCCGGATAACAGTGATGACAACTACGAAGAACTGATTCCCAAGTGGCGTCAGCTCAACGTGTTTGAAGGTGAGCGGGTTGAGAAGGGCGAGGTGGTTTCCGATGGGCCGCTGAACCCCCACGATATCCTGCGCCTGAAAGGTGAGTCCGAGCTGGCCCGTTACATCGTTAACGAAGTGCAGGAGGTTTACCGCCTGCAGGGTGTGAAGATCAATGACAAGCACATTGAAACGATCATCCGCCAGATGCTGCGCAAAGTAGAGATCCTGGAAGTGGGCGAGTCTCACTTCATCAAGGGTGAGCAGGCAGAATATGCCCGCGTTATGGAAGAGATCGACCGTCTGAAAGCCGAAGACAAGATGCTGCCGCAATACCAGCGTCTGTTGTTGGGTATCACCAAGGCTTCCCTGGCAACCGAGTCCTTCATCTCTGCGGCGTCTTTCCAGGAAACCACCCGCGTTCTCACCGAAGCGGCGGTAACCGGCAAGGAAGACGATCTGCGTGGCCTGAAAGAAAACGTGGTTGTGGGTCGTCTGATCCCGGCCGGTACCGGCTATGCCTACCACATGGATCGCCGCCGCCAGCGTGCTGACGCACGCGGGCCGGAAGCGCCGACCATGGACGAGGTGGAAGCGGCTCTGTCCGAGGCGCTTAGCTCCTCCGACGAGTAGTGCGGGCGTTTTCTTGACCCGATAATGGCACCCGCACAAGTGGCTGGTGCCATTTCGCCCCTTCGGGGGCAACAGTAGAGATTCTCCGGCGCCTTGACGGGATGCCGGGGGCTCCCTACAATCGCTGCCCCCCATGGTTTCATGGGCGGTAATTGGGTGGCATGGGCCGTAAACTGACGGTTTTTGTCACAGAACTGTAAGCGTGAGGCAGTAGTTTCATGGCAACTGTAAACCAGCTGGTGCGCAAGCCGCGCAAAAGCAAGGTAGAAAAGAGCGACTCCGTAGCCCTGCAGGGCTGCCCCCAGCGTCGCGGCGTTTGCACTCGGGTGTATACCACTACTCCGAAGAAGCCGAACTCCGCGCTGCGTAAAGTGTGTCGTGTGCGTCTGACCAACGGTTATGAAGTCTCTTCCTACATTGGTGGTGAAGGGCATAACCTGCAGGAGCACTCCGTAGTGTTGATCCGTGGCGGTCGTGTAAAAGACCTTCCCGGTGTTCGCTACCACACCGTACGTGGCACCCTGGATACGGCAGGCGTGCAGGACCGCAAGCAGCGTCGCTCCAAGTATGGCGCCAAGCGTCCGAAGTAATACCTAGCTACCTTTTCTGAATGCCGTAGCCCGTGTGGCTGCGGAGGGATGAGTAAGGTCCGGACGGCATGGCCGTTCCGGAGTCACCTGAAGCTTTCCCCGCCCAAAGCGGGAATGTTAGAGGAACACATCCGATGCCAAGACGTCGCGTTGTCGCCAAACGGGAGATCCTGCCGGATCCGAAGTTTGGAAGCCAGATTCTGGCCAAGTTCATGAACCATGTAATGGTTAGTGGTAAGAAATCTGTATCCGAGCGTATTGTTTACGGTGCGCTGGATATTATCACCGAGCGTAAAGGGCTTGATTCCCTGGAGACGTTCGAAAAGGCGCTGGACAATATCCGTCCTGCCGTCGAGGTAAAGAGCCGCCGTGTTGGTGGTGCGACTTACCAGGTTCCTGTTGAGGTTCGTCCCAGCCGCCGTACTGCTTTGGCAATGCGCTGGCTGGTAGATGCTGCCCGTAAGCGTGGTGAGAAGAGCATGCCTGCTCGTCTGGCCGGCGAAGTGATGGATGCCGCTGAAGGCAAAGGCGCTGCGATGAAGAAACGTGAAGACGTGCATCGTATGGCCGAGGCCAACAAGGCCTTCTCCCACTTCCGCTTCTAAGGCAGAAGGCAAGCGAGTGAAACCGGCCTGTGTACAGGCCGGTTTTTGTATTTGAACCAGTGAATCGAGGTTAGCACCGTGGCTCGTAAGACTCCTCTTAATCGCTATCGCAACATCGGTATCTGTGCGCACGTAGATGCGGGCAAGACCACTACTACCGAGCGTATTCTTTTCTACACCGGTGTGTCTCACAAAATTGGTGAGGTGCACGACGGTGCTGCCACCATGGACTGGATGGAGCAGGAACAGGAGCGTGGTATTACCATTACCTCCGCTGCGACCACCACTTTCTGGCAGGGTATGGACCAGCAGTACGATCAGCACCGTATCAACATCATTGATACCCCTGGGCACGTTGACTTCACTATTGAAGTAGAGCGTTCCTTGCGTGTACTCGATGGTGCCGTGGTGGTGTTCTGTGGTTCTTCCGGCGTTGAGCCGCAGTCCGAGACTGTATGGCGCCAGGCCAACAAATATGAAGTCCCGCGTATCGTGTTCGTCAACAAGATGGACCGCGCTGGCGCAGATTTTGACTCCGTTTGTAACCAGATTCGCAAGCGTCTGGGTGCTTCCGTTGTGCCGATTCAGTACAACATCGGTGCGGAAGACAACTTCAAGGGTGTCGTCGATTTGATCCGGATGAAGGCTATCTACTGGAGCGAAGACGACATGGGGATGACCTACGAAGAGAAGGACATCCCGGACGACATCAAGGCGCGTTGTGACGAGCTCCGTGAACAAATGACGGAAGCGGCAGCAGAGGGCTCTGAAGAGCTGATGGAAAAGTACCTGGAAGAAGGTGACCTTTCCAATGACGATATCAAGGCGGGTCTGCGTCAGCAGGTTCTGGCCAACGAAATCGTTCTCGGCCTGTGTGGTTCCGCGTTTAAAAACAAGGGCGTTCAGGCGCTGCTCGACGCAGTGATCGAATTCCTGCCGGCCCCGGATGAAGTAAAAGCCATCCAGGGTGTGCTGCCGGATGGCGAAACCGTTGAAGCGCGTAAGTCTTCAGACGATGAGCCGTTCTCTGCGCTGGCATTCAAGATCGCTACTGACCCGTTTGTCGGCTCTCTGACCTTTATTCGTGTCTACTCCGGTGTGCTGAACTCCGGTGATAGCGTGATCAACTCCGTGCGCGAAAAGAAAGAGCGTGTGGGGCGTCTGCTGCAAATGCACGCGAACAGCCGTGAAGAGATCAAAGAGGTTCTCGCGGGTGATATCGCGGCCTGTGTTGGCATGAAAGACGTCACCACCGGTGACACCCTGTGCGACATGAAGCACCCGATCGTTCTTGAGCGTATGGAATTCCCGGATCCGGTAATCTCCGTTGCTGTGGAGCCGAAGTCGAAAGCGGACCAGGAAAAAATGGGCCTGGCGCTGGGTCGTCTGGCGCAGGAAGATCCGTCTTTCCGTGTGAAGACCGACGAAGAAACCGGCCAGACCATTATCTCTGGTATGGGTGAGCTGCACCTGGATATTCTCGTGGATCGTATGAAGCGTGAATTCAAGGTGGAAGCGAACATCGGTGCGCCGCAGGTGGCATACCGCGAAACCTTCACCCGCGCTGCGGACGTGGATGGCAAGTTCGTGAAGCAGTCCGGTGGTCGTGGTCAATACGGTCACGTTAAGGTCAAGTTTGAGCCTATCGATCGTGATGAAGAGTTCCAGTTCGAGGAGCAGATTCACGGTGGTTCCGTACCGAAGGAATACTTTGGCGCGGTGCAGAAGGGTATCGACGAGCAGCTGCAATCCGGTGTGCTGGCGGGTTACCCGATTCTGGGCGTGAAAGCGACTCTGTACGATGGTTCCTACCATGAGGTGGATTCCAACGAAAACGCTTTCCGTATGGCGGGTGCCCTGGCGGTGAAGAACGCAGCGAAGGAAGCCGGTGCGGTACTGCTTGAGCCGATGATGAAGGTGGAAGCGGTAACCCCGGAAGACTACATGGGTGACGTGATGGGTGACTTGAACCGTCGCCGTGGTATCGTTCAGGGCATGGAAGACACCATGGCCGGTAAGATTATTCGTGCCGAGGTGCCTTTGTCTGAAATGTTCGGTTACGCTACTGATCTGCGTTCCATGTCTCAGGGCCGTGCCAGTTACTCCATGGAGTTCCTGAAGTACGCTGAGGCGCCGAAGAATATCGCTGATGAAGTCATCAGCGGCAAGAAATCTTAAATTTACGGTTAATTTGTTAAGGGTATAGAGCCGTGGCAAAGGAAAAGTTTGAACGTAATAAACCGCACGTAAACGTAGGCACCATCGGTCACGTTGACCATGGTAAAACCACCCTGACCGCCGCGCTGACACGCGTGTGTGCAGAAGTCTGGGGCGGTAGCGCCATTGCTTTCGATGGTATTGATAATGCCCCGGAAGAGCGTGAGCGTGGTATTACCATCGCGACCTCACACGTAGAGTACGATTCTCCGACTCGTCACTACGCCCACGTAGACTGCCCCGGTCACGCTGATTATGTGAAAAACATGATCACCGGTGCCGCGCAGATGGACGGCGCAATCCTGGTTTGTTCCGCAGCTGACGGCCCCATGCCGCAGACGCGTGAGCACATCCTGCTGTCCCGTCAGGTTGGCGTGCCTTTCATCGTTGTGTTCCTGAACAAAGCGGACATGGTTGACGATGAAGAGCTGCTCGAGCTGGTAGAAATGGAAGTGCGTGAGCTGCTGAGCGACTACGACTTCCCGGGTGACGATACGCCGATCATCAAGGGTTCTGCCCTGAAAGCACTGGAAGGCGATACCAGCGAAATCGGTATGCCTGCCGTGCAGAAGCTGGTTGAGTGCCTGGACGAGTACATCCCGGAGCCGGAGCGTGCCGTTGATCAGCCGTTCCTGATGCCGATCGAAGACGTATTCTCCATCTCTGGTCGCGGTACCGTAGTAACCGGCCGTGTAGAGCGTGGCATCATCAAGGTGGGTGAAGAGCTGGAAATCGTGGGTATCCACGACACCACCAAGACCACCTGTACCGGTGTTGAGATGTTCCGCAAGCTGCTGGACGAAGGTCGCGCTGGTGAGAACGTTGGCGTTCTGCTGCGTGGTACCAAGCGTGATGAAGTTGAGCGTGGTCAGGTACTGGCCAAGCCGGGCTCCATCAAGCCGCACACCAAGTTCGTTGCTGAGGTGTATGTCCTGAGCAAAGACGAAGGTGGTCGTCACACTCCGTTCTTCAACGGCTACCGTCCGCAGTTCTACTTCCGTACGACTGACGTGACAGGTGCATGTACTCTGCCGGAAGGTACCGAAATGGTAATGCCGGGCGATAACGTGCAGATGGACGTTGAGCTGATCGCTCCGATCGCCATGGAAGACGGCCTGCGCTTCGCGATTCGCGAAGGTGGCCGTACCGTTGGCGCCGGCGTGGTAGCTAAAATCACCGAGTAAGTTTTACGGTGATGAAAAAGGGTTGCTTCGGCGGCCCTTTTTTTTGCCTGCGATTTTATGCTGTTGTCAAAGGTGTCTTTCGGGCTGCTGAAGGTTGGGGCTGTGAGTGGTCTGACGGCTTCACTGTGCGTGCTGAACGGTGTGTGAGGCGGTTTCTGCAGTGTGATGCGGCCTGGTGCTGTTCGCGCTTGTGGTGGTTGCAGTCGAAGGTAGTGAGCTGCCTGTTCGGCAATGAATTGTCGGATTTTCAAGACAGGGCTTGGCGGGGCGGAAAAACAGGAGTACCGTCACAGCCCGGTAGGATGCCACCAGGAAGGGGTTCAGTATTGGCTTGTTTCTTGGCTGGCGCCGCGGTTGTGGCTTTGATGGGCCCTGTGGCGGCGGATGTCGCTTTGCGATAACTGCTTTTACAGTTAATTTGGGGTTTTTGGCGAAATACCCCTTGCAATACCCCCGGGGTATGGCTAATATTCGCGCCCTGCCTTCGGGCAGTACCAACCGGGGCATTGTTCCCGGGCTTGTTTTGATACCACTCACCTATCCTGTAGCGATGAGGTAAGTGGGCTTTTTGCCATATAAACTATGGCTCGAAACGGTCTGGAGTTTGTTAGCTATGGCTAACCAAAGAATCCGTATTCGTCTCAAGGCCTTTGATCATCGTCTGATTGATCAGTCCGCCCAGGAGATCGTGGATACGGCCAAACGGACAGGCGCGCAAGTAACGGGTCCAATCCCGCTGCCGACGCGTAAAGAACGCTTTACAGTGCTGGTCTCTCCGCACGTAAACAAAGATGCGCGAGATCAGTATGAGATCCGCACCCACAAGCGGCTGGTGGATATTGTCGAGCCTACGGATAAAACCGTAGACGCGCTGATGAAGCTGGATCTGGCTGCTGGTGTGGACGTGCAGATCAGCCTGGGTTAACAACGGGCGGGTTTATCCCGACAGGTTGTGAAGAGGTAAACAATGGCGATTGGTGTGATCGGTCGAAAATGCGGCATGACCCGGGTGTTCACTGAAGAAGGTGTCAGTGTTCCGGTGACTGTGATTGAGGTTAGCCCTAATCGGGTTTCCCAGGTCAAGACCGAAGAATCAGATGGCTATCAGGCCGTACAGGTAACTGTAGGTGAGCGCCGTGCCAGCCGCGTGACCAAGGCGCAAGCCGGTCATTTCGCGAAAGCTGGTGTTGAGGCGGGTCGTGGTGTCTGGGAATTCCGTGCTGAAGCTGGTGAGTTTGAGGCGGGTTCCGCGGTGACTGTAGAGGGGTTTGAGGCCGGTCAGATGATCGATGTCACTGGCTCCTCCAAGGGTAAAGGGTTCGCAGGCGGCGTTAAGCGCTGGAACTTCAGCACCCAGGACGCCACTCACGGTAACTCCTTGTCCCATCGTGCTCCGGGTTCTATTGGTCAGAACCAAACCCCGGGCCGCGTGTTTAAAGGCAAGAAGATGGCCGGTCATCTGGGTGCTGAGCGTGTCACTGTCCAGAACCTGGAAGTGGTACGTGTCGATGCTGACAAGAATCTGTTGCTGGTTAAAGGTGCGGTCCCCGGTGCTACCGGTGGTGATGTGATCGTGCGTCTGGCAGTGAAGGCGAAGGCCTGAAAGAGGAATAGAGGATGAATCTCAATACTGCCTCTGGAGGTACCGTTACCGTTTCCGAAGTCGCCTTCGGCAAGGACTTTAACGAGCCTCTGGTTCATCAGGTTGTGACTGCGTTTCTGGCAGGTGCCCGTCAGGGTTCCAAAGCTCAGAAAAACCGTTCCGATGTGAGTGGTGGTGGTCGTAAGCCGTGGCGTCAAAAGGGTACTGGTCGTGCCCGTGCGGGTACGATTCGTAGCCCGATCTGGCGTGGCGGCGGCAAGACTTTTGCTGCGGTGCCACGTGACCACTCTCAGAAGGTGAACCGCAAAATGTACCGCGGTGCGCTGCAGTGCATTATGTCTGAGCTGGTGCGTCAAGAGCGTCTGGTTGTTGTGGATGAGTTTACTGTTGACTCTCCCAAGACCAAAACGGTTGCAGCCAAGTTGAAAGACATGGAGCTGAGCAGCGTGTTGATCGTCACTGATGACGTTGACGAAAACCTGTTCCTGGCTTCACGTAATTTGCCGAAGGTTGATGTGCGCGATTCTCAGGGCGTTGATCCGGTAAGTCTGATTGCTTTTGAGAAGGTGCTGATCACTGTGCCGGCTCTGAAGAAGCTTGAGGAGGCCCTGGCATGAATCAAGAGCGTATTTTGCAGGTGCTGCGTGCGCCGCACGTTTCTGAAAAGGCCACGATTGTAGCCGATCAGAACAACACCTTCGTATTCAAGGTTGCTAAAGATGCGAGCAAGCTGGAAATCAAAAAAGCGGTAGAAGCGCTTTTTGAAGTGAAGGTTGAAGCTGTTCGTACCGCCAACATGAAAGGCAAGTCCAAATTCTTTGGTCGCGTTGCGGGTAAGCGCGTTGACTGGAAGAAGGCCTATGTTTCCCTCGCGGAAGGCCAGGACATTGACTTCCTGGGCGCAGAGTAAGGAAGGGAGTAAGGAATAATGGCGATTGTAAAGTGCAAGCCGACTTCTCCGGGCCGCCGCTTTGTAGTCAAGGTGGTCAACGAAGATCTGCACAAGGGTGCTCCCTACGCGCCACTGTTGGAAGCCAAGGCGAAAAACGGTGGTCGCAACAACAACGGTCGTATTACCACCCGTCATAAAGGTGGTGGTCACAAGCAGAAGTATCGCGTGATCGACTTCCGTCGTAACAAAGACGGTATTGCTGGTGTTGTTGAGCGCCTGGAGTATGACCCGAACCGTACCGCGCACATTGCGCTGGTGAAGTATCTGGACGGTGAGCGTCGATACATTTTGGCCCCCAAAGGCCTGAAAGCAGAAGATCGTATCCAGTCCGGCGAAGATGCGCCGATCAAGCTGGGTAACGCACTTCCGCTGCGTAATATTCCGCTGGGTTCCACTATCCACAATGTGGAAATGAAGCCTGGCAAAGGTGGTCAGATTGCTCGCTCTGCAGGGACTTCCGTGCAGCTGCTGGCAAAAGACGGCCAGTATGTGACTCTGCGTTTGCGCTCCGGCGAAATGCGTAAAGTTCACGCTGACTGCAAGGCCACAATCGGTGAAGTATCCAACAGTGAGCACAGCTTGCGCTCACTGGGTAAGGCGGGCGCGAAGCGCTGGCGGGGTGTTCGACCCACCGTTCGCGGTGCGGCGATGAACCCGGTAGACCACCCGCATGGTGGTGGTGAAGGGCGCAGCTCTGGTGGCCGTCATCCGGTTACACCTTGGGGTGTTCCGACCAAAGGCTACAAGACCCGTACAAACAAGCGCACGACCAAAATGATTGTGCGTGACCGTCGTAAGTAAGGGATAGAGAGAGGTTCAGGCTGTGCCACGTTCACTGAAAAAAGGTCCTTTTGTGGATCACCACCTGCTAGGCAAGGTGGAAGATGCGGTGGAAGCCGGCTCCCGTAAGCCGATTAAAACCTGGTCTCGCCGCTCCATGATTATTCCGGAGATGGTGGGCCTGACTATTGCGGTATATAACGGCAAGCAACATGTGCCGGTAATGGTTTCCGAGCACATGGTTGGCCACAAGCTGGGTGAATTTGCCCTGACCCGCAATTACCGCGGGCATGCCGTGGACAAGAAGGCTAAGCGATAAGGTGACAGTTATGGCTACTGAAGTTGCAGCCCGTCTGCGCGGTGCAAGAATTTCGGCTCAGAAAGCCCGCCTCGTAGCCGACCAGGTCCGTGGCCTGGAGGTCGAGAAGGCGCTGAATCTTCTGGAATTCAGCCCGAAGAAGGCGGCAAAAATCGTTAAGAAGGTGCTGGAGTCCGCGATTGCAAATGCGGAAAACAACGACGGCGCTGACGTTGATGAGCTGAAGGTGTCCACGGTGTTCGTGGATGAAGGCATGACGATGAAGCGGATCCGCCCGCGCGCCAAAGGCCGCGCTGACCGTATCCTCAAGCGTACTTGCCACATTACTGTGAAAGTCTCAGAAGGTCAGGAGTAACCAGATGGGTCAGAAAGTTCATCCGGTCGGTATTCGCCTTGGCATTGTCAAAGAGCATAACTCGCTTTGGTATGCCGGACCGAAGTCTTATTCAGACTGCCTGGTTACCGATCTGCAAGTGCGTGAATATCTTTTCAAGCGCCTTAAAAGTGCATCGGTAAGCCGTATCAAGATCGAACGTCCTTCTGAAAACGTTCGCATCACTATTGCTACTGCGCGTCCGGGCATTGTTATTGGCAAGAAAGGTGAAGACGTTGAGCGTCTGCGTCGTGATGTTGCTGCCAAGATGGGTGTGCCTGTGCACATCAACATCGAGGAAGTGCGCAAACCCGACCTGGATGCCCGCCTGGTAGGTGACAATGTCGCCGGTCAGCTGGAACGTCGAGTCATGTTCCGTCGCGCTATGAAGCGTGCGGTGCAGAACGCCATGAAGTCTGGCGCTGAAGGTATTCGAATTCAGCTGTCCGGTCGTCTGGGTGGTGCAGAAATTGCGCGTACCGAATGGTACCGCGAAGGCCGAGTGCCTCTGCATACTTTGCGTGCCGACATCGACTACGCAAGCGTACGTGCTGAAACCACTTACGGCACCATCGGTGTGAAGGTCTGGATCTTCCGCGGCGAAGTGCTTGGTGGCATGGAGCAGGTACAGGAAGAGCAGAAGCAGTCCAAGGGCGCGAAGAAGCGCGGCCGCGGTTAAAGGGTAACGAACGATGTTGCAGCCGAAGCGTACCAAATTCCGGAAAGTGATGAAGGGCCGTAACCGTGGCCTGGCACAGCGGGGCAGCAAGGTGTCTTTCGGCACCATTGGCCTGCAAGCAACCGGTCGTGGCCGTATTACTGCGCGCCAGATCGAAGCAGCCCGTCGTGCAATGACCCGCCATATCAAGCGGGGCGGTAAAATTTGGATCCGGGTATTCCCGGACAAGCCGATTACCAATAAGCCTCTTGAAGTGCGGATGGGTAAAGGTAAAGGTTCTGTAGAGTACTGGGTTGCTCAGATTCAACCTGGAAAGATGCTTTACGAAATGGAAGGTGTGTCAGAAGACGTTGCGCGTGAAGCGTTCCGTCTGGCCGCGGCCAAGCTGCCGGTAAGCACCCGTGTCGTGACTCGGACGGTGATGTAAGCCATGAAAGCGAGCGAGCTGAAAGATAAGAGTGTCGAGGAGCTGCAGCAGACGCAAATCGAGCTGCTTGAGGAACAATTCAAGCTGCGTATGAAGAGCGCGTCCGGTCAGATTTCTAAAACCCATGAGCTTGGGAAGGTTCGCCGCAATATTGCGCGCGTTAAGACCATTCTGAGAGAGAAACAGGGTAACTAGTCATGGCAGAGGCGAACACAATGCGCCGGACCGCTACCGGCAAAGTCATCTCTAATAAAGGTGACAAAACTATCACTGTGTTGGTAGAGCGCCGGGTACAGCACCCGATTTACGGCAAGATCATCAAGCGTTCCACCAAACTGATGGCGCATGATGAAGAAAATCAGTGTCGTGAAGGTGACCTGGTCACCATCGAGGAGTGCCGGCCGCTGTCCAAGCGTAAAGCTTGGATGCTGGTTAACGTAGTTGAACAGTCTAAGGCCTAAACGGACCGTTGCTGTGGCTGCCTGTAAGGGCAGAGTTGGAGAGATTAAGCGATGATTCAGACCGAAAGCATGCTCGAGGTAGCTGATAACAGTGGCGCCCGTCGAGTACAGTGCATCAAAGTGCTGGGTGGTTCTCACCGCCGCTATGCAGGCATTGGTGACATCATCAAGGTCACAGTAAAGGAAGCGATTCCACGCGGCCGTGTAAAGAAAGGCGACGTGATGACCGCCGTTGTCGTACGTACCCGTAAAGGTGTACGTCGTCCCGACGGTTCACTGATTCGTTTCGACGAAAATGCCGCGGTGTTGTTGAACAACAACAAAGCACCGGTCGGTACCCGGATCTTCGGCCCAGTAACGCGCGAGCTGCGTACTGAGCAATTTATGAAGATCATTTCCCTGGCACCTGAAGTTCTGTAAAGGCGGGTGAAGGTAATGCTCAAGATTAAGCGTGATGACGAAATCATCGTAATTGCGGGAAAGGACAAAGGTAAGCGTGGCTCTGTTCAGCAAGTCCTGGACAACGGTCGCCTCATCGTTGCTGGCGTTAACATGGTCAAGAAGCATGTTAAAGCCAACCCTAACCGCGGTACTCAAGGCGGCATCGTAGAACAGGAAGCATCGCTTAACGCTTCCAACGTTGCCATCTGGAACCCCAAGACGCAGAAAGCGGATCGTGTGGGCTTCCGTTTTGAAGACGGCAAAAAAGTTCGCTTCTTCAAGTCCAACGGCGAAACGCTGTAGGTTTAGGTGACCCATGAGTGATCTGAAAAAGATTTATCTAGACGAAATCGCGCCCAAGCTGAAAGAAGAGCTTGGTCTCGGTAACATCATGGAAGTGCCGAAGATCACCAAGATCACCCTGAATATGGGTGTTGGTGAAGCTTCTGCGGATCGTAAAGCGATGGAAGGTGCACTGTCGGACATGACGGCCATTTCTGGTCAGAAGCCGCTGGTAACCAACGCTCGCAAGTCTGTTGCAGGCTTCAAGATCCGTGAAGGTTGGCCGATTGGCTGCAAGGTGACCATGCGCAACCAGAGAATGTATGAATTTCTGGAACGCCTGGTTTCTGTTGCCATTCCGCGCATCCGTGACTTCCGTGGTTTGAATCCGAAATCCTTCGATGGCCGGGGCAACTTCTCCATGGGTCTGCGCGAGCAGATCGTGTTCCCGGAGATCGATTTCGACAAGGTCGACAAGCTGCGTGGTATGGATATTACCATTACCACTACAGCCAAGACCGATGACGAAGCACGGGCGCTGCTGCGCGCCTTCAACTTCCCGCTGAAGGGCTAAGAGGATTTATCATGGCTAAAGAATCCATGAAAAACCGGGAAGCAAAACGCGCTAAGCTGGTTCAGCGTTTTGCCGCCAAGCGCGCAGCGCTTAAGGCGATCATCCAGGATCCCAATGCAGAACCTGAAGCGAAGTGGGATGCTCAGCTTCAGCTGCAAAAAATGCCGCGCGATTCTTCCCCGGTTCGTCAGCGTAATCGCTGTCGCATCACCGGTCGTCCGCACGGTTACTACCGCAAGTTCGGCCTGAGCCGGATCAAGCTGCGTGAAGCAGCAATGCGCGGTGATGTTCCCGGTCTGGTAAAAGCCAGCTGGTAAGCCAAGAGTTAGGTAGCGGAGCGATTGCGGCATGAGCATGCAAGATACCTTGGCGGATATGTTTACTCGTATCCGTAACGCCCAAATGGCCAAGAAAGTACAGGTAGAGATTCCTGCGTCAAAAGCAAAGGAAGCTGTTGCCAAAGTACTGAAGGACGAGGGCTATATTGCAGGTTACGAAGTAACCAGCGATAAAAAACCGGTAATGACGGTTGAGCTGAAGTATTTCGAAGGCAGCCCAGTGATCGAAAAGATCGCACGGGTAAGCCGTCCTGGTCTGCGGGTTTACAAGTCCGCTGGTGAGATCCCCAAGGTTAAAGATGGCCTCGGTGTTATGATCGTATCCACTAATCAGGGCATTATTTCTGACCGCGCAGCGCGCAAAGCCAATGTTGGTGGCGAGCTGATCTGCGAAGTGTCCTAACAGAAGCGGCGTAGACAGGTTAGGTGCAACAATGTCTAGAGTAGCAAAAAATCCGGTAAATCTGCCGAAGGGCGTCGAAGTTAAAGTCGATGGCCAGAAAGTCGCCGTAAAAGGTGGCAAAGGCAGCCTGGAGCATGAAGTTCACGAGCTGGTAGCCGTGTCCCTGGAAGAAGGCGTGATGTCTGTTAAGCCTCACGACGACTCCCAGAAGGCCTGGGCTTTGGCCGGGACCACCCGTGCTCTGCTGAATAACATGGTAACCGGCGTAGCCGATGGGTTTGAGCGTAAGCTTCAGCTCCTGGGTGTTGGTTACCGAGCACAGGCTCAGGGCAAGGTGTTGAACCTGACCCTCGGGTTTTCCCACCCGGTGGCTTACGAGTTGCCTGAAGGGATTACCGTAGAAACCCCGAGCCAGACTGAAATTGTCATTAAGGGCATTGATAAGCAACTGGTTGGTCAGGTTGCAGCCAATGTTCGGGCCTTCCGTCCGCCTGAGCCCTACAAGGGTAAAGGGGTGCGCTATGCTGATGAGCAAGTGCGCCGTAAGGAAGCCAAGAAGAAATAATCGTCGAGATTGATGCCATGAAAGACAAAAAAGTTGCACGTCTACGCAGGGCCAAGCGCACTCGTCTGAAGATCCGCGAGTTGGGCGAAGTTCGTCTTTGCGTACATCGTACCCCGCGTCATATTTATGCGCAGGTAATCTCTGCGGCAGGCGACCAGGTACTGGCTTCTGCCAGTACAGTGGAGAAAGATTTGCGTGCTGACGCTACCGGCAACGCTGATGCAGCGACCAAAGTTGGTCAGATTATTGCTCAGCGTGCCAAAGAAGCGGGCATTGAGCGCGTAGCCTTTGACCGTTCTGGTTTTAAATATCACGGTCGCGTAAAGGCGCTGGCTGATGCCGCGCGTGAAAACGGGCTTGAATTCTAAGGGTGCTTGGTTATGGCGAAGGTTGATCCCAACGAAGGTCTGCAGGAAAAACTGGTTCAGGTAAACCGGGTTGCTAAAGTAGTAAAAGGCGGCCGTATTTTTGGTTTTACCGCGTTGACTGTAGTGGGTGACGGCAAGGGCAAGGTTGGCTTTGGTCGTGGCAAGGCGCGTGAAGTGCCTGCTGCTATCCAGAAAGCCCTGGAAGCTGCCCGCCGCAACATGATTCAGGTAGAGCTGAACGGTTCTACCATCCAGCACCCAATGAAGGCCCGTCACGGTGCCTCCAAGGTGTACATGCAGCCGGCCGATGAAGGTACCGGTGTGATTGCCGGCGGTGCCATGCGTGCCGTGCTGGAAGTCGCAGGCGTTCAGAACGTACTGGCCAAATGCTATGGCTCCACTAACCCGGTAAACGTGGTTCGGGCTACTTTCAATGGTCTGAAATCCATGGCTTCTCCGGAATCTGTGGCTGCCAAGCGTGGCAAGTCTGTTGAAGAGATTCTGAACTAAGCGCAGATAAGCGGAATCGATACGATGGCTGAAAAGATCAAGGTAAAGCTGGTTAAAAGCACCAACGGCCGGCTCGAAAAGCATAGGGCCTGCGTGCGTGGTCTCGGTCTGCGCCGTATTGGCCACACCGTTGAAGTTGAAGATACCCCGTCAGTACGAGGCATGATTAACAAGGTCTCGTACCTGGTGCAGGTAGAGGGAGAATAAGTGATGCGTCTTAATGATTTGCATCCTGCTGAAGGTTCCCGTCCGGAAGGTAAGCGCGTAGGTCGCGGTATCGGTTCCGGCTTGGGCAAGACTGGTGGCCGTGGTCATAAAGGTCAGAAGTCTCGCTCCGGTGGTACCGTGAAGCCAGGTTTCGAAGGTGGTCAAATGCCGCTGCAGCGTCGTGTGCCGAAGTTCGGCTTCACGTCCAAGCTGGCAATGGGTACTGCTGAAGTCCGTCTTGCTGAGCTGGCAAAAGTGGAAGGTGACGTGATCGACCTGGCTTCTTTGAAAGCAGCCAACGTTGTTCGCCGTGACATGAAGCGGGCCAAGATTGTTCTGCAAGGTGAAATTGATCGTGCAGTGACCGTTCGTGGTGTGGCCATTTCCAAAGGCGCCCGTGAAGCGGTTGAAAAAGCTGGCGGTAAAGTCGAAGAGTAAGGCTGCGCTTTATGGCGAAGAATCGCGCTCAAACACTAAATGGCGGTGCGCCGAAAGCTGACGGTAACGCAATGCGTGAACTGTGGCGGCGGATCGGTTTTCTGTTGGGCGCCCTGGTGGTGTTCCGGGTCGGGGCGCATATCCCGGTCCCGGGCATGAACCCGGAAGCGTTGCAACAGATGTTCAACAATAACCGGGACACCATTCTTGGCCTGTTCAACATGTTCTCTGGTGGTTCACTGGAGCGCATGAGTATCTTTGCGTTGGGCATCATGCCCTACATTACAGCCAGCATCGTGATTCAGCTGATGACGGCCGTAGTGCCCACACTTGAGCAGCTTCGTAAAGAAGGTGAGCAAGGGCGGCGCAAGATCACCCAGTACACCCGTTATCTGACGGTGGCACTGGGGGCGATTCAGTCTTTTGGTATGGTGGCCGGCCTTAACAGCCAGGGCATTACGCTACTGCCTGAAACAGCCAGCACCATGCAAATTGCCAGCTTCTACTTTGTGGCAGTCAGCACCCTGGTTACGGGTACTGTCTTCCTGATGTGGCTGGGTGAACAGATTACCGAGCGCGGTATCGGCAATGGTATCTCCATGCTGATTTTCGCCTCCATCGTGTCCGGCCTGCCTGGTGCGGTGGCGCAGACGTTTGAATCTGCGCGTACCGGCGACCTCAGCCTGATCATGATGCTGTTTGTGTTCCTGGTCGCCATGGCCGTGATTTTCGGTGTGGTGTACGTGGAGCGCGGGCAACGCCGTATTACGGTAAACTATGCGCGCCGTCAGCAAGGGCGTCGTGTGTATGCAGCACAGCAGAGTCATCTGCCGCTGAAGGTGAACATGGCAGGGGTAATTCCTGCGATTTTTGCCAGCTCTATATTGTTGTTTCCGGCGTCCCTGACCCAGTGGTTCAGTGACTCCAATCCGGATTCATGGTGGGGCCAGGCACTGCGTAATGTCAGTGAAGCTCTGCTGCCGGGTACGCCGCTGTATATTCTGCTGTTTACCCTGGCAATTGTGTTCTTTTGCTACTTTTATACAGCGCTGGTGTTCAATCCGAAGGATGTCGCTGACAACCTGAAGAAATCCGGCGCTTATATTCCGGGCATTCGCCCGGGCGAGCAGTCCGCTCGCTATATCGACACGGTGATGGGGCGTTTGACTCTGATCGGTGCGGTATACATGACGCTGGTGTGCTTACTGCCGCTGGGTCTGCAAGCTGTTGCCAATGTGCCCTTTTACCTGGGCGGCACCTCTCTGCTGATCGTTGTGGTAGTGGTAATGGACTTCTGGTCGCAGGTTAATTCGCACCTGACGTCCACCCAGTACGAGAAGTTGATGAAGAAATCCAACCTGAAAGGGTATGGTGGCACCGGTCTGGTGCGTTAACGAACGAGGCGAGTGCGATGAAAGTTCAGGCTTCTGTAAAGAAGATCTGCCGTAACTGCAAAGTGATCCGTCGTAAGGGGCGTGTCATGGTAATCTGCAGTGCCGAACCCCGGCACAAGCAGCGCCAGGGTTAAGGTTTAGTCTTCTTTTAAGTGTTTGGTTGAAATTCAGTCGGTGTAGCGCTAGACTCTGCCGCCTTTCGGCGCCTGTGAGCCTGGCGCCACCCGTTTTGTGAATCGGAGATATTCGGATGGCCCGTATTGCAGGCGTTAACATCCCGGAAAATAAGCACACGGTGATTTCTCTCACCTACATCTTCGGGATCGGTCGCACCCGCGCAGCATCAATCTGCGTAGCGACTGGTATTGAGCAGACCGCGAAAGTTCGCGAGCTGACCGGTGAGCAACTTGATGCCATTCGTGGCGAAGTTGCCAAGTTCTCTACCGAAGGTGACCTGCGCCGGGAAATCAACATGAACATTAAGCGTCTGATGGACCTCGGTTGCTACCGTGGTATTCGCCATCGTCGCGGCTTGCCGCTTCGCGGTCAGCGTACCAAGACCAATGCGCGCACCCGTAAAGGTCCGCGTAAACCGATTCGCAAATAAGCTGAATTAGACAGCGGCTGGATTTGGATAGGCATTATGGCTAAGTCAAAGAAAGATAGTGGCGCACGTCGTAAGAAGGTAACGCGCACCGTTGCGGACGGTATTGCGCACGTGCACGCTTCCTTCAACAACACCATCATCACCATCACTGATCGTCAGGGCAATGCGTTGTCTTGGGCGACCTCCGGTGGTGCTGGTTTCCGTGGTTCCCGTAAAAGCACCCCGTTTGCTGCCCAGGTGGCGGCTGAAAACGCGGGTAATGCTGCGAAGGACTACGGTCTGAAAAATCTTGAAGTGCGGGTGAAAGGCCCCGGTCCGGGTCGTGAATCTTCTATTCGCGCCCTGAACGGCTGCGGATACAAGATCACCCATATTGAGGACGTAACGCCGATTCCCCATAACGGTTGCCGTCCGCCTAAAAAGCGTCGCGTGTAACGGGAGTTAGAGCAAGATGGCAAGATACATCGGTCCCAAGTGCAAGCTTTCCCGTCGAGAAGGCACTGATCTGTTCCTGAAGAGCGGTATCCGCCCTCTGGAATCCAAGTGTAAAGCTGAGCAGGCTCCTGGCCAGGCTGCTGGTGCAAGCGGGCGTCGCCCGGCACGGCTGTCTGACTACGGTGTTCAGCTGCGCGAGAAGCAAAAAGTTCGTCGTACCTATGGTGTGCTGGAAAAGCAGTTCCGTAGCTACTACAAGAAAGCGGCCGCTTCCAAGGGCGCAACAGGCGAAGTCCTGCTGCAGCTGCTGGAAGGCCGTCTGGACAACGTGGTTTACCGCATGGGCTTTGGTTCTACCCGTTCCGAAGCGCGTCAGCTGGTTAGCCACCGTGCCATTCTGGTTAACGGCCAGTCTGTGAATGTTGCGTCTTACCAGGTGAAGCCTGGCGACCAGATCAACGTTCGCGAGAAGTCCAAGAACCAGCTGCGCGTGAAAAACGCCATGGAGCTCGCTCAGCAGCGCGGCTTTATGCCGTGGATTGAAGTTGATGACAAGAAGCTGGAAGGTACCTACAAGGCGAAGCCTGAGCGTATCGACCTGCCTGCCGAGATCAACGAAAATCTGATCGTCGAGCTGTACTCCAAGTAAGGACTGCCTGAGGGATCTCTATGACCGCCGTGAACGACTTTCTCACGCCCCGCTCGATCGCGGTCAACGCGATCAACCAGACCCACGCCAAAGTGGTTCTGGAACCGCTGGAGCGTGGTTTTGGCCACACTCTGGGGACTGCGCTGCGCCGCATCCTGATCTCCAGCATGCCCGGCTGTGCGATCACCGAAGTGGAGATCGACGGTGTGCAGCATGAATACTCTTCTATCGAAGGGGTTCAGGAAGATGTGATCAACATCCTGCTGAACCTGAAGGGCGTTGCCCTGCAGATGGAAGATCGCGAAGAAGCGACCCTCGAGCTGGTCAAAAAAGGCCCGGGCGCTGTAACCGCGAATGACATCCAGCGCGATCACAGCGTTGAGATTGTTAATCCGGATCACCTGATCTGCACCATCACCGGCGACACCGAACTGCGTGTGAAGCTGAAGGTTCAGAAAGGGCGTGGCTATGTTGCTGCGGATTCCCGTCAGTCTGAAGACGACGAGACTCGTGGTATTGGCCGTTTGCAGCTGGATGCCAGCTACAGCCCGGTTCGTCGCGTGGCCTACGTGGTTGAAGCGGCCCGTGTTGAGCAGCGTACTGACCTGGACAAACTGGTTATCGATCTGGAAACAGACGGAACCATTGATCCGGAAGAAGCGATTCGTCGTGCAGCAACGATTCTGCAGCAGCAGATTGCGGTGTTTGTAGACTTGGAGCAGGATGCCAAGCCTGAGCCGAAGCAGGAGCGTGAGGAAATCGATCCTATCCTGCTGCGTCCGGTGGATGATCTTGAGCTGACCGTTCGTTCCGCTAACTGTCTGAAAGCGGAAAACATCTACTACATCGGTGATCTGGTACAGCGTACCGAGGTTGAGCTGCTGAAAACCCCGAACCTGGGTAAGAAGTCGCTGACCGAGATCAAAGATGTGCTGGCCTCTAAAGGTCTGTCACTGGGCATGCGTCTCGAGAACTGGCCACCGGTCAGCCTGCGGGATGATGACCGGCTGAACACCAAATTGCGCTAATTAGTTGTTGTGGACGCTGTGAAGCGCCCCTGAACATAGGAACAGAATCATGCGTCATCGCAAAAGCGGCAGAAAACTGAATCGGAACAGCTCTCATCGTCAGGCGATGTTCCGTAACATGGCTGTGTCTCTGCTCGAGCACGAAGCGATCAAGACCACTCTGCCGAAAGCCAAAGAGCTGCGTCGTGTGGCTGAGCCGCTGATCACTCTGGCTAAGGAAGACTCCGTCGCTAACCGTCGTCTGGCTTTCGACCGTACCCGTTCAAAGGAAATGGTCGGTAAGCTGTTCAACGAGCTGGGTCCTCGTTACCAGGAGCGTCCGGGTGGCTACATCCGCATTCTCAAGATGGGTTTCCGTGCGGGCGATAACGCACCGATGGCCTATGTTGAGCTGGTTGACCGTCCTGAACTGGTTGATGCTGACGAAGAGTAAGCGTTAACCGTTCCAGAAAAAAACCGGGCCCTGTGCCCGGTTTTTTTGTGCCTGTTGCAAGTGTGAAAGCATCGGCTATGCTGGAGTTGTTATTAACGGGCACAGCGTATGGCGATTAACGGTTTTCACGCACACGTCTATTTCGACGAACACACCTTTTCCCAAGCGGCGGCTCTCTGCCAGGCTGCACACCAACACTTTTCCGTGCCCATGGGTCATATGCACCGCAAGCCGGTGGGGCCGCACCCATGCTGGAGCTGTCAGCTGACCATCCCGCGCCGTTTGGCAGGGGAGGTTATTCCCTGGTTAATGGCCAGCCGTAACGGCCTAACCGTGTTTGTGCATGGCCTCAGTGGTGACGATCTTCGTGATCATACGGAGTTGGTGATGTGGCTGGGGGAGAGCCAGCCGCTGGATTTAAGTATTTTTCAGTTCTCCGCCTGACAAGGTTGTGCCTTGCTTTTCTACCCTTGTGCGACCGTCCTTCCCCGGTAAATAACGGCCTTTTGTGTCGAGCGTGAGCGTGTGGCCGTTTGTCTGGGGGGCTCTTCAGGCGCTGGGCTGATCGCTTGTCCCCGGTAGCGTCGCACTACTGGTGCGGGCGGCTGCTGTGGTTCCGGGTCGGCGCCTTCCAGCTTGAGTAGTGCAAGCCGAATTTCACCGTACAGCCGTTGGAGCCCCTGAGAGCAGGTACGGCCGGCGAAGTGAGCCAGCTTGAAGCGCAGTTGTGGGTCGGTGAGGGAAAGGTTTTCGTCGAACTCGGCGCGGATCAAGCGCCGACACTGATTGACCAGATTAACAATGTTGTACTGCATCAGCCAACGGTGGTCCGGGGTGGATTCCATATTGGTACTCCTCGGCCTGTGTATAGCCTGGTACAAAGCAGAAAGCGTGCCATCAATTCAGGCCCGCCTGGGGGCGATAATGCCCCGCCACAGGGCGGGCGGGGCAAAGTGTGGTGCGGCTGCGCTATTGTCGTGCGTGGGAGCGTGGGGCGCGGTGTTGTCGCAGGCAGTTGGCATAAAAGGTGGTGGTGGCGGGCCAGTCGGAAAAGACACCGATGACGCCCACCTGGCGAGCTAAAACATCCAGTAGCGTCAGGGTATCACCGTCGTTATTGGTGGCCGAAGGAATACTTTGGTAGTACCAGCCGCCGCCGTTGGCCAATGGTCCGGAGCGCTCCAGGGACCAGGCAATCATATCCAGGCCGGCCTGTTGTGCGGAGCGGGCATAGACGCTGGGGATGATGCGGTTCTGGGCATCGGTGGTGACCAGCATCCATAGCGGCGGGGCGATGATGTTGACCCCGTAGCCTTTCAGCGTTGCCATGTCGGGCTGCCAGGTGCCGGGGTTTTGCGGGTCGAGTCCGCTGCTGTCACGGCCGTCGAGGTAGACCGCCTGACGGCCAAAGGCCGGTGTGGCCGATAACCAATAGCGAACATCTTCCAGATTGAATGATTGTGGATAGACGCGATGGGGACTGACGCCGGCCTCTTGGTAGTCACGGATCATTTGCCGTGCATAGTCCTGCTGGCTGTAGTCGCCCTGGTAGGGCATGGGAACTTGAGGGGCCTTCAGTTCCGGGGTCATCTTGACTCCCAGCTGGCGGAACAGGGCGATGCTTTCCTGGTGGCTGAGCAGGGTGCCGCGTTGGCGGTAGAGCTCGGTGCGCCAGTCGGGGGTGCCATTCAGGTACTCGTCAACGGTGGTGGCTTGAGGGTTGGCGCCATCCATCTTCCCTTTCAGGGTTTTGAATTGGGCCAGAGTGATGTCACTGGTGCAGCATTTCGCACTGGCGGCGCGTGTGCCATCAAACGGGCTGAACGGTTCGCTGCACTGGTTGGCCAGTTCGGTTTCCAGGATGTTGGTGGTGGTATGGAGATCGCACTGTGAATGACGGCAAACCAGCTCCCGATCTTTGGTAAAGGTAACGTCACATTCCACAATGCCTGCGCCCATACGCGCTGCTGCACGGTAGGATTCTTCAGTGTGTTCCGGGAATTGCAGCGGTGCGCCGCGGTGGCCGATGGAAAAGTCGCTTCGTCGCTGCGGGCGGCGCTCCGCGGCGCAGGCCTGCAGGGTCTCTTTGGCTGGCCCGCTATCCATATCAGAGACAAGGTAATAGGGGCGAGGGCCGAGCGTAATCGTGTTCGTGCCGCTATCTTTGTGATCCTGGCTGGCACACGCCACGGTTGCCATGCCGATAGCCAGGGTGGCGATGCATCCTTTCCAGGCCCATATCCATTTCATGATCAGCCTCCAGCGTTGCGTTGGAGGTTGGGTCTGTGAGCGGGTTGTGACGCTCATGTTTGGGGGTGGTGGCGAAGGTATGACAAAGGCTGATATTGTGCAGTAAAGCACAGTCAGGGGGTCATTTATCGCTCGAGCCCAGGCGAAGATTGGCGACAGCAGAATAATACGGGGTGATCCCTCTTCGTATGGCAAGGCCACTGACCGGCCCGGTGGTTTGAGAGCTCCAGATGAGCTTCCCGTCTTCGAGCCGAATAACTGCCATGTCCACAACGACCTCTCCTGCATAAGAGGCGGCACCGCTACTGCCTGCTAAGGAGCTGAATATGATGGCGCTGGTCACGGAGGCGTTATAGCTCTCCCGGCTTTCATGCCAGCCTCTCACACGGGTGAGCAGGATGCAGCATGCCTCATTCACGTCCAGTCGTTCTGCTGCCCGGTTCCCGTCAAGTCTAATGGCGTCTGTCTTTACAGGATTTTGTCGCTCAGGGCCTGTAGCCATTGCCTGCAGAAAGCCTTTTACGCTCGGGGATGGGCGGTCAATAGGTGCAAAATCAATGAAGGTGTCGAAGTATAGATTCTGAAATTCGTCCAAGTGACCCGAGAGGCCTGCGGAAGGCATGGAGAGGGAGATTTCGTAGGCGTCGGCATGTTTCTGATAATACTGGATAGTATCAGGTGGAATATGCTCGAGCATCGTCGGAAATGGGTGGTAATCGCCATCACGATCGCGTATCTCAAGCTCGAAAAACGGTGGTGCGATGACGATCTTTTCAGCGCTTCTTGTGTCTGACAGTGACTCTAGGGGGTAAGCTTCTGTGCATATCGCTCCGGCCCCACAAGCCACGCCGTTATAAAGCGTTTTAGCACTCTTGCATCCTGTAAGGATGGAACAACAGGTTAAGACGCAAAGTAGCAGATAAGGTGTGATGGTGTTCATTCTTATTATTATCCAAGCATGGGCTTAAGAAAACGCCCGGTATGGCTGCCTTTCACCTTGGCGACTTCTTCCGGGGTGCCTTCGGCGATGATCTCACCGCCACCGTCACCGCCCTCGGGACCCAGATCCACGATCCAGTCAGCGGTCTTGATCACATCCAGGTTGTGTTCGATCACCACCACAGAATTACCGTGGTCGGCCAGGCGATTGAGTACGTCCAGCAGGAGCTGGATGTCATGGAAGTGCAGGCCGGTGGTGGGCTCGTCGAGGATGTACAAGGTGTTGCCGGTATCCCTGCGTGACAATTCCTTGGCCAGTTTGACCCGCTGGGCTTCGCCGCCGGATAGCGTGGTGGCTGCCTGGCCGAGTTTCACATAGCTGAGGCCCACATCCATGAGGGTCTGGAGTTTGCGTGCCAGCGACGGTACGGCATCGAAAAACTCGCGGGCATCTTCGATAGTCAGGTCGAGCACTTCGAAGATATTTTTACCCTTGTAGGTGATTTCCAGGGTTTCCCGGTTGTAGCGCCTTCCTTCACAAACTTCACAGGGAACATAGATGTCGGGCAGGAAGTGCATTTCTACCTTGATGACCCCGTCACCCTGGCAGGCTTCGCAGCGACCCCCTTTCACGTTGAAGCTGAAGCGGCCGGGTTTGTAGCCGCGGGCACGGGCTTCCTGGGTGCCTGCGAACAATTCCCGCACCGGAGTGAAAATACCGGTATAGGTGGCCGGGTTGGAGCGCGGGGTGCGACCAATGGGGCTTTGGTCGATATCCACCACCTTGTCGAAATGCTCAAGACCGTCGATGGACTCATGGGGGCCCGCGGTCAGGGTGGTGGCCTTGTTGAGTTTGGTGGCCGCCAGCGGGTACAGGGTGCTGTTGATCAGCGTGGATTTGCCGGAGCCGGACACGCCGGTGATGCAGGTCAGCAACCCGACCGGAATATTCAGCGGGTGCCCTTTCAGGTTGTTGCCGGTGGCGCCGTGCAAGGTCAGCCAGCGATCGTCATTGTGCTCCCGGTGTTGGGCGGGAATGGCGATTTGCTTGCGCCCGGACAGGTAGTCACCGGTGAGTGACGCGGGGTTGTCCGCCACGTCCTGGGCGCTGCCCTGGGCGATAACCTCGCCGCCGTGGACGCCGGCGCCGGGGCCGATATCAATGACGTGATCAGCCAGACGAATAGCGTCTTCATCGTGCTCCACCACGAGCACCGTATTGCCCAGGTCCCGCAGGCGGGTGAGGGTGCTGAGCAGGCGCTCGTTGTCGCGCTGATGCAAGCCGATAGACGGCTCATCCAGCACATACATCACGCCCACCAGGCCGGCGCCAATCTGGCTGGCCAGGCGAATACGCTGGGCCTCGCCCCCGGAGAGGGTTTCTGCACTGCGCTCCAGCGTCAGATATTCCAGCCCCACGTTAACCAGAAACTGCAGGCGGTCGCGGATTTCCTTGAGAATCTTGTCGGCGATTTCGCCTCTGCTACCGGGCAGCTTGAGCTCGCTAAAGTAGGCGTGGGCCTTGCCCACCGCCAGACGCACCACTTCCGGCAGGGTGGTCTGTTCAATAAAGACATGGCGGGCGGCCTCGCGCAGGCGTGAGCCGTTGCAGCTGGGGCAGCTGGAGGTCGACATGTAGCTGAGCAGGTCTTCGCGTACCGCATCGGATTCGGTTTCCCGGTAACGGCGTTCCATGTTGGGAATGATGCCCTCGAACGGATGGTTACGCTTGATGATATCGCCGCGGTCGTTCAGGTAGCGGAATTCGATGCTTTCCTTGCCGGTGCCATGTAGCACCTTCTTGCGGACCTCCTTGGGGAGGTCTTTAAATGCCGCGTCCATGTCGAAACCAATGCTCTGGGACAGGGAATTGAGCATCTGGAAGTAATAGACGTTGCGTCGGTCCCAGCCACGGATGGCGCCTTCGGAGAGAGACAGCTCGTCGGAGTTGATCACCTTGCCTTCATCGAAGAACTGTTTCATGCCCAGGCCGTCACAGCTGGGGCAGGCACCGGCCGGGTTATTGAACGAGAACAGGCGAGGTTCCAGTTCGGGGATCGAGTAGCCACAGCTGGGGCAGGCGAATTTGGCGGAGAAAGTGGTTTCTTCGCCGTCGCCGTCCATGGGCGCGATCACGGCGATATCGTCGGCCAGGTTCAGGGCAGTCTCGAACGATTCGGCCAGACGGTTCTGCAGGTCGTCGCGGACCTTGAAGCGATCCACCACCACTTCGATGGTGTGCTTCTTGTTCTTGTCCAGGTCCGGAGTGTCGTCCATGTCGTAGATGCGGCCATCAATGCGTACCCGGATAAAGCCCTGGGCGCGCAGTTCTTCGAACAGGTGAACGTGCTCGCCTTTCTTTTCGCGGATGACCGGGGCCAGCAGCATCAGCTTGCTGCCTTCTTCCATGGTCAGCACCTGGTCCACCATCTGGCTGATGGTTTGCGCGGCAAGCGGGGCATCATGCTCGGGGCAGCGGGGCTCGCCGACCCGGGCGAACAACAGGCGCAGATAGTCGTAGATTTCGGTGATGGTGCCCACGGTGGAGCGCGGGTTGTGGCTGGTGGACTTCTGTTCAATGGAAATGGCGGGGCTCAGCCCTTCGATGTGGTCCACATCGGGCTTTTCCATCATCGACAGGAACTGGCGGGCATAGGTGGACAGCGATTCCACATAGCGGCGCTGACCTTCCGCGTACAGGGTGTCGAACGCCAGGGACGATTTGCCGGAACCGGACAGGCCGGTAATAACCACCAGCTTGTCCCGGGGAATATCCAGGTCCACGTTCTTCAGGTTATGGGTGCGTGCGCCACGAACCAGAATGGTATCCATCTACTGCCCCTGAGTACTGTCAAAATGAACAGGGCAGTATAAGGGACGCTGGACGCCCGACGCCAGACGCAGGATGCGAAAAGCCGGCGTCAGGCATTTGGCGTCTTGCGTCAGGCGTGGTTACAGATTTTCCTGGGCCCAGTTCACCGCTTGCAGGCGGTTGGAGGCGTTGATTTTCTTGAAGATGTTGTAGATGTGGGTCTTGATGGTGTGCGGGCTCAGATTCAGGCTGCTGGCGATTTCCGAGTTCTTGGCGCCGGTGGCCATGACTTTCAGCACTTCCACTTCCCGGTCTGTCAGGCTGACCTCGCTACGGGAGAACGTCTTGTTGAAGGTCCGGCTCTTCATCAGGTAGGTCTGCAGGACGGCGCGCGGGAACCACAGCTCGCCGTCGAAAATGGCCTTGATGCCTTTGCTGAGCAGGGCCTGGGGGCAGTCGTGCTGAAAGCCGCCGTTGACCATGGGAAGCCCGGCCAGTTTGGAGAGTGACTCATCGCTGTCCACGTTGAAAACGGCGATCAGGACATCGCTTTCCACTTCCTGGTCGGCTTCCAGCAAGTGGGCGATGACTTCATTCACGTCCACTGAGTGGTAGTCCACCAGAAACAGGTTCTGGTTCTGTTCGCGCAGGATCTCGGTGGTGATATCCAGGGCGGTGGGAATGCTCTTGGCTGCCACGTCTTCCTTGACGAGAAACTCTGTAAGCAGGGCGTTTTGCAGCTGTTGGCTGCCGACCACGTAAACTTGCTGGGTATGTTCTTGGCTATTCATTGGCCCCGTCCGTGATTGCTCAGGCAAACACCTAAGAAAAAAAACTGATCAGCCTGTCAATTTATCACCGCTTTGGCGGGGGTTCAATTTGATGCAGTCGAGTTTTACCGATTTCACGATCAAAGGTTGTGGACCGGGTCTTCCGGGCACTGGTCCTGACGGGGCCGGAATCTGCTACACTGCGTGCCCTTTTGTATCGGCCGGGGTTGCGGCAGCTGTGTGCTGCGGTGCAGCGGCCTCTCCGGGTTAGGAGCGATCACGGTTCATGACGGCATCATCTTCCCATGCCCTGCAGCGGACAGAACTGAAAACCACGGGTTATCTGGCAACTATTTTCGCGTTGCGGATGTTTGGTTTGTTCATGATCCTGCCGATTTTTGCAGTCTACGGGCAGGCCCTTGAAGGGGCTTCCCCGCTTTTGATCGGTACGGCCATTGGCGCCTATGGCCTGATGCAGGCATTGCTGCAGATTCCGTTTGGCATGCTCTCGGACCGTTTTGGGCGTCGTCCGTTACTGTTAATTGGCCTGTTGCTGTTTATTGCCGGTGGCGCAGTGGCGGCCATGAGTGACCATATTTACGGAGTGATTGCGGGGCGGGCGCTGCAGGGGGCCGGGGCCATCGCCAGCGTGATCATGGCGTTGATTGGTGATGTGGTGACGGAAAAACACCGTACCCGGGCCATGGCGCTGATTGGCATGTCGGTGGGCGGCTCTTTTGTTCTGGCACTGATTCTGGGGCCCTTGCTGGCGGGCTGGCTGGGCTTGTCCGGCCTGTTCTGGATGACCTCGGTGCTGGGGGGCTTTGCCTTGCTGGTTGCTTTTGTGGTGCCGGCTCCGAAAGCCTTGCAGGGTGAGGCATTGCCCGCGTCGGAGCGCTTCCGCCGCGTATTGGGCAGTAAGACATTGCTGCGTTTTGATGTGGGCATTTTTAGCCTGCATCTGATCATGACCGCATCCTTTGTGGTGGTGCCTGCCCTGCTTAGCGAGCGCCTGGGGCTGACGCTGCAAAGCCACAGCTTGTTGTATCTGGCGGTGCTGGTGGCAGGGTTCCTGGCCATGGTGCCCTTGATTATCCGGGCGGAGCGCCGCGGAGCGGTGCCCATGAAGCGTCTGGCGGTAGTGTTGCTGGCGGTTTCCCAGTTGCTGCTGGCGCTGGCTGGCGCGCAATTGTGGCATTTTGTCCTGGCCTTGCTGGTTTTCTTTACGGCTTTTAACCTGCTGGAAGCCTTGTTGCCCTCGCTGGTGGGGCGCGCTGCCCCGGCCGGCACCCGCGGAACGGCCATGGGGGTGTATTCCACCAGCCAGTTTCTGGGCGTGTTTGTCGGCGGGCAAATGGGTGGCGCGCTGTATCAATGGGTGGGCGCGGAAGCCGTTTTTTATGGCTGCGGTGCACTGGCGCTGATCTGGCTGCTGGTGTTGGTGGGCATGAAAGAGCTGCCCAAGCTGGATAACCGGGTTCTGCCGTTGTCTCCCGGGCAGGACTGGCAGGCCCTGACTGAGCGGCTGAAATCCGTGCCGGGGGTGGTAGAAACAGTGATTGTAGAAGAGCAGGCCCTGGCTCTGCTGAAGGTGGATGCCGGCCAGCTGGATGAGCAACAGTTACAGGGTGTCGCCGGAGCCGGACAAAGCTGACACAATGGACAGCTTGATTGAGTTTGTCGTCCAGCGGCGATAACGAGAAGATAGACAGTAGTCAGACCATAAGAAGTCACGGAGAGAAACATGGCGCGCGGCGTTAACAAGGTAATTTTGATTGGTAACCTGGGGGCGGACCCGGAAACCCGCTTTATGCCCAGCGGTGGCGCTGTCACGAATGTGCGGCTGGCCACCAGTGAAAGCTGGAAAGACCGTCAGAGCGGCCAGATGCAGGAACGCACCGAATGGCACCGGGTGGTGTTTTTCAACAAGCTGGGCGAGATTGCTGGCGAGTACCTGAAAAAAGGCTCCAAGGTGTACATCGAAGGCTCTATCCGTACCCGCAAGTGGCAGGGGCAGGACGGCCAGGATCGTTACACCACCGAAATCGTGGCCAACGAGATGCAGATGCTGGATGGGCGCGGTGACGGCGGCGGCCAGGGCGGCGGATATACCCAGTCTTCCCCGGCTCAGGGCAATCAGGGTGGCTACGATAGCCAGTCCGGAGGCGGCCAGCCGGCGCAGAACCAGAATAGCAACCAGGGCGGCGGTTTCAGCGGCCCGGCGGATGACTTCGACGACGACATCCCGTTCTGATCGGTAGACAGGAAACCGGCTCCGTTATGCCACGAAAAATAACACTGGCGCTGCTTTTCAGCGTCAGCCTGCTACTGTTCCTGCTGCTGCTGATGCCAGCAGCTGTATTGGTGGAGCGCGTCCCGGCCCTGCGGCCTGGCGGTGCACCGCTGGCCATCACTAACCCCCAGGGGCTCTGGTGGGACGGGCAGGCGGACTGGCAATGGCAGCGCCGCCAGGGAACAGTGCAGTGGGCGCTGGACTGGCACGGGCTGGTGCCAGGCCTGGCACTGAAGACCCGCAGTGATGATGACGCCGCGCGCCTGTCCGGCTGGCTGGGTGCAGATTGGGGTGACTGGCAATTGCAGCAGACCCGGCTGTCGTTGCCGGTGGCGCTGGTGGCTGACCATATTCCCCAGGGCAGTGCAGACGGGCGTGTGGACGCGACCCTGATGCAGATTACCTTTGGTGATGGCAAGATCAAGGCATTGCAGGGCACGCTGCAGTACGGCGGCGGCACGGTCACCTGGGGCCGCAATGGCTCCGCAACGGTACCGGTGCTGCAGGGTCGTTTGAGCATGGACAATACGCAGCCGACCTTGCAAGTGGTGGGGCCGGAGAGTGAGTCGCTGGTGGATGCCCGACTGGCAGATGGGCGCTTCGAACTGGAAGTGCGGCGTGCCTGGCCCATGCTGTTGGGTGTGAGCCAGGGAGGCAATCCGGAGGATGTGGTATTCCAGATGTCGCAACCTTTTGCCTTGCCGGGCGGTCAGTAACACTATATTGCAATAATAAGCCGTAGAATCCGGTAGGTTGTAGCCTCTGCCATATCGGTAATCGGCAATAACGATAAAGGAAGTCGCAGGACAGTTATGTCGCAACTGGCGAGTTGGGGAAAGCAGCAGCAATGGGGCGCACCGCTTCGGTGGGTGATCGCTGTATTGCTGGTGGTCGTGCTGGCCTATGTGCTGGCGCAGACCGTATGGCTATTGTGGTATGGCCCCAGTGAGCCCGTGCCGGCGAATACCCGGACGCGCCTGGAGGTCTCCTCTTCTTCTGGCGATGCCCCGACCCTCTCCCAGGCCCAGATCGATAACTGGCAACTGTTCGGTAACTATGAGCCCGTGGCCAGCACCGGCGATGACAAGCCCACCGACGCCCCCGATACCCGCCTGCGCCTGGAGCTGCTGGGGGTCTTCCAGAATGCCGATACCAAGCGCGCTACGGCGATTATTGCCGAGAAAGGCAAAGAGGGTGAGTTGTACCATATCGGTGACAGCATTCCCGGTAACGCCAAACTGGAAGAAGTGTACCCCGACCGGGTGATCCTGCGCCGGGCGGGTCGACTGGAAACGCTGCGCTGGAGCGACAATGCCCTGGGCGGTGTGACTGAAGTGTCGCGTGAGCCCGCGCCGCGCCCGGCACCCACGGTGCCTGCCGGCAATGAGGGCGGGGCGGCCGATCTGGCTCGCCAGCGTACCACTATTATTGGCCAGCTGGGGCTGGAGCCTGTCACCGAGGGTGGCAGCGCCGGTTACCGGTTGGGCAAACGTGCTCCAAAGCAATTGCTTGCGCAGGTTGGCCTGCAAAGCGATGACGTAATTCTCTCGGTTAACGGACACCCGCTGGGAACAGAAAGCAACGACATGGCGGCTCTGCGTTCGTATCAGGACACCCAGCAGGCATCCATTGTGGTGCAACGGGGTGACCAGCAATTTACCGTGAACTATCCGCCTTAGTGAGTGGTTTTATGACGCCTTTTTTCAGAACGTCTCTATCAAGAATAATAATGCTGCTGGCGTTGTCGGTTGCCATGGCGACCACAGCCCATGCGCGGACAACGAACGAAGTGCAGGCCAGTGATGACGGCAAGAGCTGGACGGTGAATATCCGCAATGCGGATATTCAGGCGTTTATCAGCCAGGTGGCCGACATGACCGGCAAGAACTTCGTGGTGGATCCCCGGGTCCGGGCCAGGGACGTGACGGTGGTGTCCACCAAGTCGCTTACCTCCAGTGAAGTCTATGAGTTGTTCCTGTCCGTGCTTCAGGTTCACGGCTATGCGGCGGTGCCGGCCGGCGACATTATCAAGATTGTGCCCAACACCACGGCCAAACAGAGTAATCTGCCGCTGGTGGGCAAGAATGCAGCCGGTGGAGAAGAGTTGGTGACCCGGGTGATTCCGGTGGAAAACTCGCCGGTGGAAGAGTTGGTGCCAGTACTGCGCCCGTTGGTGCCCCAGTACGGCCATCTGGCGGCGGTGGGGTCTGCCAATGCGCTGATCATCAGTGATCACATGGACAACATCCGTCGCATGGAAGCGATTATTGCCAGCCTGGATAGTGCGGAATCCGAAGACGTTCAGGTGATCAAGCTCAAGTATGCCTTCGCTGGTGACATGGTGAAGATGCTGGAAAGCCTGACGCCGCAGACCGGTGGTCGCCGTGGCAAAACGCCGGATGGCGGGGTCACGGTGGTGGCGGATGAGCGTACCAACCGGTTGATCATAAAAGGTGATCGGGTCACCCGTCAGCGCATGGTGCAGATGATCCGCAGCCTGGACACCGAAGAAACGGATAATGGCGGCGTGCAAGTCATCCGTCTTAGCCATGGCGATGCCAAGACCCTGGCCGAATTGCTCAAGAATTTTGCCGATGGCGCATCGGTGACCAAGGCGGGCGGCGACAGCAAGACCGCCACAGCCGCATCATCCAATAACAGTAAGGTGTCCATTCAGGCAGATGAATCTCTGAACGCGCTGGTGATCCGGGCCGAACCGAGCATGATGCGTGAGCTACAGTCGGTGATCAGCCAGCTGGATGTGCGCCGTGCGCAGATTCTTATTGAGGCGGCGATTGTAGAAATCTCCGGCGAGCAGGGTAAGAACCTGGGCTTTCAGTACGTGGGCGGCAGCAATGAAAGTGGCGTCGGCGCAGTGAATTTTGGTGGCGGTGGGCTGAGCATCAATTCCATCGTCCAGGCCCTGGCCACTGATGATCCTTCTGGCCTGAGCCTGGGCGATGGAATTACCGCGGGGCTGGGTGAAACCGATTCCAACGGCGACTTGGAGTGGGGCGCCCTGGTTCAGGCACTTTCCACTTCGTCAGATGTGAACCTGCTGTCCACGCCGAGCATTCTGACCCTGGACAATGAAGAAGCCTCAATTGTTGTCGGTGAAAATGTGCCGTTCGTGACCGGGCAAAGCACCAACACAGGCTCCGGGGTATCCAATCCGTTCACCACCATTCAGCGGGAAGATGTGGGTCTGACCCTCAAAGTCACCCCGCATGTGGCGGGCTTGTCCACCATTCGTCTGGAGCTGGAGCAGGAAAACTCCGCGGTGAAGGACTCCGCCGGTGATGCCGTGGATATCGTTACCACGACCCGCAAGTTGCAAAGTACGGTGCTGGCGGATGATGCTGAGACCATCGCCCTGGGCGGCCTGATCAAGGATGATATTCGCGTTACGGTGCGAAAGGTGCCATTGCTGGGCGATATCCCGTTTCTGGGTTTCTTGTTTCGCTCGACCAGCAAGGACCGGGTGAAAAGTAATCTTATGGTCTTCCTGAAACCGACGATTCTGGCCAACAATGATCGCCTGGTAAAAATGAGCCGGGAGAAGTACATGGGGTTGACCGCCCTGCAGTTCCGTCTTAACGATGATGGCGAACTGGAGCAGGTGGAGAAGAATCCGATCCCGCAGACTCTGGATCATATTTTTGAAGGGCGTACACCGGTGCCGCAGGATTTCCGTGATGCCTACTTCAATGAGCAGGATGCGCCGATTCCGGCCACCAAAAAGGACATCGAGGACAAACAGCCCAGGAAGGTTCCAGGGGTTGATCGTCAGGCGGAGGGGGATTCCGACCTGTAGTAGGTCTTCCTTCGTTCGAGTTAAAAAAACGCGCTTCGGCGCGTTTTTTTATGTTCGTCGCGGGGGAAATGAGCAAGCCGGTGACCGCCGGCTGCCCGGATTGTGATGAGGCCTTTCGTGCTTTGCTGAGGATTCAGAGCAGAGAGGTGTTATTCGCTCCCTTGGAGGGAATGACACTCAGAGGGCATGCCTTATCAGGATTGCTGAAGGCTGCGCAGGTTGGTCAGTACACGCTGACTGCGTTCCAGTTTCTTGTTGAGTTCTTCATTGTCCGGGTACAGCGGTGCGACCTGTTTCCAGATTCGGTAAGCCTCGCGATACTGGCCGCGGGCGTAGAGGGCCTCCCCGGTGTTCATCTCTTCCGCGAACCGGCGGCGGCACCATTGCTCGAGCCGTTTGCGATGGCTTGCCAGAGCCGGGTTGCCCGGGTGCTGGTTCAGGAAGGCGCGGGCGGCGAGCAGCGATTGCAGCTGGCCGTTGCGCTGGTAACGACTCATCCGTTGTTCCGCTTCGGTTTGCAGGGCCAGGTTGCGCTTGGCGCGAGCGCGCTGCTCTTCGTTGTTCAGCACTTGCTGGGCCTGTGCCAGTACCGGGGACGGTTTGGTCTGGGGGGCCAGCTGATGGGCGGAGCGCAGCAGGTCGCGGGCCAGCATCCACTGTTCCCGTTCACCGAAATATTCGCCCAGCGTGGTCAGGTCCTGGATCAGCTGCTGGCGTTCCTCGGCCAGGGTCTGGCGCTCCTGCTTGGCGTCGGCCGCGTGGAAGTTGGCCAGTTGCTGTTCCAGCCTGTCGTTGGCCAGCATGGCAGTAGCCTGGGCCTGGCGCCTCTCTGCCAGTAGCTGGTTCAGCTGGCGCTCTTCCAGAGTCGTCAGGGCGGCGCTCAATTCATCCATGGCCGCCGGGTTCAACACCTTGTCGCGGTTATCGTCCAGCAGCCTGAAGGCGTCCTCCCACTGCTGTTTTCTGCCCAGTTCCTGTGCCTGCTGAATGATGTGCTGGCGGTATGCCTTGCTGGCCTGGCGGATACCGGGGTATTGCTCCTGCAGGGCCGGGTATTCCGGGTGCCTGGGTTTGGTCTGTTCAATAATGGCCGCCGCCCGGGTGTAGTCGTGCTGTTCCAGCGCGGCGCTGATATCGCTTTCCGGGTGGGGGTTGCCGAAGGTCGTGCAGCCAGCCAGCACCGTGACCAGGGTCAGGCTACTCGCCTTGTACACGTTGATGCTCCGTGTTCAGTTTTGCCAGAAACTGGGCAATACGTTGTTCCATCAGGGTTTCCGACAGGGCATGGACACCATCAATACGGTGGGTGCTGACCGGTTCGGCCTTGCCGCGAATCCGCATGGCGCCGAATTCCGTAGCACGCACCCGTGAGGCGATGTTGGGGTTGGACAGGAGGGGCGCGGCGGCAATGATCTCGTTGCCGCCTGCCATGTTCGACAGCCGTGAAGCCAAATTGACCGCGTCGCCGACCACGGTGTATTGCATGCGGTCGCGTGAGCCCAGGTTACCGGCCAGCATGTCGCCAGAATTGATGCCAATGCGGAACTTAACGGTGGTCTGGCCGTGGGCATGACGGTGTTCATTGAGCCGTTCCACCAGCCGCTGGATCATCACCGCACAACACAATCCGTGAAACAGATGCTCGTCATCTTTCTCTGGCACGCCGAAGACAATCATGGCGCAATCGCCCATGTATTTGTCGATGGTGCCTCGGTAAAAGCTGGTGGCGGTGGTGATAGCATCAAAGTAGACGTTGAGCATGTCGGCGATGGCGTCCGGCGCCAGGTTTTCGGACAGCCGGGTGAAGCCGACGATATCCGCGAAGACCACGGTGGCGGAAACGTCACGGCCTCCCAGCTGCACCTGATCCAGGTCAGCCATCATGTTGCGGGCCACGGAGGGGCTGACGAAGCGTTGCAGTACCCGTTCCACCTGGTCTTTCTCCAACATGCCGTGGGCCATGGTGTTGTAGGCCTCGATCAGGCCGCCGATTTCATCGTTACGGCGGTCCTGAATGCGGTAGTTCAAGTCGCCTTTGCGCATGGCACTGGTGGCGGCCAGCAGATCATGAATGGGCTGGGCGAGCCGGCGGCTGATCAGGAAGGCAACGATAATGGCAATCACGCTCATGATCAGAGTGGCAGTCACCATGGTGTCCTGCACGGCCTGGCGGGCCGCCATGATCGGGCGGTCAGACAGGGAGATGGCAGTGTGCCCGGCCACGGCATCGCTGATCTTGATGGGGGCGTAGTAGGTGGTGACCGGTTCGTCTTCCAGGCTCCAGCGCTTTACCTGCTCGTGCAGCGGGCTGGCGGCCAGCGGCAGAATACCGGCCTTGTCGATCAGGTTTCCGTCCCGGCCGAACAGGGCGGCGCCGCGAACACTGTCGCTGCGGCTCAGGTTGTTGAGCTGCACTTTGAGAAAGAAGGTGTCGTCAGCGAGCAGGGGTTCGCGGGCGGTGTTGGCCAGCTGCTGGGCGATGGCGGTGCCGAAGCTGTCGGCCTGGTCGCGCATGCGGCTGAGCTGATTATTGAGCAGCAGGGTACCGAGGATGGTCATGCCGCAGAGAATCAGCAAAGAGATGGACAGCCCCAGTTTCCAGGCCACCGGGAAATACGCAGGCACATAGGGGGCCAGCCACTCGCCGAGGCGGGTGCGTGGGGGGCTGGATTGTTCAGGTCCCTTTGGCGTGTTCACGTTTCATCCCTGGTGTTGCTGTGGGGGTGGATCCCCGTGTTTCTGTCAGCAAGCAGGTTCGCGCAGGCCGGAATCCGTGGGCTCCGGTCTGTGCTTGTCAGCGGCAGTTCTTGCTGTCAAATTCGAGCCTATATTATGCCAACAATAGCATTTTCGTCGTGCCGGGTAAGTAGCCGTCTGACTGTTTGTTGCCCGGCCCTGAATTAGGATATGAGTATGGCGTTTACGCGAGAGCGGCAGGTCCCCGCGAATGGGCTGGATTTCTTTGTGGCGGAGGCCGGTGAAGCCGGCGCCCCGCTGGTGCTGTGCCTGCATGGGTTCCCCGAATGTTGGGCGTCCTGGCGGTACCAATTGCCGGTGTTGGCCCAGTCCGGTTATTACGCGGTGGCTCCGGATCTGCGGGGGTATGGCTTTACCGGTGGCCCCAAAGAGGTGGATGCCTACCGGCAGAGTTTGCTGGTCGAGGATGTGATGGCGCTGATTCAGGCGCTGGGGTATGAAAGCGCTATCTTGATGGGGCATGACTGGGGGTGCGGTCTGGCCTGGCAGGTCGCACGGCAATACCCGAAAACCATCAAGGCCGTGATCGGTATGTCGGTGCCCTATGGTGGGCCGGCTCCGGAGCCGCCCACTGCCGCCATGCGCAAACTGTTTGAAGACCGTTTTTTCTACATGCTCTACTTCCAGCAGCCGGCCTTGCCGGAGCAGGAGCTGGAAGCTGATGTGGCGCATAGCTTGCGATGCATCTTCCATGGCTTGTCGGCGGATGGCATTGCAGATTTCAATGTGAAGCCGGATGACACCGGTTTCCTTCAATCCATGCCGGTGCCGGAGACCCAGCCGCGCTGGATGCGCGAGGAGGATCTGGCTTATTACGTGGAACGTTTTGAGCACAGTGGCTTTACCGGGCCAATCAACTGGTACCGTGCCATGGATGCGTCCTGGCAAGAAAGCCGTGACGACAGCAACTGGCAGATCACCATGCCGACCTTGTTTATCGGTGGTTTGCAGGACCCGGTCATCATGTTTGGCCAGAAAGCGCTGCAGCGCATGCCGGATTATATTCCGGACCTGCGTACCGTGATGCTGGATCAGTGCGGTCACTGGATCCAGATGGAGCAGGCGGCCGAAGTGAACCGGGAAATCCTGGCGTTCCTGGAGGAGATTCAGGTCGATGGGGAATAGCGTCAGCAATTTTGACAAGGTGGGAGCGTTCCATCGGGCCTTTTCCTTGCCAGTGGAACCGACACCGATGGTGCCAGATGATGCCACCGTGCGTTTGCGGCTGGCCCTGTTACTGGAGGAGTTTCACGAGCTGGCTGAAGCGACGTGCCAGGAGGCCAACGATAGTCAGCAGGCGTTTCTCGCCACGCTGGCCCAGGCCCGCGAGCAGCTGGAAACGCTGGATGGTTTTCGGGTGGACCTGGTGGAGGTGGCGGATGCGCTCACCGATATCAACTATGTCACCTACGGCGCCGGGCACACCTTTGGTATCGACCTGAATGCCTGCTGCGAAGAAGTGCATCGCAGCAACATGAGCAAGCTGGGCGCCGATGGCAAGCCGGTTAAGGACGCGCGGGGCAAGGTGCTAAAGGGCCCGGATTATTCGCCGCCATCCCTGGAGAGGGTGCTGGCGGCGCAGGGAGGCAACATCAGCGGCGAATAACGAGTTGCGAGAAGCGAGTTTCCAGAGGCAAAACCCTTTCGGGGTTTGGGCTGTTAATGTTTTCGCTACTCGCCCCTCGAAACTCGTCCCTATACCTGCAGCTCCATCTCCGCCGGCAACTGGTCTGTGAGAATTTCGAACGCGCCGCCGTGGGCGCTGTGCAATACCCGCTCCGGTTTGCCCCGTCGCGACAGGGTGGCGGTGACCCGGGCCAGTTTGCTGTTCAGGCAGATCTTGTTGCCGCCGGGCGGATTGTAGTAGGTGAGAGCGGCCACCCGGTCTGCCACGGTGGCCATGCTGATGCTCAACCGGGCATCGCCGTTACTGGTCTGCAGGGTCCACTGGAAGGGGCGGTAGCCGGCGTTGGCCCGCAGCGCCCGGGGCAGACTGTTGAACAGCAGGGTTTCCCCGTCCAGCCGCAGGGCGGCAATGGACAATGGCGGGCTGTACAGGGGGCCCACTTTCACCTGGGCGGTGGCGCATTCCAGAAAGGCGTCCGGCGCATTGTCGAAACCCACCACCTGGCCCCAGGCATAACGGTCGGTATGCTGGCTCCCCCAGTTATGGTTCTCGCTGCCGGGCCACCGGTCCAGCACCAGGGATTCGCCGTTCAGGGTCAGGGTGCCACTGAGGCGAATATGGGGGCGGCTGACCAGGGACTTGGCCTTGGGCAGGGAGCGTTGGTAGAAGTTGTCCGGTAGAAACAGCAATGGCGCCTCGCCGTCATCGTAGTGCAGATCCCAGCTCAGTTGGTCGTTGCCCCGGTTCAGCTGGCCCTGCAGGGCGCCGGGTTGCAGGTGGTTGTCACCGGCACTCACCTGCATCTGTGTGGTGCTGAAGTGGCACTGCTTCAGAGGAAACTCTTCCTTGAATGCATGGGTCTGCTGCCGGGCGCCGTCACTCCATACCGCCCACACTTCACCCAGGGCCGGGCGCTGATCACGGGCGCGGAACAGGGTGTAGCGAATCCAGATTGCCTGGGGTTTGTGCGGGTGATTGGCACGCACAAACCAGGACTCGTAGTGACCGCCTTTGACCGGTGCCTGCAGGCCGTAGTAGGGAATCATGAAGGGCTCCTTGGTCCGGATCATCCGCGGGACGAACCGACGCCATGATCTTGCTGGTAAGCCTGTTGTTCGTCCACCAGGCGCAGGGCGGTGAAGGGAAAGGCCAGCATGCTTTCCCGGTAGGCCACTTCCGCCTGGCCGATGGCTTGCCGGGTTCGGTAGACCGTCATCGGGCAGGTAACCAGCGAGGCCAGCAGGCCGTTACGGCCGTATTGTTTCTTGCCCTCCACGCGCAGCTGGCCCAGCTCCGGGTGACTGAAGGTCAGCCAGTAATGGGGACCGTTCAGGTGGATGGTCAGTTCTCCTTCGCAGGGAAAGTCCTGTCCGTCCAGATTGACGGTGCCGCGAAAGTAACGGGGGGCACTGATGCTGAAGATGCGGGTGGTAAAGGCGCGGATCTGGAAGGCAAAGGGTTGCTGGCGGCCCTGACGGTCCAGTTGTAGCCAGCCGCTCATGCGTTCCTTGAGTAACAAGCCCAGGGTCATGCGCATTCTCCTTGTGGTTGTGTGTGGGTGGAATCCATATCGTCGAGCAGTTCCCGGGCCAGGGTGTCGGCGGCCCGGCTGGCCATGGCCATGATGGTGACCTGGGGATTAGCGCCCAGGCTGGTGGGCACGCTGGCGCCATCCATCACATACAGCCCGGGATGACCGAATACCCGATGATCGCTATCGCAGACGCCCTCTTGAGGGGAGGCGGCAATACGGGCGGTGCCCAGCGGATGATAGGCGCTGATCAGGAAGTCCGTGGGTTTCAGTGGCGAGCGCAGAAAGCGTTCCAGCTCGGTGCGGTTGTGGATTCGCGCGATGCGGTTGAGGCCGGGGATCAGCACCTGTTCGGCGCCGGCATCCAGATACCAGCAGGCCAGGGTATGGATGCCGCGTTTGAACAGGGTAAAGTCCTGTCGGTTCATACGATAGCGAATCAACGGCAGGCCCCGGTGTGGCCCCCGGCGTACCCGCCCTTCGCTGGTATCGCGGATCATGAAGCCGAAGTAGGCGGTGTGCGGATAGTCTTCGGTAAAGCGCACCCAGTCCCGCCCGACCAGGGGATTGAGCAGGCTGTGCCCGGCCAGCGGAATGGTGCCGGCCTCGAACATCAGGCCCTGTTCTTCCCAGTCCGATACCCCGTAGCCCTGGGGAATGCTGCGACCGTTGCCCAGGTCCTGTTGCGCAAAGAGAGCATTGACTACCCCTGCCGGGTGCAGGGTCAGATGGCGACCCAGATGACGATTGCGCACGCCTTGTTGCTGCAGGAACAGGGGCGTGAACAAGCTGCCCATGGCAACAATGGTGCGCTGGCTGGTGAGTCGCAGGGTTACCGGGCGCCCGGCGGCATTGGTGCCGCGGGCGGTGACGCCGGTAATGCGGTTGCCCTGGCGCTGCAGTCGTTCGGCGCGGAAACCGCTGAACAGAAAGGCGCCCCGTTCCAGGGCCCGGGGGATGTAGCTGACGTTGGTGGATTGCTTGGCGTCCGTGGGGCAGCCGAACTGGCAGAGCCCCTGGCCGTCACAGCCCTGAGCATTGCGCATCAGCGGCTGGCGTTGCAAAAAACCGTTGGCGGCGGCGCCCTGGTCGATGATGTGGCCAATGGGGCCGACGGTCTCCGGCGTCGCTTGCTGTACACAGAGCATGCGTTCCACGCCCTCGAACCAGGGGGCCAGATTCTGTTCGGTGAAATCATGCAGCCCCTGCTCCCGCCAGCGGGCCAGTACCGACGGCGGCGTGCGCATGCAGGTGCCGGAATTGATGGTGGTGGTGCCGCCCACATTGCAGCCCACCGGTACCGGAATAATGGCGTTACCGGTGGCCACGGTGGCGCCCCAACTGCGGTAGAGCTTGGGGATCACCTCGGTGAGTTTGCCATTGAAGTGGCTGCGGTCGTAATACTGGCCTTCCTCGATGATCACCACGGCCAGGCCGCGGCAAGCCAGCTCATAGGCCGCCGCTGCGCCACCGGCGCCGCTGCCCAGGATTACCACATCGGCTTCCAGGCTCAGGTCTTCTTCGCAGTCGCGGGCGGCGGTGATCTGCTGCTGCCAGCGAAAGGTTTCAATCTGGGCGGGCAGTTGCACGGGTTCGCGACAGCCGGTGGCCTGCTCCACCTGATCATCCAGCACATAGGCGGCCTTGAAGGGCAGGGCCAGCAGGCGTAGCAATTTGCCGGACACCGGGGTGGTGGCCAGTTTGTCGAGAAAGCGGGCCTGGCGGGCCGGGCTGGCTCGATGGAAGGCGTAGCCCCGCACCAATCGGTGGCGGTTGTTCAGCCACAGCAAGCCGCTTTTCAGGCTGCGTTGCAGGGCCGGGTGGCCGGTCAGTTGCGCATCCATCTTGCCGAGTAGGGCGTCGGTATCTGCCGCCGGTAACGTCTTCCCGGCCGGAAACAGGGCGCGGCACAGGGCGATGGCGGTGGGGTGTTGGCGTAGTGTGAGTTGTCCCATGGCTTCAGTGTAGTCAGCACGGAAATGCGTGCTTGTCTTCGCTGACAGGGATTGATTGTGGCTACGGACAAAAACCTTGATGTCGATCAAGGCGGGGGAGGCGGTGAGGAGAGAGGATAGCGGTGGGATTTGATCCCGCTGCGTATGCTTCCGGTTGTCTCCGGAAACAATTAGGCCCCGGAAGCGGGGCCTTTTTTTGTCCGCGCCTGCCGGCTTTACACGACACGCCCGTGATGCATGGTGCGCGTCGCGTGAAGCGTCTTCCTTTACCAATGGATCCCTTTGAACAACCGCGAGAAAGCGGCCTGTTCGCGGCGGATCTTCTTCGGCGTGCCCTCTTTGCCTCCCAGGGCGGCAGAGGAATCCGAGAACAACTTGTAGCCGGTGTTCATGATGGTTTCGGTGACCCGGGGGGTGATGAAGTGCATCACCTGCCCCATTACGCCCAGGTTGGTGGCGATGCGTTTTGGCTGGCGCACAATGGCGTCGCAGATCATGTCCGCTGCCTGGGTGGGGCTGATGGTCGGCACGTGATTGTAGATCTTGGTGGGCGCGATCATCGGTGTGCGCACCAGCGGCATGTTGATAGTGGTAAAGCGGATCCCCTCGTGGGCCAGCTCGCTGGAGGCGCAGCGGGTGAAAGCATCCAGTGCCGCTTTGGATGCCACATAGGCGGAAAAGCGGGGCGCATTGGTGAGTACGCCAATGCTGGAAATGTTGATCACATGGCCGCCGCCATTCTCGATCATACTGGGCATCAACTGCATGATCAGTCGCAGGGCGCCGAAGTAATTGAGCTGCATGGTGCGTTCGTAATCGTGGAAACGGTCAAACGCATGCACCACGGAACGGCGAATGGAACGCCCGGCATTGTTCACCAGAATATCCACATGGCCATGATCGGCGAGGACCTGTTGGATTAAATTGTCCACGTCCGCCAGATCGGAGACATCACAGCTGTAGGCCTGTGCGGTGCCGCCCAGCTGGTCGATTTCATGCAGGGTTTCTTCCAGTTTTTCGGCGGTGCGGGCGATCACCAGCACGGTGGCGCCGGCGCGAGCCAGCTTCAGCGCGCTGGCCTTGCCGATACCGGAGGTGGCACCGGTGACCATGACTACCTTGCCTTCCACCCGTTCGGGCAGGGTGGGTAGCGGTTGCAGTTCATCCTTGCGCTCGCCGCGGTCCGGGTCCAGATGGTTTTCCCAGAAATCCCACAGTTGCTGGATATAGCTTTCCAGCTCGGGTGCTGCGATGCCGGTGCCTTCCAGAGCCGCTTTGGCGCGGCTGTTGTCATACTCGGTGGGGAAGGTGAGGAACTTCATGGCCGAGGGTGGAATGTCCAGGTTGTCCAGTGCGGCATTGAGCAGCAGGTTGGGGGTCAGGGCGCTGACGCCCTTGCGAACAAAGCCGGGCACTACGTCGAATAGCCGGTTTTCCAGCTTCAGGGCCATGCGCGGCGCTTGGGCGGCGCCGGCGATGATGTCCATGATCTCGCCCAGGCTGTAGCTGCGGTCTGCCGTCAGGTGGAAGCATTGGCCGTCGTGGTCAGGCTGGTGAGCAATGTGGTCCAGGGCGTCCGCCACGAAATCCACCGGCACCACGTTGAAGTGCCCGCCTTCCACACCGATCAGGGGGATCCAGTTGGGCAGTACGTCTTTCAGTTTCTGGATGAACTTGAACAGGTAATAGGGGCCGTCCACCTTGTCCATGGCGCCGGTTTCGGAGTGACCGACGACCATGGCCGGGCGGTAGATGCGCCAGGGGATTTTGCTTTCCTGGCGTACCAGTGCTTCGGATTCGTGCTTGGTCAGCAGGTAGGCGTCATCCAGCCCGGTGGCTTCCTCGAACATGTCTTCGGTAAAGGTGCCGTCGTAAAGGCCGGCGGCCGCGATGGAGGAGACATGATGAAAACGGCCGGCTTGAATTTTTTCAGCCAGTTTCAGCGTTTGCCGCGTGCCTTCGATGTTGGTGTAGCGCTGGGTGTTTTCATCGGCGGTCAGGTCATAAATGGCGGCCAGATGGAAAAAGTGATCGATCTGTCCGTTCAGATCATCCTGGTCACGCTTGCTCACGCCCAGCAGTTTTTCGTTGATGTCGCCATGAATGGCGACCAGCCGGTCGGCATCCACACCAAGCCGATTGCGAAGGGCATCCAGCTTGTACTCGGAGCCACAGCGGACCAGGGCAAAAACGCGGGTATCGTCGCGTTTCAGCAGACGGCCAACCAGAAAACGGCCGATAAACCCGGTGGCACCGGTAACGAAATAGTTCATTGCTTTCCCCTTGTGCTTCCTTGCTGCCTGCTCGGGCAGGCAGGTTATGTTGTAGCGCTGTCTGATCATGCGCCGTGATCAGGCCGTGTGCCAAATCTTCGGCCTTACATCTGTAAGGTGAATTCTCTTCCAGCTAACAAGTGTTTGTCAAAGATTGTTTTGTAACCGCCGTGCTGTTGCGCAGGTGCTGCCGTTTATGGGAATATTTAACTAACATTCGTTAGTGATACTGTTATGGCTGAAACAGCGCGGCAGCGCCAGAAACGGCAAACCCGGGAGCGGATTCTGGAATCCGCCCGAAATTTGATGGCGGGCGGGCGGGGCCTGGACAGCCTGGGGCTGCGTGAAGTGGCCCGGGAATCCAGTCTGGCTGCCACCTCCCTGTATAACCATTTTCCGGATATGGAAGCGCTGGGGCTGGCGCTGATCGACTCCTGCTGTTTTCGGCTGCGCTCTGCCATGGAATACGAGCGGCGCAGCATGATCGAGATCGGTGCGGCCCAGGCAGTGCAGGAGCTGGTCGGACGGTTTTCCCGTTACATTGCGGAGAACGGCAATGATTTTCGCCTGCTGGTGCAGCAGCGTCTGGGCAGTCATGATCGCTACCGTTTGAGAATTCAGCGCGAATTACAGTTGCTGGTGGACGAGCTGGCCGAAGACGTGCGCCAGGCGGTGGCCAGCCAGGGGCGTGCCCAGGTGCCGGCGGAGCAGGAAGCGCAAGCGGCCATCGCGATCATGTTCGGCGCCGGCATTTCCATGCTCGACAGCAGCCCTGCTGCGCGCCGTGTGCTGGCCGATCATGCCTGCCTGCAGCTGGAAATGATGGCATTGGGCGGCAGGCAGATGGCCGTAGGTAATCGGCTATGAAATGGCGGTTTGTGACGTGATTCGTGGGTTTGTGCCGCAAAATGCACTAAAAAGGGTCGCGAACTCAGCAACGTTAATACCGCAACGTTGCCGCCGATTGCCACAGGAGGTGGCGATGTCTTTCGATCCCAAGGACCCATACGACGCCGCTGCGCTGTATGACATGTGGCTCAATTGTAGCCGTTGTCCTGCCACCTTTGATTTTGAACCCGGTGGTGAGGTGAATCTGGATTATTACCACCGTATCGGTCAGCAGGCCCGGCTTGATAAGTGGGCGGTGCTGCCGGCCCGCAATCACGGTGATGAACTGGTGTTCAACGTGCTTTGCCCTGACTGTGCCCGGCGCTTTGGGGTAGATGGCTGCGACGGCCGCATGGAGTTGGCGGCACCGGTGATCGACCAGATCTGCCAGGCCATGCGTGACGCGTCCGAACAAGCGGCCTGATCGCTACGGTCATCGTGTCTGTCCTCTTGCCCCGGTAGACTCGGAGCGAGTTTTGACAGGAGCCCCTGATGACCGCCCACGATATTTCCCTGGCTGATGCCATGATCCAGCGCCGCTCGGTACGCGGCTTTACCGACGAGCCGGTGCCCAAAGAGGTGTTGGACGCGGTATTCTCACTCGCCCAGCGCTCTCCCTCCAACTGCAATATCCAGCCCTGGAAAGTGTGGGTGGCGTCCGGTGCCGTGCGCGATGCGCTGCGCGAGCGCATGGTGGAGAAGGTTACCCAGGGCGTCCCTTTTGCTCCGGATTACGACAGCCTGCCCCGTTTCGAGGGAGTGTACCGGGAGCGGCAGGTGGATTGCGCCATGGCGCTATACGGCAGCATGGGGATTGCCCGCGAAGACCGCCCCGGTCGCCAGCGTGCAGAGCTGCGTAATTTCCAGTTGTTTGATGCACCCCATGTGGCGTTTATCGGCATGGAGCGGGATTTCGGTGTCACCGTGGGCCTGGATGTGGGCATGTATGTACAGTCATTGCTGCTGTCCATGAGTGCCTATGGGTTGGGCGCCTGTGCCCAGGGCAGCATGCGTTATTATCCCGACGATGTGCGGGAAATGCTGGGAATTCCGTCCAGCACGGCCATCGTGTTGGGGATCAGCTTTGGGTACGAGGACCCGGCTGTCGCGGCGAACAAGGCCCGCGTGGATCGGGTGCCTGTCTCCGATTCAGTGCAGTTTTGCGATAGCGTGTAGCCGCCGGGTCCACGCGCTGAAGGCAGGGAGGCCGGCAGTCGCAGCGCGATTGTGCTACAATGCTCGTTTTCCCAGCGTAGTGACCCTCAATGATCATAGTGAAAGGCTCCTTCCCCGTGAAAGAAGACGAACAGCCCCATGCGTTGGAGCTGGTGCAGGCGCTTGCCAGTGCGTCGCGGGGGGAGCGGGGGTGTCTGGCCTATGAGGTCTATCTGCAGGCGGATGCGCCCAGGGTAATTATGGTGTGGCAGCAGTGGTCGAACCTGGACGCGCTGGAAATCCATTTTGGCTCTGAACATGTGGACGCCTTTCTCGATGCCATTCCCGACATGATCGATGGTGATGTCACCTCGGCTCGCTTTGATGTGTCCAGCATGGATGGCGACCCCATTGTCGAGGATGTCAGCGAGATCGCCCCTGTGGTGCTGGCGGATAACATCATTCTGCATTGATGCCCCGGACGAGCCGTTCCGTGCCCGTCTATTGATTCTTCTTCGCTGATTTTTGCCATGCCGCCGTTTCCGGTCGGTGTTGTGTCGTGGTTGGCCAGTGTCTCCCGTCGTGCTCTGCGTTACTCTGTCTGGCTCAGGCAAGGTCCGGCTTTCGCTGTGCCTTGGCAAGGTTGTGCAGGAGTGCCCATGAAAACCCGTATCGACTCCGTCGAAGACATTATTCGCAGCTTCTCCGAGCAGGGCTACATTTGCAGCGAGCGTATTGCGCTGGCGGTGTACCTGGCGGCGCAGTTACACAAGCCGGTGTTGGTGGAGGGCCCACCGGGAGTGGGCAAAACCGAGCTGGCAAAAGCGGCCGCTGCCTTTCTGGAGGCGCCGCTGATCCGCTTGCAGTGCTATGAAGGGCTGGATGAAAGCCGGGCGCTATACGAATGGAAGTACGGCAAGCAGTTGCTGTATACGCAACTGCTGCGCGACAAGCTCGGTGGCATGCTGGCCGATACGGATAGCCTGGAAGCCAGCATGGATCGCCTGGGCGACCTGGGTGAGGCTTTCTACAGTGAAACTTTCCTGGAGCCGCGCCCCCTGTTGCATGCGCTACGCAGTGAGGAACCTGCGGTACTGTTGATCGATGAGATCGACAAGGCTGACCAGGAGTTCGAGGCGTTTCTGCTGGAGCTGTTGTCGGATTTCCAGATTTCCATTCCCGAACTGGGCACCGTCAAGGCGCGCCATCAGCCTCTGGTGTTGTTGACCAGCAACGACCAGCGTGAGTTGTCCGATGCGCTCAAGCGCCGCTGTTTGCACCTGTATATTCCCTATCCCGAAGCCGAGCTGGAAGTACAGATCGTGGCGGCGCGAGTGCCGGATCTGGATGCCCGATTGCGTGAGCAGTTGGTGGCGTTTATCCAGTACCTGCGCGAGCAGGACATGAAAAAATTGCCGGCCATTTCCGAAACCCTGGACTGGGCCCGGGCCCTGGTGTTGTTGCATGCGGATTCGCTGGAGCAGGAGCAGGTAGCGGATACGCTCAATCTGGTTTTGAAGACCGAGCAGGACGTGACTTTGGCGCGGGAATTGTTGCCTGCCTGGTTGCGCAAACTGGGCAAACGCTGATGCCGGTCCGTCGCCTTTCAGAATTTGTGCAGGCGCTGCGGGGGGCGGGCTTGCGGATATCGCCGGATGAGGCCACCCAGGGCATGGATGCGGCGGCGCTGGTGGGCTATCAAGGGCGGCAACGTTTCCATGATGCGTTGGCGATGACGCTGGTGAAGCGCGAAGACGATCGCCCTGCGTTTGAAGAAACCTTCGCGCGTTTCTTTGCGGTGACGTCCGGCGTGGCGTCGGCCGCACCGCAAGACAGCGTCATGCCGGCGCCTGTAGGGGATGCGGGCGAGGGGGATGAGGGGCCGGCGGGGGACGGCGCAGAGAGCGATGCTGCCGATCTGACGACACAAACCCCTGCCGAGCTGGACCAGCGGCTGGCCGAGGCGGCGGCACAAATGGATTTCACCCAGATGGAGGTGATTACCCAGCAGGGCCTGTACACCCGCCGTTTGCTGATGAACATGGGCATGGGGGCGGTGGATGATCGCATTCTGCAGCTGGACCAGGGCGATGCGCCCCGCCAGGCGCGAGCGGAGACGCTACGTCAGTGGCGGCGAGAGGTGCGCGAACAGGCTGCCGACCATGTGCGCCGCCAGTTTCTGCTGCACGGTGCCGGCAAGGGCCGGGCGTTGCGGGAGCAAACCATGCGCGCGGTGCCGTTCCGCCATTTGCGTGAATTCCAGGAAGTGAAAACCTTGGTGCGTCGCATGGCTCGGCGCCTGGCCAGCCTCCACCAGCGGCGCATGAAAAAAAGTCGTCGCGGCATGCTGGATGCCCGGCGGACCCTGGTGGCCAGTATTCGTCACGACGGGGTTCCCGCCCGATTGCACTGGCGCCAGCGGCCCGTGCAGAAAAGCCGGGTGATGGTGATTTGTGATGTTTCCAGTTCGGTGAGTGATGCCGCCCGTTTCCTGCTCCAGTTTCTCTACGCCATGAACGATGTGCTGCCACGGGTGCGCAGCTTTGCGTTCGCATCACGGTTTGATGAAATCAGCGAGGATTTTCAGCGCTACAGTCCTGACGTGGCGGTGGGGCGGGTGCTGGATCGGCTTTCCGGTAGTGGTACCGATTATGGCGAAATGTTTGCGGATTTCTGGCGCCGTTGCGAGCGGGAGCTGGATGGCCACACCACGGTTATCATTCTCGGCGATGCCCGCAACAACTATCTCCCGGAAGGCGCGGAGGTGTTGCAGCAGATTCGTCGGCGGGTAAAGCAGGTCTGGTGGCTGAACCCGGAAGCCCGCTCTCGCTGGAACAGTGGCGATGCTGTGATGGATCGTTATCTGCCCCATTGTCGGCTGGCCCGCCAGTGCGCTTCGCTGGATGATCTTGAGCGAATTGTGGATTCGTTGCTCAAGGGACTGAACTAGGCGTTATCCAGGGATTAGTCCGGGGATTAGTCGTTATGGGTTTTTGGCGGTCGTGTCCCGCCGTCACGGAGGATTTGCCGCAAGGTGGTTTGCAGGCGTGCCAGGTTAACTGGTTTGGCCAGATGCCCGATCATGCCCGCATCGTGACAGGCATGGATCTTGTCCGGTATGGCGTGGGCTGTGAGGGCAATAATGGGCACCCAGGGCAGGCGGCCTTCCTGTTGCAGCTTGATCACTGCCCGCGAGGTTTCAAAGCCGTCCATGTCCGGCATTTCGCAATCCATTAGTACTAGGTCGAAGGGCTGTTCTGCGGACATCAAGACGGCGATCGCTTCCAGCCCGCTCTCCGCCACTTCTGTCTCGTAGCCCAGTTTTTGGCACAGCCCTTCGGCCACCATCAGGTTGATGTGGTTGTCGTCCACAATCAGCAGGCGGCCGCCGGACAGGCCTGGCAGGCTGTCTGCGACGGGTTCCGAGGTAAAGGTATCGGCGCGTTCCGTGGATGGAATGGGGAGCCGGAACCAGAAGCGCGAGCCCTGTTTGGGCTGGCTGTCCACACCGATTTCTCCTCCCATGATTTCTACCAGTTGCCGGCAAATGGCAAGCCCGAGGCCGGTGCCGCCGTAACGCCGGCTGGTGGAACTGTCACCTTGCTGAAAGTGATCGAAGAGTCGACGTTGTTGTTCCTCGGAAATACCGATACCGCTGTCATGCACTTCAAAAAAGGCGTAATCCGCGTTGTCCGGGTCCCGTTGCACCCGCACGGTGATGGTGCCGTTGTCGGTGAATTTCACCGCGTTGCTGATCAGGTTTACCAGAATTTGTCGTAGCCGCACCGGGTCGCCAAGGCAGCGTTCACCCACGTGAGGAGCAATCTCCAGGGTCAGGGTGTTGGAGTGAACGTGGGCCTTGTGCTGGAACAGGGCCAGGGATTCATTGATCAGGTTGAACAGGTTGAAGCTGGTTTGCTCGATGGGCATTTTGCCCGCTTCGATGCGGGAATAATCGAGAATGTCGTTGATCAGGTTCAGCAGGCTGTTGCCGGACTGTTCAATCACGTTCAGGTTGTGGCGTTGCTCATCATCCAGGGGGGTGCCCTTGAGCATGTCCACGGTGCCGATAATGCCGTTTAGCGGCGTGCGAATTTCGTGGCTCATGACGGCCAGAAATTCGCTGCGCGCACTGAGTGCAGCGTTCAGCTCGCCGGTGCGTTCGGTGACGCGTTGCTCCAGTACTTCGTTGGCTTCGCGCTGAATGCGGGCATTCTCGCTTTTCAGTACGGTCATGCGATGTGCCAGCGCAAACGACAACAGCAGTGCTTCTGTAAAGGTGCCCAGCTGCATGATGTTTTCCAGTATCCAGCCGCCATCGATAAGCTGAAACGTTTTCAAAATATAGGCCATGGTGGCCAGTGCCACGGCGGTAAATGCCAACAGAAAATAGCGGGCGGGGCTGTAGCCCTGCCGGATCAACCAGATAGACAGGGCGATGGCGATAAGCGGCCAGGGCAGGATAACGGCAGTGCTGGCCTGGATGAAAAAATGAAAATTTATCAGCGTCAGCGGTGCAAAGAGCGCCAATACGCTGGCGGTGGCCACCAGCCAGCGATTGATGGCGGGGGCGCGCTTTTTCAGCTCCAGAAACTGGCAAGTAAACAGAATGGAAAATGCCAGCGTGAGCAGGTTCAGGATTGGTAATGAGTAATGGTTCCAAAGCGTGGCCTGGGGCCAGAGCCACTGATAGCTCAGCCCTTCGCGGGTGAACAGGTTCAGGGTGAACGTGCCCAGATAGAGAACATAAAGCAGGTAACTGCGGTCCCGGATGGAGACAAATATCAGCAGGTTGAACAGAAAGATGGCCACCATGGCGCCGAAATACAGCCCATGAAAAATGGACACCTGGGTGTCTTGCTGATTGAAGGCGATGGGCGACATCAGCGAGATCGGCAGCTCAATGACATTGTCGCCCTGGGCACGCAGCAGCAGATAACGTTGCGCATTCACCGGCAGATCAAGGGTGGAGACCAGGTGATTGTGGGCAAAGGTGCGGGTGTCGAAGGGCACGCGATCGCCAAGGCGGTTGTGCCACAGCCGTGTGCCTTGCCGGTCGAACAGGTAGAGGTCGAGATAGTCCAGGTGGGGGCGTCCCAGTCGGACAAACCACAAGGCCTGTTGGCTCTGGTTGTCGATCGGTACCAGGAACCACTGCAATCCTTCACGAAAGCCCAGTGAAGGGTACTTGTCGTGAATTTCTTCGCCTTCGCCATCGATAAAAGCCTGCAGGGCCATTTTCGGGCTATAGGCGTGCTGGCTATCGGCGAGCCATTGCATGCCCAGAGACGCCTGGTAGCTGTCCTGGTTATCGGTGAGGGTCAGGCTGTGGGCTGACGTGGCCAGCACGAGCAGCAAAAGGCTGGCAATCCCCTGCCTGAAGATGACGAATCCCTGTGTCATTCCCGATCCTGTTATCACTGTTATGTGGATACGGAGTTGGTGTTATTGATTCATTTTACAGAATTTACCGTAGTCACTGGAACTGTGCGACAAACAACGTCTCGAAATGGGTGACTTAACGGAAAAGGAGTCCTGTATGAAAGTCATTATGCGTAATGCACTGGTATTGTCTTGTTCACTGATTGCTGCCCCGGGTGCGTTTGCGGCCGGTCCCTACATTGGCGGTAACTACAGTCAGATCCAGTACGACAATGAAGAATTCGATACGGACACCCTGAAAATCGACTCGGCCACGGTTAATGCCGGGTTTGAGTTTACCGATTTTCTGGCGCTGGAAGCGCGTGGTGGCCTGGGGTTTGATGAAGATTCCCAGGGGATCGCGGACTTCGAAATGGACCACCTGTACGGGGGTTACGTGAAGCTCGGCGCGCCCATTGGCGAAACAATCCGCCCGTATGTCATCGGCGGTTATACCAAGGTGAAAGGCAAGGTATCGGCCAATGGCACGGTAGCCGGTGTGGACTACTCCTACAGCGATACCGAAACGTTTGAAGACGAGTCTTATGGTGCCGGCCTGGATTTCAATATCACCGATACCGTTGGCGCCAACCTTGAATACATGCGCTATGTGGATACCGATGAAGAGGAGATTTCCGGTATCAGCGTGGGGCTGCGTTCCGCGTTCTGATTGCGGCAGCCAACACAAGGACACCAACAAGCCCCTCCCAGTGAGGGGCTTTTTGGTGGTGGCAGAGGCTGCCTGTTGGCGTGCATCAGTCTCCGGGGGCTGCTGCGTTGATCGCTTTTTCCAGGTTGGGGCGAAATGCGGTGTTCACGCCGAGTTTCATCATGGTCCAGTAATGCCCGCTGATGACCCGTTCGACCAGCAGGCTGCGCGAGGAGGGCTGGAATTTGAGCATCTGCTCCAGTGGAGTGCGCTTCACCTGACGCATGATGTCGGTATGCAGCTGTGAATCTCCGAAATCGTAGGGCTCGTTATCAAAGGCGCGCAGTAACAGCTCGATCCAGACCGCATAAAAATCATCGCTGACCCGGGTATCTTTTTTGCGGGCACCCAGCTCCAGCAGCAGGGTGTCCAGAGCGCCCCATTCTTTGTTGATGGCGGTGCGCACCAGGCGTTTCAGCAATTCGGCATCCTGCTCAGGCAGGCGCTTTACCGCGCCAAAGTCGTAGATCACGATGGTGCCATCCGGGCGGAAGGCAAAGTTGCCAGGGTGAGGGTCGCAATGGACCGCACGTAACTGAAAAATTTGCTGGCCGATGGCATCGAAGAGTCGCTCACCCAGCTGGTTACGGGTGCTCTGGTCGAAGCCGTGTGCATCGTCCACCTGGTCCAGTGCGGTGCCGGTTTCGTAACTCAGTGTCAGCACCTTCTCGCTGGAGAGGGTCGGGAAAACCCGGGGGATCACCAGCCAGGGCTGGTCCTGGTGGAAGACCTGGAAATGCTCCAGGTTGTTGGCTTCCTGTCGGTAATCCAGTTCCTCATGGAGCTGATTGCGAATTTCCCTGAATACCGCATCCAGTGCCGCTTCATCCACTTTCAGCAAACTGCCCAGGCGCAGAATGCGGCGCAGGTGCTTCATGTCCGAGTCGATGGATTCCTTGACTGCCGGGTATTGCACTTTTACCACCACCTCGGCGCCGTCCGGGGTCAGCGCGTAGTGCACCTGGCCAATGGAGGCCGCGGCAAAGGGTTGTTCATCGAACCGGGTGAATAATTCGTTGAGCGGCGCGCCGAGTTCGCGCTCCAGTTGTCGCCGTATCACATGGAACGGCATGGGGGCGGAAGCATTCTGGAGGACTTTCAGCTGATCGCTGATTTCGGCAGGCAGTATGTCCTGCATCTGGGAGGCAATCTGGCCCACTTTCATGACCGCGCCTTTCATCTCCCCAAGCGTTGCTGCCACTTCCTTGCCGATGTGTTGCAGCAGCTTTTCCCGGTCCGCCGCTTTGGACTGGTCCGACTGAAAAAGTCCTTTGACTTGGTGGCCCGCCACCCGGGTTGCGATAGAGGTGGTCATGCCGGTCAGGCGGAACAAGCGGCCAGTAGCGGTGGTGGGGCGTTTTCGGCGACGGTCGTCGGCCATGGGTAAAACCTCGCGGGTTTTCTTGTTATGTCTACAGTTGCATCAAGGCTAGCGCCATGGGAGGCGTGTGCACAAGGTGAAATGGTGACAGAAGGGGCGGGTGGCGCCTGTGAGAGGGAAGGCAAAGAAAAGGGGCCCAAATCGGGGCCCCAAAAGGAGAGTAAGCAGAATTAAAACAACACGGTTTACAGCATTAACGGTAAAACAGAATCAGGAGCGTTTTTCGCCGGTGGAAACCAGTTCGTTGAACAGTTTCTCGCCTTCTTCGCGAGCCGTGGCAACAGCGCCCAGGCCGGCCAGCAGGTATTCATTGGTTTCTTCGGCTTTCTCGCCGCGCTCTTTCTTGCCGGCTTCCAGCAGTTTTTCGTACAGGGCCTGACGCTTTTCCGGAGCGCTGTCGAGCAGTTCGCGAGCGGCAACCAGGGCGCCACGGCTTGCCAGCAGGGCTTTGGGCTTGCTTTCGGCATCGTCGCCAAAGGCTTTGGAGCCGTTTTCGACGTATTTGTTGAGCAGCTCTTCGGAGCCTTCCTCGGCCTTTTCATAGGCGCCCAGGCCTGCCAGGTAGAGCTTGTTGCCCAGTTCCTTGGCACGGTTTACCAGAGATTCGCTTTGTTCGCGGAGATCTTTCAGTTCGCCCATTTCGATCATTCCTTAACGTTGTCCGGTGAAAAAGAAAAAAATTCGCTGCAACGTTTGTCGCGCTGCGTGGACAAAGAGTAAGGATTCTTTCGGCTAGAGCTGCGAGGAAGTGTCTAACAATTAGACACGGGAAAAGTGACGGTGAAGTTCCAAGGTGTGATATCCATCAAAGTCAGTACGCCAAACCGACCATGGTCGGGATTTCGTCTCATGCGTACACTGGCAAAAAAGACTGTACCGGCTTAGAGAGAGCGACATGATTGAAAAGTTTATCGCCAAGGTGCCCTCCCGAATCTGGGCGGATGGCCGCCCGGCCCGTGCCCGCCAATGGGAGGCCGAGTTCAATGTGGCGTCCTGGGTGCGTATCGCAGGTTCACCGGGCAAGGTGCAGCTGCTGGTGCGCTATATCGATAACAAGAATGACAAGGCGGTGTTGGTGGATACGGCCGATGTGGGTGGCGAGGGCAGTGCCCTGTTGTCAGGGTCCATTCGGTTGAAGTTGAGTGCCGAGGTGGAGCAGGTGCAGATTTCCCTGCGTCTGGCGGACCCCGCCATGACCCACGTGGTGGAGGAGCTGTTCATGCAGCGACGCGGTGCGGCACTGAAGTCTTCCGACAAGTTGATTTCCAACTACTGATTCTGCTTTCCGTACAGTCAGTTGCCTGAATGCTTGTGTCAGCCTTGTCGGCTGACGCGTTGCGGGGCCGCCGGCCTGTCCGTGTCTTCGCTGTCCTGCGCACGCACTGTGGCGTCGCCGTTGTCGATCAGCGATTCCGGCCAGCTCTGAAAATCCAGCCCGGTGAGCCGGTTCAGGTTCTTCAGGGCCGTTTCGGGGCGGTGTTTGTGTAAGGTCAGTATCTTGCTCATGGCACTGTTCCCTGTGGTTTGGGATCAATAAAGCGAGAACTGTGCCAGTCGCGGGTTGCCATTTTTCTCTTTTCATAACAAAGACTTAAAAATTTGCTATGAAAAAGGGTACAGGGTGGCCGGCGGGGTGCGGCAGCAAGTGACAATTTTGGTAACCCCTGCCTGCGAGCCCGCCCTGTGCGGTTGCCTGGTCTGCCTAGTCCAGGAAAAAGTCCGGTAGCAGCTGGTTGTCTTCCAGTGCCGGGTCGACCCGATACGGGCTGAAATCCGTCGTGCCGGTTTCTCTCAGAATTTCTTCATCAATGAAAAACTGCCCGGAGGCGCTGGCCATGGGGCGAGACAGGATGGCGTGGGCGGCATCGGCCATGATGGAGGGCTGGCGCGCTGCCTGCACCGCTGGTACGCCGCCGAGCTGATTCTGCACAGCGGCGGTGTTGATCACGGTTTTCGGCCACAGCGCATTCACAGCGACTTTGCCCCGGTATTCATCGGCCATGCCCAGCACGCACAGGCTCATGCCGTATTTGGCCATGGTGTAGGCCACATGGCGGCCAAACCAGTGTGGAGTCATGTTCAGTGGCGGGGACAGGTTGAGAATGTGGGGGTTCTCCGCCTTGCGCAGGTGTGGCAGGCACAGCTTGCTGGCGAGGAAGGTGCCGCGGCTGTTGATCTGATGCATCAGGTCATAGGACTTCATGCTGGTGGCTTCGGTGCCGGTGAGGGCAATGGCGCTGGCATTGTTGACCAGGATATCAATGCCGCCAAAGGTAGAAACCGCCTTGTCCACGGCAGCTTGGAGCTGGTCTTCGTGTCGAATGTCTCCCACGCAGATCAACGGTGTGCCGCCGGCCTCGCGAATTTCGTCAGCGGCGGTATACAGGGTGCCGGGTAGTTTCGGGTGGGGTTCTGTGGTTTTGGCGAACAGGACGATGTTGGCTCCGTCGCGGGCGGCACGCACCCCGATAGCCTTGCCAATGCCGCGGCTGGCGCCAGTGATGAACAGGGTTTTCCCTTTTAGTGACGGTGTACTCATGCTGCTCTCCCGAGCTTTGTGCAGATTAAAGAGGGAACCTACCAAGCGCTTGGTTTGTTGGCAAGTAAACGTGAGTTACTTGTCAGCGCCGCGTGGTGACGCTATGGTGGCCTATTCGGTCATTTGGGGCCAGCGCAGCGTAATCGGAATGCAGTCATGACAATTCTAAAAATGGACCCGACGGAGTACTCCGTATCAGCAGAATATCTGGCGTTGTTGCTGGATGTGTTGTCCCGGCGTGGTGTGGCCACGGAAACGTTGCTGGCAGACACCCGCATTGAACCTGGTTGCTGGCGCGACCCCCAGGCGCGCATCACCGCCCAGGATTTTGAAGTGGTGGCGACACGGGCCATGGCGTTATCCGGTGAACCCTGGCTGGGCTGGGAGCTGGGCGCGTCCATGACTCTGTCGTCCCATGGTTTTCTTGGCTATGCGGCCATGAGCAGTGCCACTCTGGGAGAGGCGCTGGAGCTGGCGGTGAAATATTTCCGTACCCGCAGCACCCTGGTGCAGCTGGAAACCTTTACCGATGGCGACATGGCCGTGATGCAGATCAACGAGCTGTTGGCATTGGGTGACTTGGCGCCGTTGATCATGGAAAGCCTGTTCTCCAGTTTCCATTTCATGGGTGAAAAGCTGGTGCCGGGGCTGGATGTGATTGGTGAGTTGCGTTTTTCCTACCCGGAACCCGATTATTTTGCGCGCATGCGCCCGGTGATGCCGGTGCCGGTCTATTTCGATTGTGCCTATAACCAGATGCGTTTTCCGGTGGAGCGGATGCAGTACCCGCTGCAGTTTGCGGATCCGCGCCTGGCGAGAATGGCGGCGGACCAGTGTGAGCAGGAAATGGCCAGCATCAAGCTGCCGCCGCCGCTGCTGGGGCAGGTGCGGCGGATTATTCTGGGCGGTGGTGGCCGTTTCCCCGGGGTGGAAGAAGTGGCCGGCGAGCTGCATATGTCATCGCGGACCCTGAAGCGCAAGCTGCAGCAGCTGGGTACCAGTTACCAGGAAGTGCTGGATGGGCTGCGCAAAGGGCTGGCGGTGGAATATCTCACCCAGTCCGAAAAAACCGTGGACGAGATTGCGATGACGCTGGGGTATTCCGATGCGTCGAATTTTGCCCGCGCGTTCCGCCGCTGGACCGCCCGCAGTCCGTCAGATTATCGCCCATAGGGTGGCGGCTGAGCCGTAGACTGGCTGGATGGTTAGCGCCGGTTTGGCGTTGAATCCGGTCTGTGGTGCCATGGGTTGTATTGCTTAAGGAGAGATTATGGCCTCGCTTCATCCCCGTCTTGCTGCCGACACCCGGGCTCTGGGAGAAACAGAGCTTTGCTGGTTGCGGTGGATGAACGACCAGCGGTTTGCCTGGATTATTGTGGTGCCCAAGCGGGACGGACTGCGCGAATGGCATCATCTGCCCGTGGATGAGCAGCAGGCGTTGCTGGCGCAGGTGAATGCGCTGGCAGGCCAGCTTGAACAGGTGACCGGCGCAGACAAGATCAACATCGGTGCGCTGGGTAACATGGTGCCGCAGCTGCATGTGCATATCATCGCCCGCTTTGCGGATGACCCTTGCTGGCCTGGGCCGGTGTGGGGGCAGGGGCAACCTGAACCCTGGCCAGACAATCAGGAACCGGGCTGGATCGCACAGTTGGGGTTGGCCGGGGGCGTGGAAACCACAGGAGGGCGTTAATGGCGGGGTTGTTGCCAGTGACGGTTCAGTGTCCGCATTGCTGGGAGGCCATCGAGGTGTTGGTGGATCCTTCGGTGGAAGAGCAGGAATACGTGGAGGACTGCCAGGTGTGCTGCCAGCCGCTGTTGTTTACGGTGGCGGTGCCATTTGGCAGTGAAGAGCCGCAGGTGGATGTGCGGCCGGAGAATGAGTAGCCCAGTCCCGAGTTACGAGAAGTGAGAAGCGAGAAGCGAGAAGCGAGAAGCGAGAAGCGAGAAGCGAGAAGCGAGAAGCGAGAAGCGAGAAGCGAGAAGCGAGAAGCGAGAAGCGAAAATCATCGGGCTTTGCCGTGTATTGGGGTTTGCCTTTCGAAACTCGCTTCTCGCAACTCGAAACTCTGGTTATCGCGCCGCCAGCGACGCTCCTACAGCGCGATTGGAGGGGTGGTGTTATCAGGTGTCCTTGCGATCAATATGCCCCAGCTCCCGCTCCGGGCAGACCACATCCCGCACCCGTCGTTTCAGCTCGGTGATTTCCGGGAAACCCCCGTCAGCCTTGCGCTCCCAGATTGGCTGGCTGTTGGCCTCAATCCAGAACACGCCGCCGGTGCCCGGTTGCAGGGCGACTTCGTCCAGTTCATCACTGAAGGTGGCGAGCAGCTCCTGGGCATACCAGCCGCTACGCAGCAGCCAGTTGCACTGGCTGCAATAATGGATGACAACGCGGTTGGCGGGCATCAGGGGGTGTCATTGCCGGCCAGGAAGGCCTGCATTTTAGGGTCGTTGAGCATGCGGGTGATGGCGCCGCTGAGGATCTCGTTGACCATGGTCTGGTTGCGATCGGCGGTGGGGGTGAGCGGCAGGTCGTGGATCACGCTGCTCTTGTAGGTGCCGGTGTGCACCACATCACCACGGGTGGCTTCGGCGAGAAGCGTCAGCGACAGGGTGACTTCGTTTACCACCGAGCCTTCCTCGGGCACGTAGTCCAGCTGTTCCAGGCGCACTTCCAGGCGGGTGGCGTCGGCACCGGCGTTGAAGGCGTTAAAGCCCTGGGTTTGCAGCCCTTTGCGCACGGCGTCTTCAATGGCGGCTTTCACGTCGTTGGCGGGCTGAACCAGGGCGGTTTCCTTGTAGACGCCGCCGCGGGTGCCGAAGGCGCTCTGGTCACGGGAATCCACAGCGATAACCTGCACCGGCTGATTCTGGCCGATATTGGCCGCTTCAACGTCTGCCTTGGGGGCCACGTTGATCATCTGGGGGCTCAGGGCGCAACCGGCAAACAGGGTGGTTGCGGTCAAAATCAGGGCTGCACGCAGCATGGTAACTCCTTAGTGGGTCGGTACGCTCAGTAGGTGCGCTTCAGTGACTCTTCCGCCAGGCGGAACAGGGCATCCTTGTACGGTGAGGCGGGCACATGGTCGATAGCCGCCAGGGCAATGCGGGTCTGCTCTGCTGCCTCGTCCACCGTATATTGAAGACCGCCGCTGGCCCGAACGGTTTCAACGATTTGTTCCAGATGTTCCAGGCCGCCGCTGCGAATGGCATCCTTGATCAGGGAGGCCTGTTCAGGGGAGCCGTTGGCGATGGTATAGATCAGCGGCAGGGTGGGTTTGCCTTCGGCCAGGTCGTCGCCCACATTCTTGCCCAGTTCGCTGGCGTCACCCTGATAGTCGAGCACGTCGTCGATCAGCTGGAAAGCGATGCCCAGGTGGCGGCCATAGGTGGCAAAGGCGTCCACATGATCGCTGACCTGGTCCGCGCCCAGCACGGCACCGGTTTCCGCCGCCGATTCGAACATCTTGGCGGTTTTGTGGTGAATCACCCGCATGTAGTTCTCTTCGCTGGTATTGGGGTCGCGCACATTGATCAGCTGCAGTACTTCCCCTTCGGAAATGGTGTTGGTGCTCTGGGAGAAAATGTCCAGCAGGCGCGGGTGACGCAGGGCAACCATCAGTTGCAGGGCGCGGGAAATCAGGAAGTCGCCCACCAGCACGCTGGCGGCGTTGCCCCACACCGCATTGACGGTGGGGCGCCCGCGGCGCAGGTTGGATTCGTCCACCACGTCGTCATGGAGCAGGGTGGCGGTATGCAAAAACTCAATAATGGCGGCCACGTCCACGTGGCGATCGCCCTGATAGCCGGCGGCCCGGGCGCAAAGAATGGCGATCAGCGGGCGTAGCCGCTTGCCGCCGGATTGAATGATGTAATCGCCCACTTCGCGGATCAGGGGGACGTTGGAATCCAGGTGGTGACTGATAAACTGGTTCACCGCCTCGAAGTCGTCATCGACGACGGCATAGATAGCCTTGAAATCCATGTATTCAGGTCCAGACAAAGGGTGGCGCGACAGCGGGCAATGCTAGCAGTGGCTGGCGGGTAGTCAAGGAAACCGCAGCCCGCGTGATCACTGGGTCAAGGCGGGCAGGAAAGGCTTGTAGGTCCTGGTTGCTTCGCGTACACTTCGCGACCCAATTTCATCCTCTGCCTGGCTTGCAAGTGGTGGTGGCTGTTTCCCGCACTGTTACAGTGTTGGGGGCGCCGTGGATCGCCCGCCTGAGTGGAGTTGTGCTGGAGCACACACATGTACGCAGTAATCAAAACCGGTGGTAAGCAGTATCGCGTTGAAGAAGGCGATGTTGTTCGCATCGAGAAAATTGAAGTAGCTACCGGCGAATCCGTTGATTTCGACCAGGTGCTGCTGGTTGCCAATGGCGACGACGTGAAAGTCGGCCAGCCCATGCTGGATGGTGCCAAGGTAACCGCGGAAGTGCTGGAGCAGGGCCGTCACAAGAAGATCAAGATTGTGAAGTTCCGTCGCCGTAAGCATTCCCGTAAGCAACAGGGTCACCGTCAGTGGTACACTGCGGTGAAAATCACCGGGATCCAGGGCTGATCCTTAAGACCTGATTTTTAGAAATTGAGTAGAGAGGATTGAGACATGGCGCATAAAAAAGCCGGTGGTAGTACTCGTAACGGTCGCGATTCGGAAAGTAAACGCCTTGGCGTGAAACGCTATGGCGGCCAGGTTGTTAGTGCAGGCGAAATCATTGTTCGTCAGCGCGGCACCAAATTCCACGCTGGCGTAAACGCCGGCATGGGCAAAGACCACACCATCTTTGCCAAGGAAACCGGTCGTGTGAAGTTTGAAGTCAAAGGCCCGCTGAGCCGCAAATATGTGGTAATCGAGCCTGTGGCCTGATCCTGAGGGATCGGTAAGAACCTGCTCGCGCTCTATACGCAACAGCGTTGCCACTGAAAAAGCCGCCAGGCAAGGCGTGAACCGTAGGGCCTGACGGGTCAAGTTCAAGGTTCACAACACAGCATGGCGGTTTTTTTAGTGGCAACCCGAAGGGCCGGGCCCCTTTTGCCGCCAGTTCGCGATTGCGATTGCTTATGTAGAATGACTACACGACACAAACGCAATCACGACCTGGCGACAAAATTGACTCCGGCGCTGCTGTGTATAGAGCGCGAACAGGTTCTCAAAGCCCCGTGAGGCTCTCGCCCGCGGGGCTTTTTTGTATGTGTTTTCCGTGTTCCAAGTCGTACCTTATGCCGTAAAATGGCATCTACCCCGTTGAGAGTCTGTTCCCCATGCAATTTGTCGATGAAGCCACTATTGATGTCCATGCCGGAAAGGGCGGTGACGGCTGTCTGAGCTTTCGTCGCGAGAAATACGTGGAGTTCGGCGGGCCGGACGGCGGAGACGGTGGTGCCGGCGGTCATGTCTATGTGCAGGCCGATACCAATATCAACACCCTGGTGGATTACCGGTACGACCGTATTTTCAAGGCGCGGAATGGTGAGCCGGGCAAGGGTCGGCAGATGACCGGCAAATCCGCTGACGATGTCATTCTGTATGTGCCGGTGGGTACCACCGTGGTCGACCTGGATACGGAAGAGGTGCTGGCGGACCTGACTGCCACCGACAAGCCAGTGATGGTGGCCCAGGCCGGTCGTGGCGGGCTGGGCAATATCCACTTCAAGAGCAGTGTGAACCAGGCGCCGCGTAAAACCACCAAGGGTAAGCCCGGCGAGTCCCGGCGCTTGCGTCTGGAGCTTAAGGTGCTGGCGGATGTGGGTCTGCTGGGTATGCCCAATGCGGGCAAGAGCACGCTGATTCGTGCCATTTCCGCGGCCAAGCCGAAAGTGGCGGATTATCCGTTTACTACTTTGATCCCGAATCTCGGGGTGGTGAAGGCGGACCGCTACCGCAGCTTTGTAGTGGCGGACATTCCCGGCCTGATCGAAGGGGCGGCGGATGGTGCTGGCCTGGGGATCCGTTTTCTCAAGCATTTGGCGCGCACCCGTTTGTTATTGCACGTGGTGGATCTGGCGCCCATGGACGGTTCCAGCCCGGCGAATCATATTGATGCGATCGCTGATGAGCTGGACCGGTTTTCCCCGGCACTGGCGGAGCAGGAACGCTGGTTGGTCTTCAACAAGATCGACCTGATGGCCGATGACGAGGCCCGGGAGCAGGCGGATGCCATCGTGGATGAACTGGGCTGGCAGGGGCCGGTGTTCAAGGTTTCGGCCGCCGCTGGTGTGGGCTGTGAGGATCTGGTTTACGCCCTGATGAATGCCATTGAGGATCGCCGTCGTCTTGAGGAAGAGGATGCGGCCTACGCCGCCGCCCAGCAGGACCTGCGTGCCCGTCTGGAAGAAGAGGCACGGGAGAAGGTGCAGGAGCTCAAGGCGGAGTCGCGTCGTGCTCGCCAGAATGACAATGACGACGACGATGATCACGATGTGGAAATCGTCTACGAGCCCTAGCGAGCAGCTTTTGCTGCGCGAGCGGCAAGTATTATCAGATGTTCGGCCCCGGGAATAAGGAGTGAGCGTGGCGGATCGCCAGCGTTGGGTAATCAAGATAGGCAGTGCCCTGCTGACCAATGATGGCAAGGGGCTGGACTGTGCGCTCATGCAAACCTGGGTGGACCGCATGGTGGCGCTGCGTGAGCGCGGCATCGAAGTGGTTATTGTCTCATCCGGGGCGGTGGCAGAGGGGATGACCCGGCTGGGCTGGTCGGTGCGTCCGGATTCCGTGCATGAATTGCAGGCCGCCGCTGCGGTGGGGCAGATGGGGTTGGTGCAGGCCTGGGAGTCCCGCTTTCAGCAGCATCAGTTGCATACCGCCCAGGTGCTGCTCACCCACGACGATCTGTCTGATCGCAAGCGCTATCTCAATGCTCGCTCTACCTTGCTGACCCTGCTGGGATTTGGTGTGGTGCCGGTGGTGAATGAGAACGATACCGTGGTCACCGACGAAATCCGTTTTGGGGATAACGATACCCTGGCGGCGCTGGTGGCGAATCTGGTAGAGGCGGACCGGCTGCTGATTCTCACGGATCAGGAAGGTCTGTTCGATGCGGATCCGCGCAACAATGCCGATGCTAATCTGATTCGCGAGGCCCAAGCCTCGGACCCGACCATTGCCCGTGTCGCTGGTGGCGGCGGTTTATTGGGGCGCGGTGGTATGGCCACCAAGGTGCGGGCTGGCAAGTTGGCCGCTCGCTCGGGTGCGATTACCACTATTGCCTCCGGGCGTAGCCCGGAAGTGCTTATCGAGTTGGCGGATGGTCAGGGGCCGGGTACGACGTTGTTGCCGGATACCTCGCCCATGAACGCCCGCAAGCAGTGGTTGGCCGGGCATTTGCAGATGCGCGGGCGCCTGGTGCTGGATGCCGGGGCGGTGGCGCGTTTGCGTGATGGCGGCTCGAGTTTGCTGCCGGTGGGAGTGGTGGATGTGTTCGGCCAGTTTTCCCGTGGCGAGATGGTGGCGTGTGAGGATGAGCAGGGCGAGCGGATCGGCTGTGGCCTGGTGAATTACGATGCGGCGGATGCGCGCCGAATTTGCCGCAAGAAGAGCGCCGAGATCGCAGGGGTTCTGGGCTTTATGAATGAGGAAGAGCTGATCCACCGGGATAATCTGGTGGTGTTTGACGCCGGAAGCCTGACGCCGGAGGCTTGACGCGAAGAAGCGAGGAGCGAGTTTCGAGAAGCGAAAGGCAAGACCGGTTTGGATTTTCGAAACTCGCTTCTCGCAACTCGATACTGATCTTCAGACATAAAAAAACCGGCTCGAGGCCGGTTTTTTTATGTCCACCAAGGGATCAGGCAGCCATCGCCTTGATCTTGGTGTTCAGGCGGCTCTTGTGACGAGCGGCCTTGTTCGGGTGAAACTTGCCCTTGCGGGTGGCTTTGTCCAGCACAGACACCGCTTGGTTATAAGCTTCCTGAGCGCTGCCTTGGTCGCCGGACGCAATAGCCGCGTTCACCTTCTTCAGGTATGTGCGCACCATGGAGCGCATCGCTGCGTTGTGCTGACGGCGATTTTCCGCCTGACGCGCACGCTTGCGTGCTTGCGGTGAGTTAGCCAAGGTCCTGCTCCTATCTAAAATTCGAGGTCAAATTCGGTTTACGACACTGGCCCTGTGGGCCGACCTGAGTATTGGAAGCCAATCTATGGTCAAAAAACACACGGGTCACGGTCTAAAGACGCGCAACTATGCCGATCAAGGCGGCCTGTGTCAATGGGAAAAGCCTGCTGAAATGATGATCGGCATGCGCGTCTCTGGCGGTTTGGGTGGCCTTTCGTTAACCTTCACCGGTTTCCTGGAGCGACCATGACTGATACCCCCGAGCAACCCCCGAAAAAGGCAGGTTTACTGGCCTCCACCGCCGTGGTGGCGACCATGACCATGCTGTCGCGGGTGCTGGGGCTGGTGCGTGATGTGGTGATCGCCCGAATGCTGGGCGCGTCCGCCGGCGCCGATGCCTTTTTTGTGGCCCTGAAAATTCCCAATTTCCTGCGCCGGTTGTTTGCCGAAGGGGCCTTTAACCAGGCCTTTGTGCCGGTGCTCAGCGAATACCGCAGCAATGGCAGCATGGCCGCCACGAAATTGCTGGTGGACCGGGTAGCCGGCACCCTGGGGGGAACCCTTGTGCTGGTGACGTTGGTGGGTGTGCTGGCCGCGCCGGCGATTATCTGGGTGTTTGCACCCGGTTTTGGCGATGATCCGGTAAAAAGGGCGCTGACGGTAGAGATGCTGCGCCTGACGTTCCCTTATCTTTTCTTTATTGCGCTGACGGCGTTCGCCGGTGGCATTCTCAATAGCTGGAACCGCTTTGCCGTGCCGGCTTTCACTCCGGTATTGCTTAACCTGAGCCTGATCGGCTGCGCCCTGTTTCTGGCGCCGCATTTTGCCGAAGACCGCATGGCGGTGGCCCTGGCCTGGGGGGTGTTGATCGCCGGGGTGGTGCAGTTGTTATTCCAGTTGCCCTTCCTGGCCCGGCTGAATCTGATGCCGATCCCGCGCATGGGCTGGCGTGACCCGGGTGTGCGCAAGATCATGAAACTGATGGCGCCGGCCCTGTTCGGGGCGTCGGTCTATCAGCTCAACTCCCTGGTCAACACGATTTTGGCCTCCATGCTGGAAACCGGGTCGGTGACCTGGCTGTACTACACGGACCGGCTGATCGAGCTGCCGCTGGGCATTTTTGCGGTGGCCATTGGCACCGTGATTCTTCCCAGTCTGTCCAGCAAGCATGCAGATGCCTCGCCAGAGGCGTTCTCGCGCACCCTGGATTGGGCCATTCGCATGGTGCTGCTGATAGGCTTGCCCGCGGCGCTGGCGTTGTTCGCGCTGGCCGAGCCGCTGCTGTCTACGCTGTTCCAGTACGGGGAATTTTCCGCCTTTGATGTGACGCAGACGGCGGCCTCGCTGCGGGCCTACAGCGCCGGGTTGCTGGCGGCCATGCTGATCAAGGTGTTGGCGCCGGGCTTCTACGCCCGCCAGGATACCCGCACCCCGGTGCGGATCGGGGTGTTGGCCATGCTGGCCAATATGTTGCTGGGTGCACTGCTGGTGTGGGAATGGCGCCATGTGGGGCTGGCCTCGGCCATGGCGCTGTCGGCCTGGTTGAATGCCGGGTTGCTGTATCTGGGGCTGCGCCGCAGTGGGGTGTATCAGCCGTTGCCGGGCTGGGCGTTGCAATGGTTGCGGATGCTGTTGGCAGGGGCCGCCATGGTGGCGGCTTGCTACTGGTTGTCGTTGCAGACGACGGTGTGGAATGAGGCCGGGGTGTGGTCGCGGGTTGGCTGGCTGTCGCTGATTGTGGCTGCTGGCGTGGTGATTTATCTGTCGTCACTGGTGGTGTTAGGTTTGCGGGTGCGCCATCTGCGCCGGTAGTGATTTCGCATTGTGGCGCCCGGGCGTGTGTCGTGGGCCTGCGCAACTCTGTATAATCGGGCGTCTTTTGATATGAGGGTGAGATGCGACTGATTCGCGGCATTCACAATCTGCGCGACACGCATCGCGGCTGTGTGGCCACCATCGGCAATTTCGATGGGGTGCATCAGGGCCATCAGCGCATTCTGGATCAGGTGATCGCAGAGGCCCGTCGTCGTGGATTGAAATCCACGGTGATGTTGTTCGAGCCGCAGCCCCAGGAATTCTTTTCCCCGCAGACCGCGCCGCCACGGCTGATGTCGCTGCGCGACAAGTTGATCGCCCTGCGCGAAGCCGGCGTGGATCAGGTGCTGTGTGTGCGCTTTGATGAGCGTTTCCGCTCACTGACCGCAGAGGCCTTTGTGAAAGCCCTGTTGGTGGATGGCCTGGGCGTGGAATATCTGGTGGTAGGGGATGATTTCCGTTTCGGCTGTGGCCGGGACGGTGATTTTGCCTACCTGCAACAGGCCGGTCAGCAGTTCGGTTTTGCGGTGACGGATACCGCTACCTGTGAGGTCGATGGTGAGCGGGTGTCCAGTACGCGCGTGCGGGCGGCGTTGTGTGACGGCGATTTCGCGCTGGCAGAGCGCCTGCTGGGGCGGCCTTTTGCCATCAGTGGGCGGGTGCGCCATGGTGACAAGATCGGCCGGACCCTCGGCCTGCCCACGGTGAATCTGGCGCTGAAACGGTTGCAGTCCCCCTTGCACGGCGTCTTCGCGGTGGCGGTCACCGGTGCCGGGCTGGTCGATCAGCCAGGGGCGGCCAATATGGGCACGCGGCCCACGGTGAATGGCACGGAAAATCGCCTGGAAGTTTATCTGCTGGATTACAGTGATTCGGCGGGTGGTTCGGGCGACGCGCAGCACACGCATCAAGACAGCCTTTATGGCGCACACCTGACCGTGGCTTTTCGCCATTATGTGCGCCCGGAAGAAAAATTCGCGGATCTGGACCAGCTCAAGACTGCCATCCGGCAGGATGTGGATGCGGTTCGGGCTTTTTTTGATATGCCTACGGTGTAATAAGCGGAATCATGACGGACTACAAGGCAACGCTAAACCTTCCCCAAACCGGCTTTCCGATGAAAGCCGGCCTGTCCCAGCGTGAACCTGCGCGGCTCAAAGAGTGGCAGCAAAAACAGCTGTACCAGAAGATTCGTGAGACCTTTGCCGGTCGGCCCAAGTTCATTCTTCATGATGGCCCTCCCTACGCCAACGGCGATATTCATATCGGCCACGCGGTGAACAAGATCCTCAAGGACATGATCGTCAAGTCCCGCACACTGGCGGGCTTCGATGCGCCCTATGTGCCGGGCTGGGATTGCCATGGTCTGCCCATCGAGCTGATGGTGGAGAAGAAAGTCGGCAAGGCCGGACACAAGGTCGACGCCGGTACCTTCCGCAAGAAATGCCGCGAATACGCCAGCAAACAGGTGGCTGGGCAGAAGTCGGACTTTATGCGTCTGGGCGTGTTTGGCGACTGGGATAACCCCTACCTGACCATGGATTTTGCCTTCGAGGCGAACATCATCCGCTCGCTGGGCAAGATCGTGGACAACGGTCACCTGCAGCAGGGCTTCAAGCCGGTGCATTGGTGTCTGGATTGCGCCTCCGCGTTGGCGGAAGCGGAAGTGGAATACGAAGACAAAACCTCGCCGGCCATCGATGTGGCGTTTCCGGTGGTGGATGTGGCGGACTTCGTTGCCCGCTCAGGCATTGAAGCCAGCGCCCCGGCGCTGGTGATCTGGACCACCACCCCTTGGACTCTGCCGGCCAACCGGGCGGTGGCAGTGCACCCGGAGCTGGATTATGTGCTGCTTTCCGGCGAGCAGGACGGCGTGGCCCGTGAGTTGCTGGTGGCTGAGGCGTTGGCCGATGATCTGGTGGCGCGCTGGGGGCTGGACAATGTGTCCCGTTCGACGACCGTCACAGGCAGCAAGCTGGAAATGATGCCTTTGCAGCATCCCTTCCTGGAGGCCCAGGTGCCGGTCATCTTCGGTGAGCACGTTACCACCGACGCGGGTACCGGCTTGGTACACACCGCCCCGGGCCATGGTGCCGACGACTTTGTGGTGGGCAAGCAGTACGACCTGGATCCGATCAGCCCGGTGCTGGATAACGGCCTGTTCCGCGATGATCTGCCGGTGGTGGGTGGCCTGCATGTGAGCAAGGCCAACGAGCCGGTGATCGAGGCGCTGAAAGACAGCGGCAATCTGGTCAAGTTGGCGAAAATTGAACATAGCTACCCGCATTGCTGGCGTCATAAAACGCCGTTGATTTTCCGTGCGACGGCGCAGTGGTTCGTGTCCATGGATCAAGCGGGCCTGTTGCCCCGTGCCCGTCAGGAAGTCGACAAGGTGCAGTGGTTGCCCGAGTGGGGCAAGGCGCGCATCGAAGGCATGCTGACCGATCGCCCCGACTGGTGTATTTCCCGCCAGCGCACCTGGGGTGTGCCGATCGCCCTGTTCGTGAACAGGGAAACCGGCGAGCTGCATCCGCAAACCCCGGCACTGATCGAACAGGTTGCCGAGCGGGTGGAGAAAGAAGGCATTGATGCCTGGTTTGATCTGGAGCCGGCGGAGCTGCTGGGTGACGACGCGGATCAGTACAGCAAGGTCACCGATACACTGGACGTCTGGTTTGACTCCGGTGTTACCCATTATTGCGTGCTGGACCAGCGCGAGCAGCTGCGCGCGCCGGCGGACCTGTATCTGGAAGGCTCGGATCAGCATCGTGGCTGGTTCCAGTCGTCACTGCTGACCAGCCTGGCGATTCGTGATGCGGCCCCTTACAGCACCGTCCTGACCCACGGTTTCACCGTGGACGAGCACGGTCGCAAGATGTCCAAGTCGGTGGGCAACGTGATTGCCCCGCAGGAAGTCTGGAATGACCTGGGTGCGGATATTCTGCGCCTGTGGGTCTGCGCCACGGATTACCGGGGCGAGATGTCCGTGTCCAAGGATATCCTCAAACAGATGGGCGACAGCTATCGCCGTATCCGCAATACCAGCCGTTTCCTGCTCTCCAATCTGAGCGGTTTCGAGCCCGCCACGGATGCGCTGCAGCCGGAGCAAATGCTGGCGCTGGACCGTTACATTGTGGATCGGGCGCTGCAAGTGCAGGGCGAGATCAAAGACCTGTACGACGGCTATCACTTCCATCAGGTTTACCAGAAGCTGCATAACTTCTGCGCACTGGATTTGGGCGGTTTTTACCTCGATATCATCAAGGATCGCCAGTACACCACCCAGGCCGATTCCGTGGCACGGCGCTCCTGTCAGACGGCTTTGTACCATATCGCCCAGGCGCTGGTGCGCTGGATGGCGCCGGTGCTCAGCTTCACCGCCGAGGAAATCTACGAGAACCTGCCTGGCGAGCGGCTCGATTCCGTGTTCCTGACCGAATGGTACGACGGCCTGTTTGCGCTGGCCGACGATGCCGATATGGGCCGGGCGTTCTGGGACAAGGTGCAGGACGCCAAGCAGGCAGTGAACAAGGCTATCGAAGGGGCTCGTGCTGCCAAGTTGATCAAGGGTAGCCTGAGTGCCGAGGTCGTGCTGTTTGTGGACGCCGAACAGGATGCGTTGTTGCAGCGCCTGGGTGATGAATTGCGTTTTGTCACCATTACTTCTGCCGCTGTGCTCAAGCCACTGGCGGAAGCGCCGGCGGAACTGGAAGACACTGCTGTGGCGGGATTGAAAGTACAGGTGCTGGCCTCGGATCACAGCAAGTGTGCTCGTTGCTGGCATCACCAGCCGGATGTGGGCAGCCACGCTGAACACCCGGAATTGTGTGGGCGCTGTATCACCAATGTGGATGGTGACGGTGAGGTTCGACACTATGCCTGATAATACGCCGAATGCCGGACGCCAAGCGCTGGACAGTGCAAAAAAATGGCTGCCTGGGCAATTGTCCTGGTTGTGGCTGACGGCGCTGATTGTCGCGCTGGACCAATGGACCAAGCATGAAGTGGTCGCGGTGTTTTCCCTGTATGAACGGCTGGAAGTGTTTCCGCACTTCAATCTGACCCTGGCCTATAACAGCGGCGCCGCATTCAGTTTTCTGGCTGATGCTGGCGGCTGGCAGCGTTGGTTCTTTACGGCTATTGCGGTGGGCGCCTCGGTGATGATTCTGATTTGGCTGGCCCGGCTTACCGCTGCCGAGAAACTGCAAGGGGTAGCCCTGTCGCTGATTCTTGCCGGAGCCCTGGGCAATTTCTACGATCGATTGGTGCTGGGGCATGTGGTGGATTTCCTCGACTTTTACTGGGGCGATTATCATTTTCCGGCCTTTAATATTGCTGACACCGCCATCACTATCGGCGCCGGATTGATTCTGCTGGATATGCTGCTGGGAGCCAGAAAGGAGCCCAAAGACAATGACTGAGTTACTGCGCGCAGGCCCGGAGACCCGGATTACCCTGCATTTTGCCGTGCGACTGATGGACGGCACGGACCTGGATTCCACCTTCGATGGTGAGCCCGCCTCTTTTGTGTGGGGGGATGAGTCCCTGCTGCCGGGCTTTGAAAATGCCATTCGTGGTCTCAAGGCCGGTGATCGTCGCAGCGTTTTCCTGGAAGCCGCCAAGGCGTTCGGGGAGTACAACGAGCAGAATGTGCAGCATTTCACCCGCGACACCTTTGCCGAGCACGATTCCCTGGAGCCCGGCATGGTGCTGAGTTTCGCCGATGCGGCCGGTGCCGAGCTGCCAGGCGTGATCGCCAAGGCGGACGATGAGTGGGTGATGGTGGACTTCAATCACCCGCTGGCAGGGCGGGATCTCACCTTTGAAGTGGAGATCATCGGTATCGAACGTCACGCCCCCGAGCAGCCTGTAACCCTCAATTGACCGTTGACGGTGGACAGCCGCCGGTGAAGAGAGGAACGTTCATGGGTAGGCGTTCAAACAGCGGGCAGGAGGAATGTTTCTGGCTTTCCGCTGTCCATTATCCACAGTCAACTATCAGCTGAATTATGGAAATTCGTCTCGCTAATCCCCGTGGCTTCTGTGCTGGCGTGGATCGTGCCATCGACATCGTCAACCGCGCTCTGGAAGTGTTCGGGCCACCGATTCATGTCCGTCACGAAGTGGTGCATAACCGCTATGTGGTGGAGGACCTGCGTCAGCGCGGCGCGGTGTTTGTGGAAGAGCTGCACGAAGTGCCGGACGACGCCATTGTTATCTTCAGCGCCCACGGTGTCTCCAAAGCGGTGCAGGATGAGGCCGAGCGGCGCCAGCTGCAGGTTTTCGATGCGACCTGCCCGCTGGTCACCAAGGTGCATATGGAAGTCATTCGGTATGCCCGGGAAGGCCGCGAAAGTATCCTGATTGGTCATGCCGGCCATCCGGAAGTGGAAGGCACCATGGGGCAATACGACAAATCCTATGGCGGTGACATTTATCTGGTGGAAGACGAAGCCGACGTGGCGAGCCTGACGGTGCGCGATGAGAGCAAACTGGCCTTCGTGACCCAGACCACCCTGAGTGTGGACGATACCGCCAGAGTCATTGATGCCTTGCGCCAGCGCTTTCCGGCCATTCTTGGTCCCAAGCGCGAAGATATCTGCTATGCCACCACCAACCGCCAGGATGCCGTACGCCAGCTGGCGCTGGAGTGTGGTCTGGTGCTGGTGGTCGGTTCGGTAAACAGCTCCAACTCCAATCGGCTGCGTGAGCTGGCCGAACGCTGTGGTGCGGATGCCTACCTGATTGACGAGCCGTCGCAGATTGATGCGGACTGGCTGAAAGGGAAAACCACTGTCGGTGTCACCGCCGGCGCCAGCGCGCCTGAAGACCTGGTGCAGCAAGTCATCGCCACCCTCAAAGGCCTGGGAGGCGAAGACGCCGAAGAAATCCCTGGCCGTGAAGAAAACATCCGCTTCTCCATGCCCAAGGCGCTACGCCCGTAGCGCCTGTCCCGCTTGTTTGACCGTTCATCCCCCGCGTTAAGATCTGGTTCTTTAGGTTAGGCAAAAAAATGCGCCAGTCTACGATTAAAGTGTGAGCCCTCTCACACACTAAAGTACCAAAAATCATTATTTTTCAGCAGCTTATACCGTTCGGCGACAGCAAGGCTCCGCTGGTCTCCATTCAATTGAAGGCATATCCGGCCTTGCTAGAGTGATACCACGTACAAAAACCGATAGGCCGGGGCAGGGATGAAAACAGGATTTAAAAGCCGCAATCAGTTTGGCTTTACTGTCATCGAGTTGATGATCGGTATTGCTGTGGCGGGCGTTCTTTTGACGATTGCCGTGCCAGCGTTTACTGGCTTTCAGGAAAGAAATGCACTCCGCTCTACCGCCGCAGATTTTATTACAGCGGTGAACACGGCACGCATTCAGGCAATCAATCTACGAACTTCTGTAACCCTTAAACCTATTTCGGGTAATAACTGGGGCGCTGGCTGGAAGATTGAGTATCCAGCATCGGTCATCACAGAGAAAGACCAGGAATTTTCGCCAACCGGTAGCGGGAAAATTGTTTCTGAAGACGGCCTGAGCAAAATTGAATTTCGCAGCAATGGTCTGTCGAGCGCGGGTGAGGCGGAGTTCTCTCTATGCGATGACCGCAGCGGAGAGGAAGGAAGGACAATCACGGTGTCGCCCTTTGGCAAGATCACCAACGAAGTGAAGAGTTGTAGCTGATGAAAATCTCAAGAAAACCGCAACGGGGTGTAGGCCTTATCGAGGTGCTGATTGCTTTGCTAGTGCTGGCAATTGGCGTGCTTGGCTATGCGGGCATGCAGCTTACCGCGCTGAAAGCGGCAGAAGATGCCAACAACCGCGCACAGGCAACCTTGCTGGGGCAGGATGCGCTGGAGCGCTTTCTGGCCAACGAAACAGCAATGGCGACGTACACCAATGTTGATGAATGGCCAGATGAGAGCGCGACTCCTAGGGAAAAGCCGGCGAAGCTGAATGATTGCATTACCAAGTCCTGTAGTGCTGATGACCTCGCTTCCTGGGATATCAGCATGCTGGCGTGGCAGGCGGCGAATCGGTTGCCGGCGGGAATGATTGCTGTAGACGAATGCAAGCATGCTACCGGGATCAGCTGTGTCGTCATTAGCTGGAACGATGATGCGCCAGATGACTGCATGACAAACGCTGGAGTTAACATGGATGAAGGGACGTCTTGCGTGGTGCTGGAGGTGGCGCGATGAGAAAAAGCAAAGGGTTTAGCCTTGTTGAGCTGATGGTGGCAATGCTTCTCGGGCTGCTGATAACCGGGGCTGCCTTGCAGTTATTTCTTGCTAACCAGCAATCGTTTGCCTTGCAGCAGACGTTGTCCCGCGTTCAGGAAAATGGGCAACTTTTCGTGCGTTTCCTTGTGGCTGATCTACGCCGGGCTGGCCTTGAAAGAGATGGGCTTGCTGCATTACCTGATGAGAAAGGGGTTCGATTTGCGGCTTGGGGGGGGGCAGTGCCAGGCTCGGCAAATGGGAACGATTATGATCGTCTCACGCTGGGCTACCATGGCACGTCGGATTGTGAAGGCTCAGTGGCCAGTGGCCTGACAGAAGTGGTGAATACGTATTTTGTGAACAGCGATGCCGAGCTTGTCTGTCAGGGCAATCTGACTGGAGGTAATGGTGTGGTGCTGCTTGATGACGTTGAGGCATTTGAGGTGCTGTACGGCATAGATGAAAACACGGATGGCTACGCCAATGTTAGTCGCTATGTTGAGGCTGGCTCTCAGGGTACCTCTCCTGTCATCGCCGTTCGATTTTCTCTTTTGCTCAAAGAGGAGAGTAATTCTCTGCCGCAAAGTGATGGAAAACGGAAATTTTATGTGCTGACCAAGACAGTGGACGAACCGGAAGATCGTTCTGTTCGTCGTGTATTTATGTCTACAGTCAAAATGCGTAACTACAAGTGGGATGCCGTATGAATACCAATATTGCGACATTGCGAAGCCAGCAAGGCGCTGCCTTGGTAGTTGCATTACTAATTCTGGTGGTGGTTTCCCTGCTTGGGGTGTCAGCAATGAAGTCCAGCGTGTTCTCGGCGAAGGTGGCTACGGGCACCCAGGCAGATGCAATGACTTTTGAGGCGGCGGAAACAGCGTTAATAAAAGTGTATTCCGAGCTGAATGCCATGAGCGGTGAGGATTTATATGCCTCAATGGGGGGCGGGGCTGTGCTGCAACGTTGCGTCTCCAGTTCGGACAAAAATAAAGAAGGGGCATGCGTTGAGGGCGATTACCTCGATTCGCGCCAGTTACTACAGTCATCTTCGGTCAGTAAGCTTAATGGATATGAGCCTGTTCCAGGATCGCAGATTAGCACCTCTGGAGGCGGCGCAGTATATGTGGAATATAAGGTCGCGATGCTTGGTGAGAGCGATATGAAAAGTTTTAATCTTGATAATCATCATTTTCAGGAAGCGTTAAAGCGCGGCCTCAAACCAGGTTCGGAAATCGAATAAGGGGGAGTCATGAACAGAATACGAAATACGCTACTTTTAATACTGGTGGTCTGCTTGTCTCCGGTCAGCCTTTATGCAGATGATACGGAAATTTTCTTTTCCAGAGCGACGGCAGACAATAGTGAAAATGTGCCTGCGGCTAACGTGATGATTCTTTTAGATACGTCTGGCAGCATGAGATACTGTAAATCAAATTTAGAGTTTGGTAATAACGGTCCCAAATGGTGTAATAAAGAGAATAACCGCCGCATTGTGATGCTGATTAATGCATTTAATACAATGATCGATAATGTGCCAAATGGTGTTCGCATTGGCGTTAGCCGTTTTCGTCGTGATGAGACTGATGGTGGCCATGTCATGGTGCCTGTTGTTGATGTCGACAATAAGACAAAGAAAGTTCTCAAAGAGGCTGTGGCCAGCACGTATAAATACTCAAGTGATCCCACTGGGGGAACTCCGACTTCTGAAGCTTACTATGAAATGCGCCGTTATATGATGGGGCAGTCTCCTATTTATGGTGAAAATGGAAACGGGGGTTACAGTCAGAATTCTGTTTGTCTGGGCTATGCTCAGAGACCGATTACCGTGCCGGATTATAATAATGTTATCAGTAGGAAAGAAGTAAATTACTGCAATGCCAATAATAATAATTGTGATCGGGAGGGGCCTTTTTGGAATCCTAGATATTACGAGCTTGAATTTGGCACGAAGGAAATTATGGAAGAATATTGTGCTGATCCTGCGCCCATCGTTGAAGATGGAAAATATGTCTCACCTATGAATATGAAAAACCAGTGCGAATCCAATTATGTCATCGTTATGACGGATGGCGCGCCAAGTAAAAACTCGGATAAGCTTCCTTCCTCTTTGTGTTCCTCGGCAACCGGCAGTATATCGAGTAGTTATACCTGCCAGGAGAAGACAGCCAGCTACCTGAATAGTGATTCAAATGCGATGAAGAGAAAGGTCATTACTTCTAATATCGGTCTCTACATGGGGAATTATAAAGACGATATGGAAGGCGTGTCCAAGGCTGGTGGTGGACAGACATACAATGCTGAATCAGCAGAGCAGTTGGCTCAGGCGTTTATTGATGAATTGGATTTGATTGACGAGAATTCTCGGTCTATTTCCTCTCCCGGTGTTGCGATTAATCAGATGAATCGGTTTCAACACTTGGATCAATTGTATTATTCCGTATTCGAGCCCACCAGTAGCAGCTTTTGGGAAGGGAATTTGAAGCGCTATCAGCTTGAAGATGGTGTAATTAAAGGCCAAAACGGATCCGCTGTTAGTGAGAATACGGGGTATTTTAAAAACTCTGCCCAGAGTTTTTGGAGTTCTGAGGTCGATGGTTACGATGCCAAGGTTGGTGGTGCGCGTGATGAGGTGAGCGACCGAACGCTTTTCTATAGTACCTCTAATACCAACACAAGCCTGAGTAAGCTGGACTGGGATAAGGTCGGTACAACTGGCTATTTAGGGAAAACTGATTTTGGGCTTGAATCAACAGCAACAGATGCCGATCTCGCATTGTTGATAGATAAGCTTAAGGTTGTTTGGGGCGATCCTCTCCATAGTGTTCCGCTGATGGTAAACTATGGGGGTAATAGTGAGAACAATATTGTATTTGTTTCGAATAATGCGGGCATGCTTCACGCGATTGATGTCTCTGATGGATCTGAGAAGTTTGCCTTTATGCCTCATGAGTTTCTTAGTCGGGCGGATGAGGTGACTACGCATACGCTTGGCTTGAATGGCGACAATACTCGACAAAGTTACAGGCTGGATGGAAGCTGGATTTCATGGCGTAAGCCTGGCGATTCAGTGACGGATAAGCCTGATGCTGTATATATCTATGGCGGAATGCGTCGCGGTGGGCGTAATTATTATGCGCTTGACGTTACGTCGCTTAGCAGCCCCAAAATGAAATTCCCCGTGATTGAGGGCGGTCAGGGGAAGTTTGATGATCTCGGCCAAACCTGGTCAACACCCACATTGACGCAAATCCCGTTTGGGGAGGGCAAAAAGCCTGTTCTCATCTTTGGTGGTGGCTATGATCCTTCCGGGCATGACAATCGTCAGGGAATGGGTCGAGTGTCGGGTGATTCCATGGGAAATGCGATTTACATAGTTGATGCTGAGAGTGGTGATTTACTTTGGTCTGCCACAGGCTCAGACAATACCAACTTGAAGTGGTCTGTGCCGGGCGGAATTTCCGTTGTCGATAAAGAGTTTGATGGCGTTGCAGACTTTCTTTACTTCGGGGACCTTGGGGGGCAGTTATTCCGGGTTGATATTGATCAGTCCGGTGCGTTGAAGAATTCGGTTCATCGCCTTGCTAGCCTAGGTGGCTCTTCTGCTTCCACGAATCGACGTTTTTACGATGCCCCGTCGGTGGTTTACCTTAATGAAGGTGGGCAGAAGGTGCTCTATGTGGCTGCTGCGTCTGGTTATCGCTCCCATCCGCTGGATGAGAAAACACAAGATGGTATTTTTGTTGTGAAAGACAAGACGGCACTGGCGAAAACAGTAACGGCACCTAAGGATGTAAGCTTGGCGGAGATGACTAATGTCTCCAGTGGTGAAGCGGATCCTAAAGATATGGGGTGGTATTACTATCTTGAAGAGGGTGAAAAATCCATGTCTTCGCCCGTTGTTTTTGATGGCGTGTTGCGCTTTTCGACCTATTCACCGAAAGGGGAGGATCTGGACGATAATCCATGTGCAGTCAGCTATGGTCGGTCTTTCCTGCATACCGTGGATATAGTGACGTCGAAGCCTGCTACGAATAATGACGGTACTGTGCCTAATTCACGCAGAGAGGACATGGACCAAACTACGCCTCCCCCTTCTCCTGTTCTTGTTACGGACGGTGAGGGTAACATCGATGTTGTCGTCGGTACGGAGGTGGTTGGCGAACAGGATATGGGGTACAGCCACCTTCGCAAGCGGCGTTGGTATCAAATGGATAAAACCCAGGCCAACGAATTCAAGGCGGCAAAATGAAATGGAATCAGCTGATGAACTTACAAGGGAAGTCAAGTGAGTCTGGCTTCACCCTGATAGAGCTGATGATTGTGGTAGTGATAGTGGCCATTCTGGCCGCTGTCGGTTACCCCAGTTATACCCGCTATGTGCAGGATACCCGGCAGGCGGAAGCGCAGGGTGAGATGATGGCCTTGTCCGGAGCGCTGGAGCGTTACCGCGCCAAGAATTTCTCCTATAAAGACGCCAATACTAAATTGTCGGAGCTGTCGCCAGTGCTTGCCAATAGTGACTATTTCACTACAGCCATCTCAGTGACAGGGACCGGAAGCCAGCAGTATGAAATTACCACGACGCCAAAAACGGGCTTAATGACAGGGACGGAAGTGCTGAAGCTCAATAGTGAGGGGCAAACATGCATGAAAGTCTCTGGTTGCACTATTGGCACGGATGATTCCTGGAAAGAACACTAATTGCAGTCTTCTGGTTTGGCCGTTTCCACTCTGGGGCGGCCAATCCAGTTCATGACAATTCTTCTCGCCGCGACGTTGTTGCATAGATAGAAGCTGCCGTTCTGGAAGTGGCTGTTGCCTCGGTTGTGGAATACGAGTGCATCTCCTTTGAATCGCTTCCAGACCAGCCGGGTCGCTCCTGGAAGTTGGTAGTGCTCAATAATTTCAGACGCACTTAGTGCCCCATCTTCATTTTGATCAAATCCCATCCATACCTTCTGCGTTTTCTCGAACTTTCTGCATCCCGTCTGTCCGTCGCAGAGCATGCGATTGCCGTCGGTGATCGCGCCGGCACGGGCCTGCCGGATCAGGCTGTGTAATGTCATTGTGGCCGTGCGCACCTGGTAACGAGGAAGGAGGTCGTTCCAGGCATGTGAGACGCAGACAAGAAGAATGCCGGCTATGGAGAGGCCCACTAATAATTCAATCAGTGTAAATCCTTGCTGCTGTTGGCATCGAAAACGGGGCATCGGCGTGGCTCCTGTGACACTGTTATGGAAGCCTACGGAAGAATGCGCCTGGTGGTTATGCTATTGTTGCCACCCTTAGTGTCTTCCGTTTCCCCGTATTGCCATGTCTGATGTACTCGTTGTAGGTGGTGGAATTGTCGGCCTTCTTGGTGCGCTTGAGCTTACACGGCGCGGAAGAGCGGTGACGATTATTGATGCCCCGGCTCAATGCCCCCCGGCTTCCTGGGCGGGTGGCGGCATTCTTTCTCCGTTGTATGCCTGGCGTTATTCCGATGCCATGACGCGTCTGTCCGTGGATGCGTTTGCCCGCTATCAACAGATACTGGGTGAGTGCGATGCCGCTCGCATTCCGGGTTGCGAGGCGCTGCTGCATAGTGGCGGTCTGTGGGTGGAAACGTCCGGCGATGACGCTGTTCGTGCCCGCCAGTGGGCTGAGCGCTGGCAAATCCCTGTACAGTCAGTGTCTGCCAGTGAGCGGATGCCAGAGTCTGCTGCCGGGGCGGGGCTGTTGTTCCCGTCACTGGGCAATATTCGTAACCCTGGTCTGTTGAAAGTGCTGCGTGCGCATTTGCAGCGGTTGGGGGTTCGTTTTCAATCAGCAATGGTCAGCCGGGTGCTGCCCACCAGGGTGGGGGCAGAGGTTCTGGCTGCTGATGGAAGGAAATGGCAAGGCGATACGGTTGTTGTCAGTGCCGGGCATATGGCGGGGCAGCTTTTGTTACCGATGGGGATGGCGATGCCGCTCTTTCCTGCAAAAGGGGAGATGCTTCTGTTTCGTATGAAGCCCGGCCAGGTGCCTGCGGTTATGTTGACGGAGAAAGGGTATTTGATCCCCCGGCAGGATGGTTCCGTGCTGGTAGGGTCAACGCTGAGGAAAGGGGACAATACCACCTATCCCACGGTTGCCGGGCGTTATCAGTTGGAGCGGTTGGCGGCGTCGTTATGGCCGGCGTTGGCATCCTGCTCGCCGGCTTTTCACTGGGCAGGAGTGCGGCCAGGTTGTGATCGGGATATTCCGTTCATTGGCCCGGTGCCCGGTACCAACGGTATATTTGCCGCGGTGGGGCATTATCGCAATGGGCTGGTGTCAGCACCGGCCAGTGCAGAACTGCTTGCCCAGCTGATAGTCGGTGAGCCGCCCTTTACGGATCCCGAGCCTTATTCGTTATCTTCTGTCTCGCCATCGTCCCGGTCCAGCTCCAGCTTTTTCAGCCGGTAACGCAAAGAGCGAAAGGTCATGCCGAGTTTTTTGGCGGCAGCGGTGCGGTTCCAGTGGGTGGCGTCCAACGCCTTGAGAATTTCCTGCTTTTCAATATCTTGCAGAAAGTCTTCCAGAGGCTGGTCGCCAGGTCTCGTTGATGGTGTCGTTGTCGATGCCTGGGCGTTATGGCGGGGGGCAGCCGCGGTCGAACGGCCTGATGCCAGGCGCAGGTGCTCTGGCAGAATGGTGTTGCCGTCGCACAGGGTTAGCGCCCGCTCCAGCGTATTTTCCAGTTCCCTGACATTGCCGGGAAAGGAGTAATTTTCTATGGCGTTCACCGCGTCAGAGCTGACGCTGGGTGGTGGTATGTCCCAGGCCTGACTGAGCCGGTTGAGAATATGCTGAACCAGTTTGGGAATATCTTCACGTCGGTCGCGCAGCGGCGGCACATGCGCTTCGATAACATTCAGTCGGTAGAAGAGATCCTGGCGAAAGCGCCCCTCTTCCATTTCATCTTCCAGGTTCTTGTGGGTCGCGCAGAGAATGCGCAGGTTGACCTGGAATTCCTTGGCTTCGCCTACCGGGCGCACGGATTTTTCCTGAATGGCGCGCAGTAGCTTGACCTGCATATGCAGTGGCAAGTCGGCCACTTCATCCAGAAACAGGGTGCCGCCGTCGGCTTCGCGGAACAGCCCCTTTCGGTCTTCCACGGCACCAGTGAACGCGCCTTTGCGGTGGCCGAAGAATTCGCTTTCCATCAACTCTGACGGAATGGCGCCGCAGTTGACTGCGACAAACGGTTTTTCCCGGCGTGGGCCGAGAGTATGAATCAGCCGCGCAATACGTTCTTTACCACTGCCTGACTCGCCGCTGATATAGATGGGAGCCTGGCTGCGGGCCAGCTTTCGAACCTGGGCTTTCAGCGCCACCATGCTGGGTGCGTCACCAATCAGATTGTCTTCTTCCTCATGGTGTTCTTCGACTTCGCTGATGCCCAGGCCGTCTTCGATCAGCTGCCGTAACCGGTCCAGTGCCACAGGCTTGGCAATGAAATCATAGGCGCCGTATTTCATCGCATCGGTGGCGGTTTCCATGCTGCCGTAGGCAGTGATGACGGCGGTGGGCATGGTTGGGCAGTGTTGTGAGATGAATTGGAGAAGTTCCAGGCCTGTGCCATCGCCCAGATTCATGTCGGTCAGGCAGAGGTCGTAATGCGCGTCTTTGAGCTGCTGCCTGGCGGCAGACAGGGAGTCGGCTGCGGTGGCCTGAAGCTTCATGCGTCCGAGTGTGATGACCAGCAGTTCGCGCAGGTCAGCTTCGTCGTCAACAACCAGTACGTGGGGGGTATCTGCACTCATAGGCGATTCTGTTATTGAAATTGTCGGTGCGGGTGAGCAAAGGTTATCACAAAGCTGGCGCCTTTCGGGGTTTCCTCAAGGTCCAGTGTGGCCTGGTTGGCATGGCACAATTCCCGGCACAGATAAAGGCCCAGCCCGTTGCCGTCTTTGGCGGTGGTGTAAAAGGGTTCGAAGAGATAATTCATGGCCTCTTCACTGATGCCCTGGCCATTATCCTGAACTTTTAGCCAGGGCAGGCCGGTACGGTCGTGGTGGCCGCACCGCAGTGTGACAGTGCAGGGGGTGCCACCATGGCGAAGCGCATTGCCGATCAGGTTGTCCAGAACCTGAAGAAGCTGGTTGCGATCAAAACGGACTTCCACGTCGGGCTGACAATGCAGGCTGAAGCTGCCCGTGGCGTCTTTCATTTCCCATTGCGCAGTCACTTCCTGAATCAGTGCCGTCAAGGTGAAACGTTCGGCTTGGCCCTTGGGGCGTCGTGACAGGTCAAGGACGTCATGGATGATGCCGTTAACCCGGGTCACATGGTTGCGGATGATTTGCAGCAGGTGTTGATCTTCCGGGCTGGGTTCGTCGTCCAGCAAAAGGTCCGTGGCATGGTTGATGGCACTGAGCGGGTTGCGGATTTCGTGGGCCAGGGTGGCAGACAACCGGCCTAGCGATGCCAGGTTCATTTGCTGGGCTTCCTGCGCGACTTGTGCAGTATTTTCCAGAAATAATAAGGTCAGGCTTTCGTGACCGGTGTCCAGCTGTGCGAACCGTGGGCTCAGTACGGGGGATTGTTCCGAGACGCGCAGGGTGGGCAAGGGCAGAAGCGGGTTGTCTTGCCAGCGCTGAAAGCGGCTGGTCAGGGAGTTGGGCAAGTGTTTGCCCAGCATCGGGTTGTCAAACAGGTTGTTGGCGGACTGGTTGGACATGAGGACATGGAAGGTGTCGTCGAAAACCAGAATGCCGGTGCGCATGCGTTGCACAATTTGTTGGTTCAGTGCTTCCAGACGTTCAATGGCGACCTGTTGTTGTTTGGTGATTCTTTCGGTTTGTTCCAGGCGCTGGGCAATCTGTTGGATGATCAGCGATACCATGAAGAACGCGATGCCGAGCAGGCCAGATTCGGTCAGGGCGAACGGGGACGATAATTGTGCATGGATGGAAAAATAGAATTGCTCGAACATGGCGGACAGGGTCGCCAGTGCTGCAATAAGAAAGCCCTGTCGACCGCGCAACAGAATATTGCCGGCGGCAACGGTCACCAGCAAAAGCACCGCCAGGCCACCTTCCAGCCCGCCATTGGAGTGCACGACCAGCGTCAGCATCCCCAGATCACTGATTAACGCCGCCGGTTGTGCCCAGGTAGGGAAAGCCCGCTGGTGCCGGCGGTTGTCCAGGGTGGCAGAGGCCAGTGTCAGGCCCAGGTAAAGAAAAAGTGTGGTTTCGAAAAGGGCCGGAAAATGGGTGCCGAGCAGTGCCTTGTCCGGTCCGTAGTGCAGCAGCAGAAGCACACAGGCAATGGCAATGCGATAGACATTATAAATGCGTGCCGGTGTCCAGCCCTGGCTAGCGGTCATGGTGTTCCAGATATTGACGCTGATGGTCCTGGCTGCAGAAGTGTTGGCCGTTGTGGCTGAAGGCTTCGGGGGTGGGAACGTGGACGCCGCATTGCGCGCATTTGACCATGATCTGCGGGTTGCCGGCGTTATTGTCGGATTCTGCGGGCCGGGCCTGGGCCAGCAATCGTTTTATGACCCGCCAGGCCAGATAGATCAACGCGGCGATAATAATCAGGCGAATCAGGCCCATGGAGCTCCCCTCGGGTTGGTGTTTTTGTCAGCTGCTGTGGTGTTCTGTGTTTTTAGCGCATTCATCGATTGCCGGCTAAAGAGTACAATCAGCGCTCACTTGAGGAAAGGCCGGTTGATCATGCGAATTATTATGGCCCAGCAGAACGCGCTGGTGGGCGATATCGAAGGGAACGCCCAGCGCGTTATTGCCGCTGCAGACGAAGCGCGCCGACTGCTAGGCGCGGACCTTGTATTGTTCCCGGAGCTGATGCTCACCGGTTACCCGCCGGAAGACCTGTTGTTGCGTCCCAGCCTGAACAGCCGGGTTGATGCGGCGCTGGCCGACATTGGCGCGGCGATTTCGGTACCCGTGGTGCTGGGCTATCCGGCGGTGCGCAATGGACATCGCCGTAATACGGCCGGCGTGGTGTTTCCCGGTGAGTCCGGCCCCCGTCATGAGTATTTCAAGCAGCATCTGCCCAATTACCGGGTATTTGATGAAAAGCGCTATTTTCAGCCGGGCACGGATATCTGCACCTTTGATATCGAGGGCTGGACGCTGGGCATCACCATCTGTGAAGACATCTGGCACGATGGCCCGGCAGCCCAATTGCAGCAGGCGGATGCGGACTTGGTGCTGAATCTGAATGCGTCCCCTTATCGGGCCAACAAAGCGGATGAGCGTTTTGCCCAGGTGCAGGCCCGTTGCCGGGAAACCGGGTTGCCGGTGCTGTATTGCAACCTGGTGGGGGGGCAGGATGAGCTGGTCTTTGATGGGGCCTCCTTTGTCTGTGATAGCAAGGGGAGTCGTTGCGTGCAGGCCGCCAGTTTTACTGAAGCGCTGGTGCCGGTGGATCTGCAATGCCAGGGCGGGCACTGTGAGCCCCGCGGGGAGGAGCTGCCATTGCCAGGCCCGGAAGAGGGCATGTACCAGGCGCTGGTGTTGGCGACGCGCGATTATGTGAACAAGAATGGTTTCAAGGGCGCGCTATTGGGGCTATCCGGTGGTATCGACTCTGCCCTGACGCTGGCGGTGGCGGTGGATGCCCTCGGCCCGGAACGGGTAGAGGCGGTGATGATGCCGTTCCAGTACACCTCTGCCATGAGCCTGGAAGATGCCGAGAAGCAAGCGCGTACTTTGCGTGTCCATTATCGTGTGTTGCCCATCGAGGCCGCGTTCAATGGCTTTATGGATATCCTCAGTGAGTCATTTTCCGGCACGGCCCGGGATACCACTGAAGAGAATCTCCAGGCCCGTTGTCGGGGGGTGTTGTTGATGGCGCTTTCCAATAAAAATGGCTCCGTGGTACTGACCACCGGCAACAAGAGCGAAATGGCCGTGGGGTACGCCACCCTGTACGGCGACATGGCCGGGGGCTTCTCGGTGCTCAAGGATGTTTTCAAAACCTCCGTGTTTAACCTGTGCCGCTGGCGTAACCAGCAGGCCGGGGCCGAAATCATTCCGGACCGGGTAATCACCCGTCCGCCGTCCGCCGAGCTGGCCCCGGATCAGGTGGACAGTGATTCGCTGCCCGATTACGACGAGCTGGACGCGATTCTGGAGCGTTACGTGGAGCAGGACATGAGCGCGGAAGCGGTGATCCGTGATGGGTTTGACCGCGACACGGTCTACCGGGTGGTGAAGCTCACCGACCGCAATGAGTACAAGCGACGCCAGGCGGCCGTCGGCCCCCGCGTCAGCCGCCGCGCCTTCGGCAAGGACCGGCGGTATCCGATTACCAACGGTTGGCGACCGGGGGATTAGCAAGAGACGCTGCACGCTTAACGCCACACGCTTACACGTAAAACAAAAAGAGCCCGCAGTTGCGGGCTCTTTAGCGTGATGCTTGTGGCGTGAAGCGTGCGGCGTCTCTTAAAGCAAATCAAACGTCAGCAGGCTGAGTAGACCTTCATCTTCATCCGGCCACCAGGCCAGATCCACTTGCTTGTCGTCATCCAGAAAGGCGCTGTCTGGCCAGTTCAGGGCCAGCACGGCGCGGCTTTTCTCTGCCTGCTCGGGCAGCTCCAGCCGCTGGTAGCCTTTGGTCATAATGGCCAGGCCTTCTTCCACCGCCGGGGTCTGCTGGTAGTGTTTAACCACGTATTGTGCCCGGTTTATGGAGGCAACAATGGCGCCACGGCGAGCGTAGTAACGGGCTACGTGCAGCTCCTGACGGGCAAGCTGGTTGCGGATGTGGACCATGCGAGCGCGGGCGTCGGGGGAGTATTCGCTGTCCGGGAAGCGGGCAACCAGTCGCTCGAAATCGCGGAAGGCGTCTTTCGCAGCATCCATGTCCTTGCTGGAGCGATCGGAGGTGACCATGTTGTCAAACAGGCCTTTCTCCATGTTGAAGTTGGCCAGCCCGCGCATGTAGAGGGCATAGTCCATGCGTGGATGCGCGGGGTAGTTGCGCATGAAGCGTTGCGCGGCTACCACGGTGGCCGGGTAGTCCACGGACTTGTACTGGGCGTAGATCAGGTCCAGCGCAGACTGTTCGGCATAGTCCCCATACGGAAAGCGCGCCTCCAGCTCCTTGAGCTGGTCGATGGCCGTCAGGTAGTTTTTCGATTCAATGGACTCGCTGGCCTCCCGATATTGATCGGCCTCGGTGAGTTCCGGGCGATCCTCCGGGTTGCCGGCGCAGCCGGCCAGAATCAGTACACACAGTAGTGGCCATAAAAGTCGTGGCATTCTTTCCTCGTTGAACGGGTTACAATTCGCGAATTCGGTATTTAAGCACAGGTTGAGGAACCTTTTATATGGGACATCTTGGCGGCGAAAAAATTCAGCGCACCGAACAGGTGAAGCCGGAGCACGCCGGGCAGCGGGTAGACCAGGTGGCGGCAGAGCTGTTTGACGGCTTTTCCCGGTCTCGCCTGCAGACCTGGATCAAGAATGGCGTGCTGACGGTCAACGGAGCCAAGACCAAGCCCAAAGAGAAGCTGACCGGTAATGAATCGCTGACGCTGGAAGTGGAAATTGAGCCGGAGCTGGATGATCAGCCCCAATCCATTGATCTGGACGTGGTATACCAGGATGACGACCTGATCGTGATCAACAAGCCCACCGGGCTGGTGGTCCACCCGGCGGCGGGGCACGCAGATGGCACTTTGCTGAACGGTCTGCTGCACCTTGATGAACGGCTCAATAGCCTGCCCCGCGCGGGGATTGTTCACCGGCTGGACCGTGATACCACCGGATTGATGGTGGTGGCTCGCTCCCTGGAGGCCCACCAGAGCCTGGTGGCGCAACTTCAGGACAAGAGCCTGTTCCGGCAATATGAGGCGATTGCTGTGGGCGTGATGACTGGCGGCGGCAAGGTGGACGCACCCATGGGGCGTCACCCGGTGGACCGCAAGAAGCAGGCAGTGGTGAAAACCGGCGGCAAGAATGCGGTGACCCACTATCGTGTTCTGGATCGCTACCGGGCCCATACCCGCATTCAGGTGCAGCTGGAAACCGGCCGCACCCACCAGATCCGCGTTCACATGGCGTATCGTAACTACCCGCTGGTGGGGGATCCGCTCTATGGTGGTCGCCTCAAGCAGCCTGCCGGGGCCACCGAAGCGCTGCGCCAGGCGCTGCACAAGTTCCCCCGCCAGGCACTGCATGCCCGCAAGTTGGGGCTGATTCACCCGGCCACGGGCGAATACCGTGAATTCGAAGCGCCGCTGCCGGCGGATATGACAGGGCTGATTGCCGCACTGGAAAACGATATCAAAGAAGAAGAGTGATAAGAGGTGAAGGGTATGGGGTTGTCTCGGGGTGGCGTGGGATGGCTGGGTGTGACGTTGCTGATGGCTGGTTGTGCCAGCAGCTACCACCCTTGGAATGGGGCCAAGGGGTATCAGGATCAGCCTTTGGGCGATCAGACCTACGCGGTAAGTTACCACGCGGAAAAAGGAACAGACTGGGCGGTGCTGGATGGCTATCTGCAGCGCCGCTGTGAGACGCTACTGGGCCTGCAAGCTGTTTCGGTGACGGATATCACCCACCGAATCCACGGCAATGTGGCCCAGTCAGACATGGCGACCAGTGCGCCAGTGCGAACCGGAGGCGATGCCATGGGTGGAAACTTCAGTTCTCCCGGCCTGTCTCAGCACGGAGTGCTGTTCAAGTTGCGTGTGGCGGAAGGGGTGTGTTCCCCCGACTGACCAAGGAGCCAGCAATGTCACTGCCTGACAAGAGCCAATGGCTATGCCCGGACTGGAATCCACACCCGGCCGTGCGGGTGTGCGTGACGACCCGTGCCGGTGATCATTCCCCCAAGCCCTGGCACGGGTTCAATCTGGGGTTGAACTGCGGTGACCAGCCGGCGCGGGTCGAGCAGGCCCGTCATCATGTGGAAAAACTGCTGCAGGCGGATCACCCTGCCGCCTGGTTGTGGCAGGTCCATGGCAAGCAGGTGATACGCGCCGATGCCCAGGATAACGAGGCCGATGGGGTCTGGATTGACCAGCAACGCTGGCCCTGTGTGGTGCTGACCGCCGATTGCCTGCCGGTGTTGCTGGCCCGCACTGATGGAACGGCTGTCGCGGCGGTCCATGCCGGCTGGCGGGGCCTTCAGGCCGGTATTATTGCCGAAGGCGTGGCCAGTATTGCGCCCAACGGTGAGCCCGTGAGTGCCTGGTTGGGTCCGGCCATTTGTGGGCAGTGCTATCAGGTGGGGGATGAGGTCTACCGTGCCTTTACCGAGAATCGGCCTGCGTTCAAGCCTGCTTTCCAGAAAGATGCTACTCCCAACCACTGGCGATTCTCGGTGGCTCACGCCGCCATCATCGAGCTGGCCCAGCTCGGTGTCGACGATGTCCACGGTGGGGATCTCTGCACAGCCTGTGACCTGTCCCGTTTTTATTCCTATCGCAAGGAAGGTGAGACAGGGCGTTTTGCGTCGCTGATCTGGCTGGATGGCGGTGGTCAATAATTAATAGTTAATAATGAATAATTAATAACGCGCGACAGGATTTTAGATTGATCTTAAATGCAGGAGGCCGCGCCCAGAGTTTGGGCGCGGCCTCATTGTTTGAGCGTTCCAACAGCGCTGAACGCGTAGCTATTAATTATTCATTATTAACTATTAATTGCTCTTGAGTTTGGCCCAATCGGACCCATTTAACTCTCAGTTGATTGATAACCGGTGATCCCTTCTCTATAGGTAAGAGCGCCTTGCCGTCAGGGAGGCGTTGTGCGGATCACGACCGGATAGGAGAGTAACAATGCGAATGGATAAACTCACCGCCCGCTTGCAGGAAGCCCTGTCAGACGCGCAATCCCTGGCCGTGGGGCAAGGCAACAGCTCCATTGAACCGGTCCATCTGATGCTGGCGTTGATGCAGCAGCAGGGTGGTGCTGCCCGGCCCTTGCTGGAAAAAGCCGGTGCCAACAGCGCCGATGTGATCACCGCCCTGAATATGGCCGTGGACAAGCTGCCCACCGTGAATAACTTCAATGGCGACGTGCAGATGGGCCAGGCCACCGGCCGCCTGCTGAACCTTGCCGACCGGGAAGCGCAGCAACGCGGTGACCAGTATTTGTCCACGGAAGTGGTGTTGCTGGCGGCCTGTGATGATAACGGCGAGCTGGGCAAGCTGTTCAAGAACGCCGGTGTGACCCGCAAGGTGCTGGCGGAAAAAATTGCCGAAGTGCGCGGGGGGGAAGCGGTGAACGATCCCAATGCGGAAGACAAGCGCGAAGCGCTGGACAAGTACACCGTCAACCTGACCGAGCGGGCCGAGTCCGGCAAGCTGGACCCGGTGATCGGTCGTGATGATGAAATCCGCCGCACCATCCAGGTATTGCAGCGTCGTACCAAGAACAATCCGGTTTTGATTGGTGAGCCTGGCGTGGGCAAGACGGCCATTGTGGAAGGGCTGGCCCAACGTATCGTTAATGGTGAAGTGCCAGAAGGCCTGAAAGACAAACAGGTGCTGTCTCTGGATATGGCCGCGCTGATCGCCGGAGCCAAGTACCGGGGTGAATTCGAAGAACGCCTGAAAGCGGTGCTCAATGAGTTGGGCAAGCAGGAAGGGCGCATCATTCTGTTCATCGATGAACTGCATACCATGGTCGGTGCCGGCAAGGGCGAAGGGTCCATGGATGCGGGCAATATGCTCAAGCCGGCACTGGCCCGTGGCGAGCTGCATTGCGTGGGCGCTACCACCCTGGACGAGTACCGCCAGTACATCGAGAAAGATGCAGCGCTGGAGCGTCGTTTTCAGAAGGTGTTGGTGGATGAGCCCACGGTGGAGGACACCATTGCCATTCTGCGGGGCTTGAAAGAGCGCTATGAAGTGCACCACGGCGTCGATATCACCGATGGCGCTATCATTGCGGCCGCGCGCTTGAGCCATCGCTACATCACCGACCGGCAGCTGCCGGACAAGGCCATCGACCTGATCGACGAGGCGGGCAGCCGTATCCGTATGGAAATTGATTCCATGCCGGAAGAAATGGACCGTCTGGACCGCCGCCTGATCCAGCTAAAGATGGAACGCGAAGCGCTGCGCAAGGAAGAAGATGATGCCAGCCGCAAGCGTCTGGAGAAGCTGGAAGAAGAGATCGACGAACTGGAAAAACAGTATGCCGATTTGGAAGAAATCTGGCAGGCGGAAAAAGCGGCCCTGCAGGGCGCTGCGGAATACAAGGCAGAGCTGGAGCAGGCGCGGGTGGAAATGGAGCAGGCGCGTCGCGCCGGCGACCTGAGTCGCATGTCCGAGCTGCAGTACGGGCAGATTCCGGAGCTGGAAAAGAAAGTGAAGGATGCCCAGGACCGCGAAGAGCAGGCCCAGGCGGAAACCCAGCTGCTGCGCAACAAGGTCACCGACGAGGAAATCGCCGAGGTGGTGGCCAAGTGGACCGGTATTCCCGTGTCGAAAATGCTGGAAGGCGAGAAAGACAAACTGCTGCGCATGGAAGAGGCCCTGCACGACCGGGTCGTCGGTCAGGACGAAGCCGTGGAAGCAGTGGCCAATGCGGTGCGCCGCTCACGGGCCGGCTTGTCGGACCCGAACCGGCCCAACGGCAGTTTCCTGTTCCTCGGTCCCACCGGGGTGGGCAAGACGGAACTGTGCAAGGCGCTGGCCAACTTCCTGTTCGACACCGAAGAAGCCATGGTGCGTATCGACATGTCCGAGTTTATGGAGAAGCACTCCGTGGCACGGCTGGTGGGTGCCCCTCCGGGCTATGTGGGATATGAGGAAGGCGGCTACCTCACTGAGCTGGTGCGCCGTAAGCCCTACTCGGTGGTCTTGCTCGATGAAGTGGAAAAAGCCCACCCGGATGTGTTCAACATTCTGCTGCAGGTGCTGGATGATGGGCGCCTGACGGATGGCCAGGGCCGCACCGTGGACTTTCGCAATACCGTGGTAGTGATGACGTCGAACCTGGGGTCGGACCTGATCCAGAAACTGGCGGGCGCTGATGCGCAATCCGGTAGTGATTATGAGGCCATGAAGTCCGCGGTGATGGAGGTGGTGGGTAGCCACTTCCGGCCGGAGTTTATCAACCGGGTGGATGAAACCGTGGTGTTTCATCCGTTGGCGAAGGATCAGCTCAAGGGCATCGCGTCGATTCAGCTGGGCTTTTTGCAAAAAAGACTGGCGGAGCGGGACATTGGTCTGGCACTCAGCAACGAGGCGCTGGACAAGCTGGTGGATGCCGGTTTCGATCCTGTCTACGGGGCGCGGCCGCTCAAGCGAGCCATCCAGCAGCAGCTGGAGAACCCGTTGGCCCAATCGCTATTGAGGGGCGAGTACCTTCAGGGCGATACCGTCCGTGTGGACGTGGAAGACGAGCGGTTTACCTTCAAGCGTTAAATTGAGGGAAGTCGTCTGTAAACAAAAATCGCCGGCGATGATGCCGGCGGTTTTTTATGGGTGCAGAGGCTGTCGGCAGATGCGCTCTTAGCGTGTTTCGCACTTTTCCAGCGCGTTGCGGGTGTCTTCCACCATCTTGTCTCTGGCTTCCTGATCCAGCACTTCCATCTCGCCGGTCTCCGGATTCTTGCGCCGCACGGTGGGTTTGTTTGCCAGCGTTTCCAGATTCTTGCGGTGCTGTTCGCAACGCTCCTGGGCGACGGCATCCGGTTCTGTTTTTAACCGTTGCTCTTCTTTGGCCTGGGTTGCTGCGGCTTCTTTGGCTTTTTGTACAGCGCTGCGCTTGGCCTCAAGGGCTTCGATGGCCTCGCTCTGATCCGAGCTGGCATTGGCGCGGGTGTTTACTTCGGTCGCGTTCGCCCCCTGTGGAGGCTGGGCGTCGTAATGGGTAACGCCTTTGTCGTCCACCCACTTATAGAACTTGGCCGCTGGGCTCAGGCTGGAAATGGCGAGCAGGGCGGCCCCAAGGATCAGGCTGAATTTTGTCATGGTGTCAGTCTTCTTATGATTTCGGGTGATTCATCAGACTTTAGCATGACGTGAGAAAGGGATTTTCTGCAACCTAAAGTCGACCAAGGGCTTTGATTGGCCGCACATTTCTGCCAAAATTATGGCTTTCCGGAGATCGGGACCCGCATTCGCTTACCGGCGTGTGTGAGGCCGGGACCCGGGGCACCGTTACCGCGATGTCCTGCCAGCAGTATCACTGCACTCTCGTCCCGCTGTGGGAGCCTCCGGAGGTTTCTCAATTCCTAAAAGCGGGAGTACTCCCTTTCAGGTTTGCAGTTCCTCCGTGTCGCCCTTCCCAGCCTGCGTTCGTGTCGGCCACCTCCGACAGGACCCCAGAGCACCCAAATACGGTGCTTTCCGCAGGCAGCAAGCAATAAACATCGTCCCGCTGCGTGGCAGTGGGTTGTATGCATTCAAATTTGAGGTAGCAACCGTGGAAATGTTATCCGGCGCGGAAATGGTGGTCCGTGCGCTGCAAGACGAGGGAGTGGAGTACATCTTCGGGTATCCCGGAGGGTCCGTACTGCACATTTACGATGCATTGTTCCAGCAGGACTCTGTCAGTCACATTCTGGTTCGTCACGAGCAGGCGGCTACCCATGCGGCGGACGGCTATGCCCGTGCCACCGGCAAGCCCGGCGTGGTCATGGTGACTTCCGGGCCGGGCGCCACTAACGCCATTACCGGCCTGGCCACCGCTTTTATGGACTCGATTCCCATGGTGGTGTTATCCGGTCAGGTTCGCTCTGACTGGATTGGCGATGACGCCTTCCAGGAAACCGACATGATTGGTGTGTCCCGTCCGGTGGTGAAGCACAGCTTCATGGTCCGTGACGCGAAAGACATCCCGGAGATCATGAAGAAGGCTTTCTATATTGCCACCACCGGCCGTCCCGGCCCGGTGCTGGTGGATATTCCCAAGGATCAGACCGCGCCGAACGTCAAGAATCCTTACGAGTATCCCAAGAAAGTGAAGATGCGCTCCTACGCGCCGGTCAGCCGTGGCCATTCCGGCCAGATCCGCAAGGCGCTGGACGAGCTGATGAAAGCCAAGCGCCCGGTGATTTACGCCGGTGGCGGCGTGGTGCAGGGCGAGGGCAGCGAGCTGCTGACCCAGTTGGCTCACCGCCTCAATTTCCCGGTGACCAATACCCTGATGGGGCTGGGGGGCTTCCCCGGCACCGATCGTCAGAACGTGGGCATGTTGGGCATGCACGGCACCTACGAAGCCAACATGACCATGCACAGCTCCGATGTGATTCTGGCGGTGGGCGCCCGTCTGGACGACCGGGTGACCAACAACGTCAAGAAGTTCTGCCCGGGCGCCAAGATCATCCATATCGATATCGACCCGGCGACCATCTCCAAGAACATCATGGCGCACATTCCCATTGTGGGCCCGGTGCAACAGGTGCTGGAAGAGATGCTGGCGGCGCTGGACGAGCACGGCGGCGAGCCGGACCGCAAGGCGCTGGAGCGCTGGTGGGAAGAAATCGACGGCTGGCGCAAAGTGCATGGCATGCGGTATGAGACCAACGAAGATGGCCCCATGAAGCCCCAGCAGGTGGTGCAGGCGTTGTACAAGGCCACCAAGGGTGATGCCTATGTGACCTCCGACGTGGGTCAGCACCAGATGTTTGCGGCTCAGTATTATCAGTACGACAAGCCGCGTCGCTGGATCAACTCCGGTGGCCTCGGGACCATGGGCTTCGGCCTGCCGGCGGCCATGGGTGTGCAGTTTGCGTTCCCGGAAGCAACGGTTGCCTGTGTGACCGGTGAAGGCTCCATTCAGATGAATATCCAGGAGCTGTCCACCTGCCTGCAGTATGGTTTGCCGGTGAAGGTCATCAACATCAATAACCAGGCGCTGGGCATGGTTCGCCAGTGGCAGGACATGCAGTACGGTGGCCGCCATAGCCAGTCCTACATGGAGTCCCTGCCGGACTTCGTCAAGCTGGCTGAGTCCTATGGCCATGTGGGCATGAAGATCACGAAGATTGAGGATCTGGACGGGGCCATGGAGGAAGCCTTTGCCCTGAAAGATCGCCTGGTATTCATGGATATCTATGTTGACCCCACCGAGCACGTATACCCGATGCAGATCGCAGACGGTTCCATGCGTGATATGTGGCTGAGCAAGACGGAGCGGACCTGATGCGTCGAATTATTTCTATCCTGATGGAAAATGAGCCGGGCGCACTGAGCCGGGTAATCGGTCTGTTCTCCCAGCGGGGTTACAACATCGAAACCCTGTCGGTGGCGCCCACCGAAGACAGCACCTTGTCTCGCCTGACGCTGACCACCTTCGGTAATGATCTGAAAATCGAGCAGATCACCAAGCATCTGAACAAGCTGATCGAAGTGGTCAAGCTGGTGGATCTCACCGAAGGGCCGCACATCGAGCGCGAGCTGATGCTGATCAAGGTGAAGGCCACCGGCGCTCAGCGCGCTGAGGTGAAGCGGTCCGTGGATATTTTCCGTGGCCAGATCGTGGATGTGACCAGTACTGTCTACACCATTCAGCTCACCGGTGCATCGGACAAGCTGGATGCCTTTATCGGCGCCATTGGGGAAACCCAGGTGCTGGAAGTGGTCCGTTCCGGCGTGTCCGGCATTGCCCGCGGTGAAAAGGTATTGAGCTTGTAGAAAGCCCGACGCCTGACGCTGTATGCCAGATGAAAAAGCCGCTCTTCGGAGCGGCTTTTTTTGGTTTTAAGCGTCAGGCATCGGGCCTTTCGGCGTCAGGCGTCACTAACCTGCGACCAGAAGGCATTGATGAGCGGTTCTTCCTGGCGTCGCTCCTGGGTAAACAGGCCTACCTCGTAAGGTGCCAGGGCGGGTTGTACATCCAGTTGCCGGGTGCGCCCGGCCAACGGGCTGTTATCCAGCACAATCTTGGGAACCACGCCCACCCCGAAGCCCAGGCTCACCATGCTCACTATCGCCTCGTTGCCACTGACCTGGGCATAGATGTGTGGTTTGACGCCAAGCTGACGAAACCAGCGATCTACCCGGTCCCGCGCCAGTCCTTCCTCGGAGAGGATCATGGGGATGTCTTCCCAGGCTGACTTATTCGCCGCGCCGTTGAGGCGCTCGGCCTGCTGGGTTTGCCCGGCTTGGGCGATGAACAGCAGTGGTGACCGGGCGATAGGGCGAAAGGCGATGCCTGCGGGCAGGTGGTCGGGGCGCGCGCCAATGGCGATATCCTCTTCGCCCTGCTGGATGCGTTGCACGGCCTGGGCCGGGTCGCCGGTATGAAGCTTCAGTTCGATACGCGGGTATTGGTGTCGAAAGCTGCTGAGCAGATCGTAGAGAAAGCTGTAGCTGGCGGTAACGGAGCAATACAGGCTCAGCTCACCCTGCAGAATGCGGCGGTCCTCTTGCAGGGCATGACGAAGCCCGTCCCAGCGCATCAAGGTGTCACGGGCGTATTCCTGAAAGCGTTGACCTTCCCGGGTCAGGGTGACGCTGCGGTTGTCCCGGTAGAACAACGGCACGCCCAGCTCGTCCTCCAGCTGCTGAATGGTGCGGCTGAGCGTGGAGGGGCTGACGTGGCACATGGAGCTGGTGCGTCCGAAGTGCAGGGTGTCGGCCAAGGTCAGGAACAGGCGCAGGGGTTTGGTGTCCATGGGGTATCCGGTTGGTGCTGTGGCTCCATTGTTGCAGAAAAAGGAATGCAATGTTTCAAATATATCATTTTACGCAATAAGACGGATGCCCTAGAGTACTGGCCCATCAGGCGTGCGCGTATTGCGTGCCGCGCCGTTACCCTTTTCTCCTAACTTGAAAGAGCCAGAGCTATGAGCATGCAAGTGTATTACGACAAGGATTGTGACCTTTCCATCATCCAGGGCAAGAAAGTGGCCATTCTGGGTTACGGCTCCCAGGGCCACGCCCATGCCTGCAACCTGAAGGATTCCGGTGTGGATGTGGTCGTTGGTCTGCGCACTGGCTCCACGTCCATCGCCAAAGCCGAAGCCCATGGCCTCAGCGTTACTGACGTACCGTCTGCTGTTGCTGCCGCGGACGTGGTAATGGTGCTGACGCCTGACGAGTTCCAGGCACAGCTGTACAAGTCCGACATCGAGCCGAACCTGAAAGAAGGTGCAACTCTGGCCTTCGCCCACGGTTTTGCCATCCATTACAACCAGATTGTGCCGCGCGCCGATCTGGACGTGATCATGATCGCCCCGAAAGCGCCGGGCCATACCGTACGTACCGAGTTCGCCAAAGGTGGCGGTATTCCTGACCTGATCGCGATCTTCCAGGATGCGTCCGGTAGCGCCAAAGAGCTGGCTCTGTCCTACGCCTGTGGCGTGGGCGGCGGCCGCACCGGCATCATCGAAACCACCTTCAAGGACGAGACTGAAACCGACCTGTTCGGTGAGCAGGCAGTCCTGTGTGGTGGTGCGGTTGAGCTGGTGAAAGCGGGCTTCGAAACCCTGACCGAAGCGGGCTATGCCCCGGAAATGGCCTACTTCGAGTGTCTGCACGAGCTGAAGCTGATTGTTGACCTGATGTACGAAGGCGGCATCGCCAACATGAACTACTCCATCTCCAACAATGCGGAGTACGGTGAGTACGTGACCGGGCCGGAAGTGATCAACGACGAGTCCCGTGCGGCCATGCGCAATGCACTCAAGCGCATCCAGAGCGGTGAATACGCGAAAATGTTCATCGCGGAAGGGGCGCACAACTACCCGTCCATGACCGCCGCGCGCCGCAACAATGCAGCGCACCCCATCGAGCAGGTGGGCGAGAAGCTGCGTGGCATGATGCCGTGGATCCAGGCTAACCAGATCGTAGACAAGAGCAAGAACTAAGCGCTTGTCCTGATCTTCAAAAAACGCGGCTTCGGCCGCGTTTTTTGTTTGAGGGCACTGCGTTACACTAGCGCCATCATTAATGGGTGGATAACCATGCAGGATAACGACAAGACAACAGCGACGGATACGCCGGAAACCTTTGAGGTTGTGGAAGCAGAGCATCGCACAGGCGCTCGCCACAAGGGGGTGTATCTGCTGCCGAACCTGTTTACCACGGCGGCCCTGTTCGCCGGGTTTTACGCCATCGTGGCGGCCATGAACGGGCATTTTGAGAATGCCGCTCTGGGGATCATCATTGCTGGCGTCCTGGACGGGATGGACGGCGGCGTGGCGCGCATGACCAATACCCAGAGCAAATTCGGGGCGGAGTACGACTCCCTCTCCGATTGTGTGGCCTTCGGCGTAGCGCCGGGGCTGGTGGCATATGCCTGGGCGCTATCCGGGCTTGGCAAGTTTGGCTGGGTGGCGGCGTTTATTTATGTGGCCTGTGCTGCCTTGCGGCTGGCGCGGTTCAACGTGCAGGCGGAAACCACCGACAAACGCTTCTTCATCGGTTTGCCTAGCCCCACCGGCGCGGGGCTGGTAGCGACCCTTGTGTGGCTTGGGGCCAGCCGTGGCATCGAAGGTGCGGATATCTCCTGGCTGGTGGCCGTGGTGGTCGCGGGGGCGGGCCTGCTGATGGTGTCGTCGGTGAAATACCACTCATTCAAGGAATTTCACATTGGTCGCGTGCCCTTCAAGATGCTGCTGGGGGTCATTATTGCCTTTGCCATCGTTTTTCTGGATCCGCCGTTGGTGTTGCTGAGCGTGGCGGTGATCTATGTGGCGGTGGGTTTGCTGATGAGTTTGTGGCAACTGCGCAAGCATTAACCGCTTTTGTTGCACATAAAGGGCGCCCGCAGGGCGCCTTTTTTGTATGGGGAGGATGGCTGCGGCGACAGGAGTGATGAAAAAACCGGCAGCTGGCGCAAAAAAAAGCGGTGGGTTATGGTATTTTCCTCTCCCTGCTGCGTATTTCCTGGAGCGGGAGGTTGCTGGTTCGGGATTTAAATCGCATAAGAAACGAGCGTTTTAGGCCGTTTTTGATGGTTTTTCATCCGTCCCGGCTAAAAGGTGACCGTTTGATAAAAAAGTGATGAAAAAAGTGTTGACGGTCCCCCGTAAATCTCTAGAATGCGCCCCCACAGAGACGGCGGACACGGCAACACGCCAAGGACGCAGTCAGGAGGCCGAGGCTTCCAA